>NZ_JALGRU010000001.1:1358106-1644672 GCF_022815545.1 Rathayibacter sp. VKM Ac-2928
GATCGCCGTGCCGTTCCGGTGGGTGACGGCGGTCACCCACCGGCACGGCACGATCTCCACCTTCTGAAGCGAGCTCGAGGACGATCTCGGACAACTTGCACAATCCGTGCCACTTTCTTTCGGCCGCGGGACGCGTCGCCGTACGTTTCCGACTGTTGCTCAGCGCACGGCCCGGTTCATCCGGGTGCCGCCGCCCCATCGGTCCTCACTGCGACCGGGTGCGGGCGGCCCGGCCGTCGCTGTCCCGCCCGGAACGCACCGATGCGTGTCTCCGGGGCTCCTCCCCCGTGCGAGGTCCCCGGTCCGTCGCGCCTCGGAGTCCTCGACCCCCTGAATCGGCGATCCGTCATTCCGCCCTCTGATCGAAAGACACCGCCATGTCCCGACACACGTCCACCACTCCGTCCGAACGCCGCACGTCCGTCCTCCGCACCCTCGCGGTCACCGCCGCCGTGGGGATCGCCGTCACCGGCGCCTCGTTCCAGGTCGCCCCGGCCGCCTCCGCCGCTCCGGCCGCGGCGAGCGCCTCCACTTTCGGTCCGGACGGCACGCACTACCCGTCCGACACACCTGACATCCGCTCCGGGCTCTCCAGCAGCACGACGGTCGTGGACGTCGCCGCCTCGGGCGCCGCGATCCGCGCGGCGCTCGACGCCCTGACGCCGGCCGAGATCGCCGCCGGCGCCGTGGTTCGCGTCGCACCGGGGCGCATCGACGACCTCTCGGCGCTCGACGGCTACACGAACGACGGTCCGCTCAAGGTCCTGATCACGGCGCGCGACGGCTTCCAGTCCGTGACCGGCGGCAGCTGGATGCTGAAGGGCGTCACCGGCATCACTCTGATGCGCTTCGACATCGGCTCGATCGACGTGAAGGGCGCGACCCACTCCTCGTTCGCCTGGCTGCGGATCGCGAACAACTGGATCGGCCTCGCCGCCTCGTCGGGGATCCCCGTGCGCGACGTCGAGCTGCTCGAGATCGTCGAGCCGGAGTCGAAGCTCAAGAGCGGCGACTCGGCGCAGATCAAGGCCTACGCGCCGAACACGGTGAGCGACGTGCTGGTCGCGGGCGACTACATCGCCCCCTCGTACTACCTCGACAAGCAGTACGGCGGCGGCGCGAACCCCGCCCGCCCGCACACGGACAGCCTCCAGATCGAGGGCGCCGGTATCACTGGTCAGGTCACCGTCCGCGACTCCGTCGTGTTCAGCTCGAACAACAGCGCCGTCATCGTCGGCGGGGTCAAGAACGTCCTCTTCGACCACGCGCTGATCCTCGGCGGCGACGTCGCCGCCCAGCGCTACCCGTTCCTCCCGGGCGGCGCCGGCTCCCCCGGCGCGATCAACGGCAAGGGCAGCGTCAGCGCGATCCAGGGCAAGGGCGGCGGCAACGTCGACGCCACCGACTCGATCTTCACCGGCTCGCTGCAGCCCACCTGGAACGCCGTCTCCGGCTCCCGGACCACCCTCGCCGGCAAGGTCGCCCGGAGCGGCGGCTTCTCCGTCGACACCGCGCTCAGCGCGCTGACCCCCGCCGGCCTCGACGCGCTGGCTCCGCGGCCGACCACCGCCCTGCTCACCGGCGCGTGGGATCGGGTGACCGTCTCGGGCGGCACGACCGCCGCGTCCGCGAAGGTCGCCACACGGACGGCGGCTCCGACGCCCGCAGCCTCGGCCTCGCCGAAGACCGCCACGCCGGCTCCGAAGTCGACCTCCACTCCGAAGATCAGCGCTCCGAAGACCAGCGCTCCGCAGGCCACGACAGCCCCGAAGGCTCCCGCGACGCCCGCGCCCGCCGCCACCCCTGCTCCGGCCGCCGCGACGCCCGCTCCGAAGAAGGCCGCCGTCGACCGGACCGCGCCGACCGTCGCGATCACCTCGCCGCGCACCGGCACGGTGCTGGGCGGCACGACGACCGCCACCGTCACCGCGATGGACGACACCGTCGTCAGCCGCGTCACCTTCCTCCTCGGCGGCACCGAGGTCGGCGACGCCGTGCGGAACGCCGACGGCACCTGGTCGCTGACCACCAGCACCGCGGGCACGCACGGGACCTTCCCGCTCACCGCCCGGGCGACCGACGCCGCCGGCAACAGCACCGTCAGCGCGCCCGTCACCGTGACCCTGAAGTAGCCCTCAGGCGGGTGGATCTCGATGCGCCCGCTGCGCGGGCTGCTCGATCAGCATGACAAGAGCGAGGTGGTGGGCCTGCTCGGCGACAACGGCGCCGGCAAGGCACCCTCCTGAAGATCCTCTCCGGAGTCGTCCCGATGACCTGGGGCGATTACTCCTGGGACGGGAGGCTGCAGCCCGAGGTGGACCGCTCGGTGACCGAGGAGCTCGGCGTGGAGACGATCCTCCAGGACGCGGCCCTCGTGCCGACGATGTCGATCAGCCGCAACATCTTCAGGGGCCGCGAGATCACCAACCGCCTCGGCTTCACGAGGACGAAGGAGATGGACGCGATCGCGACCGAGATCCTCGACACGGTCGTCACCATCGAGGGCACCAAGAGCTCGCGTCAACTCGTCGCCTCGCTCTCCGGTGGGCAGGCGCAGGCCGTGACCATCGCCCGGGCCGTGCACTTCAAGCGGAGCCTGCTGATCCTCGACGAGCCGACCTCGGCCGTCGCGGTTCGGGCGACGGAGGCGCTGCTGAACTGCCTGCGCCAGCTGAAGACGGAGGGCGTGAGCTCGATCCTCGTCACCCACAACCTGCACCACGCCTACCAGGTCTGCGACCGGCACATCGTGATGAACCACGGCCCGCGACCGCTCACGGCCGCTTCGGCGCAGCGGCTCCCGTCGAACCCCGGACGACCAAGGTGGTCGTCAGCGACGGCCGGCCCTCGCTCATGGCCTCGCCGGCGAGGCCCGCGAGAAGGTCGGCCACGGCGCGCCGACCCGCTTCGACCAGCTGCGCGCGCACGGTCGTCAGCGGCGGCGAGATCAGCTCGCTGCCGAAGATGTCGTCGAATCCGGCGACGCTGAGCTCCTCCGGCACGCGGATCCCCTGTCCCGCCGCCGCCTGCATCAGTCCGAGGGCGAGGAGGTCGTTGAAGGCGATGACCGCCGTCGGCCGAGCGGCGAGGACTCGCCTCAAGGCGTCCTTCCCGCCGTCGATCGTCGGCGCGTTCGGCCCGATCTCGACCAGGGCGAAGCCGAGACGGTCCGCGTCCTCGAGCATGCGCTCGAACCGCCGGTCGCTGATCCACGAGGTGTCCGGGCCCGAGAGGTAGACGATCGATCGGTGCTCGAGCGCGGCCAGGTGCTCGAGGAGCTCCCCGACTCCGCTCTCGACGTCGGGAAGGATGCTCGGCACCCCCGGGACGGCGCGGTTGATGAGGATGACCGGCTTGCGCTCGGCGATGCTGACGATCCGCTCGTCGGAGAGGCGGGTCGTGGCCAGCACGATGCCGTCGACGGTCGGGATCAGCCGTTCGATGGCCTCGGCCTCCGCCTCGCCGGACTCCTGCGATTCGGCGATGACGAGCGTGTAGCCCGCCGCACTGGCGGCGTGCTCGGCGCCGCGGACGATACCGAAGACGACGGGGTTGGTGATGTCGGCGACGACCAGGGCGAGCGTGTGGCTCCGCCCGGACAGCAGGGCGCGAGCCATCGGGTTGAAGCGGAAGTTGAGCTGATCCGCCGCCGCGCGGACGCGCGCCTCGGTCTTCGCGCTGATCCGCCCCGGCTTCGACAGAGCGCGCGAGACGGTGGAGGGGGCGACGCCGGCCAGCTCCGCGATGTCGTAGATCGTCGCCGCGCCCCCGCGCCGGTGCAGGCGGGCCGCCAGCTCGGCGGGGATCTCGGCCGCGATCCCGTCAGGCATCGGTCGACCGGCGGAGGGGTGCGGCGAGGGGCATGGAGCGATCATCCCTGCTGACCGTGCGCGACGCCAACCCGCCGCGCACCGCGGCCGCCTCACCACCCCCCGCGACGGTCATCGGGCAGCCTCCGCGAAGACCTGTCCGCGGATCTCGTCGAGCACCCGCGCGACGGAGAGGGTCGCCGCGGCGTCGTGCTCGGGGTGCTCGAGGAGACCCGCCGAGACCGTCGCCGCCACCGATCGGATCATCGGCACGTAGCCGTTGCCCTCGCGCGGGCGCCGGAGCGGGATCGGCTCGCCGAACAGCGCTCCCTGCGAGCCCGCGTGCACTCGGGCGACGTCGCCGGCCCAGAACATGGCCGGGATCTCGATCCAGCCAGCGGTGCCGCTGACCGAGGCGGACGGGTCGAGGAACTCGAGGACGGAGCAGGCCAGCTGGGACGAGCCGCCGTCCCGGTGCTGCAGCGAGATCTGCGCCGCCACATCGACACCGTCCCGCACCACCCCGGTCGCGGAGACCGAGACGACCGGCCCGAGCAGCCACTCGGCGAGGGTGACCGGGTAGATGCCCTGGTCGAGCACCGTGCTGCCGCCGAGATCGGCCTGCCAGCGGCTGCCGCCGGCGGGGAAGGGCATCCCGAAGGCAGCGCGGACGTAGCGGGGTGTTCCGAGGACGCCGTCGCGCACCTCGCGCGCGACCTCGAGGTGGAGGGGGTTGAACGTCATCCACATCGCCTCCATGACGAAGCGGCCGTGCTCCGCGGCGGTCTCGAAGAGGCGTGCGGAGTCGGCGGCGCTGGTCGTCATCGGCTTCTCGACGAGGACGTGCTTGCCCGCCTCGAGTGCGCGCGTCGCGAACTCGAGGTGGGTGGCCGGCGGCGTGGCGACGTAGACTACGTCGATCTCGGCGTCGCCGAGCAGGGCGTCCAGTTCCGTCGTGGAGCGCGGGACGCCGTGCGCGGCGGCGAAGGCCTCGACCGTCTCGGTGCGCCTCCCCCACACCGCGCCGACGACTCCGCCGGCCGCGCGGATGTCGGGGACGAAGGACTCCGAGATGCGGCCGGTGCCGAGGATCCCCCAACGCAGCGGCGGTGCGTCGCCGCCGTCCTCGCTACTCATCGCTGGACGGCTTCGCACCGTCGAGTCCGCGCCAGCGCTTGCGCAGCGCCCAGGCGGCGGCCTTGGGCTTGCGGTCGCGGGAGAAGACGCCCTTCTTGTTGCCGTCGACCCGGTGCAGGCCGTTGTCGGTGGCGAAGTCGGCGAAGTTCCAGACCTGCTCGCCGACGAACTGCGGGAAGCGGTCGAAGACGCGGTGGTTGGCCTCGAGGTAGGCGATCTGGTACTCCTCGGTCCAGACCCGGTCCTCCCAGACGGAGTGCAGTCCGGGCTCGGTGTCGGCGCCGTACTCGCTCATCATGATCGGCTTGTCGATGCGGTCGATCCAGCCCTCGATGTCGCCCTGCAGGTAGGCCTGCGCCACGTCGAGCTCGCCGCCGGCGATGTACCAGCCGTAGTAGCGGTTGAGGCTGATCACGTCGAAGAGGTCGATGATCCGGTCGTTCTGGAAGGTCGCGAACATCACCAGGGAGTAGGTGAGCGGGCGGGTCGGGTCGAGCTCGCGGGCGAGCTTCACGAGCGGCTCGAAGTACTCGCGGGCGCCCTCCTCGTTCGAGGCCGGTTCGTTGGCGATGCTCCACATCACGACGGAGGGGTGGTTGCGGTCGCGGACGAGCAGCTCGCGGAGGTGCTGCGCGTGCGCGGCCTGGGTGTTGTCGTTGGCGAACTGCTCGGAGAAGGTCGGGAAGGGCGGCGTGCCGCTCATCCCGCCGACGACGCCCATGTTCAGGCCGACGGCGGCGGTCTCGTCGATCACGACGATGCCGTGGCGGTCGGCGAACTCGAGGACCTCCTCGGCGTAGGGGTAGTGCGAGGTGCGGAACGAGTTGGCGCCGATCCACTCGAGCAGCTGGAAGTCGTGCACGAGGTAGGCGTCGTCGTGGCCCTTGCCCCGGATCGGAGTGTCCTCGTGCTTGCCGAAGCCGGTGAAGTAGAAGGGCTCGCCGTTGAGGAGGAACTCGTGCCCGCGCACCTCGACGGTGCGGACGCCGACGGCGAGCGGGTAGCTGTCGACGACCTCGTCGCCGTCGAGCAGCTCGACGGTCAGCTGGTAGAGGTATGCGGCGCCGGGCTTCCACAGCACGACGTCGGGGATCTCGAGGACGCCTTGCGCGCCCGCTCCCTCGGTGACGACGGTGCCGTCGGCGTTCTCGAGGCGCACCCGGACATCGGCTCCGCCGGTGGACTCGACGCGGTAGTCGACCGAGCCGGTCGTGCCCTCGAAGCCGGTGACGACGACGACGTCGTCGATGCGGCGCTTCGGCCGGCTGTGCAGCCAGACCGAGCGCGCGAGTCCGGCGTAGTTGAAGAAGTCGTGGAAGTAGGTCTGCTTGCGCTTGCCGGTCGCGGTGACGTCGATCCGGCCGGGCGGGATGGTCTCGTTGGTGAGGTCGCCGCTCACCGCGACGGTGAGGCGGAACTCCCCGCCCGCGGCGACGCGGTCGGTGATGTCGACGTCGAAGGGCGTGTAGCCGCCGATGTGCTCGCCGGCGAGCTCGTCGTCGACGTAGACCTTCGCGGCGTGGGTCGCCGCGTCGAAGCGGAGCAGGATGTCGTCCTCGCCCCAGCCGCGCGGCACCCGCACGGTGCGCTGGTAGTAGACCCAGCCGACGTGCTTGCGGATCTCGGGGTCGGTGAAGAGGTCGTTGTAGGAGGCGGGGACGGCCGCCTCGAGCGGGGTGCGCAGCGTCGCGGACCAGGGCGACTCGTCGACGCGGGAGTCGAGCGCGAAGCGCCAGACGCCGTCGAGGGTGACGAGCTCTCGGGTGGGAGTGGGACGGGGCTTGAGCATGCTTGCCTCTCTTCGAGTCGGCACGGGGCCGACGCGGTTCAGTGCGGTCGAGGAGTCGGAGGGATCGCGGAGCGATCCGGACGTGTCAGGGGGTCGGACGGCGGACGGTCACTCCGATGAGAGCGCCGCCGAGCAGCGCGAGCGCTGCCGCCGTGAGGTAGAGGGCGGTGAAGTTCTCGCCACCGCCACCGCCGCCGAGGGCGAGCACGAGCGGCGCGGCCAGCGGGGAGATCACTCCCGGGATCTTCTGTGCGAAGAGCGTGATCGCGGTGTAGCGACCCGCCTGCGTCTCCCGGTGCGGGAGGACGTCGAGCGAGAGCGCCTGACCGACAGCGGAGAACAGCGCGATGCCGAGGGAGGAGAGCAGCGAGCCGATCAGGAGCGCCGGGAGGGCGCCGGCCGTGGCGGAGACGATCGAGCCGACGGCGAACAGCGCGGCGCCGGCCACGACGAACGGCCGCCGGACTCCGGTGCGGTCGCTGAGCCAGCCACCGCCGAGAGAGCCGGCCAGGGCCGTGCCGATGCTGAGCGCCGAGGTGAGCGCGAGCACCCCTGCGACGTCCGGCACCGCGAGGTCGAGGCGCTGGGCGAAGAAGAACACGGTGAAGCTGGTGGTGAGGCTCAGCCCGAGGAAGAAGACGAAGCGGCCGATCCAGTTCCAGGTGAAGTCGGGGAAGGCGCGCGGGTCGAAGGCGTAGCTGCCGAGGATCCGGCGGAGGGTCATCCGGTCGGCGGGCGCCGGTCCCCGGCTGTCGGGGTCGGCGGCGAGCAGCGCGAACGCCCCGGCGAGCAGCAGGCCGACGGCGGCCGGGATCGCGAAGACCAGGAGTGTCTCCGAGCGGACGGTCCCGACGAGCAGGATGCCGAGGACCGGTGAGATCTGCATCGTGAGGCCGGTGAGCCCGGAGACGGTGCCGCGCTGCTGCGGCGGCAGCCGGTCGGCCTGCCAGTTGCCGATCGAGGCGCCCGCCGTGTTCCAGCCGACCGTCGACAGGATCCAGCCCAGGGCGAGGACGGGGACGGTCGGCGCCGTCACCAGCACGGGGACCGCCGTGACGCCGAGGGCGAGGCCGGCGACCGTGAACGGCCGGCGCCGCCCCCAGCGCGACCGGGTGCGATCGCTGAGCACGCCGGTGAGCGGCGCGACGACCAGCGTCGCCGCGGAGCCGACGCCGAGGAGCACCCCGAGCAGGTCGGGGCGGCCGGGGGCGAGCTCCTCGAGCCGCACCGCGAGCGAGTAGGCCATCGGCACGATCATCGCCATGCCGGAGCCGAACGTCGCCGCGACCAGCAGCGCGATCGCGAGCCGCCCGAGCGGCTGCTGAGCAGCGCCGACGCCGGTCTGCGACACCGCCGTCGCGGTGCTCCCCCTCATGCGGCCCGGCCCCTCACGCGGCCGAGAGCGTGAACCGGGTCACCAGCGCGTCGGCGCCCAGCGCCTCGACGCCGATCACGCGACCGGTGAAGCCGCCGGCGACCTCGGTCGAGAGGTACCGGCCGTCGAAGGACGCGAGCTCGACGAACCCCTCCGGGCCCTCGGCGCCGAGGACGATCCGATCCGGACCCTGCCGCTGGCCGGGCTGCCCGCCGAAGGGATCCGCGCGGGCGACCAGGTGCGCCAGCGCACCCAGGTCCTCGCGCTCCTCCAGGACCTGGTCGAGCGGCCCGACGACGAGGCGCGCGCGGACGACGCCGCCGACGCGCTCCACCATCGCCTGGTGCTCGTCGTCGATCCGCACCGTGAGGGAGAGGTCGCCCTCGCCCTCGACCCGGGCGGTCCAAGCCTGCTCGGTCGCGCGCACGGCGAGCAGCCGCTCGGCGGCCGGTGACTGCAGGGCGCGGCCGGCCCGGAGCCGGAGACCCTCGGCCGACGGTGACGCGAAGGACGCGGGCACCGCGCCCGGCGCGATCCAGCGCGGATCCAGCGACGGGCTGCCGAAGCGCTCGTCGAGGTCGGCGGTGGCGGTGGCCGGGGCGAACCGGTCCTCGACGACGACGGGCCAGTCGTCGACCCAGTCGATGCCGGAGAGGAAGGTCTCGCGGCCGTTGGTGTGCCACTTCGGGAAGGACCCGCGCGGGCGGGTGCCGAGGTGCACGATCGCCCAGCCGCCGTCGGCGAGCTCGACGAGGTCGGCGTGACCGGTCGACTGCACCGGATCGGTCGTGCTGCGGTGGCTGAGGATCGGGTTCGCCGGATTCGACTCGTACGGGCCGTCGGGAGCGTCCGCCCGCGCGATCGTCACCATGTGGCCGTGCGCCGTCCCGCCCTCGGCGACCACCAGGTACCAGCGGCCGCCGCGGGAGAAGACGTGCGGCCCCTCGGCGTGCGCGCCGCCGGTCCCGCGCCAGATCTCCGTCGGCTCGGAGAGCACCTCCCCGGTGAGCGGATCGACGACGGCCTGGGAGATGCCGCCCTTGACGACGTCGGACCAGGTCAGCCGGCAGACGCCGTCCTCGTCCCAGGAGAGGTCGGGGTCGATGCCGAGCAGCCCGCTCGTGCGGACGGGCTCGCTCCACGGGCCGGCCGGGTCCTCGGCGTGCACGATCAGGTGCCCGTCGCGGATCTCGTGCAGGTTCGTGGTGACCATCCAGAAGCGGCCGTCGTGGTGGCGCAGGGTCGGCGCGTAGATCCCGCCGCTCGCGTTCGCGATGCCGGTGCGGACGTCGAGCTGCGAGGGCCGGTCGAGGACGCTGCCGAGCTGCGTCCAGGTCGCGAGGTCGGTGCTCGTGAAGAGCGGGACTCCGGGGAAGTACTCGAAGCTGGAGGTGATCAGGAAGTACTGCTCACCGACACGGCAGATCGACGGGTCCGGGTGGAAGCCGGGCAGGGCGAGCGCGGTCACGAGGCCTCCTTCAGCGTGATGCGGCGCTGCTCGCGGCGCGCGCTCTGGCGGCGCGGGTCGGCGACCGGGGCCGCCAGCAGCAGCCGCTGGGTGTACGGGTGCGACGGGGTCAGCGTGACCGCGGGCGCGTCTCCCGTCTCGACCAGGTCGCCGCGGTAGAGCACCGCGACGCGGTGGCTGATGTGCCGGATGACCGAGAGGTCGTGCGAGACGAAGAGGTAGGCGACGCCGGTGGCGCGCTGGATCTCGACGAACAGCTCCATCACCCGCGCCTGGGTGGAGAGGTCGAGTGCCGAGACGGGCTCGTCGCAGACGATCAGCCGGGGGCCGGGGGCCGGGGGCCAGTGCGCGGGCGATGGCGACGCGCTGGCGCTGCCCGCCGGAGAACTCGCGCGGCAGGCGCTCGAGGGCGTCGGACGGCAGCTGGACCTGGTCGAGCAGCGTGCGCACCCGGGCCCGGGCGTCCTTGGGGCTCGAGCCCTGGACGACGAGCGGCTCGGCGAGGATCTCGCCGATCGTCATCGACGGGTTCAGCGAGGTGTACGGGTCCTGGAAGACGACCTGGATCTGGTCGGCGATGGCACGCCGCGCGGCTCCGCGCAGACCGCCGATCTCCTGGCCGTCGAAGCGGATGGTTCCGGCGGAGGGGCGGACGAGACCGAGGACGGCACGGCCGATCGTGGTCTTGCCCGAGCCGGACTCGCCGACGAGGCCGACGGTCTCCCCCGCTGCGACGTCGAGGTCGATGCCGTGCAGCACCTCGACGGGCTTGGCGCGGAAGCCGCGGCCGGGGAAGGCGACGCGCAGGTCGCGGATCTCGAGCAGGCTCACGCCGCACCTCCGGTGGTCGTCGCCGTCACCGGCGGGTCGGTTCTGACCGTCTCCTCGTCGAGGATGGAGTCGAGCAGCATCGCGGTGTACGGGTGCTCGGGGGCGTCGAAGACGGCCTCGACCTCGCCCTGCTCGACGATCTCGCCCCGGCGCATCACGGCGATGCGGTTGCAGACGTCGGCGACGACGCCGAAGTTGTGCGTGACCAGAAGGACGGCCATGTCGAGCTCGTCCTGAAGGTCGCGCAGGAGGTCGAGGATCTCGGCCTGCACGGTCACGTCGAGCGCCGTCGTGGGCTCGTCGGCGATCAGCAGCTTCGGGCGGCTGACGACGGCGCCGGCGATGAGGACGCGCTGCGCCATCCCGCCGGAGATCTGGTGCGGGTAGGAGCGGAAGGTGCTCGCGGGGTCGGCGATGCCCACCCGGGCGAGCAGCGCGAGGATGCGCGATCGGGCCTCCTTCTTCGAGATGCCCAGCGCGGCGCGGGCGCCCTCGACGAGCTGCGCTCCCACGGTGAAGGAGGGGTCGAGGTTCGACATCGGCTCCTGCGGGATGTAGGAGATCGCCTTGCCGCGGAGGGGGCGCATCTGGGCGTCGGAGAGCCCGATCAGCTCGGTGCCGTCGAAGAGGATGGAGCCGCGGACGACGACCGCCTCGTTCGGCAGGACGCCGAGGGTGGCGAACGCGGTCTGCGACTTCCCGGAGCCGGACTCGCCGACCAGCCCCATCACCTCGCCGCGGGCGACGGTGAGCGAGACGCCGTGGACGACCTCGTTGAGGGTGCCGTCGGGGCTCGGGTAGGCGATCACCAGGTCTCGGATGTCGAGCAGGGAGCGGGCGGCCCGCTCGCGGTCGACGGCCTCGTCGGCGACGACCCGCTGCCCTCCGCCGATCTTCGCGGGGGTGGGCTTCGAGCCCTCGAGCGCGTCGCGGAGCGAGTTGCCGAGCAGGACGAGGGACGCGGTGATCACACCGAGGCCGATGCTGGGCCAGAGGAACTGGGTCGGCGCGATGTAGAGGTTGCGGAAGCCCGACGCGATCATCGCACCGTAGCTGGGCACCTCGAGGGAGCCGACGCCGAGGAACGCCAGGCCGGACTGCACGGCGATCGCCGAGCCGAAGAGGAAGGCGGCGGCGATGATGATCGGTCCGCGGACGACGGAGAGCACGTGCCGGCCGAGGATGCGGAGGTTGCCGAGCCCCGAGACGCGGGCGGCGTCGACGTAGAGCTCGTTCTTCACCCCGAGGACGAGGTTGCGCACGATCCGGTAGATGCCCGGCGAGAGCAGGACGCCGAAGATCAGCATGGTGGCGCGGTAGTCGCCGCCGGTCACCGGCATCAGGATGATCAGCAGGAGCAGCCCGGGGAAGGTCATGATCAGGCTGAAGACCCACTCGGTCGTCGCCTGCGTGACGCGGCCGAAGTAGCCGCCGATCAGGCCGGCCACGACTCCGATCACGAGGGCCACCCCGGCGCCGATCAGGCCGGCGACGACCGCGGTCTGCGTCGAGAGGATCATCCGGCTCAGGATGTCGCGGCCGGACTCGTCGGCTCCGAACGGGTAGCCGGGGGTCCCGGCGGGCGCGTTGATCGCGGAGAGGCTCGAGTCGTTCGCTCCCATCGGCGCGAGCAGCGGGGCGAGGACGCCGACGAGGAGGACGAAGAGCAGGAGCACGGAGGTGATCAGCGCCTGCGGGTCGCGGAGGAGCCGCCGCCAGAGCGGCGTTCGCGCGGCGCGCACCTCGGCCGCGATGGTCTGCAGCCCCTCGGTGCTCGGGATCGCGATTCCGCGGGTGAGCGGAGCCGCGTCGGCGTGGCCGGCACCCGCGGCCTGCGAGGTGGGGGTGGACTGCACCGGAGGGGCGGTCCGCCCCTCGGCCTCGCCGGCCGCGCGGGCGCTGTCGTCGGACGGGGTCATCGGACTCTCGCTTTCGGGTTGAGCCAGCCGTTGGCCAGGTCGGTGACGAGGTTGACCACGATGACCAGGGCGACGCCGAACGCCGCGATGCCCAGGACGACCGGGATGTCGCCCTGCAGGGACGCGTTGAACGCGTAGCTGCCGTAGCCGGGGAGGGCGAAGACGTTCTCGATGATCAGGGCGGCGCCAAACATCTGGATGAACTCGAGGGACAGCACGGTCAGGGCCGGGCTGCCGGCGTTGCGCAGCGCGTGCTTGAGCACGATCGCGCGGGTCGGCACGCCGCGGGTCCGCAGGGTGCGGACGTAGTCGCGGCGGAGCTCGTCGATCATCCGGCCGCGGACCTGAGCGGCGAGACCGGCGATGCCGCCGATCATCAGGACGATGACGGGGATGACGATGCTGCGGGCCCAGCCGGCCGGGCTCTCCGCGAACGGGGTGAAACCGGTGGCGGGCAGCCACTTCAGCTGCACGGCGAAGACCACGACCAGACCGATCGCGAGCAGGAGGCCGGGGACGAGGTAGCCGACGAGCGAGACGCCCTGGGCGATCTTGTCGACGACGCCGCCGCGCGACGCGGCCCAGACGCCGAGCGCGGTGGCGATGACCGCGGTGAGGATCAGCGCCGGGACGATGATCGACAGCGTCACGGCGAGCCGCTGCAGAACGGACGGGCCGACCGGCAGCGAGGTGTAGACGGAGATGCCGAGGTCGCCGCGCAGCAGGTGCAGCAGCCAGTCGACGTACTGGACGAGGACCGGCCGGTCCCAGCCCTTCGAGGCCATCAGCCCGGCGACGTTCTCGGGCGTCGCGGACGAGCCGAGGATCGTGCTCGCCACGTCGCGGAAGGACGTGCTGAGCAGGAGGAAGGTGATGAAGGTGACCAGGAGGGCGAGGACGACGCCCGCCCCGAGGCGCTTCGCGATGTAGAGGATCATCTGATTCCCATCCGGCGGGGGCGGCCGTCACCGGCCGCCCCCGCGTGGCGGTCAGCCTTCGTAGGCGAAGGTGCGGACAGTGGCGGGCGCGCCGCCGTAGTTGACGATGCTGATGCCGTCCGCGGTGGCCCACTTGCCGCCGATGAACAGGATCGGCGCCTCCCAGGCCTGCTCGACCGCGTAGGCGTTGAGCTCCTGGTACGTGGGGACGGCGGCCTCGAAGTCGACGGTGGAGTTCAGGGTGGCGAACAGACCGTCGAGGGTCGGGTCGGTGAAGTGCTGCGGGTTGCGGTCGCCGTCGACGCCGTAGTGCGTGAAGGCGTCGGCGGGGTCGGAGTTGAAGCCGGTGATCTGGAAGTTCAGCCCGAACTCGCCGGACTGCAGCGCCGACTGCGCCTGCTGCGGCGGGACGGCGACCCACTCCAGGCCCAGCCCGATGTCCGTGAACGCCTGCGACAGCGTCGACTCGATCGTGGTCGTGAGGAAGGTGCTCGGAATCTTGAAGGTGGTGCCGGTGAAGCCGGCCTCCTCGACGAGCGCCTTGCCCTTCTCGGGGTCGTAGGCGTAGGTGTCGTCCAGCGACTCGTCGTAGACCTCGCCGGCGGGGTTGAAGATCTGCTCGGTCGGCTGGCCGATTCCGCCGTAGATGCCCTTGACGATGCCCTCGCGGTCGAGCGCGTAGTTGATGGCCTGGCGCACGCGGACGTCGCCGAGGGCCGGGTTCGTGGTGCCGGCGCGGTCGAGGATGCCGATGTAGCCGACCGCCTGGACGTTGGTGTCGGTGACGGTGAAGCGGCCGGCGTCGAGCTGCGAGGAGACCTGCGACTGCACGGTGCCGGCGTTGATCTCGCCGGCCTGGAGGGCGTTGAACGCGGCGGTCGGGTCCTGGAGCACGCGGACCGTCACCGAGGGGAACGGGTAGGCGTCGGCGTTCCAGTAGTCCTCGCGCTTCTTCAGGACGTAGGAGGTGCCGGGGACCGACGCCGCCGTGTCGAGCGTGTAGGGGCCCGAGCCGACCGGATCGGTGGCGGTCGAGGGGTCGTCGAGAGTCTCGGCGTCACCGACGGCGCCGGCGCCGAGGGCGAGGAGCCAGACGAACTGCGGGTCGTACGCGGTGAAGGAGACCTTCACGGTGAGGTCGTCCTCGGCGGCGATGTCGGAGACGAGGCCGTAGCGCGGCTGGACGATGCCGGGGGTGTTCTTGCTGCGGAGCATGGTCGCGGCGACGGACTCGGCGGTCACGGGGTCGCCGTTGCTGAAGGTCATCCCCTCGCGGAGCTTCAGGGTGAGCTCCGTGCCGTCCTCGTTGTACTCCCAGCTCTCCGCCGCGTTGGGGACGAGCTCGCCGGTCGCGCTGTCGCGGGCGAGGAGCGTGTCGAGCACCGAGCCCCAGACCAGCATCTGCTGACCGTCGACCAGCTGAGCCGGGTCGAGCGAGTTCGGCGCCGAGACGGCCGCGACCTTGAGATCGGGGGCGGCGGCGGCAGCTCCCCCGGTGGCGGGCTCGGCGGCGTCGCTCGTGCAGCCGGTGAGGACCAGGGTGCTCGCGGCCAGAAGCGCGAGGGCGGCGGCGCCTCGGCGGCGGGGCAGGGGGATCGGCATGGTGTTCATACTCCTTTGGATGAGCGGGCGGAGACCGATTGCGCGGGAAGCGAGTTCGGCGGCCGTGCGGCTAGTAAAGCAGGGCTGATCCGATTTGACAATCGATTGCCAGATCGGACGGGAAGTGTGGTCTATTCGTTACTCGGCGAGGGCCGAGGCGGCGCGCTCGACGCGCTCGAGGACCTCGCCGTCGAGGAGCGCGGGCGAGGAGCCGCGGACGAGGTCGCGTGCGGTGACGTCCGCCGGGCTCGCGCCGACGAGACCGCGGCGCAGGGCGGCCAGGCACGCTCCGAGCGCGGCGATACTCCCCACGGCCCGGCCATCGGCGGCGAGCACGAGCTCGGCGACCGGCATGATCCGCAGCCGGAGCTTGGTCTCGGTGTCCTGCCCGATCTGCTGCAGCCGGTGCTCGATGCGGGGGTTCGCGAAGCGCTCGAGGAGCGCGACTCGGTACTCAGGGATCCCGAGGTCCGCGGGGAGCACGATGGCGGCGTCGTCCCAGAGCGCCTCGACCGCGGCACGGCAGACCGGGTCGGCGACGGCCGCCGCGACGGTCTCGTGCCCGCGCAGTCGTCCGAGCGCCGCGAGCAGGGTGTGCGCGCCGTTCAGGAGCCGGAGCTTGCGCGACTCCCACGGGTCGAGGTCGTCGACGAAGCGCGCGCCGGCGCTCTCCCAGGCCGGCCGGCCGGCCGGGAAGCGGCCGCTCAGCACCCAGTCGCGGAACGGCTCGGCCACCACAGGCGCCTCGTCCCCGTAGCGGGCGCGGAGCACGGCCTCCTCCTCGGCGGAGATCCGGGGGGTGATGCGGTCGATCGAGGTGGAGACGAAGGAGGCGTGCGCGTCGAGCCAGCCGCCGAGCTCCGGAGCGATCCCCTCGACCCAGGCCGAGACGCCGCGGGCGAGGCGACCGCCGTTGTCGGGGAGGTTGTCGCAGGAGACGATCGCGATCGGCCCGCTCCCCGCTCGGCGGCGGGACTCTAGCCCCAGCAGCAGGCGGCCGAGGGCGGTCTCCGCTGCCGCGTCCTGCGGGCCGAGCCGGCCGGCGGCGACAGCGGTGAGCTCCTCGCGATCACGCCGCACGAGCGGATCTTCGAGGTCGGGGCCGCCGTCCGCTGCGAGCCGGTAGCCGATCTCGGTGATGGTCAGCGTGACGACCGCCGTCTCCGGCGCGGAGAGATCGCGCAGCAGGCTCGGCAGATCGTCGCCGGCGTGCGCACGGACGACGCTGCCGATCGCCTCGGCCCGGTCGCCGTCCTCCGCGCGCTCCACGAGCGTGTAGAGCCCGTCCTGCCGGGTGAGCCGGTCCGCGAGATCGCGAGTGCGGCCGGTGTAGGCGGCGATCCCCCACTCGGAGCCGTCGTCGCTCGCCTGGGTGTACCAGGCGGTGTGCGATCGGCTGAAGGCGCCGAGGCCGAGGTGGACGATGCGGACGGGAGGCGCGGGAACGGCGCGGGCGAGGTGCGGCGCGGCGTCGGTCGAGACGGTAGTCGTGGTGGTGCTCACAGCTTGAAGACCCTTCTGGGCTGGTCCCCGACACCGTCGAGGAGGATGCGCTCGGCGGCGCGGGCGCTCAGGCGGCCCTCGGCGACCAGGCGCGCGAGGAACGCCGCGTCGGCTCGTCGGGCGGTGTCGTGGCGGGCGGGGATGGAGAGGAAGGCGCGGGTGTCGTCGATGAAGCCCGACCCGCGGGAGAAGCCGGCGGTCTCGGTCACCGCCGAGCGGAAGCGGCCGATCGCGTCGGGCGCGTCGAGGAACCACCACGGGGCGCCGATGTAGACCGACGGGTAGAAGCCGGCCAGCGGGGCGATCTCGCGCGAGTAGACGGTCTCGTCGACCGCGAAGAGCACCAGGTGGAAGTCGGGCTCGAGACCGAAGCGCTCGAGCAGCGGCCGCAGACCGCGGACGTAGTCGGTCGCGACGGGGAGGTCGTGCCCGGTATCCGGGCCGAAGCGGCGCCGGGTCGCGCTGCTGTGGTTGCGCAGGACACCGGCGTGGACGGTCATCACCAGGCCGTCCTCGACGCTCATCCGCGCCATCTGCAGCAGCATGTGCGCGCGGAAGAGCGCTCGCTCCTCCCCCGTGGCGGTGCCGGCGACGACGGTCGCGAACAGCGCCTGCGCCTCGACTGCGTCGAGATCGACGGTGAGCGGCTGCTCGACGCCGTGATCGGCCGAGACGGCGCCGTGGGCGCGGAAGTGTGCGCGCCGCTCCTCGAGGGCGCCGAGGTAGCCGGCGAACGTCGTCGGCTTCCCGGTGCCGCCGAGCAGCGCCTCGACGTCTTCGCGGAAGCACTCGGCGTCGGGGTCGAGGTAGCGGTCGGGCCGGAAGGTCGGCAGGACCCGGCCCGGGAGGGTGCCGGCGAGGGCTGCGTGGGCGGCGAGATCGTCGAGCGGATCGTCCGTGGTGGCGAGGACCTCGATGCCGAAGCGCTCGAAGAGCGCCCGGGGCCGGAAGCCGGGCGCGGCCAGGCGCTCGGTGATCGCGTCGTAGAGGCGGTCGGCCGATCCGGCGTCGAGCTCGGCGTCGACGCCGAGCACCTGCGACAGCTCCTCCTCGAGCCAGTAGCCGGAGGCGGTGCCGGCGAAGAGGTGCCAGTGCGCCCCGAGGGTCCGCCAGACCTCGCGGGGATCGGCCCGGTGCCCGCCGAGGCCGAGCGCGGCGTAGTCGACGCCGGCCGCGTGCAGGAGGCGGGTGACGTAGTGGTCCTTGGTCACCAGCAGGGCCACCGGGTCCTCGAAGGCGAGGTCGTCGCGGAGCAGCTCCACGGGGACGTGTCCGTGCGGAGAGAGGATCGGGGCCTGTGCGACGGCCTCGTAGAGACCGCGAGCGATCTCGCGGGTCCGCGGATCGGCCGGGAGCAGCCGGTCAGGATCACGACGATGTGGGGAGAGCATGCCGACAGTCTGGGCAGATGGCAATCGCTTGTCAACCTAACGCCGCGCGCGTCCACCCACCTTCTGACCCTAGGTGGTTCGACGGTGTGGAACCGCTTGCCAAACCGTGGATGAGTCTGTTTCACTGGCCGAGCCCGCGCCGTCGCCGCACCGCCTGCGACGCGCTCCCCGCGGGCCAGACCGGAGAGACCGCCGCATGCGCATCGACAGAGCCGACGTCATCGTCACCAGTCCCGACCGCAACTTCGTCACCCTGAAGCTGACCACCGACGACGGCCTGACCGGCCTCGGCGACGCGACGCTCAACGGGCGCGAGCTCGCCGTCGTCGCCTATCTGCGCGAGCACGTCGTGCCGCTGCTGATCGGCCGCGACGCGTCGACCATCGAGGACACCTGGCAGTTCCTCTACCGCTCCGCCTACTGGCGCCGCGGCCCGGTGACGATGGCCGCGATCGCCGCCGTCGACATGGCGCTCTGGGACATCAAGGGCAAGGCCGCCGGCATGCCGGTCTACCAGCTGCTCGGCGGCGCCTCCCGCACCGGTCTGATGGCCTACGGCCATGCCTCGGGCAAGTCGAACAGCGAGCTGTTCGACAGCATCCGCTCGCACCAGGAGCAGGGCTACCGCTCGATCCGCGTGCAGACGGCCGTCCCGGGGCTGAAGTCGATCTACGGCATCGCCTCGAACATCACCGCCGAGGCGAACAAGGGCGTCCGCTACGACCACGAGCCCGCCCAGCGCGGCGGCCTGCCGGCCGAGGAGGACTGGGACACCCGCTCCTACCTGCGCCACCTGCCGACCGTGTTCGAGGCGGTGCGCAACGAGTTCGGTCCCGAGCTGCCGCTGCTGCACGACGGCCACCACCGGATGACGCCGATCCAGGCCGCGAAGCTCGGCAAGTCGCTCGAGCCGTACGACCTGTTCTGGCTCGAGGACTGCACGCCGGCCGAGAACCAGGAGGCGCTGCGCCTGGTCCGCCAGCACACCACCACGCCGCTCGCGATCGGCGAGATCTTCAACACCGTCTGGGACTTCAAGGACCTCATCCGCGAGCAGCTCATCGACTACGTCCGCGGCGCCGTCACGCACATGGGCGGCATCACCGCGCTGAAGAAGACCCTCGAGTACGCGGCGCAGTACCAGATCAAGTCCGGCATGCACGGGCCCACCGACATCTCGCCCGTCGGCATGGCCGCCGCGATGCACCTGGGGCTGTCGATCCACAACTTCGGCATCCAGGAGTACATGCAGCACGGCGCGAAGACGAACGCCACGTTCCGGCAGTCCTTCACCTGGACCGACGGCTTCCTGCACCCCGGCGACGAGCCCGGCCTGGGCGTCGAGCTCGACGTCGACGAGGCGGGCAAGTACCCCTACGTGCAGGCCTACCTCCCCTACAACCGGCTCGCCGACGGCACCGTCCACGACTGGTGACCCGCGACCCCTCGACCGTCGATCCCTCGACCGTCGTCCCCTCGATCAGAGATGAGCACACCGTGAGCACGACAGCCCCCGTCACCGCCGGCAGCACGATCGGCGAATGGCTCGACCACCCGGAGGGCGGGCCGCTCGTGCGCGCCCTGCTCGCGCAGAGCGGCACGCAGGAGGAGATGCTCGCGCCGCTGCGCGGCCTCCCCCTGCAGCAGCTCGTCGCCGTCAGCAACGGGCAGATGCCGCAGTCGGTGATCGACGAGCTGGTGCTCGCTGCGAACGACGGAGTGCTCCCCGCCGACGCCGAGTCCTCCGGCTGGGCCGAGCGGGTGACGCCCGGACGCTTCGCCGGCCGCACGGTCGTCGTGACCGGCGCCGCCTCCGGCATCGGCCACGCCACCGCCTCCCGGATCGCGCGCGAGGGCGGCCGCGTCGTCGCCGTCGACGTCTCGGCGGAGCGCCTGGACGAGCTGGTGGCGAGCCACCCCGGTCTCGAGGTCGTCGCGGTGCGCGCCGACATCACGGCGCAGGCCGACGTCGACGCGCTCGTCGCCGCGGCGGACGGCCGGATCGACGCCCTCGCGAACGTCGCGGGCATCAACGACGACTTCTCCCCCGCGCACGAGACCAGTGACGCCGTCTGGGACCGCGTCATCGGGATCAACCTGACCGGACCGTTCAAGGTGCTCCGCGCGGTGCTGCCGACGATGCTCGCCGCCGGCCGGGGCTCGGTGGTCAACGTCGCCAGCGAGGCGGCGCTGCGTGGGAACAGCTCCGGCAACGCCTACACCGTCTCCAAGCACGGCGTCCTCGGCCTCACCCGCTCGGCGGCCTTCATGTACGGTCCGCAGGGGATCCGCGTGAACGCGGTCGCTCCCGGCGGAGTCGCCACCGGCATCCCGATGCCGCCGACGATGTCCGAGCAGGGCTCGGCCCGGCTGCAGCCGTTCCAGGCGATGATCCCGACGATCGCGACCGCCGAGCAGCTCGCCGCCTCGATCTGCTTCCTGCTCTCCGACGACGGCGTGAACATCAACGGTGCCGTGCTCGCCTCCGACGGCGGCTGGTCCGTCCAGTGAGCGCCGACCGTGTCTTCCCGCGGCTCGAGCGCCGCGGCTCCGGCTCGCGGCTGATCGTCGACGGTGAGCCCTTCCTCGCCCTCGGCGGCGAGCTGCACAACTCCAGCCCGTCCAGCCCCGCCTACCTCGCCCCCGTCTGGGATCGCTTGGCCGCCGCCGGTGTGCGCTCCGTCATCGGCGCCGCGAGCTGGCAGCTCGTCGAGCCGGAGGAGGGGGTCTTCGACTTCCTCGCCGTGGACGACCAGATCGTCCAGGCGCGGGCGCGCGGGATCCGGCTGATCCTGATCTGGTTCGGCTCGTACAAGAACGCCGAGTCGTCCTACGCGCCGAGCTGGGTGCGCCGCGACGAGGAGCGCTTCCCGCGGGCCGAGCGCGACGAGGAGAACCTGCTGACCGGCCGCTTCAGCCTCGACGGGCCGATCCTCAGCGTCTTCGGCGAGGACCTGCTCCGCGCCGACGCGCGCGCCTTCACCGCGCTGATGGCGCACCTGCGCGACGTCGATCCCGAGCACACCGTCATCGCCGTGCAGGTGCAGAACGAGGTCGGCCTGCTCGGCGACAGCCGCGACCGCGGTCCCCTCGCCGAGGCGGCCTGGTCGGCCCCGGTGCCGCCGGCACTGCTCGACGGGCTCGCCGAGCGCGGCGACGCCCTGCAGCCGTGGCTCCGCGAGCTGTGGACCTCGCAGGGCGCGCGCTCCACCGGCAGCTGGGCGGAGGTCTTCGGCAGCGGCCGGGAGGCCGACGAGGTCTTCATGGCCTGGGGCTTCTGCCGATTCGTGAACCACGTGGCGGCGGCCGGTGAGCGCGAGTACCCGCTGCCGATGTTCACCAACGCCTGGCTGGGACCGCAGCCGAACGCGGCGCTGCCCGGGCAGTACCCCAGCGGCGGACCGGTGGCGCGGATGATCGACGTCTGGCAGATCGGCGCACCGACGCTCGCGCTGCTCGCGCCGGACATCTACATCGAGGACTTCGCGGGGGCCGTCGCCTCGTTCGACGTCCCCGGCAATGCGATCCTCGTGCCGGAGGCGCGCCCCGAGCCGGGACTGGCGAGCGTGGCTGTCGGCGCCCACGCGGCTCTCGGCTTCCACGTCTTCGGGATCGAGGACGTGCTCGACCACGAGGAGCTCTTCCGGGAGTTCGAGGTCCTGCAGTCGCTGTCGTCCGTGATCACGGACGCCCAGATCGACGACCGGATCCACGGCTTCCGGCTCGCCGCCGGCGCGAGCGAGACGGTCGAGCTGGGCGGCTACTCCGTCACCGCCTCCGGCCCGCTCGACACCCGCGGCATGTTCGGCGAGGGCACGGGCGACACCGCCGCTGTCGTCACCGGCTACGGCGTCGTGGTCCACCTCGGCGGGGACGAGTTCCTCGTCGCCGCTCGCGGCGCCACCGTCCGCTTCTCCCGGCCAGGCGAGCTCGTCGAGTGGGACACCCTGACCGAGGAGACCTTCGTCGACGGCCAGTGGCGGCCCGGCCGCACGCTCAACGGCGACGAGCGCTACTTCATGTTCCCGACCCACGACCTCCGGGTCGTGCGGATCGAGCTCCTCCGCCGTCCGATCAGGGCGAGGCGATGAGCCGCAGGAACACGTCGAGCAGCGGCAGCGCGCGGCGGCCGGGGTCGAGCAGCGACTGGATGCGCAGGCCGTCGATCATCGCCAGGACGAGGGTGATCTTCTCGTCCGCGGTGACCTCCTCGCCGTCCTCCGCCGCTGCGAGCCGGGTGGTGGAGAAGTAGCCGCGGACCCGGTCGCGCCGCTGCACGAAGAAGTCGTGCGCGGGATGGCCGGGGTCCGTGGCGGCGATCGTGATCGCGAGCCAGTTGCGCTGCTGCTCCGGATGCGCGAACTCCTCCGCGAAGACGCTCGAGAGCACCTGCTCCGGCGAGTGCTCGGAGGCGAGGATCCGCTCGGCGAGCGCGATGTCGTCGGCGTCGCGCTGCCGGAGGGCCTCGAGCAGCAGCTCGTCCTTGGTGGCGAAGTGGCGCAGCAGGGCGGCGTGGGTGAGGTTCGCGCGGGAGGCGATGTCGCGCAGCGAGGCCCGCTCGAAGCCGTGCTCGGCGAAGCTCGCCGACGCGGCGCGGACGATCTCCGCCTTCCGCGCCGGGGTGGACGCGTAGGGCCCTCGACGGCCGCGGGTCGGCGCGTCGGCCTGCTCGGTTCCGGTCGTCATGGGCTCCTCCTCCGTCGCAGGGAGTTCACTCCCGTCGTCGCTTGTCAAAGCTAACCACACTGGGTACAGTTCGAAAGGTGACCACGGTGGTCACCATTCACCGGAGCACCGACGCTCCGGTCCCCGCGACGCCGCGGGCGCACGCCACCTGATGAAGGAGTCTCGGTGACCACGCACGATCCCGAAGTCCACGTCCCCGCCGGCGCTGGGACCTCCCCCGCCGCTCCGGCCGCCGAGCCCGGGGCGGTGCCACCGATCGACCTGGTGAGCCCCGCTGCGGCCGAGGCGCAGATGCCGGTCAGCCGCAGCTACATCCTCTGGCTGATGCTCGCCAGCTTCGGCGGCTCGATGGCGATGATGGTGCCGCTCTCCTACGGCATCGCACTGCGGATCTCGGAGCTCGCGCCCGGGCAGGAGCAGCTGCTCGGCGTCATCACCGGCATCGCGCAGGTCGTCTACCTGCTGATCAGCCCGCTCGTCGGGCTGTGGAGCGACCGGACCCGCTCGCGCTGGGGCCGCCGCACGCCGTTCCTCTTCCTCGGTGCGGGCATCGGCCTCACCGGCCTCCTGCTGATGGGCTTCGCGCCGAACCTGCTCCTGGTCGGCTGCGGCTGGGTCCTCGGCATGGCCGGCTGGTCGATCTCCGGGGCCGCCGTGCAGACGCTGCAGGCGGACAAGCTGCCCGACTCGCAGCGCGGGAAGGTCTCGGCGCTGACCAACCTGATGAACCAGGTCGCCCCCATCCTCGGCATCGGCATCGCCTACGCCGTGTCCTCGAGCACGCTCCTCGTCTTCGCGATCCCCGGCCTGATCGGCGCGATCCTGATCGCGGTGTTCCCCTTCGTCAAGCCGGAGGGCAGCTCGAAGTCCCTTCCCGCCGGTGCGACCGTCACCCTCGGCTCCGTGGTGCGCAGCTACGGCTT
This sequence comes from Rathayibacter sp. VKM Ac-2928, assembly GCF_022815545.1. Lineage (NCBI taxonomy): Bacteria > Bacillati > Actinomycetota > Actinomycetes > Micrococcales > Microbacteriaceae > Rathayibacter > Rathayibacter sp. VKM Ac-2928. Next base: position 1,381,478 of record NZ_JALGRU010000001.1, read on the forward strand.
CGACGTCCGCCGCTACCCCGACTTCTCCTGGAACTGGCTCGGCCGCTTCGTCTTCTTCATCGGCCTCTACTTCAACACCACGTTCGGCACCTTCTTCTACGCGCAGCGGCTCGACCTGCCCGTCCGCGAGGTCGCCGGAGTCGTGGCCAGCATCGGCATGCTCGGCGTCGTCGCCGCGACCGGCGGGGCGCTGCTCGGCGGCTTCCTCTCCGACCGGCTGAAGCGCCGCCGGCTCTTCGTCGCGATCTCGGCCGTCGTCTTCGTCGGCGGCGCCGTCACGGAGGCGTTCGCGTGGTCGCTGCCCCAGCTGATCATCGGCGCGGTGCTCATGCAGCTGGCGATCGCCATTTTCGCGACCGTCGACCAGGCGATCATCTTCGCGATCCTCCCCGACCGGAGCGAGGCCGGCCGCTACATGGCCGTCGTCGCCTTCGCCCAGAAGATCCCGAGCGCTGTCGCTCCACTGATCGCGGCGGCGATCATCAGCATCGGCGCGATCGGCGCCGAGAAGAACTACACCCTGCTCTACCTGGTCGGCGCGTCCTTCGCGCTGATCGGCGGTCTGATGATCGCGGCCAAGGTCAAGGCGGTCCGATGAGCGCCCACGTCGAGCAGGTCCCATCCGCTCCCTTCGCCCTGACGGTCGACAGCGGCGGAGACCGCGTGCCCACCACGACCGGCTCGCCCCGACTCTCCTGGAAGGTGCCCGTCGGCGGTGCCGCCGAGCGCTACGAGATCGACGCCGTCGTCGACGATCGGCTGCTGCCCGTCGCCCACGCCACCGCGTCGACCTTCGTCGAGTGGCCCTGGGCCGCCCTCCCCAGCCGGAGCCGGGTCGAGTGGCGGGTCCGCGCGGAGCGGCCGGGCGCGGCGTGGTCGCGCTGGGCCGCCTTCGAGGTGGGCCTGCTCGCCGAGGACTGGACCGCGTCGTGGATCTCTCCCGCCCCGCCCGCGGCCGACGACGAGGACGCGGACGGCCCCGCCGGCCGGCGGCCCGCGCACCTGCTCGTGGTCGACATCGAGCTCGAGCAGGAGGTCCGCAGCGCGCGTCTCTACTCGACGGCGCTGGGCCTGTACACCGCGACGATCAACGGCAGCCGCGTCGGCGCCGTGGAGCTCTCCCCCGGCTCCACTTCCTACGACCGCACCCTGCATGCGCAGGCGGCCGACGTGACCGACGTACTGCGCGCCGGCGCGAACCGCGTCGAGGTCGAGCTCTCCGACGGCTGGTACCGCGGCGAGGTCGGCGCCTTCCGGGTCCCCGCCGAATGGGGCACGACCCTCGGCTTCCGCGCCGAGCTGCACCTCGAGCTCGTCGACGGCAGCCACCGCGTCATCGGCACCGGCGACTCCTGGACGAGCGCACCCTCCCGGATCACCGGCGCCGGTCTCATGGACGGCCAGACCCTCGACCTCACCGCGGCCGAGGCGCCGGCGCGGCCCGTCCTGGTCGATGTCGTCGACGCCCCGGCGATCGAGTGGTCGCCCGCTCCGCCGGTCCGCGTGATCGAGGCCCGAGGGCCGGTCGGCGCCCGCGAGGTCCGCCCGGGAGTCTGGGTGCTCGACTTCGGGCAGAACGCCTCCGGCCGGCTCCGGCTCGAGGAGCTCGGCCCCGAGGGCACCCGGACCGTCCTCGAGTTCGGGGAGCACTGCGGCCCGGACGGCGACCTCTCCACGGCGCACCTCGACTCCCACCGCCCCGGCGAGCCGGCCACGCTGTTCGTCCAGCGCGACGAGGTCGTCGCCGGAGCGACTGCCGAGGCCTTCGAGCCGCGGCACACCGTGCACGGCTTCCAATACGCGCGGATCACCCGCCACGGCGCTCCGTTCGACCCCTCGACCGTCTCGATGCGCATCGTGCACACCGATCTGGACAGCGCCGGCACCTTCGCGTGCAGCGACCCCGACCTGGTCCGCCTGCACGAGATCGCCGAGTGGAGCTTCCGCGGCAACGCCGTGGACGTGCCGACCGACTGCCCGACCCGCGAGCGGCTCGCCTGGTCCGGGGACTACCAGGTGTTCGTGTCCACGGCGACGCGCCTCTTCGACGTGCACGGCTTCACCCGCAAGTGGCTGCGCTCCGTCCGCGACGACCAGCTCGACGACGGCCGGATCACGAACTTCTCTCCCGACGGCCGCCGCATCAAGCACCACGTCGACCAGCAGTTCGCGCAGATGACCGGCTCCGCCGGCTGGGGCGACGCCATCGTCGCCGTGCCCTGGGAGCTGTACCGCGACTCCGGCGACCGGCTGGTCCTCGAGGAGAACGTCGCGGCGATGATCCGCTGGGTGGAGTGGGCGCTGGAGCAGGCGCGCACCAAGCGCCACCACGTCCGGGTGCAGCGCTCCCCCGAGCCGGAGTGGTTCGAGGAGTTCCTCTGGGACGGCACCTTCCACTGGGGCGAGTGGATCGAGCCGCGCGAGCACGACGCCGACGGCCGGCCGATCGACCCGGTGCAGGCCGACCCGATGGCCTGGTTCACCGCCGACAAGGGCGAGGTGGGCACCGCCTACCTGCACCGCTCGACGGCGACCCTCGCCCGGATCGCCGGTCTGCTCGGCCGCACCGCCGACGCCGATCGCTACGCCGCGCTGGCCGAGCGCATCCGCGACGCCTGGCGGGCCGCCTACCTCCGCGAGGACGGGATCACCTCCGTCGACTCGCAGGCCTCCTACGTCCACGCGCTGTCCTTCGGACTCGTCCCCGAGCACCTGCGGGCCGCGGCCGCCGATCGACTCGTCGACCTCGTCCACGCCGCAGACGACCACCTCGGCACCGGCTTCCTCTCCACCGGCGACCTGCTGCCGGTGCTGACCGAGGCGGGCCGCGCCGACGTCGCCTACTCCCTGCTGCGCCGGCGCACCGCGCCGTCCTGGCTGCACATGCTCGACCGCGGCGCCACCACGGTCTGGGAGGACTGGGAGGGGATCGACGACGCGGGCCAGGCCCACGAGTCGCTCAACCACTACAGCAAGGGCGCGGTCGTCCGCTTCCTGCACAGCCACCTGCTCGGGCTGCGCCAGGACGAGGACTCGACCGGCTGGCGCTCCGTCGTCGTCGCGCCCGTCCCCGGCCCGGACCTCGACTGGGCCCGCGGAACCCACGAGTCGCCGCGGGGCACCCTCCGCGTCGAGTGGCGCCGCGAGGGCGACGACCTCGTCGTCGACGTCGACCTGCCGGAGAGCACCACCGGACGGCTGCTCTTCCCCGACGGGCACGAACTCCCGCTGGCCCCGGGTGCGACCCGCGCCGCGCGGCCGCTGCCCACCACCTCCTCCGCACCCCACCACGACGCACCCGACCACGACGCCGCGCTCGCGACGGCGCAGACCGAAGGACGATCATGACCGCTTTCCCGACCGGCTTCCTCTGGGGCTCCGCCACCGCCGGCCACCAGATCGAGGGCAACAACACGAACAGCGACTGGTGGGCCCGCGAGCAGCTGATGCCCGGCATGGAGCTCTCCGGGGACGCCTGCGACAGCTACCACCGCTACCGCGAGGACATCGCGCTGCTCGCGGACGCCGGCCTCACCGCCTACCGCTTCAGCCTCGAGTGGTCGCGGATCGAGCCCGTGCGCGGGCACTTCTCCCGGGCCGAGCTCGCCCACTACCGCCGGATGATCGAGTTCTGCTTCGAGCGCGGCGTCACCCCCGTCGTCACGTTGCAGCACTTCACCACTCCCCAGTGGTTCGCCGAGAACGGCGGCTGGACCGCCGAGGACGCCTCGACGCTGTTCGAGCGGTTCGTCACGGAGGCGACGACGATCCTCGACGGCGTCGAGTGGGTCGTGACCATGAACGAGCCGAACATGCAGGCCGCCATCATGACGGCGATGCGTCGCCTCAGTGAGGCGGGCAGCGGCGAGTGGCAGAGCCCGACCGTCGAGGCCACCGACGACGGAGGCGGAGAGAAGACGTCCCACGGCGACTTCCTCACCTACGCCGACCCCGAGCTCGGCCGGATGTTCACCCGCATCCACCACGCCGCCCGCGCGATCGTGCGCGAGCGCACCTCGGCCAAGGTCGGCTGGACCATCGCCGCCGGCGCACTGACCGCCGCCCCCGGCGGCGAGGAGAAGCTGCTCGAGATCCGCCTCGGCAAGGAGGACGTCTACTGGGAGGGCAGCCGCGGCGACGACTTCGTCGGCGTGCAGGCCTACTCCAGCCAGGAGGTGGACGCGCGCGGTCTCGTCCCGCACCCGCCGCACCCCGACAACACCCTCGTCGGCACCGCCTACCGCCCCGACGCGCTCGCGATGGCGGTGCGCCACGCCTGGGAGGTGACGCAGGGCGTCCCCGTCCTGGTCACCGAGAACGGCATCGCGACCGCGGACGACAGCCAGCGGATCCGCTACACCGAGGAGGCGCTGCAGGGTCTCGCCGACACGATCGACGACGGCGTCGACGTGCGCGGCTACCTGCACTGGTCGCTCCTGGACAACTTCGAGTGGGGCCACTGGGAGCCCACCTTCGGCCTGATCGCCGTCGACCGCGAGACCTTCGTCCGCTCGCCCAAGCCCAGCCTCGCCTGGCTCGGCCGGGTCGCGTCGCAGAACGCGCTCGGCGCGGAGGTCGCCCGATGAGCGCCGCGTTCATCGACGCGACCGCCGTCCCCGTCGCGCAGCTGCTCGATCTGACCGGCCGCCGCGCGGTCGTCACCGGCGGCGCCCAGGGGCTCGGCCGGGCGATCGCCGCCCGGCTCGCCGAGGCCGGAGCCGCCGTCGCGGTCGCCGACCTCGACCTGGGCCGGGCCGAGGCCGCGGCCGCGGGGCTGCCCGGCTCGCGCGCCCTCGGGGTGCGGATGGACGTGACCGACTCCGACTCCGTCGCCGAGGCGGCCGCCCACGTCGAGGCCGAGCTCGGCGGCATCGACATCTGGGTCAACAACGCCGGGATCTTCCCGGCCGTCCCGGTGACGCAGATGTCCGACGAGACCTGGGAGCAGGTCTTCGCGGTGAACACCCGCGGCGTCTTCCACGGCTCCCGGGAGGCCGCCCGCCGGATGACCGACGGCGGCGTGATCGTCAACATCGTCTCGACCGCCGGCTTCCGCGGCACCGCGCCGGGACTCGCTGCCTACGTCGGGTCCAAGCACGCGGTCCGGGGCATGACGAAGCAGATGGCGCTCGAGTTCGCCCCGCTGGGGATCCGCGTGCTCGGCGTCGCGCCCACCTTCGTCCCCACCGAGGGCAACCTGGCCGCCGCGGCCGCGGGAGCCGCGGCGCTCGGCGACGGCCCGGCACCGGACATGCCCGTGATGACGAGCAGTCTGATCGGCCGGATCGGCACTCCTGACGACATCGCGCGCGTCGTCCTCTTCGCCGCGAGCGATCTCGCCTCGATCATGACCGGCAGCACCCTGCTCGCCGACGCCGGCCAGACGATCTGAGAAGCGGCGGCAGCGACCGCGCCCCGGGCTCCACGTCCGGGGCGCGGTCGCGTGCTCACTGCGGGACGCCCGCCGCCAGTGCCGGGAACTCGTAGACGAAGCCGCCGTCGGCGCCGCTGATCGTCGCGTAGGCCCGCGTCGCTCCGGGCTCGATCGCGATGTTCGTCGCAGAGCTCAGTCCGGTGGACTCGTCCGCCGGCACCGAGACGGTCTGCAGGAGCGCGCCGGAGGTGTCGTAGACCAGGATCTCCGGTCGGCTGTGCACGCCGACGTAGAGGTTGCCGTCGGCGTCGACCGCGATCGAGTCGACCTGGCCGATCCCGGGCGAGGCGTGGATCGCGGGGAACGCGGTCGCGATCTCGGCGCCGCCCTCGGCGAGGGTCATCCGGTCGATGCGGTTGCCGGTGTTCAAGCTCACCCACAGCTCGCCGTGGCCGGGCGAGAAGGCGATGCCGTTCGGGGACGGCAGCTCGCTCGCCAGCACGGTCGCCGCTCCGGTCGCCGGGTCGACGCGCACGACGCGGCCCGACGCCTCCCAGTACGGGTCCTGGGCGCCGGCGGCGTCGGTGACGTAGAGGGCGCCGTCCTCGCCGAAGGCGATGTCGTCCGGCTGCATCGCGACGCCGTCGACCGGGCCGGTGACGACGTCGCGGACGTCCTCGCCCTCGGCGGTCATGCTCCGCACCGACCCGCTGAGGAAGTCGGTGACGTAGAGCCGGCCGTCTCCGGGGTGGAACTGCGCGGAGGTGAGCGCGGAGGCGTCGTCGGTCCAGACGGGCTCGACGCTCTCCTCCTCCAGATCGATCCGGAGCACCTTGCCGGCGCCGGGCGGGGCGGTGACGTCGACGACGTAGAGGCTGCCGTCGGGGCCGAAGGTCGGGCCCTCGAGCAGGGTCATGCCGGTCGTCTCGTGCACCTCCGTCACCTGCAGCACCCGCTCGGCCGTGACGACCGACGGAGTCGCCGACGCGGGTGCGGCTGCGGGTTCGCCCGCGTCGGTGCAGCCCGCGAGGGCTCCGGCGAGCAGGACCGGGACGGCGATCGCGCGCCGCCTCATCGCGAGGCTCCGACGCTCGCGCCGACGAGGACGTCGTCCATGCCCTCGTCGCGCCAGGCGCGGAGCAGGCGGTGGAAGGCGATCGGTCCGGGGCTGTAGCTGGCGCCGCCGATGGAGCGGGTGCCCTCGCCGTTGTAGTAGCCGGGTGTGCACTCGGCCTGGAATGTGCGGGTGTCGAGGGCGGTCTCGTGCACGGTGCGCACCCACGCCTCCTCCGCCTCGGCTGTGGGCTCGAGGTAGCGGGCGCCGACTTCGCGGCCGCGGGCGATGACGGCGGCGATGTGCTCGGCCTGCTCGAGCAGGATGTGCGCGAAGTTGACGGAGTTGGCGTTCTGGATGCCGCTGAGGTGGAAGAGGTTCGGGAAGCCGTGCGTCGAGAAGCCGTGCAGGGTGCGCGGGCCGCGGGCCCACGCCTCGAGCAGCGTCCGGCCGTCGCGGCCGACGACGGGGAGCGTGCCGGACATCACACCGGAGATGCCGACCTCGAAGCCGGTGGCGAAGATCACGCAGTCGACCTCGAAGGCGGTGTCGCCGACGACGACCTCGGTCTCGGTCATCCGCGTGATGCCGCCCGTGTCGGCCGTGTCGACGAGGCGGACGTTCGGGCGGTTTAAGGTGGGCAGGTAGGTGTCGCTGAAGCCGGGGCGCTTGCACATGTAGCGGTACCAGGGCTTGAGCGCCGCCGCGGTGGCGGGGTCCTCGACGGTGGCGTCGACGCGGGCGCGGAGCCGGTCCATGGTGTCGAGGTCGGCGAGCTCGTCGCGGAGCTCGCGCTCCTCCGGCGGGAGCGAGGTGTCGACGGCGCCGGAGAGGATCTGGCGCTGCAGCTGGACGGTCTTGGTCCAGCCGTCCTGCACCAGCGACTCGTCGACGCTCTCGCCGGCGAGGACGGCGAGGAAGTTCTCCATCCGCTCGCGCTGCCAGCCCGGGCGCAGCGACGCGACCCACTCCGGGTCCGTCGGCCGGTTGTCGCGGACGTCGACCGTGGACGGCGTGCGCTGGAAGACGATCAGCTCGCGGGCGTCCTCGCCGACGTGCGGGATCACCTGCAGTCCGGTCGCTCCGGTGCCGACGACGGCCACGCGCTTGTCGGCGAGGCCGGTCAGCCCGCCGTCCGGGGTGCCGCCGGTGTAGCCGTAGTCCCAGCGCGAGGTGTGGAAGGTGTGGCCTCGGAAGGTCTCGATGCCGGGGATGCCGGGCAGCTTGGGCTGGGTGAGGGTGCCGGAGGAGGTGACGACGAAGCGGGCGCGGAAGGCGTCGCCGCGGTCGGTCTCGACGAGCCACTCCTCCGCGTCCTCGTCCCAGGTGAGCGCGGTGGCGCGGGTCTGGAAGAGCGTGTCGCGGTAGAGGCCGTAGTGCTCAGCGATCGCGACGGCGTGCCGGCGGATCTCCTCCCCCGGTGCGTAGCGCTCGGACGGGATCGTGCCGACCTCCTCCAGCAGCGGGAGGTAGACCGACGACTCGATGTCGCAGCGCACGCCCGGGTAGCGGTTCCAGTACCAGGTGCCGCCGACGTCGCCCGCCTCGTCCATCAGGCGCAGCGACTCGACCCCCGCCTCACGCAGCCGCGACGCGGTCAGCAGACCGCCGAAGCCGGCGCCGATCACGAGCGCCTCGACCCGGTCGGTCACCGGCTCGCGCTCGACGCGCTCCGTGTACGGGTCCTTCGCGTAGTAGCCGAACTCCCCCGCCGCGCGCCGGTACTGCGTCGCGGCGTCGGGGCGGGCCCGGCGGTCGCGCTCGGCGCGGTACCTCTCGCGGGCGGCCTCGAGGCGGCGCTCGTCGTCGGGGGTGAGGGCGTCGGAGGTCAGGGTGCTGTCGGTCATGCGGGCTCGCTCTCGTCACGCGCGCCGGCGCGACGACGGACCCCGGGACGGGGCGACGGCGGGACTCCCCCGCGGGCGCCGACACGACTCCGGATCGGTTTCTTGCTCTCCCAGAAGGTTAGCTTCGAACTAAGTGATCGAGCTGGGGATCCGCCCAGTCCTACGGTGGTTCCATGGATCCCCGCGCCCGCGCCCTCTCGGACATCGAGCGTCTCTCGATCGCGATCACGATCCGGTCGATCCCCCGCGTGCTCGCGCCGCTGCTGACCACCGACCTCACCATCCAGCAGCTCAAAGCGCTCTCGGTGATCGTCACGACCGAGGAGGGCGCGACCGGCGCGGGCCTCGCGCAGAGCTTCGGCGTCTCGATGCCGTCGATGTCGAAGCTCATCGACCGCCTCGTCGCGAGCGGCCTGGTCGTCCGCGAGACCGACCGGGCCGATCAGCGCGTCCGCCGCATCCACGCCACCGACCTCGGCCGGGCCGTCGTCCGCGAGCTGATGGCCGCGCGCCCGGAGCTCGGAGAGGACGTGCTCTCCCGCCTCTCGCTCGAGGAGCTCGAAGCCCTCGAGACCGGACTGCGCGCGATCAGCCGGGAGCTGCGCGTCTCGCGCGACGCCGCCGGCTGACCGCCCGAGTGCGGGCTGTGCGCGATCTCGCAGGGACCGTGCTCTCGACGACGGATGGCCGGGAAGCGAGGACGTCCGCGTACCCCTGTCGCACTCGTTGACACCGGCGGGGGACGACATTAGTGTCCCGAGTGCAGAAAAGTGCTACCGAGAACATCTGCATCCCCCGCCGATGACGTGCGCGCGTGCGGGCCCGGCGAAGAAGGGGTCCACCGCGCTCCGCGCCGGTGACCGGAGCTCCGGACCGGCCTCGTCGCCCAGCGCGAGGAGCGCGTCCGGGGGCCGGACGGCATCGCTCCCGCAGGGGCCGGGGAGATCCGCCGGCGACGGCTCGACGCAGGGCCCGGCGCCCGCTCGAGCACCGGTGCCCTCCGTTCGGGTCGGAGGGCACCGGCTCGCCCGCGCGCGCTTCGCGAGCAGGGGTCACAGCCTCGCGGCGACCGAAACACCGAAACTACTTTCTTTAACTCCCCGGGCTGGCTACGGTCGATCTCACCACCCGGAGGCCAGCGAAGACGGCTTCCTTGGGTGCGATTCACACTGCAAAGGAGCTCTCTGTGAGTAGATTTCGCAAGCTTTTCGGTCTGGCGGCAGCGGCCGCACTCGCCGCGACGCTCGTCGCCCCGACACTGCCCGCGTCCGCCGCGGGCAACACGCTCGTCGTCGATGCGGGCACGTCGATCGGACCCGTCACGCGGGTCGGCGCCGGCGGCCTGTACGCGCTGGCCACGCCGAACGACCCGGCACCGGGCCTGCTGACGCCGCTGCGCCTCAAGCAGCACACGCAGCCGGCCCCCGGAGTCGGCCAGCTCGGCAACGGAGCGACGACGCCGACCGGCGACGTGCTGAAGGTGGCCGGCACCTTCACCCGGGACGGAGCGCAGTCCTACGCGCGGATGCCCGACGTGTACCCCGACTTCCCGTACCGCTGGATCAGCTGGGCGGACTGGACGCAGAAGATCGACACGATGGTGAAGGCCCGTCTCGACGCCACCGCCACCACGAACATCAACGGCTGGGAGCTGTGGAACGAGCCCGACGGGACCTGGGACACGGCGAAGGCCGGCCCCTACCTCGACGGCTGGACCCGCACCTACCGGCAGGTGAAGCTCCAGGACACGATCACCCCGATCGTGGGGCCTAGCTACAGCCGCTACTACCCCGACCTGATGCGCTCGTTCATGGCGCGGGCGAAGGCCGACGGCACTCTGCCCGACGTCGTCGTCTGGCACGAGCTCGATGACGGGATCTACAACGACATCGACGAGCACGTCGCCGACTACCGCTCGATCGAGCGCGATCTCGGCATCTCGCCGCGGCCGATCTCCATCAACGAGTACGGCTCGCCGAGCCAGATCGACACGCCGAGCGTGGCCGCGCACTTCATCGCCCAGTTCGAGCGCACCGGGATCCACGACGCCGAGCGCGCCTACTGGTACGAGTCCGGCACCGTCGGCGGCCTGGTCTGGAACAACCGGCCGACCGGCTCCTACTGGCTCTACAAGTGGTATGGCGAGATGGCCGGGAACATGCTCGCCGTCACGCCGTCCGGCGACCTGGACGGCTTCGCGTCCTACGACTCCAGCCGAAAGATCGTGAATGCGGCCTTCGGCGGCACCTTCGGCGACAACCAGGTGCAGGTGAAGGGCCTCTCCGGATTCGGGACCTCGGCCAAGGTGGTCCTGAACTACACGCCCCGGTCGGGCCGCATGACCAACGTCGACGCGCCCACCACGGTGTCGACGCAGACCCTGCCGATCACCAATGGGACCGTCACCGTCCCCGTGACGAGCCAGGACTACCTCGGCGCCTACCAGCTCGTCGTCACCCCGGCAGCAGGTCCGACGACGAGCTACCAGCAGGTCTACGAGGCGGAGAACGCGACCGTCGTGAACGCCGCGCTGCTCTCCTCCGGCTCGGCCTCGAACGGCGGCTACGTCGGCCGGATCGACGGCTCGTCGAACGCCCGCAGCGACAGCTTCGTCGACTTCGTCGTCGAGGTGCCGACCGCCGGCAGCTACGGGCTCGGGATCCGCTACGCCAACGGCGGAGCGAGCACCTCGACCCAGGGCCTCGCCGTCAACGGCAGCGCCTTCAGCACCGTCTCCTACCCGTCGACGGGATCGTGGGGCGCCTTCGGCTCCTCCGTCTCGCGGCAGGTCGATCTGAAGGCGGGCTTCAACGTGATCCGGCTCGCGAAGGGGTCCCCCTTCTTCGCCGGCGGCTCCGGGTTCGCGGAGCTCGACAGCATCACGCTGACGCGCTGAGCGACGCGGCCGTCCGGAGGCGCGTCGACGCCTCCGGACGGCCGTGCTCGGCCGAACGGTGACCTCGAGCGCCGGGCATGCCGGAGCCGGGTCATGGGCGGCTGCTGGTACGTCTCGCCGATCACCGTCACGGCGTCCGCCGCGGCGGAGAGGAGGCCGACGGTCGGGTGGTGCCCCGGAGGAGGCGGGTGCGGGTCGAAGCGCATCCCCGGCACCACTCGGAAGCAGCATGCGCGCAGAGGTGGAGACGTGAGTCGGAGCGGGGTGGCGCGTGAGGCCCCCCTGTCACCGCCGCGACGTCAGCAGCGTCCGCAGCGGTGGCGCGATCGACTCGCGGCGGAGCAGCGCGGTCGCGAGCAGGAGCAGCAGCAGCACCGAGCCGCGGACGAGGCCCTGCCAGTAGAAGGAGACGCCGAGCAGCACGAGGCCGTTGTTGATCAGGCCGAAGATCAGGACTCCGAGCACGGTGCCGAGCACGTTCGGCCGCCCGTGTGCCGAGAGCGTCGCGCCGATGAAGACCGCGCCGATCGCGTCGAGCACGTAGAGCTGGCCGCTCGCCGGCGAGTAGCCGTAGCTGCGCGAGGCGAGCGCGATGCCGGCCAGCGCTCCGATCAGCGCCGCGACGACGAACGCGGAGGCGAGCGAGATCCCGACGCGGCGGCCGGCGATGCGGGTGGCTCCGGGCTGCTCCCCCGCCGCGGTGAGCACGCGGCCCCAGCGGGTGCGGTCCAGCAGCAGCCAGACCGCGACGGCGACCGCGATCGCCAGCAGCACCGGGACGCCGACGCCGAGCACGGTCGCGTTGCCCCAGGCGGCGAAGGCGTCGGGCGTCGTCTGGCGGCGCAGGTAGATCGGCGCGCCACCGCCGGTGAGCAGCTGCTGGGCGCTGGTGCCGATGAACCAGACCGACAGGGTCGCGAGGAAGGCGCGGATCCTCAGCACGATCACCAGCACCGCGTTGACCACGCCCGCCAGCGTCCCGAAGCCGAGGCCGATCAGCACCGCGAACCAGGTCACGTAGCCGTCGGCGATCAGCGCGGTGGCTCCGAGGGCCGCGAGGTCGATCGCGATGCCGATCGAGAGGTCGATGCCGCCGGCTCGGACGACGAGCGTCATCGCGCAGGCCGCGATCAGCAGCAGCGCCCCGGCGCTCGCGACGTTGAGCAGGTTGGTCGGCGCGAAGTAGCCGGGCACGCTCGCGCCGAAGACGGCGAGCAGGAGCACGACCGCGGCGGGTGCGAGCAGGCGGACGGCGAGGGCCCGGCGGGACTCGGACACGGGCAGGGCGACGGCGGTCACGAGCGGACCCCTCTCTCGCGGAGGGCCGCGAGGCCGAGGACGAGCAGGATGAGCAGTCCCTTGATCGCGCCGACCCACTGGCTGTCGACGCCGATCAGGGTGAAGCCGTTGCCGAGCGCGGCCACGAAGACGGCGGCGAGCAGCGTGCCGCCGATGGTGACGACGAAGCGGCGGGAGAACACGACCGAGAGATAGGCGGTGACGATGATGTCGAGCAGGATCTGGTTGCCGATCCCGGGCACGGCGGCCGCGAGGCGCGCGGCGAGCAGTAGCCCGGCGATGCCGGCGAGGAGCCCGGAGAGCAGGTAGCTGGTGAGGACGTGGCGCCAGACGGAGACGCCCGCGACGCTCGCCGCGGTCGGGTTCTGGCCGACGGCGTAGCTGCGGGTGCCCCAGGAGGTCCGGCCGACGGCGAGGGCGGTCGCCACCGTGACGACGGCGAGCACCGCGACCGGTGCCGGGAGGCCGAGGACGCTGCCGCCGCGCAGCCAGTCGAAGAGCGGATCCGCGACCGGCACCTTGACGTTGTCGGTGGCGAGGAAGACGACGGAGCCGACGATCCCGGAGACGGCGAGCGTGGCGAGCAGCGGGCGGAGGCCGAGCACGACGGCGGTGCCGCTGATCGCGCCGAAGCCGACCGAGACGAGCAGGGCGAGCAGCACGGCGGGCAGCGCCCCGAAGCCCGCTGTCAGGGCGACGGCGGCGACGACGCCGGAGAGCCCGACGATCGGACCGGAGGCGAGGTCGATGCCGCCGCGGACGACGTCGTCGCCGCCGGTGATCACCACGATCGCGAGGCCGAAGCCGGCGATCGCGGGAACCACGGCCTGGATCAGGATCGTCGAGACGTTGCCGCCGGTGGCGAAGACGGGCGAGGCGGCGCTGAACACCGCGATCTCGAGGACGACGACGAGGTAGCCGATCAGGGCGAGCGCGCCGATGCCGGGGCGGCGGGCGCGCGGCGCGGCGGGCACCTCCGCCGGGGACGCCTTCTCGGTGGGCGCGGTGGTGAGGGTCATCGGGCACTCTCCAGTGCTTCGGGGGCGACGGCGCCGGAGGCGATCGCGAGCACGCGGTCGACGCTCAGCTCGCTCCGGGGCAGCTCGGCGCGCACGGCGCCGCGGTGCAGCACGAGAACGCGGTCGGCGAGGCCGACGAGCTCCTCGAGATCGAGCGAGACGAGGAGGATGCCGGCGCCCTCGTCGACGAGCCGGTCGACCAGCGCGTAAACCGCGGCGCGGCTGCCGATGTCGACGCCCGCCGTGGGCTGATCGAGGACGAGCACCCGCGAGCCGGCGGCCAGCCACTTCCCCACGGCGACCTTCTGCTGGTTGCCGCCGGAGAGCGTCCCGACCACGGCCTCCGGATCGGCGGGGCGCACGTCGAGCGCGGCGATCTGCTCGAGCGCGAGCGCCCGGTCGCGACGGCGGCTGGGCAGCAGGCCGCCCAGGCTGATCCGCCCGAGCGAGGCGATCGAGAGGTTCTCCCGGACGGTGTGCGCGAGGAGGACGCCGTCACGGCGCCGGTCGCTCGGCACGTAGCCGCCGCCCGCGGCGACGAAGGCCCGGGCGGAGGAGGTGGCGGTGCCGGCCACGCGCACCCGGCCGCTGCGGCGGGAGAGGCCGACCACGGCGTCCGCGAGCACGTCGACCCCGGAGCCGACGAGGCCGGTGACGCCGACGATCTCGCCCGGGCGGACCACCAGGTCGAGGGCGTCGAGCGCGCCGGGAACGGTCAGCGCCTCGAGCTCGAGCAGCGGCGGGACGTCAGCGGCGATCACGCGGTCGGAGCGGAGCGCGAACTCCTCCACGTCGCGGCCGAGCATCAGCTCGACGATCCGCGCGCCCTGCTCGGCGTCGCCGTCGATCAGGTCGAGCCCGCCGACGTTCGCGCCGTTCCGCAGCACGACCACGCGGCTCGCGACGCGCTGCACCTCCTGGAGGTAGTGCGAGATGTAGATCACGGCGACGCCGCGCGCCTGCAGCCGGCGGATCGAGGCGAACAGCGCCGCCACCTCCTCGGCGGCCAGCGGCGCGGTCGGCTCGTCGAGCACCAGGATCCGCGGCTCGACCAGCAGCGCCCGGGCGATCTGCAGCTGCTGCTGCTCGGCGACGGTGAGGTCGTCGACGAGGGTGCCGCCGCGGACGACGAGGCCGACCAGCTCGGCGAGCACGGCCTCGGCCGAGGTGCCCCGGCGGCGCAGCCGCTCGTGGCCGAGGTAGAGCTGCTCCGCCACGGTCAGGCGGCCGGCGAGGTGCCGGTCCTGGTGCACGACCCGGATGCCCGCCCGCTCGGCGTCGCGCGGGGCGGTGATCGCCACCGGCTCCCCGTCGATCGCGATCGAGCCCGCGTCGGCCGAGTACAGGCCGGTGAGGATCTTGATCAGCGTGGACTTGCCCGCGCCGTTCTCGCCCACCAGGGCGACGACCTCGCCGCGGCCGACGGTGAGACCGACGTCGCGCAGCACCGGCACGCCGGCGAAGGACTTGGAGATCCCCGCCATCTCGAGCGCGGGCGGCTGGACAGCCGCGGGACTAGCCACCGAGACCCAGCTCCGCGGTCTTCTCGGCGATGTTCGCCTTGTCGATGAGCACCGGGGCGAAGTAGGTGGTCGGCGTGACCGCGTCCGCCTCGCCGCCGAGGAAGCGGGCCACGTTGTCGGCCGAGCCGGCGCCGATGGCGAGGTTCTGCTGCGCGACGGTCGCGGTGTAGGAGGAGTCGGGGTCGGCGATCAGGTCGAGCGCGCCCTGGTCGGCGTCGACGCCGTAGATCTTGATCTCGTCGCGGCCCGCCGCGTCGACGGCCTGCGCGGCGCCGATCTGCGGGGTGTCCCAGCAGGACCAGATCGCCGAGATCTCGCCCTTCGGGTAGCGCGAGAGCGCGTCGCCGATCTGCTGCTTCGCGTCCTCGATCGTGCCCTCGTACTTGTCCTGCAGCTCGGGCTGGAGGATCGAGATGTCCGGGTAGTCCTCGAGGACGAGCTTGAGCTCGTTGTAGCGGATGCGGCAGGGCGCGACGCCCGGGAAGCCGTTGAAGACCAGGATCTGCCCGGAGCCGCCGATGTCCTCGGCGATGGTGCGGGCGAGGGTCGAGCCGATCTGCCAGTTGTCGCTGGTGACGTTGTTCTCGGAGTACTCGGACACGTTGTCGATCGTGAACAGCGGGATACCCGCGTCGTGCACCTCCTTCAGCGCCGGTGCGAGGGTCGTCGCGTCGCCGAGGATCACGATGATCGCGTCGGGCTTCTGAGCGACGAGGTTCTCGATGTCCGAGACGTGCTTGTCGTCCTTGGCCTCGGCCTGGGTGGCGACGACGGTGCCGCCGAGCGCCTCCACACGGTCCTGCACCGACTGGTACACGATGCGCGAGAAGTCGTGGACGATGTCCTTCGCCGCGACGCCGACCGTCTTGCCCTCGAGGCTCGGGACGTCGGCGGTCGAGGCCGCGGCGGTGGTCGCCTCGGCGGCGGCGGCGTTCGCGGCGTTCGCGCCGGAGGACTCCTCCTTGAGCGAGCAGCCGGTGAGGACCAGCGTCGCGGCGGCGAGGAGCGCCACCGCGGAGGTGAGGGAGCGGAATCGCATGGGAGGGCCTGCTTCGGGAGGAGACGGATGCTGAGGGGCGCCGGTCCCGCGGAGGAGCGGGCGGCGCTGCTGGCCATCGTGGCGGGGCCGCGGCGGCGCGTCACGTCCGCCGGTCACGCACCGCAACGCGGCGTCACACGGCGCAACACGGCGGCCGTTCGTTACGCCGGGTTGCGCCCGCGCCGACGCGGTGTCGGCCGTCCCTCCTAGGGTCCGAAGCGCACCAGCCCCGAACCGAACGGAGTCCCATGGCGTCCCGCATCGTCCTCAACGCCTTCGACATGACCTGTGTCGGACACCAGGCGCCCGGCCTCTGGCGGCACCCCGACTCGCAGGCCGACCGCTACAACGACCTCGAGTACTGGATCGACCTCGCGAGGACGCTCGAGCGCGGCACCTTCGACGCGCTCTTCCTCGCCGACGTGCTCGGCGTCTACGACGTCTACCGCGGCTCCGTCGGCCCCGCGCTGATCGACTCCGCGCAGGTCCCCGTCAACGACCCGCTGCTGCAGATCCCCGCGATGGCCGCCGCCACGAAGCACCTCGGCTTCGGCGTCACCATCTCGCCCACCTACGAGCAGCCGTACGCCCTCGCGCGCCGGCTCTCCACGCTCGACCACCTGACCAAGGGGCGGATCGGCTGGAACGTCGTCACCTCCTACCTCGACAGTGCCGCGCAGAACCTCGGCCTCGAGCGCCAGATTCCGCACGACGAGCGCTACGACATCGCCGAGGAGTTCCTCGACGTGAGCTACAAGCTCTGGGAGGGCTCCTGGGAGGAGGGCGCGGTGCTGCGCGACCGCGAGCGCGGCGTCTTCACCGATCCGCGGAAGGTGCACCCGATCGGCCACTCCGGCACCCACTACCGCGTGCCGGGCATCCACCTCTCCGAGCCGTCGCCGCAGCGGACGCCGGTGATCTTCCAGGCGGGGGCCTCGCCGCGCGGCATCGACTTCTCGGCGAAGCACGGCGAGGCCGTCTTCATCAACGCGATCCGACCGGAGCTGACCCGGCGGACCACCGACGCCATCCGCGACGCCGCGGAGAAGCACGGCCGCGCGCGCACCGACCCGAAGATCCTGATCCTCGCGACCGTGATCGTCGCCGAGACGGACGCCGAGGCGCAGGCCAAGTACGCCGACTTCAAGAGCTACTCGTCCCGCGAGGGCGCGCTCGCGTTCTACGGCGGCTGGGCGGGGCTCGACCTCTCGCAGTTCCCGGCGGACGTGCCGCTCGACTACGTCGACACCGATGCGGTGCGCAGCGCGCTCTCGATCTTCACGAAGGCGGACCCCGACCGCGCCTGGACCCCGGACGACGTCGCGGAGTACCTCGGCATCGGCGGCATCGGCCCGGTGATCGTCGGCTCGCCGAGCACCGTCGCGGACGAGCTGGAGCGCTGGGTCGACGTCGCCGGGATCGACGGCTTCAACCTCGCCTACGTGGTCACCCCCGGCACCTTCGAGGACTTCGTCGACCTCGCCGTGCCCGAGCTGCGCCGGCGCGGCCGGGTCTGGGAGGAGTACGAGGGCGCGACCCTGCGCGAGTACCTCCAGGGCCCGGGCAGCGCCCGCGTGAAGGACTCGCACCCCGCCGCCGCCTACCGCGGCGCGTACACCGGCTCGCCCAGCGCCGCCGACGGACTGCCCGACAGCGTCCTCTCCGTTCTGCCCGCCCTCGACCCGGAGCCCGTCCGATGACCCAGACCGCCACTGCCCCGACCGCCACTACCCCGACCAGCCCCGAGTCCCGCCCCGAGCGCCCGCGCTCGCACTGGGACCGCGTCGCCACCGCCGCCGAGCACGCGCACTGGGACGCCGTCGCGGCCGGCGTCGCCGAGACCCTTGCGGCCGACGTCCTCGAGCGCGACCGCGGCAACCTCGACCCGACCACCGAGCTCGAGCCGCTGCGCTCCTCGGGCCTCGTGAACCTGCTCGACCCCGCCGAGTACGGCGGCGGCGGCGCGGTCTGGAGCACGGCGTTCCGGGTGATCCGGATCCTCGCCGCCGCGGACGCCTCGCTCGCGCAGATCCTGCTGTACCACTACGTCAACTCCGCCAACATCGCGTTCTCGGCGCCGGAGTCGGAGCGCGAGCGGTTCTACCGCGCGACGATCGAGGGCCGCCGGCTCTGGGGCGACTCGGTGAATCCGGTCGACCCCGACCTCGAGCTGACGCCCCGCGGCGACGGCTTCGAGCTGAACGGGCTCAAGCGCTTCTCGACCGGGGTCTCCTCGGGCGACGCCGTGCTGGTCAACGCGGTGATCTCCGGCGGCGACCGCTCCGGCGAGACGCTGACCTTCGTGCTCCCCCGCGACCGCGCGGGCATCGAGCCGCTCGGCGACTGGGACTTCCTCGGCCAGCGGCAGAGCGCCTCCGGGTCGGTCCGCTTCACCGGGGTGCGGGTGGACGCGACCGAGATCCTCGGCGCGCTGGTCGACGAGCCGTTCGCGACCCTGATCACGCCGTCGATCCAGCTCGGCTTCGGCAACCTCTACCTCGGCATCGCCCAGGGAGCGCTGGCGAAGGGCCGGGGTCTGACCCTCGGCCGGAAGAACTCCTGGTTCCTCTCCGGCGTGGAGACCTACGCGCAGGATCCCTTCGTGCGTCGGCTCTACGGCGAGCTGGTCGCGCACACGGCGGCCGCGGAGGCACTGGCTGACCGCGTCGGAGCGCTGCACGACGCCGAGGTCGCCCGCGGCGCGGCGGTGACGGCCGAGTCGCGCGCCGCCCAGGCGATCGAGATCGCGAAGGTGAAGATCGTGACGGACGCGCTCGCGCTCGACGTGACGACCCGGATCTACGAGGCGACCGGCTCCTCCTCCGCGAAGAGCTCGATCGGGCTCGACCTCTACTGGCGCAACGTCCGCACCCACTCGCTGCACGACCCCGTCGACTACAAGAAGCTCGAGGTCGGCGCGAACTACCTGACCGGCGACGTCCAGCCGCTCTCCCTGTACACATGAGCGGCACGGGATCCGAGCGCCTGGCCGAGGCGCAAGCCGTGTTCCGCCCGGTCTTCGACGGGATCGCGGCGGGCGCCGTCCAGCGCGAGCTCGACCGCGAGCTGCCCTTCGAGCCGATCGCGCGACTGCGCGCGGCCCGCTTCGGCGGTCTGCGGGTACCGGTCGAGCACGGCGGCCGCGGGCTCTCGCTGCGCGAGACCGCGTCGCTGCTGATCGAGCTGGCGACCGCGGACTCGAACGTCGCCCAGGCGCTCCGCGGTCACTTCGCCTTCGTCGAGGACCAGCTGTCCTTCCCGCCGTCACCGGCGCGCGACGGCTGGCTGCGCCGGCTCGCGGCGGGCGAGCTGGTCGGCAACGCCTGGAGCGAGATCGGCACGGCCGCGGTCGGCGTCACGCAGAGCACGCTCACCCGCCGCGGCGACGCGCTGGTCGTGAACGGCACCAAGTACTACTCCACCGGCACGATCTTCGCCGACTGGACCGACGTCGTCGTGCGCCGCGAGGACGGCGCGGACACCGCCGTGGTGGTGCGCGTCGACCAGCCGGGCGTGGTCGCGACCGACGACTGGTCGGGCTTCGGCCAGCGGCTCTCGGGCAGCGGCACCACGGTCTTCACCGAGGCGCTCGTCGAGCCGGAGCACGTCTTCGCCTCCGTCCTGCGCGCGCCGCATCAGACGCCGTTCTTCCAGCTCGAGCTGCTCGCGGTGCTGGCCGGCATCGCCGCCGCCGTCGAGCGCGATGCCGTGGCCGCCGTCCGCACCCGCTCGCGGGTCTACAGCCACGGCCTGGCCGATCACGGCCGGGACGACGCGCAGATCCAGGAGGTGGTCGGTGCGATCTCGGCGATCGCGTTCGGCGCCCGGGCCGCGGTGCTGGTCGCGGCGGAGGCTGTCGGCGAGGCTGCAGTGGATCCGTCACTGGTGCCCGCGGCCGGCGCCGAGGTGTACCGGGCGCAGGTGCTGCTCACCGAGTCGGTGCCGCGCGCGGCGACCCTGCTCTTCGACGCGCTCGGCTCCTCGGGCGTCGCCACCACCGCGGCGCTCGACCGGCACTGGCGCAACGCCCGCACGGTCGGCGCGCACAATCCGGTGATCTACAAGCAGCGGATCGTCGGCGAGTGGGCGCTGAACGGCACGCCGCCGCCGCTCGCCTGGTCGATCGGCGTCGGTCGGCCGCAGGGCTGAGCCTCGGATCAAGCGTGCCGGCTCAGCGCCCCGCCTGCACCGCGTGCAGCGTCGCGTAGCGCCCGCCCGCCGCGAGCAGCTCCTCGTGGCTGCCGGTCTCGACGATCCGCCCGCGCTCGAGCACGACGATCGTGTCGGCCGAGCGGATCGTCGACAGCCGGTGCGCGACGACCAGCGTGGTGCGGCCGCGCATCAGCCGCAGCAGCGCCTCCTTGACGGCCGCCTCCGACTCCGGATCGAGCGCGCTGGTCGCCTCGTCGAGCAGGAGCACCCGCGGGTCGCGGACCAGGGCGCGGGCGATGGCGATGCGCTGGCGCTGCCCGCCGGAGAGGCGGGCGCCGCGCTCGCCGACGACCGCGTCGAGTCCGTCCGGCAGCTCGCGGACGAACTCCAGGGCGTTCGCGTCGCGGAGGGCGGCGAGGATCCGCTCCTCCCCGACGCCGGTCAGCCCGTAGGCCACGTTGTCGCGGATCGAGCCCTCGAAGAGCACCGAGTCCTGCGGCACGACGGAGACGGAGCGGCGCCAGGTGCGCAGGTCGAGGGTCTCGGCGTCGACGCCGTCCAGCAGGATGCGGCCGCCGGTCGGGCGGAGGAAGCCCAGCACCAGGTTGAGCATCGTCGACTTGCCGGAGCCGGAGGAGCCGACGAAGGCGACGGTCCGGCCGGGCTCGATGTCCAGGTCGATGCTCCGGACGCCGACGGTGCTCGCGACGTCGGCGCCGCTCTCGGCCTCAGCGTTCCCCGCGCCGTAGCGGTAGGTCACGTCCTCGAGCCGGATGCGCCCGCGCACCTCGGCCGCGCGGGCCTTGCCCTCGTTCTGCTCCAGGTCCGGGTCCTCCAGCAGCTCGCCGATCGAGCGGATCGACTCGGTGCCGCGGGCGATGACGGGCAGCAGCATCAGCAGGTTGGTCATCGCGCCGGTCAGCAGCGCGAAGTAGGAGCTCAGGAGCACGACCTGGCCGGGCGTGATCGGCAGCCAGCCGCTGATCGAGACCCAGGCGGCGAGCACCAGGCAGCCGATCCCGAGCAGCTGCAGGCTCACCCAGGAGAGCGAGGCGAAGCGGCCGTTCAGCAGGTCGAGGCTGTAGCCGGCCGAGCGGACGCCCTCGGCGCCGGCCGCGACCCGGGCGACCGCGGTCTGCTCGAGACCGTGCGCTCGGGTGATCGGAATGAGCGTCGCCATCTCGCCGACGCGCGCCGAGAAGTGCTCCACCTCGCGGCGGAACTGCTCGTTGCTCCGGCGCGAGCGGCGGCCCAGGAAGGCGCGCAGCAGCACCGCGAGCGGGATGGCGCAGGCGTAGACCGGGAGGAACGCGGGTACCTCGATCGCGGTCATCACGACAGCGCCGATCGCCACCATCGTCGCGGAGAGCAGCGGGTGGCCGACCTGCTGGTACATCGTCTCGATGTTCTCGACGTCGCGGACGACCTTGGTCTGCACGATCGACGAGCTGGCGCGGGAGTGGAAGCCGATCGAGAGGTTCTGCAGCCGAGCGGCGAGCGCGTTGCGGAGGTCCGTGCCGGTCTGGCGCACGGCGCTCATGTAGAGCCGGGTGTACATCACGTGGTTCGGGTAGTTCTGCAGCAGCGCGAGCAGGGCGATGCCGGCCCACAGCCAGAGCGTCGACTCCGGACCGCCGGCGACGACGACGTCGACGATCGCCCCGGTGACGACCGGGAGCAGCCAGAGCGGGGTGTCCTTGACCGCGAAGAACAGCACGGCGACGACCACGCGCGGGCGGTAGCGGCCGAGCAGCGCGAGGGCGGAGCGGCCGGGGTGGCGGCGGTCGAGCAGCAGCGGGGCCTGCGAGGGACGGGCTTCTCTCACGAGACGGTCGACTCCGATCGGGGGTCCGCAGCGCCTTCGGGAGCGACCGCTCCGACGGGGACGCCCTCGACGCTACCCGGGCGGCGCGGTCATGGGCAAGCGTTTTCCTGGCTAGGGTTCTGCCGACCGATGCGCGCGGGCGAGCCGGTGCGCCAGACCCGTGAGGATCCCGATGACCGAGCCGATGCCCCTGCGCGAGGACGCCTTCGCCGTGCCCTACTGCGATCCCGTGTTCGACGGACCGACCGACCCGGTGCTGGTCGCCGACACCCTCCGCGGCGAGTGGCGCCTGTTCTACACCCAGCGGCGCGCGACCCTCGATCTGCCCGGGGTCGAGTGGGTGCACGGCAGCGCGATCGGCGTCGCGGTGTCGAGCGACGGCGGGGCGACCTGGCAGTACCGCGGCACCGTCCCCGGCCTCGACGCCGGGCTGTCGGCCGAGCTGCCGACACTCTGGGCGCCCGACGTCGTGCGGATCGGGGATCGCTGGCAGATGTTCCTCACCCGGATCGACGGCACCCCCGGCGACTGGACCGGGCGGGCGACGATCGCGCAGTTCGAGAGCGACGACCTCGAGACCTGGCGGCTCCTCGGCGAGATCGACCTCGGCTCCGAGCGGGTGATCGACGCCGCCGTCGCGCGCACCGGCGACGGGCGCCACCGGCTCTGGGCGAAGGACGAGCGGCGCGACTCCAGCACCGTCGTCGCCGTCAGCGACGATCCCGGCGACCCGGCGTCCTGGCGGCTCGAGGGCGTCGCCGTCGGCGGGCGCGCGCACGAGGGGCCGAAGGTGTTCCCGCTGGCCGGCCGGTACTGGCTGATCACCGACGAGTGGCGCGGGCTGGCCGTCCACCACTCCCCCGACGGCGTCGGCGACTGGCGGCGTCAGGACGAGCGGGAGGGCCTGATCCTGACCGCTCCGGAGCGGCTGGACGGCGCGGCGATCGTCGCCCGGCACGCGGACGTCGTCCCGCTCGACGAGGACCGCGCCCTGATCGTCTACTTCACCCACCCCGGCTGGGACGGCAGCGACCTCGCGTCGATGCCGCCGAGCGCCGCGCTGCGCCGCTCGCACGTCCGCGCGGCCGTGCTCACCGTCGTCGACGGCGCGCTGTCCTGCGCCGCCGACACACTGCCGGTCGAGTAGCCGCCGCGAACGGCGTGTCGAGACCCCGCCGCGAGACCGGCTTGACGGGCGAGACCCCGGCACGTATTTTGGGGCAAACGCTTTCCCGAAACGTTTCATTGCAGTTCGGGGCTCGAAACGATGATGTTCTCGAAAGGACGACGATGTTCCGCTCACACAGCAAGCGCTACTCGGCGGTGGCCGCCGTGGCCGTGGCCGCCCTCGCTCTGACCGGCTGCTCCGGTGGAGGCTCCGGGGCCTCCGCCACCCTGGACCCCGACGAGGAGATCACCCTCGACTACACGTTCTGGGGCAACGACGACCGCGCCGCCCGCTACGACAAGGCGATCGCCCTGTTCGAGGACGAGCACCCGAACATCACCATCAACTCGACCTTCACCGACTACCCCGGCTACTGGGAGAAGCGCCAGACCGAGGCGGCCGGCGGCGGACTCCCCGACGTGATGCAGTTCGACTACACCTACCTCCGCCAGTACGGCGACAACGGCCTGCTCGGCGACCTGTCCGAGTACTTCGGCGGCGCGGTCGACGAGAGCACCATCTCCCCGGAGCTGCTCGCCACCGGCGAGCTCGACGGCGCGACCTACGCGATCCCCACCGGCTACAGCGCCTGGGCGGTCTTCCAGAACCAGGACCTCCTCGCCGCGAACGGCGTCGAGCCCTACGCCGGCGGCGGCAGCTGGGAGGACTACGCGGCCTACGTCGCCGACGTCACGGCGAAGACCGGCGGCGCCGTCTACGGCGGCACCGACTACACCGGCCGCATCCAGAACTTCGAGCTGCAGCTGCGCGCCGAGGGCAAGGAGCTGTTCACCGAGGACGGCGAGCTCGGCTTCACCGAGGACGACCTCGCCGCGTTCTGGGAGCAGGGCGACGAGATGCGCACCAGCACCGGCGTTCCGGCCGCGCGCCTCCAGGAGCTGCTGCCCAAGTCCGGCTTCGGCGCCGGCATCGCGACCAGCGAGATGAGCTGGAGCAACTTCCTCGGCGGCTACATCGGCGACAGCGGCGCCTCCGAGATCGTGATGACCGCTCCCCCGACCGCGGACGAGGGCAGCAAGGACCTCTACCAGAAGGTCGGCCTGATGCAGGCGATCTCCTCGGCGACCGAGCACCCCGAGGCCGCCGCGACGTTCCTCGACTTCCTGATCAACAGCCCCGAGGTCGGCGAGATCTTCGGCGCCACCCTCGGCATCCCCGCCTCCTCCGAGCAGCTCGCCGGCGCGAACCTCGAGGGCCCGGACAAGCAGGTCGCCGACTACCTCGACTCCGTCGAGGACCGTCTCGGCGAGGCCCCGGCCGCTCCGGTCGCCGGCTACGGCGCCATCGAGGCGAACTTCCTCGACCTCGGCACCAGCCTCGGCCTCGGCGCGGTGAGCGTCGACGAGGCGGTCCAGCAGTTCTTCGACGAGACCGACGTCACGCTCCAGAACTGACCCGGCCGCACTGACCCGACCGCCCCGCACCGCTCCCCACTGATCCGCACTGATCCCCTTCATCCAGGCCAGGAAAGGCATCACATGACGACGACGTCGACCCCCAGCGGCACCGCCGCGGACGGTCGCGTCGCGCCGATCGCCGACCGGACGAGCACTCCTCGTCCGGTCGGCCCTCAGGCGCGGCGACGCCCCAAGCGGGACACCCTGGCCGGCTACGTGTTCCTCTCGCCGTGGCTGATCGGCTTCGTCGGGCTCACGCTCGGCCCGATGCTGATGTCCCTCTACTTCTCCTTCACCGACTACAACCTCTTCCGGGCACCGGAGTGGATCGGCACCGGGAACTTCGAGCGCCTGTTCGGCGACCCGAAGTTCCTCCAGTCGGTGCAGCTCACCCTCGCCTACGTCTTCATCGGCACGCCGGTGAAGCTGGCCGCCGCCCTCGTCGTGGCGATGCTCCTCAACTACAGCGCGAAGGGCACCGGCTTCTTCCGCTCCGCCTTCTACGCACCGTCGCTGATCGGCGCGAGCGTCAGCATCGCGATCGTCTGGCGGGCGATGTTCTCCACCGACGGACCGGTCGACTCGGGGCTGCAGATCTTCGGCATCCAGATCGGCGGCTGGGTCGGCGTGCCCGCCCTGATCCTGCCGATGATGATCATCCTGGCCGTCTGGCAGTTCGGCGCCCCGATGGTGATCTTCCTGGCCGGCCTCAAGCAGGTCCCGGCCGAGCTCTACGAGGCCGCGATGGTCGACGGAGCGGGCCCGTGGCGGAAGTTCCGCAGCGTCACGCTGCCGATGCTCTCGCCGGTGATCTTCTTCAACCTGCTGCTCGAGATGATCAACGCCTTCCAGGTCTTCGCCTCGGCGTACATCATCGGCAACGGCACCGGCGGACCGGCCGGCGCCACGAACTTCTACACGGTGTACCTCTACACCCGCGCCTTCACGAACAACCAGATGGGCTACGCCTCGGCGATGGCCTGGGTCCTCCTCCTCTTCGTCGGCGTCCTCGCCTTCGTCCTCTTCAAGACCCAGAAGAGCTGGGTGCACTACTCGGGAGACACACGATGACGACCTTCGACACCACGCTCCCCTCGGCCGACACGCAGGTGCTCACCGAGCCGTCGCCCCGCCGGCGCCCGCGCCGCAAGCGCCCGAAGACGGGGACGCTGGTCTGGATCGCGGCGATGATCGTGCTCACCGCGATCGTGCTCTACCCGCTGGTCTGGATGGGCGCCGCGGCGTTCAAGCCGAACAGCGAGTTCGGCGGGCAGACCTCGCTGCTGCCGCAGAACCCGACGCTCGACAACTTCGTGAAGGTGCTCGCCGGCGTCGGCGGAGTCCCGCTCTGGCGGTTCTTCCTCAACTCGACGATCCTCGCGGTCGGCTCGGTCATCGGAGTGGTGATCTCCTCCTCGATGGCGGCCTACGCCTTCGCCCGGCTCGACTTCCGCGGCCGCCCGCTCTACTTCGCGCTGATGATCGGCACGCTCCTGCTGCCGATGCACGTCCTGCTCATCCCGCAGTACACGATCTTCCGCACCCTCGGGATGATGGACACCTACTGGCCGCTGCTCATCGGCAAGTTCCTCGCCACGGAGGCGTTCTTCGTCTTCCTGATGGTGCAGTTCATCCGCAACCTGCCCCGCGAGCTCGACGAGGCGGCACGGATCGACGGCGCCGGCCACCTGCGCATCTTCGGCTCGATCACGATCCCGCTGATCCGCCCCGCGCTGATCACCTCGTCGATCTTCGCCTTCATCTGGAGCTGGAACGACTTCCTCGGCCCGCTGCTCTACCTGAACACGCCCGACCAGCAGCCGCTGCCGCTCGCGCTCCGCGTCTACAACGACCAGACCTCGGCGTCGGACTACGGCGCGACGATCGCGGTCTCCGTGCTCGCGCTGCTGCCGGTGCTGATCTTCTTCATCGTCTTCCAGCGCTTCCTGGTCGACGGCGTCGCCACCCAGGGTCTCAAGGGATGAGCCGCGCGTCACGGGCGCAGCGCGAGGCCCGCGCGGCCGCCGCCGACGGCACGGCCCTGCGCTGGCCGGGGGCGGCGAACCGGTTCGCGCTGTTCGCCGAGGTCCTCTTCACGGGGCTCCTCGTCACGATCCTCGCGCTGCCGCTCGTGACGCTGCCGCTCGCCCTCGCGGTCGGGGCGCGACACCTGCGCCGCTTCGTCCTCGACGAGCCGTCCTCGCTGCGCACGACGCTGGCGGAGGCGCGCACCGGGGTCCTCCGCTCGCTGCCCGTCGGTCTCGCGCTGCTGGCCCTGACGGCGGTGCTCGGCCTCGACCTGCTGGTCGCGTCGTCGGGCGCCCTGCCCGGAGCGACTGCGGTCGCGGTGGTCTGCGCGGCACTCCTCGCGGCCGCGCTCGTCGTCGTGCTGACGGCGTCCGCGCTCTGGGTGCCCGAGTCGCGCTGGGTTCCGCTGCTGCGCCAGGCCGCGACGCTGGCGGTCCGCGATCTGCGCGGCTCCGGGGCGCTGCTGGTGGCGCTGGTGCTCGCCGCCGTGGTCACGTGGCAGCTGGCACCCTTGGTAGTGCCGGCGCTCGGCTGCACGGTGTTCGCCGCGCTCGCGGTGCGGCTGTCGCGGACGGCGCCCGCGGCGCGCTGAGCACGACACCACGACGATCGTCTCCGCGACGATCACCACCACGACTCGACGACCACCACTCGACGCACCACTCGACGACCACGACGACCACGGAAGGCCCACGGCACGGATGATCCACTACGGCGGCGACTACAACCCGGAGCAGTGGGACGAGAGCGTCTGGCCGGAGGACGCGCGGCGGATGCGCGAGGCCGGCGTCACGACCGTCAGCCTCGGCATCTTCGCCTGGGCGCGGATCCAGCCCGATGAGGACACCTTCGACTTCGGCTGGCTCGACCGGATCCTCGACCTGCTGCACGAGCACGGCATCGCCGTCGACCTGGCGACGGCCACGGCCTCGCCGCCGCCGTGGGCCACGAGCAGCTACCCGGGCATCCTGCCGCAGGACGAGAACGGCGCGACCTACTGGCCGGGCAGCCGCCAGGCCTACCGCCCCACCTCCCCGGACTACCGCCGGCTCGCGGCCCGGCTGGTCACGGCGATCGCCGAGCGGTACCACGACCACCCCGCGATCGTGCTCTGGCACGTCAACAACGAGTACGCCTGCCACCTGCACCACGACTACTCCGACGACGCGGCCGCCGCGTTCCGGGTCTGGCTGGAGCGGAAGTACGGCTCGATCGACGAGCTGAACCGGCGCTGGGGCACCTTCTTCTGGTCGCAGCGCTACGCGTCCTTCGCCGAGATCGTGCCGCCGCGGAAGGCGCCCTACAGCCACAACCCGGCCGGGCTGCTCGACTTCCGCCGCTTCACCTCGGACGCTCTGCTCGAGCTCTACACGATGGAGCGCGACATCCTCCGGGCCTCGGGTGCGACGCAGCCGATCACGACCAACTTCATGGGCGCCTTTCCGCCGCTCGACTACTGGAAGTGGGCGGCCGAGGTCGACGTCGTCAGCGACGACAACTATTTCGATCCCGCCGACCCGGAGTCGTTCCGCACCGCCGCCTTCACTCGCGACCTGATGCGCTCGCTCAAGCCGGGCGTGCCGTGGCTGCTGATGGAGCAGGCCACCGGCGCCGTCAGCTGGCGGCCCTCGAACGCTGTCAAGGCGCCCGGGCAGATGGCCGCGCTGTCGATGCAGGCCGTCGGGCGCGGCGCGGACGGCGTGCTGTTCTTCCAGTGGCGGCAGTCGCGGCGGGGCAGCGAGAAGTTCCACTCTGCGATGCTGCCGCAGGCGGGCGTCGGGACCCGCACCTGGCGCGAGGTCGTCGAGCTCGGCCGGGTGCTCGGCGAGCTGCCGGAGCTGTCGGTGGAGTCCTCCACCGGCGGATCGGCCGGTGTATCAGCGGGCGGGCCCACCGGCTCCGGCGCCCGCATCGCGCTCGTCCTCGACTGGGAGAACTGGTGGGCGATCGGCAACCCCGACCACCCGGTCGTGCTCGACTTCCTGGAGCTCGTGCAGCGCTGGTACTCCGCGCTGCACCGGCAGAACCTCGCGGTCGACCTGGTGCTGCCGACGGCGGACCTGGCCACGTACGACCTCGTGCTGCTCGCCCACTCCTACCTGCTCACCGACGCGGCGGCGGAGAACCTGACGGCGTTCGTCGAGCGGGGCGGCCGGCTGCTGGTCACCGCGTTCAGCGACGTGGTCGACGAGGACGACGCCTTCCGCGAGGGCGGCTTCCAGGTCGGACTGCGCGAGGTGCTCGGTGTGACGGTGCTCGAGTTCGCGGGGATCGGGGCGGCCGGCGCGGAGGTCGCCGGTGCTCCCTTCGGCGTCCTGCGCGGCGAGCTGCTGGCGGAGGAGCTCGGCGTGCTCGTCGACCCGTCCGACGAGCGGCCGGTCGAGATCCTCGGCCGCTACTCCTCCGGTCCCGCGGCGGGCACCCCGGCGCTGACCGCGCGGCGCACCGGCACGGGCACAGCGCACTACCTCGCGACGATCCCGGACGACGCGGGCATGCTCGCGCTGACCGCCTGGCTGGCCGAGCAGTCCGGCGTCTCCCCCGTGCTGCGCACCGGGAGCCCCTGGGTCGAGGCGGCCCGCCGCGGCGACGTCCTCACGGTGATAAACCACGGCCAGGACCCCGTCGACGTCGCCGTCTCCGGCACCGACCTCGTCACCGGCCGCCCCGTCGACACCGTGCACCTCGCCCCGTACGCCTGGACCCTCCTCCGCCCCTGACGCCCTCTCCCCTCTCCCCCTCCGCGAGATGCCACTTGTGCACGCTTCTACCGGCGTGTCGCGCTCACAAGTGGCATCTCGCGGGGGGCGGAGTGGGTGGCCGCGATGTCGGCGGCGACGGCGTGCAGGGCCGAGCGGACGAGGCGGGCGGCGGGGTCGAGCTCGCCGGACCAGGCGACCCGGAGCGAGCGGCCCGCCCAGCGCGGTCCCGCCACCGGCACGGCGACGACGGCGCGCGGCAGGCCGGCGATCGCGAGCGCGGGAACGGTCGTGACGCCCAGGCCTGCGGCGACGAAGGCGAGGCGGCTGCTCCAGCTGTCGATCTCGGCGACCACCCGCGGCAGCGCGAGCGCCGGCCACGCGCCGAACTGCGGCTCGCCCCGCGCGCCGCGGCCGACCACCCAGTCCGCGCCCGCGAGATCGTCGACGCTCAGCTCCCGCGCGTGCGCCCACGGGTGCCGCTCGCCGACGGCGACGTGCAGCGACGCGGCCGGCAGCACCTCCGTGTCGATGCCCTCGAGGCCGTAGCCGTCGGGCTCGGCGCCGTCGGGCTCGGAGCCGACCGCGACGACCGCGAGGTCGAGGCGCCCCGTGCGCAGCCGTCGTAGCTGGACGGGTGTCGAGGACTCGACCAGGACGACGTCGATCGCCGGGTGCGCGCGGGTCACCCGGGCGATCGTCTAGGGCGCGAGGTGCATCGCGGCGGTCGCGAAGGCGCCGAGGCTCACCCGGCCGAGCATCGGACGATCGAGGTCGGCGATCTCGCGGGCCGCGGTGTCGAGGTGGTCCAGGATCGCCGCGGCGTGCCGGGCGAGGCCGAGGGCTGCCGGGGTGGGCACGACGCCGCGCGGCCCGCGCTGGAAGAGCGGCGCGCCGACCGCCTCCTCGAGCGCGGCGATCTGCTTCGAGACGGCGGACTGGGTGAAGCCGGTCTGCTCGGAGGCGCCGGTGAAGGAGCCGGTGCGCAGCACGGCGACCAGCGCGCGGAGCAGCTGCGGGGGCACGTCGAGGGTCACCGCTCCAGTATGCGGGCGGCAGTCCATCGAGGAATGCCCGCGGTGCCGATCATTCGCTACCGGAAGGAGCGCGAGCCGGGGAGAGTGGCGGCATGACGACTCCGAGAACCTGGTTCCTGACCGGCACGTCCAGCGGCTTCGGCCGGCTCTGGGCCGAGGCGGCGCTCGAGCGCGGCGACCGCGTCGCGGCCACGGCCCGCGACCCCCGCAGCCTCGACGACCTCGCCGAGAGCTTCCCCGACCGCCTGCTCCCGCTCGCGCTGGACGTGACCGACCGCGACGGGGTGCTCGACGCGGTCGACCGCGCGGAGCGGCACTTCGGCGGGATCGACATCGTGGGTAACAACGCCGGGTACGGCCACTTCGGCATGGTCGAGGAGCTGACCGAGCGCGAGATCCGCGAGCAGCTGGAGACCAACTTCTGCGGCGCGCTCTGGGTGACCCAGGCCGCGCTCCCGGCGCTGCGCCGCTCCCGGGGCCGGCTGCTGCAGGTCACCAGCGAGGGCGGCGTGCGCGCCTTTCCCGGCATCGGCGCGTACCACGCGTCGAAGTGGGCGCTCGAGGGGCTGAGCGAGTCGCTGCGGCAGGAGGTGGCGGGCTTCGGCGTCCGGATCACCTGCGTCGAGCCCGGCCCCTACGCCACCGACTGGCTCGCACGCGGCTCGCGCCGGAGCGCCGAGCTGCCCGAGTACGCGGCGGTGCACGCGGACGGGCCGGACTTCTCCGTGGGTGACCCCTCGGCGACGAGTGCCGCGATCCTGCAGCTCGTCGACGCGGAGGAGCCGCCGGCGCGGCTCATCCTGGGGACGGTGCTGCCCGCGATCGAGGAGCTCTACGCCGAGCGCCTGCGCACCTGGCGCGAGTGGGACGACGTCTCGGTGCGGGCCTTCGGCACGCCGCAGTGAGCGACGCGGCGGAGGGTCCGCTCGGCCCGGTCCCGGGCTGGACCGGCGTCGCGGTGCGCGAGGTGGTCGACCCGCACGACCACGAGGTGACCGCGCCGGCGACCGACGCGCTGCAGCTGATCCTGGTGACCGCCGGCTCCTACCTGGTCGAGAGCGCCCGCCCGCACGGCCGCTGGGCGCACGGGCACGCGGCGCCGGGACGCTCGGCCGCGACCGCGCCGGGGCGCGAGATCCGTGCGGCATGGCGCAGCACGAGCTCCGAGACGTTCCGGTCGCTGCACGTCACCGTCGCCGCGCCGCTGGTCGCCGGGGTACTGGCGGGCGTCCCCGGGGCGTCCGCCGACCGGCTCGACTTCCTCGCGGTCGGCGACGACTTCGTCCGCTCCGCGATGCTCGAGCTCGCCCGCGCCGCGTGGGCCGGAGCGCCGTCCCTGCTCGCCGACGCGGTGGGCACGGCGCTGGTCGCGCACCTGCTCTCCCTGCCGGAGCCCACACCGGGCACCGCCGGGCTCTCCCGCACGCAGCTCGCCCTGATGACCGACCACCTCGCGGCCCGGCTCGCCGACCCGGTGACCCTCGACGAGCTCGCCGCGCTGGTGCACCTCAGCCCCTTCCACTTCCTGCGCCGCTTCTCCGCCTCGACCGGTTCGACGCCGATGCGGTACCTCACCGCCCTGCGGATGGAGCACGGCCGAGACCTGCTGCGCCGCTCCGACGCACCCGTGGCGGCGATCGCCGCGGCCTGCGGCTACGCGACGCCCGCCGCCTTCGCCGCCGCCTACCGCCGCCACCACGGCGCCAGCCCGCGCGAGCACCGGCCGCCCCGCTGACGCGGCCGGCGCTCTGCCGGCGAGACGTCCCGCCGCCGTCGAGGCGTCCTGCTCCGAGTGGACGCCTCGACCGCACCGGGACGCCTCGCCGTTCCGGACGGACGGTGACTCGGAGTCAGGCGCCTCCCCGCCGCGAGCGACCGCGCAGCGCCAGAACGGCGGCGGCGCTGAGCATCGCACAGCCCGCCGCGGCGACGGTCGCGGCGACGACGGTCTCCGTCCACGGGGTCGTGTCGTAGGACTGGTAGCCGGTGATCGCGGGCGCGACGACGAAGGTCGCGATCAGCAGTCCCGGGAGGGTGCTGCCGAGCAGGCCGGCGTACGCCAGCGCCGCCGACACCGACCTCCGGTACGCCTTCGCCGCGAGGGCACCGAGGCCGACGACGGGCACCAGGCCCAGCATCATCTGCAGGAAGGGGAGCTGGAGCGGCGTGGGGGCGCCGGTCAGCCCCGACAGCACTCCGTGCAGCCCGTTCAGCCCGAGGACGCCGGCGACCACGAGCGCCGTCAGGCGGAGGAGCGCGCCCCCGCCGATCGCCCGCGCCGACACCGGCAGGGCTATGGCGACCAGCAGCAGGCCCGCGCCGTGCACCTGTGCCGCCGCGCCGAGGGGCTCCCACGGATCGGCGGGGATCATGTAGTCGAAGAGATGGTCCTCGACCGACCGGTCCGTCGCCGTCCAGCCCTCGCTCGCGATGACCCAGCGCTGCAGCGAGGCCTGCAGCTGCAGCAGCGCCGCCCCGAGCAGGAGCGCGGCGGCGAGCAGCACCCCGCGGGGCGATCCCTGTCCGCTCCGCGCGTTCGCCGCGGACGTGCGCACCGCCTCTCGCTCCGCCATGGGCGGCACGCTAGCGCCGCCCGGCCAACGGCGGGAGAACGAGCGGTGCACGGCCCGGGAGGCGCCGGCCTCGTGCCCGCCCTGTGCCGACGCGGATACCGCGCGCCGAGGAGCGCTGACCGCCGAGCTCGGGCTCGCAGAACGTGCTCCGGCTCGTCGGAGCACGCGGGTTCCACGAGCCGAGGCGGTTCCGACGAGCCGGACGTCCGCGGGCCGGTCAGCGCCCGTCGCCCGCGGCCAGCAGCTCCCGGACCGTGCGCGGCTCGCGCCCCAGCAGGCTCGCGAGCGTCGGGTCCGTCCCCGCGAAGAAGCCGGCCGCGGCCGCCTGATGCATGCCGAGCAGGAACCGCGCCTGCGGCTCCGGCTGCCCGGCGGCGACCCGGCGCGCGAGCCACTCGTCGTCGCCGAGGATCCGGAACTCGATCGGCCGCCCCGCGACGTCCGCGACGAGCTCCGCGACCTCCGCGAAAGTCGGCGCCTCGAGGGCGGTGAGGGTGACCGGTCCGTCGTGCGCCTCGTCCGTGAGCAGGAGGAGAGCGGCGGTCTCCGCGGCGTCCTCCCGCGCCGTCCACGAGACGGGGCCGTCGGACGGCACCTCGATGACGCCGGTCGAGCGCCAGTCGCCGAGGAAGAACGCGAGGCTGTGGGCGTAGAAGCCGTTCCGCAGCGAGGTCCAGGCGACTCCCGACTCCGCCAGCAGCTGCTCGGTCGCGGCGTGATCGCGGCCCGGCCCGAAGGGGGTGTCCGGCGAGGCGCCCTGGTGGCTGGTGTAGAGGATGCGGCCGACCCCGGCCTCGACGGCGGCCTCGACCGCGGCGCGGTGCAGGGCCGGCGCATCGGCTCCCGGGTCGTTCGAGGAGACGAGCAGCAGCTGGTCGGCGCCCGCGAACGCACCGGGCAGGGACGCGGAGTCCGCGTAGTCACCGCGCCGCAGCGCGACACCCCGGTCGGCGAAGCGCGCGGCCTTCGCGGTGTCCCGCGCGACGACGACGATCTCGGAGGCGGGCAGGGAGTCGAGGAGGTGGTCGACGGTGGCGCCGTTGAGCGCTCCGGTGGCGCCGGTGACGATGATCATGGAGGGCCTTTCGAGAGGAGACCACCGAGGTATCGGTGATACTGCTCGAACGATAACCCTGGAATGCCAGCGATAGCAAGAGTGCGATATCGTCGATCCATGACCGCGCCCCCCACGGACACCCGAGCCCGCATCGTCGACGCGGCGGCCCGCCTCCTGCGCGAGGCCGGCCCATCGGCCGTCACCACCCGCGGCGTCGCGGAGGCGGCCGGCCTGCAGGCTCCGGCGATCTACCGCCTCTTCGGCGACAAGGACGGCCTGCTCGAGGCGGTGGCCGAGCACGTGCTGAGCAGCTGGGTCGCCGAGAAGTCGGCCGTCGTCGAGGAGGCCGCGGCCGGCGACGTCGACCCGATCGAGGATCTCCGCGCCTGCTGGGCGGCGCACATCGAGTTCGGCCTCGCGAATCCCGCACTCTTCCGCCTGCTCAGCGACCCGGCCCGCGCGGCGGCCTCACCGGCGGCGACGTCGGGGAGGCGGGTTCTCGCGGCGCGGGTCCACCGGGTCGCGGCCGCCGGTCGCCTCCGCGTCCCCGAGGAGCGCGCCGCCGGGCTGATCCAGACGGCGGGGACCGGCGTCGTGACGACCCTGCTCTCCTCCCCCGCGGCCGAGCGCGACGCGGGTCTCGCCGACGCCGCGTTCGAGGCGGTGCTCGCCGGGATCCTGACCGAGCAGCCGCCTGCCGCGGACGACGCGCCACTCGCCGCCGTCGTCGCCGTCCGCGCCCTCGCCCCGCAGCTCGCCGATCTCCGGCCGGCCGAGCGCGAGCTGCTGCGCGACTGGCTCGACCGCGTGCTCGACGGCGGCGTGCGGCGGCGGACCGCGGAGGACTGACAGGATCGCCGGGTGCCCTCCTCCGCCGCCCGATGCCGCCGTGCGCTGCCGGTGGTCGTGCTGCTCGCCCTCGCGGCGGCCGGCTGCACGGGCACCGTTCCGATGCAGGCCGCGCCGACCGCGGCGGCGGTCGGCTGCGCGGCGATCGTGACGCGGCTCCCCTCCGACGTCGTCGGTCTGGCCGAGCGGGAGACGGACGCCCAGGGCACGGGGGCCTGGGGCGAGCCGGCCCAGGTCCTGCTGCGCTGCGGAGTCCCGGACCCCGGCCCCTCCGCCGCGTGCATCACCGAGCGCGACGTCGACTGGACGATCGACGACAGCGACGCGGCCGTCGTCGTCGCGACGAGCTACGGCCGGGACCCCGTGGTCGAGGTCGTGCTGGACGCCGGCCTGTCCGGTGGTCGCGAGATCCTCGCCGCCCTCGCCCCGGCGGTCTCCTCGGTGCCGGCGACACGGAGGTGCTCGTGAGCGGCGCGGGACCCGGAGGCTCGGCCGGCCGCGGTCCCGGAGCCCGCGGGCGCGAGCACGCCGTCCGCGCCGTGCTGGGCGCGATGCTGGCGCTCGTGCCGCTCGCGATCGGGGCGCTCGTCGACAGCGTGAACGGGACCGCGGCCACTCCCCTGTCGGCCGACCCGGGCTTCGTCCTCCTCGCCCTCGGCGGGCTCGCCGTCTGCGCGGCGGTGGCGAGTCTGCCGGTCGGCGCCGCGACGTACCTGCTGGACCGCCTGATCGAGCGCGTCTGGATGAGCAGCGGAGGGCGCCTGGCCGCGCAGGTCGTCGCGAACGCCCTCGTCGGCGGCGCGGCCGGCCTGCTCCTCGGCGGACTCGTCGTCCCGTTCTGGCGTCCCATCGAGCGCGCCCTCGTCTTCACCGGCCCGTGGGCGCTGGCCGCCGCCGCCCTGGTCCTCCTCTCGGCCGTCCTTCGAAGCCGCCGACCTTCCTGCTGATCGAGTAGCCCGCGCAGCGGGCGCATCGAGATCCACCATCGTCCGAGCGTCACTCCGACGCGTTCTCCTTCTGCGGCGGGCAGTCGCCGCCGGGCTCGGTCGCCAGCTCGAAGTGCCACATCTCGTTGCCGTAGGTCTGGCAGAGGCCGTAGTCGGCGCCGTGCTGGCTGAGCCAGCTGTCCGCGTCGGTGTAGCCGATGTCGATCGCGTCGCCGGTCACGTGCGCCGAGAGCTCGGGGGTGCTCACCCACTTCCGGGCCTCCTCGAGGCTGCCGTACTCCTGCACGGCGTCGTCGAGGAGCGCCTGCTGGTACGCGGCGCTCCGCCAGCCGGACGTGACGACCGTGTCGACGCCGTCGGCCGCCATCGCGTCGACCGCCGCCTCGACGGCCGCCCGCAGCGCGGGGTCGAGGTTCGCGATGACCGGCAGGTGGTCGTCGTGGATCGAGACGGAGTCGCCGACGCCGAGGTAGCCGTCCTCGACGGAGCGTCCGGTGTCGCCGGACACGGTGGTGAGGCCGGCGAGGCCGCCCGAGACCTGATCGGCGGCGGTGCAGCCGGTGAGGCCGAGTGCCGCGACGAGGAGGAGGACGCCGGCGCGGGCCCGGGTTCGCTGGTGGTGCTGCCTCATGGTCGATCCCTTCTGCGGCCGCCGTTCGGATCGGCGGTGCGGGGACCACTCCACCGCGGAGGGTGTTGCGGGGGCGTAGGGCTTTTCCGAGACGCCCGCGATACACCGCGGCTCGTAGCATCGACCGCATGCGTGTTCTGGTGGTCGAGGACGAGCCCCTGATGGCGGAGGCGATCCGCGACGGGCTCCGCCTCGAGGCGATCGCCGCCGACCTCGCCGGCGACGGCGACACCGCGCTGGAGCTGCTGGGACTCACCGCCTACGACCTCGTCGTCCTCGACCGGGACATCCCGGGCCCGTCGGGCGACGAGGTCGCCGCCGCGATCGTCGCGTCCGGGAGCGGCGTCCCGATCCTGATGCTCACCGCCGCCGACCGGCTGGACGACAAGGCGTCGGGCTTCGAGCTGGGCGCCGACGACTACCTGACGAAGCCGTTCGAGCTGCGCGAGCTCGTCCTGCGCCTCCGGGCCCTGGACCGCCGACGCGCGCGCAGCCGCCCGCCGGTGCGCGAGATCGCAGGGCTCCGCCTGGACCCGTTCCGGCGCGAGGTGCACCGCGACGGGCGCTACGTCGCGCTCACCCGCAAGCAGTTCGCGGTGCTCGAGGTGCTGATGGGCGCCGAGGGCGGCACGATCAGCGCCGAGGAGCTGCTCGAGCGGGCCTGGGACGAGAACGCGGATCCGTTCACGAACGCGGTCCGCATCACGATCTCCGCCCTCCGCAAGCGCCTCGGCGAGCCGTGGCTCATCGGCACGCTGCCCGGAGTCGGCTACCGCATCCTCACGGACGGTGCCGTCGACGAGAGCGGCGACGGCACCCGTGGCTAGGCCGCCCGGCATCAGCGCCCGCGTCCGCCTGACCCTCAGCTACGCCGGCTTCCTGCTCCTCGCCGGCGGCCTCCTGCTCACCGTCGTCTGGCTGTTCCTGCTGCGCTACATCCCCGCGGAGGCGGTGGTCGCCGGCGACGGCACCGACGGCTTCCGCCCCGGGCGCGACGACCTGCTCCGCGCCTTCACGCCCGCCGCCGTCGCCGCCCTGGCGTTCCTGCTGCTCTTCGGAATGGTCGGCGGCTGGTTCCTGGCCGGCCGGATGCTCGCCCCGCTACGGCGGATCACCCGAGCCACCCGACTCGCCGCGGCCGGTGACCTCTCGCACCGGATCGCGCTCGAGGGCCGGCGGGACGAGTTCCGCGAGCTCGCCGACGGCTTCGACGCCATGCTCGAGTGGATCGAGGCGCACGACGCGGAGCAGCGGCGGTTCGCAGCGAACGCCTCGCACGAGCTGCGCACCCCGCTCGCGATCACTCGGACGCTCCTCGAGGTGGCGCGCGACGATCCGGACCGCGACGTCGACGCGCTGGTCGCCCGCCTCGGGAGCGTCAACACGAGGGCGATCGAGCTCGTCGAGGCGCTGCTGCTGCTCGGCCGGGCCGACCAGCGCTCCTTCGCCCGCGAGAGCGTGGACCTGTCGCTCCTGGCGGAGGAGGCGGTCGAGACGCTGCTGCCCCTCGCCGAGCGGGGCGGCGTCGCCCTGGAGACCGCCGGTGGCGTGGCCCGCACCTCGGGCTCGCCGGCGCTGCTGCAGCAGTTGAGCGTCAACCTGCTGCACAACGCGATCGTGCACAATCTGCCGTCGGGCGGCTGGGTGCGGCTCGGCACGAGCGTCGACGCGGGCTCCGCCGTCCTCGTGCTCGAGAACTCCGGGGCGCACCTCGATCCGCTGTCCCTTCCCGCGCTGACGGAGCCGTTCCAGCGCGGAGCCGCGCGGGTCCGCTCCGAGCACGCGGGGACGGGCCTCGGCCTCGCCATCGCGGCGAGCATCGTCCGCGCTCACGGCGGCGAGCTGGACCTGACCGCACGACACGAGGGCGGGCTCCGCGTCGCGGTGCGGCTGCCCGAGGCCTGAGTCCGGCGCTGCTGAGCCCGGGCTACTGCTCGCCGCCCTGCTCCCCCGCGGCGAGCGCCGCCTGCAGCGTACGGATGAACGCGCCGAGCGCGCCGGAGGCCAGGAGTCCCGGCCCGAGCGGACCGGACGGGTCTTCGCCGAGCAGCGGCAGGCGCGCCAGGGCCGTCCGCACCGGGGCGCTCATCCCCGCCAGCTGCCGGTCGATCTCGGCCGCGCCGCCGCGGCCCGGGTCGGCCAGCTCGGCCGCCTTCGCCGCGAACGCCCCGGCGCCGAGCGCGTGCGCGCCGAGGTGCGCGACTCCGGAGGCCTGCCCCGCCGACCAGGCCGCCGCCTTCGCCGCGGGCGACGTCGCCGACTGCGACGCCCGGCCCGCCTCGAAGCGGCGCCGGATCTCCCCGGCCGCGCTCAGCTCGCCGCGGGCGAAGGCGCGTGCCCGGGCGATCCCGTCCCGGGCCCGGTCGTCGTCGGGGGCCTCTGCCTCGAAGAGCGGCAGGACCCGCTCGGCGCAGTCGGCGGCCCAGGCGGCGACGAGCCGGCGGTCCTCCTCGGTCAGGGTCTGCGGAGAGGGCATGCCAGCACTCTGGCAGACGCCCGGCGGACGCTCCGGGCGCGGATCCTCCCCGGCCTCTTGTCGTGCCGCGCACTTCTGGGCAGTGTTGCCCGCATGAGCCTCTACCTTTCCTGCCCCGTCGCGAGCGTCGAGCGCGCCACCGCCTTCTACACCGCCCTCGGCTGGAGCCGGAACGAGGCGATGTCGAACGAGAACGTCGCCTGCTTCGCGATCGCGCCCGACCAGTACCTGATGCTCAGCAGCCGCGAGATGTACGCGAGCGTCGGCGGCACCGAGGAGCTGATCGGCGGCCCGGACACCCCGTCCAAGACGACCGTCTCGTTCGACCTCGGCAGCCGCGAGGCCGTCGACGAGCTGACCGAGCGCGCCGGCGCCGCGGGCGGCCGCATCGGCGACACCGACGAGTACCCCTTCATGTACCAGCGCCAGTTCGACGACCCCGACGGCTACCACTACTCCCCCTTCTGGATGAACCCCGACGCCTGACGCCCGCACCGGCGGCCGGCGAGGCGTCCTCGAACCGTCGAGACGTCCACCTGCGCCGGGACGCCTCGACCGTTCGGGGGCGCCTCGGCGCCGCCGCCGGGCATAGTGGAGGCATGAGTGCTGCAGCCGACGTCCTCCTCAGCGGGCCCCGGGGGCGCCGCCTCTGCTGGGAGTACGCGACGGCGGCGGACCCCGAGCTGCGCACAGCGGCGTTCCTGCTCGCGCACGCCGCTGGCGGTCGCGGGGAGTCGGTCCTGCTGTACGCCTCCGAGGACGGCGCGGACGCTCGCGATCTGCCGGTCCCCACTCCCGACGGCCTCGCCGCGATGTTCGCGGCACTCCCGCCGACCCCGGCGGAGGACGACGCCGTCCGCGCCGCGTTCCGCAGGAGCGTCGACACGGCGCACTCCTGGCAGGAGCCCGACGCCGAGGACGTCCTCGCCGCACTGCCGGAGCTCCGCGCCGCGCTGCTTCCCGTCGCCGAGCGCGTGCTCGCTTCCCCGGACGCGGCGACGTGGACGAGCCCCGCCACCCGGACTCAGTGGGCCGTCGACTGGCGCCCCGACACCGCACGGCCGCTCCCGACCGGCGTCGCCGCGCTCCTGGACGAGTGGTCCGCCGCCCGCCGCGCCGACGAGGAGCAGTCCGCGCGGGAGCGCCCGGCCGACCCGCGCGCGAGCTTCTCCGGCTCGTGGTGGTCGCTCCCCCTCAAGTTGCTGCGCACGCAGTCCCGGATCGAGGACCTGCTCGAGCTGGTCGAGGACGCAGCCGGTCTCGACGCAGCGACCGTGATCCCGGTGACCGGAGCGGGCCGCACGCTCGAGATCGGCAGCGCCGAGGACTGGGCCGAGCTCTGCCGCGCCTACCCCGCCGAGGTCACCGCCTCCCGCCGGCACGACTGGTACCAGGTGACCGGCGGGGAGGGCCGCTGGCTGATCCCGGACTGGCAGCGCGTCGCCGCCGAGTGGGACGCCGTGCACCTCACCGTGCTCGGCTACCTCTCGAGCGCGACCCGGCTGATCCCGGTCGACGACGGATACGCCTCCGTGATCGCCGGCTGGGCTCCGGACAGCACACTGCGGCTGACGGACACCGCCCGGGAATCGGACGGGCCCCGCCAGCAGTGGCGCCGGAGCGGCCGGGACCGCTGGGAGCGGACCGGCTGACGGCGCGGGTTCAGCCGAGCTGCGTCAGCGCCTCCCGCAGGCGGTCGAGCGCGGCGGTGGCGAGGGCCGGCAGCTCGCCGTCCCGGCCCTCGGACCACTCGGCGAACGACTCCTTGAAGGCGAGCACCCCGAGCTCGGCGGCGGCATCGGCGACCGCCGGGGCGACCCCGCGCTCGCGGAGGGCGTCGGCCATCGCCGTCGCCATCCCGACCTTCTTCAGCAGGGCCCGCTGCTGCAGCTCTGCGCTGGTGGCGATCACCGCCTCGAGCCGCGGCCCGAGCTCACGGTTGAAGGGCGTCATCGCGCCGGACGCCGACACCAGACCGGCGGCGACCGCCTGCATCGGCGTCGCCCCGGCCGGAGCCTCGCGCACCCCCTGCGCGAGCAGCGCCGAGAGCGTCTCCTGACCGGCGGCGAGCACGTCGCGCTTGTCGGGGAAGTGCCGGAAGAACGTGCTCCGGGTCAGCCCGGCCCGGTCGGCGATCTGCGCCACGGTGGTCTCGTCGTAGCCCTGCTCAGTGAACAGGTGCAGAGCGGCGGAGACGAACCGCTCGCGGGCATCGGGTTCCCAGCGTGGCATGGGGAGATCCTACCGTGACGCGACACGAGTCCCATCGCAGGGCTACAGTGATGGGACATCGATCCCATCACTCAGAAGGAGTCCTCCCATGCGCATCCTCCTCACCGGCGCCCCGGGCGCCATCGGCCTCGCCGTCACCGAGGATCTCGTCGCCCACGGCCACGAGGTGCTCGGTCTCGCCCGGTCGGAGTCGGCCGTCCGCCGGGTCCTCGACGCCGGCGGCGAGCCCCTCCGCGGCGAGCTCGCCGACCTGGAACTGCTGGCGGAGGCCGCCCGTGCCGCCGACGGCGCGATCCACCTCGCCTTCAGCAACGACTTCTCCGACCTCGAGCGCAGCATCGGGGAGGAGGGCGCGGCGATGGACGCGATCGGCGCCGCGCTCGTCGGCACCGGCAAGCCGTTCTCCCTCGTCTCGGGCACGACCTTCTCCGCGGGTGCCGTCGCGACCGAGCACGATCCGCTGACCACCACCGGCCC
Organism: Rathayibacter sp. VKM Ac-2928; assembly: GCF_022815545.1. Lineage (NCBI taxonomy): Bacteria > Bacillati > Actinomycetota > Actinomycetes > Micrococcales > Microbacteriaceae > Rathayibacter > Rathayibacter sp. VKM Ac-2928. Next base: position 1,423,098 of record NZ_JALGRU010000001.1, read on the forward strand.
GGTCGGCGGCCGCGGGGTCAACGCCGCGCGGGTCCTGGGTCTGGCGACGCAGGGCGTCCGGACGACCGCCGTCCGGCTCCCCCGGTCGGTGCACGAGCGCGACGTCGCCTACGGCTTCGCCGGGCTCCTCATCCAGGCCGCGCAGCGCTCCGGGGTCTCCGCCTACGTCGGCGACGGCGGCCAGCGCTGGCCGGCCGTGCACCGTCGTGACGCGGCGTCGCTGTTCCGCCTGATGATCGAGCGGGGCGAGGCGGGGACGGCCGTGAACGCCGTCGCCGACGAGGGCGACACGATGCTCGCGATCGCCACGGTCATCGGGCGGCGCCTCGGACTGCCGGTCGAGCAGGTGCCGGCGGAGACGTTCGGACCCCTCGGCGAGATCTTCGCGATGGACCAGCCCGCGTCGAGCGCCTGGACCCGCAGCACCTACGGCTGGGCGCCGACCCACCCGAGCCTGCTCGCGGACCTCGAGGCGGGCGACTACCCGGCCCGGAGCTGACCCCGGCCTCAGCGCGATTCGGCGGTCGAGCGCCGCGCGTCGCCGTCCGCCCGGGCGGCGCGCAGGCCCTACCGTGGGTGGTCGGTTCCGGGGAGGGCGACGTGCGCAGTGCAGTGGTGAAGGACGGTGTCCGGAGGCGGACGCCGCTGCGGGACCCGGACACCTCGTCGCGGGCGGTGATGACCCGCCGCGCCTGGTGGCTGCTCGGGCTCGGCCTGCTGATCCCCGGGTCCGCGCAGGTGCTCGCCGGCTCGCGGCGTCTCGGCCGGATCGGTCTCGCCGCGACCCTGCTGCTGTGGGCGGTCGTCGTCCTGCTGCTGCTGGCACTCCTCGTCGTCCCGTCGCTCGTCTTCTCGGTCGCCGCGCTCGACGGGACGCTGGCCGTCCTGCAGGTCGTCCTGTTCGCCTGCGCCGCGCTCTGGCTCGTGCTCACCCTCGACACGCTCAGGTTGACCCGGCTCGTCAAGCTCCGGCCGCGCGCCCGCGTCGCGCTCGGGGTGGCGACGGTGCTCGCGCTGCTCGTCTCGGTCGGGTCTGCGGGCTACGGCGGGCACCTCGTCGGGATCTCCCGTGGACTGCTGTCGACGGTGTTCGGCGACGGGCCGGTGGCCGCGCCCGTCGACGGCCGCTACAACGTCCTGCTCCTGGGCGGCGACGCCGGCGAGGACCGCGCGGGACTCCGCCCGGACAGCATCTCCGTCGCCTCGATCGACACGGCGACCGGAGCGGCGACGGTCATCGGGCTGCCGCGGAACCTGAAGAACGTGCCCTTCCCCGAGGACTCGCCGATGCACGACAGCTACCCCGACGGCTACCTGATCGGGTCGTGCAACGTGAGCCCCTGCATGCTCAACTCGATCCACACGGAGGTCGAGCTGAAGAGCCCGGAGCTGTATCCGGACGCGGTGGCGCACGGCAGCTCCCCCGGCATCGAGGCGACGCGCGACGCCGTCGAGGGCGCGCTGGGGCTGCCGATCCAGTACTACGCGCTCGTCGACATGCAGGGCTTCGCGAGCCTGATCGACGCGCTCGGCGGCATCGACGTCGACTACACCGGCGACGGCGACCTCCCCTTCGGCGGCGTCCTCGACGAGACCACCGGCGAGCTGGTCGGCGTGAACGCCTGGCTCACCCCCGGGGAGCACCACCTCGACGGCAGCAACGCGCTGGCCTACGCCCGCTCCCGCTACGGCTCGGCCGGCGGCGACTACGACCGGATGGCCCGCCAGCGCGAGGTGCAGGGCGCGATCCTCGCCCGCCTCTCCCCGGTGAATGTGCTGCTGCAGTTCCAGGGGATCGCGGACGCCGGCGCGCGCGTCGTCCGCACGGACATCCCGCAGGGCGCGCTGGGCGGCTTCCTGCAGCTCGCGCTCCGGACCCGCTCGCAGCCGTTCGGCTCGGTCGAGCTGACACCGCCGGCGGTCGACCCCGAGGACCCGGACTACGACGCGATCCACGCGTCGGTCGCCGAGGCGCTCACAGGCGGCTGACCCGCCCGCGTCGGGGGGACTCGCCACGGAGAGCGGCCGCGCCGCTGAGCCGCGGAAAGTCGACGAGCGCGATGTCCCGGGGTCGCGGTAGCGTCGACAGTGGTCGTCAGCCCTCACCAGAGAACGGGAGAACGCCGTGAACGCCGTGAAAGCCGTGATCCATCGCCTCCGATCCCTCGCCGCAGCGCTGCGGAGCGCTGTCTCGAGGACTCCGGCCGAGCTGCCGGTCGACCCCTTCGGCGAGCCGCCGCGGGCGCCGCACGATCCGCACGCCTACCGGTCGGAGGCGTGGAAGGCGCCGTCGCCGTCCACGCTGAACTTCCACTGACCGTCGGAGCTCGGTCGTGCGCGGGACGTGCGGCGCACTGGCGGTCGTTTCCGCGGTCGCTCTGCTGCTCTCCGGGTGCTCCTCGGAGCCGGAGCCGGTGCTCGTCGGAGCCACGGGCGACCTGCACGTGAGCCCCGACGGCGAGACGCGCTTCTGCGAATCGGTCATCGACACCGGCTTCGGCACGGACTGCCGCGACGGCGTCCCGACGGCCGGGATCGACCCGGCGGCTCTCGCGAGCACGCCCGGCGACACGGTCGTCCTCTCCCGCCAGGGCGAGCGGTCGACCTCCTCCGGCGGCCTGGTGCGCACCCTCGAGGACGGCACCCGGGTGTACTCGCTCTTCCTCGTCGGCACGAGGGACGCCGACGTCTTCACCGTCTGCTCGATCGGGACCGCGGACTTCACCCTCCCCGACGAGTACCGGGAGCCGGACGTCGACGTCCCCGGCGGCTTCCTCGTCCCGGTGGTCCCGACGGGCTGACCGTCCGGGCCGGGCGAGCGCGGCGACGCCGAGCCGCGCGTCGTCACGGCAGTGCGCCATGAGGGCACTGCGCCATGCCGGCACTGCGCCATGATCGAGTCATGGTCGCGTCGGTCGAGGTCGTCACCCGCTCGGAGCGGTCGGTCGAGGACCTGTTCGACCGCGCGCGGAGCATCGACCTGCACACGGAGTCGCAGGCCGCGGCCGGTGAGCGGGCCGTCGGCGGAGTCGTCAGCGGCCGCATCGGCCTCGGCGAGGAGGTGACCTGGCAGGCCCGGCACTTCGGCGTCCGCCTGCGGCTGACCAGCCGGATCACCGCCTTCGACGCGCCGCACTCCTTCACGGACGAGCAGACCCGCGGCCCGTTCCGCTCCTTCCGGCACGAGCACCGCTTCGAGCCGGACGGCAGCGGCTCGGTGATGACCGACCGACTCGCCTTCCGCGCCCCCTTCGGCATCCTCGGCCGGGTCGCCGAGCGGCTCGTCCTGGCGCGCCACCTGCGCCGGCTGCTCGAGGAGCGCGGCGCGTTCCTCGCGGCCTCGCCCGCTCCGGGAGACGACCGGCGCTACTGACGGCCGCCCGATACTCCTGCCGTTGGAGTATGGTGTCGCCCGTGCCCGAGGAGATGCGAGAGACGACCTTCTGGATCCTGACCGCGCTCGCTCTCGGGCGCCGCCACGGCTACGCGCTGCTGCAGGAGATCGAGGAGCAGTCGGAGGGCCGCGTGCGGCTGCGGGTGACCACGCTCTACGCGGCGCTCGAGCGGCTGGGGTCGGCGGGTCTGATCGCCCCCGACGGCGACGAGCGGGTCACCGGCCGCGTGCGCCGCTACTTCCGGCTGACGGACAGCGGCCGATCCGCACTCGGCGCCGAGGTCGCCCGGATGGAGGCGAGCGCCGTGCGGGCGCGGATCAACCTCGGGCTCTCGCCGTCCGCCGCGTTCTGACCCGACCACTCGACGAAGGAGAACGGCATGACGACGAACGAGGACGCAGGGCGCACCGACCGCTTCCGCCGCGCGCTGCGCTGGTACCCGGCCGCCTGGCGCGACGAGCACGGCGAGGTCCTGCTGGGGATCCTGCTCGACGAGGCCGACGACCGCGGGCACCGCGGCCCGGGCATCGGGCAGCGGACAACCCTCGCGGTCGGCGGTCTGCGCCACCGCCTCCAGTCCGCTCCCGGGCGCTCCCCGTCGACGATCGTCCCCCTCGCGCTCGCCACGGCGTTCTTCGCCTTCTACGCCGTCGTCAACTGGTCCCCCGGCGTCAGCTACCCCGGTGCGATCGGACCGTTCACCAACCCCTCCTTCCTCGCCGGGGCGCTCTTCGCGATCGCCCTCGGCCTCGCCCTCGCCGCCCGGACCGGCGCCGCTCGGGTCACCGCCCTGCTCGCCTCCGCCACAGAGTTGAGCATCGCGCTCGTCGCTGCGGCGGCCGGCTGGCTCGGTCCCGATCTGTCGACGGCGGGGCCGGTGGCGGCGCTCGGGGTCCTCGCGGTCATGCCCTGGCGCGGTCGGGTGGCGGCCGTGATGTCGGTCCTCCTGCTGGTCGGCTTGTCGGCGCTGCTGACCGCCGTCGACGCCCTCGGCGCGACGGTGCTCACGGACGTGCCGGCCGCCCGGGTCGTCCTGCCGCTCCCCGTCATCGCCGCCGTGCTGCTCGCACTCGCCCTGGCCGCCCGCCGGGCCACCCTCCTCGAGCGGAGTCTCCCCCGCGGCGTCGGGGCGTGACGCGCGAGGCGTCCCCGAGCGGTCGAGGCAGCCCGTTCCGGCGGGACGTCTCGACCGTTCCGGGACGCCTCATGGAGGAGTGACGGCTGACGGCGGGCCGACCCGCGGCAGGGGTGCCCCGGCAGGGAGTCCCAGCCGTGCGCCCGGCGCTCCTAGCCTGGGCGGACCCGAGGAGAGGACGACGACATGGACCCGGACCCGGACCTGGACCTGGACATGGACCTGGACGACCTGATCGCCGCGTTCGACGCGCGGCGGACGATCGAGGGCGGCTCCCCGCTGCACGCCGTTCTGCACGCGGCGAGCCAGGAGGCGCTGCGCATCACCAGGGAGCTGAACAGCGGCTACCACCCGCCGGAGCGCGTGCGCGAGCTGCTGGCGGAGCTGACCGGCCGGCCGATCGACGAGTCGGTGACCCTGTTCCCGCCGCTGCGCGCCGACTTCGGCCGCAACCTCCGGATCGGCGCCCGGGTCTTCATCAACTCCGGCTGCGCTTTCCAGGACCAGGGCGGCATCACGCTCGGCGACGACTGCCTCATCGGGCACGACGTCGTCTTCGCGACCCTGAACCACGACCTCGATCCGGCGCGACGCGGCGACCTGCACCCCGCCCCGATCGTCGTCGGCTCCAACGTCTGGATCGGCGCGAAAGCCGTCCTGCTCGCCGGCGTCACGGTCGGCGACGACGCGGTGATCGCCGCCGCCGCGGTCGTCACGAAGGACGTCCCGGCGGGAGCGGTCGTCGTCGGCGCCCCGGCCCGTGTGGTCCGGAACGTGCGTCAGGCCGGCGCGGACGCGACGGCCTGAGGGCCCGCCCGTGGCCGGTTCCGTGCGTCACTCCGACGGGACAGCGCAGGTCTCCTCGGCGGCGGTCTGCCCGGGGGCGTCGAGCGGTTCCGGAGCGGGCTCCGCGGCGGCGGGGTCGGTCGGCGCAGGAGCGGAGGTGCCCCCCTCGACCGGCGGCGCGGGCTGCTCCTCCGCGGGAGTCGACGCGAGCACGACCGGCTCGTCGTTCAGAACCTTCGCCATCAGCTCGCCGCCGAGCACCGTGTCCGGCACGACCTTGCCCGGCCGGTCCGGGTCGTCCAGCGCCGGGTACTGCACGAACACCATCTGCGCGAGGTCGACGTCCTTGAGGGCCAGCGCGAGCGAGATCATCGTCGACGGGTTCGTCAGCGTGGTGGAGAGGTGCACGTTCGAGGACACCGCCTGCGCGAGTCCGTAGAGCGCGGGCACGTTCGACAGCGTGTCAGCCGAGCGGACCGTGCGCATCAGCGAGGCCAGGTACTGCTGCTGCGAGGAGATCCGGCTGAGGTCGCTCTCGTCGCCGACGCCGTGCCGGGTGCGGAGGAACGCGAGCGCGGTCGCTCCCGAGACGGTGCTCGTGCCGGCGGGGAGGTCGAGCCCGGAGTCGGTGTCGCGGATCGGCCCGGTGAGGCAGATCGGCACTCCCCCGACGGCGTTGCTCATCTCGATCACGCCGTTGAAGGAGACCCACCCCGCGTACGGCACGGTCAGGCCGGTGAACTGCTGCACCGTGTCGTTGACGCAGGAGAGCCCGCCGGCCTCGAACGCGGAGTTCAACGGGACGTCGGCGGTCGCCTCCGTGACCTCGCCGGTCTCCGGATCGGTGCAGGCCGGGCGGTCCAGGACGAGGTCGCGCGGGAAGCTGATCACCGTGGCGCTGCGGTGATCGGCGGAGACGTGCAGCAGGATCGTGACGTCGTTGAGCGTGCCGTCGCGGACCCCGAAGGCGTCGCCCTGCACCGCGTCGTTGTCGGTGCCCACGATGAGGACGTTGAAGCCGCCCTCGATCGCACCCAGCTGTGCAGCCCGCGGCTGCGCGGAGGGCGCGATCCCGAGGTCGACCGCGTTGCCCGCGACGTTGCTCGTGATGCTCGCGGTCGCGATCCCGACCAGGCAGGCCCCGCTCACGGCGAGGACCGCGACGGCGGCCGCAGCGCCGCGGAGCAGAGTCCGCGGTCCCGAGCGCGGCCTCAGCCGTCCGTGCCGTGCGCCACCCGCCGTCGCCATCCGTCCCCGCCACCCCCGCAGCTCGTGCCGCCGTCCGCGCGGCGCCCGGGCCAGTGTACGGAAGCGCTTCGACCGGGAGCGGACGGCGTCGCGCCGGGTAGCCTTCCCCGGTGACGACCCCCACCGCAGCGCTCGATCTCGGCTACGCACGCCTGGCGGTCGGCGCCTGGGGCCTCGTGCACGCGGCACTCGCCGCAGTCCTGGTGCCGTTCGTGCTCCTGGGCACCGCGTCCGCGATCGACCCGGGCATCGACGGCTGGAAGGACCTGCGCGTGCTGTCGCCCGCGGTGCAGTGGGCCGTGCTCGGCGCGTGGCTGCCCGTGCTGATCCCGCCCGTCGTCGGGTTCGCGGTGGTCCGGCGGCTCGCGAGACCGCTGCGCTGGTGGTGGGTGACGCAAGCGACCGGGGTCCTCGCGACGCTCGTCCTGCACTTCCTGCCGTACCTCTTCTTCACGGCTCCGCCGCCCGCGATCGGCGCGTAGCGGCACAGCCTCTGCCACCGTCTGTGCCACCGTCGCCCGGTACGCTCGTCAGCGGATCCGAGAGGGAGGCGACCGGTGCTGGAGACGATCCTGGAGGCTCTCTCCCTCATCACGCTCCCGCTGGGGCTGCTGTTCCTGTTCGCGGCGTTCGTGGGGCTGCTGATCGACGGGCGGTGGTCGACGACGACCGCCTACCTCGAGGACGGTCCGCCGCGCGCGCTGCACTGGGTCACCCGTGCGGGCGAGGTGCGCTCTCGGCCGCTCGCCGTCGACGACCCGCTGACGCCGGTCGGCTCGGACCAGCGCGAGGTCTACTACCGCGAGGAGGACCCGGAGCGGATCCGGCTGCACCGGCGCGCGGATCCGGTGCGGGCGCTGCGGCTGACGGGCCTGATCCTGGTCGGCACCGGCGCAGTCTGCGGGATCCTGTCGACGGTGCTCGCGATCCTCGGGAGCTGAGGCCGCGGCGGTGTGCTCGGCTCACGTGCGCCGGGCTCGGGTGCGCCGAGCTAAGGTGCGCCGGGCTCAGGCCTCCGGACGCCGCTCGTCGTCGATCGCGCGGCGGTGCGCCTCGTCCTCGCGATCGAGGGCGGCGGCGCTCGCCGGAGTGATGACTCCGGCCCGCCGCAGCGCGCTCGTCACCGCCGATCGGACGACGAAGTAGACCGCGACGAGGACGAGCGCGAACCAGAAGAGGTTGATCACGAGACCGGTGAGCAGGGCTCCGAAGCTGGGTTCCATGCCCTCCACGCTAACCACCGAGTCCGTCCGGAGCCGAGTGCGCCCACCCCTGAAGTCGCGGCGATCCGCCGATCGACCCGTCACGAACGGCTCTCTCAGCACGTCGGCGAGAGCCGTCCGCGACGGTTCGACCGCCCACGGGGTGCGCTGCGGAGCCTCAGCGCCAGTGCGCGAGCGTCGCCTCCATCAGCAGGCGGGCTCGGGAGAGCTGCCCGCGGACCACGGTCGCGCTGACGCCGAGCTCGGCGCCGATGTCGTCGTAGCTGCGCTGCTGCAGCTGACGGAGCTCCCAGCAGCGGCGCTGCAGCTCCGGCATCCGGCCGAGCACGGCGCGCGCCTCGGCGACGAGCGCCGCCCGCTCCGACACCGCGGTCGGGCAGTGGTCGAGCGACTCGGGCAGGTCCTGCTCCAGCTCGGCGTGGTTCTGGTGGTCGCTCGAGCGCAGCCGGTCGTAGCAGCGCCGGCGCGCCGTGGTCAGCAGCCAGCCGACGATCGTCTCGCCGTCGATCACGCTGTCCATGTGCGTCCAGGCGGCGAGGAACGTCTCCTGCACCACGTCGTCCGCCTCGCTCGAGGCGCGGAGGATGCGCAGCGCCGTCGCGCGCAGCAGAGAGGTGTGCCGGCGGACGATCTCGGCGAACGCGCGGTCGTCGCCCGAGGCCGAGCGGATGACGAGCATCCGATCGGAGTCGGGCGGGAGCAGCGGAAGCGCGGGCGCGAGGACGGCGCGCGAGCGGCGGGCGGCAGCGGTGCCGGCAGTGGGGGCAGTGGCGGACGCGGTGGCGGTGGCGAGCATGCGGGCTCCGGTCGTGAGGTTGATGTGTACGCATGATTCGGAGCAGACCTGGGAGCGGATGGCGGGAAGGGCCGCTCTGGCGCGACAGGACGGCCGGAACGTCGCCACATCAACGATTCTGAGCACCTGCGCAGCCGCTGCCGGTGGGGCGTCCGTTGTTGCCGGTCGAGCAGCCCGGAGGGGCGTATCTCCTTGGCAGAGGCGCTCGCACACATGCTGGTCGAGTAGCCCCGGAGGGGCGTATCGAGACCCACCGTCGCCAGCAGGGCAGCCTGCAGCCCCGCCTTCCGACTCCGGTGGATCTCGATGCGCCCGCTCTGCGGGCTACTCGATCAGCATGAGCGCGACCACCACCGCCGGACACCGACTCTGAGAACCGGCGCCGCGCAGCGCACGGTTCGCTGACAGGCCGCGCGGATCGACCTGCGGCGGGGTGAGAGTGACGGGATGACCACGACATCGACGACACCGACCCCCCCGTCCGGCACCGCACGCACCGCCCTCCTCGCCGGCGCCTCCCGTGGGCTGGGCCACGCCCTCGCAGCGGAGTTCCTCGGCCGCGGCTGGGACGTGATCGGCACCGTCCGCGATCCCGGCCGGCGCACCCCTCTGCACGAGCTCCAGGACGAGGTCGGCGCGGACCGCCTGGCGATCGAGCGGCTCGACATCACCGACGAGGAGGGGACGCGGGCGCTTCGGGAGCGCCTGACGGGTCGCGTGCTCGACCTGCTCTTCGTGAACGCCGGCACCACGACGAGCGAGGACACGCCCATCGGCCAGGTCTCGACGGAGGACTTCGTCGAGGTCTTCGTCACCAACGCGCTCAGTCCGATGCGCGTGATCGAGACGCTGCAGGACCTCGTCGCTGGCGACGGCCTGATCGGCGCGATGTCGTCGGGGCAGGGCAGCATCGCGAACAACACCGGCGGCGGGCGGGAGGTCTACCGCGGCAGCAAGGCGGCGCTCAACCAGTTCCTGAAGAGCTTCGCGGTGCGGCAGTCCGGCACGGGCCGGGCGATCGTCCTGATCGCGCCGGGTTGGATCCGGACCGCGCTCGGTGGCGACGACGCGCCGTTCACGATCGAGGAGAACGTGCCGAAGGTGGTCGACGTGCTGATCGGCCGCCTCGGCACGCCCGGGATCGCCTACCGCGACTTCCGCGGCGAGGTGGTGCCCTGGTGACGGCGGTGCGGCGCCGGTCCTGCGACTCAGGTCCTGCGGCGCCGAGCCTGCGATGGCGCTCCTCCGGAGCCGGTCCTCCGGTGACGGTGGTCCTCCGTACGCTCGGGGGGTGCCCTCTCCTCGACCCTTCCAGCAGCGACTCCTCCGGCAGCTCGTCGGCACGCTGAGCGGCCAGCGCCCCGCCGCGCCGGTGAGCCGGCGCTCGCAGCGCGCCGTCCTCGCCGAGCAGACCGTGCGCGGCGTGCTCGAGCTGGCGGTGCGGCTCGGCGAGACCCTGCTCTCGCTGGGGTCCGCGGCCGCGGAGGTCACCGAGACCATCGAGCGGGTCTGCCGCGCCTACGGCATCGAGGTGCAGGTCGACCTCACCTTCACCTCGATCCTGGTCGTGCACGACGGCAGCGAGGACTCGCCCAGCGTGAGCGTGCTGCGCGTCGTCGCCTCCCGCAGCGCCGACTACGAGCGGCTCGCCCGCGTGACGACGCTGGTCACCGCGATCACCGACGGCTCCCCCGAGGTCCGGGTCGCCGACACCGTCGACTCGTCGACCGCGCGCGACCAGGCCCGGCAGCAGTTCGAGGACGCGCATGAGCGGCTCGACGCGATCCTCGTCCAGCCGCACCGCTACCGGCGGAGCGTCGTGACGCTCACCCTCGCGGTGATGGCCGCGGGCGTCGCGATCCTGCTCGGCGGCGGGCCGCTCATCGTCCTCCTCGCCGCGCTCACGACCGCCGCGATCGACGGCGTCAACCAGCTGCTCGGCCGCTGGGGGCTGCCCGCCTTCTTCCAGCAGATCGCCGGAGCCGCGCTCGCGACCGGAGTCGCGGTGCTGCTGCTCGCGGTCGTGCCGCAGCTGCCGGTCGAGTTCGCCGTGCTGCCGCCGGCACTGGTGGTCGCCTCCGGAGTCGTCGTGCTGCTCGCCGGGCTCTCCTTCGTCGGAGCGGCGGACGACGCCATCAACGGCTTCCCGATCACGGCCGGCGGCCGGCTGCTCGAGGTCGGGCTGCTGACGCTCGGCATCGTCGTCGGGATCGCCGCCGTGCTCGACGGCGCGCGCACCCTCGGCGTCGAGCTGGTGCTGGTCGACTCCTATGCCCGCCCCTGGCCGGCGAGCGTGCAGGTCCTCGGTGCCGGCATCGCAGCCGGGGCCTGGGCGCTCTCGTCGCACACTCCCCCGCGGCCGGCGCTCGTCGCCGCGCTCACCGGTGCGGGAGCGTGGGTCGCCTCCGACGCGCTGAGCGGGCTGGGCGCCGCGCCGCTGCTCGCCAGCGCCGTGCCCGCGATCGTGATCGGCCTGCTCGGCGAGACCCTGGCCGAGCGCTGGCGCGTGCCCGCCGTGGTGACCACCGCCTGCGGCATCGTGCCGCTGCTCCCCGGCCTGACCCTCTACCGCGGCGTGCTCGACCTCACCTCCGGCCGTGGCCCCGAGGGCGGGATCGAGCTGCTGCTCCAGGCGGGCATGATCGCGATCGGGCTCGCGGGCGGCGTCACCCTCGGCCGCATCGCGTACCGGCGGCTGCGCACTCCGGTCGTCCGCGCGGTGGCGCCGGTGCGGGCGCGCCGCTCCCCGCATCCGGAGTCGGCGCCGACCGCCGAGGAGCCGCTCGCGCGGACGGGCACGATGCCGATCATCAGCACGATCGGGGTGACCGAGCCGACGGAGGACGACCTCGCCGGAGGGGCTGCGGCGGCGAAGGACTGACGCCCGATGGCAGTGCGCGGCGTCACTCGCTGTCGATGCGGCCGATCTCGCGCCCGTCCTCGCGGAACGCCGCCCGCGCCGCCGACCAGCTGCTCTCGTCGACGCCGAGCGCCGTGCGGAGGTAGGCCGTGGTCAGCTGCTGGATCGTGGAGAGTCGCGCGGGATCCGCGTCCGTCGTCTCGGCGACCTCCTCGCCGACGATGCCGCCGAGCGAGTGCTCGCCGCCGTGCAGGGTGAGCAGGTCGGTCGCGCCCGGGCTCTGCGTGTAGGCGTCGGTGAACCAGTCCGGCCCGCGCCGGGAGAGCCGCGACTGATCGCGGTCGCCCGCGACGACGAGGGTCGGCGTGCTCAGCTGCGCGAAGGAGGGGCGGAGGAAGGGGAAGGCCGCCTGCGCGAACGGCTCGAGGTCGTCGCCGGCGACGCCCGTCGCGGCGAGGAGGACGCCGGCGCGCACCCGGCGGTCGGAGCGGTCCGGGCTGAGCGAGCCGTCCTCTCCGACGATGCGGGCGCCGAGCAGCGTCTGCGCCGTCTGCGCGCCCCAGGAGTGCCCGGCGACGGCGACGCGGCTCGAGTCGACCCGGCCGGCGAGACCGGGCACGGCCGCCTCGAGGACGTCGAGCCGGTCGAGCACGCGGGTGAGATCGGCGATCCGCTCCTCCCAGATCGTCGGGAAGACGGGATGGTCGAAGCCGAAGCCGTGACGCCTCGAGTCGAGGTGTGTCGGCTGGATCACGACGAAGCCGCGCGAGGCCCAGTACGCGGTGAGCGGCGCGTAGCCGTCGTGGTTCCAGCCGTTGCCGTGCGAGAAGAGCACGACGGGGAGGTCCGTGCCGGTCGCCGGGGCGGAGATCCGCACGGTGAGCGGGACGGGGCGGCCCGGAGCGTCGAGCTCGACGGGGGCGACCGAGACGACGGGGAGTGCTCCGGAGAGTACTTCTGGGAGTGCTTCGGGCAGAGAGGTGGGGACGGTGCTGGTCATGCTGGTGCCTTCCGGTTCGCGCTCTGCGATACTGCTTATCGGAGCGACGTTCCGCAACGATACGGAGCGCTGTTCCGTTAAGCAAGCGGAGCGTTCGGAGGAGGAGCAGCAGTGACGGATCATGGCGGCGCCGACCCGGCGGTCCCCCGCGTCGGCCGACCCCGGCGCGACTCGCAGGCCCTGCTCGACGCGGCCGCGGCGGTCTTCGTCGAGTCCGGCGTCGACGCCCCCGTCCGCGAGATCGCGAGGCGCGCCGGCGTGGGCACGGGCACGATCTACCGGCACTTCCCCACCCGGGCCGACCTCGTGGTCGCCGTCTACCGGCACCAGGTCGAGGCCTGCGCCGAGGCCGGGCCGCGACTCCTCGCCGAGAGCGACTCGCCCGAGGCGGCGCTCCGCGCGTGGCTGGCGCTGTTCGTCGACTTCCTGGTCACCAAGCACGGGCTGCCGGATGCGCTGCAGGGCGACGGCGCCGGCTCCGACGCCCTGCACGCCTTCTTCGTCGACCGGCTGGTGCCGGTCTGCGCGACGCTGCTCGAGGCGGCGATCGCGCCGGACGCCCCGCCGGTCGAGGCGTACGGCCTGCTGCGCGGCATCGGCAATCTCTGCATCGGCGGCGCGGGCGACCCGCGCTACGACACGGACGCCCTCGTGCAGCTGCTCGTCACCGGTGTCCTGGCGCGCGGCGGGTCCTGAGGCGCGGTCCGAGGCGCGGCCGCCTCAGTCGCCGAAGCGGGTCCCCTTGTGCGGGGCGCCGGTGCGGTCGTAGGTGGTCCAGACTCCGACCTGGCGCCCGCGATCGAACGACCCGCTGCGCAGGCGGGTGCCGTCCAGGCGGAACCACTCCCAGTAGCCGTGCAGCTCGCCGTCGAGCGTGGCGCCGCGAGCGCGGAGGCTGCCGTCGCGGTGCAGGACGTCCTGCGGTTCCGGGTCGGTCATCGGTCTCCTCCTCGTTCGTGCTGTCGCATGCCGCGTCGTCGCACGCCGGATCGTCGCACGCCGAGCCGGCCGGCTGCGCTTGGATGGACGGATGACCGCGCTCATCGTCGCCGCCCACCCCGATCGGGACTCGCTCACCCTCGCTCTGGCCCGACGGCTCGCGGAGGAGCTGCCGCCGGCCGAGCTCGCGGATCTCGCCGCGGAGGGCTTCGACCCGCGCTTCAGTGCGGCCGACCGGCACAGCTACCGCGTCGCGGGCGAGTACCCGGCCGACGTCGCGAGCGAGCAGCGCCGGCTCGACGCCGCCGAGCACCTCGTGCTGGTCTTCCCCGTCTACTGGTGATCGATGCCGGCGCTGCTGAAGGGCTGGATCGACCGCGTCTTCGTCAACGGGTGGGCCTTCGAGATCGACCCGGCCGACGGGATGCGCCGGAAGCTCGGCGGGCTCACCGTCCACCTCGTGCCGATCGCCGGCGACAGCGCCGGGGTGTACGAGCGGCACGGCTACGAGCAGTCCCTGCGCACCCAGATCGAGCACGGCGTCGTCGACTACTGCGGCGCCGTGCGCGGCACGACGGCCTTCGTCCACGACTCTGAGCAGGAGGACGCCGCTGCCCGCGCGGCGAGCATCGACCGCGCGGTCGCGGCCGTCGTCGCCGCGGTCCGCGGGCGTGCCCCCGCGTCGGCCGAGTAGCCGCCTCGGCCGCCCTCCTTCTCGCCCTCGCCGCCCTTCGTGCCGGTCGAGCAGCCGCCTCCGGCGGCATTCATTCTGGTCGAGTAGCCCTGGAGGGGCGTATCGAGACCCGCCCAGCTCAGCACGGTGGATCTCGATATGCCCGCTCCGCGGGCTGCTCGATCGCCATGGGGTCGCCGTCCGCAGCCGCGATGCGGGCGGCGGGCTTCATGCTGGTCGAGTAGCCGTCTTCGGCGGCCCTTGCATGCTGGTCGAGTAGCCGCCACCGGCGGCGTATCGAGACCCACGATCACTGAGAGATCCGGGAGCGAGCCTCCTCCACACTCGGGTTCCGACGACGTTGTCCCCGATCAGCCCGTGGTTCCGACCCGGCCGTCGGTGGCCCCTGCTTCGATATCCGTATGTCAGAAGATGAGAACGCGGCAGCACTGGCGGAGGTGCGCGACTGCTTCGACGACTCCGCGGCCGCCGAGCGCGCCGCCTCGCCGACGCGCCTCAGAGCCGCGGAACGGATGCACCGCGGCCACCGCATCGCGCTCACCGTCCCAAAGGCGTTCGCCCGCGGCGCGACGCGCAGCGAGACGCGAGATCTCGTCGAGCGCTCCATCCGCGCCGAGCTCGCGGTGACGCTCGGCGTGTCCGAGCGGGAGGTCTGCCGACGCCTCGAGACCGCGCAGATGCTGATGGAGCACCTTCCCCTCACTCGCGCCCTACTGCGGGACGCGCGGATCCTCTGGGAGGTCGGCGAGGCGATCTGCAGAACCGCGAGCACCCTCCCGGAGGCCTCCCGCGCGGCCCTCGACGAGCGCGCCGCCGACGCCGCGCTGACGATGACGACCACGCAGCTGCGCCGAGCCCTGACCCGCTGGCGGGAGGAGCTGCACGAGCAGCCCCTCGCCGAGCGTCACGCCCGCGCCCGCGAAGACCGCGCGGTCTGGGTCACCCCGGACGTCGACGGGATGGCGACGCTCTGCGTCCACGCTCCTGCACCGGTCGTCTCCGGTGCCTACGACCGGCTGCGCCGCATCGCGCGCACCCTCCGCGACGACGGCGACCCCCGCACCCTCCAGCAGCTCAGCGCCGACGCGGCCGTCGATCTCCTCTGCGACGGCGATATCGCCGGCACGACCCCGGACCCCGAGCACCGGTCGCACCCGACCTTCGTCCCCGGAGTCCGCGCCGAAGTACGCCTCACCCTCGCCGCCTCCACCGCCGTCGGTCTCGACGACGCGCCCGCGGATCTCGACGGCTACGGCCCGGTCCCCGCGCCGATCGCCCGCGAGCTGATCCGCACCGCCGCCTCCTTCACCCGCGTCCTCACCGACTCCGATACCGGCGCGGTCGTCTCCGTGGGCCGCACCCACCGCGTCCCACCGCCGCAGATGCGCCTGCACCTGCAGCTGCGGGACCAGACCTGCCGCTTCGCCGGCTGCACCCGGCCCGCCAGCACCAGCGAGGCCGACCACACCCTCGAGTGGCGCAACGGCGGAGAGACCTCCCTCGAGAACCTCGTCTCGCTCTGCACCTCGCACCACCATCTGCGGCACGGCGACCAGTGGACATACATCGGGAGCGGTGACGGGACGATCGTCTGGACGAGCCCGACCGGTCGAAGGATCAGCAACCGGCCGCCGCCACTCCCCGGCCGACCGCCCGACCCACCGCCGAAGCCCCGCTTCATCGACGTTCCCGCGCCGTTCTGACGACGGCGCGTCTCGATACGCCCGCTGCGCGGGCTACTCGATCAGCAGGCAGGGGCTGCTCGAGCAGGATGCGCGGTGCGCTCCGCGGGCTGCTCGATCAGCAGGCAGCGTGCGCGATACAGGCGTGCGCTCCGGGCCGCACATGCTGGTCGAGCAGCCCCGGCGGGGCGTATCGAGACCCGTCCAGGCCGGCACGGTGGATCTACTTGGAAGAGACGCCCGCAAAAATGCTGGTCGAGTAGCCCCGGAGGGGCGTATCGAGACCCGCCCACCGCGGGGACGTCGGTCTCTTCCCCGTCCTGCACTGGCGCCGGAGGCGCCCCCTCCGCTCGACACGCCCGCGTGGCGGGCCACTCGATCAGCAGGCAGGGGCTGCTCGATCAGCACGCGTCCGGGGCAGGGGCGGCGCCGTGATCGGATCGCGACAGCCCTCGATCCGATCGGGACACCCGCCGTCGGCCCCCGCCGCGAGGCTGGATCCATGACCGACACCACCACAGTCCCCCTCCTCACGGACGACCGGCTCGCCGGCCGCACCGCCCTCGTCACCGGCTCCTCCAGTGGACTCGGCGAGGCCATCGCCCACCGACTCGCCTCGTCCGGCGCGCACGTCCTCGTGCACGGCCGCGACGGGGCGCGCACCGAGGCGGTCGCGCAGGCGATCACCGCGGCCGGTGGCACCGCCGCCGTGCTCGTCGCCGACCTCGGCGGCACGCCCGACGCCACCCGAGCCGTCGCCGCCGAGGCGCTGCGCCTGCTCGGCGGCCGGATCGACGTGCTCGTCAACAACGCCGGCGTCTTCCCCGTCGGCCCGACCGCCGAGCTGAGCGACGCCGACGTCGACGCGCTGCTCGTCACCAACATCCGGGTCCCGCACCAGCTCGTCGGAGCGATCGCGCCGGCGATGGCCGAGCGCGGCTCCGGCGTGATCATCAACATCACGTCGTGGATGGCGCACGTCGGCACCCTCGGCACCGCCCTCTACCCGGCGACCAAGGCCGCGCTCGACCACCTCACCCGCGCCTGGGCGGCCGAGTACGGCGCGGACGGCGTGCGCGTCGTCGCGGTCGCCCCCGGCGCGACACTCACTCCCGGCAACGCGCACGCCTCGGCGATCCTCGACGCGATGACCGCCCCGACCCCTGCCGGCCGCCCCGGCCGCCCGGACGAGATCGCCCAGGCCGTGCGCTGGCTCGCGACCGACGAAGCGTCCTACGTGCACGGCACGACCCTGCTGGTCGACGGCGGCATCGTCGGCGCGCGGCGCTGACCGCGGACCCGGGAGCGCAGGTCAGTCGACCTGCACCAGCCGGCCCGGGTGCAGCGCGGCGTCGGCGGCGGGGGTCGTCTCGTAGGCGCGGCGGTAGTCGCGGCCGAAGTGCGACGCGCTGGCATAGCCGACCGCTGCCGCCGCGCCCGCGGCCGTCTCGCCGCGCACCAGCAGGAGGCGCCGCGCCTCGCCCAGCCGCAGCCGGCGCAGGTAGCCGAGCGGCGACATCCCGGTCAGCTCGCGGAACCGCCGGGTGAGCGTCGGCACGCTCGTGCTCGCCTCCGCGGCCAGCGCGTCGAGCGTCCAGCCGTGGGCGAGCGCGCCGGTCATCGCGTCGACCGCCCGGGTCACCGCGGCCGAGCGGACGGCGGACGACGCCGACAGCAGGCGCGGCGCCTGGTCGCTCTGCAGCAGCCGGAGCACCAGCTCGCGCGACACCGCCGGCCCGAGCACCGGGATCTCCTCCGGTGCGTCCAGGAGCCGGAACAGGCGGTGCAGCGCGTCGGCGAGCTCCGGGGTGATCGTGCCGATGCGCTCCGGGATCGCCGCGGCGGGCCGGTGCGCGACGAGCCCGGCGACCTCGGCGACGAGCACCGGATCCAGGTGCCAGTTGGCCGAGACGAAGTCGCCCTGCTC
This sequence comes from Rathayibacter sp. VKM Ac-2928, assembly GCF_022815545.1. Taxonomy (NCBI): domain Bacteria; kingdom Bacillati; phylum Actinomycetota; class Actinomycetes; order Micrococcales; family Microbacteriaceae; genus Rathayibacter; species Rathayibacter sp. VKM Ac-2928. The sequence goes on from NZ_JALGRU010000001.1 coordinate 1,440,783, forward strand.
GCCGGTCTCGACGACAGCCGCGATCACCGGCAGGTCGACCGGCGTGATCAGGAAGCGGCCGGCGCCCCACTGCTCATCCGAGTCGCCGACGATCGAACGCTTCCGGCCGGAGAGCACGAGGCTCAGCGTCGGCGGGAAGCGCGTGTAGACCAGCGAGGTCGGCGCCGTGACCCGGTGCAGCCGCAGGTCCAGCGCGGCGGCGCGCTCCGGATGCTCCAGGTGCCGGCGGGCGAGATCGGCGGCGGCGGCGAGGTGCTGCCGGGCGCTCCCGGGCGGGGCGGTCACGGGCGCGGCAGCGCCGCGAGGGCGAGCTCGCCGATCTCGGCGACGCGCTCCGCGCTCCCACCGTCGCGGGCCTGCGTCGACATCCCGGTCAGCACCGCGACGACGAAGGCGGCCGTCCGCGCCGCGTCGGTGCCGGGCGGCACATCCCTCTCGGCGATCCCCCGCTCGATGCGCGCGGCGATGACGTCCTCCATCGAACGGCGGCGCTCGGCCAGGCGCGGCTCGCTCAGCACGAAGCAGCCGGAGGGCGTGCCCGGGTCGGAGTAGCCCGCGGCGCTCGAGCGGACGACGGCGGCCAGCGCGTCCCAGGCCGTCGGCGCGTCGAGGAGCCGGGCGAGGGCGGCATCGGCGGTGTCCGCGTAGCAGCTCGCGGCGGCACGGAACAGCTCGTCCTTGTCGCCGAAGGCCGCGTAGAGGCTCGGCGCCGAGATGCCGATCTCTCGGGTGAGCACGGCGACCGTCGTCTCGTCGTAGCCGTCGCTCCAGAAGCGGCGCATCGCCGTGTCGAGCGCCTCGTCGCGGTCGAAGCCCCTCGGTCGTCCTGCCATGCTCCGATTCTATAACAGTCGCTACGGAACGTGCTAGCGTGCGTCGCACCGATTCTTTATCGACCATTACAGAAAGGCACTCCCATGCAGATCCAGGACTCCGTCGTGCTCGTGACCGGCGCCAACCGCGGCATCGGCGCCGAGTTCGTCCGGCAGCTGACGGCTCGCGGCGCCCGCACCGTCTACGCCGCGGCGCGCGACGCCTCGACGATCGCCGCCGCGCCGGGCGTCGTGCCGATCGCGCTCGACGTGACCGATCAGGACCGCATCGCCGAGCTCGCGGCGAGCCTCGGCGACGTGTCGATCGTCGTCAACAACGCCGGCATCGCCCCCACTGTCGACTTCGTCACCGGCGACCTCGACGAGATCCGCCGCACGGTCGAGACCAACGCCTTCGCGCCGCTGATGCTCGCGCGCGCCTTCGCCGGGAGCCTCGGCCGGGCGGGCGGCGGCGCCGTGCTGAACGTGCTCTCCGTGTCGGCCTTCGTCTCGTTCCCGGGCTCGGAGTCGTACTCGATGTCCAAGGCCGCGGCCTGGAGCGTCACCGACGGCCTGCGCCTGGCCCTCGCTCCGCAGGGCACCCAGGTGCTCGGCCTGCACATGGGCCTCGTCGACACCGACATGGCCTCGTGGTCGGACGCCCCGAAGTCGAGCCCCGAGGCGATCGTGACGGCCGCCCTCGACGGCCTCGAGCGCGGCGCCGCCGAGGTCCTCGCCGACGACACCGCCCGCGCGGTGAAGCCCGGCCTCGCCCTCGACCCGAGCGAGCGGTACGTGGACGTGCTCACCGCCACCCGGTGACAGCTCATGCTGGTCGAGTAGCCGCCGTGGGCGGCATATCGCGCCTCATGCTGGTCGAGTAGCCCCGCAGGGGCGTATCGAGACCCACGGTCACCAGCAGGACAGGTCTGCAGACTCCACTTCTGACGCTGGTGGATCTCGATACGCCCGCTGCGCGGGCTACTCGATCAGCAGGGGTGCGCCCGCTGCGCGGGCTACTCGATCAGCAGGGGTGCGCCCGCTGCGCGGGCTACTCGATCAGCATGGAACGGCCGACACGAAGAGGACGCTCCCTCCCAGGAGTCGGAAGGGCGTGGCCGCCGCTTGCCATCATGCTGGTCGAGTAGCCCCGCAGGGGTGTATCGAGACCCGCCGTCACCAGCACGTCAGGTCTGCACACTCGCCCTGCCGACGCCGGGTGGAGGCCGGTCCGCGATCTCCGACGCCGTGCGGCCACTGCTCCGCCTTCGCGGGAATAGAGTGGCCTTTAAGACGCAGAAGCGGAACTCCTTCCCGCACCGTCGAACCCAGGAAGGCCCCTCCATGACGCTGCCCCGCGCCGCCGCCGCACTGCTCTCCTCCGCGGCCCTCCTCGCGGTCCTGGCCGGCTGCTCCGCCTCGGCACCCGCCGAGACCGCGACAGCCGAGGCCTCGAGCACGCCGACCGCGACCAGCGCACTCTCCGGCTCGATCACCGTCTACGCCGCCGCGTCGCTGAAGGGCACCTTCACCGAGATCGCGACCGCCTTCGAGGCCGAGCACCCGGGCACCACCGTCGAGCTCACCTTCGCCGGCTCGTCCGACCTGGTGACCCAGATCACCAACGGCGCCCCCGCCGACGTCTTCGCCTCGGCCGACGAGAAGAACATGGCGAAGCTCACCGACGCCGACCTCATCGAGGGCGACCCCGTCGACTTCGCGACCAACACCCTCGAGATCGCCGTCCCGCCGGCCAACCCCGCGGGGATCGCCTCGTTCGCCGACCTCGCCCGCGAGGGCGTGAAGACGGTCGTCTGCGCGGCCCAGGTCCCGTGCGGCGCGGCGACGGTCACCGTGGAGACCGCGACCGGCGTCGACCTCCGGCCGGTCAGCGAGGAGTCGTCGGTCACCGACGTCCTCGGCAAGGTCACCTCGGGCGAGGCCGACGCCGGCCTGGTCTACGTCACCGACGTCGCCGCCGCCGGCGACGCGGTGACCGGGATCGAGTTCCCCGAGTCGTCGCAGGCCGTGAACACCTACCCGATCGCCCCGGTCGCCGGCTCCGCGAACCCGGACCTCGCGGCCGCCTTCACCGCGTACGTGGCCGGCGACGACGGCCGCACGGTCCTCGCCTCGGCGGGCTTCGGCGCCCCCTGAGCACCGGCCCCCTCCGCCGAATCGGCTCTACGATGGCTCCCATGCCGCAGATCCGGATCAAGAACGCCGCCGACTACCTCGGCGTCAGCGACGACACCGTCCGCCGGTGGATCGAGAACGGCACCCTCGCGAGCAGCAAGGACGCGTCCGGCCGCAGCGTCGTCGAGGGCCTCGACCTCGCCCGCCTCGCCCGGCAGAACGCGATCCTCCCCGTCGACCCGAGCGAGGTGGGCCGCTCGGCGCGCAACCGCTTCGTCGGCATCGTCACCGAGGTGGTCTCCGACACCGTGATGGCGCAGGTCGAGCTGCAGTGCGGCCCGCACCGCGTCGTCTCACTGATGTCCGCCGAGGCCGTCCGCGAGCTCGGCCTCGAGCCGGGCTCGCCCGCGATCGCGATCGTCAAGGCGACGATGGTCGTGGTGGAGACCCCGAACGGGAAGGCGTGACGCGCTCGCCCGTGACGCGCTCGCCCGTGACGCGCTCGCCCGTGACCCGCCGGCCGGTGACGCTCTCCGCGGGAGTCCCCCGCTGGGTCGTCGCCGTCGCGGTCGTCGGCGGCGCCTTCGTGCTGCTGCCGCTGGTCGGCATCCTCACCCGCGTCGACTGGGCCGTATTCGTCCCGCTGATCACCTCGGATTCCTCGATCGCGGCGCTCCTGCTGAGCCTGCGCACCGCCGCCGCCGCCACCGCACTCTGCCTCGTGATCGGCGTGCCGATGGCGCTGACCCTCGCGCGCACCTCCTTCCCCGGCCAGGGCCTGGTGCGCGCCCTCGTGCTGCTCCCGCTCGTGCTCCCCCCGGTGGTCGGCGGCATCGCCCTGCTCTACACCTTCGGGCGGCTCGGCCTGCTCGGCGGCGCCCTCGAGGCGCTCGGGATCCGGATCGCGTTCTCCACCACCGCGGTGATCCTCGCGCAGACCTTCGTCGCCCTGCCGTTCCTCGTGCTCAGCCTCGAGGGGGCGCTCCGCTCGGCCGGCGACCGCTACGAGAGCGTCGCCGCGACCCTCGGCGCCCGGCCCTCGACCGTGCTGCGCCGGGTCACCCTGCCCCTGATCCTGCCCGGGCTGCTCTCCGGCGCGATCCTCTCCTTCGCCCGCGCGCTCGGCGAGTTCGGCGCGACGCTGACCTTCGCCGGCAGCCTGCAGGGCGTCACCCGCACGCTGCCGCTCGAGATCTACCTGCAGCGCGAGACCGACCCGGACGCCGCGGTCGCCCTCTCGCTGGTGCTGGTCGTCGTCGCGGTCCTCGTGATCGGGCTCGCGCACCGCCGGCCGCGCGCCGCCCGGACGGAGGTGCGCCCGTGACGCTCGAGATCGACGCGCGGCTGCACGCCCGCGGCGTCGACGTCGCGCTGCGGGTCGAGACCGGGACGACCACGGCCGTCCTCGGCCCGAACGGCGCCGGCAAGTCCACGCTCGTCGGGCTGCTCGCCGGCCTCCTCCGCGCCGACGACGGACACGCGACCCTGGCCGGAGCGACCCTGTTCGACTCCGCCCGCCGCCTGCACCTGCCGCCGCACCGCCGCAGCGTCGCCCTGCTCGCCCAGGAACCACTGCTGTTCCCGCACCTCAGCGTGCTCGACAACGTCGCCTTCGGCCCGCGCAGCACCGGCGCCGGCCGCTCCGCCGCGGCCGAGACCGCGCGCACCTGGCTCGAGGCCGTCGACGCCGTCGACCTCGCCGACCGCCGGCCGGCGCAGCTCTCGGGCGGGCAGGCGCAGCGGGTGGCCGTCGCCCGGGCGCTCGCTCCGAGCCCGGAGCTGCTGCTGCTCGACGAGCCGATGGCCGCGCTGGACGTCGCGGTCGCCCCGCTGCTGCGGCGGATGCTGCGCCGCGTCCTGCCCGGGCGGACCACGATCCTGATCACCCACGACGTGCTCGACGCCTACACGCTGGCCGACCGCGTCGTGGTGCTGCACGGCGGTCGGGTGATCGAGGACGGCCCCACCCACGAGGTGCTGGAGCGGCCGCAGAGCCCGTTCACCGCCGAGCTGGCGGCGCTCAATCTGCTGACGGGCACGGCGACCGGCACCGGGCTGCGGACCGACGACGGCGTGGAGCTGCGCGCGGCGGGCTCCGTCGCCGCGGGCGTGCGGGCCGCGGCCGCGTTCCGGCCCGCCTCCGTGACGGTCGCGCCGGCCCTGCCGGGAGCGCCGGGCGCAGGCCGGGTCCGCGCCCGCATCCGCGACCTCGAGCGGCGCGGCGACCTCGTGCGGGTGCGCGCCGCCGGCATCGCGGCCGACCTCTCCCCCGCTCAGCTCGCCGCCCTCGGCGCGGGGATCGACGACGAGGTCGACTTCGTGATCGATCCGGAGGCGGTCGCGCTCTACCCGGCGCGCGGCGTCGCGGGCGGAGGGTAGCCCTCCGCGGCCCGCCCGAGAAGGGCCCCCTCGTGCGCCCTCTCCCGCGGGTAGCTTTCAGCCATGGCGGAGCGCAGCGAGACCAGGTCCGTGCCGTCGACCGCGATCGACGTCACCGTGAACGGCGAGTCGAGAGCGGTCGAGGTCGACAACCGCACCACCCTCCTCGATCTGCTCCGGGAGCGGCTCGACCTCACCGGCTCGAAGAAGGGCTGCGATCACGGCCAGTGCGGCGCCTGCACCGTGCTGCTCGACGGACGCCGGACCAACAGCTGCCTCGTGCTGGCGGTGTCGCTGGACGGCCGCGAGGTCACCACGATCGAGGGCCTGGCCGACGGCGACGACCTGCATCCGGTGCAGCGGGCGTTCCTCGAGCGCGACGCCTACCAGTGCGGCTACTGCACGCCGGGGCAGATCTGCTCGGTGGTCGGGATGCTCGCCGAGGCGCGCGCGGGCATGCCCAGCCACGTCACCGCCGAGCTCGGCACCGAGAACGTGGTCCTCGACGACGAGGAGGTGCGCGAGCGGATGAGCGGCAACCTCTGCCGCTGCGGCGCCTACGCCAACATCGTGCCCGCCGTCCACGACGCGGCGGAGCACCCGAGCGAGACGGAGACCGCGCGATGAGGACCTTCGAGTACCAGCGGGCCGCGGACGTCGCCGACGCCGTGCGCCTGCTCGCCGCGTCCCCCGAGGCGAAGCCGCTCGCGGGCGGCACCAACCTCGTCGACCTGATGAAGCTCGGCGTCGAGCGCCCCGCCGCGCTGGTCGACGTCAGCCGCGTCGACTTCGGCGGCGTCGAGGAGACGGCCGAGGGCGGACTCCTGATCGGCGCGGGAGTCGCGAACAGCGACCTCGCCGCGCACCCGCTCGTCCGCCGCCGCTACCCGGCCCTCAGCCGCGCGCTGCTCGCCGGCGCCTCCGGCCAGCTGCGGAACCAGGCCTCGACCGGCGGGAACCTGCTGCAGCGCACCCGCTGCACCTCCTTCACGGACGTGTCGAAGCCGTGCAACAAGCGCGAGCCGGGCACCGGCTGCTCCGCTCTGAAGGGCGTCTCCCGCGAGCTCGCGATCCTCGGCATCGCCATCGGCGCCGACCCCGGGCACCTCTGCATCGCGACCCACCCCGGCGACATGGCCGTCGCACTCACCGCCCTCGACGCCGCCGTCCGCTTCGAGACCGTCGACGGGCCGGCGAGCCTGCCGATCAGCGACTTCTTCCGGCTCCCCGGCGAGCACCCCGAGCGCGACACGAACCTGCCGGCGGGTGCGGTGATCACCGCCGTCGAGCTGCCGCCACTGCCGTTCGCCGCGACCTCCACCTACCGCAAGGCCCGCGACCGCCGCTCCTACGCCTTCGCACTCGGCTCGGTCGCCGCGGCGCTGGACGTGACCGACGGGACGGTGACCGACGTCCGCCTCGCCCTCGGCGCGGTCGCGCACGCGCCCTGGCGCGCGCGGATCGCGGAGGACCTGCTCCGCGGCGGCCCCGCGACCGTCGAGGCGTTCACGCGTGCGGCGGAGGTGGAGCTCGCCGCCGCGACGCCGACCGAGCAGAACGCCTTCAAGGTCCCGCTGCTCACGCGGCTGATCGTCGGCGTCCTCGCCGAGCTCGCCGGACTCGACGAGGAGGTGGCGGCATGACCGCGCTCGGCACGGCCCTCGGCACACCACTGGGCACACCGCTGGGCACACCACTGGCCCGGCTGGAGGGCCGAGACAAGGTCACCGGCGCGGCCCGCTACGCCTTCGAGCACTCGCCGGAGGGTCTGCTGCACGCCTGGCCCGTGCAGTCGGCCGTCGCGACGGGCATGGTGCGGCGGATCGACGTCGACGCCGTGCTCGCGCTTCCTGGCGTGCACTCGGTGATCACCCCCGACTCCGCGCTGCCGCTCGAGGACGCGGACGACGGGGAGCTGCAGGTGCTGCAGTCGCACGCGGTCGCCTACCGCGGCCAGGTGATCGCGCTCGTCCTCGCCGAGACGCTCGAGACCGCCCGCGAGGCCGCCGCCGCGCTGCGCGTCGAGTACGTCGACTCCGGGACCGACGTCGTGCTCACCGAGGACCAGCCCAAGCTCTACGCGCCGGAGCAGGTCAACGCCGGCTTCCCGACCGACAGCTCCGACGGCGACGTCGACGCGGCGATCGCGGCGGCGGCCGTCTCGATCGACGCGCGCTACTCCACCCCGGCGCTGTTCAACTCGCCGATGGAGCCGCACGCCTCGGTCGTCACCTGGGCCGACGGGCACCTCGACGTCCTCGACTCCTCGCAGGGCACGAGCTCGGTGCAGTCGACCCTCGCGACGCTGTTCTCGCTCGATCCCTCCGTCATCCGGGTGCGCAGCGAGCACGTCGGCGGCGGCTTCGGCTCGAAGGGCTCGCCGCGGCCGAACGTGGTGCTCGCGACGATGGCGGCCATCCTCACCGGCCGGCCGATCAAGATCGCCTACACCCGGCAGATGATGTTCGCGCTGGCCGGCTACCGCACGCCGACGATCTCGCACGTCCGGCTCGCGGCCGATGCGGAGGGGCGGCTCACCGCGATCGCGCACGAGGCCTTCTCGCACACCTCCACGATCCAGGAGTTCGCCGAGCAGACCGGTGAGGCCACCCGCCACCTCTACGCGGCGCCGAACCGACTGGTCACCCACCGGGTCGCGGCGCTCGACGTGCCGACGCCGCGCTGGATGCGCGCGCCAGGCGAGTGCCCCGGCATGTACGCGCTCGAGTCGGCGATGGACGAGCTCGCGGTCGCCGCCGGGATCGACCCGATCGAGCTGCGGGTGCGCAACGAGCCGGACGTCGACCCCGATTCGGGCTCGCCGTTCTCCAGCCGGCACTACCTCGAGTGCTTCCGCCGCGGAGCGGAGCTGTTCGGCTGGGAGGACCGCGATCCGCGGGCAGGCAGGGACCGCCGCGGCCGCTGGCTGGTCGGCACCGGGGTCGCGGGCGCCACCTACCCCGTGCTCACCTCGCCGAGCGGGGCGCGGGCCACCGCGCTGCCCGGCGGCCGCTTCGCGATCGCGGTCAACGCGACCGACATCGGCCAGGGCGCCCGCACGGTGCTCACCCAGGTCGCCGCCGACGCGCTGGACGTGCCGGTCGACCGGATCGAGATCGTCATCGCCGACAGCGCGCTGCCGCAGGGCCCGGTCGCCGGCGGCTCCTCGGGTACCGGATCGTGGGGCTGGGCCGTCACGAAGGCCTGCCACCGCCTGCTCGCCCTGCTGGCCGACGGGCAGCCGCTGCCCCCGGAGGGCCTCGACGTCGTCGTCGACACCACGGAGGACGTCTCCGGGATGGGCGACTTCGCCCGTTACGCCTACGGCGCCCACTTCGTCGAGGCGCGGGTGGACCTCGACTCGGGCGAGATCCAGGTGCCGCGGATGCTCGGCGTCTTCGCCGCGGGCCGGATCCTCAATCCGCGGACCGCCCGCTCGCAGTTCCTCGGCGGCATGACCATGGGCCTCTCGATGGCGCTGCACGAGCACGGCGCCCTCGACCCGGTGCTCGGCGACTACGCCAACCACGACTTCGCGACGTACCACGTGGCGGCGAACGCCGACGTGCTCGACCTGCGGGCGGAGTGGCTGGACGAGGAGGATCCGCACCTCGCGCCGATGGGCGGCAAGGGCATCGGCGAGATCGGCAACGTGGGCACCGCGGCGGCTGTCGCCAACGCCGTCTTCCACGCCACCGGCGTCCGCGTCCGCGACCTCCCCGTGCAGCCCGACTCGCTGCTCGCCGCCCTCCCGCCGCGCTTCTGATCGCCGCCGACACCTGCTGGTCGAGTAGCCGCGGAGCGGCGTATCGAGACCCACCAGCGTCAGAGGACGAGTCTGCAGACCGCACTGCTGCTAACGGCGGGTCTCGATACGCCCCTGCGGGGCTACTCGACCACCATGATGTCGCCCCCGCGGGGCTGTTCGACCAGCATGATGGGGCGACACCGCGTCCGTTCCCTCAGCACCGAGCCGCGGATCGGCTGAGGCCCGGCAGCCGGCCGAAGGCGGCGACGACGACGGTCGCGGCGAACGGGAGGACGGCCCCGGCGGCCGCGAGGCCGAGCCCGGGGAGGCTCGTCGCGAGCGCCAGCAGCAGGAGCAGCACCGCGCCCAGCATCAGGGTGCAGAGCGGTCGCGCGAGCAGCAGCTGCGCGGTGGTGCGCAGCTGCCAGCGCGTCCGCTCCGCGAAGTGCGCGCGGACCACCCAGAACTCCACGGCGAAGAGCGCGAAGAGGGCTGAGACCACGAGGAGGACACCGGTCACCGCGACACCGAGGCCGTCCACCTCGACGCCGCCGAGGATCCGGTGGTCGACCCAGAGGACCGCGCCGACGCCGAGCAGGGCGCAGCCCGGCACGTTCGCGCGCGGGAACTCGTCGCGCCAGAACCGCGCGAACAGCGAGACGGTCTGCCGGAGCGACCACGGACCGTCCGGGTCGAGCAGCCGGGCGCGATGGACCGCGTGCGCGGCGGCCACCGAGGGGAAGAACCCGGCGATGACCACCCCGCGCAACGTGAAGAGCAGCATCGCCGCCGAGACGACCAGTACGAGCAGCACGACCCGGCAGGCCGCCTCGTAGCGCTCGGCGAGCGACGCCATCAGCCCTTCACCGCCCCGACCAGCACGCCCTTGTCGAAGTAGCGCTGCAGGAACGGGTAGAGCACGAGCAGCGGCAGCGTCGAGACGATGATCACGCCGTACTTGATCTGGTCCGCGGTCTCCTGCAGCTGCTGCGCGGACTGCCCGCCGCTGCCGCCCTGGCCCGCGACCGACTGGTTCGCGAGAAGGATGCTCTGCAGCACGTTCTGCAGCGGCAGGAGTGAGGCGTCGCGGACGAAGACCAGGCCGGTGAAGTAGTCGTTCCAGTGCCCGACGAAGTAGTACAGCCCGATCACGGCGATGATCGCGGCGGAGAGCGGGAGCACGATCCGCAGGAAGAAGCCGAGGTAGGTCACCCCGTCGATGCGGGCCGCGTCGTGCAGCTCCTCGGGGATCGAGGTCTCGAAGAACGACCGGGCGATGATCAGGTTGAAGACGCTGAGGGCACCCGGGAGCACGAACACCCACATCGAGTTCAGCAGCCCGAGATCGCGGTAGAGCAGGTAGTTCGGGATCAGTCCGCCGGAGAAGAACAGCGTGACCGCGAACACCAGCAGCAGCACCCGCCGCGGACGGAACTCGGGCCGGGAGAGCGCGAACGCCGCCGGGATCGTGACGAGCAGGTTCAGCGCCGTCCCGAGGACGGCGTAGACGACGGAGTTCCGGTAGCCGTTCCAGATCCGCTCGTCCTGCAGCAGCCGCTCGTAGCCCGAGAGCCGGAACCCCTCCGGGATCAGCGTGAGCCGCCCCGAGGAGACCGCACCCGGATCGGAGAACGACGCCACGACGATGAACCAGAGCGGGTAGAGCACGGCGAACACGACGATCGCGATCAGGAGGCCGGCGACCGCGTCGATCACCCGGTCGAGCGGCCGTTTCGGCACCGTGCGGCGCCGTCGGCGCGGCGGAAGGGGTGCGCTGCCGCCGGCTCGGGCGTCGGCGACGGCGATGCCGCGGGTGTCCGGTGCAGGGGTCATGGACGTCCTCTCCCTCGGGGTCCAGGGGTCCCAGCGGCGGCTCGCCCCTCCGCGCTCAGAAGACCCTCCGCGCTCAGAAGACACTGGAACCCGTGGCGCGCTTGGCGAGCTGGTTGGCCACGATCAGCAGGGTGAAGTTGATCACCGTGTTGAAGAGGCCGATGGCGGTGGAGTAGGAGAACTGATTGCTGAGGATGCCGATCTTGTAGGTGTAGGTCGCGATGACCTCCGCGGAGGACAGGTTGAGCGAGTTCTGCATCAGGTAGACCTTCTCGAAGCCGACGCTCAGCACCGACCCCATGTTGAGGATGAGCAGGATGGCCGCGGTCGGCAGGATCGTCGGGACGTCGACGTAGCGGATGAGCCGGAGCCGCCCCGCGCCGTCGATCTTCGCGGCCTCGTAGAGCGAGGTGTCGACGGTCGAGAGCGCGGCGAGGTAGATGATCGCGTTCCAGCCGCAGTGCTGCCAGACCTCGCTCACCCAGTAGATCGCCGAGAAGGCGTCCGGCTCGGCGAGGAGGTTCTGCCCCGGCAGGAACCGGCCGAGGAGCCCGTTCTCGGGCCGCAGGAAGATGTTGATCATCGCGACGATCACCACGACCGAGATGAAGTGCGGCATGTAGGTGATCGTCTGCACGAAGCTCTTGAGGCGGCCGGCGCTGATCTGGTTGATCAGCAGCGCCAGCACGATCGGCGCGACGAACCCCATCGCGAGCGTCCAGAGGCTGATCTGCACGGTGTTCAGCACGATCGTCGAGAACAGCGGCGACTCGAAGAACTGCACGAAGTAGTCGAGGCCGACCCACTCCCCGCCGCTGAGCCCGCGCGCGGGGACATAGGTCCGGAAGGCGAGCTGGAGTCCGTACAGCGGCACGTAGGCGAAGACGGCGGTGAAGACCAGCGCCGGCAGCACCATCAGCCAGAGCTGCCACTGGTTGCGCACGCTGCGGAGGGCGCGCAGCGGCCGGGGCGGGACCGGGAGCGGCGCCCCCGCGGGCGGGGTGAGGGGCGCCCCGGCCGACGGAGCGTCGAGAGCCGTCCGCGTCATGACGCCGCGGTCGCGAGGTCGTAGGCCTTCTGCCAGAGCTCGACGTTCTGCACGAGGCCGATCGACTCGAGCTGGGCGACGTACTCGTCCCAGTCCTCGTCGACCCCGCCCTCCGCGATCCACTGCGACGTCTTCTGCAGCGCGTAGTTGAGCACGGCGGTGTCGTTGTTGGCGGCGGTGATCGCGTCCCCGGCGGACAGCCGGACGTAGTCGGGCATCAGGTCGCGCACGTGGTCGTAGTGCGAGTACTGCTCGGTGTAGACGTCGTCCACCTCACGGAGATCGTCGCGGTTCCAGTCCCCGTTCAGGGTGACCGAGTCGGGGATCCAGCCGGCCAGGCGGTCGGCGAGCGCAGGGTCGCGACCGTCCGCGACGGCGGCCCGGTACGCCTCGGTGACCGAGTACGTGCCGTCGCCGTCGTCCGTGACGAACTCGGGGATCGAACCGGTGAACTGCTGGATCGAGTACTTCTCGCTGTAGAGGGCGTCGACCACCTTCCACACGCACTCGTCGCCCGCCGCGGCCGCCGAGACGGCGAGCTTCCCGCCCTCGAACTCGTTGTCCGAGCCGTCCCAGACCACGTCCTCGGCGGACATGCTCGCGGAGGCGGCGGGAGCGGGCATCGCCACGTACTGGTCGCGGAGATCCCCGAAGTCGGCGAGCGACCAGCCGAAGATCAGGCCGATCTGCGCGGTCTCCCCGTCGCCCGCCTGAGCGGCGTAGTACGCCGAATCGTCCTTGGTGAGCGCGTCGGCCGGGATGAGGCCGGCCGCGAGCAGCTCGTGCAGGTACGACACCACCCGGCGGTACTCGTCCGAGACGAGGAAGTTGGCGACCCGTCCGTCGGAGACGTGGATCCCCTGCGCCGACGGACCCTTGTTGAACGAGGTCGCGATGCCGGTGGAGTTCAGCAGCAGGAACGGGCTGTACCAGCCGAAGCCGGCCGTCTCGAGGCGGCGGACGTTGAACGGGACCTCGTCCGCCTGCCCGTTGCCGTTCGGGTCCTGCGTCTTGAACGCCTGCAGCACCGTCGTCAGCTCGTCCCAGGTCCGCGGGACCTCGAGGCCGAGGGCGTCGAGCCAGGCCCGGTTGATCATCATGTGCTGGCCGGAGCCGCGGTAGCCGCTGCCGCGGGACGAGGAGAGCGAGTGGATCTCGCCCTTCTCGTTCTCGACCAGCCGGCGCGCGTCGGGCTTCTCCTCGAAGAACCGCCGCACGTTCGGCAGGTCGTCCAGGTGCGGCGCGATGTCCTCGAAGAGGCCCGGGTACTGCACCGCGTCGTTCGCGCCGACCGCCCGGAGCGCGATGTCCGGCACGTCCCCCGCGGCGAGCGAGGGGTTCTTCTGCTGGGTCCACGCGGTGTCGTCGATCGTGTTCCAGTTCACCGCGCAGCCGGTCTCGGCCGCGAGCGCCGCGGCCCAGGGCGTCTCGCTGACCGGCACCTGCGCCGTGCTCTGCGCGACGAGGACGTCGACGGCGCCGTCGTCGGCGGCCGGACCGCTGTCGGTGCAGGCCGCCAGGCCCGCCGTCAGCGCGAGCGCGGTCGCTCCGGCGAGCGATCGCCGGACCAGGGTGTTCGAGACGAGGGGCATGGTGGTCTTCTCCATCGAAGGGTGAGCGGCAGGGGAACGCGGCAGCCGTGACCGTTCACGTGAACGGTCACGGACCACGAGTGCCCACACGCTAAGCTGGCGGCCGTCGACCTGTCAAGGCAGCTGTCGCCGAAGACGCGAGGCGCTGTCGCCATATGCGTGTTGCCAGACGAGACTGAGAGAAGGAGGGCCGCTGTGGACCGCTCCGGCGAACCGCCGATGCCCCCTCGTCCACCGAGAGACCTGCCGGTTCGCCGCGCCACCATCCGCGACGTCGCCCGCGAGGCCGGCGTCTCGCGGCAGACCGTGACGCGCGCGATGAACGGCATGTCCGAGATCAGCGCCGCCACCCGCGAGCGCGTGCTCGCCGTGAGCGAGGCCCTCGGCTACGTCCCCAGCCGGTTCGCCGCCAACATGGCCCGGCAGAAGAGCATCGCGGTCGGCCTCGTGATCACCTCGCTGCGGAACCCGTACTACACCGACCTCGCCGCCGACCTGCTGGAGGAGTTCGCCGCGCGCGGCTGGCAGGTCGTCGTCGTCGCCGAGACGAACGAGTCCGAGGAGCAGATCGTGGCGGACCTGGCCACCCAGGTCGACGTCATCGTCGGCTATCTCGCCCGGGAGAGCCTGGAGTCGATCCGCCGGGCGGCGCGCGGGGTGCCGGTCCTGCTGATCGAGCGCGACGACGAGCTGCCGGGCGTGCACGCCATCGCCGTGGACTTCGCGCCCGGGATGCGCGCGCTGGTCGACGGGCTGCGCGAGCGCGGGGCGCGCACCATCGGGATGCTCGACCACGCCGAGCCCGACGAGTACGCCCCGAGCGCGCGCCGGCTGCGATTCGAGGAGTGCCTCGCGCCCGGCGAGGCCGCGCTCGTCGCGACCGGCGGCGACACCATCGCCGGCGGAGCCGACGCCTTCGGCGAGCTGCTGGCCGCGCACCCCGAGGTCGACGCCGTCATCGCGTTCAACGACATGATGGCGCTCGGCGCCCTGCAGCGCGCGAGCCGCCTCGGGCTCGAGGTGCCGCGCGACGTCCGCATCGCGGGGATCGACGGCCTGAGCCTGGGCGCGGCGATGCTCCCGAGCCTGACCTCGCTCACCATCGATCGCGCGCTGATCGCCCGGGCGGCGGCGCTCCGGCTGGCGGAGCTGCTGTCCCCCGCCGGCGGAGGCCCGGGCGGTGCGGGTGCCGCGGATCCGATGACGGTCGTCACGCCGTGGCCGGAGTGGCGGGACAGCGCATGAGGATCACCGCTCCGGCCCCCCGCTGGCACCGGCCGCGGGAGCGCGCCCTAGCCGACGGCCGTCGGCCGGTCAACGCGGTCATCCCGATCCGCTCCGCTCCGTACGCTGAGGATCCGGGCCGAGAGGCCCCACGAGACGGGGGAACCATGCTGCAGGTGACGGTGTCCGAGCGGACGTACCTCCTCGCCGCGGACGCGACGATGGAGCGGACCAAGCAGGACGTGCTCGAAGCGATGCGCACCGCCCCGGCCTTCCTGTCCCTGACGACGGTGCTCGGCGGGCAGGTCGAGGTGCTGCTGACCGCGGCCAGCTCGGTCGTGCTCGAGCTGCACGACGAGGCCCCGCTCCCGACGGCCCCGCACGGCGACGCGGCGCCGGACTACGACGACCTCTACGGCGTCGACTACCTCTGACCCGAGGGCGTGTCGGAGGTCGGTCGTAGACTGACGTCCCCATGCGCAGACACAGCCTGACCCCGCGTCCCGACTGGCGAGCCCGCTGCGACGAGGTCGGCTTCAGCTTCTACGACCTCCCCTCGGAGGGCGGCCGGCCCTACTGGAACGAGTCGGCGGCCTACGGCTTCGCGCTCGCCGAGATCGAGCTGCTCGAGACGGCGACCCAGGAGCTCTTCGACCGCTGCATGGACGCCTGCGAGCACGTCGTCCGCACCGGCCGCCTCGCGGAGTTCGGCATCCCGGAGCGCTTCCACGAACTGGTCCGCACCTCCTGGGACGAGGACGACCCCACGGTCTACGGGCGGTTCGACCTCGCCTACGACGGCGAGGGCACGGTGAAGCTCCTCGAGTTCAACGCCGACACCCCGACCTCGCTGGTCGA
The DNA here is from genome assembly GCF_022815545.1 of Rathayibacter sp. VKM Ac-2928. Taxonomy (NCBI): domain Bacteria; kingdom Bacillati; phylum Actinomycetota; class Actinomycetes; order Micrococcales; family Microbacteriaceae; genus Rathayibacter; species Rathayibacter sp. VKM Ac-2928. The sequence goes on from NZ_JALGRU010000001.1 coordinate 1,456,413, forward strand.
GACGGCCGCCGCGCAGTGGCAGTGGCTGGAGGAGACGCGCGGCCCCGAGGCCGACCAGTTCAACGGCCTGCACGAGCAGCTCGTCGAGCAGTGGCGGCACCTCCGCGTCGACCGCTGGCAGCTGGACGAGGGCGCGCGGCTGCACCTCGCCTCGCTGCACGACTCCGGCGACGGCGAGCTGATCGTCGAGGACGCGGACACCGTCGCCTACATGGCCGAGACCGCGGCGCAGGCGGGCTTCGACCCGAAGCTGATCTTCGTGGAGGACATCCGGTACGAGCTCGACGGCGCCGGCTTCCTCGACGCCGACGGCGAGCCGATCCGGCGGATCTTCAAGCTCTACCCGTGGGAGTGGATGCTCGGCGAGCAGTTCGGCGGGCTGCTGCTCGACCGGCGCGAGCGCACTCGCTGGGTCGAGCCGGCCTGGAAGCTGCTGCTCAGCAACAAGCAGCTGCTCGTGGTGCTCTGGGAGCTGTTCCCGGGCCACCCGAACCTGCTCCCGGCCTCCGTCGAGCCGCTCATCGGCACGGCGCAGGTGCGCAAGCCCCGGCTCGGCCGGGAGGGCGCGAACGTGACGATCCTCGACGCGGACGGCGCGGTCGTCGCGGAGAACGGCGGCGCCTACGGCGAGGAGGGCTTCGTGCACCAGGCCCGGGCCGATCTCGCCCGGATCGACGGCCGGACGGTCGTGATCGGCAGCTGGATCGTCGGCGAGACGCCGGCCGGCATCGACGTGCGCGAGACCGGCGGACCGATCACCGGGGACCTCGCGGAGTTCGTGCCGCACTTCATCGAGGAGGGCCGGACCCCCCGCGACGAGCCCCTCTTCGGCCGCCCCGAGCACGCCCGACCCGAGCAGGGCGGCCCCGAGCACGGCCGCCCCCAGGACACGCGACCCCAGGACGCGCGGGAGAAACGCCCGCAGGACGAGGAGACCCGATGACCACCCCCGACGACCGTCCCGAGAACCGCCCCCAGGACGCTCCGCAGGACTCCCCTGCCGGCGACCCGGGCACCACCCGCACCCGCCGCCGCTCCGGCGACGTCGGCATCAGCGGCATCGCCTCCCAGCGCCGCGGGCTCGTGATCGGCGGCGTGGTCGCCGTCGGCGTGCTCGGTCTCGCGGTCGCCTTGAACTCTGCGAACCCCTCCACCGACGGCGTGGTCACCACCGGCGCCGACGGCCAGGACTACGTCATCCCCGAGAACGCCGAGCGCCCGGTCTACGCCAGCCGCGAGGACTGCCTGGCGGACGTCCGCGAGCAGATCGCGCAGCTGCAGGCCCAGGGCGAGGAGGTCGGCGACGATCCCGAGCAGCTCTGCGAGGCGACCGACGAGTACCGCGGGCACTACGCCGGCGGCTTCTGGGTCGGCCCGCTGATCTTCGCGTCGTCGCGCTGGAACTCGACCCGGGCGACGAGCTGGGCTCCGGTCACGACGGGCGGCTTCGCGGCGCGCGGCGCGACCCAGCCCGACGTGGTGCAGAAGGCGCCCGCCGGATCGGCGCCCGGCTCGAAGGCCACCCTCGCGGGCGGCTTCGGCGGCACGGGCAAGTCCGGCTTCGGCTCGCACGTCGGCGGCTGAGCAGCACCTCCGGGGGGAAGCTCGTCAGCGGCGAGCGTCGCGGAGCTGGTCCAGGGCGGCCCGCACGTCGCGCCGCACGTCCTTGTCCGGGTCGCGGACCATCGAGGTCAGCGTCTGCTCGACGCTCGCCGCGAACTCGCCCTTCGCGTCGCGCCCCGAGCCGATCCCGGCGACCGCGGCGGCGACGAGCGCCCGCGCACCGGCCGCGCGGACCCGCGCGTGCTCGTCGGTGGTGAGCCGCGCCAGCTTCTTCTGCCCGCCGAGGACCCGCTCCGCGCAGACCCGGGCGCACATCTCCCGCACGCGCCAGGCCGGGTTGGCCAGCCCGGCGAGGACCGCGTCGGCCGCGGTGTCGTCCCAGACGTAGAGCAGGGCGCGCGCGCCCCACAGCTCCGGCCAGTACAGCGAGGGCGCCCCCTGCAGGACACCCGCCGCGTGCTCGCCGCCGACGGTGAGCAGGAAGGCCTCTCCCTCGTAGCCGCGGGTCAGCAGCGCGGCCGAGCGCAGGGCGACCGCGCGCTCGCCCTCGCGGGCGACCTGGGCGCGCAGGCGCTCCTCGAGCGGATCGGTGAGGGTGACGGAGGGTTCGCTGTCGGATGCCATAGGGCCACCAGCGTAGTCGGGGCGCCGTCGTCCCCGGCGAGGGGGATGCGGCCGCCTGGTCGGCGTCGCTAGCGTGCAGGGATGTCACGAATCACGCGCCACGGCGCTCCCGCGCGCCTCGGCGCCACCGCCACCACTGCCAGCGCCGCCGCCCTCCTCGTCCTCCTCGCCGGCTGCTCCTCCCCCTCCGGCACCGACTCCGGCAGCGACGCCGACACCATCGACACGGCCGCCGCGACCGGCGACACGATCACCGGCGACGGCTACTCCTACTCCGTGCCCGAGGGCTGGGGCACCCCCGACGCCGACCCCGCGAGCATGGGCGCGGACACCCTCGCCGCCGACCTCACCGACACCGACGGCTTCGCCGACAACGTGAACGTCGTCCTCAGCCCCGCCGGCGAGGTCTCCGCCGAGCAGGTCGAGGACGCCGGCGTCACCGAGCTCGAGAACGCCGGGGCGACCGACGTCGAGGCGAACGACCGCGTCGTCGTCGCCGGAGCCGAGTCCGCGCACCTCAGCGCGAACCTCAGCGCGTCGGGCACCAGCTACGCCGTCGAGCAGTACTACGTCACCGACGAGGGCCAGACCTACGTCGTCACCTTCTCGTTCAGCCCCACCGTGGACGACGACCAGCGCGAGGCCGTCGCCGAGTCGGTCCTCGCCTCCTGGGCCTGGGCCTGATCCTGACGTGAGCCTGCTCCGGCCGGCGCCTCAGCCGCGCGGCCGGAGCAGGAAGTCGACGTGCCCGAGCACGGACGCCGCGACGAGCGGCCGCCGCCCGACGACGGGCAGGATGATCGCCCCGAGGATCGAGAGCCCGAGCTCGTCGACCGGGGCGTCGGCCGGGAGCTGCCCCGCCTCGACCGCCTTCGCGAAGCGGTCCGAGAGCGTCTGGTCCACGCCGAACGCGCGGCCCAGGCGCTCCCCCACGGCGGCGTCCTCCGCGCCGGCGGCGATCAGCGAGCGCACGAGCGACGCGCCGGGCTCCGTGCCCGCGAGCTCCAGGATCGGCGCGAGCCACACCCCGAGATCGCGGCGGAGATCGCCCGTGTCCGGGAGCTGCACCTCGATCGCGACGAGCCGGCCCTCGATCATGCAGTCGGCGATCAGCGCGCCGCGGGAGGGCCACCAGCGGTAGACGGTCTGCTTGGAGACCCCCGCATCCTTGGCGATGCCCTCCATCGTGAGGTGGTCCCAGCCGCGCTGCAGGAACAGCCGGGCGGTCGCCTCGAGGACCGACTCGCGTGCCGCGGCGCTGCGGACCGGTCCGCTCCGGTGCTCCGTCATGCGACGAGCGTACAGCGGCTCTAGACGAGACGTACCGTATGATCTAGCGACCGCTGCCGCCGCCTCTCGCGGGCTCCTCTCGATCGGACATCTCCTTGGCCTCCCTGCTGTTCCGTCTGGGCACCTTCGCCGCTCGCCGCGCCTGGGCGGTGATCGTCGCCTGGGTCGTGATCCTCGGCGTCGCGGTCGGCGCCTTCCTCGCGGTCGGCGGCACGCTCACCAACAGCTTCGACATCCCGGGGACCGCGTCCGGCGCCGTCACCGATCAGCTGGCCGAGAAGCTGCCCGACACCGCCGGCGGCACCGGCACCGTCGTCTACCGCACCGCCGACGGCTCCGCGCTGACGGCGGAGCAGGAGTCGGCGATCTCGGCGCTGGCCGCCTCCGCCGAGGACCTCGAGGGTGTCGCCGCCGTCGTCGATCCGTTCGCCGCGCGCCAGTCGCAGCTCGACGGCGCTCAGCAGCTCGCCGACGGCCGGGCGCAGCTCCAGGCCGGGAAGGAGCAGATCGACGCCGGGCAGGCGCAGCTCGACGCGGGCCAGGCCCAGCTCACCGCAGGCCAGCAGCAGCTGACCGCGGCCCGCGAGCAGGCCGTCGCCGCCGGCGCTCCGGAGCAGCAGCTCGCCGCGCTCGACGCCCAGCAGGCGCAGCTCGACACCCAGCAGGCCGAGCTGACCGCGCAGCAGGCGGCGCTCGACGCCTCGCGCACCGAGCTGGAGGCGGGCGCGGCCCCGCTCGACCAGGGCGAGGAGCTCCTCGCCCTCGCGGACGGCATCGGCGTCGTCTCGGCGGACGGCTCGACCGCCATCGTCAACGTCTCCTTCACCGAGCCGCGCCTGGAGCTCCCGGAGGAGGTCAAGCAGGGCGTCATCGACCACTTCGAGTCCGCGCCGGTCGCCGGCGCCGACGTCACGTTCGCGACCGATCTCGCCCAGGGCGTGCCGCAGATCTTCGGCGTCGGCGAGGCGATCGGCCTCGTCTTCGCGGGTGTCGTCCTGATCGTGATGCTCGGCTCGCTCGTGGCCGCCGCGCTCCCGATCGTCACCGCCCTGGTCGGCGTCGGCGTCGGCGTCACCGCCTCGCTCTCCTTCTCGGGCGTCATCGACATGGCCTCGGTCACCCCGGTCCTCGGCGTGATGCTCGGCCTCGCGGTCGGCATCGACTACTCCCTCTTCATCGTCAACCGGCACCGCAAGCAGCTGCTCTCGGGCGTCGAGGTGCGCGAGTCGATCGGCCTGGCCAACGGCACCTCCGGCACCGCCGTCGTGTTCGCCGGCTCGACCGTCGTCGTCGCGCTGCTCGCCCTCAACGTCACCGGCATCCCGTTCCTCGGCCTGATGGGCACGGTCGGCGCGGTCTGCGTCGCGGTCGCCGTGCTGATCGCGGTCACGCTCGCCCCGGCGATCCTCGGCCTGCTCGGCACCCGGCTCCTGCGCCGGAAGGCCCGCTCGGCCGTCGTGCACCACGCGGCGGTGAAGACGGTCGCGCCGATGTCGACCCTGCGCGCGGTCCTCACCGTCGTCGGCACCGTCGCCGTGCTGCTGGTCATCGCGATCCCGGCGCTCTCGATGCGCCTCGGCCTGCCGGACGGCGCGAGCGAGCCCGAGGGCTCGACCAGCGCCCGCTCCTTCGAGATCGTCGGCGACGAGTTCGGCGCCGGCGCGAACGGCCCGCTGCTCGTCACCGCGACGGTCCCCGGCGGGGTCACCGACGACGCGCTGCTCGCCACCCAGGTCGACGTCGCCCGGACGATCGCCGAGCAGGACGACGTCGTCGCCGTGGCGCCCATCGCCGCCTCCGACGACGGCACGCTGCTCGCCTTCCAGGTGCTGCCGACCGAGGGCCCGAACAGCGCCTCGACCGAGGCCCTCGTGCAGGACCTCCGCGCCCTGCCGCCGGTGGACGACGACATCGTCCTCGGCGTCGCCGGCCAGGCGGCCACCAACATCGACATCTCCGAGGGGCTGAACGACGTCCTGCCGACCTACCTCGCGGTCGTCGTCGGCCTCTCGCTGCTGATCATGATCCTGGTGTTCCGCTCGCTGCTCGTGCCGCTGATCGCGACCGGGGGCTTCATCCTGTCGCTGTTCGCGACCTACGGGCTGATCGTCGCGGTCTTCCAGTTCGGCTGGGGCGCCGACCTGATCGGCCTGCACTCGACCGGGCCGATCCTGAGCTTCCTGCCGGTCATCCTGGTCGGGATCCTGTTCGGGCTGGCGATGGACTACCAGCTCTTCCTCGCCTCCGGGATGCGCGAGGCCTACGTGCACGGGGCGAACGCCCGGCTCGCCGTCGCCCAGGGCTTCCAGGCCGGCAAGGCGGTCGTGATCGCCGCGGCGCTGATCATGGTGGCGGTCTTCGGCGGCTTCATCTTCTCGGAGTCGACCATCATCCGCTCGATGGGCTTCGGCCTCGCGTTCGGCGTCCTGCTCGACGCGTTCGTCGTCCGGATGCTGCTGATGCCGGCGCTGATGCACCTGCTCGGGCGCTCCGCCTGGTGGCTCCCCCGCTGGCTCGACAGGCTCCTCCCGGACGTCGACCTCGAGGGCGCCGCGCTCGAGCGGACGCACCCGCACCCGCACGCCTGAGCCCCGCGGCTAGATTGGCGGGATGACTGCCGCTCCGGACTCCCGCGCCTGGCGGCGGTCGCCCGCCACGCCCGACCAGCGCCGGGCCGACGTCGCGACCGCCGCCGTGCTCTTCGGCGCCGCCGTGCTCTCGCTGGTGCTCGGCCGCGCGATCGGGCTGTTCACTGATCCCGCGTCGCCCGCGCTGAGCGCCGCAGTGCTCGCCGTCGTCATCCTCCCGCTCGCGTTCCGGCGGACGGCGCCCGTCGCGGTCCTCGCCGTCATCGGGGCCGCGTTCCTGCTGGTCGGCGAGCTGAAGGTGCCCGAGCTGACGATCAGCAACATCGCCCTGTTCATGGCGTTGTACAGCGTCGGCGCCTGGGAGCAGAACCGGACGCGGGCGGGCTGGGCGCGCGGCGTGCTGGTTGCCGTGATGGCGGTCTGGCTGCTGATCACCTTCTTCCGCGCGAGCACCCAGGACCTCGACTTCGAGGGTGCCGGGATCGGCGCGCTCACCCCGATCGCGGCCTACATGCTCCAGCAGATCCTGATCAACGTCCTCTACTTCGCCGGCGCCTGGTGGTTCGGCGACCACGCCTGGGCCTCGGCCCGCCAGCGCGCCCTCACCGACCTGCGCACCCGCCAGCTCGAGGAGGAGCAGTCCACCGTCGCCCGCCAGGCGATCACCATCGAGCGGCTTCGGATCGCGCGCGAGCTGCACGACGCGGTCGCCCACCACGTCTCGCTGATGGGGGTCCAGGCCGGAGCGGCGCGGATGCTCGTCGACGCCGACCCCGCGAAGGCGCACGAGCAGCTCCAGGCGCTGGAGGGCACGTCCCGCGCGGCGGTCGGCGAGCTCTACCAGCTGCTCGGCACCCTGCGCGACGAGGAGTCCGCGCTCGACCCGGTCACGGCCTCGCTCGATCTGGACGCGCTGCCGGCGCTGGTCGCGGACGCCGAGGTCTCGGGTCTGCGGGTTTCGCTGGAGGTGGTCGGCGAGCCCGTCGAGCTGCCCGCGCTGGTGGGGCTGAACCTCTACCGCATCGCCCAGGAGTCGCTCACCAACGTCCTCAAGCACGCCGGTCCCGGCACCCGGGCGCGTGTCCACCTGCGCTACGAAGGCGAGTCGGTGGAGCTCGAGATCGCCGACGACGGCCTCGGGCGCCCCGGCCCGCGCCGGCAGAGCGGGGGGCTCGGCCTGCTCGGGATGCGCGAGCGCGCGGCGACGCTCGACGGGACTCGAGGCGGGGGCGCGCACGGGCTCCGGCTGGGTCGTCCGCGTCGCCGTGCCGCTGGCGGTCCGGGCATGAGCGAGGGAGCGAGCACGAGCGGTATCCGCGTCGTCCTCGTCGACGACCACGCGCTGATGCGGCAGGGCATCCGCACGATCCTCTCGCTGCAGGCCGGCATCGAGGTCGTCGGCGAGGCGTCCAGCGGCGAGGAGGCCGTCGAGGTCGTGGCGCGCACCCGGCCCGACGTCGTCTGCATGGACGTGGAGATGCCCGGGATCGGCGGTCTCGAGGCGACCCGGCGGATCCTCGCGCAGCCCGGAGCGACGGTCCAGGTGCTCGTGCTGACCACCTTCGAGCGCGAGGACTACCTGCTGGCGGCGCTCGAGGCGGGCGCCAGCGGCTTCCTGCTCAAGAACTCGCCGCCGGAGCGCCTCGTCGCCGGCGTCCGTGCGATCGCGGCGGGCGACGCCCTGCTCGCGCCCGAGCTGACCCGCGCGGTGATCGAGCGCGCCGTCGCCCGCGAGCGGGACCGTGCTCCGCTCGCCGCCCCCGGCACCGCGCCCGAGAACCTGACCGCCCGCGAGACCGAGGTGCTCCGCCTGCTCGCGCAGGGCCTCTCCAACGACGAGATCGCCGAGCTGCTGGTCGTCGGCCGCGCGACGGTCAAGACCCACGTGTCGAACGTGCTCACCAAGCTGTCGCTCCGCGACCGCGTCCAGGCCGTCGCCTTCGCCTACCGCTCCGGCCTGGTCGACCCGCGGCGTCCGTCGGAGGCTCCTCCGTCCTGAGACGGAACGGCCGTTCACCCCCGCGCCGGAGGTGCCGGAGACGCGCCCTCCCTAGCGTGGAGGGGTCAGTCGGATCCGAGGAGGTCGCATGCTCAGCGTGCAGAACATCAGTCGCAGCTTCGGTGCCCATCGCGCCGTCGACGACGTCAGCTTCGATGTCGGGCGGGGCCGGCTCACCGGGTTCGTCGGCGGCAACGGCGCCGGGAAGACCACGACCATGCGGATGATCCTCGGCGTCCTCCGGCCGGACTCCGGCGAGGTGACCCTGGACGGCGCGCCGGTCGGCCAGGCCGCGCTGCACGGCTTCGGCTACATGCCCGAGGAGCGCGGCCTCTACCCGAAGATGGAGATCGGCGAGCAGCTCGCGTACCTGGCCCGGCTGCACGGCATCGACAAGGCCACCGCCGTCCGGCGGGCGGACGATCTGCTCGAGCGCCTCGGGCTGATCGAGCGCCGCCGCGACAAGCTCGAGGCGCTCTCGCTCGGCAACCAGCAGCGCGTGCAGGTGGCGGCCGCCCTCGTGCACGACCCGGACGTCCTGATCATGGACGAGCCGTTCTCCGGGCTCGACCCGCTGGCCGTCGACGACGTCGTCACGGTCATCGCCGAGCACGCCGCCCGGGGCATCCCGGTGCTCTTCTCCTCGCACCAGCTGGACGTGGTCGAGCGGCTCTGCGACGACCTGGTGATCATCGCCGGCGGCCAGGTGAAGGCCGCGGGCGAGCGCGAGGCGCTGCGCGAGCAGTACTCCGGCGACCGCTGGTCGCTCGAGACGGACGGCGACGCGGGCTGGGTCCGCGGCGTCCCCGGCGTCGAGGTCGCGGAGCTGGCCGGCACGTCGGTGCTCTTCCACGCGGACCGGGCGGCGGCCGACGCCGTGCTGCGGGCCGCCGTCGAGCGCGGCACCGTGGCGTCGTTCCGGCCCGTCCGGCCGACCCTCGGGGAGATCTTCCGGGACATCGTGGTGAGCGCGCCCGCGGGCGCCGAGAAGAAGACGGAGGCGGTCCGATGACGACGAGCAGCACGAGGAGGGCGACCGGTGCCGGTACCGGTGACCCGGACGGCCGGCTGAGCACCTGGGGCGCGACGCTCCTGGTCGCCGAGCGCGAGATCCTCTCCCAGATCCGGTCGAAGGCGTTCCTGGTCTCGACGGTCATCACGCTCGTGCTGGTCATCGGCGGCATCGTGCTCGGCAACGTGCTGAGCAGCCGCGCCGCCGACGCGACCCCCGTCGCGGTCGTCGGCTCCGCGGCGTCCTCGCTGGCCGCCACCGACCCCCTCGACGTCACCGAGGTCGGGAGTGTCGCGGAGGCGGAGGAGCTGGTGCGCGCCGGCGACGTCGACGCCGCGCTCGTCCCGAGCGACGACGCGATCGGCTTTTCGGTGCTCGCCCTCGACGAGGCGCCGGAGGGCCTGGTCTCGGCGCTGTCCGTCAGCCCCGCCGTCGAGCTGCTCGAGCCTTCGCCGACGCCGTCGGGCCTGCGGACGCTGATCGGACTGGCGTTCGGGCTGGTGTTCATGCTCGCCGTGCTGGGCTCGGGCGCGACCATCATGCAGAACACGGTGCAGGAGAAGCAGTCGCGCATCGTCGAGATCCTGCTCGCCGCGGTGCCCGCCCGGGCGCTGCTGGCCGGCAAGATCCTCGGCAACTCGGTGATCGGCGTCGGCACGGCCGCCGCGATCGCCGCCGCGTCGGCCCTCGGCCTCGCCGTCACGGGGCAGACCGAGCTGCTCGACCTGCTCTCGGCGCCGCTGATCTGGTTCGTGGTGTTCTTCGTCTTCGGCTTCGTCCTGGTCGCGAGCGTCTTCGCGGCCGGCGCCGCGCTCGTCTCCCGCCAGGAGGACACCGGCTCGGTGATGACCCCGGCGATGATGCTCGTGATGGTGCCCTACTTCGGCGTCGTCATCTTCGGCGACAACCCGCTGGTGATGACGATCCTGTCCTACGTGCCCTTCAGCGCCCCCGTCGCGATGCCGGTGCGGCTCTTCTTCGGCGAGGCGGAGTGGTGGGAGCCGCTGGTCTCGCTCGGCCTCCTCGTCGTCGCCACCGCGGCCGTGATGGCCGTCGCCAGCCGCATCTACACCAACTCGCTGCTGCGGATGGGCTCCCGCGTCCGCCTCCGCGACGCCCTGACCGCGAGCTGACCCCGCCAGATCGACTGCATCGTGCCACCGATGGGGCGGTGCCGACCGCGGTGCCCGAGACTTCGGACTTCCAGCGGATGATCGGTTCTCGGCTCCCGCCTGACACGGGCACCGGCGCGATCAGGAAGAGACGATGCCGGACGCTCGACGGGACGATGCACGCTTCGAGGAGAGGGACGGCGCCGAGCGAGGGGTGACGCGCCGGACCGCCGTGGCGGCGGTCGCGTGGACCACTCCGGTGGTCTCGGCCGCCGTGGCGGCGCCGGGCGCGGCCGCCTCCGCACCGGCCCCGGTCGACCAGGGACCGTACGTCGGGCTCTTCCTCATCCCCTGGCGTGCGGGCGAGTTCCGGATCGATCTGCGGGTGGCGCGGAGCGGCGCAGCCGGAGCCCCCGTCGTGCTCGCCGACGAGGCGAGGGTGGACATCGCGTCGGAGCACGACATCGAGAGCTGGTCCGGCGGGGTCGTCGTCGACGGCCCGCGCGCCGGGCACCTCCTGATCCCGGCCGGCGCCTACCCCTCCGGGGGGACTTACACCGGCAAGGACGGAGTGACCCTCCAGGTCGCGAGGATCGTGGGAAGCGGGTACACCAACTTCACCAGGGAACCCCGGGGACGGTTCTCCGTGACGGCGACCGTGACGCGAGGTCGCGTCCACCCGGGCACCGACCCGAAGGCGCAGACCGCGCTCGGCTTCGGGACCCAGACCGTCGGCCTGGTGAACTGAGCGGACGACCTCTCCCCCGCCCGTTGCTCGACCCCGCGCGTCGACGTCCCGGCGCCAGGTTCACCGCATCGCGCCAGCGATTCGGCGGATCCGGACAGGTGACCGAGCATTGCGGCATCCGTCCGGTCTCGGCGAGCCGAGGGCGCGCGGCACGACGGGTCGCGAGGAGCCGTGCGACCGGAGGGAGATCTCATGTCCGGCAGTCGTTCGGACGGTCCGGGAGTCACCCGCCGCGCCGCGATCGCGATGGCCTGCACGGCGCCCGTCCTCGCCGCGGCGGTCGGCGCCCCCGGGTCCGCCGCAACCGCTCCGCGACCCCTCGAGGCCGGACCGTACGTCGGTCTCTTCCTGGACTCCCTGTCTTCGGGGAACTTCGTCGTCGAGCTCCGGGCAGCGCGCAGCGGGGTGTCCGGAGCACCGGTCGAGCTGCTCAGCGACGCCCGGATGGACGTGACCGCCGAGCACGACGTCGAGCACTGGTCGGAGTGGCTGGTCGTCGACCGCCCGCGCTCCGCCCACCTCGTGGTCCCGGCCGGGCGCTATCGGAGCCACGGCAGCTACACGGACGGGGACGGGCGGGTGATGCAGGTGGCGTCCCTCGGCCCGGGACGGATGTACTGCGCACTGACGCCGGTTCCCCCGGGCGGCTTCCGTGTCACGGCGACCGTGACGCGAGGCCCGGTCTCCCCCGAGACGAAGGGTGAGGCTCCCGCGTTCCTCGGCCTCCCGACCCGGACGATCCTCGTCGACGTCTGAGACCGGCGCCAGGGTCTCGATACGCCCCTGCGGGGCTACTCGACCAGCATGGGGAGCGGCTGCATCGCACGCGGGCCGCCCCGATCCATGCTGATCAGTCATCCATGCTGATCGAGTAGCCCGCACAGCGGGCGTATCGAGATCCACCCTGCTGACAACGGTGGGTCTCGATAGGCCCCTGCGGGGCTACTCGACCAGCATGGAGCTCATACGCCCCTGGAGGGCTGCTCGACCAGCAGGCAGCGCGCGCTACCAGCCCTCGGGGCCCGCGCTTCCGGCCTCGTACTCGTCGAGCGGGGTGCCGCCCTCGGCCCAGTGCGAGAGCACCGGCGTGATGATCCGCCAGCACTGCTCGGCGACGGCGCCCGGCACCGACAGCAGGGTGTCGCCCTGGAGGATGCCGGCGAGCACCTGCGCGTAGGGGTCGAGGGTGGCGGCGCCGGGCTGCGCCTGGAGCGTCGTGCGCTCGAGGTCGGTCAGGTCGTCGGCGCTGTTCACCAGCAGGTCGAGGCTGACGTCGCCGCCCTTGAGCGTCATCCGCAGGACCGTGCCCGCGCCGTCGTCGGCGCCGACCAGGCCGCGCGGCGGGGTCGCGGCGCGGAAGTGCACGGCGACTTCGTGGCGCGGGTCCCCGATCGCCTTGCCGGAGCGCAGCACGAACGGCACGCCGGCCCAGCGGGGCGTGTCGACCTGGAGCAGCAGCTGCGCGAGCGTCTCGGTGCCGGCTTCCGGATCGACGTCGGGCTCGTCGACGTAGGAGGGGAAGAACCGGCCGTCGACCCGGCCCTCGGTGTAGCGGGCGCGGCGCGCGGTGGCGGGGTCGTCGCGCCAGAGGCGGACGGCGCCGAGCGCCTCGGCCATCCGCTCGTGGACGTCCTCGGGTGAGACCTCCTCGGGGCGCTCCATCGTCGTGAGCGCGAGCACCATCAGCAGGTGGCTCTGCAGCATGTCGCGCAGGGCGCCGGTGCCGTCGTAGAAGGCGGCGCGCCCCTCGATCCCGAGCGTCTCATCGTAGACGATCTCGATCTTCTCGATCTGCTCGGCGCTCCAGCTCGCCTCGAGCAGCCGGTTGCCGAAGCGCAGTCCGAGCATGCCCATGACGGTCGCGTTGCCGAGGAAGTGGTCGATGCGCCACAGGCGGTCCTCGGAGATCACGGGCGCGAAGGCGGCGTTGAGCGCGATCGCGTCGTCGAGGTCCTCGCCGAACGGCTTCTCGATCGCGACGACGAGGTCCTCCGGGAGGTCCAGCTTCGAGAGCGAGTCGGCGACCTTGTGGCCCATCGCCGGCGGCAGCGCGACGTAGAGCACGGGCGTCGTCGGGCAGGCGTCGAGCAGGGCCTTCAGCTGCTCCGGGTCGGAGGCGTCGGTGGCGACGAAGCGGGCGCGCGAGGCGAGGTCGTCGACGGTGTGCGCCGCGATCCCGGCGGCCTCGAGGCTCCGGCGGACGAGCCCCTGCCACTCGTCGTCGGACTGCGGGGTGCGGGCGGCGCCGATCAGGGTCAGCTCGGAGTCGCGGGCGAGCTCGGCGACGCGGCCGAGACCCGGCAGGAGCAGCCGCTCGGTGAGATCGCCGCCCGCGCCGAGGATCGCGATGGTGCGGCGGGTGCTCTCGAGAGCGGTGGCCTCGGGGATGCCGATCGGGTCGGTCATGGTGTCTCCTCCTGTGCGGGGTGCGGGGCGTGGTGCGGGTCGGGGTGCTGGGCGTCGGGAGGCGTCGTCACGGCTCACGCCTCGGGGATCGTGCGCTCGAAGAGCGCCGGCCGCTCCACGTCGGGGTCGGGGCCGCTGCGGACGCCGGTGTCGAGGGCGTCGATCCGGGCGAGCTCGTCGTCGGAGAGCTCGAAGTCGAAGACGTCGATGTTCGCGGCGATCCGCTCGGGGTTCGTCGACTTGGGGATCGCGGAGCGGCCCTGCTGCAGGTGCCAGCGGAGCATCACCTGCGCGGGGCTCTTGCCGTGCTCGGCCGCGATCGCGCCGATCGTCGCGTCGTCCATCACGCTGCGGCGCTCGTCGCCCCAGCCGGGGTAGAAGGTGATGCCGCCGATCGGCGACCAGGCCTGGGTGAGGATCCCGCGCTCGGCGTGCTCGCGGCGGAGGTCGGGCTGCGCGAAGTACGGGTGCAGCTCGACCTGGTTGACGGCGGGGATGACGTCGACCTCGGCGAGGAGGCGCGCCAGGTGCGCGGGCGTGAAGTTGCTGACGCCGATCGCGCGCACGCCGCCGTCGGCGAGGAGCTTCTCCAGCGCCCGGTAGGCGGCGACGGTGGTGTCGAAGCGGGACGGGACGGGCTGGTGCAGGATCAGCAGGTCGAGCTGCTCGACGCCGAGCTTGCCGGTCGCCTTCTCGAACGCGTGCAGGGTCTCGTCGTAGCCGTAGTCGGTGACCCAGACCTTCGTCTCGACGAACACCTCCGAGCGGTCCAGGCCCGAGCGGCGGAGGCCCTCGCCGACCTCGCGCTCGTTGCCGTACGCGGCGGCGGTGTCGATGTGGCGGTAGCCGGCCTCGAGGGCCGACTGCACGGCGGCGGTCGTCTCCTCGGGCGCGCTCTGGAAGACGCCGAGCCCGAGAGCGGGAAGGGTGACGCCGTTGTTGAGGGTGAGCTGCAGGGTCATGACTCCACGCTAGGACGCGATCGCCGCCGGAGGGAGGGTCCCGCCACCCCCTCGACGGGAGCGCCGGAGTGTGCGCTTGATGGAGGCGGTGCTCGACGACGTCCCTCCGCTTCCGGAGCGGAGCGCGCAGCCCTCATCCGGAAAGGTCGGGTCCGCCGTGCCCCTCAGCGTTCTGTTCATCGGAGGAACGGGCATCATCAGCTCCGAGGGCGTCCGCCGCGCCCTCGCCGTCGGGCACGAGGTGACCGTGCTGAACCGCGGCCGGACCTCCAGCCGCCCGCTGCCCGAGGGCGTCCGGACGCTGACCGCCGATGTCCGAGACCCGGCCTCCGTGCGCGAGGCCCTCGGCGCCGAGCGCTTCGACGCGGTGATCGAGTTCGCGGCGTTCACCCCCGAGCACGTACAGCAGGACATCGACCTGTTCGCCGGCCGCACCGGCCAGTACGTCTTCATCAGCTCGGCCTCGGCCTACCAGAAGCCGCCGGCACGCGTGCCGGTGACGGAGTCGACGCCGCTGCGGAACCCGTACTGGAGCTACTCGCAGGACAAGATCGCCTGCGAGGACCTGCTGGTCGGCGAGTACCGGCGCACCGGCTTCCCGGTGACGATCGTCCGCCCCTCGCACACCTACGACCGCACCGCGCTGCCGGTCGACGGCGGCTGGACCGTCATCGACCGGATGCGGCGCGGACTCGAGGTGGTCGTGCCCGGCGACGGCACCTCGCTCTGGACGATCACCCACAGCCGCGACGTCGCCGTCGGCCTCGTGGGGCTGCTCGGCGCGCCGGCGGCGATCGGCGAGGCGTTCCACATCACCGGCGACGAGACGCCCACCTGGGACCGCATCCACCACGACCTCGCGGCCGCCGCGGGCGCCGAGGCGCGGATCGTGCACGTGACCTCCGACGCGATCGCCGCGGCCGACCCGGAGCTGGGCGCGGGCATCGTCGGCGACAAGGCCCACTCGATGGTCTTCGACAACGCGAAGATCCGGAGCCTGGTGCCGGCGTTCGCGCCCTCGACCCGCTTCAGCGACGGCGCGCGCGAGATCGTCGAGTGGTACGACGCGGACCCGGCGCGGCGGACGGTGGACGAGCGGATGGATCGGCTCTTCGACGCGCTGATCGAGACCTACCGGCCGCGGGCGCTCTGATTGCGCGTCAGACCACCGCGATGTTGAGGTAGTCCTCGATCGGAGCGGCCGAGGTGCTCGTCAGTGAGACGAGGCAGCTGACGATGTAGCCCGACGCATGGACGCTGAACTGCGGCGGGACCGGAGACTCGCCGTCTCGGAGGCCGGTCGCGTCCGACCAGGCGAGGACGACGACGCCCGGCGTGCGGGAGCCGAGCGGCTCCACGACGACCCAGGCGCCCTCCTCGAGGACGAAGTCGGACAGCACGACGTCGCTGTCGCCCGTGTCGAACGTGATCCGGGCGACGATGTCGCGCACGGGCTCGCTGTCCCGAGCGGCGTAGACGACCGGGGTGAACTGGCCCGCGTAGAGGTCCCCGCCGCCGTTCGAGAGCCCGCCGGAGACGATGCCGAGCGAGGCCGAGACCGCCGTCGAGGCGGCGGCGAGCGGAGCAGCGGAGGCGGCGAGGAGGACGGGGGCGCTCCACAGGGCGGCGGTCGTCGCGGTGCGGCGCGAGACGGGGCGGGGGCTGGTCATGGGGTCCTCTCGGGGCGTTCGACGGCGGCGGCGACCACCGAGGGTCACGCTAATGCTCGGCTTCGAGTCCGGTGCCGGATCCGCCCGAGTTGTCCCCCGCACGGGGTCACCGCACGCGCTCGCCACCGGGACCGGCAGGCGGAGAGTTCACTTGGCTATGCATCGCCGTTCACCCACGGGAGCGGGAATCAGGAGTGTGCTGGGTGAGCCCCTTCTCAGGGGCCCTCACCCCAAGGAGTCCCCGACGTGACACGACTGCCCCGCTCCGCGCACCGCGGACGCACCGCACTGGCCCTCACGGCCGTCGCCCTGGTCGGCGCCGCCGCCCTGGCCGCCCCCGGCGCGGCCACCGCCATCGGCGCCGCCGACCTCGCCGCCACCGGTGGCGCCGCCCGCATCTCCCCCGTCGACGCCGACCTCTCCGACTCGCTGCGCGCGGCGGTGAAGGAGCAGGGCGCGAAGAACGTCATCCTCCTGATCGGCGACGGCATGGGCGACTCCGAGATCACGGTCGCCCGCAACTACGCCTACGGCGCCGCCGGCCGCTTCCCCGGTATCGACGCCCTGCCGATCACCGGCCAGTACACGACGTACTCGCTCTACCGCGCCGACGACCCCGCGACCGGTGCCGTCAAGGGCGCCCCGGACTACGTGCCCGACTCCGCCGCGACCGGCAGCGCCTGGGCGACCGGCACCAAGACCTACGACAACGCGATCTCGGTCGACATCGACCAGGAGCGCAAGGACACCCTCCTCGAGATCGCGAAGGCGAACGGCCTGAAGACCGGCAACGTCACCACAGCCGAGATCCAGGACGCGACTCCGGCCGTGCAGGCCGCGCACGTCGACGCGCGCAGCTGCTACGGACCCGATAGCGCCAGCTGCGGGAACGACGCGCTCGAGAACGGCGGACTCGGCTCGATCAGCGAGCAGATCCTCGACACCCGCGCCGACCTCACCCTCGGCGGCGGCTCCGCCACGTTCGCGCAGACCGCGAAGGCGGGCGACTGGGCCGGGCAGACCCTGTTCCAGCAGGCCGACGAGCGCGGCTACCAGGTGCTCGGCGACGCGACGACGGCCGCCACCGCGGACCAGCTCGACGCGCTGACCGTCGCCGACCAGGACGCGCCGGTGCTCGGCCTGTTCAACTCCGGCAACCTGCCCGTGCGCTACGCGCCGACCCCCGCGACCGTCGGCGGCGCCGACGCCGCGCCGCAGACCTGCGTCGCGAACCCCGCGCGTCCCGCCGACCAGCCCACCCTGCGCGCGATGACCGAGAAGGCGATCGACCTGCTCGACACCGGCGACGAGGGATTCTTCCTCCAGGTCGAGGGCGCGAGCATCGACAAGCAGGACCACGCCGCGAACGCCTGCGGTCAGATCGGCGAGACCGTCGACCTCGACGAGGCCGTCCAGGCCGCGCTCGCGTTCGCCGAGGCGGACGGGAACACCCTCGTCATCGTCACCGCCGACCACGCGCACTCCAGCCAGATCGTCGACTCCACCCCGCCGACCTCGCTCAGCACCGCGCTGAAGACGGTCGACGGCAGCACGATGAAGGTGTCCTACGGCACGGCCGCCGAGGGCGGCTCGCAGCAGCACACCGGCACGCAGCTGCGCATCGCGGCCTACGGACCCGGCGCGGCCAACGTCGCCGGCCTCACCGACCAGACCGACACGTTCTTCACCATCTCGAACGCGCTCGGCCTCGACCGCGACATCCGGAACCTGAGCTTCGGCGCCACCGCCGAGCTCTCGGGCAGCACCTTCGCCCCCGGAGCCCGGATCACCCTGACGGCGGAGGGCTTCCAGGGCGACACGCAGCTCATCGGCTCCGCGCCGCTCTTCACCGAGCGCACGGCGACGCGCGACCTCAACGACGGCGCGCTGACCGCCACCGCGAAGGCCCCCACCACCCCCGGGGACTACAGCGTCACGGTCACCGGCGCGCAGTCGGGCAAGGCGATCACCCTCGCCTTCACCGTGAAGCGCTGATCCTCGGGCACTGATCCCCGGGCACTGATCGCAGAAGGGCCGTCCCCGCCGGGGCGGCCCTTCCGCCGTCCCCGGCCCGCCCTCCCCTGTCTCGGAGGCGCGGAGTGCTGGCCCCTCGACCCGCCACCGGCCTAGGTTGGAGGCACCTGCTCCGCCCGCACCGAGTTCCGATGGAGGAACCCCATGGCCACGATCCGCAGTCTCCGACGGGCGGCGCTCGCGCTGGTCGCCGTCGCCTCCCTCGGAGTGGCGGGCGCCGCACCGGCCGCCGCGCTCGACTGGCCCTTCCCCGGCGTCCCGAGCCGCGGTCTCCCCACGGCGCAGGAGCTCCGCGACGCGCTCGGCGGTCCGGTCGTCTCGCCGTCGACGTCGGTCGGCTCCGGCGGCGCGGTCTCCTCGGTCGACGCGCTCGCGAGCCGGGTCGGCCTCGAGGTGCTCAAGCGCGGCGGCAACGCGGCCGACGCCGCCGTCGCGACGGCCTCGGCCCTCGGCGTCACCGAGCCCTACAGCGCCGGGATCGGCGGCGGCGGCTACTTCGTCTACTTCGATGCGAAGACCGGCGAGGTGAGCACCATCGACGGCCGCGAGACGGCGCCGGCCGGCATCACTCCGGACGCCTTCCTCGACCCGGCGACCGGTGCGCCGTACCCGTTCACCCCGCAGCTCGTCTCGTCCGGAGTCGCGGTCGGCGTCCCCGGCACGGTCGCGACCTGGGACGCCGCGGTTGATCGCTTCGGCACCCTCCCGCTCCCGGTCGTGCTGGCCCCGTCGATCGTGCTCGCGGCCAAGGGCTTCCCGGTGGACGAGACCTTCCGCAGCCAGACGCTCGACAACCTCGAGCGCTTCCAGCAGTTCCCCGACACCGCGGAGCTGTTCCTCCCCGGTGGCGACGCCCCGGCGGTCGGCAGCACCTTCCGCAACCCGGACCTCGCGAAGACCCTCGCCCGGATCGCCGCCCGCGGGCCGAGCGCGTTCTACGACGGACCGCTCGCGGCCGAGATCGCCGACACGGTGCAGAACCCGCGCCTCGCGGAGGGCTCGACCCTCCCCGCCCCGGCCGGCTCGATGACCGAGGACGACCTCGCCGGCTACTCGGTGGCCGAGCAGGCGCCGACCCACACCTCCTACCGCGGGCTCGACGTCTACGGCATGGCGCCCTCCTCCTCGGGCGGGATCGCGATCGGCGAGGCGCTGAACATCCTCGAGAACCACGACCTCGCCGCCGCGGACACCGGCAGCGCCCTGCACCTCTACCTCGAGGCGTCGGCCCGCGCCTTCGCCGACCGCGGCGCGTACGTCGGCGATCCGGCCTTCGTCGACGTGCCGACCGAGACGCTGCTCAGCCAGGAGTTCGCGGACTCCCGCGACTGCACCATCGACCCGGCGGCCGCCTCCACACGGCCGGTCTCCCCGGGCGCGCTCGACGGCGTCGGCTGCGCGACCGCGCTCACCGCTGAGCAGCCGGACACCGAGAACGTCTCGACCACGCACCTCTCCGTCGTCGACAAGTGGGGCAACGCGGCGTCCTACACGCTGACGATCGAGCAGACCGGCGGCTCGGCGATGACCGTCCCCGGCCGCGGCTTCCTCCTCAACAACGAGCTGACCGACTTCTCCGCGACGCCCGTGGAGGGCGACCCGAACCGGATCGAGCCCGGCAAGCGCCCGCGCTCCTCGATGTCGCCGACGATCGTGCTCGAGGACGGGGCGGTGAAGTTCGTCGTCGGCTCGCCGGGCGGAGCGACGATCATCACGACCGTGCTGCAGACGCTCGTGAACCGCATCGACCTCGGCATGACGCTGCCGGAGGCGGTGGCCGCGCCCCGGGCATCGCAGCGCAACACCGCGTCCACCTCCGCCGAGCCCGGCTTCATCGAGGCCTACGCCGACGACCTCGCGCCCTTCGGCCAGCAGCTGACGCCCTCGGGCGACACCTTCACCTCGGCCGCGCAGATCGGCGCGGTGGCCGCCATCGAGGTCGACCCCTCCGGCCTGATGACCGCCGTCGCCGAGCCCGTCCGCCGCGGCGGCGGCGTCGGCCTCGTCGTCACCCCGGAGAAGTGATGCGGCGCGGAGCAGACCGCCGTCCTCGGGGCAGCTGGGCTCTCGATGGGCCCCTGCGGGGCTGCTCGACCAGCGTGTGGAGACGCAGGTGTCACTCGCGCGCATCATGCTGATCGAGTAGCCCTCGCAGAGGGCGCATCGAGATCCACCGTCACCCGACGACCGGGTCTCGATACGCGCTGCGCGCTACTCGACCAGCAAGGGGCGGACCGCCCGCGCGTTCCTGCTGGCGTCGCGCCCGAGGTCGCGCACAGGCATGCTGATCGAGTAGCCCTCGCAGAGGGCGTATCGAGATCCACCCACCCCCACGACGTCGGGACTGAAGAGGCCCCGCCCCGCCCCCGCCCTCTGCCGGTGTGGTCGCTCCGCGGATCGATCACCCAGCACCTCGTGCCCTGATCGGACCGGCTCGGGTGTCCGGGTACGGTGCCGTCATGGTCGTGTCGCGAGAGCTGGTGGACCGCTGGGTGGCGGGGTGGTGCGCGTCGCGCGGGATGCTCGTGCGGCGCGACGGGGACGGCCGGCTCGTCGAGGTCGCGGCGGAGACCCGCTCCCGGGAGTACGTGATCGCGGAGCCTTCGCTGCCCGAGCTGCGCCGACTCACCGCCGCCGTCACCGCGCCCGACGTCTGGCTGACGATCGTCGGGGACCTCGACAAGCGCGAGCGCGACGCGGTGGCCGGCCTCGACCCCGTGACCAGCGACGAGCGGATGATGACCACCCGGCTCCGGAGGGCCGCGAGGCCGCCGCAGGTGCGGATCGAGACGAGTGGTCGCGTCGCGCACGCCCGCATCGAGGCGGAGGGCGAGGTCGCGGCCCGCGGTCAGGCGGCGCTGAGCGGCGGCGGCGACGTCGTCTTCGACCGGATCGAGACGACTCCGCGGTTCCGCCGCCGCGGCCTCGGCGGCCTGGTGATGACCGGCCTCAGCGCCTGGGCGGCGGAGAACGGCGCGACCACGGGACTCCTGATGGCGAGCGTCGGCGGGCGCGCGCTCTACTCGAGCCTCGGCTGGACGGAGGTGGCGCCGATCGTCACCCTGCGCGGGCGGGCCGCCGGTGCGGCGGTTGACGCGGACGAATCGCTCCTCCACAGACCCGATCTTGCGGAGTTGTCCGAGGGTTCCTCCCGGCGACCGCTCGGGTGTCGGTGGTCCCTGGTTCAATACGCGTATGGATGAGCACAGCGACCCGGGAGCGGCAGGACAGCCGAGCGCGCTCGCCGCCGTCGACGCGCTGACCGACATCGCCGCGGAGATCGGACGCACCTCCGCACAGCTTCTCCTCTCCCGCGCGCAGACCCTGCACCTCGCCTACCGCGCGGCGGTCACCGTCCCCGACGCGTTCGCCCGCGGCAAGTCACTCTCCCGCAGCGAGGCGCACTCCCTTGTCGAGCGGTCCATCCGGGCCGAGTTCGCGGTCAAGCTGCGCCTGTCCGAGCGGGCCACGGAGACGGTCCTCGAGCACGCCCGGCTGCTCGTCGAGGACCTCCCCCGCACCCGCGCCCTGCTGGCCGAGGGCCGGCTGCTGTGGGACTCGAGCGAGATCGTCTGCGCCACCGCCGCCACCCTGCCCGCCACCTCCCGCGCCCGCTTCGACGAGCGCGCCGCCGAGATCGCACCGGAGGTGACGCCCACGCAGCTGAGAAGAATCGTCACCCGGCTCCGCGACGAACTGCACGAGGAACCCCTCGCCCAGCGGCACGTCCGCGCCCGGCAGGACCGCACCGTCTGGATCTCGCCGGAGGTCGACGGCATGGCGACACTCTGTGCCCTGCTCCCCGCGCCGGACGCGATGGGCATCGCCGAGCGCGTCGACCGCATCGCCCGGTCCCTCCGCGAGGGGGGCGACGAGCGCACCCTGGCGCAGCTGAAGGCCGACGTGCTGACAGATCTGCTGCGCGACGGCGACATCGCCGGCACCACCCCCGCAGGCAACGGCCCTCAGATGCCTTCGTCGTACGTGCCCGGCATCCATGCCGAGGTGCGGCTCACGCTCGCCGCGTCGACGGCCGTCGGTCTCGACGACGCGCCTGCGGACCTCGACGGCTACGGCCTCATCCCCGCCGACCTCGCCCGCGCCCTGGTCGCCACCGGCGCGTCGTTCACCCGCGTGCTCACCGATCCGGACACCCGCGCCGTGAGGTCCGTCGGCCGCACCTACCGAGTCCCGCCCCCGCAGATGCGCCTGCACCTCCAGCTGCGCGACCAGACCTGCCGCTTCCCCGGCTGCACCCGCACCGCGTCCCGGGCGGAGGCCGACCACACCCTCGAATGGAGGAACGGCGGAGAGACATCGCTGGAGAACCTCGTCTCCCTCTGCACGTCCCACCACCACATCCGCCACGGCGACCGCTGGACCTACGTCCCCCGCAAGGACGGCAGCATCGTCTGGACCACCCCCACCGGCCGCCGCATCACGATCCGCCCACCCGCCCTCGCCGGCGCCCCACCGGGCCCCCGCTTCGACGACGCACCACCACCGTTCTGACGAACGCCGGTCTCGATACGCGCCGCCTCATGCTGATCGAGTAGCCCTCCGAGAGGGCGTATCGAGATCCACCCTCACCCGACGGGTGGGTCTCGATACGCGCTGCGCGCTACTCGACCAGCATGAAATGAGCGCGCTCGCGCTCGCCCATGCGCCGCTTCATGGTCCGCCGGCCCGCTCACGCCTGCTCAGCACGCCGATGCCGATCCATGCTGACCGAGTAGCCCTCGGAGAGGGAGTATCGAGCGGAGGGGGCGCCTTCGGCGCCAGCGCAGGGCGGGGAAAGGATCTTGTGGCTGGCTCGTTGTGGTTGGACGATGGAGGGGTTGCGGTCGAGGCCGATGTATCTTGATGCTTCGAGCTTGTTATCGAGCGTGGCCTGGAGGGCGTCCGCGGGAACCGCGGATTGGTGCCTATCCGGTTCTCGTGCCGGTGGAGCCCGACAAGTAGATTCATCACTCTGATCCCTGCTCTCCCCGCGACGCTCGTCGATGCCGGCCGGCGCCGATGAAGTCGATCGGAGGGTGTCATGGATGTCGTTTACGAACGTGCCGCGGGCTTGGATATCTCTAAGAGAGATGCGAAGGTCTGTCTGCGGCTCCCGGCAGGGCGGCGGAATCAGTTCACGAAGACGGTGACGACGTATGGGTCCACGGTCTCCGAGATAGAGCGACTGCGGCAGGACTTGGAAGCGGCCGAGGTCGAGGTCGTCGTGATGGAAGCGACGGGTGATTACTGGAAGCCGTTCTTCTTCACGCTCGCGGAGACATTGAACGTGGAACTCGTGAACGCCCGGCAGGTGAAGAACATGCCGGGCCGGAAAACGGATGTCCTGGATGCGCAATGGCTCGCGGAACTCGCCGCTCACAACATGCTTCGCAGCTCGTTCGTGCCCCCGGAACGGATCCGGGAGCTCTGTGATCTGACCCGCACCCGCCGCCACCTCGGGCAGGAGCAGCACCGCGAGTGGGCTCGACTGGAGAAGAACCTCGAGGACTCCGGCATCAAGATCAGCTCCGTCCTCTCCACGCTGGGCAGCCAAACAGGCCGGCGGATCCTCGACGCCCTGGTCGCCGGGGAACGCGACCCGGAAGCCTTGGCCGCGCTCGCGCACGCTTCCTTAGCGAAGAAGACGCCGGCGTTGATCGAATCCCTGCGAGGCAGATTCCGGGATCATCACGCTTTCATGGTGCGATTACACCTGCGCCGCATCGACGCGATCACCGAAGATATCGCAGCGATCACCGATCAAATCGAGAAGGTGATCGAACCCTTTCGAGGAACCCGGGAACTCCTGATGACGATCCCGGGCATCAAAGAAAACGCAGCAGACACGATCATCGCCGAGATCGGCGCGGATATGAGCGTCTTCCCCACCGCAGGACACCTCGCCTCCTGGGCAGGAGTCGCACCAGGTCTCCATCAATCAGCAGGCCGCACCAAATCAGCGCACATCAATCCCGGCGACGCCTACCTCAAAGCCGCTCTCGGAATCGTCGTCTTCACCATCATCCGCTCCAAGAACGGACGCCTCTACGCGAAATACCGGCGAGTGAGCTACCGAACCGGCGGACTCAAAGCCGTGGTCGCCATCGAACACACACTCCTCACCATCATCTGGAACATGCTCCGCAACGGCGTTCCCTACGACGAACTCGGATCCGACTACTACCGCCCCCGCCACCCTGAACGCACCCGAGACAACGCCCTCCGAACCCTCGCGACCCTCGGCTACGACATCACCCTCACCCCCAGAACCGCGTGAAAGGTCACCATCCCTTTCCAAGTAGATCCACCGTCACCCCGCGGGTGGGTCTCGATACGCACTGCGCGCTACTCGACCAACATGGGTCCGTCACGCCTGCCCAGCACGCCGGTACCGATTCATGCCGATCGAGTAGCCCTCGCAGAGGGCGTATCGAGATCCACCGTCACCCGATGGGTGGGTCTTGAGACGTGCGCCGCCCTGCTCGACCAGCAGACGCCTACAGGCCCGCGGGCTTCGACGGGGTCCGGAGCCAGGTGTCGAAGAAGGCGGTCAGGTCCTGGCCGGAGACCGACTCGGCGAGGTCCTGGAGGTCGGCCGTCGTGACGGTGCCGTAGCGGTTCTCGGCGGCCCAGCGCTGCAGCAGCGTGCCAAAGGCCTCGTCGCCGATGGTGGAGCGCAGCTCGACCAGGGTGAGTCCGCCGCGTGCATAGATCGGGCTGTCGAAGAGGCCGAGCGCGCCGGGATCCGCGACCTTCGTCGCCCAGAACGGGTCGTCGGCGGGGATCGACGCGACCTCCGCGGCCGACTCCTCGACGGTCGGGCCGCCGTCGTGCTCCGCCCACAGCCACTCGGCGTAGGTGGCGAAGCCCTCGTTCAGCCAGATGTCCGACCAGAGCCGCGGGGTGACGCTGTCGCCGAACCACTGGTGCGAGATCTCGTGCGCGACGGTCGAGGTGTCGGCGCTGCCCGAGTAGAACGAGCGTCCCTGCGTCTCGAGCGCGTAGCCGATCTCCTCGTCGTCGACGACGGCCCCGCCCGAGCGGAACGGGTAGGCGCCGAAGACGCCCGTGAAGTAGTCGATGATCTCGCCCTGGCGCGCGAGGGCGGCCTCGGTGCTCGCCCGCGCCTCGCCGGAGATGTCGCGATCGACCGCGTCGATGCTGACGACGCCGCCCGCCCGGGAGCGGACGAGGTCGTAATCGCCGATGTTCACCATCGCGAGGTAGCTCGCCATCGGACTGGTCTCGACCCAGCTCGACGTGGTCCAGCCGTTGCGGGTGACCGGCGAGCCCACCGGCACCCCGTTGGCGACGGCGGTGCGCCCCTCCGGGACCGTGAGGGTGAAGGAGTAGCGGGCCTTGTCGGCCGGCGAGTCGTTCACCGGGTACCAGGTCGAGGCGCCGTCGGGCTCGCTCGCGACCAGCGCGCCGTCGTCGGTCGACCACCAGCCGTACGGGGCGCCGGTGCCGTCGACCGGGTTGCCGGTCGTGCCGGCGTAGCGGATGTCGACCAGGGTCGGCGCGCCCTTCTTCAGCGAGCGGGATGGCGTGATCGTCAGCTCGTCGCCGACCTGCGTGAAGGCGGCGCCCCGGGTGTTCACCGACACCTTCGAGACCGTCAGTCCGCGCAGGTCGAAGGAGAACGAGCTCAGCTCCTGCGTCGGCGCGAGAGTCACGACGGCCCGGCCGGTGAGCGCCCGCGGCGCCGGGTCGTAGGTGAGGAACAGGCTGTAGCTGAGCGCGTCGAAGCCCGAGCTGCCGAGGCCGGGGAAGTACGGGTCGCCGGAGCTGGTGCCTCCGCTCGTCCCCGCTTTCACAGCGGTGTCGGCGAGGGCGGGCGCCGGGAGGGCGAGAGCCCCTGCGACGAGGGCGGAGGCGAGGAGCGCCGGGACGACACGGCGGGAGGAGGCGGGCATGCGGCACACGCTAGCCCCTCGGCCACCCGCCGGGCACTCCCCCTCCGCGCGACGCCGATGCCCTACGAGCGCCGCTCCAGCGCGGCCAGCAGGTACGGCGCCGTCCGGCTGCCCTCCGCCCGCGCGACCTGCTCCGGCGTGCCGGTCGCGACGATCGCGCCGCCGGCGTCTCCGGCGCCGGGCCCGAGGTCGATCACCCAGTCCGCGTCGGCGACGATCCGCATGTCGTGCTCGACGACGATCACCGTGTTGCCCGCGTCGACGAGGTGCTGCAGGTGGCCGAGCAGCCGGTCCGCGTCGGCCGGGTGCAGTCCCGACGTCGGCTCGTCGAGCAGGTAGAGCGTGTCGCCGCGCTGCGCCCGCCGCAGCTCCGACGCGAGCTTCACCCGCTGCGCCTCGCCGCCGGACAGCTCCGGCGCGGGCTGCCCGAGCGCGACGTAGCCGAGGCCCACGTCGAGCAGCGCGTCGAGGTGCCGGCCGATCTCCGTCTCCTCGGCGAAGACCTCGCGGGCCTCGGTCACGCTCAGCGCGAGCACCTCGGCGATCGAGCGCCCGCCCCAGGTCACCTCGAGCGTCTCGGCGTTGTAGCGCGTCCCGCCGCACTCCGTGCACGGCGCCTGCACCGTCGGCAGGAAGAGCAGCTCGACCTCCATGGTCCCCTCGCCCTTGCAGACCGGGCAGCGGCCGCTGGGCATGTTGAAGGAGAAGCGGCCGGCCCCGTAGCGGCGCCGCTTCGCCTCCGGAGTCGCCGCGAACAGCGCGCGGACGCGGTCGAAGAGCCCGGTGTAGGTCGCGACGTTGGAGCGGGAGGTGCGCCCGATCGGCGTCTGGCCGACCTGCACGACCCGGCGCAGCCGCTCCGCCGGACCGGTCGCGCTGCCGGTGGTGACGGCGGTGTCCGCGTCGAGCAGCGGGTCGTCGGAGGAGGACTCGTCCGGCTCCGGGCTCTCCCCCGCCAGATCCGCCTGCAGACTCGCGCGCAGCAGATCGGGCAGTGCCCGATTGACCAGCGTGGACTTCCCCGACCCGGACACCCCCGTCACCGCGGTCAGCGCGCCGAGCGGGAACGACACGTCGAGCCCGCGGAGGTTGTTGCGCGCCACGTCGACCAGCCGGACCTGCGCGTCGGGCGTCCGCCGGGCGGGCAGCGGCGGCGTCGGCTCCGCGGTCTCGGGGAAGAGGTAGCGCCGGGTGATCGAGTGGTCCACCTCGCGCAGCCCGTCGAGCTCGCCCGAGTAGACGACGGTGCCGCCGCCCGAGCCGGCCGCCGGGCCGATGTCGACGATCCAGTCGGCCTCGCGGATCACGTCGAGCGAGTGCTCGACGAAGAAGACCGTGTTGCCGCTGTCCTTCAGCGAGCGCAGGATGCCGAGCAGCGCCTCCGTGTCGGCCGGGTGCAGCCCCGTCGACGGCTCGTCGAGCACGAAGACCACGCCGAACAGCCGCGAGAGCACCTGGGTCGCGAGGCGCATCCGCTGCAGCTCGCCCGAGGACAGCGTCGGCGTCGAGCGGTCCAGCGACAGGTAGCCCAGGCCGAGGTCGACGATCGGCGCCATCCGGCCGAGCAGATCCGAGACGAGGCGCTGGGCGGCGAGCCGGATCTCCGGGGCGAGCGGGCCACCGCCCACCGGCACCCAGTCCCGCTCGAGCACGCGGGCCAGCAGCGCCGCGAGCTCCTCGAGCGGCAGCGCCGAGAGCTCCGTGATGTCGAACCCCTCGAAGCTCACCGCCAGCGCCTCGGGCTTCACCCGCTTGCCGTGGCAGTCCGGGCAGGCGACGCTGACCAGGAACGTGGCCGCGCGCTCGCGCATCCGGGCGCTCTTGGACCCCGCGAAGGTGTCCATCACGTAGCGCTTCACCCCGAGGAACGTGCTCATGTACCGCGGCTCGGCCCCCGCCGCCACGGCCGCCCGCACCTCCGCCGGTCCGCGATCCGTCCAGACCGGCACCTGCGGCGACTCCTGGGTGTGAAGGATCCACTCGCGCTCCTCCGCCGGAAGGGTCCGCCAGGGCACGTCGATGTCGTAGCCGAGCGAGATCAGGCTGTCGCGCAGCTGCTTGCCGTGCCAGGCGGTCGGCCAGGCCGCGAGCGCGCCGTCGCGGATCGAGAGCGAGTCGTCCGGCACCATCAGCTCCTCGGGCACGTCGTAGACGCGGCCGATCCCGTGGCAGGCGGGGCAGGCGCCCTGGACGGTGTTCGCGGAGAAGTCCTCCGCGAGGAGCATCGGCGCGCCCTCGGGGTAGGTGCCGACCCGGGAGAAGACCATCCGCACCACGGACGAGAGCGTGGTCGCGCTGCCCAGGGTCGAGCGCGCCGAGCCACCGGACCGGCGCTGCGGCAGCGCGACGGCGGGCGGGAGTCCGTCGATCGCGTCGACGTCCGGCACCCCGACCTGATCGATCAGCCGCCGCGCGTACGGCGCGACCGACTCGAAGTAGCGGCGCTGCGCCTCCGCGTAGAGCGTGCCGAACGCGAGCGAGCTCTTGCCGGAGCCGGAGACGCCGGTGAAGGCGACCAGCGCGTCGCGCGGGATGTCCACGTCCACGTCGCGCAGATTGTTCTCGCGGGCGCCGCGGACGCGGACCCGGTCGAGGCGGTGGTCGTCGGGAGTGCGCGCAGTCATCCGACCAGCCTGCCCTGTTCCGATGTGCGCTGTCCCGATGTGCGCCTAGTCCAGGGTGGGGCGGTAGGAGCGGACCACCGGCGGCGACTCGAGCGCCTCCCGCTTCACGACATCCAAGCGCTGCAGCAGCGCGGGGAGGGTCGGCGTCATCTCCAGCCGGACCTCGAGTTCGCCGTCCCGGCCGGGCAGCGTGAAGGCGACCTGCGCCGCGGAGGCGCTCCAGAGCAGCCGCTCGCGCAGGGG
The DNA here is from genome assembly GCF_022815545.1 of Rathayibacter sp. VKM Ac-2928. Taxonomy (NCBI): domain Bacteria; kingdom Bacillati; phylum Actinomycetota; class Actinomycetes; order Micrococcales; family Microbacteriaceae; genus Rathayibacter; species Rathayibacter sp. VKM Ac-2928. The sequence goes on from NZ_JALGRU010000001.1 coordinate 1,485,204, forward strand.
CCGGGCGGTCGGCTCCTCCGCGAGCCCGCCGACCTCCGCCAGCACCGCGGCGAGGCGGCGGGCGCGCACCTCGGCGGGCACGTCGCTCAGGAGGTTCGGGCTGAACAGCACGCCGCCCGAGAGCTCCTCGGCCCGCGCGGGATCGCCGGAGCCGACGATCGCCGCCTCGACGGCCACGGCGGCCGCCAGCGTCGACGGGTGCACCGCGATGGTGCGGGCCGGCGGCTCCGCGTCCTCGAGCGCCGCGCGCAGCAGGCCCGTGGCCGCCGCGGCGAGCTTGGCGCCGTTCGTGGTCGCGAAGACCACGACGCCCAGGCCCGACTCGAGGTGCCAGCGCATGTTCGAGGACCAGCCGGGCAGCCCGCCGGAGTGGTGCGCGATCGCGCCGAAGCGGACGTCCTGCTCGATCACGAGGCCGAGCCCGTAGGCGGAGCCGTCGAGGGTGCTCTCGCCAGCGCGGGGGCTGAGCGCAGGGACCGGGGTCCAGCCGCGCTGCATCTCGCGGCGGGAGGCGCGGCTGAGCACGGCCTCGTCGGCGTCCCCGTCCTCGATGCCGCCGTCGGCGCCCTCGAACGCCGATGACAGCCAGCCGCTCCAGCGCGCGATGTCGCCGACGGTGCTGTACATGCTCGCAGCGCAGGCGCCCACGCCGGTGCCGGTGTACGGGCGGGCGGTCCAAGTGGCGCCCTCGTCGAAGCTGCTGAAGCCCTGCGCGAGGTCGGTGCCCTCGGGGTAGGCGCCCACGTCGTAGCGCGTGCTCGCGAGGCCGAGCGGCTCCAGGATCGTCCGGCTCGCGAAGGCGACGAAGTCCTCGCCGGAGACGTTCTCGACGATCACCCCGAGCAGCCAGAAGCCGATGTTCGAGTACTGGTAGACCTCGCCCGGCCGCTCGGTGAAGGTCAGCCCGCGCGCGATCAGCGCGAGGAACTCGGCTTGCGGCATCGCCATCACGTGGTCGGCCCAGCCGTTGTCCTCGGGCAGCCCCGAGCAGTTGCTGAGCAGCATCCGGAGCGTCACCGGCAGCTCCCGGCCAGCGGCGTCGACCGGATCCGCGAACTCGGGCACGTGCGCGCTCACCCGGTCGTCGAGGTCGAGCAGCCCGCGGTCGCGGAGGATCAGCACCGCCGCCGCCTCGAAGCTCTTCGACATCGAGGCGATGCGGTGCACGGTGCCGGCGTCCGGCGCGGCGCCGTCGAGCCGGTGCTCCCCGCGACCGTGCCGGGCGATCAGCCCGTCGCGGTCGAACAGCGCCCAGCTCAGCGTCGGCGCGACCGGCGCCCCCTCGTCGAACCAGTGCGCGAATCGGTCGAGGAGCTCCGGAGTCATCCGCTCATCCTTCCGCACGCGATCCCTCCGCACTCGCCGCTGGAGTACGCAGCGGGTCGTCCCGGTGCAGCTCCACGAGGATGCGGCGCAGATGGATCGCGACCAGCACACCCGGGCCCATGCTCGTTCCGGTCGCCGCAGCGCGGGCGTCGACGGCGCGCGCGAGGTCGTCGACCGCCCTCTCCGCCGGCTCCAGGGAGCGGTCCTCGGGCGAGCCGCCCGTCACCACCGCGTCGCCGACCGCGTGGCAGGCCGCGCTCAGCGGCGCCGCGAGCTCGGCGTCGAAGGGCAGCGCGCCCGGGCGGTTCCAGATCGTGTCCGCCAGCGCGGCCGTCATGTCGCGGACGTGGAAGAGCGTCCCGTCCAGGGTCGCCAGCCGGAGGTGGTCGGTCTGCGAGCTGTGCCGGTGCAGCAGCGCGCGCGGATTGCCCTTGCGGCTCTCGTCGCCGTCGACCAGCGCCCGCCGCACCTCGGTCGCGGTCGCCGCGAGCTGCTCGCCGTTGGTCGACCAGGCCTCGTGCTCGGGCGGCCAGGTCTCCTCGAGGGCCGTCGCCATGTCGTGCAGGTGGCGCCCGAGCTGGCGCTCGAACTCGTCGACCCGGGCGGTCGCCGCCTCGGAGGTCAGCCCCGGAGCGACGAGGAGGTTGACCAGCAGCCCGACGACCACGCCGACCGCCATCTGCACGAGGTAGCCGAGCGAGTAGTCCTCCGCCTTCGCGCCGCCGATGATCAGGACGAAGAGCGCCGCCATCGGCACGTACTCGCGGCCCGCGCCGAACCAGCCGGTGCCCGAGAGCACCACGCCGATGCCCACGATCAACGGGATCGTCCACCAGGTCGGGCCGACCGTCACCACGACCAGCACCGCCAGCCCGATGCCGGCCGCGAGCCCGAGGAGCGTCTGCAGCCCGGTCTTCGCCGAGCCCATCAGCGTCGGGTACATGCTGACCAGCGCGCCGAGCGGCGCGTAGTACGGGTACTGCTCGGCGACTCCGGGCACGTGCGGCGCGACGGCCCAGGCGATGCCCACCGCCACCGCGGTCTTCAGCGCGAGCAGCAGCCGCGGGCCGGCCACCGCGTCGCGCCAGGCCCGGCCGGCCCGGGTGAGGCGGGGGCGGATCACGCCCGGTCGTCGGGGTTCAGGACGTCGGGGCGCGGGGCGTCGAGCCGCGCCGCGACGTCGGCCGGGAAGCCGCCGGTCGCGATCGGGCTCCAGCGCGTCGGCGTGATGCGCAGCAGCGACTTGTCCTGCAGCCGCATCGCCGCGCGGTACTCGTCCCAGTCCGGGTGCTCCCCCGAGATGCTGCGGTAGTAGTCGACGAGCGCGTCCTCCGCCTCGGGCATGTGCAGCACCTCGGCGTCGCCGTCGACTTGGATCCACGCGTCGTTCCAGTCGTCGGACAGCACGAGGACCGAGGCCGCGGAACGGCGCTCGGCGTTGCGCGTCTTCGCCCGGCCGGGGTAGGTCGAGATCACCAGGCGGCCCTCGGCGTCGACGCCGCCGGACACCGGCGACATCTGCGGCCGGCCGTCCGCGCGGGTGGTGGCGACGAGCATCCGGTGCCGCGGTCGCACGAAGTCGAGCATGCCGTCGCGGTCGACGGCGGTGGTGGTGGAGACGGTTCTGGCCATGCGGACCAGGCTAACGAGGACCTCTTCCGGACTAGGTGGTTCTACGTGGTCGTGTCAGCCCGAGCCCAGGAACGGCGTGCCTCCTCCCCCTGAGAGGGGCCGTGGCCGGGCGGGCGCTGGCGCGGAAGGACGGGGCGGCTGTCGCTACTTTCTGGACGGAACTCCCCCCTCCCGGCCCCGAAAGGACCCCGTGCCCACCTCCTCCCCGATCTCCCCGCTCTCCCCCTCTCGCCGCTCCGTCGCCGTCGCCGCGGCCTGGTCGCTGCCCGTGATCGCCGTCGCCGCCGCGGCGCCGCTCGCGAGCGCCTCCACCGTGGAGGTCGTCCCCGGCCAGCCGGACACCTACCCGAACCCGACCTTCTCGGCGACGCGCCAGTCGGTCGGCGACCCGAGCCTCAAGGCGACCAACAACACCGGCTACGCGCGCACCGACTTCACCGCCGTCCCCGACGACGGCGACTACGCCTCGTACAAGACCGGTTGGACGTACGTCATCAGCTCCGCGAAGCCGGTATCGACGATCACCTACGACACCACCAGCCTCGCCCCGGGCGTGCAGGGCGTCCTGACCGACGGCCTCTACACCTACTCCTGGACCCTGACCCGCGCGGCGGAGACGACCTGGGTGCGGGTCAAGCCGACCGCCTTCCCGCAGGAGATCCGCTTCGTGCTGACCGACACCACCTCGAACCCGCAGGGCGTCGTCGGCAACGCGACGGCCACCTCGAAGGCGTAGGGCGCGCGCGGGCTCGCCTACTCGGGCGAGCCCGCCTGCTCCGCCGCGCTCACCAGTCTCCGGAGCCGCAGGCACTGCTCGTGGAGCACCACGACCAGCGTGCTGTCTCGCTCCCCGAGCCACTGCTCCAGCGACGCGTCGAAGAGCACGGCCGCCGTACGGGCCGCGAGCGCCGCGTCCTCCGCCGGGACACTCCGCTCGACCAGCGCGTCGCGCATCGCGTCGGTGAGCACCGCCGACTTCAGCAGCTCGCGCTCGCGCAGCGCCGGCTCGGACAGCACGACCGCCCGCCGTGCCGCGATCTCGCCGCGCCAGCCCTCGAGGTCCCCCGCCGCGACCGTCTCGAGCCCGTGCATCAGCAGCCCGAGCGGATCCAGGCCCGCGGGTGCCCCGGCGAGAAGCCGGGCCACCACCTCCGGGAACTCCCGCTCGCGGAGGAACAGCACGTCGCGCTTGTCGGCGAAGTGCCGGAAGAAGGTGCGGGTCGTGAGCCCGGCCCGCTCGGCGATCGACGGCACCGTCGTCGCGGAGTAGCCGTGCTCGGTGAACAGCTCCATCGCGGCGCGCTCGAGGCGCAGTGCGGCGTCGGGGGCCCAGCGTGACATGCAGCCAGGCTAGCCGATGACACGTCGTGCCATCAGGGCTACAGTGATGACACGTCATGCCGTCGAGCACTGGAGAACCCTTGCCCTCGAACACCGCCGCACTCACGAACACCGCCGCGCGACTCCCCTCGCCCCGCGCCGACCTGGTCGTCGGTCCCGCCGCGCTGCACGAGCCCGGGCCCGGCGAGCTGCTGGTGCGCAACCGCGCCGTCGCCGTGAACCCGCTCGACGAGCTGAAGCAGTGGACCGGCGACCTGATGTACCGCTGGCTCCCCTACCCCTCGATCCTCGGCGAGGACGTCGCCGGCGAGGTCGCGGCCGTCGGGCCCGGCGTCGACCGCTTCGCCGTCGGCGACCGCGTCGTCGCCTACGCGGTCGGCATGGAGCGCGGCCGCCGGCACGACGCCGAGGGCGGCTTCCAGGAGTACACCGTCGTCCGCGCGGACCTCGCCGCGCCGATCCCACCGCAGCTGGCGCACGAGCAGGCCGTGGTGCTGCCGCTCGCGGTCTCCACCGCCGCGACCGCGCTCTTCCAGAAGGACCACCTGGCGCTGCCCCACCCCTCGACCGAGCCGGTCCCCACCGGCCGGACGGTCGTGGTCTGGGGCGGCGCCACCAGCGTCGGCAGCAATGCGATCCAGCTCGCCGTCGCCTCCGGCCACCGCGTCGTCGCCACCGCCTCGCCCGGCAACCACGCCCGCCTGCGCGAGCTCGGCGCCGACGTGGTCGTCGACTACCGCGGCCCGAGCGCGGTCGCCGATGTCGTCGCCGCGATCGGCGGCGCGGAGGTGGCCGGCATCCTCGCGGTCGGCACCGGCTCCGCCGAGCCCTGCGTCGCCGTCGCGGCCGCCACCGGAGCCCGCCGGGTCGCCCTCGCCAGCCCCTCGGTCTCCTTCGGCTCCCTGCCGCGCAGGGCGGGGCTCTCGCTCCCGTTCGTGCGGACGATGTCGCGGCTGGTCGGCGCGAACCTCCGCCTCCAGCTCGCCGCCCGCCGTCGCGGCATCCGCGCCCGCTACGTCTGGGGCGCGACGCTGATGAGCAACGAGGTCGGGCCGATGCTCTGGCGCGACCACCTGCCGAGCGCGCTCGCCGACGGCCGCCACCGCTGCGCGCCCGAGCCCGACGTCGTCGGCACCGGTCTCGGCGCCGTGCAGGGCGCGCTCGACCGGCTGCACGGGGGCGTGTCCGCGCGGAAGCTCGTCGTGCGGCTCTGACCGCGAGCCGCTCGGGTGCGCCACTATGGACCGTGCCGCTCCCCTCCCCCGCCGGACCGTCCGCTCCCTCCGCGCGCTCCTGGCTCCTCGTCGCGCCGTCGCTCGTCGTCCTCGGCTGGGGCGGCAACCAGTTCCTGCCGCTGATGCAGCTCTACCGCCAGCTCGAGGGCTACACGCAGACGCAGGTCACGATCCTGCTCGCCGCCTACGTCCTCGGCATCGTGCCCGGCTTCGCGCTCGCGGGCGGCTGGTCCGACCGCTTCGGCCGGCGGCCGGTGCTGCTCGCGGGCCTCGTGCTGGGGATCCTCGGCAGCGTCGTGCTCGCCTGCTCCCCCGCCTCGGTGCTCGGGCTCGGCGTCGGCCGCTTCATCAGCGGGCTGAGCGTCGCGGCGGGGATGGTCGTCGGCACGGCCTGGATCAAGGAGCTCTCGATCGCGACCGGAGCGTCCTCGGCCGGTGCCCGCCGCGCCTCCGCGATGCTCACCATCGGCTTCGGCGGCGGCGCGGGAGTCGGCGGCGCGCTCGCGCAGTTCGGCCCCTGGCCGACCGTGCTCCCCTACATCGTCCAGTCCGCCGCCTGCGTCGCGGCCGTCCTCGTGCTCCTCCGCGCACCGGAGACCCGGGCCTACGACCCCTCCGCCGGACGCCTGACCGGCGAGCTCAGCATTCCGCGACCCGCCCGCGCCCGCTTCGCCGCCGTCGTCCTGCCGCTCGCCCCCTGGGTCTTCGCGGCACCCGCCCTGTCCTTCGCGGTCGGACCGAGCCTGGTCGCCGATCGGCTGCCGGGTCTCACCGTCGGCTTCGCGACCCTCGTCACCGTGATCACCCTCGGCTGCGGCTGGGTCACCCAGCTCTTCTCCGGCCCGCTTCTCGCGCTGCTGCGCGGCCGCGGAGCCCTCGTCGGCGGTGCGCTCACCGCCCTCGGCGCTCTGCTGCTGATCCCCGCCGCCGTCGGCCAGCAGCTCTGGCCGGTCCTCGTCGCCGCACCGGTCTTCGGCTGCGGCTACGGCCTCGCGATGGTCTCCGGACTGACCGCCTCGCAGGCCCTCGTCGAGACGCGCGACCTGGCGAGTGTCACCGCCGTCTACTACTCCGTCACCTACGCCGGCTTCCTCGTGCCGGCGATCCTCGCGGCGCTGGCCGTCGCCCTGCCGATGCCGCTGCTGCTCGCGGCGACCGCGCTCGCGATCCTCGCCTGCGTCGCGCTCGCGGCCCGTGGACTGCGACGCCCGCCCGCGCCTCAGAACCGCGCCGCGACCTCGTAGAGCACGTCCTCGTCGCCGGCGTACAGCCCGTCGGCGCGCGGCCAGTGCGCGATCACGTCGGTGAAGCCCAGCGCCTCGGCGCGGCCCGACGAGTCGGCGTAGCGGTCGACGCTCTCGAGGGAGTAGTCCGGCCCGGAGTCGAGCGAGAGGTGCCGCTCGATCGAGCGCGGATCGCGCCCGGCGGCCTCGAGCGCGTCGTCGAGGCGCTGCGAGAGCTCGGCGACCGCCGCCCACCACTCGTCGGTGCTGCGGCCCTCCGGACCCGTCGTCACCCAGCCCTGCGCCCGCTCGGCCACGAGCGCGAGGCCCTTCGGCCCGTTCGCCGCGAGCACGAACGGCACGCGCGGCGACTGCGCCGGCTCCCCCACCATCCGGGCGCCGCGCGCGGTGAACCACGCGCCGTCGAGATCGATGCCGCCCGAGCCCGGAGCCTCGTGCCGGAGCAGCACGTCGAGCGCCGCGACGAACTCGACGTAGCGCTCGTGCCGCTCCCGCGGCGAGTGCAGCTCCTGCCCCAGCACCGTCGCGTCGAAGCCCGTCCCGCCCGAGCCGACCCCGAGGACGAAGCGGCCGCCCGAGATCTCGTCGACCGTCGCGATCTCCTTCGCGAACGGCACCGGGTGGCGGAAGTTCGGCGAGGCGACGAAGGTGCCCAGCCGCAGCGTCTCGGTGACGATAGCGGCGGCCGTCAACGTCGGAATCGTCGCGTGCCAGACCTGGTCGGCGAGCGAGCGCCAGGAGAGGTGGTCGTAGGTCCAGGCGTGGTCGAAGCCGAGCCCCTCCGCGGACTGCCACTTGCGGCGGGCGGTGGACCAGGGCTCCTGCGGGAGGATGACGATGCCGTGTCGCATCGTCCGAGTGTAGGGAGGGTCCGAGTGCAGGGAGGAACCGCACCGGTACGATGGTCGGCGGTGTGCCGGGAAGTCTGGTCGGCGGACGCGGCCCTCTGCCGCGTTCCCACGCGATCCGACGACCTCCCGAAGGAAGCCCCTCCGTGCCCCACACTCCTGCCTCCGAGCCCACCCACCAGGCGCCGCACGCGATCTGGCGGGGCCTGCGCCAGACGCTGCGCTCCGACGCCGTCGGCGGCGCCCTGCTGCTCGGCGCGACCGTCCTCGCACTGGTCCTCGCCAACTCGCCCGCGGCGGGCTTCTACGAGACCGTCCGCGACTTCGAGTTCGGCCCCGAGGCGCTCCACCTGAACCTCAGCGTCGGCGCCTGGGCGGCCGACGGACTGCTCGCGATCTTCTTCTTCGTCGTGGGCCTCGAGCTCAAGGAGGAGTTCGTCGTCGGCAAGCTCCGCGACCCGCGCACCGCCGCCCTCCCGGTCGCGGCGGCGTTCGGCGGTGTCGCCGTCCCCGCCCTGATCTACGTCGCGATCAACGCGACCGCCGGCCCCGACGCCCTGCAGGGCTGGGCGATCCCGGTCGCCACCGACATCGCCTTCGCGGTCGCCGTGATCGCGGTCGTCGGCAAGAGCCTCCCGGTCGCCCTGCGCACCTTCCTGCTCACCCTCGCCGTCGTCGACGACCTGCTCGCCATCACGATCATCGCCGTCTTCTACACCTCGGCCATCGCCTTCCTGCCGCTGCTGCTCGCGCTCGTCCCGCTCGGGATCTTCGCCGTCCTCGTCCAGCGCGGCGTCCGCACCTGGTGGATCCTGATCCCGCTCGGCGTCGCCACCTGGGCGCTCGTGCACGCCTCCGGCATCCACGCGACCGTCGCCGGCGTGCTGCTCGGCTTCGCGGTCCCGGTCGTCGCGACCGCCCGCGCCCGGGTCCGCACCGGAACCGGCAGCGACGGCGAGCCCGAGTACGACGGACTCGCCGCTCACTTCGCCGACCGCTGGAGCGGCGTCTCGGCCGGCGTCGCCGTCCCGGTCTTCGCCTTCTTCTCGGCCGGAGTGACGATCGGCGGCCTCACCGGCCTCGTCGAGTCGTTCCAGGACAGCATCGCCCTCGGCATCGTCGTCGGCCTGGTGGTCGGCAAGCCGCTCGGCATCCTCGCGACCACCTTCCTGATCACCCGCCTGCCCGGCCTCCGCCTGGACCCCGCGCTGCGCTGGCCGGACCTGGTCGGCATGTCGATGCTCGCCGGCATCGGCTTCACCGTCTCGCTGCTCGTCGGCGAGCTGTCCTTCGGCGTCGGGAGCGAGGCCGACGAGCACGTGAAGGTCGGCGTGCTGGCCGGCTCGGTGATCGCGGCGGTGCTCGGAGCGTCGGTGCTGTCGGCGCGGAGCCGGCGCTACGCGCGCCTGCGCTGATCCCGACCCTCCCGCAGACCGCCGGGCCCGAGACAGCAGAAGCGTCTTTATGTTTCGTGGAGACTCTTTTTGTTACTGCTGTGTAAAAGACCGCTCTTTCGACCGGGATCGGCGCGCATTCCTTCAACGTCGCGGGTAAGAATTGCTGCACTCTCAACAGCAGCACCAATTCCTCCCCCGTGCGCCCTGGAAGGTCACCATGTCCTCTCGCTCCCTGCTCCGCCTGTCCGCCGCCGCTGGAACGGCCGCCCTCCTGCTGACGCTGACGGCGTGCAGCGCGGGTGACGACACGTCCTCCGCCGACTCCGCGTCCGGCGTCGCCTCGGAGGCGGACCCTGCCGTGCAGGCGCTGGTCCCCGACGTCATCGCCGAGGCCGGCGTCATCCGCATGGGCCTCGACGGCGCGTATCCCCCGTTCGGCTCGATCTCCGAGGAGGACGGTGAGACCCTCGTCGGGCTCGACGCCGACCTCGCCCGCGAGATGGCGGCGCTGATGGGCCTCGAGGTCGAGTTCTCGATCACCTCCTTCGACGGTCTCATCCCCTCGCTGCAGTCCGGCACGAACGACATGGCGATGAACTCGATCGGCGACACCAAGGAGCGCGAGGAGGTCGTCGACTTCGTCACCTACTACCACAACGGCACGGTCGCACTCGTGGAGGCGGGGAACCCGATGGACCTCACCGCGACCGCGCTCTGCGGCGCCACCGTCGCCGTGAATCGCGGCTCCCTCCAGCAGTCGACGATGCTCCCGCCGCAGGCCGAGACCTGCGCCGCGGAGGGCGAGGAGGCTCCGACCGAGGCGGTCTTCGCCGGCACCCCGGAGGCCCTGCTCGCCCTCACCGCCGGCCAGGTCGACGCCGTCCTCGCCGACGTGCCGCCGCTCGTGCTCGCGCAGCAGGCGAACGACGCCTTCGAGATCGCCGGCCCCGCGACGAAGAACCCGAACCCCGGCGGCGTCGCGCTGCCCAAGGACGGCGCCTTCACCGAGGCCGTGCACGCCGCGATGACGGAGCTGATGGCGAACGGCACCTACGACGAGCTGATCGCGAAGTACGGCCTCGAGGACATCGCCATCGAGGAGTCCGTCATCAACGGGGCGAACAGCTGATGACCGACGTGCTCGCTCGCACCGAGGAGCGGACGGCACCGCCGACGATGACCGTGGTGCCCGTGCGCCACTGGGGCCGGCGGATCGTCGCGGGGATCCTCCTGCTGCTGCTGGCCGGCTTCGCCTCGACGGTCGTCACGAACGAGAACTACCACTGGGACGTCGTCGGGCAGTACCTCTTCTCGTCCCGCATCCTGACCGGGCTCTGGCACACGCTCGAGCTCACCGCGATCTCGATGATCGTCGGCATCGCGCTGGGTGTGCTCGTCGCGATCATGCGGGAGTCGACCAACCCGGTCTTCTCGAAGATCGCCTGGCTCTACATCTGGTTCTTCCGCGGCACGCCGCTCTTCGTGCAGCTGCTGTTCTGGGGCTACATCGCGGCGCTGTACCCGACCGTCTCGATCGGACTGCCCTTCGCCGACGGCCCGCTCGTCGAGGCCGAGATGCGCGAGCTGATGACGCCGTGGCTCGCGGCCGTGCTCGGTCTCAGCCTGAACGAGGGCGCCTACATGGCCGAGATCGTGCGGGGCGGACTCGCCTCCATCGATCAGGGTCAGCGCGAGGCCGGCCAGGCGATGGGCATGAGCCGCGCGAGGATCCTGCGCCGGATCATCCTGCCGCAGGCGATGCGGGTGATCCTGCCGCCGACGGGCAACAACGTGATCTCCATGCTGAAGACGACCTCGATCGTGAGCGTCGTCGCCTTCCCAGAACTGCTCTACTCCGCGCAGCTGATCTACGCGGTCAACTACCTCACCGTGCCGCTGCTGATCGTGGCGTCGATCTGGTACCTGCTCGTCACCACGGTGCTCACCGCCGGTCAGCACGTGCTCGAGCGCCACTTCGGCCAGGGCCACGGGCCCACCGGCACCGGCCGGACCGGATTCTGGAGCACCGCGCTGCGCCTGCAGCGACGGAGCACCGGAGCCTCCACCCCCGCCGTCGCAGGACCCACGATCACAGGAGGACAGCCGTGAGCACCCAGTCGCTTCCGATGGTGCGCCTCGAGGGCGTGCACAAGTCGTTCGGCTCGCTCGAGGTGCTCAAGGGCATCGACCTGACGATGGAGCGCGAGAAGGTCACCTGCCTGCTCGGCCCGTCGGGTTCGGGCAAGTCCACGCTGCTGCGCTGCATCAACCACATCGAGCGGATCGACAGCGGTCGCGTCTTCGTCGACGACCAGCTGATCGGCTACACCGAGCGCGACGGCCGCTTCTTCGAGATGAAGGAGCGCCTGGTCACTCGGCAGCGCCAGGAGATCGGCATGGTCTTCCAGGGCTTCAACCTCTTCCCGCACCTGACGGTGGAGCAGAACATCATGGAGGGGCGGGTCGGCATCCAGCGCGTCGCCCCCGCACAGGCCCGAGCCGAGGCGCACGCGCTGCTGGAGCGGGTGGGCCTGCGCGAGAAGGCGACGGCGTACCCGAACCAGCTCTCCGGCGGCCAGAAGCAGCGGGTGGCGATCGCCCGGGCGCTGGCCATGCAGCCGAAGGTGATGCTCTTCGACGAGCCGACCTCCGCGCTCGACCCCGAGCTGGTCGGCGAGGTGCTCGAGGTGATGCGCGACCTGGCCGACAGCGGCATGACGATGATCGTGGTCACCCACGAGATCGCCTTCGCCCGCGAGGTCGCCGACCACGTCGTCTTCATGGACGGCGGCGTCGTGGTCGAGCAGGGCCCGCCGGAGCAGGTCCTGGTGCGGCCGAAGCAGGCCCGCACCCGGGCCTTCCTGCGCGGCGTCCTGCTGGAGGAGAACGAGATCGACGAAGGAGCACGCGCATGAGCAGCACCCGCAGCAGGATCGCCGTCATCGGAGCCGGAGTGGTCGGCCTGTCCGTCGCCGCCGAGCTCGGCCGCCGCGGCCACGAGGTGGTCGTGCTCGAGGCCGGCACCGTCGGCTCGGGGACGTCGAGCACCTCCTACGCCTGGATCAACTCGAACGGCAAGTCGCCGCGCGAGTACTACGACCTGAACCTGCGCGGCCTCGCGCTGATGCACGAGCAGGGCCACGGCTCCGACTGGTTCGTCGGCTCGGGGCACCTGGAGTGGCCTGTCGACGCCGCGCACGCCCGCGACCTCGAGACACGTGTGGCGCGGCTGGAGGGCTACGGCTACCCGGTCGAGTGGCTCGACTCCGCCGAGGCCCGCCGTCGGGCACCCGGACTGCGGATGCCTGACGACCAGCGCGTCGCGTTCTTCCCGAGCGAGGGGTACGTGCATCCGGCCCTGCTGCTGGTCGAGCTGTTCCGCCGCTGCGAGCGGGCCGGAGTGGAGGTGCGCGAGCGCACAGCGGTCACCGCTCTCGAGCCCCGCGGCGACGGCGCGACGGTGCGGACGGCGGACGGTGCGTCCCTCGAGGTGGACACCGTGATCAGCTGCGTCGGCCGCTGGACCGAGCAGCTCACCGGAATGCTCGGCACTCCCCTGCCGATGGTCTCGACCGCCGAGGTCGGCGGCGCGGGGGTCGGCTATCTCGCCGTCACCACCCCGGTCCCCGTCGACTTCGCCCCGCTGCTCAGCCACACCGGGCTCAACGTCCGCCCGGCCGGCGGCGGCCGGTTCCTGCTGCAGTCGACCGTGCTGGACGCCGACGCCGACTCCGCCCGCGCCTACGGGCTCGACTCCGTGGTCGCGACCACCCTCCGCGACCGCTTCCGCGCGCTGTTCCGGCACGCCGGCGGCGCCGAGATCGAGTCCTTCGTGGTCGGGCAGCGGGCGATGCCCGCGGACGGCTGGCCCGCTGTCGGCCGCCTCGCACCCGAGTCTCCGCTCTACGTCGTCGCCACCCACAGCGGAGTGACGCTCTCGCTCGCGCTGGGAGACTGGGTGGCGCGGGAGATCGACGGCGAGGAGCAGGACGCCCTCCGCACCTTCCGGCCGTCCCGGCTGCTCGACCCTGCCGCGCAGTTCACCGCCCCGGTGCCGCGCCTGCCCGGCCAGCAGTGACCCGCCGCACCATCCGTTCCACCCCGATCCTGAGGACCCCGTCATGAAGATCTCCCTGCTCGGCGTCGGCCGCATGGGCCACGAGCTCGCCGTCCACCTGCTGGCCGACGGTCACGAGCTCACCGTCTGGAACCGCACACCCGGGGGTGCCGATCGGATCGTCGCCGCCGGCGCAGCGCGGGCCGACGACCTCGTCGGCGCCGTCGAGGGCGCGGACGTCGTGATGACGGTGCTCTTCGGACCCGACACCGTGCGCGAGGTCGTGACCGCGGCGGATCTGCCGATCCCCGCCGAGGCCGTCTGGCTCGACGTCACGACCGTCGCCCCGGCCGACGCCGACGAGTTCCAGGCCTGGGCCGACGCCCGAGGCACCCGCTACGTGCACAGCCCGGTGGTCGGCACCCTCGCCCCCGCTCGCGCGGGCACGCTCGGCGTGCTGGTCGGCGGTGCAGAGGCGGACGTCGAGCGGGTGCTGCCGCTCGTTCGGCTCTGGAGCGATCCCGAGCGGATCCGCGTGACCGGCTCAGCGGCGAAGGCCGCGGTCGGCAAGCTGATCGCCAATCTCGCCATCGCCGTCAGCCTGCAGGGGCTCGTCGAGTCGTTCCGGCTCGGGCGCGCGAACGGGGTCGACGCCGAGGAGGTGCTGGCGATGCTGGACAAGACCGGTCTCGGCTTCATGGCCGGGATGAAAGGGCCGATGATCCTCGCCGACGGCTTCGCCGACACCCAGTTCTCGGCGGACCTGCTCGCCAAGGACTCGCGGCTGATGCTGCACTCGTCGCCCGACCCGCTGCCCGCGGTGACCGCGATGCTGGAGACGCTGACCCGGGTGCAGCGCGACGGCGACGGCGACAGCGACATCGCGGTCGTCGTGCGCGCCGAGCTGTCCTAGGCGGCCCGGATACTCTGATCCCCGCCCGGGCGACCGCCTCCGGCCGCCCGGCGAGGACGACGACGTCGACGAAGGACATCCCGATGACAGCAGCAGCACGATGACCGCCGTCGAACGGCCCGCGAGCACCGAGCCCCCGACGCTCGGAGCAGGGTTCTCCGTGCCGAGGACGGTAGACGGCGAGCGCCTGGTCGCGCTCTTCACCTCGCTGGTCGAGCCGCTCGCGCGAGCGCTGCCTACCTCGACCGAGGTGGTGCTGCACGACCTCAGCCTGGTGCCGAACTCGATCGTCGCGATCCACGGCGACGTCACCGGCCGTCGCATCGGCGATCCGCCGACCGACGTGCTGCTCGAGCAGGCCGCCCGCGGCTTCGACGACTACAACCTGAACTACGAGTCGACGCTGCCCAACGGCAATCGCATGCGCTCCTCGACGCTGATCATCCGCGACATCGCCGGCCACCCGGTCGCCGCGCTGTGCGTGCACACCGACATCTCGGCCTGGCTGTCGATCCAGTCGCTCGTGACGCAGATGGTGGCCGGATCAGGAGCGCCCGCCGCGGCGCCCGACCGCGGCGAGACCTTCGTGAAGGACGTGGACGAGCTGGCCGCGCTGCTGGTCAGCCAGGCGATCGCGGCGGCCGGCGTGCCGGTCTCCGCGATGAAGAAGAAGCACAAGGTCGGCGTCGTGCTCGAGCTGAAGCACCGCGGCTTCTTCATGCTCCGCGACGCGGTCGACATGATCTCCGAGTCGCTCGCGGTGACCCGGTTCACGATCTACAACTACCTCAACGAGATCGCGGCGGAGGAGCCGGTCGTCTCGGACTGACCCTCGGCCAGCCGCATCGTGCCGCCCGCCCGGGCGGCGAACGCGCGCGCCGTCGCCGCGATCGTGCGCTGCATCACCCTGACCGCCGCCGTCGGCGCGAGGTCCGCCGGGCGGGCGAGGCTGATGGTGCGGCTGAGCGTGGGCTCCTCGAGCCGGATCGAGCGCAGGCCCGGGCGACCCTGCAGCACCATCGCCGGCACGATCGCGACGCCGAGACCGCGCTCGGCGAAGCGCAGCACCGCGTCCATCTCGGCGCCCTCGAGCACCACGTCGGGCACGAGACCGGCGGACGAGAAGGCCGCGTCGGTCGTCCGGCGCAGGTCGTAGCTGGAGTTGAAGACGATCTGCGGGAGTCCCGCCACGGCCGCCAGGCCGAGGGCGTCGCCGTCGGCGAGCGCGGGCTCGGCCGCGGAGGAGACCACCACCAGCTCCTCGACGAGCAGCGGCGTCACCGTGAACGCGCCGACGGCCGCCGCCGTCGAGGTCGTCACCAGCGCGAGGTCGAGCTCGCCGCGCGCGAGCCGGTCGAGCAGGCTGCGCGAGCCGTCCTCGGCCAGGTGCAGCTCGATCGCCGGGTGCGCCGCGTGGAAGGCGTGCAGCACCTCCGCCACGAGGCTGATGCAGAGCGTGGGCGTCGCGCCGAAGCGGACCCGCCCGCGCTCGAGCCCGGCGAGCTCGGCCAGCTCGCGGCGCACCGACTCGGCGTCGGCGAGCATGCGCCGCGCGAGCGGCAGCAGCAGCTCACCGGCCGGGGTGAGTGTGCTGCCGGAGCGCGCCCGCTGGAACAGCTCGGAGCCGAGGTCCTGCTCGAGCGCGGAGATCTGGCGGCTCAGCGACGGCTGCGCGAGGTGCAGCTCCTCCGCGGCACGGGTGAAGCTGCCGAGGCGCGCGACTTCGACGAATCCGGACAGCTGCTCGAAGTTCATCGCCATAGCGTAAGCGCATGCCCGGCCCCAGCATTATGCATTGGAGTAATCGAAGCGCCCTGCCTAGCGTGGAGTCATGACCACTTCAGCACCCACTGCCACGGCGGAGCGCCGGATCTCCACCTCCGTCCTCGTCATCGGCACCGGCGGCTCGGGACTCCGCGCCGCGATCGAGCTGGCCGAGGCCGGCGTCGACGTCCTCGCGCTGGGCAAGCGCTCGAAGTCGGACGCCCACACCTCGCTCGCCGCCGGCGGCATCAACGCCGCCCTCGCGACGATGGACCCCGACGACAGCTGGCAGCAGCACGCGGCCGACACCATCACCGAGTCCTACCAGCTCGCCAACCCGCACACGGTCGAGATCGTCACCTCGAACGCCGCCCGCGGCATCCAGGACCTCGAGCGCTACGGCATGCCGTTCGCCCGCGAGGACGACGGCCGCATCTCGCAGCGCTTCTTCGGCGCGCACACCTACCGCCGCACCGCGTTCGCCGGGGACTACACCGGCCTCGAGATCCAGCGCACGCTGGTCAACCGGGCCGCGCAGCTCGACATCCCGATCCTGGACACCGTCTACGTGACGCGGATCCTGGTCAATGAGGACGGCGCCGTCTTCGGCGCGTACGGCTTCGACCTCGTCGACGGCACCCGCTACCTCATCCACGCCGATGCGGTCATCCTCGCCGCCGGCGGTCACAACCGCATCTGGCGCCGGACCTCCTCGCGCCGCGACGAGAACACCGGCGACTCGTTCCGCCTGGCCGTCGAGGCCGGCGGGCGCCTGCGCGACCCCGAGCTGGTGCAGTTCCACCCCTCGGGCATCATCGAGCCCGAGAACGCGGCCGGCACGCTGATCTCCGAGGCGGCGCGCGGCGAGGGCGGCATCCTCCGCAACGGCCTCGGCGAGCGCTTCATGGGCAAGTACGACCCCGAGCGGATGGAGCTCTCGACCCGCGACCGCGTCGCGCTCGCCTGCTACACCGAGATCAAGGAGGGCCGCGGCACGCCGAACGGCGGCGTCTGGCTCGACGTCTCGCATCTCCCGCGCGAGACGATCATGACCCGCCTCCCCCGCGTCTACCAGACGATGCTCGAGCTGCAGATGCTCGACATCACGAAGGACCCGATCGAGATCGCGCCGACGGCGCACTACTCGATGGGCGGCGTCTGGGTCCGCTCGGACGACCACAGCACCGACGTCCCCGGCCTCTACGCCATCGGCGAGGCGTCCAGCGGACTGCACGGCGCGAACCGCCTCGGCGGCAACTCGCTGATCGAGCTGCTCGTCTTCGGCCGCATCGTCGGGCAGGCGGCCGCGGAGTACTCCGCGTCACTGACCGCGCAGACCCGCTCCGCCGAGTCGGTGCAGGTCGCCCGCGACGAGATCGCGGACCTGCTCGCCGCCGACGGCGAGGAGAACGTGCGTGCCCTGCAGCGCGCGATCCGCAACACCATGACCGAGCACGCCGGCGTCGTCCGCGACGAGGCGGGCCTGCTGGCCGGACTCGCCGAGCTGGACGCCATCGAGGCGCGCATCGCCGGCATCGGCATCCACCCGGACATCGCGGGCTTCCAGGACCTGGCGCACGCCTTCGACCTGAAGTCGGCGGCGATGGCCGCGCGGGCCACCCTCGAGGCCGCGCTGGAGCGCCGCGAGAGCCGCGGCTGCCACAACCGCAGCGACTACCCGGACATCGACCCGGCGCTGCAGGTGAACCTGGTGTGGTCGCCCTCCACCGGCATCGCCCGCGAGGAGATCCCCGCGGTCCCGGAGGAGATCCAGGCGCTGATCCGCGAGGTCGCCACCGCGGGCAAGCTGCTCGAGTAGCGGCACCGCGCGCGCTCCGCACGCACGACGACGCCGGCCCGGGAGTGTTCCCGGGCCGGCGTCGTGTCGTTCCGCATCGATCAGGCGCGGCTGCGGGCGCGTCCGCCGAAGCGGGTGTAGAGGAACAGCACGATGATCGCGCCGATGATGGAGCCGATGATCCCGGCCGGCTGGAGGAAGCCCTCCATCGGGTCGTGCTGGAAGATCAGGAAGCCGAGGAAGCCGCCGACGAAGGATCCGACGATCCCCAGCACGATGGTCATCAGGATGCTGATGTTCTGGCGTCCCGGGACGATGAGGCGGGCGAGAGCGCCGGCGATGAGGCCGACGACGATGAGGCTGATGATGAGTCCGAGCACGGGCGTCACCTTCCTGTCGAGCACGGCGGACCGTGCGGTGGGGCTCTGCGGTCGCTGAGCCGATGAGCAACCCAAGCAGTCGCGGAGGGGTGGCCGGTACACCCCTGGGGGTGTAGTCACGGTGCCCGGTCGCGCGGTACGGTCCGTGGATGGACAGAGCATGCCCGCGCCCCTGACCGTCGCCCTGGTCGACGACTACGACGTCGTCCTCAAGGGCCTCGCGCACATGTTCGACCACTACCGCGACCGCGTCGTCGTCGCTGAGATCGACGCGAACGCCGCGCTCTCCGACCGCATCGACATCGTGCTGTACGACTCGTTCGCCCAGCCGGAGTCGGACCTGCAGGAGCTCGCCGACCTCGTCCGCAACCCGCGCGCCGAGCACGTCGTCGTCTACACCTGGAACTTCCACCCCGACCTCGTCGCCGACGCCCTCGACCAGGGCGTGCGCGGCTACCTCTCCAAGACCCTGCCCGCCCGCGAGCTCGTCGCCGCCCTCGAGGCCGTGCGCTCCGGCGAGCTCGTCGTCAGCGAGCCGCCCCGCCGCGCCGGCACCGCCCCCGGCCTCGACTGGCCCGGCCGCCATGAGGGCATCACCGACCGCGAGTCCGAGATCCTCGCCCTGATCACCCAGGGCAAGAGCAACGCCGACGTCGCCGCCCTCACCTACCTCAGCCCCAACACGGTCAAGTCCTACATCCGCAGCGTCTACGGCAAGATCGGCGCCTCCAGCCGCACCCAGGCCGTCCTCTGGGGCGTCGAGCACGGCTTCACCCCCGACCACCACCGCATCGACCACTGGCTCGGCGGCCCGTGAACCGGCGATATCAGCTTCTCGCCGCGGCGGTCGCCACCGCACTGCTCCTGTCCGGGTGCGCGTCCACACCGGCGTCGAGGGCGCCCGAGGGCGATCCGATCACCGCGGCCCGCGCACTCCCCGATGCGGGCGGCATCGTGAGGATCGGCGACGCGACGGGCACGTGCGGCGAGTACGTCCTGGATCAGGGCGAGGAGCTCCCCCGCGAGGCAGGCGCCTGCCTCGTGGACCTGTCCGCCCGCGGGGAGGCCGCCGAGCTCGCCTGGAGCACCCCGACCTCCGAGGGCGATCCGATCGTCTCCTTCGCCTTCGTCGGCGGCACCGCCACTCGTCTGCTCGTCTTCACGACGCACGCCTTCGACCGGCACAGCGGACTCGAGGAGCCGCTCAGTCCCGGCGAGAGCTGGACCGGCCACGCCTGCGACGATCCGTCCGACCTGCTCGGCACCGGCGACTGCGACCCCCTGGTCGAGGGCTGAGCGGCGGCTCTTGCGCGGGAACCGGGCCGTGTGGTCCGGTGGTCGGATGGACTCCACCTCCCCAGCCGCATCCGAGAACGCTGGAGACGGCGACGCCCTGCTGCAGGCGCTCTGCACGACCTCCGAGCTGGACGAGGACGGGGAGGTCGTCGCCGTCGGCGACCGGATCCGGCGGCTCGCCGTCCCCCACCGCGGCGGCTACATCGGCGGCGACCTCGACGAGACGCCGTGGATGCTCGACCGCTACGGCGACGCGACAGGAGCCGCCGACACGGTGTGGATCGAGGGCCTCGTGACATCCGTCGCGGCGATCCGGACCCGCATGACCCGGCGCGACGACGGCGTGTGGACGGTCCTGCCCGGCTCCGCGGTGCTCGAGCCGTTGCGCTCCACCGCGGACACGCGCAGGCCGGTCCCCGAGATCGACTGGGGTCCGCACTCGGAGCCCGACGCCGACGGGCACGCCTACGCGATGGGCTTCGCGCGGCGGAGCGAGGGTGACGAGGAGCTCTCCGGCTGGCTGTTCACCGTGCGGCGCGCCTAGGGTGAGCACACCGGAGCACGAGGGGGACGCGATGCCACGGAACCAGCACAGAGGCGCCACCGCCGCCGCGATCGCGCTGCTCGCCCTGCCGCTGCTCGCGGGGTGCGCGGGACCGACGCCCTACTCGGACTTCGACCGGACGCGGGACGACCGCGACGTGCTGCCGGATCTCGGCGACGTGAGCGAGCAGATCGAACCGGACTCCGTGCGCTTCGTCGGCACGGCCGAGGGCGTCGACGTCTATCTCGGCTCGTCGATCCGCGGCGACGACCACTGCGTGATCATCGACGGTGACGACGGGCCCGTGAGCGGCTGCGGCGGAGGGGGCGACCTGGAGGTGTCGCAGCGCACCTCGGTGGTGGTGCAGGTGCATCCCGACGGCGTCGAGCCGGAAGACGTTCCCGGTCTCGACTGGACGGCCCTCGGCCAGAACGTGTCGGTGCGGTCCTACAACTGACCGCTGTCGCGCCTGCGGTAGGTCGCCAGAGCCACTCCGCCGGGCAGCGCGCGCAGGTCGACGGCCTCGAGCGCCACCGGCTGCGCGAGCCCGCCGAGCAGCGGGATCCCCGCGCCCAGCAGCACCGGCGAGATCTTCACCTGGATCTCGTCGATCTCCTCGATCAGCTGCGCGGCGAGGTCGCCGCCGCCGCAGAGCCAGACATCGCGCCCGGGCTCCCGCTTGAGCGCCGCGACCTGCGCGCGCACGTCGCCCGCCATCGTCTCCACCCGGTCGGAGGCGGGCAGTTCGCCGTGGGTCACCACGATCTGGCGCAGGTGCGGGTACGCACCGTCGACGAGCCCGGCGTCGACCGCGGGGGCGTGGCTGCGGCGGCCGAGCAGCACGGTGTCGAACCGGCGAGGCGACGCCGTGACGCCGAGCGCCGCCCGCAGGTGCGCCGGGCAGGTCTCCGGGTAGCGCTCGAAGAGGTCGGCGAGGGTCTCCGGCGCGGTCGGCAACGCGGAGACGTCCCCCTCAGGATCCGCGAGGAAGCCGTCGAGCGAGGTGGCGATGTAGTAGACGAGGTCGCGCATGCCACCGCACGGTACCCCTCCTCGGCGGGGGTCTTCTAGCCTGGAGGGAGAGGAGGTCCCCATGTCCGAAGCCAGGGATCGCGCCGCTCGCTACGCCGCGGAGCGCGCGACCGGCGGCCGCCCGGAGACCGGCGACGAGCGCACCGGCTCCCTTCCCGAGAACGCCGAGGACCGCGCCGCGTTCATCGAGACGTCGATCCAGCAGGCGATCCGCCGGGGCGAGTTCGACGGCCTGCCGGGCGCGGGCAAGCCGCTCGAGGGACTCGGCGAGCACCACGACCCGGACTGGTGGATCCGCCGCAAGATCGAGCGCGAGAACCTCACCGGCATCGGTCCCGCCGCCTTCCTGCTCCGCGCCGAGGACCGGCGGCTCGACGAGCAGCTCGACCGGCTGATCCGCGAGTCCGAGGTGCGGGCGGTGCTCGCCGACTTCAACAAGCGGGTCGTCGAGGCGCGCCGGCAGCTCTTGGGCGGCCCGCCGGTGGTCACGCCGCTCCGCGACATCGACGCGGAGGTCTCCGCCTGGACCGAGCGCCGGAGCGCGCGGTTCGCAGCCGCCGAGGCGCAGGATCCCGTGCCGCCGCGCCGCCGGTGGTGGCACCGGCGCTGACCGCACCGCGCACGAGCGCGCCGATCCGCATCACTATGCTGGGAAACTCCGCGAGGGAGGGTCGGATGAAGGTTCCGCGCACCGCGACGACCCGCGTCGTCACCGAGATCAACCGGACGGCGATCGTCGACGCCCTCCGCCTGCACGGCCCCTCCTCCCGCAGCGCCATCGCGCGCCACACCGGCCTCAGCCCCGCGACCGTCGAGCGGCTCTGCTCAGCGCTGCTCGGCGAGGGCGTCATCGTCCTCGACGGCCGCGAGCGCTCCTCCGGCGGCCGGCCGTCCTCGCTCTACCGCTACGCCGGCGACGCCCGGGTGGTCGCCGCGATCGAGGTGTCCGAGGCGCAGGCGCACGGCCGCCTCGTCGACTTCGACGGTAAGACCGTGCGCGACGAGGTCCTCGCCTTCGACCTCTCCGGCGACGGCTCCGACGCGGACCGCCGCCTCGCCGGCACCATCGAGACGGTCGACCTGCTGATGGCCGCGTCGAAGCGGATCCGCAAGCCCTGCGCCGGCGTCGGCGTCACCATCCCGGGCATCGTGCACGGTCCGGAGGGCCGGGTCACCAACACGATCGAGCTCGGCTGGAGCGACGTCATGCTCGGCAGCATCCTCAAGGCCCGCGTCGGCGTGCCGGTGCTGGTCGAGAACGACGCGAACGCCATCGGCTTCGGCGAGTGGTCCCGCGGCGCCGGCCGCGGCGCGCAGAGCCTGGCCACCTACGTCCTCGGCGTCGGAGTCGGCGCCGGCATCGTGCACGACGGCGCGCTGCTGCGCGGCTCGCGCTCGGCCGCGGGAGAGATCGGCTACCTGGTCACCGAGCGCTCGCACCTGGAGCGGCCGTACACGACCCAGGGCGACCTGGAGTCGCGGATCGCCGGGATCTCCCGGAGCTACGCGCGCGAGCACGCCGCGGACGCGACGAACCCGCTCGAGGCCCTGCTCGACGCGGCCGCGGCGGGCGACGAGGCGGCCCTCGTGCCGGCGGGCGAGATCTTCGACTACATCGGCCTGTCCTGCATCGCGCTCTGCACGGTGCTCGATCCCGAGCTGATCGTGCTGGCCGGCCACCTCTCGCGCCAGCCCGAGTACGCGGTGCAGGAGGTGACCCGTCGCCTCGTCGGCCGGATCACCATCCCGCCGCGCATCGTCACCGCCGAGCTGGGCGCCGATGCGGCGCTGGTCGGCGTCGCGCAGCTGATCATCGCCCGCTCGCGCACGGCGACCTACCTCAGCTGAGGGCCCGGTTCAGCCGAGCTCCCGCTCCAGCACCGCGGCCGCCTCGCGGTCGAGCAGCACCGTGACGTCCGGATGGCCCTGCAGCGCCGAGGCCGGGCAGTCGACGTCGACCGGGCCGAGCAGCGCGCGCGCGACGGCGTCCGCCTTGGCCGCGCCCGAAGCGAGCAGCACCAGCGAGCGCGTGGCGAGGATCGTCGCGATCCCCTGCGTGATCGCCGACTCCGGGACCAGATCGATCCGCCCGTCGAAGAACCGCGCGTTCGCCTCCCGGGTGCTGCGCTCGAGCCGCACGACGTGCGTGCCGACGTCGTGCGGGGTGCCGGGCTCGTTGAAGCCGATGTGGCCGTTGCCGCCGATGCCGAGGATCTGCAGCTCGACGCCACCGGCCGCCCGGATCGCGGCGTCGTAGTCCCGGCCCGCCTGCTCGCCGTCCGCGCGGGTGCCGTCCGGGACGTGCACGGCGCCCACGCCGAGCGGCACGCGCACCTCGCGGTCGAGGACCGCGCGGTAGCTCTCGGGATGCCCTGGGTCGATCCCCACGTACTCGTCGAGCGCGAAGGCGCTCGCCCCGGTGAAGTCGAGCCTGCCCGCCACGACGCGCTCGGCGAGCTCGCGGTAGAGCAGCGAGGGCGTCGAGCCGGTCGCGACGCCGAGCACCGCGCGCGGGTCGGCGAGGACCCGCGCGGCGACCAGGTCGGCCGCGGCGCGCGAGGCCTCGGCGAAGGAGTCGACGACATGGACCGAGGTCCCCGGGGCGAAGCCCGTCCTGCCCGTCGTCGGACCGATGATGCTCACGAGGCCACCTCCGAGAGCGTGCGCTCGGCGGCCGCCAGGGCGTGGGCGTGCGCCATCGCGCCGACCACCGGCGGGCGCCGCACGACGACGAAGCCGAGCTGCGGGGCCTCCTCGGCCAGCCGTTCGCGGACCCGCCGCTCGTAGGCGGGCTGGTTCACGATCACGCCGCCGCCCGCGACGACGAGCGAGCCGATCGCGCCGCGGCGCACGAGCGAGGCGACGCCCGCCGCGAGCGCACGGGCGGCGTCCTCCAGAATCCGCTCGGCGAGCGACGAGCCGGAGGCCGCCTGCTCGAAGACGAGCGGGGCGAACGCCCCCCAGGCCGCGCCGCCCGCGATGCGCGTCGCCTCGGCGGCGAGGGTGGCCGCGTCGCTCGCGCCGAAGGCGGCGAGGACCGCGCCGATCAGCGGGTCCGGCGCCCCGCCGTCGGAGGCGATGCCCCGGTCGCAGGCCACCAGCGTCTCGCGCAGCGCCGTCGACACCAGGTCGTGCGCGCTGCCGCGGTCGCCGAGCGGCCAGCCGTGGCCGTCGACCGTGATCCGCGTGCCGTCGATGGTCGTTCCGCAGATCACGGCGCCGGTGCCGACGATCATCTGGATGCTCGGCTCCTCCTGCTCCGCGAAGCCGAGCAGCTCGGCGTCGTTGACGACCGTCACCGTGCGGCCGAGGTGGAGCGACAGAGTCGCCGTCGCCTCGCGCATCTGCCCGGGGGTGTCGCAGCCGTGCACGCCGAGGACCACCACGGCGTCCCCGGCGAGCGGGCGCAGGCGCAGCAGCACGCCGGCCAGACGCGGCAGGTTCTCGGGGTCGGCGAAGAGCTCGCCCGAGCGCCAGGCGCTCGAGGGGAGGACCAGGTCCTCCTCCGCGCCGGCCGTGTCGAGCAGGCGGACGTGCGTCTTGGTCCCGCCCACGTCGACACCGACGAGGTGGGCTGCGGCTCGGGGAGGATTATTCGTCACAGTGGCATGAAAGCACCTCTCGGCCCGGGGGACAAGGCGGCTGGCGCGGGATGCGGCCCCTCGCACACCTCCGCGTTACGGCGCTGTTTCCGCGAGTTACGGCCCGATCACGCTTTGAAGCGCCTCGGAGATATCTGTTGACCTATATGTCTCGTATTGATAAGAAAGCACTACCGCCTCGACGACGAAGCGCCTGCGCCTCGTCGACTGACAGACACATGAAAGGTGTTCCGTTGAAGAAGACAGCACGCGCCACCCTGGCGCTCCTCGGCACGGGAGTGCTGATCGCTTCTCTCGCCGGGTGCGCGAACGGCTCCTCCGGAGCCGGCGCCTCCGAGCCCCTCCAGTTCGTCCTCTCCGGCGACGGCACCCAGGGCGGCGGCTACCAGAAGATGGCCGATCTCTACCAGGAGCAGACCGGTGTCGAGGTCGAGATCGTGGACGTCCCGGGCGACGACCTGACGACCCGCCTGCGCAACAGCGCCCAGGCGAACGACCTGCCGGCCCTCGCTGCGGCCGCCAACGTCGACCCGCTGTGGAAGGACCAGATCCTCGACCTCTCGCAGATCGCCGAGGACCAGGACATCCTGCCGCTGCTCGCCGTGCCGGACCCCGAGGACGGCAAGGTCAAGGCGCTGCCCACCAGCCTCACCTCGGTCGGCATGTTCATCAACAAGTCGCTCTTCGACGAGGCGGGCGTCTCGTACCCCACCGACGCGACGCAGAGCTGGACCTGGGACGAGTTCGTCGCCAAGTCCGAGGAGGTCCAGGCGGCCACCGGCGCGCAGTACGGCATGGTGATGGACAACTCCGCGCACCGCCTCCGCTCCTTCCTCTACGAGTTCGGCAGCGAGGGCATCGTCGACGACGGCGGCACCTTCACCGCCAACGACGAGACCAAGACGGCGCTGGAGTACTTCAAGAAGCTCAACGACGACGGCTTCATGCCCAAGTCGGTCTGGACCGCGGGCGAGGACGCCAGCGCGACCTTCAAGAGCGGCCAGGTCGTCTCCTACTACTCCGGCGTCTGGCAGATCGCGGACTTCCAGTCCAACATCACCCAGTTCGAGTGGGCCTCGGTGCCGACCCCGCAGCAGCCCGTCAAGGCGACCAACTACGGCGCCGCCTCGTGGATCGTCGCCTTCGACGGCACCGGCCAGGAGGAGGAGGCCCAGAAGTTCATCGACTGGCTCTACCAGCCCGAGCAGTACTCCGCGTACTGCGAGATCGCCGGCTGCCTGCCCGCCGTCACCGGTCTCGAGATGAACTACCCGGCCAACCAGGACGCGTTCGCGCTCTACAACGCCGAGATCGCGGCCTCGCCCGCCGTCTCCTCGCTGCAGACCGTCGACCAGCTGATCGGCGGCTACGAGGGCAAGTTCCTCCAGTCGGAGCCGCTCAAGGACGAGACGATCAAGTACCTCAACGACCAGCAGAGCGTCGACGAGACCATCGACAACATCCTGTCGACGACCCAGGCCGCCCTCGGCGAGTAGGTCCCCCCACCGGGCGGTGCGGGGTCCTCCCCGCACCGCCCTCCCCCTCGCAGGACCACCCGATCAGGAGAGCACCATGACCGTCCAGCCGCTCGTCACGCCGTCCTCGCCACCGGAGGCGGTCCTCACGGTCCCCGGCGCGGGTCGCGGATCGAAGGGCTCGCGCCAGCGCCCCGTGCGCCGCCCCCGCTACGTCGTCAGCACCGTGCTGCTGACGGTCGGCGTCGCGATCCTCTTCGCCCTCTTCTTCGTCTGGCCGGGCGCGCTCGGCGTGATGTACTCCTTCACCTCCTACCGGGGCTTCGGCGACATCGAGTTCGTCGGGCTCGACAACTACACGGCGCTCGCGCAGGACCCGGTCTTCTACGCCGCGGTCGGCCGCACGCTCGTCTACGCGCTGTTCTCGGTGCCGTTCGCCTGCGGCCTCTCGCTGCTGATGGCCGTGGCGCTGAACAACGCGCGGGCCAAGGGCAAGATCGGCGCCCGCATCATCTTCTTCCTGCCCTGGCTGGTCTCCCCCATCGTCGCGGGCGTCATCTGGCGCTGGATGTTCGGCGAGAGCTTCGGCTTCGTCAACTTCGCCATCACCTCGCTCGGCGGCGGCGCCGTGCCGTGGTCCTCGAACGCCGACCTCTCGCTCTTCGTCGTGATCCTCGCCTCCGCGTGGGGCGGAGCGGCGTTCAACATGCTGCTGTTCATCGCGGCGCTGAACAACGTGCCGACCTCGCACTACGAGGCGGCCGAGCTCGACGGCGCGAACCCCTGGCAGCGCTTCGTCTCGATCACCCTCCCCGGCATCGCGCCGACCACGCTGCTCGTGGTCCTGCTCTCGACGCTCGGGCACATGAAGGAGTTCGCGATGATCCAGGCCCTCAACAACGGCGGCCCGGGGACCGAGAACCAGCTCATCGTCCAGTACATCTTCCAGACCGGATTCGCCCAGTCGAACGTCGGCTACGCCAGCGCCGCCTCGATGGTGCTGCTGGTGATCCTGCTGATCATCGCCGCCGTCCAGCTCGCCATCAGCAAGAGGAGCCAGGCATGGTGACCACGACCCCCGCCCCCGCCCGCACCACCCGCGCGAAGCGCACGCCGGCGGCACCCGCGCCGATGACCCGGAAGAAGACCGGCGAGTTCCGCCGCTCGATCGGCCCGACCGCGATGCTCTGGGCGATCGCGATCCTCACGCTCTTCCCGCTGCTCTGGTTCCTGCTCAGCTCCTTCAAGGGCGGCGGCGACCTCTTCACCTACCCGCTCTCGCTGCTGCCGCGCGAGTGGACCCTGGACGGCTACCAGCGCGCGCTGGAGCGGGTCGACTTCGTCCGCTACTTCTCGAACACCTTCGTGGTCGCGACGCTGACCACGCTGCTCACCGTCTTCTTCAGCGCGACGACCGGCTACGCGCTGGCCAAGTACAAGTCGCCGTGGCTGAGCGTGCTGGCGCTCTGCATCCTCGCGACGACGATGCTGCCCGGCGAGGTCATCCTCAACCCGGTCTTCACCGTGGTCCGCGACCTCGGGATGTACAACACGCTGATGGGCATCATCATGCCGTCGATCCTCACCCCGACCGGCGTCTTCATGTTCCGGCAGTTCTTCATCACCGTGCCGGACGAGCTGCTCGACGCCGCCCGGATCGACGGGGCGCGCGAGCTGTCGATCTTCTTCCGGATCATGCTGCCGCTGTCGAAGCCGATCATCCTGACGCTGTCGATCATCTCGTTCCAGTGGCGCTGGAACGACTACATCTTCCCGCTGATCATCCTCAGCGACCCGAAGAACTTCACCCTGCAGATCGCGCTGCGCCAGCTGATCGGCGCCCAGAACATCGACTGGGCGATCCTGCTCTCGGCCTCGGTGCTCTCGATGCTGCCGCTGGTGGCGATCTACCTGGTGTTCCAGAAGTACATCACCGGGTCCGACATCAACGCGGGGCTGCGCGACTAGAGATGCACCACGACGAGACCAAGGCCGCCGCCCGCGTCGACCGCTTCCTCGCCGAGCGACTCCCCCACGCGGTGACGGCCGAGCGGATCCCGCTCGCCGTCGCCGCGTGGACGGCGGTCGGCGAGCCGGTCGGCTTCGAGACCGCGACCGCCCCGCGGAACGCGTACGAGACGATCGAGCCCGGAGCGCCGTGGGGCGCCGCCTGGGACACCACCTGGTTCCGGGTGACCGGGACGGTGCCCGCCCTGTGGAGCGACGCGGGCGACCGGTTCCGGATCGAGCTCTCGCTGGACCTCGGCTTCGACCGGGCCAAGCCCGGCTTCCAGTGCGAGGGCCTGGCGCGCGCCGCGGACGGCCGGGTGCTCAAGGGCCTCGAGCCGCGCAACCATCACGTGCCGCTCGCCGCGGCCCCCGGCGAGGAGTTCCTCGTCTGGGTGGAGGGCGCGTCCAACCCCGACCTCACCGGCGGGAACGACTTCGCCGGCCCGGGCGGCTTCTCGCCCACCCCGTTCGGCGACCGCGCCACCGCGCCCGTCGAGCCGCTCTACCGGCTGGGCCGCTTCTCGCTCGTGCTCGTCGACACCGTCGCCGAGCGCCTCGGCCTCGAGCTGAGCGTCCTCCGCGGGCTGCACGACGAGCTGCCGTCCACCGAACCGCGCCGGCACGAGATCCTCGCCGGGCTGACCGGGGCTCTCAACGTCCTCGACCCCGACGACCTCGCCGGCACCGTCGCCGACGCGTGCGCGGTGATCGCGCCGCTGCTCGCCGCCCCGGCCGCGCACTCCGCGCACCGGATCTCGGCCACCGGCCACGCGCACATCGACTCCGCCTGGCTCTGGCCCACCCGCGAGACCGTCCGCAAGTGCGCGCGCACCTTCTCCAACGTGCTCGACCTGATGGACCGCGACCCGGACGCCGTCTTCACCTGCTCCTCCGCCCAGCAGTTCGCCTGGATGAAGGAGCACCACCCCGGGATCTTCGCCCGCATCGTCGAGCGGGTCCGCGAGGGCCGCTTCGTCCCGGTCGGCAACATGTGGGTCGAGTCCGACGTCACCATGCCCTCCGGCGAGTCGCTGGTGCGCCAGCTGCAGCAGGGCGCGCGGTTCTTCCAGGAGGAGTTCGGCGCGATCAGCGAGGTCGGCTGGCTCCCGGACTCCTTCGGCTACCCGGCCGCGCTGCCGCAGCTGCTGCGGAAGGCGGGGCTGCGGTGGTTCTTCACGCAGAAGATGTGCTGGAACGAGACCAACGCGATGCCGCACCACTCCTTCGTCTGGGAGGGGCTCGACGGCTCGCGGATCTTCACGCACTTCCCGCCCTCGAACACCTACAGCGGCGACCTCCGGCCGACCGAGCTGGCCCGCATCGTCCGCAACTTCCAGGAGCACGGGCGGGCGACCCGTTCGCTGATGCCGTTCGGCTACGGCGACGGCGGCGGCGGACCCACCCGCGAGATGATGGCGCTCGCCCGGCTGCAGTCCGACCTCGAGGGCTCGCCGCGGATCGAGTTCTCCTCCGCGCACGACTTCTTCGAGGCCGCGGAGGCCGAGTACGCCGACCCGCCGGTCTGGTCCGGCGAGATGTACCTCGAGTTCCACCGCGGCATCCTCACCTCGCAGGCCCGCACCAAGCAGGGCAACCGCCGCAACGAGCGGCTGCTGGCCGAGGCGGAGCACTGGGCGAGCGTCGCGTTCCTGCGCCACGGCGTGCCGTTCCCGTTCGACGAGCTCGACGCGCTCTGGCGGCGGGTGCTGCTCCTGCAGTTCCACGACATCCTCCCCGGCACCGCGATCGCCTGGGTGCACCGCGAGGCCGAGCGCACGCACGCCGAGGTGACGGCGGCCCTGGAGCGGATGATCGACGAGCGGCTCGCGGTGCTCGTCGGGCCGGGCGAGCGGCGGATCGCGCTGAACGCGGCGCCCGTCGTCGTCGGCGGGGTGCCGGCGCGGGGCGGGGCCGCGGCGCAGGCTGTCGTGGCGGCCGCCGAGGGACTCTCCGTGCGCGCCGAGGGCGAGGGCTTCGTCCTCGAGTCGCCGCGCCTCGTCGTCGTGGTCACCGCCACCGGGCAGCTGTCGAGCATCGTCGACCGCGACTCCGGGCGCGAGCTGCTGCCCGCAGGGCGGGTCGGGAACCTGCTGCAGCTGCACCGCGACGAGCCGAACCAGTGGGACGCCTGGGACCTCGACGCCGCCTACCGCGATACCGTCGTCGACCTCGTCGACGGCAGGGTCGAGCTCGGCGAGGACGGCGCGAGCGTCGTCGTCCGCCGGGGCTTCGGTCGCACCGGCAGCACGGCGACCCAGACGATCGCCCTCGATCCGCGCGAGCCCGCGGTCCGGATCCGCACGGTCGTCGACTGGCACGAGCGGCGGAAGCTGCTCAAGCTCGCCTTCCCGCTCGACGTGCACGCCGAGCACTCCTCGGCCGAGACGCAGTTCGGCCACGTCCGCCGCCCCGTGCACACCAACACCAGCTGGGAGGCGGCGAGGTACGAGATCTGCGCGCACCGCTGGCTGCACGTCGGCGAGCCGGGCTTCGGCGTCGCCGTGGCCTCCGACGCGGTCTACGGCTACGACGTGCAGCGCACGATCGACGACGGCCGCGTCAGCACCGTGGTCCGCCAGTCCCTGCTGCGCGCGCCGACCTTCCCCGATCCGGAGGCGGACCAGGGCGAGCACGCGTTCCTCAGCACGATCACCGTCGCGCCCGGCATCGCCGACGCCGTCCGGGCCGGCTTCGCCGCGAGCACCGCGCCGCGCGTCGTCCTCGGCGGGTCGATCCCGGAGGCGCTCGTCGTCGTCGAGGATCCGGCCGTGGTCGTCGACACCGTCACGCTCGCCGCCGACCGCAGCGGCGACGTGATCGTGCGGCTGCACGAGGCGCTCGGCGGCCGCGTCCGCACGGCGCTGGTCGTCGCGCATCCGCTCAGCGGCGTCCGCGAGGTCGATCTGCTCGACCGCGACGCCGAGGGGACGGCGCTGCTGGGCGTCGACTCCGGCCGGATCGCGCTCGAGCTGCGGCCGTTCGAGGTCGTGAGCCTGCGCCTGTCCCCCGCTTCCGTTCCTTCCCCCGCTTCCGATCCTTGCCCCGTGGAGACCCCGTGATCACCGTCGACGACGCCCCCTACGCCGCCCGGCTGCTCGCGGACGCCCGCGTGCGGCGCGACGAGTTCATCGCGCGCGCCCGGCAGCCGCTGACCGGGCTCGGCCCGCGCCCGACCATGCGCGCCATCACCTCCCTGGTCGCCCTGGCGATCGCGGAGGACGACGAGGGGCCGGAGGCGCGGAAGGCGGCCGAGGCGTACCTGCGGCACCTCGCCGCCCAGCAGCTCGACAGCGGCCTGTTCTCGAGCAGCGGCAACCTCGCCTCCCCGCCCGACACGGCGTTCACGATCAACGACCTCTGCGGCTGCGTCGAGCTGCTCGACCGCTGCCGGCCCGCGGGCTTCGCGGCGCTCCGACCAGGACTCGCCGCCATCGCCGTCGCCGCCTCGCCCGCGATGCTGGCGGGCGGCGTGCACACGCCGAACCACCGCTGGGAGCTGGCGAGCGCCCTCGCCGCCCTCGCGGTCCACGTGCACGGCGGGCGCTCGGCGGGCGGCGCGTCCGGCGCACTCGCCGCCGCGCTGCTCGACCGCGCCGACGCCTGGCTGGCCGAGGGCGTCGACATCGACGCCGACGGGCAGTACAGCGAGCGCAGCGCCGTCTACGCCACCGAGGTCACCAACCCGAGCCTGCTGACGCTCGCGCACGACCTCGACCGGCCGTCCCTGCTGGAGCCGGTGCGGCGGAACCTCCGCGCGATCGCCGGCCTGGTCGAGGACGACGGCGAGATCGAGTGCGTGCACTCCCGCCGCCAGGACCAGACCATCCCGTACGACGTCGAGAACCTGCTCTCGCCCTACCGCCTGCTTGCCCTGGAGGACGGCGACCGCGACGCCGCGCGGATCGTCGGGCAGATCCTCGGTCGCACGCTGCGCGAGCCGGAGCGGCACCTCGCCGAGCTGCTGCGCCGCCCGGAGATCGGCGGGCTCCTGCCCGAGCCGGTCGCGACGCCGGCCTCCGTCACCCGCGGCTATCCGGTCAGCCGGCTGCTCCGCCGCCGGGAGGGCGCGCTCTCCGTGTCCGTCTCGGCCGGCAGCGACTTCGCGAGCACCGGCCGGATCGGCTCCGGTCTCGCCAACTCCGCGACCCTGCTCCGGGCGCGCGCGCACGGGCTGGTCCTGCGCTCGCTGCGCGTCTCGCCCGCGTTCTTCTCGCTCGGCTGCGCCCGACCGCAGTCCCTCGAGCCGACCGAGCGCGGCGCGGTGCTCGTCGAGCGGCGGGTCTCGGGCTACTACGGCACGCTGGGTGCCGACGCGCCCGCGGTCACCGCCGTCCCGGACAGCGAGGGCCGCTTCTTCTCGGTGATGGACTTCGCCCGGCGCGAGCGCTTCGACGTCGAGCTGCGGACGGAGGTGGCGGTCGAGGTCGACGAGACGGGCCTCGACGTGCGAGTCTCCTTCACCGGCCTCGAGACGCGCTACGCGCTGGAGCTCGTCGTCGACGGCGACGCACTCGTGTCGGGCGCCGCGGCGCTCGAGGACGGCTGGTGGCTCGACGGAGCCTCCGCGACCGTCGCCACCGACGCCGCCGTGCTGTCGATCGACACCGAGCCCGGGGACGGCGTGCCGCCGGTCCTCGACGACGGCGAGATGTTCACGTACGTCGGCGGCGCCGACCGCATCGCCGGCACCCGGATCCTGCTCGGCGGCTCGACGACCGAGCCGCGCCGCCTGCGACTCGCGATCGCGCCCCGATGAGCACCCAGGTCGACACCGACGACGGGTCCGGAGGCTTCCACGGCAGCACCGAGGCCAGGACCTGGGAGACCGGGCTGATGGTCGGCACCGGGACGACCGGCGCGGCGCTGTACGAGGGCCCCGACGGCGAGGGCGGCGGCGGCGAGGGAGACGGCGGCGGCGGAGGCGCGGTCGTCTCGCTCTCGCACGAGCGGCTCCGCCTGCCGGTCGATCCGCTGGTCGGGCCGCCGCTGCTCGCTCCCCTGCTGCCGGCGATCCGCGCGCTGCTCGACCGGGCGCCCGTGAGCGACGCGGACGCGGAGCGGGTCGAGGAGTGGCACACCCGTGCCTGGGCCGAGGAGGGGCACGACGGCGCGCTCCTCGACGCCGACCCGCTGGTGCCCGCGGGAGTCCTCCGGCTCGAGCTGGCGACCGGGTCGTCCGGCGGCACCCGAGAGCGCTCCGTCGACTACCCGGCGGGCTCTGCCGCCCTGACCCTCCCGACGGGACTCACGGTCAGCGTCCGGGCCGACCGCGCGGCGGACCGGCTCCTCGTCACGGTGCGCGCCGACTCGCCCTTCTCCGGCCTGCTCCGGCTCGCCCCGGCCGACGAGCCGGCCGGGCCTGACCTCGGCCCCGACGCGCCGCGGGACCACCGCGAGCACGCCCTCGTCCGCGCGGTCGACGCCGGCGAGACCCTCGCCCTCGAGACCGTGCCCCGGCACCCCCGCGCGACCGGCTTCCGCTCCGCCCTCGTCAGCGCGCGCCTGCTCCACGGCCACGAGTCCGTCGCGATCGACCGCGACGCGACCTGGCCCGCCTGGCGCGTCTCCGGCGCCCGCGAGCTGGAGCTGGAGCTGCGCGTCTCGGTGACCTCGACCGCGCCCGCGCCCGTCACTCCGCCGGTCCTCGCCCGCTACCCCGCCGCGACCACCCCGCACGAGCACCTCGTCGGCGCCTGCTCCTTCTCCCTCGGCGCCGCGACTCCGCGCAGCATCGAGGACGTGCGGGCCGATCCCGCGGCGACAGACGAGCTCGTCGAGCGCGCCTTCGCCGCCGGCCGGCACGCGATCATCGCCGCCACCGGCGAGCTGCCCGCCAGCCTGCAGGGCGTCTGGGCCGGCTCCTGGGCGCCGGCCTGGTCCTCCGACTACACGCTCAACGGCAACGTGCAGAACGGCGGCGTCGCCTCGCTCGGCACGACCGGCACGCCCGAGCTGCTGCGCTCGTTCTTCACCGCCGTCGCCGAGTTCGAGGACGACTACCGGCTGAACGCCGAGCGGATCCTCGGAGCGCCCGGTTTCCTGCTGCCCACCCGCATCTCCGGGCACGGCCGCGCCAACCACTTCACCGCCGAGTACCCGCTGCAGTACTGGCTCGGCGGCGGCGGCTGGATCCTCCGCCTCGCCTGGGACCACTGGTCGAGCACCGGCGACGAGGAGTTCCTGCGCGACTGGGCCCGGCCCTTCGCCCGCGAGGTCGTCGCCTGCTACCGGCACGCCCTGGTGATCGACCTGGACGGGACGGCGCACGTCTCCCCCGGCTACTCCCCCGAGAACCACCCGGGCGACCAGGAGACGCCGATCACCCGGGACGCCACCTCCGAGGTCGCGATGGTCCGGGACGCGCTGCTGATCGCCGCGCGCATCGAGCGACTGCTCGGCGCCGAGGAGGACACCGCCCCCGAGTGGGAGGCGCTCGCCTCGCGGCTCCCCGGCTACCGCATCAGCGCCGACGGGCAGCTCGCCGAGTGGCAGGACCCGGCGCTCACCGACCGGCCGGAGCACCGGCACGCCTCCCACTTCTACCCGTGGTGGTACGAGGGCGACCCGGCGACCGCCGATCCCGCCCTCGGTGCCGCAGCCCTCGAGGCCGTCCGAGCCCGGCTGCGCTGGCGCGCCGAGGAGCCGACCGCCCCACCCGGCCGGATGGAGATGGCGTTCGGACTCGTGCAGGCCGGCGTCGCCGCCGCCACGCTCGGCGACGCGGAGGCGGCGCTGCAGTGCGTCGACTGGCTCGCCCGCCTGCACTGGCGCCCGAACATGATGCCGACCCACGACGCCGACGCGATCGTCAACGTCGACGCCGCGGGCGGACTGCCCGCCCTCGTCGCGCAGATGCTCGCCCGCTCGGACGGCACGACGCTGCACCTCCTGCCGGCCCTGCCCGACCGCTGGGCGGAGGGACGGATCACCGGCCTGCACCTGCGCGGCGCCCTCCGGGTCGAGTCGCTTTCCTGGAATCGGGAGTCCGTCGAGTGCCTGCTCCGCAGTCCCCTCGACGCGGCGGCGGCACGCCTCGGCGAGCGCGTGCTCGTGCGGCTGCCGGTCGACGTCGAGCTCGAGGAGGGCACGGCCGGAGCGCTCCAGATCGACCCGCGCACCCTCTCGGTCGACCTGCGGGACGGCGCGCCCCTGCACCTCGCCCTGCGGAGGCTCTAGGCCGTCGCGATCGGCCCGCCCGCGCCCCAGACGGCCCGCACCTGCAGCGCGTCGTCCAGAAGCACCACGTCCGCCGCCCGGCCCACCGCGAGCGCGCCGAGCGTGCCCTCGGCTCCCAGCACGCGCGCCGGAGTCGCGGTGACCGCGCCGACCGCTGCCTCGAGCCCCAGGCCGACCGCCCCGGCCGCGCACCGGAGCGCCGCGTCGAGCGTCAGTGTCGAGCCGGCGAGTGTCTCCGTGCCCTCCAGCCGGGCGACGCCGCCCCGCACGTCGACGCGCAGCCGGCCGATCCGGTGCGCCCCGTCGCCCGCTCCCGCCGCCGCCATCGCGTCGGTGACCAGCGCGATCCGTCCGGGCGCCGACGCGAAGGCGATCCGGGCGACGTCAGCGTCCACGTGCTCGCCGTCCAGGATCAGCTCCAGCACCACCCGATGGTCGGCCAGCGCCACCGGGATCGGCCCCGGCGCGCGGTGCCCGATGCCCGGCATCGCGTTGAAGGCGTGGGTGACCAGCCGCGCCCCGCGCTCGATCGCCGCCCGGGTCGTCGCCGCGTCCGCCTCGGTGTGCCCCACAGCGACGACGACCCCCGCGTCGGTGAGCCGCTCGATCGCCGCGAGGCCCCCCGGCAGCTCGGGAGCGATCGTGATCTGCCGGAGACTCCCGCGGGCCGCGTCGAGCAGCCGCTCGACCGCCTCGGCCGTCGGCGCCGTCAGGGCGTCCGGGTCGTGCGCCCCGCAGCGCGACGGCGCGAGGAACGGCCCCTCCAGGTGCGCCCCGAGGACCAGCGGATCCTCCGCCGCCAGCGAGGCGACCGTGTCGAGCGAGGCCTCCAGCTGCGCGAGCGGAGCCGACACCAGGCTCACCAGCGAGCGCGTCGTCCCCTGCGCGCGGTGCAGCGCGAGCCCCGCCCGCATCCCGTCCGCACCCTCGTCGAAGCTGCGGCCCGCCCCGCCGTGCACGTGCAGATCGACGAACCCCGGAGTCGCGGTCAGCCCGCCCGCGTCGTGCACCCGAGCACCCTCCGCCGCCCGCTGCCAGCCCCGCCCGGCCCCGACCTCGACGATCACCCCGTCGACCGCGACCAGCCAGAAGCCCTCGACCGTCCCGCCCGCGTCGACCTTCCGCGCGCCGTGCAGCACCAGCCTCCCGGTCCGCTCCATGTCCGCCTCCTCCTCTCCCGGGGGCACCGCCCCCTCGCTTCCTGCTGATCGAGCAGCCGCCTCATGATGACCGAGCAGCCGCCTCATGCTGATCGAACAGCCGCCTCATGCTGGTCGAGTAGCCGCGCAGCGGCGTATCGAGACCCGCCCCGCCAGCACTCAGGCCCCCCGCCCCCAGCTCGCCTCGATCTCCTCCGCACCCAGCACCCGGTCCGCGAGCAGCAGCTGCCAGCTCCAGCTCGCCTCCGCCCCCGCGTCCAGCGTCCACGTCGCGCCGAAGAACGGCGCCGCGCACAGCATCGGCGTCCCGCTCGTCCGCACGAACCACGTCGACGGATCGACGGGACTGCCCTCGTCCGCCCGCAGCGCGACCGTCGCGCTCCCGTCCGCCACCGCGAGCCAGCGCGACACGACCCCCATCGGCTCCGCGACAGCCCCGTCCGGCCCGCTCACGACACTCCCCTCGAACGACGGGTCCAGCCGCAGGAACAGCCCGCCGTAGCCCGCGTCCGGCCGCCCCGCCGTGGTCGGCGACCCGAAGACCAGCCGCTCCCCGAGCGCGCGCCAGCGGCTCTCGATCCGCAGCACCGTCGCGTCGCCGAGCCGCCGGACGCTCAGCCGCCGCCGCTCGTCGAGGAAGCGCCGCCCGCGCGCATCGAACCACCCGAGCGCGAGGTCCCCCGGGTCCGCGCCCTCCGGCCGCTGCGACCCGTTGTTGTCCACCTGCCGGTAGCCGGTCCCCGTCAGCCAGGTCGGCCCGCCCCAGAGGTTCGTGTCGAGCTCGGCGTCCCCGATCGTGATGTTCGACACCGCGAGCGACAGCCCGAGATGCCAGTCGTGGTCGGCGGGCCGCACATCGCTGACCACCCGACCCGCCGGCGTCCGCAGCGGATGCAGATACGGCCGCGGCGAGTCCCGCGGCGGTGTGTCCGGATCGAGGAGGACGAGGCGCCCGACCCCGTCCGGCAGTTCGACGGAGGTCGGCGAGTCCTGATCCATGCGGCCGACGGTACACGCTTTCCCGGGCTACAGTGCGACGATGCCCCGCACCGGAACTCCGCCCCGATCGCCGCGCCGATGACCGCCGTCCGCTTCGTCTCGATCGGCGACTCCTTCTCGGAGGGCGTCGGCGACGAGCTCCCCGACGGAACCGCCCGCGGCTGGGCCGACCTCACCGCGCAGAGCTGGGCGGATGCGCTCGGCGAGCCGATCGAGTACGCCAACCTCGCCATCCGCGGCCGTCTCATCGACCCGATCGTCGACGAGCAGCTCGAGCCCGCGCTCGCCCTGCGGCCGACCCACCTCTCCTTCAACGGCGGCGGCAACGACATGCTCCGACCACGCGCCGACATCGAGCGCATCGCGGACCGCTACCTCGAGGTCCTCGCCCGCTGCGACGCCGAGGGCGTCGTTCTGATCGCCCTCTCCGCCCCGGACCCGTCCGCGCGGCTTCCGCTCGGCCGGCTGATCAAGCGCCGCGGCGACGCCCTCACCTCGGCCGTCCTGCGCCGCACGCGGCAGCGCCAGGACATCGTCGTCGCCGACAACTGGACCGATCCGGCCTTCGCCGACCCGTCGCTCTGGTCCGAGGACCGCCTGCACCTCGGCCCGCGCGGTCACCACCGCGTCAGCGCCCGCGTGCTCTCCTCCCTCGGCCTCCCCGTCCCGCCCGCCGCCCAGGAGGCGCCCGAGCGGCCCGCCGCCGCGAGCGGAGGCTCCGCGCAGTACTACCGCACCCACGTCGCGCCGTGGCTGCGCCGCCGGCTCACCGGCACGTCCTCCGGCGACGGCCGCACGGCCAAGTACCCGGAGCTCGTGCGCATCGCCCCGACCGCTTAGGCGGGGCCGCCGGAGGTCGACACCGGCTCAGCGCCAGCCGTAGCGTGCCGAGACGACCCGCGCGACCGCGTCGAACCGCGCCCGCTCGAGCGCGGCGCCCTCGCGCCGCATCCCCGCGGGGTGCACGCGGAAGACCCGCTCCGGATCCGCGAAGCTCGGCCGCCCCTCCGGGTCCCAGGGCCCCGCGCCGACCGCGAGGTAGCCGTCGTGCTCCTTCGAGCTCAGCCGGATCGCCAGCGCCGTGCCGACCTTCTCGACCGCGAGGACGAGGACGGGGCGGTCCTTGCCGCGGCCGTCGTCCTCCTCGTAGGGCACCCAGGTCCAGACGACCTCGCCCGGGTCGGGATCGCCGTCCGGCGTCGGCGCGTAGCCGAGGTGGACGCCGCGCAGCCGGGTCGGGTCGACCTCGGAGGTCCGGCCGATGCCGTTCGCGCCCGGCGTGGGCGCCGTGGTGCTCAGGTACGGCCGCTGCGCGGGGGCGCCGGCGTCGGCGCGCGGGGCGCTCGCGCGGCCGAGCAGTCGGAGGAGCAGGGACACGACGGAGCGTGAGGAGGGCACCTGAAAACCCTAGCCCGGAAACGGAAGGAGCCGGCTCCGAAGAGCCGGCTCCACCGGGGTGTCGCGGCGAGCGCGACGAGGCAGCGGGAGGACTAGTCCGCGAGGACGTAGCCCGCCTCGCCGTGGATGGCGGTGTCGATGCCGGCGATCTCGTCCTCGTTCTTCACGCGGAAGCCGATCGTCTTCTGGATGACCCAGCCGATCGCGTAGG
Source organism: Rathayibacter sp. VKM Ac-2928 (assembly GCF_022815545.1). Taxonomy (NCBI): domain Bacteria; kingdom Bacillati; phylum Actinomycetota; class Actinomycetes; order Micrococcales; family Microbacteriaceae; genus Rathayibacter; species Rathayibacter sp. VKM Ac-2928. Next base: position 1,524,042 of record NZ_JALGRU010000001.1, read on the forward strand.
TGAGGACGAAGGAGTAGATCAGGACGGTGAAGGCCGCGAGGGCCTGCTTGCCGAGCTGGCTGGCGTCGCCGGTGAGGAAGAGGCCGACATCGGTGCCGAAGAAGCCGATGTAGAGCGTTCCGATCAGACCGCCGACGAGGTGCACGCCGACCACGTCGAGCGAGTCGTCGTAGCCGAGCTTGTACTTGAGGTCGATCGCCAGGGCGCAGACGGCACCGGTGATCAGGCCGAGCACGATCGCCCAGAAGGGCGAGAGCACGGCGCAGGCCGGGGTGATCGCGACGAGGCCCGCGACGGCACCGGAGGCGGCGCCGATCGAGGTGGGCTTGCCGTCCTTGATCTTCTCGATGATCAGCCAGCCGATGATGGCGGCGGCCGGAGCGGCGATGGTGTTGAGGAAGGCGATCGCGGCGATGCCGTCGGCGGCGAGCTCGGAGCCGGCGTTGAAGCCGAACCAGCCGAACCAGAGCAGGCCGGCGCCGAGGAGGACGAACGGCGGGTTGTGCGGCTGGTGCGCGCCCTTGGTGAAGTTGACGCGCTTGCCGAGGACCAGGGCGAGGGCGAGGGCCGCCGCACCGGCGTTGATGTGCACCGCGGTGCCGCCGGCGAAGTCGATCGCACCGACGTTGTAGGCGATCCAGCCGCCGTCCGAGGTGGCGCCGGTCTCGGGGTCGAGGGCGAAGTTGAACACCCACGAGGCGACCGGGAAGTAGACGATGGTCGCCCAGACGCCGGCGAAGACCATCCACGCGCCGAACTTGGCGCGGTCGGCGATCGCACCGGAGATGAGCGCGACGGTGATGATCGCGAAGGTGGCCTGGAAGGCCGCGAAGGCGAGCGTCGGGTACGCGGACTCGATGTCACCGCGGGCCTCGGCGTAGGCACCGGCGAGGCCGAGCTGGCTGAGGTCGATGCCGAGGACGCCGTCCATGCCGACGAAGTCGCCCACACCGGCGTTGGAGAAGGTGATCGCGTAGCCGTAGAGCACCCACAGCACGCCGATCAGGCCCATCGCGCCGAAGCTCAGCATCATCATGCTGATGACGCTCTTCGCTCGGACCAGACCGCCGTAGAAGAAGGCGAGTCCGGGGGTCATGAGCAGGACCAGCGCCGCCGCCAGGAGCAGGAACGCGGTATTGCCTTGATCCATTGTTGAACCTCTCGTGAGTAAGCAGAGTCGTGCAGGAGTCGTGAGTGAGGGCAGTGCAGAGCCCGATGCGGGCCGGCAGTCGCTGCACGACCCCGAAGACACGGCGTCTCGGAGGACGCGGGGTGTCGGGTCACCTCGGGTAGCCGACAGTCTGGCCGCGCGACGTTACGACCCGTGCGGCACGAGGTTTCGCGGATGTTACGAGCACGGCTCCCGTGTGAACAGTGCGTTACAGCGCGCCGCGGATCCCCCGCGCACGAGCCGCGGAGATGCCGCGGAGGACCGACGCCGCGCGCCGGTCCGTCGTCAGGCGCCGGTCCGTCGTCAGGCGAACGGGCGCATCGAGGTCAGCGCGATCAGGCGCGACATCGAGCGGAGGTACTTCTTGCGGTAGCCGCCGCTGAGCATGTCGCCGCCGAAGACCTCGTCGAGCGCGACGCCGGAGGCCAGCACCGGGATCTGAGCGTCGTACACGCGGTCGATGAAGGCGACGAGGCGCAGCGCGTCCGTCTGGTCGGTCAGCGTGGCGACGTCGCGGAGCACGATGGCGTCGACCCCGTCGATCACCTTGATGTAGCGCGAGGGGTGCACCGAGCCGAGGTGGTCGACCGCGGCGCGGAAGGAGTCGTCGGTGACGACGGCGCCGGAGGGGGCCGTGGCGACGAGCTCGTCGATCTCGCTGTCCGAGCGGGTGACCGCGTGGCCCTCGATGTCGCGGCGGCGGTAGTCGGTGCCGTCGATCCGCATCGTCTGGAAGTGCTCGGCCATCGCGTAGATCTCGCGGAGGAAGTCCGCGGCGGCGAAGCGCCCCTCGCCCAGCGCGTTCGGCGGGGTGTTCGAGGTCGCCGCGATGCGGGTGCCGGAGGCGACCAGCTCGCCCAGCAGCCGGGTCATCAGCATCGTGTCGCCCGGGTCGTCCAGCTCGAACTCGTCGATGCAGAGCAGGGCCGAGCCCTTCAGCAGCGAGACCGTCGCCGCGTAGCCGAGGGCGCCCACCAGGGCGGTGTACTCGATGAAGGTGCCGAAGTAGGTGCGGCCCGGCACCGCGTGCCAGATCGCCGCGAGCAGGTGGGTCTTGCCGACGCCGAAGCCGCCGTCGAGGTAGACGCCGGGCTTCACGGCCGGCGCCTTCCTCCGGCCGAAGCCGAGGAACCCGCCGCCGCCGCCCTTGGAGCCGCCACCGGCCGCGAACGCCCGCAGCGCCTCGACGGCCTCCGCCTGCGAGGGGTACTCCGGGTCCGGCCGGTAGCTCTCGAAGGTCGCGCCCTCGAACTGCCGCGGCGGCACCAGGGTCGAGGCGATCTCGTGGCCGCTGATCTGCGGCGAGCGCGCGGACAGGCTGCTCGTCGAACGGACGTCGTCGGGGGTCACGCGGTCTCGCATCCAGGGTCGCAGTACTGTGTCGAGCCGCACGGCGGCGGACGCCGGCGGCACTGTGTCGAACTCTTACGGGGCCGTCCGTGCACCCGCGCACGAGGGCGCGTACTGTCGCTGAGGGCGGTCTCCAGCGTAGCCCGCCCGCACCGCCGCCCATCCGAGAACCACGTCTGCGCCCCGCGCACCATCCTGGAGGTCCCCCTTGCCCGTTGAACTCGATCCGTCGCCGAAGTTCGCCGCCTACGCGCACCCCGAACGACTCGTCAGCGGCGAGTGGCTCGAGCAGCGCCTCGGCACCCCCGGCCTCGTGGTCGTGGAGTCCGACGAGGACGTCCTGCTCTACGAGACCGGCCACATCCCCGGCTCGGTCAAGATCGACTGGCACACCGACCTCAACGACCCGGTGCAGCGCGACTACATCGACGGCGCCGCCTTCGCCGCGCTCGTCGGCGCCAAGGGCATCGCCCGCGACAGCACCGTCGTCATCTACGGCGACAAGAACAACTGGTGGGCCGCCTACGCCCTCTGGGTTTTCACGCTCTTCGGCCACGAGGACGTCCGCCTGCTCGACGGCGGCCGCGACAAGTGGATCGCCGACGGCCGGCCGACCACCACCGACGCCTCGAGCCCGGCCGCGGTCGAGTACCCGGCGGTCGAGCGCCGCGACGAGGACATCCGCGCCTTCAAGGAGGACGTGCTCGCCCACTTCGGCAACCCGCTGATCGACGTCCGCTCCCCCGAGGAGTTCTCCGGCGCCCGCACCACCGCGCCGGCCTACCCGGAGGAGGGCGCCCTGCGCGCCGGCCACATCCCCAGCGCGCAGAACGTGCCGTGGGGCAAGGCCGCGGCGGAGGACGGCACCTTCCGCTCCCTCGACGAGCTGAACGGCATCTACCGCGACGGCGCCGGCCTCGCCGACGGCGACACCGTCATCGCCTACTGCCGGATCGGCGAGCGCTCCTCGCACACCTGGTTCGTGCTCACCCACCTCCTCGGCTTCGAGGGCGTCAAGAACTACGACGGCTCCTGGACCGAGTGGGGCAGCGCCGTCCGCGTCCCCATCGTCCAGGGCGCCGAGCCCGGCGAGGCCCCCGCGCCCCGCTGATCGACCGGCTCCGATCGTGACCCGAGGGCCCCGTGCACACCTGTGCCGGGGCCCTCGGCGTCCGGCCCCGTCGTCCCCGCGTAGGGAAGAATGGAAGCGATGACCACCGACACCCCCGCCACCGACCTGCTCGGCCCCGCGCTCCGCGAGATCCGCGAGGAGTTCCTCGCCCTCGAGAAGCCGGAGCGCCTCCAGCTCCTCCTCGAATTCTCGAACGATCTCCCCGAGCTGCCCGAGCGCTACCGTGATCACCCCGACCTGTTCGAGCGGGTCGAGGAGTGCCAGTCGCCGGTCTTCATCGTCGTCGAGTTCGACGGCGACGTGATCCACCTGCACGCGACCGCCCCGCGCGAGGCGCCGACCACCCGCGGCTTCGCCTCGATCCTCGCCCAGGGCCTGGACGGCCTGACGCCCGAGCAGGTACTCGCGGTTCCTGACGACTTCCCGCAGACCATCGGCCTGTCCGAGGCGGTCTCGCCGCTGCGGCTGCGCGGGATGAGCGCACTGCTCGGCCGCACCAAGCGCCAGATCCGCGCCCACCTGGCCGCCTGAGTCCCGCGCGAGAGCCCGGCACCGTGATCCTGCAGCCGCTCGTCCCCGCCGGCGAGCCGATCCGCCTCGGCGAGGACGGCGCGCGAGCGGCGATCGAGGCGGCCTACCGCCCCGGCGCCGGCGTCCGCGTGCGGCTCAACATGATCGCGAGCGTCAATGGCTCCAGCATCGGCTCCGACGGTACGAGCGAGACGCTGACCAACCGCGTCGACCGGACGATCCTCGGTGTCATCCGCGCGCAGGCCGACGTCGTCCTCGTCGGCGCCGCGAGCGTCCGCGCGGAGGGCTACCGCGTGCCCAAGCGCGCGCCGCTCGCCGTCGTCTCCTCCTCCGGCGACCTGGCCGGCCACCGCCTCGAGGTGCAGGAGGGCGCCCGCGTGCTCTTGCTGCTGCCGGAGGGGCTGGAGGCTCCGGGCGACCTCCCCCGCGGCGTCGAGGTGGTCCCGGTGGCCGCGACCGGCGGGCGGATGAGCGTCGACGCGATCCTCGCGGCCCTGCGCGCCCTCGGGCTGGAGCGCGTGGTCTGCGAGGGCGGCGCCTCGCTGTCGGGCCAGTTCCTCGCCTCCGGCCGCGTCGACGAGCTCTGCCTGACGACCGCGCCCCGCGTCGTGCTGCCGGGCCTCCCCGTCGCGGCGACCGGCCAGCGGATCGACGACGCCTACTCCTTGACGTCGCTCGCCGCGGACGACGCCGGCTTCACCTACGCGCGCTGGACCCGGATCGGCTGAGCGCCCGCTCCGCCAGCCAGCGCTCGACCGACGACTCCCAGAGCTCCGGGTCGTCGTTCCAGAGCCGGGTGTGCCCCGCCCCGTGGAAGAGCACGAGGTCCACCAGATCGGGGCGCGCCGCCGCGAGGGCCTCGGACGGGCCGCTCGGCACGAAGTCGTCGTCGACGCTGTGCAGCAGGAGGACCGGCACGGTCAGCTCGGCGGCCCGCTCGACCAGATCCATCGCGGCCAGCGGGACGTGACTGCTCTGCCCGGTCAGCGCGGCCGACCACGGCCGCTGCATCGCCGTGAGCGCGAGCGCCGCGATCGGCGCCGGGATCCGGTTCAGCCGCGCCTGCTTCCGCAGGGTCACCCGCCAGTCGATCACCGGCGAGTCGAGCACCAGCCCCGCGATCAGCTCGCGGCGGCTCGAGCGCAGCGCGGTCTGCAGCACGATCGCACCGCCCATCGACCAGCCGACGAGCACGACCCGGCGCGCGCCGCGCCGCTCGGCGAACCGGATCGCGGCGTCGACGTCGCGCCACTCCGTCTCCCCCAGCGCGTAGCGCCGGTCCGGGCTCTCCGGAGCGTCGCCGTCGTTGCGGTACGAGACGACCAGCGAGGTGAGCCCCGCCCGGTGGAACGCGGCCATCCCGCGCAGCGTCTCCTCGCGGGTCGTCGCGCGGCCGTGCACGTGGATCGCCCAGACGCCGCCGTCCTCCTCGGCCGGGAAGAGCCAGGCCGGAGCCGCGCCGAACTGCGTCGGCACCTCCTCCGCCGTGAAGGGCAGCCCGGTCTCGCGCGGCGAGAGCAGCAGCCAGCCGTTCAGCCGCCCGCGGGCACCGGGCCGCAGCGTCCCGCGATCGACCTGCCCGAGCTCCCGCACGACCCGGCCGCGCCCGGTCGCGAGCAGCCGCCCGATCCGCGCGTGCCCGCGCCCGTGGTCGAACCAGAGGCTGAAGCCGCCGCGGACCGCGGTGTCGACCGACTCCGACAGCTCGATCTCGTGCACCTCCGGTCGCACGGCGAGGACCCGCACGTCCTGAGCGCGCCGGGAGGGCGGAGTGACCACTCCGCGGAGGAAGGCCGTCCCGAGCGCGGCGCCGCCGAGGGCCGTCAGAGCGGCGAGGGCGGGGGCCGCGAGGACCGCGGCGAGGACGACACCGGTGTGCGCGCTCTCCGCGGCGTGCCTGCGGGCTTCGAGCATGCGGGAACTCTAGTCTGCGAGCGTGCCCGAATTCCCAGCGCCGTCCCAGCTCCCGGAGGAGTTCCGCGCCGCGGTCGACTCCCTGCGCCGGGCGACGACCCGCTCCGAGCTCACCGTCTCCGAGATCGCCTCGCCGGCCGGGCTCGCGCCCTACGCCGTCGCCCTCTCCGGCGACGTCTCGCCGCGCGCCCACGGCCGCGACTCCGAGCTGGGCACCGGGCGCTTCATCCTGCTCTACGACCCCGAGGAGCCGGAGCAGTGGGGCGGCCCGTTCCGCGTCGTCTGCTTCGCCCAGGCCCCGCTCGAGATCGAGATCGGCACCGATCCCTTCCTCGCCGAGGTCGCGTGGTCCTGGCTGATGGACGCGCTCGAGGTCCGCGGCGCCTTCTACACCGCCGCCTCCGGCACCGCGACCAAGGTCCTCTCCACCGGATTCGGCGAGCTGGCCGCCCAGGGCGACGGCGCGCAGATCGAGATCCGGGCCTCCTGGAGCCCCGAGGATGCGCAGCTCGCTCCCCACGTGGAAGGCTGGGGGGAGCTGTTGTGCATGCTCGCGGGCCTCCCGCCCGTATCGGGCGACGGTGTGACCTCGCTCGCCTTCCGACGGAACAACCGTGACTGATTACCGTGTCCTCTCCACCCCCGACGAGTTCCTCGCCGCGGTCGACGCCCTCGCCGCCGGCGAGGGTCCCGTCGCCGTCGACGCCGAGCGCGCCTCCGGCTTCACCTACTCGCAGCGCGCGTACCTGATCCAGGTCTACCGCCGCGGCGCCGGAGCGTTCCTCTTCGACCCGCCCGCGATCGGCCGGATGGACGCCCTCCAGGCCGTGATCGGCGAGGAGGAGTGGATCCTGCACGCCGCCAGCCAGGACCTCGCCTGCCTGCGCGAGGTCGGCCTCGACCCGGTGCGCATCTTCGACACCGAGCTCGCCGCCCGCCTGCTCGGCCTGCCCAAGGTCGGTCTCGGCGCCGTCGTCGAGGACCTGCTCGGCATCCACCTCGCCAAGGAGCACTCGGCCGCCGACTGGTCGACCCGCCCCCTCCCCCAGAGCTGGCTGGTCTACGCCGCGAAGGACGTCGAGCTGCTGCCCGACCTGCGCGACCGGATGGCCGAGATGCTCGTCGAGGCCCGCAAGACCCGGATCGCCCGCGAGGAGTTCGAGGCGACCCTGGCACGGCAGCCCAAGCCGGTCCCGGCCGAGCCGTGGCGCCGCCTCTCCGGCATGCACGCCCTGCGCGGGCCCCGCGCCCTCGCCATCGCCCGCGAGCTCTGGCTGACCCGCGACGCCTTCGCACGCGAGCGCGACATCGCGCCCGGCCGGCTGATCCCCGACTCCTCGATCATCGCCGTGTCGCGCAACGTCCCCACGAGCCTCGGCCAGCTCTCCGGCCGCCGCGACTTCACCGGCCGCGCCAGCCGCGGCGAGGTCGAGCGCTGGTGGGCCGCGATCGAGCGCGGTCAGAGCACCGAGGACCTGCCCGGCCCCGTCCGTCCCGCCGCCGACACCCTGCCGCCGCCGCGCGCCTGGGGCGACCGCAACCCGGCCGCCGACGCCAGGCTGAAGGCCGCCCGCGCCGTCGTCGGCGAGATCGCCGAGCTGCTCTCGCTCCCGGTCGAGAACCTGCTCACGCCCGAGCTGGTCCGCCGCCTCGCCTGGAACCCGCCGGAGCCGCTCGACCGGGACTCCGTCGCCGCCGAGCTGGAGCGCGCCGGTGCCCGCTCCTGGCAGATCGACGCGACCGCCGGCTCGCTCGCCACCGCGTTTGTGGAAGCCGGGCAAGCACCCGTCGAGGGCACGGAACCCGCTTCGTAGGAAGAAGCAAAGGATTCCGGCGCCCGTCGCCGCCTTCCTACGATCGGAACGACGTCCGGTTTCCGAGAGGGCGTCCCGTTTTCAGGAGGCACTGTGGCCGAGAGATCCGAAGTCGTGTTCGTCGACGGAGTCCGTACTCCGTTCGGGCGAGCCGGTGAGAAGGGCATGTACTGGCAGACCCGGGCCGACGACCTCGTCGTCAAGGCCATGATCGGTCTGCTGGAGCGCAACACCGCCCTGCCCAAGGAGCGCGTGGACGAGGTCGCCATCGCCGCGACCACCCAGCAGGGCGACCAGGGCCTGACCCTCGGCCGCACCGCCGCGCTCCTCGCGGGCCTGCCGCGCTCGGTCCCCGGCTACGCGATCGACCGGATGTGCGCGGGAGCGATGACCTCGGTCACCACGACCGCCGGCGGCATCGCCTTCGGCGCCTACGACGTCGTGATCGCCGGCGGCGTCGAGCACATGGGCCGCCACCCGATGGGCTTCAACGCCGACCCCAACCCGCGCTTCCTCTCCGAGCGCCTGGTCGGCGAGGAGGCCCTCAACATGGGCAAGACCGCGGAGAAGATCCACGACCGCTTCCCGCAGCTCACCAAGAGCCGCTCCGACCACTACGCCCTGCGCAGCCAGCAGAAGCTGGCCGAGGCCTACCGCAACGGCGACATCCAGCCCGATCTCGTCCCGGTCGCCACCCGCAGCGCTGCCGGCTGGGGCCTCGCCACCGCCGACGAGGCGCCCCGCCCCGAGACCACGCTCGAGGGGCTGGCGAATCTGCGCACCCCGTTCCGCCCGCACGGCCGGGTCACCGCCGGCAACTCCTCCGGTCTCAACGACGGCGCCGCCGTCTCGCTGCTCGCCAGCGCCGACGCCGCGAAGGAGCTGGGCCTGCCCGAGAAGATGCGCCTGGTCAGCTTCGCCTTCGCCGGCGTCGAGCCCGAGATCATGGGCATCGGTCCGGTGCCCTCGACCGAGAAGGCGCTGAAGAAGGCCGGGCTCGGCATCGAGGACATCGGCCTCTTCGAGCTCAACGAGGCGTTCGCCGTGCAGGTGCTCTCCTTCCTCGACCACTTCGGCATCGACGACGACGACCCGCGGGTCAACGAGTACGGCGGCGCGATCGCGATCGGCCACCCGCTCGCCTCGTCGGGCGTCCGGCTGATGATCCAGCTCGCCCACCAGTTCGAGGCGCACCCCGAGGTCCGCTACGGCCTGACCGCGATGTGCGTCGGTCTCGGCCAGGGCGGCTCGGTCATCTGGGAGAACCCGCACTTCGACGGCAAGCGCGCACGACGGAAGGGACGCTGACCCATGCTCGAAGGATTCGAGGACCTGGTCGAACTCGCCGAGGGCGAGGTCGTCACCCACTCCTACGTCCGCGACGTCCCGCTCCCCAGCGGCCGCGTCCTGGCGCTGATCACGCTCGACAACGACCGCGACCACACCCGGCCGAGCACCTTCGGCCCCGCCGGGCTGTTCGAGCTGGCCGACGTGCTGCTCGCCCAGCAGGCGCGCGCGAAGGCCGGTGAGATCCAGGCGGTCGGAGTGACGGGCAAGCCGTTCATCCTCGCCGCCGGCGCCGACCTCAGCAAGGTCGGCAGCATCCCGAGCCACGAGATCGGCCGCCAGCTGGCGCGCCTGGGCCACACGACCCTCGGCCTGCTGTTCGAGCTCGGCGTTCCCTCGTTCGTCTTCATCAACGGGCTCGCGCTCGGCGGCGGCACCGAGATCGCGCTGAACGCCGACTACCGGACCGTCGACGCCTCGATCCCCGCGCTCGGGCTGCCCGAGGTCTTCCTCGGCATCATCCCCGGCTGGGGCGGCGCCTGGCTGCTGCCGAACCTGATCGGCATCGAGAACGCGCTCAAGGTGATCGTCGAGAACCCGCTGAAGAACAACCGGACCCTCAAGGGCCAGGACGTCTTCGACCTCGGCATCGCCGACGCGATCTTCCCCTCCGCGAGCTTCCTCGAGAACTCGCTGGTCTGGGCCGACGGCGTCCTCGGCGGGACCGTCGAGGTCAAGCGGCCGAACGTGCCCGGGAAGATCGAGCGGCTGGTCAAGTGGGACGCCGCGATCGCGATCGCCCGCAAGCAGCTCGAGTCGAAGATCGGCACCGTCGCCGCGTCGCCCTACCGCGCGCTCGACCTGCTGAAGGCCGCCAAGAGCAGCACCCGCGAGGAGGGCTTCGCCGCCGAGGACGAGGCCCTGGCCGACCTCGTCTCCGGGGATCAGTTCCGCGCGAGCATCTACGCCTTCGACCTGGTGCAGAAGCGGGCCAAGCGCCCCGCCGGCGCGCCGGACAAGAGCCTCGCCAAGCCGGTCACCAAGGTCGGCGTCATCGGCGCGGGTCTCATGGCCACGCAGTTCGCGCTGCTCTTCGTCCGCCGCCTCCAGGTGCCGGTGGTCATCACCGACCTCGACCAGGAGCGGGTGGACCGCGGCGTCGCGAGCATCGTCGGCGAGATCGACACCCTGCTCGCCAAGGGCCGCCTCTCGCCGGACGACGCGAACCGCCTCCGTGGTCTCGTCACCGGCACCACCGACCGCGCCGACTTCGCCGACGCCGACTGGGTCATCGAGGCCGTCTTCGAGGAGCTCTCCGTCAAGCAGGAGGTCTTCGCCGACATCGAGCGCTACGTGTCCCCCACCGCCGTCCTCGCGACGAACACCTCGTCGCTCTCGGTCGAGCGGATCGGCGAGCGGCTGCAGCACCCGGAGCGCCTCGTCGGCTTCCACTTCTTCAACCCGGTCGCGGTGATGCCGCTGATCGAGGTCGTGAACACGCCGCAGACCGACGACGAGACGCTGTCGACCGCGATGGTCACGGCGGCGAAGCTGAAGAAGAACGCCGTCATCACCCGCGACACCCCGGGCTTCGTGGTCAACCGCGTCCTGGCGAAGGTGCTCGGCGAGGCGATGCACGCCGTCGACACCGGCACCCCGTTCGAGGTCGTCGAGGCCTCGCTCGAGCCGTTCGGCCTGCCGATGACGCCGTTCGAGCTGCTCGAGCTCGTCGGACTCAAGGTCGGCGCGCACGTGCTCGACACCCACCACGCCGCCTTCCCGGACCGCTTCTACGACAGCGCGAACCTGCACCGCCTGGCGGAGCTCGGCCACGTCTTCGAGCGCGACGCCAAGGGCCGGGTGAAGGGCGTGGACAAGCGCGCCGTCGCCATCGTCCAGGGCGGCTCCGACCCGATGACCGCCGAGGAGCTGCGGCTGCGCGTCGAGACCGGCCTCGCCGACGAGGTGAAGCGGATGCTGGACGACGACGTCGTGCACGCCGCGGAGGACATCGACCTCTGCCTCATCCTCGGCGCCGGCTACCCGTTCCAGATGGGCGGCCTGACGCCCTACCTCGACCGCGTCGGCGCGAGCGAGCGCGCCTTCGGCGGCACGTTCCACGACCCGGCCATCCGCGGGGTCGAGTAACCGCAGGAACGCTGGAGGGCGCCCACCGGTCCGGTGGGCGCCCTCTCTCGTGCGTGGAGCGTGCTCAGTCCTCGAGCACTCAGTCCTTGCGCGCGTCGTCGTGCGCCGCGACCTCTTCGGGCAGCGGGCGCGCGACCGGGATCTTGCTGCCGAGCACCTGGGCGACGACGTCGCGGGCGATGTGCTGCGGAGTCAGTCCGACGTCCTCGAGGATCTCCTCGCGCTTGGCGTGGTCGAGGAACTGGTCCGGCAGCCCCAGCTCGGTGACGGCCGTGTCGACGCCGGCCTCGCGGAGGTCCTGGCGGATCCGGGTGCCGATGCCGCCGACGCGGACGCCGTCCTCGATCGAGATCACGAGGCGGTGCTCGGCGGCGAGGTCGATGACGCTGCGCGGCACCGGCACGACCCAGCGCGGGTCGACGACGGTGGCGCCGATGCCCTGCGCGGCGAGCCGCTGCGCGACGTCGAGGCCCATCGCGGCCATCGGGCCGACGGTCACGATCAGCACGTCCTGGCGCTCGGAGCGCAGCAGCACGTCGACGCCGTCGTCGAGGCGCTCGAGCGCGTCGATCTCGTCGCCGACGTTGCCCTTGGAGAAGCGCACGACCGTGGGGGCGTCCTTCACGCCGACGGCCTCGCGCAACTCCTCGCGCAGCCTGACGGAGTCGCGGGGCGCGGCGAGGCGGATGTTCGGGACGACCTGGAGGATCGCGAGGTCCCACATGCCGTGGTGGCTCGGACCGTCGGGGCCGGTGACCCCGGCGCGGTCGAGCACGAAGGTGACACCGGCGCGGTGCAGCGCCACGTCCATCAGCACCTGGTCGAAGGCGCGGTTGACGAAGGTCGCGTAGAGCGCGACGACCGGGTGCAGACCGCCGAATGCGAGGCCGGCGGCCGAGGTCACGGCGTGCTGCTCGGCGATGCCGACGTCGAACACGCGGTCCGGGTACTTCTCGGCGAGGCGGTCGAGGCCGACCGGGCGGAGCATGGCGGCGGTGATGCCGACGATCGTCGGGTCCTCGTCCGCGAGGGTGACGATCTCCTCCGCGAAGACCGAGGTCCAGGAGCGGGCGCCGCTCGCGCTCAGCGGCTCGCCGGTCTCGGGATCGATCTGGCCGACCGCGTGGAACTGGTCGGCGAGGTCCTGGACGGCGGGCTCGAAGCCCTTGCCCTTCTGCGTGATCGCGTGCACGATCACGGGCGTGCCGTAGTCCTTCGCCTGCTGGAGCGCCTCCTCCATCGCGGTGAGGTCGTGTCCGTCGATCGGGCCGAGGTACTTGATGTCGAGGTTGGAGTACAGCGCCTCGTTGTTGATGAAGCGGCTGAGGAAGCCGTGCAGGCCACCGCGCACACCGCGGTAGACCGCCGCTGCGGGGCCGCCCAGGCGCTCGGAGACGGCGCGGGAGCCGCGGTGCAGCGTGCGGTAGGTGCGCCGGGTGCGGACGCCGTTGAGGAAGCGCGCCATGCCGCCGATGGTCGGGGCGTAGGAGCGGCCGTTGTCGTTGACGACGATGACGAGCCCGCGGGAGTTGTCGTCGCTGATGTTGTTCAGCGCCTCCCATGTCATCCCGCCGGTGAGCGCGCCGTCGCCGACGACGGCGACCACGTGGCGGTCGGTCTGACCGGTCATCGTGAAGGCGCGGGAGATGCCGTCCGCCCAGGACAGCGAGCTGGACGCGTGCGAGCTCTCGACGATGTCGTGCGGCGACTCGGAGCGCTGCGGGTAGCCGGCGAGACCGCCGCGCTGGCGGAGGCCGGAGAAGTCCTGGCGGCCGGTCAGCAGCTTGTGCACGTAGGACTGGTGCCCCGTGTCGAAGATGATCGCGTCGTGCGGCGAGTCGAAGACCCGGTGGATCGCGATGGTCGTCTCGACGACGCCGAGGTTCGGGCCGAGGTGGCCGCCGGTCTTGGACACCTCGCGCACGAGGAAGTCGCGGATCTCCAGCGCCAGCGTCTCGAGCTCGGTCCGGGTCAGGCGGTCGAGGTCGCGCGGTCCGGAGATGGTCTCGAGAACAGCCATTCGCGCCGCCTTTCCGGGGGATGTCTGAGGGGTGTGGACGTCTCCCGAGTCTACGCACGGGGTCCGGTGGAACAGGTGCGCGCCTCCCCGGCTTGCAGGGAGGCGCGCAGATCTGCTCGGAATCAGACCAGGGAGCGCAGCACGTACTGCAGGATCCCGCCGTTGCGGTAGTAGTCCGCCTCACCGGGGGTGTCGATGCGGACGACCGCGTCGAACTCGATCGGCTGCTTGCCCTCGGGCGAGTCGGACGTCGGCGAGGCGACGACGTGGACCGTCTTCGGGGTCACGCCCTCGTTCAGCGCCTCGATGCCCGAGATGCTGATCGACTCGGTGCCGTCGAGCCCGAGCGAGGCCCAGGTCTCGCCCTGCGGGAACTGCAGCGGGACGACGCCCATGCCGATCAGGTTCGAGCGGTGGATCCGCTCGAAGCTCTCGACGATGACCGCCTTGACGCCCAGGAGGCTGGTGCCCTTCGCCGCCCAGTCGCGCGACGAGCCGGAGCCGTACTCCTTGCCGCCGAGGATCACCAGCGGGGTGCCCTGCGCCTGGTAGTTCTGCGACGCGTCGTAGATGAACGACTGCGGGCCGCCCTCCTGCGTGAAGTCGCGGGTGTAGCCGCCCTCCACGTTGTCCAGGAGCTGGTTGCGCAGGCGGATGTTCGCGAACGTGCCGCGGATCATCACCTCGTGGTTGCCGCGGCGCGAGCCGTAGGAGTTGTAGTCCTTGCGGTCCACGCTGTGCTCGGCGAGGTACTGACCGGCCGGGCTGTCGGCCTTGATCGAGCCGGCGGGGCTGATGTGGTCGGTGGTGACCGAGTCGCCCAGCTTGGCGAGCACGCGGGCGTCGGCGATGTCGGTGACCGGAGTCGTCTCCATCGTCATGCCGTCGAAGTACGGGGGCTTCCGCACGTAGGTGGAGTCCTCGTCCCACTCGAAGATCGAGCCCTCGGGGGTCTGCAGCGAGCGCCAGCGCTCGTCGCCGTCGAACACGCCGGCGTACTGCGTGTCGAACATCGACTTGTCGATCGAGGAGTCGATCGTCGCCTGGACCTCGGCCGCGTCGGGCCAGATGTCCTTGAGGAAGACGTCGTTGCCGTCGGTGTCGGTGCCCAGGGCGTCGACCTCGAAGTCGAAGTTCATCGAGCCGGCGAGGGCGTAGGCGATGACGAGCGGCGGGCTCGCCAGGTAGTTCATCTTCACGTCGGGGTTGATGCGGCCCTCGAAGTTGCGGTTGCCCGAGAGGACGGCCGTGACGGCGAGGTCGTTCTCCTGCACCGCGGTCGAGATCTCCTCGAGCAGCGGGCCGGAGTTGCCGATGCAGGTGGTGCAGCCGTAGCCGACGGTGAAGAAGCCGAGGGCCTCGAGCGACTCGGTGAGCCCGGCCTTCTCGTAGTAGTCGGTGACGACCTTCGAGCCAGGCGCCAGCGTGGTCTTGACCCACGGCTTGGCCTTGAGGCCCTTCTGCGCGGCGTTGCGGGCCAGCAGGCCGGCCGCGAGCATCACCGAGGGGTTCGACGTGTTGGTGCAGGAGGTGATCGCCGCGATCGCGACGGCGCCGTGGTCGATCGTGAAGCTCTCGTGGCCCTCGCCCAGCTCGACGGTCGTCGGCTTCGACGCGGTGGTCGGCGCGTGCGAGCGGTGGGTGTGCGAGTGCGAGCTGTACTCGTCCTGCGGCTGGAGCTCGCCCGGGTCCGACGCGGGGAACGACTCGGCGAGGGTGAGGTCGACGATGTCGTGGGTGACGTCGGTGTAGTTGTTGAGGTCCGACTCGAACTGCGTCTTCGCCGAGGTGAGCTCGATGCGGTCCTGCGGGCGCTTCGGCCCGGCGATCGAGGGGACGACCGTGCTGAGGTCCAGCTCGAGGTACTCGCTGAAGACCGGCTCGACCGCGGGGTCGTGCCAGAGCTTCTGCAGCTTGGAGTACTGCTCGACCAGGGCGATCTGCTCGTCGCTGCGGCCGGTGAGGCGCAGGTAGTCGAGGGTCACGTCGTCGATGGGGAACATCGCGGCGGTGGAGCCGAACTCGGGGCTCATGTTGCCGATGGTGGCGCGGTTGGCGAGGGGCACCTGGGCGACGCCGGCGCCGTAGAACTCGACGAACTTGCCGACGACGCCGTGCTTGCGCAGCATCTCGGTGATCGTCAGGACGACGTCGGTGGCGGTCACGCCGGCCGGGATGGCACCGGAGAGCTTGAAGCCGACGACCTTGGGGATGAGCATCGAGACGGGCTGGCCGAGCATGGCCGCCTCGGCCTCGATGCCGCCGACGCCCCAGCCGAGCACGCCGAGGCCGTTCACCATGGTGGTGTGCGAGTCGGTGCCGACGCAGGTGTCGGGGTAGGCGCGGAGGACGCCGCCGACCTCGCGGGTCATCGTGACGCGGGCCAGGTACTCGATGTTGACCTGGTGGACGATGCCGGTTCCGGGCGGGACGACCTTGAAGTCGTCGAACGCGGTCTGGCCCCAGCGGAGGAACTGGTAGCGCTCGCCGTTCCGCTCGTACTCGAGCTCGACGTTGCGCTCGAGGGCGTCGGGGGTGCCGAAGAGGTCAGCGATGACCGAGTGGTCGATGACCATCTCGGCGGGCGCGAGCGGGTTGATCCTGTTCGCGTCTCCACCGAGGGCCGCGACGGCCTCGCGCATGGTGGCGAGGTCGACGATGCAGGGCACACCGGTGAAGTCCTGCATCACGACGCGCGCGGGCGTGAACTGGATCTCGGTGTCGGGCTCCGACTCCGGGACCCACTCGCCCAGGGCGCGGATGTGATCGGCCGTGATGTTGGCGCCGTCCTCCGTGCGGAGCAGGTTCTCGAGCAGCACCTTCAGGCTGAACGGGAGCTTCTCGTGACCGGGGACCCGGTCGATGCGGAACACCTCGTAGTCGGTCGAGCCGACCTTCAGGTTGTCTTTCGATCCAAAGCTGTCTACCGCGGACACGTCGCCCTCTCCTTCGCTGACGTGGGCTCCGCCGACGGGCGCACCCACATATCCATCTCCATCTTGGCGACCGCGCACAGCGCCCCGCCACCAAGGAGGACCTAACTATTTATCTTGACGTCGAGACAACTCTACGCGCGTTCGGCGGGCGGAGCCGCCTCGTCCCGCTCCGCCGCGCCGCGGTACTCCGCGCGCACGGCCAGGACGGTGAGCACCAGCAGCGGCGCGTAGAGGGGCAGGCCGAGCACGAGCTTCCAGGTGCCCAGGGCCGTGGCGTCGCCGGCGAGGAAGAGCGGGTACTGCACCGCGAGCCGGACGAAGAACAGGGCCGCCCAGGCGAGCGTCAGCAGCGAGAAGAGCCGGCGCTTCCGGCGGTCGTCCCGCCAGGCCGTGCCGTCGCCCATCAGGTAGCCGGCCGCGACGCCGATCAGGGGCCAGCGCGCGAGCACCGAGACCAGGAAGACGAGGCCGTAGATGAGGTTGGTGATCAGACCGGGCACGAAGTTGTCGACCGCGCGGCCGGTGATCAGCGCGAGGGCGGCCGAGATCACGACGCCGAGCAGACCGCCGACCGCCTGGATGACCGGGGTGCGCCCGAGGATCCGCGCGACGGTGAACAGCACGGCCATCCCGACCGAGGCGACCAGCGAGAGCACGAGCTCGCCCGTGATCGTGAAGAGGAGGACGAAGGCGACCCCGGGCACGACGGCCTCGAGGATGCCGCGGACACCGCCCATCGAGCCGAGCAGTGCACGGCCGTCGAACGGCTCGCCGTCGGCGACGACGCCGAGTCCGGAGCGGCGGGCGGCCTTCGCGATCGCCTCGCCGACCTCCGGCTGGACAGCACGCTCGGGCCGCTCGGGCTGATCGGCGCGCTCGGGCTGCGGGTCGCCCTCGGCGCCCATCCCGCTCAGCTCGCGCTCTGCTGGGTCTGGCCGCTGTCCGGCATCTTGAGCGGGATGAGGTCGCGCGGGGGCATCGGACCGGAGCCGCGCACCACGACGACACTGCGGAAGAGGTCCTCGACGGCGGCCGCGGCCTGCTCGTCGGTGGCCCCCGCGCCGGCGATCACGCCGCGGAGGAACCAGCGCGGACCGTCGACGCCGACGAAGCGCGCGACGCGCACGCCGCCGCCGGCCAGCGGGAGCTGCGCGACGATCTCCGGGCCGAAGACGCCCTCGCGCTCCTCGGTGCTGCCGCCCTGGCGACCGATCTGCTCGGCGATCTGCCCGCGGATCTCGTGCCAGAGGCCCGAGGACCGCGGTGCCGCGAACGGCTGCACCTGGAGAGTGGACCCGGCGTAGTCGAGGCCGACGGCGATGACGCGCTTGGTCGCCTCCTCGACCTCGAGGCGGATGTGCATGCCCTCGCGGGGCAGCACCTTCACCCCGCCGAGGTCGATGTAGGGGCGGACCGGGTTGGCCTCGCGCTCGTCGAGCGGGCCGGCCTCCGCGCGGTCGGCGGGCGCGGACTTCTCGAAGTCCTGCGCGGCGGTCTCGACGGCCGCGTCCTCGGTGCCGGCGGGCTGGATGTCGCTCATGCGTTCTCCTCGTTGGTGCGGGCGTCTGCTGGTGCTGCGGTCGCGTAGCCGGTCGAGCCGAAGCCGCCGGTGCCGCGGACGGAGTCCGGCAGCTCCTCGACGGCGGTGAAGCGGGCCCGGACGACGGGCAGGATGACGAGCTGCGCGATCCGGTCGCCCGCGGCGATGCGGTAAGGCTCGCGGGCGTCGGTGTTCAGGAGCGCCACGCGGATCTCGCCGCGGTAGCCGGCGTCGATGGTGCCGGGCGCGTTCACGATCGTGAGGCCGTGCTTGAAGGCCAGCCCGCTGCGCGGCACGACGAAGCCGACGTGACCGTCGGGCAGGGCGATCGAGACCCCGGTGCCGACGCTCGCCCGCTCGCCGGGAGCGAGCACGAGCTCCTCCGTGGAGCGCAGATCGGCTCCGGCGTCACCGGGGTGGGCGTAGAACGGGACCTCGTCCGCGCGGATCGGGACGTCGACGGTTTCGTTCACGTGACGAGGGTAGACCAATCGTCTGATGCAATAGGGACATGCCGTCCTACCGAGAGAGGCTGTGGCCCGCGCCCTGGCTCTTCGTCTCCACCGCCCTCGTGATCCCCGCCAGCATCCTGGTCTTCGCGCCGATCAACCTGTCCGTCGGCTTCCTCGTCGCGCTGGTGCTCTACGGCGGCACCGTCGGCACGCTGCTGGCCACGTCGCCGACCATCGAGGTCGTCGACGGCGAGCTGCGGGCGGGCCGGGCGCACATCCCGCTCGAGCTGGTGGGCGACGCGGTCGCCTTCACCGGCGAGCGGGCGTTCGCTCAGCGCGGACCGCGATTGGACGCCAGGGCGTTCCTCGTCATCCGCGGCTGGGTGCGCGACGTCGTCCGGGTCCCGATCGAGGACCCCGCCGACCCGACGCCGTACTGGCTGCTGTCGAGCAGGCGCCCCAACGACGTCGTCGCCGCGATCCGGGAGGGATCACGGCGACGGGGCGCTGGTCTTTCGGAGCCGGGAGAGGCCTAGGCGGCGCACTCCAGGCAGATCGGGCCGAGCTTCTCCTCGTGGTCGATCTGCGAGCGGTGCTTCACCAGGAAGCAGCTGACGCACGTGAACTCGTCCGCCTGCGGCGGAAGGACCACGACGTCCAGATCGAGGTCGGACAGATCGGCACCGGGCAGTTCGAATCCGCCCGGGTTGTCGGCGTCATCGACGTCGACGACACCGGACATCTTGTCGGGGACTCGCTCCTTCAGGGCCTCGATCGACTCGGAGTCGTCATCGGTCTTGCGGGGGGCGTCGTAGTCCGTAGCCATTCCCATCCACTTCTTAAATTCAGTCGTTCAACAAATCGGCGGGGACAGTGTGCATCAAGAAGTATCGATGCGCAAACCGCTTCGAACGCGTCTTGACAGCCGCTGCCGCGCCCTCCTCCGCACCAACTTTCGACCCGCCCGCGGTATTCCCGGGGAACGGCCCGTCGGCGTGCGATCCTGAGCCGGTTCGCGGCAGGCACGGGCTCGTCCGCGGCCAGAAGGAGGTCCAGCACGATGATGGAACTGAAGGTGATCGGCGTCGAGAGCGGATCGCTCGTCCTCGTCTCGGACGGCGGTGAGCGGTTCTCCGTCCGCATCGACGAGACGCTGCAGAGCCAGCTGCGCCCGCGCGTGCACTCGCTGCCCCCGCGGGAGAAGCGCGTGTCGCCCCGCGAGATCCAGTCGCACATCCGCTCGGGCCTCTCCGCCGAGGAGGTCGCCGAGCTCACCGGCGCCGACCTCGACTACGTCGCCCGCTTCGAGGGCCCGGTCACGGCCGAGCGCGAGCACATCGTCGCCTCCGCCCTGGCGGTCCGCGTCTACACCAGCGCCGACCCCGACCCGCTCGAGGAGGGCACGCCCTTCGGCGACGTCATCCGCGAGCGCCTGGGCGCCCTCGGCGCCGACGGCGAGCAGTGGTCGAGCTGGAAGGAGGAGGAGGGCTGGGTCGTCAAGCTGCTCTTCCGCTCCGACGAGATCGACCACGACGCCCGCTGGCGCTTCGACCCCAAGAAGGCGCTCCTCTCCCCCCTCACCGCCGAGGCGACCACGCTCTCCCAGCAGGGCGAGATCCGGCCGACGCTCATCCCGCGCCTGCGCGCCGTCATCCCCGCCGCGGTCGACGAGCTGGCGACCCGGTTCGACACCGACGCGTTCGCGAAGCCCGCGGAGCCGTCGCGCCCCGAGCGCACGGGCTCCGAGCGTGCGGGCTCCGAGCGCCAGGGGCCCTCGCGCCTCCCGCACTCCCGTCCCGCCGCCTCCCGGCCCTCCGACACCGAGCCGCAGCCGGCCCTGTCGGACACGCCGCGTCCGGTCTCCACGCTCCCCCGCCCGGTGACCAGCACGACCGAGCAGCGCGAGCGCAACCTCAACGACACGGCTGATCTCCTCGACGCGCTCCGGCGCCGTCGCGGGGAGCGCGACCACGCCTCCTCGGCGCGGGTGCGCGAGGAGCCGCAGCCGGAGGCCCCCGCGGTCGTCGCCCCGAAGGCCCCCGAGCCCGAGCGCCCCGCAGCACCCGCCGCCGAGCACCCCGCCGCGAGCGGACGCACCTCGATGCGCCGAGGCCGGGCCGCCATCCCGAGCTGGGACGAGATCGTCTTCGGGGCCCGCAGCGACGACTGACCGGTCGACGCCTGACCGGTCGACGCCTGAGAGGGCGAGCGCGCTCCCGGGACTCAGATCCCGGAGAGCGCGCCGAAGCCGAGCAGCGGCACCTGGGTCTCCTCGGGGGTGAGCGAGCCGTGCTGGCCGATCATCGACCGGCCGGAGGCGTCCTCCGCCGAGTAGTAGGCGATCGCCTTCCGCGCGGCGACGAAGACGTCGCCCATCCGCTCCGCCGCCGGGGCGCCGATCTCGCCGAACCAGCCGCTCGCCGCGACCTCGTCGCGGGTCGCGATCCAGGCGCGGGAGCCCTCCGCGTCGCTCCAGCGCGCCGCGACCGCCGCGGGATCGATCCCGGCCTCGAGGTGCAGCTGCAGGCAGCGCGGCTCGCCGGCCAGGTGGCGGACGCCCTCGAGGAGCGCGGGATCGCGCACGAGGACGTGCGACGAGGCGGGGACGTCGAGCACGCCGTGGTCGGCGGTGACGAGCACGCCCTCGCGGCCGGAGAGTCCGCGGACGAAGCCCGCGACCTCGCCGTCGAGCTGCTCCAGGGCCGTCGTCCACTCCGGCGACTCCCAGCCGCGGGCGTGCGCGGTCATGTCGAGCTCGGGGACGTAGAGGTAGACCAGCTGCCGGCCGCCGCGATCGAGCAGGTCGCGCGCGGCGGCGAAGCGCTCGGCGACTCCCCCGGCGACCCGGTACTCGGCGCCGCGCAGGATCGCGCGGGTGAGCCCCGAGTGCGCGTAGCGGGCGGCGCCGATGACGCTCGCCGCGACACCCGCCTCGACGGCGCGCTCGAAGACGGTGGGGTGCGGCTGCCACTGCTCCGGGACCATCCGCTCGTCCCAGCCGGAGAGCTGGTTCACCAGGCGGTCGTGAGCCCGGTCGAGCACGCGGTAGCCGACCATGCCGTGCTCCCCCGGGCGCCGGCCCGTGGTGAGGCTGGCGAGGGCCGCCGCGGTCGTCGTCGGGAAGCCGGAGGCGAGGGTCGTGGCCTTGGTGAGCGCGGGCGTGAGCGTCCGGGCGTGCCCGGCGCGCTGGCGCAGGTTGGCCGCTCCGAGCCCGTCGACGAGGACGACGACGATCCGCTCGACGCGCGGCGAGCCGAAGGTCCCCGATCGGCCGAGGAGGGCGTCGAGAGCGCCGGGGAGGACGTCGGCGAGGCTCCGCCGCCCGGCGGGGACGGCCGGTAGCATGGGGGTCATCGCGCCCAGTTTCGCACGCTGCGCCCCTCCGCGGAGCGTGCCCCGCCGTGCCCGCGCCCGCTACCGAAGTGAGACATGAACGCTGCACCCCCTCCCTCCGGATCCTCCCTGACCGAGCGCATCGAGGACGTCGACGTCTCGGCCGAGATGGAGGGGTCGTTCCTCGAGTACGCCTACTCGGTGATCTACTCGCGCGCCCTGCCCGACGCCCGCGACGGCCTGAAGCCCGTGCAGCGCCGCATCCTCTACATGATGAGCGAGATGGGCCTGCGCCCCGATCGCGGCCACGTGAAGTCTGCCCGTGTCGTCGGCGAGGTGATGGGCAAGCTGCACCCGCACGGCGACGCCTCGATCTACGACTCGCTCGTGCGCCTCGCGCAGCCGTTCACGCTCCGGGTCCCGCTCGTCGACGGTCACGGCAACTTCGGCTCGCTCGACGACGGCCCCGCCGCCGCCCGCTACACCGAGGCCCGCCTCGCTGCCGCGGCGACGGCGATGACCGAGCACCTCGACGAGGACGTCGTCGACTTCGTCCCCAACTACGACAACTCGCACGACCAGCCCGAGGTGCTCCCCGCGGCGTTCCCGAACCTCCTCGTCAACGGTGCGAGCGGCATCGCGGTCGGCATGGCCACCAACATGGCCCCGCACAACCTGATCGAGGTCATCGGAGCGGCGCGGCACCTGATCGCGCACCCCGACGCCTCGCTGGACGACCTGATGTCGTTCGTCCCCGGCCCCGACTTCCCCAGCGGCGGCACGATCGTCGGGCTCGCCGGCGTCCGCGACGCCTACGCGACCGGCCGCGGCAGCTTCAAGACTCGCGCCCGCGTCTCGGTCGAGAGCATCACCGCCCGGAAGTCCGGCCTCGTCGTCACCGAGCTGCCCTACCTCGTCGGCGCCGAGAAGGTCATCGACAAGATCAAGGACGGCGTCCAGAACAAGAAGCTGAGCGGGATCGCCGATGTCACCGATCTCACCGACCGCGACAACGGCCTCCGCCTCGTGATCGGGATCAAGACCGGCTTCAGCCCGGAGGCGGTGCTCGAGCAGCTGTACCGCTACACCCCGCTCGAGGACGCCTTCTCGATCAACAACGTCGCCCTCGTCGACGGCCAGCCCCGCACGCTCGGCCTCAAGGAGCTGCTGCAGGTCTACGTCGGCCACCGCCTGACCGTGGTGACCCGGCGCTCCCGCTACCGGCTGCGCAAGCGCCAGGAGCGGCTGCACCTGGTCGAGGGACTGCTGATCGCGATCCTCGACATCGACGAGGTCATCCAGCTGATCCGCGCGAGCGACGACACCGCCGCCGCCCGGGCCCGGCTGATCGAGGTCTTCGACCTCAGCACGATCCAGGCCGAGTACATCCTCGAGCTGCAGCTGCGCCGCCTGACGAGGTTCTCCCGCATCGAGCTCGAGACCGAGCGCGACACGCTGCTCGCCGAGATCGCCGAGCTCGAGGAGCTGCTGGCCAGTCGCAGCCGCCTGGAGGCGCTGGTCTCCGACGAGCTCGACGAGGTCGCGCAGCGCCTCGGCACGCCCCGGCGCACCCTGCTCACCGAGGCGCGCCCCTCCGTCGCCACGACCGGCCGGAAGGCCGCCGCCGTGCTCGAGATCGCCGACCTGCCCTGCCGGGTGCTGCTGAGCACCACCGGTCGGATGGTCCGCATCGACCGCGACCCGGACGCGGCGCCGCACCCCGAGCGCGCGACCCGGCGCAGCAAGCACGACGCGGTCCTCAGCACCATCGACACCACCACGCGCGCCGAGATCGGCGCGGTGACGACCGCCGGCCGCCTGCTGCGCTTCTCCCCCGTCGACGTACCCGCCGTCCCGTCCTCCTCCGTGCAGCTCGGCGCGGGTGTCCGGATGAGCGACTACCTCAGCCACCTCGCGAAGGACGAGCGCGTCCTCGCCCTGGTCGCCCTCGACGACCCCCGCCCGATCGCCCTGGGCACCCTGCAGGGCACGGTCAAGCGCGTCGCCCCCGGCGACCTGCCGAACCGGCCGGACATCGAGCTGATCGCGCTGCGGCCGAAGGACGCGGTCGTCGGCGCCGCGCCGTCGGCCGACGAGGACGAGCTCGTCTTCGTCACCGGCGAGGCCCAGCTGCTGCGCTTCTCCGCGTCGGCCGTCCGACCGCAGGGCCGGACCGCGGCGGGCATGGCGGGCGTCAAGATCAGCGAGACCGACGAGGTCGTCTCCTTCGCGGTCGTCCCCGAGTCCGAGCGCGACGAGACGGTCGTCGCGACCGTCGCCGTCGACAGCTGGGCCCTCACCGGCACCGACACCGGCAGCGCCAAGGTGTCGGCGTTCTCGGAGTTCCCGCCCAAGGGCCGCGCGACCGGCGGCGTCCGCGCCCAGCGCTTCCTCAAGGGCGAGACCGCCCTCGGCGTCGCCTGGGTCGGCCCCGGCCCGGCGCACGCGCTCGAGGCCGACGGCAGCGTCGCAGCGCTCCCGGACTCCGGGATGAAGCGCGACGGCTCCGGCGTCGCCCTCGCGGCCCCGGTCGCCAGCATCGGCGCGGCTCCCGAGCAGTTCTAGGCCGTCGTCCCGCGCCACCACGGCGCGGGACGACCCTCAGACGTCGATGCGGTCGCGCGAGAGCGTCTCGGAGCCGCGGACGATGAAGTCCTTGCGCGGCGCCACCTCGTTGCCCATCAGCAGCTCGAAGACCCGGCCGGCGTTCTCGGCGTCCGACACCTTGACCCGGCGCAGCGTCCGCCGCGAGCGGTCCATCGTGGTCAGCGCGAGCTGGTCGGCGTCCATCTCGCCCAGGCCCTTGTAGCGCTGGATCGGGTCCTGGTAGCGCCGGTTCGCCTTCGACAACCCGGCGAGGACGCCCTGCAGCTCCTTCTCGGAGTAGGTGTAGATCGTCTCGTTCGGCTTCTTGCCGGAGTTCATCACCACGACGCGGTGCAGCGGCGGCACCGCGGCGAAGACCCGGCCGGCCTCGACCAGCGGCCGCATGTAGCGGAAGAACAGCGTGAGCAGGAGCGTGCGGATGTGCGCGCCGTCGACGTCGGCGTCGCTCATCAGGATGATCTTCCCGTAGCGCGCGGCCGGCAGC
The DNA here is from genome assembly GCF_022815545.1 of Rathayibacter sp. VKM Ac-2928. NCBI lineage: Bacteria > Bacillati > Actinomycetota > Actinomycetes > Micrococcales > Microbacteriaceae > Rathayibacter > Rathayibacter sp. VKM Ac-2928. The sequence goes on from NZ_JALGRU010000001.1 coordinate 1,548,761, forward strand.
TCGAAGGAGCGACCGGACCCGGCCCCGATCACCTGGATCATCGAGGCGCACTCGGTGTTCGAGAGCATGTCGGCGATGCTCGCCTTCTGCACGTTGAGGATCTTGCCGCGGATCGGCAGCAGCGCCTGGTACTCGCTGTTGCGGGCGAGCTTCGCGGTGCCCAGCGCCGAGTCGCCCTCGACGATGAACAGCTCGCTGTTCTCCACGTCGTTGCTGCGGCAGTCGACGAGCTTGGCCGGCAGCGAGGAGGACTCGAGCGCGTTCTTGCGGCGCTGCGTCTCCTTGTGCGCGCGGGCCGAGATCCGCGACTTCATCTCGGCGACGAGCTTCTCGAGCAGCTGCGACATCTGCGCCTTGTCCTCGCGCTTCGTCGAGGCGAACACGGCGCCGAGGGTCGAGGTGATCGTCTGCGCGACGATCGCGCGCACCGCCGGCGTGCCGAGGACCTCCTTCGTCTGGCCCTCGAACTGCGGCTCGGGCAGGCGCACGGTCAGCACCGCGGTGAGCCCCGCGAGGGCGTCGTCCTTCTCCAGCTTGTCCGAGCCGGCCTTGAGCTTGCGGGCGTTCGCCTCGACCTGCGCGCGGAGCAGCTTCAGCAGCCCCTGCTCGAAGCCGGTCTGGTGGGTGCCGCCCTTGGGCGTCGAGATGATGTTGACGAAGCTGCGCAGCACCGTCTCGTAGCCGGTGCCCCAGCGCAACGCGATGTCGACCTCGCAGATGCGCTCGACCTCGGTCGGCACCATCGCGCCGCCGGGGGTGAGCACCGGGACGGTCTCGGTGAAGGTGCCGCTGCCGGTGAGCCGCAGCACGTCGGTGACGGCCGCGTCCGGAGCGAGGAACTCGACGAACTCCGAGATGCCGCCGTCGTAGCGGAACATCTCGGCGCGGCGCTCCTCCTCGCGGTCGTCGACGATGTCGATCGTGAGCCCCGGCACCAGGAAGGCGGTCTGCCGGGCCCGGGTGACCAGGTCGTCGGTCTGGAAGGCGGCGCCCTTGGTGAAGATCTGCCGGTCCGCCCAGTAGCGGACCCGCGTCCCGGTGACGCCCCTCTTCACCTTGGCGACGATCTCCAGCTCGGAGCCGTTCTCGAACGGCGAGAACGGGGCGTCCGGAGTCGGCTCGCCCGAGTCGGCGAAGCGGCCGGGCTCGCCGCGGTGGAAGGACATCCGGTAGGTGCGGCCGTCGCGGTCGACCTCGACATCCAGCCGCTCCGACAGCGCGTTCACGACCGAGGCGCCCACGCCGTGCAGGCCGCCCGAGGCGGCGTACGAGCCGGAGCCGAACTTGCCGCCCGCGTGCAGCTTGGTGAAGACGACCTCGACGCCGGTGAGCCCGGTCTTGGGCTCGATGTCGACCGGGATGCCGCGGGCGCGGTCGCGGACCTCGACGCTGCCGTCCTCGTGCAGCACCACGCTGATCTCGGTGCCGTGGCCGGCGAGGGCCTCGTCGACGGAGTTGTCGATGACCTCCCAGAGGCAGTGCATCAGCCCGCGGGAGTCCGTCGAGCCGATGTACATGCCGGGACGCTTGCGCACCGCCTCGAGGCCCTCGAGGACGGAGAGGTGCCGTGCGGAGTAGTCGGTGGAGGCCATCCGATCAGTCTAGGTTCGAGGGACGACACCCCGGCCGCGGCGCGGCGGAGCGCGATCACGGTGCTCGCGGGCTGGGAAGTGCGGCGGGGGACCTACGCGCAGAGCGAAATGCCACGGGATCGACTCTGCCGGGAAACATCCGCGTGCTTTGATGGTTGGACCAAGGGAAGGACGGAGCCGAGAGGCCGAGTCCACCGAAGTCGAAGACCCGAGCGCAGGAGGCCACGTCATGTCGACCACAGCAACCCAGAACGGCGTGGACGAGCTCGCTGGATCGCAGCAGCTCTCCGCGGCAGACCGCTGCGACAGCTGCGGAGCCCAGGCCTACATCCGTGTCGTGGTGAACAGCGGCGAGCTGCTGTTCTGCGCGCACCACGGCAAGAAGTACCAGGAGAAGCTCTCCAGCATCGCCCAGAGCTGGCACGACGAGTCGGCGCGCCTCTTCGAGGAGCAGCGCCCCTAGTCAGCCCGCTCTTCGCCGGTGGGGAGCGGGACTCCCTACCGGCCGACTCCGAGCCGCTTCGCGATCACTTCGCGGGCGGCTCGAGCTGTCTCATCCGCCGCACGGATCCGCTCGTCCTGCGTCGAGTAGGCCAGACCGTGCCGCCCGACAACCCGGGTAAGGATCGCGTCCGCGAGGGCGGGGTTCTTCGCGAGCACGGGGCCGTGGAGGTGCGTGCCGAGGAGCCGACCTGCGGCGTAGCCCTCCGCTCCCCCGCCGTCACCGGTGCCGTGCAGCACCCGGCCGAGGACGTGCGCGGGATCGATGCCCTCGAAACGGCGGGCGTGGTTCTCGAAGCCGACGAGGACGCCCGCCGCGGACTCGACGACGAGGTCGTCGGTCGTGCGCTCGGAGGTCACGGCACGACCGGGGAGGACCCCGATGCCCGCGACGACGGCCTCGGGCGTCGCGAACGACTCGGCGAGGAGCTCCCAGCCCGCGCCGACGGCGACGACCTCGGTCTCGTCGCGCACCCAGCCGTGGACCGTGTCGCCGACGGCGCGGAGAAGGTCGAGCACGGCGGGCAGGTCCTCGTCCGCTCCCGTGCCGGCCACGAGCACATCGGGGCGCTCGGCGAAGTCGGCCTTCTCGCGCAGCGGCAGGAGGCGGGCGTCGAGACCGGCCCAGCCGGCGCGTGCCGCGAGGACGCGGGCGTTCGCCGCGTCGCCGTTGCTGTCCAGGACGTCGGGGGCGAGCACGCCGATCAGCAGGGTGGTCACGCGGTCTCCTCGCGGTTGGAGGCGAGCTGGAGGTGGGCGCGGGTGCGCCGCATCGAGTCGGCGGAGAAGACGATCGTCTTCCGCCCGTGGCTCGGCGCGGGCAGCGCGAGGAAGGCGTCGAGCGCACGGCCGAGGTCGTCGTCGACCGCGTCGATCGCGACCCCGTCGTAGCGCAGCTGCAGCGCGGCCTCGTGGGCCTTCGAGCCGGAGACGACCCGGACTCGCCCCAGGCGGGCGGTGTCGACCGGCCAGAAGTAGGAGGGGTCGCGGACGTCCGAGCCGAGGGCGAGCATGATCTGCTCGGTGCCCTCGGGGATCTCCGCGATGTTCAGGCGGTAGCTCGCCGGGTTCTGCACCAGGACGAACTCGACCTCCTGGCCGCGCACCGTCACGATCTCGCCGCGCCCGAACACGGGGTCGATCGACGAGAGCGCGGAGGCGGTCGTCGCCGGGAGGAAGCGGGTGCCGAGGATCGCGCGGGCCGCGGAGACCGCCGAGGCGGCGTCGACCGCGTAGTGCACGCCGCGAGCGGGCAGGCGGACGTCGAGGACGTCGCCGTCGCTCCGAATCGTCGCGGCGGCACCGCCCGTGGTCTCGACGACGGTCGTCGCACGACCCTCCTGGCCCTCGGCGTCGGCCGCGTAGCCGAGCCCCCCGACAGCCGCATCGCGGACGGCGGACGAGGTGCCGTACCAGCGCAGGCGATCGCTGGGCAGGCTCGTCGCGATGTCGGCGACGTGGCGGTCGTCCGCGTTGAGGACGACGGGTCCCGTGGCCCGGGTCGCGATGGTCGCGAGCATCCGGGCGACCATGGCCGGGTCGAAGAAGCGGTCGATCTGGTCGACGACCACGTTGGTGAGCAGCACGACGCGCGGGCTCATCCGCGGCGCGAGCCGGGCGCCGTGGCCCTCGTCCATCTCCAGGACGGCGATGTCTGCATCGATCCGCCCGCGGAGGTCGGTGCGCTCGAGCAGCGCCGAGGTCAGCCCCTGCGCGATGTTCGCGGTCGAGGGGTTGGTGAAGACCCGCAGCCCGTGGGCACGGAGCACCGCCACGAGCATCTTGGTCGTCGTCGACTTCCCGGCCGAGCCGGTGACGACGACGAGGCCGTCGGTGAAGCCGTCGAGCACGGCCGGGAGGAAGCCCGGCGCGAGGCGGTTCAAGACGAGTCCGGGCACGGCGGAGCCTCCGCCGGGCTTGCGGACGCGCGCTGCGAACCGGGCGGCCCTTCCGAGGAGGACCGCCGGCGCGTAGCGGATCACCGGCTTACTCGAGGTAGTCGCGGAGCGACTGCGAGCGGGACGGGTGGCGGAGCTTGGCCATCGTCTTGGACTCGATCTGGCGGATGCGCTCGCGCGTCACGCCGAAGGTGTCGCCGATCTGGTCGAGCGTCTTGGGCATGCCGTCGCCCAGGCCGAAGCGCATGCGGATCACGCCGGCCTCGCGCTCGGAGAGGGAGTCCAGCAGCGACTCGAGCTGCTTCTGCAGCATCGTGAAGCCCACCGCGTCGGCCGGCACGACCGCCTCGGTGTCCTCGATGAGGTCGCCGAACTCGCTGTCGCCGTCCTCACCCAGGGGGGTGTGCAGCGAGATCGGCTCGCGACCGTACTTCTGCACCTCGATGACCTTCTCGGGGGTCATGTCGAGCTCTCGGGACAGCTCCTCGGGCGTGGGCTCGCGGCCCAGGTCCTGCAGCATCTGGCGCTGGACGCGGGCGAGCTTGTTGATGACCTCGACCATGTGCACGGGGATGCGGATGGTGCGGGCCTGGTCGGCCATCGCGCGGGTGATCGCCTGGCGGATCCACCACGTCGCGTAGGTCGAGAACTTGAAGCCCTTGGTGTAGTCGAACTTCTCCACCGCGCGGATCAGACCGAGGTTGCCCTCCTGGATCAGGTCCAGGAACTGCATGCCGCGGCCGGTGTAGCGCTTGGCGAGGCTGACCACGAGGCGGAGGTTCGCGCCGAGCAGGTGGCTCTTGGCCCGCTGCCCGTCCTTCGCGACCCAGCGCAGCTCGCGGACGAGCTCCGGGCTGAGGTCGCTCGAGTTGGCGAGCTTGTCCTCGGCGAAGAGGCCCGCCTCGATGCGCATCGCGAGCTCGACCTCCTCGGCCGCGTTCAGGAGCGCGACCTTGCCGATCTGCTTCAGGTAGTCCTTGACCGGGTCGGCCGTGGCGCCGGTGATCGCCGTCGAGTAGACGGGGACCTCGTCGTCGTCGCCGCCGAAGGAGAGGACGAGCGCGCCGCTGGGCAGCGGCTCGGCCGGAGCGGCGGCCGCGACGACTGGCGTCTCGGTGTCGTCCTTGGTCTCGGTCTCGGTCTCCTCGACCACGACCGCGGTCTCCTCCTCGGCGTCGGCGTCGCCGTCGACGTCCTCGGGCTCGGTGGGCTCCTCCTCCGTCGCGGCGGGGGCCGCGGCCTTGGCGGTGGCGCGGGCGCGCGTGGTCTTGGCCGCCGGCTTGCGCGCGGCGGGCTTCTTGGTCGTCGTCACGTCGTCGTCGACGGCGTCGAGCGTTGCGGTCTTGGTAGCTCTGGTGGCCATGGCGGCACCTCTCCATCCGTTGCGTCCCGGCTGCGGGCGAGGCCGGGAGGCGTCGTCCGTCGGTGGGCATTACGAGGACCCATGTCAAGTCGAGGGGATCGCACGCCCGACGTGGGCGCCGTGCTCCTCGACCCGAACGGGTCCTATTGACAATTATTGCACGCCTGAGTAGTGCGGCCGTGCGCTCAGGGCTTCGGCACTCCGGGAGGAGTCCGACGCGAGACCATGCGGGGCCTCGCGGAAGGACGGGGAAGGGCGGGTCCGACGGTCAGCGTCCTGCGCGGCCACGACGGAGACGGTCGTTCAATGCAACCCACAGAGGGGCCACCGTTATTCCCTCGTCCTCGGCGAGCCGCCGCCGCGTCCTGCGGCGAGCGGTGACCAGTCCGATCACTCCGAGGCCGACGACGACGTACTGGATGCACCAGGCGAGCCGGAAGTGGTCCATCGAGTAGAGCCGGGCGGAGTCCGCGCCCGGCCCTGCCAGCGAGTCGAGCAGCAGCCCCATCAGGAACATCATCGTGAAGCTCGCGAGGAAGCCGCCGACGTTCACCACGCCGTTCGCGGCGCCGAGGCTCCGGGACGGGTTGAAGGTGCGGGCGAAGTCGAAGCCGATCATCGATCCCGGCCCGCCCGCGCCGATCACGATCAGCAGCAGGACGATCAGCCAGTACGGCGGGACCCCCGGCCAGAGCAGCACGACCGTCCAGGCCACCGCCATCGCCGAGACGATGCCGAGCACGAGGTTGCTCCGCCGCATCGGGTGCCGGGCGGTGAGGACGCCGAGGATCGGGCCGACGACGATGCCGGCGACCACGACGATCGTCAGCGTCGGAGCGGCGACGCCCGGCTCCAGTCCGATCGCGTAGACGAGGAAGGGGTACCCCCAGAGCAGCGTGAACACGGTGCCGGAGGACTGCGTCACGAAGTGCGACCAGAAGCCGAGCTGCGTGCCCGGGCGGCGCAGGCTGACACCCAGCTGGGCGATCGTGGCGCGGAGCGTCGGCGGCACCAGGACAATCGGCTCGGTCCGCGGCGGGACGTCGGTGATCAGCAGGAGCACGCCGAGGAAGGCGACGGCGCCGATCCCGGCGACGGAGAGGAAGGCGGGAGTCCAGCCCGCCGCGTGCAGGATCGCGGCGAACGGCAGGGCGGAGAGGATCTGGCCGACCTGGCCGATGTTGCCGATCCATTGCGAGAGCTGGGGGACGATCGGTCCGCTGAACCAGGTCACGGTCAGTCGGATCACCGAGGTGAAGATCGCGGCGTCGCCCGCACCCACCAGGATCCGTCCGACGATCGCGACGCCGAGGGACGGCGCGAAGGCCAGGACGATCTGGCCGACCATCATCAGCGCGGTCCCGCTGAGGATCAGCGTCTTCGGGCCGAAGCGGTCGATGAGGATGCCGACCGGGATCTGCATCCCGGCGTAGACGATCAGCTGGACGACGGCGAGCGAGGAGAGCATCGCGGCGGAGATGCCGAACCGCTCCGCCGCGTCGACGCCCGCCACTCCGAGCGTCGTGCGGTCGAGGACGGCGACCAGGTACGCGAAGGCACCGGCACCGAAGACGAACCAGGCTCGACGAGATCGCACTCGGCAGAGACTACCAAGCGCGGCTCGCCTGCTACTGGGCCGTGGGCTCCTCGCCGGGCCGCTTGATCGCCAGGAACTTCTCCAGCTCGGCCGCGAGCGCGTCGGCGGTCGGGACGAAGCCGTCCTCGTCGGTGAGCGGCGAGCGCAGGCTCGTCCCCTCCATGTAGGTGTCGTGCCGGGACTCGAGCGCCGCGACGAGCTTCTGCAGCTCCTCGTTCGAGCCGACCTGCTCGTCGACCTTCGAGAGGAACTCGCGGCCGCTCTCGCGGAGGCTGTCGGTCGGGAAGATCAGCCCGGTCGACGCCGAGATGCTCTCGAGCGCGGCGACGGCCGCCTGGGGGTAGGCGGTGTCGGAGAGGTAGTGCGGGATCAGCAGGGCGAAGCCGACGGCCGGGAGAGCCCGGTCGTAGAGGCGGAGCTCGAGCAGGTGCAGGACGTTCGCGGGCACCTGGGTGACCGGCTTCCAGACCGACATGGCCTCGATCAGGTCCTCGCGGTTGCCGCTGACCGTCACGCCGACCGGCCGGGTGTGCGGGACGGGCATCGGGATCGCGTGCACCCAGGTGGTGCTCGCGACCTCGAGCCGATCGATGAGCTCGAGCACCGCCCGGGTGAAGCGCTCCCACTGGTAGTCCGGCTCGAACCCGGTGAGCAGGAGGAACGGCTGGTGCAGCTCGTCGTGCGCGAGCGAGAGGCGGAGGCTCGCCGGGGTGTAGTCGGTGAGGTGGTCCTGATCGAAGGTGATGATCGGCCGGCGTGCGCGGTAGTCGAGCAGCTGGTCGGGGTCGAACTCGACGACGGTCCGGTGCTCGAGCGTCCCGTGCAGGTGCTCGGCGAGCTGGCCGACCGCACCTCCGGCATCGGCGAACCCGGTGAGGCCGGCCACGAGGTGGAGGCCCCGCGGGACGTCGGCGAGGTCGCCCTCGATCGCGAAGAGGTCTGCAGGATCCGGCATGCGATCCAGCCTAGACGGCCCGCCGGGGCGGCTCCCCGGCGGCGCTGAGCCCTGAGCGAACAGCCGCGACGGGGCGGCCGAGCGCCGTCCCGGCCGCGCCTAGCATTGCGCTCATGCCCCTCTCCTCTCTCGAGTACACGACCGTCCCCGCCTCCGATCTCGACACCGGCGCTCTCGTCCTCGGCGTCGCGCCCGGACCGGACGGCCCCCGTCTCGTCGGCGTCGACGGCTTCGACGACCTCGTCGCCGCGCTCCCCGCGCTCGGGGTGACCGGCTCCGTCGAGTCGCTGACGCGGGTCCCCTCCTCCGTCCGCGCCGGCGTGGTCGTCCTCGTCGGCCTGGGCTCCGCGGAGCCGAGCGCCACCGTGCTGCGCACCGCCGCCGGACTCGCGGTCCGCAGCCTCGCCGGCACCGCCTCGGTCGCCCTCGCCCTGCCCACCGGAGACGACGACGCGCTCGCGGCCGTCGCCGAGGGAGCCGCGCTCGGCTCCTACAGCTACACCGCCTTCCGGCACAGCACCCTCGACGCCGCGAAGGCTCCCGTCGAGCGCGTGCTCCTCGTGACCTCCGACGAGTCCGCCGACGCGGCCGTCCTCGAGCGCGCGCAGGTCGTCGGTCGCGCCGTGTCCGCCGTGAAGGACCTGGTCAACGCCCCGCCGTCGCACCTCTACCCGCAGACCCTGGCCGAGGCCGTGCAGGAGGGCGTCGAAGGGCTCCCCCTCGAGGTCACGGTCTGGGACGAGTCGGCGCTCGAGCGCGACGGCTTCGGCGGCATCCTCGGTGTCGGCAGCGGCTCGTCCCGCCCGCCGCGCCTCGTCAAGATCGCCTACACGCCCGACGGCGCCTCCTCCCCCGGGGGGACGGCCGAGCGGACGGCGCCCAAGCACCTCGCGCTGGTCGGCAAGGGCATCACCTTCGACAGCGGCGGACTCTCCCTCAAGCCGCCGGCCTCGATGATCGGCATGAAGGACGACATGACCGGCGCGGCGACGGTCTACGCGGTCGTGCGCGCGGTCGCCGAGCTCCGCCTGCCGGTGCGGGTCACCGCCTGGCTCTGCATCGCCGAGAACATGCCCTCCGGCACGGCCATCCGCCCGAACGACGTGCTCACGATCCGCGGCGGGAAGACCGTCGAGGTCCTCAACACGGACGCCGAGGGCCGCCTCGTGCTCGCCGACGGCCTCGTCGCCGCGAGCGAGGAGCAGCCCGACGCGATCGTCGACGTCGCGACGCTGACCGGCGCCGCCGTCGTCGCGCTCGGCAACCGCTACACCGGCGTGTTCGGCGACGACGAGCTGGTCGCCTCCGTGCTGGAGTCGGCGCGCAGCACGGGCGAGCTCTTCTGGCACATGCCGCTCCCCGCGGAGCTGCGCCCGCTGCTCAACTCCGAGATCGCCGACATCGCCAACATCAAGCCGGGCAACACCGCCGGCGGCATGCTGATCGCCGCGCACTTCCTCCAGGAGTTCGTCGGCACCCGTGGCGAGGGCCCGGACGCGGCGCGCATCCCCTGGGTGCACCTCGACATCGCCGGCCCGGCGAACAACGGCGGCGGCGGGTACGGCTTCACCGGCACCGGCCCCACCGGGGTCTCGGTCCGCGCCCTCCTCGCCCTGGCCGAGGGCCTGGCGAGCGCGTAGTAGGGTCGACGGGGCGGGATCTCCCGCCTCGTCCCCCCCTCCGACCGGCCCGCGCACAGGCGCGGAGATCCGCGGAGGCGAGGGGAACCGCACGTCGCAAGGGAGTCACTGGGTGTCGGAAGAGCGCTACGACCTGGTCGTGCTCGGAGGTGGCAGCGGCGGGTACGCGGCGGCTCTGCGCGCGACCCAGCTCGGGATGAGCGTGGCGATCGTCGAGCGCGACAAGCTCGGCGGCACCTGCCTGCACCGCGGCTGCGTCCCGACCAAAGCCCTCCTGCACGCCGCCGAGCTCGCCGACGGCGCCCGGGACGCGCAGAAGTACGGCGTCCTCGCCGGCTTCCAGGGCATCGACGTCCCCGGCGTCACGCGCTACCGCGAGGGCGTCGTCGCCGGCAAGTACAAGGGCCTGCAGAGCCTCGTCTCCGCCCGCGGCATCACCGTCGTCTCCGGCGAGGGCCGGCTGACCGGGCCGAGGACCGTCACGGTCGGCGAGCACGTGCTGCACGGCGGCTCGATCGTCGTCGCGACCGGCTCCGCCTCGCGCACCCTCCCGGGCATCGAGATCGGCGGCCGAGTGATCACCAGCGACCAGGCCCTCGAGCTCGACCACGTCCCCGAGCGGGTCGTCGTGCTCGGCGGCGGTGTCATCGGCGTGGAGTTCGCCAGCGTCTGGCGCTCCTTCGGTGCCGAGGTGTCGATCGTCGAGGCGCTCCCCCACCTCGTGCCGAACGAGGACGAGAGCGTCAGCAAGCAGTTCGAGCGCGCCTTCCGCAAGCGCGGGATCTCCTTCACCCTCGGCTCGCGCGTCACCGGCGTCGTCCAGACCGACGACGGCGTCTCGGTCTCGCTCGAGAGCGGGGCGAGCGTCGAGGGCGACCTCCTCCTCGTCGCGGTCGGCCGCGGCCCGGTCACCGCGGGGCTCGGCCTCGAGGAGATCGGCGTCACGCTCGACCGCGGCTACGTGATCACCGACGAGCGCCTGCAGACCTCGGTTCCCGGCGTCTACGCCGTCGGCGACATCGTGCCCGGCCTGCAGCTCGCGCACCGCAGCTTCCAGCAGGGGATCTTCGTCGCCGAGGAGCTCGCCGGCCTGAAGCCGCAGACGGTGGCCGACCTCAACATCCCGAAGGTCACCTACAGCGACCCCGAGGTGGCGTCCGTCGGCCTGACCGAGGCGCGCGCCGTCGCCGAGTACGGTGCCGAGCGCGTCGCGAGCTACGACTACGGTCTCGGCGGCAACGCGAAGAGCACGATCATCGGCACCGCGGGCTCCGTCAAGGTCGTGCGCGTCGTCGACGGGCCCGTCGTCGGCGTGCACATGATCGGCGCCCGCGTCGGCGAGCTGATCGGCGAGGCGCAGCTCATCGTGAACTGGGAGGCGCACCCCGAGGACGTCGCCCCCTTCGTGCACGCGCACCCGACCCAGAACGAGGCGCTCGGCGAGGCGCACCTCGCGCTGGCGGGGAAGCCGCTGCACGCCCTCTAGGACCATCGCGGGACGGCGACCGGCCGTTCCCGCCTCACTAAACTGAAACCACGTACACAAGCGTCTTAAGGAGACAGGCTCATGAGCGAATCCGTCAGCCTCCCGGCACTCGGAGAGAGTGTCACGGAAGGAACGGTCACCCGCTGGCTGAAGAACGTCGGCGACCGCGTCGAGGTCGACGAGCCGCTGCTCGAGGTCTCGACCGACAAGGTCGACACCGAGATCCCTTCGCCCGTCGCCGGTGTCATCGAGGAGATCCTCGTCGAGGAGGACGAGACCGTCGAGGTCGGCGCCGAGCTGGTGCGCATCGGCGACGGCTCCGGAGCCGCGTCCGCGCCCGAGGCCCCCGCCGAGGAGCCGGCCGCCGAGGAGTCGCCCGAGGCCGAGGCCGCCGAGACCGAGCCGACCGACGAGGCCACCCCGTCCGTCGACGCGGAGACCGAGGAGGAGGCTCCGGCCCCCGCCGAGCCCGAGCCGGCCCCCGCGGCCGAGAAGCCCGCCGCTCCGGAGGCGTCCGCCCCCGCTCCGTCGGTCCCGGCTCCCGCCGCCGCCGCTCCGGCCCCCGCCGCCTCCGCCCCCGCGCCGGCCGCGACCCCCGAGCCCACCGACTCGAACCCCGGCTACGTCACCCCTCTGGTGCGCAAGCTCGCCGGCGAGAACGGCATCGACCTCTCCACCCTCACCGGCACCGGTGTCGGCGGGCGCATCCGCAAGCAGGACGTGCTCGACGCCGTCGAGGCCGCCAAGTCGGCTCCCGCCCCGGTCTCGGCTCCGGCCGCCGCCGCCGCGAAGGCCGCTCGCACGCCGCTCGAGACCTCGCCCCTGCGCGGCACGACGCAGCCGATGACCCGCCTGCGCAAGGTGCTCGCGCAGCGTGCCGTCGAGTCGATGCAGTCGACCGCCCAGCTCACCTCGGTCGTCGAGGTCGACGTCACCGCCGTCGCGCGCTTCCGCGACTCGGTCAAGAAGACCTTCAACGAGAAGACCGGCGCCAAGCTGTCCTTCCTGCCGTTCTTCGCCCTCGCGGCCGCCGAGGCCCTCAAGGCCTACCCGGTGATCAACTCGACGCTCGACGGCGACTCGATCGTCTACCCGGACCACGAGAACATCAGCATCGCGGTCGACACCGAGCGCGGACTGCTCACCCCGGTCCTGAAGAACGCGTCGGAGCTCACGCTCGCGCAGATCGCCAGCACCATCGGCGACCTCGCGGAGCGCACCCGAAACAACAAGCTCAAGCCCGACGAGCTGGCCGGCGGCACCTTCACCCTGACGAACACCGGCTCGCGCGGTGCGCTGTTCGACACGCCCGTCGTGTTCCTGCCGCAGACCGCGATCCTCGGCACCGGCATCGTCACGAAGAAGCCGGCCGTCGTGCAGGTCGACGGCAGCGACGCGATCGCGATCCGCTCGACCGTGTTCCTCGCCCTCTCCTACGACCACCGCACGGTCGACGGCGCCGACGCGGCCCGCTTCCTGGTGGCCATCAAGGAGCGCCTCGAGGAGGGCTCGTTCGAGAACGACCTCGGCATCTGACGCCGCCACGCTGACGCGCCGCACTAGCGGCCCCCGTCGGTGAAGACGTCGCGGAGAAGCCATGCGGCCTCCGTCCTGATCATCAGGACGGAGGCCGTCGTCGTTCCCGGATCCGGACCGACGGCGACCACGGCGGAGGCGCCGTTCACGTCCACACGCACAGCGATGACGGCGGAGGCCGGTGCGCGGAGCGTCGCGAAGGCGGAGCCCCCGTCGACGCGGATCGGCGAGTCGGGGGTGGTCAGCGCCTCCGCGCAGGCGCTCTCCGAGCCGCCGCAGTGGCGGGCCGCCGCGAGAAGGGCCGTCGCCGCCTCCTCCGCCCCGAGCTCAGCGCGCGGCGGCCGGACCGTCGGCTCGGCGCTCGGCGTCGCCGGAGCCGGTGCCCGTGTCGGCGTCGCCACGGCTCTCACCGGAGGTGTCGGTGTCGCTCCCGCGGTCGCTGGCGCGGTCGCGGTCGCCGTCGCCGGTACCGGCCCCGTCGGAGCGCCAGGACTCGGTGCCGGCGTCCACGTCGACGGCACCGGCGCCGGCGTCCGCGTCGACGCGGCCGTCTCCGCTCCCGTGCTCCGGTCGGGGCCGAGGCCCGTCATCACCAGCGCGCCGACGAGGACGACGGCCGCGGTCACGAGGGGGCCGCGGCGGCGGACCACCAGCGCGCGCACCCGATCGCGCCAGCCGTCCAGCGGATGCGTGCGGCGGTGTCGCGCAGGCGGGCTCTCGACGACCCCGCTCGACCGCTCCCGGTCGGCCGCCGTCCCGGGCCGGTGAACCACGCGGAGGGGCAACGGCGCCGCGGAGCGGTAGAGGAGCGCCTCCAGCGCCGCGAGGTCGTCGTCGTCCCGCGGGCTCCCCCGCCAGGCAGGGCAGCTCCGACGGCAGCGTCCGAGGAGCCCGATCACCGCGGCCACGACGTCGGCCTCGGTCGATCCCGTCGGCGCCTCGGTGAGCAGCAGCACCGGACGTCCCTCCTCCGTCACTCCGATCGCCTCGGCACCGGGGAGCGGGTGGACTCCCGACGCCGCCGCGTCACGCAGGGCGCCGACGACCGGCGCGAGGAGGGTGACGACGACCCCCGGCGGCAGCACCGCACCGGACTCGAGCACCTGCTCGAGGGTCGAGACGACGGCCGGGGTGGTGAGGAGGACGGCTCCATCGGCGTGCACCCCGACGTCGACGAGGCGCTGCCGATGCTCGTGCGGCGCGAGCCGCTCGATCCCCGACCCCAGCGCGCCCTCCGCCCGCTCCTGCGAGAGCAGGAGAGCGTTCAGGAGCCGGCCGTCGCCGTCGCGGACGACCGGCCCGAGCGCTCCGGAGCCCACCACGGCGTGACCGGCGACCCACTCGAGCGGCTGTCCGCCGCTCCGTTCGCTCTCACCGCTCGCTGCCATGCTCCGAGGGTGCCGCGCGAGCCGGCTCGCCGGGGCGGCGGAGGCCCGGTCGGTGGACGGATCCGGTGTGCCGTCGCTGGGGAGGAGGGGAGGTCCGGCGGATCCGCTCGGATCGGTCTCCCCCACCGGGTCCGCTCGGTATCCTGGAGGAATGGCACGCAGCACGGAACCGTCGACGAAGGCGGTCAAGGAACCAGGACGTCTCAAGCAGATGTGGCAGGTGTTCCAGATGACCCGCCGCTACGACAGCAGCGCGGTCTGGATCATCCTGCTGGCGCTGCTGGTCCCGATCCTGATCGGGATCCTCCTCGGCGTCCTCCTCGGCGACGGCAACGGCTTCGTCATCGCGCTCTGGATCGTCGTCGGCGTGATGGCCGGACTCGTCGCCGGCCTCGCGGTCCTCTCCCGCCGCGCCGAGCGCGCCGCCTACGGGCAGATCGCCGGGCAGCCGGGCGCCGTGGGCGCCGTCCTGCGCAGCGGACTCCGCGGCACCTGGACCGGCGGCGAGATGCCGGTCGCCGTCAACGGCAAGACGCAGGACGCGGTCTACCGCGCCGTCGGCCGCGGCGGTGTCGTGCTGATCGCGGAGGGCCCGACCGGCCGCACCAAGCGCATGCTCGAGGATGAGCGCCGCAAGGTGACCCGCATCCTCCCCAACGTCCCCGTCACCTTCGTGAACGTCGGCCCCGACGAGGGCGCCGTCCCGCTGCACAAGGTGCCGCGCGCCCTCGCGAAGACGAAGAAGGTGCTGACCAAGGCGGAGGTGCTGGCCGTCAAGAACCGCCTCGCCTCGCTGAACACCTCGCTGCCGATCCCCAAGGGCGTCGACCCCTTCAAGGTGCGGCCGCAGCGCTCCCGCTGACGCACGGGACGAGCACACGAACGGGCCGGTCGGGATCACTCCCGCCGGCCCGTTCGTCGTTCCCGGACGACTGCCCGATCAGTAGCGGACGAGCACCGTGCCGGCGACCTTGTCGTGGAAGCCGCGCTGGTCCGAGTCCCAGACGAGGGCCGGGACGAGCACGGCGAGGAGCACCGAGCGCACCAGCGGACGCCAGACGCCGACCCAGCCGCCGCCGAGGCGGACGACGCGCAGACCGAGCAGCCGGTGGCCGATGCTCCCGCCGATGGTCGGGATGAACACCGCCTGCAGCACCACGAAGAGGACGATGCTCGCCCAGCGGTCGTAGCCGAAGAAGACGAAGGACAGCAGCGCGACGATCGCGAAGTCGACGGCGAGGGCGGCGAAGCGGCGACCGGGCCGGGCGATCGACATCCGGCCGGTCTCGGGGAGCCCGAGCCGCTCCCCCGGTCGCGTGCTCGGGGCGACGTCGGCGAAGGTCCTGCGCTCGGGTGCTGGCATCCTCCGATGCTACCCGCGCAGGCCGCGCGCCCGCCGGGAGCGGAGGCCGGCCGCGACACGCTCGGCGGGACCCCGTGTAACACGCCCGAAACACGAGGGACACGGCGGGGTAACCGCCGGTGACTACTGTGGAACGGCTGCGTCTGCAGCCACCCGTTACGCCATTGGAGACCTTTGCATGTTTAAAGATTCTTCCGAGGTGCTCAAGTTCATCAAGGACACGGACGTCAAGTTCCTCGACATCCGGTTCACCGATCTCCCCGGTGTCCAGCAGCACTTCAACATCCCCGCCTCGACGGTCGACGAGGAGTTCTTCTCCGTCGGCCAGCTCTTCGACGGGTCCTCGATCCGCGGATTCGCGAACATCCACGAATCGGACATGCAGCTGATCCCTGACGTGACCACCGCCTACGTGGACCCGTTCCGCGTCGAGCGCACGCTGATCATCGTCTTCGACATCTACAACCCGCGCAACGGCGAGATCTACTCGAAGGACCCGCGCCAGGTCGCCAAGAAGGCCGAGAAGTACCTCGCGTCGACCGGCATCGCCGACACCGCGTTCTTCGCCCCCGAGGCCGAGTTCTACATCTTCGACGACGTGCGCTACGAGGTCACCCAGAACTCCGCGTTCCACTCCGTCGACTCCGTCGAGGGCGCCTGGAACTCGGGCCGCGTCGAAGAGGGCGGCAACCTCGGCAACAAGACCCCCTACAAGGGCGGCTACTTCCCGGTCAGCCCGGTCGACAAGCAGGCCGACCTCCGCGACGACATCTGCCTCAAGCTGATCGACGCCGGCCTCATCCTCGAGCGCTCGCACCACGAGGTGGGCACCGGCGGCCAGGCGGAGATCAACTACCGATTCGACACGATGGTCCACTCCGCGGACGACATCCTGAAGTTCAAGTACATCGTCAAGAACACGGCCGAGCAGTGGGGCAAGACCGCCACGTTCATGCCGAAGCCCCTCTTCGGCGACAACGGCTCGGGCATGCACACCCACCAGTCGCTCTGGAACGACGGCAAGCCCCTGTTCTACGACGAGAACGGCTACGGCGGACTCTCGGACGTCGCACGCTGGTACATCGGCGGCCTGCTCAAGCACGCCCCCGCTGTCCTCGCGTTCACGAACCCGACGGTCAACTCGTACCACCGCCTGATCCCGGGCTTCGAGGCGCCGGTCAACCTGGTCTACTCGGCCGGCAACCGCTCCGCGTCGATCCGCATCCCGATCACGGGCACGAACCCGAAGGCCAAGCGCATCGAGTTCCGCGCGCCGGACGCCTCGGGCAACCCGTACCTCGCGTTCGCCGCGCAGCTGATGGCGGGCCTCGACGGCATCAAGAACCGCATCGAGCCGCACGAGCCGGTCGACAAGGACCTGTACGAGCTGCCCCCGGAGGAGGCCAAGCTCATCCCGCAGGTCCCCGCCTCGCTCGAGGAGGCCCTGGCCGCCCTCGAGGCCGACCACGACTTCCTGCTCCAGGGCGGCGTGTTCACCCAGGAGCTCATCGAGACCTGGATCGACTACAAGCGCGAGAAGGAGATCAAGCCCCTCGCGCAGCGCCCGCACCCCTTCGAGTTCGAGCTGTACTACGGCGTCTGATCCGACGCACCGCAGGGCTCGCGCACTGCACGAAGGGCCGTTCCTCCCCGGAGGAGCGGCCCTTCCGCGTTCCCGGACGGACCCGCGGGCGTCAGCGGTAGGTCGGCGCGTCGACCTCGACAGGGCCGTAGAAGCGGCGCTCGAAGACGGCGCGGGCCCGGCGGGTGACGCCGAGGTAGTCGTCCTCGAGCTGCGTCGCCGAATCGGCGGGGTACTCCAGGAGGCGTGCCACGCCGTCCAGCTGGCGGCGGTCGGCCGGCAGCACGTCGGCCGTGCGGTCGGTGAACAGGGTCATCGCCGAGCGCACCCGCGACGCGAGGAGCCAGGCCGCGCGCAGGCGCTCGGCGTCGGGCGGCGAGATCAGGTCCGCCTCCTCCGCCACGCTCAGCGCGGTCAGCGTCGAGGTGGTCCGCAGCGCGGGGATCGTGCGCGCGTGCTGGAGCTGCAGCAGCTGCACCAGCCACTCGACGTCGCTGAGCGAGCCGCGGCCGAGCTTGAGGTGGCGCTTCGGGTCGGCGCCCTGCGGCAGCCGCTCGCTCTCGACGCGGGCCTTGATCCGCTTCACCTCGCGGATGTCGCGGTCCGAGATCGCGGCCGGGTAGCGGACGCCGTCGGCCAGCTCCTCGAAGGCGGCGATCAGCGCCGCATCGCCGGCCACCCCTCGAGCGCGCAGCAGTGCCTGAGCCTCCCACGTCAGCGACCAGCGGGCGTAGTAGGCGCGGTAGGAGTCGAGGGAGCGCACCAGCGGGCCGTTCTTGCCCTCGGGGCGCAGATCGGCGTCGAGGTCGAGCGGGAGGCGCGAGTCCTCGGTGAGGCGCACGAGCTCGGCGACCAGGAACTGCGCGTAGAGCTGCGCCTCGTGCGGATCCGCCTCGCCCGGTCGCTGCACGTACATCACGTCGGCGTCCGAGCCGAAGCCCAGCTCCGCTCCCCCGTAGCGCCCCATGCCGATCACGGCGAACTCAGCGGCGGATCCGCGGCGACCGGTGCTCGAGCGGCGGACGGCCGCGAGCACGCCGCCCAGGAGCGCGGAGATGATGTCGGAGAGGCTCGTCGCGATCTCCTCGATGGTGCTGAGGCCGAGGACGCCGCCCATCGCGGTGCGGAGCACCTCCCGGCGGCGCATCCCCCGCAGCGCCGTGGCGACGGCCTCCGGAGTCTCGTGCCGCGCCAGCACGGCGCGCACCTCCTCGGCCAGCCCCTCGGCGCTGCGCGGCCGCAGCGCGTCGTCGTCCTCGAGCCAGGCCGCCGACTCCGGAATGCGGTCGAGCAGTTCGCCGACGAAGCGCGAGCCGGACAGGACCGTCGTCAGGCGCTTCGCGGCCCCGGAGGAGTCGCGCAGCATCCGGAGGAACCAGGGCGTGCCGCCGAGGGTGTCGCTGAGGCGCCGGAAGGCGAGGAGCCCGTAGTCGGGGTCCGCCCCGTCGGCGAACCACTGCAGCATGACGGGGACGAGGTGGCGCTGGATGCTCGCGCGCCGAGAGACGCCCGAGGTCATCGCGGCGATGTGGCCGAGGGCGCCGCGGGCGTCCGCGAAGCCGATCGCCGCCAGTCGCGCCTCCGCCTGACCGGTCGACAGCTCGATCCCGCCGTCGGGCAGCGCCGCCACCGCGGAGAGCAACGGGCGGTAGAACAGCCGCTCGTGCAGCCCGCGCACCCGGTGCTTGATGGAGTTCCAGACGACGAGGAGCTCCTCGGCGCTGCGGGCGAGTCCGCTCGCCCGTGCCAGGGTGCGCAGCTCGTGCTCGTCCCGCGGCATCAGGTGGGTGCGCCGGAGCCTGCGCAGCTGGAGCCGGTGCTCGAGCAGGCGCAGTGCGCGGTAGTCCTGCGCGAACTCCTCCGCCGCCGCGCGGCCGATGTAGCCGCGGTCGGCGAGAGCACCGAGGGCCAGCAGGGTGCCCGGCATGTGGATCTCGTCGTCGGTCTGGCCGTGCACGAGCTGGAGCAGCTGGACCGTGAACTCGATGTCGCGCAGCCCGCCCGGGCCGAGCTTGATCTGGTAGTGGACGTCGTTCTGCGGGATGTTCTCGGTGACGCGCTCGCGCATCCGCTGCACCGACTCGACGAAGTTCTCCCGCGACGCGCTCGACCAGACCTTCGGCGCAACGGCGGCGACGTAGGCGCGGCCGAGCTCGAGGTCGCCCGCGAGCGGGCGGGCCTTCAGCAGGGCCTGGAACTCCCAGCTCTTCGCCCAGCGGTCGTAGTAGGTGATGTGCGACTCCAGGGTCCGCACGAGCGCGCCCTGCTTCCCCTCCGGCCGCAGGTTGGGGTCGACCTCCCAGAGCTCCGGCTCGAGCGCGAGCGCGGAGGTGCCGCGCATCAACAGGACGGCGAGCCGAGTCGCGATGTCGATCGCGCGGGCGTTCGAGAGGCCGCGCTCGGGGTCGCCCTCGGCTACGAAGATGACGTCGACGTCGCTGACGTAGTTGAGCTCGGAGGCGCCGGCCTTGCCCATCCCGATGACGGCGAAGCGGGTCGCCACGACCTCCTCGCGAGAGAAGCGACCGGGTCCGGAGCCCGCGATCAGGTCGGCGCGCGCCACGGCGAGCGACGCCTCCAGGGCCGCCCCCGCCAGATCGGCGAGGGTCCGGGCGACCCTGTCGATCGCCGCGACGGGATCCGCCTGGCCGAGATCGTGCACGACGACGCGAGTGAGCAGTCGGCGGTAGCGGACCCGCAGGGCCGTCCAGCCGTCCTCCTCGTGCAGCGCCGCGACACCGTCGACGGCGCCGACCGAGTCGAGCAGCTCCTGCTTGAGCTCACCGCGACCCGGAAGGACCCGGACGGGGTCGAGGAAGCCGATGAGCTCGTCCGGCCGGCGCTGCAGGAAGTCCGCGAGACCGGAGGACGCCCCCAGGACGAGCAGTAGCCGCGTGATCGCGGCGTCGTCCGCGAGCACCGCGTCCATCCGGTCGCGGTGACTGCGCAGCAGATCGAGCAGCGCGCCGAGCGCCGCGTCGGGATCGGCCACCGTCGCGAAGGCCGGCACCACCGACTCGAGCGAGCGGCCCGCGAGCTCCTCCGCCTCGGCGAGCCGAGCCCCGGTCTCGCCGAGTGCGGCGAAACCGAGGCGTGCGACCTCGCTCAGCGTGCGTTCGCGGGGCATGGCGGGAGGGGTCAGAGCATCTCGAGGTTGCTGCGCAGCTCGTACGGGGTGACCTGGGCGCGGTACTCGGCCCAGTCCTTCCGCTTGTTGAGCAGCACGAAGTTGAACACCTGCTCGCCGAGCGTCTCGGCGACGAGCTCCGACTCCTCCATCAGCGAGATCGCGCGGTCGAGGCTCGCCGGCAGCGGGCTGTAGCCCAGGGCGCGGCGCTCGGCGTCCGACAGCGTCCAGACGTTGTCCTCGGCCTCGGCGGGGAGCTCGTAGCCCTCCTCGATGCCCTTGAGTCCCGCGGCCAGCAGCAGCGAGTACGCGAGGTAGGGGTTCGCGGCCGAGTCGAGCGCGCGGTACTCGATGCGCGAGGACTGGCCCTTGTTGGGCTTGTACAGCGGCACGCGGACGAGCGCGGAGCGGTTGTTGTGGCCCCAGGACACGTAGCTCGGCGCCTCGTCGCCGCCCCAGAGGCGCTTGTAGGAGTTGACGAACTGGTTCGTCACCGCGGTGATCTCGGGGGCGTGCTTGAGCAGCCCGGCGATGAACTGGCGGCCGAGCTTGGACAGCTGGTACTGCGCGCCCTGCTCGTAGAACACGTTCATGTCGCCCTCGAAGAGCGAGAGGTGCGTGTGCATGCCCGAGCCGGGGTGGCCGGAGAGCGGCTTGGGCATGAAGGTCGCGTAGACGCCCTGCTCGATCGCCACCTCCTTGATGACCGTGCGGAAGGTCATGATGTTGTCGGCCGTGGTCAGCGCGTCCGCGTAGCGGAGGTCGATCTCGTTCTGGCCGGGGCCCGCCTCGTGGTGGCTGAACTCGACCGAGATGCCGAGGTCCTCGAGCATCCGGACCGAGCGGCGGCGGAAGTCGTGCGCCGTGCCGCCGGGGACGTTGTCGAAGTAGCCGGCGGAGTCGACGGGCTCGGGCCCCTCCGCGCCGAAGGTCGACGACTTCAGCAGGTAGAACTCGATCTCGGGGTGCGTGTAGAACGTGAAGCCGCGCTCGGCCGCCTTCGCGAGCGTGCGCTTGAGCACGTTCCGCGGGTCGGCGACGGCGGGCTGGCCGTCCGGCGTGGTGATGTCGCAGAACATCCGCGCCGTCGGATCGATCTCGCCGCGCCACGGCAGGATCTGGAAGGTCGACGGATCCGGGTGCGCCAGCACGTCGGCCTCGTAGGAGCGGGTCAGTCCCTCGATCGCGGAGCCGTCGAAGCCGAGACCCTCGGCGAACGCCCCCTCGACCTCGGCCGGCGCGATCGCGACCGACTTGAGCGTGCCGACGACGTCCGTGAACCAGAGGCGAACGAATTTGATCCCTCGCTCTTCAATGGTGCGAAGAACGAAGTCCCGTTGCTTGTCCATCAAGGCCCTTCCTGTTTCGCTCCCAGGCTAGTGGCTCCGCCCCTCCCCTGCTGGGCGCCCGGCCGTTCCCCGCGGAGCCCTGACGGGGCGCGGATAGACTCGACCGCATGTCAGCGCAGCCCGTGAAACGCGTGAGAACCCGCCACTTCCAGACCGCGAAGGACTCGGGGGTGCGGATCACCGGGCTCACCAGCTACGACGTGCTCACGGCCCGCATCTTCGACCAGGCGGGCATCGACTTCCTGCTCGTGGGCGACTCCGCCGGCAACACCGTGCTCGGCTACGACACGACCCTGCCGGTCACGGTGGACGAGCTGATCCCGCTGGCCCGCGCCGTCGCGGGTGCCGTCGAGCGCGCGTTCGTCGTCGCCGACCTGCCCTTCGGCTCCTACGAGTCGGGCCCGGACGACGCGCTGCACACCGCCTTCCGCTTCATGAAGGAGACGCACGCGCACGCCGTGAAGCTCGAGGGCGGCGTCCGCTCCGCGGAGCAGATCCGGCGGATCGTCGAGGCCGGCATCCCGGTGATGGCGCACATCGGCTTCACCCCGCAGAGCGAGCACGGCCTCGGCGGGCACATGATCCAGGGCCGCGGCGAGGGGATCGAGCAGCTGCTCGCCGACGCCCGTGCCGTCCAGGACGCCGGCGCGTTCGCCGTCGTGCTCGAGATGGTGCCGAGCGAGGCCGCCCGCCGGGTCACCGAGGAGCTCAGCATCCCGACGATCGGCGTCGGTGCCGGCCCGCACGTGGACGGTCAGCTGCTCGTGTGGACGGACTTCGCCGGGCTGACCACCGGCCGCGTGCCGCGCTTCGTCAAGCAGTACGCCGACCTGCGCGGTGTCCTCACCGGCGCGGTGACCGCGTTCCGCGAGGACGTCGAGGCCGGCGCGTACCCCGGAGCCGAGCACAGCTACGAGTAGCGGGGCGCGACCCGGCTCAGCGTGGGATCAGCGATCCTCCGCGTCCTCCTCGTCCCAGCGGCGGGTGTTCTCGCGCATCTTCTCGAGGGCGTGCGACGCCTCCTCGCGGGACGAGTAGGGGCCCGCGCGGTCGACGGACGGGGACTGGAAGCCCTGCTCCACCGCGCCGGACTTGAGGTTGTACCACCAGGAGTTCGCATCACCGTCAGACATGTCGCGATCCTACGCCGGGGCCGGTCGCCGGTCGCTCCCCCTCGCGCCTCGCTAGCATGGCCGGTATGACTGCTGCTGCGACCGCGATCGGAATCGACATCGGAGGGACCGGCATCAAGGGGGCGTACGTCGACCTCGGCGAGGGCGCCCTCCTCAGCGACCGGATGAAGGTCGCCACCCCCGAGGGCGGACGCCCGAAGGACATCGTCGCCACGGTGCAGCAGATCCTGGGCATGCTCCCGGACGCACCGGCCGACACCCCCGTCGGGATCTGCTTCCCGGCCGCCGTGGTGCACGGGCGCACCATGTCCGCCGCGAACGTCTCGGATGAGTGGATCGGCCTCGAGGCCGAGAAGCTGTTCGAGGACGCCATCGGCCGCGACATCTTCTTCGTGAACGACGCCGACGCCGCCGGGTACGCCGAGTCGCGCTTCGGCGCGGCGAAGGACAAGAAGGGCCTGGTCCTGATGACCACGCTCGGCACCGGCATCGGCACCGCGCAGATCTACGACGGCGTCCTCATCCCCAACGCCGAGCTCGGCCACCTCGAGATCCACGGCGGCGACTACGAGAAGAAGGCGTCCTTCGCCGCGAAGGAGCGGGACGACCTCGACTACAAGCACTGGGCCAAGCGCCTGCAGCGCTACTACTCCCACCTCGAGGCGCT
Organism: Rathayibacter sp. VKM Ac-2928; assembly: GCF_022815545.1. Classification (NCBI taxonomy): domain Bacteria; kingdom Bacillati; phylum Actinomycetota; class Actinomycetes; order Micrococcales; family Microbacteriaceae; genus Rathayibacter; species Rathayibacter sp. VKM Ac-2928. The sequence continues at coordinate 1,571,938 of NZ_JALGRU010000001.1, forward strand.
TCTCTGGCCGGACCTGATCATCGTCGGCGGCGGCATCTCGAAGCACCACGAGGAGTTCCTGCCCCTGCTCGACCTGCGCACCCCGATCGTGCCGGCCGCCCTGCGCAACAACGCGGGCATCCTCGGGGCAGCGGCCCTGGCAGGCGGCGGCGTCCGCCGCTGAGGCGGCGCCTCCTTCCGCGGCGGTCCCCGCCCGCCGCGGCGCCGTCGGCCCCGACAGGTGGCCGCGTTCCGCAGGGCGTCTCGCCCTCGGCTACGACGAAACGCTGGCACGCGTTTCGCCGGTGAGCCTCGCTCCGCGAGAGCGGCCGGCAGGGTCGGCGCCTCTGACGTCCGCCCCTCCATGCTGGTCGAGTAGCCGCAGAGCGGCGTATCGAGACCCACGTCACCGAACGGCGGTCCCAGGCACTCGTGCAGCAGGGCGGGATCTCGATATGCACTCTCCGAGGGCTACTCGATCGGCATGCGCGCGAGGACGGCGCTCTTCAGGAGCATGCGGAAGCAGGGCCGAGGCGAGCCGGAGAAACGCGTGCCAGCGTCTCTCCGGAGCCGAACGCGAGACGCTCCGCGAAACGCGACCACGCACCCAGACCGACCGCGGCGCGGCGGGCAGGGACCGCCGCGCAAAGGGGCGCAGCCGGCCACGAGACGCGAAAGGCCCCGCTGTGCGGGGCCTTTCGTGGCGAAGGGGTCGGCTATTACGCCGGGTTCTGTTCACGCCGCGCCTCTCGGCGGGCGCTGGACGGCCATCTCTCTCGGGGGCACGTCGCCGTGACCCTCCAGCGGTCTACCCGAGGACCCGACGAGCAGCCGCATCGTCCTCTGTCTGACCTTGCTCCGGGCGAGGTTTACCGAGCGGACCGGATCACTCCGGCCCCTGGTGGTCTCTTACACCACCGTTTCACCCTTACCGCGGGCCGGGGCCCGTGGCGGTCTGTTCTCTGTGGCACTGTCTCGCGGGTCACCCCGGGTGGGTGTTACCCACCGCCCTGCTCTGCGGAGCCCGGACGTTCCTCGGCGCCGGGGCTCTCACCCCGGCGACGCGACCGTCTTGCCGGCCCGTTCGCGGAACCAGTGTACGGGCCGGGTCAGGCGAGCGTCGACTCGTCGCCGCGGACGAGGATGCAGCCGCTGTCGGGGCAGAGCACGACCTGGTCGGGCGCGGTGGTGCGGATCCAGGCGAGGTCGGACTCGGTGAGGGCGACGCCGCTCCCCTCCGACACCTTGCCACGCAGGAGCGCCGCGCCGACGCCGTAGCGGGCGCGCTGCTTCTCGTAGAGCTCCACCAGGTCGGCCGGGATCTTCTCGACGAGCGAGGCGCGGTCGCGGGCGAGCGCCTCCTGCTTGCCGGCGAGCTTCTCCGCCTGGGCGTCGCGCTCCTCGGCGAGGGTCGCGATGCCCGCGACGACCTCGTCGCGCTCGGCCTGGGCGGCGGCGACCTCGGCCTCGATGCCCTCGATCCGCTCCATCAGCGTCAGCTCGATGTCCTCGAGGTCGCCGCGGCGCTTGACCAGCGAGGTGATCTCTCCCTCGAGTGCGGCGATGTCCTTCGCGGACGAGGCGGTCTGCAGGCGGTCGCGGTCGCGGGCGAGGCGCTTGTCGACGACCTCGACGTCGGACTCGATGCGGCCGAGCTCGGTGCGGGCGTCCTCCAGCCGGCCGTTGCGCTCCGCGAGGGTGCGGCGGGTCTCGTTGTCGCGGGTCTGCATCGCCTTGATCGCCGCGATCTGCGGCAGGGTGGCGACGGCGTGACGGAGCTGGTTGCCCCTCGTGTCGAGACTCTGCAGAGTCAGGAGCTCTCGCTGGTCGGCGGGGCTGGCAATCACGTCGCGGTCCTCGTTCCCGGCACGGAGGGTGGGCGTGCCGGCTCCATTCTCGCGCGCTCGCGGAGCGTCAGTGGACGATCGCGAAATCCCAGGGGTCGGTGCGGGTCTCGCTGACGTCGACGACGACCCCGGGAAGCGCGGTGCGCAGAGCGGTCGCGGCGACGTCGAGCCAGAGCCACTCGCTCGCCCAGTGCGAGACGTCGAGGAGCGCCGGACCGGTGCCGTGGCGGGCCTTCTCGCGCGCCTCGGAGGCCGGGTGGTGCCGGAGGTCGGCTGTGATGTAAACGTCGCTCGTGCGGACGGCGGGGCTGTCGAGGAGGGAGTCCCCGGCTCCGCCGCAGAGCGAGACCCGGCGGACGGGCGCCTCGTAGTCGCCGGCGGCACGGACTCCTCCGGCGGTCGCGGGCAGCAGCTCGGCCACGGCGCGGGCGAGACGGCCGAGCGTGACCTCCTCGGCGAGGTCGCCGACGCGGCCGAGGCCGACCGACGGATCCTCGCCGGGGACCAGCGGCGTCGTGCCGGTGAGCCCGAGCCGGGTCGCAATGACGTCGGAGACGCCGTCCGCGACGATGTCCGCGTTGGTGTGCGCGGAGACGAGCGCACAGCCGTGCCGGATGAGCTCGGCGAGCAGGCGGCCCTTGTAGCCGTCCTCCGCGATCGAGGTGACCCCGCGGAGCAGGAGCGGGTGGTGGGCCAGGAGGAGCTGGTAGCCGCCGTCGACGGCCTCGGAGACGGTGTCGGCGACGACGTCGACCGTGAGGAGTATCCGCTCGACCTGCGCAGCCGGGTCACCGGTGACCAGACCGGGAGCGTCCCAGTCCTCAGCGGCCCCCTCGGGCCAGAGACGGTCGATGACGGCGTGGACGTCGCGCAGCGTGGGCATGCGTCCAGGGTAGGGCCGCCGCTCCCCCGCCGGAGTGCACCTCAGTGCGCGTGGTCGGTCTCGACGGCGCGGATGGCGGCGTCGGAGCTGCCGACCTCGTCGTCGAGGTCCGCGGCGAGGAAGTCCTCCGACTCCGGAAGGCGCACGGTGAGCCCGGCGTACTGCTCGACCGCCAGCTCGCCGCTCAGCCCGGACGCTGCGAGGACGTGGCCGCCGACGGAGCCGCTCGAGTCGACGAAGTGGGTGTGCAGCCCGGCGACGCTGATCCCCTGGAACGGCTTCGGGCCGTAGAAGCCGACGATCGTGCCCTCGACGTCGCTCAGGTGCACCTCGCGCTGGTCGCGCATCGCGTCCGCCAGGCGGAGGTACGGCTTCACCTGGGCGATCGGCTGCCGCAGCGTCAGGTACTCCACGCGGCCTCGGAGACGGACGCCGACGAACACGTTCAGGCTCGGCACGGTCCGCCGCACCGCCGTCAGCAGGGCGTCGAGCGACGGCACCGCCTCGACCGACTCCGTGCTGTCCGGAGCGAACCGGGCCAGCTCGGCGAACGCGATCGTGTCCTCCGGCTCGAGGACGACGACCGAGCCGTCGCCGCGGAACAGCCGGTGCACGCCGTCGAGCACGACGAGCTCGCCCTCCATGTGGTCGCCGCAGCCCAGCCCGAAGTCGCCGGCCTCGTCGGCCTCGGCGCGCGTGACGACGCCGTCGAACAGACCGGCCAGCAGCGCGTCGACGATCGAGAACTGGGTGATGAGGCCGCGCGGCGCGGTCGGAGTCGGCATCCCGCCATTCTGGCGGAGCGCTCAGCTCTCCAGCGCCAGCCGGTACCGCTCGCGCGCCGTCCGGAGACGAGAGAAGCCCCGCACTTCCGGAGAAGTGCGGGGCTTTCTTTCTTGCGGTGGATCCGAGGGGATTCGAACCCCTGACCCCCTGCATGCCATGCAGGTGCGCTACCAGCTGCGCCACGGACCCTTGGTGCGCTTCTCGGACTCGAGGTACCGGCCTTGCGGCCCGCTCCTCCGCCCGGCGGAAGCAACTCGAATAAACTACAACACGAAGCGCGTGGAGTGAAATCGAGCGGCGACGCCGGGCGTGTTCCTCAGTTCGAGGAGGCCGCGGAGTCGGCGGGAACGGCGTTCGCCAGCGTGATCGGGACCACGGGGCAGTCCTTCCAGAGGCGCTCCAGCGAGTAGTACATCCGGTCCTCCTCGTGGAAGACGTGGACGACGAGGTCGCCGAAGTCGAGCAGGATCCAGCGTCCCTCGGCGCGGCCCTCGCGGCGCAGGAGCTTGGCGCCGGACTCGTTGAGGCGGTCCTCCACCTCGTTGGCGATGGCGACGACGTTGCGCTCGGAGCGCCCCGTCACCAGGAAGAAGATGTCGACGAGCGGCAGCGGTCCCGAGACGTCCAGCGCGACGAGGTCCTCCCCGCCCTTGGAGTCGGCGGCTGTGGCCGCGAGGTCGAGCAGGGCGCGGGCGGAAGCGGTCGCAGTCATGAAGCCTTCAGTGTCGGTGGTGGATCAGAAGATGTTGAGGACGAAGCCGCCGATGAACAGCGCGATCGAGGCGACCAGCAGCACGGCGGCGGTGATGGCCAGCACGACGGGGACGCTGACGGCGCGGCGCTTCTGCGGGGCGATCATCGCGGTGCCCGCGGCGTGCGTGGAGACGGCGCTCGACGCCCGGACGGGCTCCGAGTCGGAGGCGGGCTGCTCGCGGTCGATGCGGTCGACGTAGCGGTCGACATCGGGCGAGTCGTAGAGGTTGGGGTGCTGACCGGTGGAGCCGAGGCTCCGCGGCAGGTCGAAGGAGCCCGTGACGAGCACCTCCCCCGTGTCCGTGCGGACCGGAGACGCGTCGCCCGCGGTCGGCAGGATCAGGGCGTTCGTCGTGGTGACGGCGCCCGTCGCGGCGACTCCGCTCGCGATGAGGGAGTCGAAGGAGGCGTCGACCTCCTCCTTGGACTTGCTGTCGAGCTCGTCGGTGATGGCCAGGTGCTCGATCGGCGGGTGGAAGCTGCCGGTGATCTCTGTGGCCTTCTCGTCCGCGATGTCGAGCGTGCCGACGGTGGCGAAGAGGGCGGTGTTGAGCTTGGGCTGCTCGGGCTCGTCGTCCGACTGCTCGGACTCGTCGGCCGGCTGCTCGACGTCGGACACCTCGGGAGCGGTCTCCTCGGCAGCGGTCTCCTCGGCGGCGGCGTCGGGCTCGGTCTTCGCCGACTCCTGCGCGGCGTCGGCAGGCGCGGCCTCGGGGGTCGCGGCGACCTGCTCGGCCTGCTGCTGGGCGAGCAGCGCGCGGAGCTCGCGGCGGGTGAGCGTGCTGCGATCGACGCCCTCGGGCAGCACGACCTCGATGGCGGAGGTACTGAGCTCGGGCTCGGGGGCGGGGGTCGGCGCGACGACGGGGACGCGCAGGGCCTGGGTCGCGGTGAGGACGGGCATCTCGCCCGCGGCAGTGACGGACGCGGTCGCGGCGCGGCGGGAGGTCGTCGGTGCGGCGGCGGGCGCTGCGCCGGCCGCGGCTCGCTCGCGCTCGCGGATCTCGCGCCGGGTGAGCGGCGCGCCCTCGTGCTGAACTGTCATGTCGTGCTCCGATACAGGTGGTGCTTCGAGATGTACTGGACGACACCGTCGGGAACCAGATACCAGACCGGATCACCCCGGTTCACGCGGCTCCGACAGTCCGTCGAGGAAATCGCTAGCGCCGGAATTTCCAACAACGATACGTCCTGAGCCGGCAATCCCGAAACGGACAGGGCGTGACCCGGCCGGCTGACGGCGACGAAGTGCGCCAGCTCCCAGAGCTCGTCGTAGTCCTTCCAGCTCAGGATCTGCTCGACGGCGTCGGCTCCCGTGATGAAGAACAGCTCGGCGTCGGGGTGGGCGAGGTGGATGTCGCGGAGCGTGTCGATCGTGTACGTCGTGCCGATGCGGTCGATGTCGACGCGGCTGACGGTGAAGCGCGGGTTGGACGCGGTCGCGATGACCGTCATCAGATAGCGGTGCTCCGGCGGCGTGACCGTCTTCTTGTGCCACGGCCGGCCGGTCGGCACGAAGACGACCTCGTCGAGGTCGAAGGACTGCGCCACCTCGGAGGCGGCGACGAGGTGCCCGTGGTGGATCGGGTCGAAGGTGCCACCCATCACGCCGATGCGCGGACGCCGCGGGTCTCCGCTCGCGGCGGACGTCACGATCGCAGGGCCGCCGGACTAGTGGCCGTGGCCGTGGGAGTCGTGGGAGCCGGCACCGGTCTTGTGCGAGTGGCGGTTGGCTACGTCGCGGTAGCTCCACGTGACGAAGCCGAGCGCGGTGAAGGCGACGACGGCGATCAGCCCGTAGACGATGGTCGGCATCGGCAGCTCGGTGTGCGCTGCTTCAGCGAGGACGGTCGTCACGAGGGACATGCGGTGCTCCTTGGAATCGGGATCGCCCACTCAGGGCGTCGTCGAGTCTACCCGGACACCGCCGCGAGCCGGGTGCGGCGCTAGGAGCGGACCTGACCGGACCCGCGCAGCAGCCACTTCGTGCTCGTCAGCTCGGGCAGTCCCATCGGGCCGCGGGCGTGCAGCTTCTGCGTCGAGATGCCGACCTCGGCGCCGAAGCCGAACTCGCCGCCGTCGGTGAAGCGGGTGGAGGCGTTCACCATCACCACCGCGGAGTCGACCTCGGCGAGGAAGCGCTCGGCGCTGCGCAGGTCGTTGGTGACGATCGACTCGGTGTGGTGGGTGGAGTAGCGGGCGATGTGGTCCATCGCCGCGTCGAGATCGTCGACGACGGCGACTGCGATGTCGAGAGAGTAGTACTCGGCCGTCCAGTCCTCCGCGGTGGCGGGCACCGCATCGGCGACGATCGCGCGGACCCGCTCGTCGCCGTGCACGGTCACTCCGGCGGCGGCGAGGCGGCCGAGGACGGGCGGCAGGAGGCGCTCGGCGGCGTCGCGGTGCACGAGCAGCGTCTCGAGCGCGTTGCAGGTGCTCGGGCGCTGGGTCTTGGCGTTGTGCACGATGTCGACGGCCCACTGCTCGTCCGCGCTCGCGTCGAGGAAGACGTGCACCACTCCGGCGCCCGTCTCGATCACCGGCACGGTCGACTCGGTCACGACCGACTCGATCAGGCCGGCGCTGCCGCGGGGCACGAGCACGTCGACGTAGCCGCGGGCGCGCATCAGAGCCTTGGCGCCCTCGCGGCCGAAGTCGTCGACCGTCTGGATCAGCTCGGCGGGCAGGCCGACGGAGGCGACCGCCTCCTGCAGCAGCTCGACGAGGACGCGGTTGGTGTTCTCGGCCGCGCTGCCGCCGCGGAGGATCACGGCGTTGCCGCTCTTGAGCGCGAGGGCGGCGATGTCGATCGTGACGTTGGGGCGCGCCTCGTAGATGGCGCCGACGACGCCGAAGGGCACGCGCACCTGGGTGAGCGAGGCGCCGTTGGGCAGGTTCGAGCCTCGGACCGTCTGGCCGACCGGGTCGACGAGACCGGCGACCGCGACCACGGCGTCGGCGAGCGAGCCGAGACGCGCCTCGTCGAGACGGAGGCGGTCCTGCAGCCCGGCGCTCATGCCGTTCTCCCGGCCGTTCGCGAGGTCGAGCCCGTTCGCCGGGACGACCCGCTCGACGGATCCGCGGACGGCGTCGGCGATCGCGAGCAGGGCGCGGTTCTTGAGGTCGGTCGTCGCGCTGCGCAGGGACCGCGAGGCCGTGCGGGAGGCGGCGAACCGCTCGGTCAGGACGGAGCTGTCGAGGGTCGTCTGCGGCATCCGGCCAGTGTATTCGCCGACGGCGCCTCGCCGAGGGCGGTGCCGAGGAGTCAGACCTCCTCGGCGTCGCCCACCAGGTCGTCCTCGTCGGAGACGCGCCAGACGCCGCCCTGGCGCTCGCGGTCGAGCTCGGCGCGGGCGGCCGCCTTGGCGTCCATCCGCTCGAGGTAGTTGTCGCGACGCTCGGCGCGGGTCTTGCGGTTGTTCTCCTCGAGGCGGAGGTCGGTGCCGCGCGGGGCGGTGATCAGCTCCGCCGTCGAGGTGAGCGTGGGCTCCCAGTCGAAGACGACGCCGTCGCCCGGGCCGATGACGACGGTCGAGCCGGCGACGGCCCCGGCCGAGAAGAGGCCGTTCTCGACGCCGAGCTTCGCGAGCCGGTCGGCGAGGAAGCCGACGGCCTCGTCGTTCGTGAAGTCGGTCTGCGCGACCCAGCGCTGCGGCTTGGTGCCGAGCACGCGGTAGACGTTGCCGTAGGAGCCGCCCTCGACGCGGATCTCGTAGTCCTTCTCGTCGACGGCGCGCGGGCGGATGGTGATCCGCTCGACCTTGGGCTCGGCCGCGAGGGCGAGACGGTGCTGCTCGACGATCTCGCCGAGGGCGAAGGTCAGCTGGCGCAGTCCCGAGTGGGAGACGGTCGAGATCTCGAAGACGCGGTAGCCGCGGGCCTCGAGGTCGGCGCGGACGAAGTCGGCGAGCTCCTGGGCCTCCGGCACGTCGACCTTGTTCAGGGCGATCAGCTGCGGGCGCTCGAGGAGCGGCACCTGGCCGTCGCCGACCGGGTACGCGGCCAGCTCGCCGAGGATGATGTCGAGGTCGGTCAGCGGGTCGCGGCCCGGCTCGAGCGTGGCGCAGTCGAGCACGTGCACGAGAGCGGTGCAGCGCTCGACGTGGCGGAGGAACTCCAGGCCCAGGCCCTTGCCCTCGCTCGCGCCCTCGATCAGGCCGGGGACGTCGGCGACGGTGTAGCGCGACTCCCCCGCCTGGACGACGCCGAGGTTGGGGGCGAGGGTGGTGAACGGGTAGTCGGCGATCTTCGGCTTCGCCGCGGAGATGGCCGCGACGAGGCTGGACTTGCCGGCCGAGGGGAAGCCCACGAGCGCGACGTCGGCGACGGTCTTCAGCTCGAGGACGACGTCGCCCTCCCAGCCGGGAGTGCCGAGCAGCGCGAAGCCGGGGGCCTTGCGCTTGGTGGTCGCGAGCGAGGCGTTGCCGAGGCCGCCCTGGCCGCCGGGGGCGATGACGAAGCGGAGCCCCGGCTCGTCCATGTCGAGCAGCTCCTCGCCCGTGGGCGACTTGACGACGGTCCCGACCGGGACCATCAGCTCGAGGAGGTCGCCGTTGCCGCCGGCGCGGTGGTCGCCCATCCCGGGGCCGCCGTTCGCCGAGGAGCGGTGCGGGTGGCGGTGGAAGGCGAGCAGCGTCGTGGTCTGCGCGTCGGCGACGAGGACGATGTCGCCGCCGTGACCGCCGTTGCCGCCGTCGGGGCCGGCCAGCGGCTTGAACTTCTCGCGGCGGACGGAGACGCAGCCGTTGCCGCCGTGCCCGGCGCGCAGGTGCAGCGTGACGTTGTCGACGAAGGTGACCATGGTGTGTTCCGTCCGATGGGGAGGTGGCGGCGTCGGAGTGTCCGACGCCGGGTGCCGAGGTGCGCGGCGCCCACGAGCCCGGGGCTCGCAGTGAGGGTGCCGCAGCAACGCGCAAGGGGCGAGCCGAAGCCCGCCCCTTGCGTCCTGTGCCTGCTCGGCCGAGGAGAGCTGCCTAAGCGGCGGCCACCACGATGTTGACGACCTTGCGGCCGCCCTTCTGGCCGAACTCGACCGCACCGGCCGAGAGGGCGAACAGGGTGTCGTCGCCGCCACGACCGACGTTGACGCCGGGGTGGAAGTGGGTGCCGCGCTGGCGGACGATGATCTCGCCCGCGCTGACGACCTGACCGCCGAAGCGCTTCACGCCGAGACGCTGCGCGTTCGAGTCGCGACCGTTGCGGGTGGAGCTTGCGCCCTTCTTGTGTGCCATTTCTCATCTCCTCGAGACCGGGGGGCCGCAGCCCCGTGCTGATGCTCTGCGGAGCGATGGCTCCCGCCGCAGATCAGCGAAGTGTGGGTGTTACTTGATGCCCGTGACCTTGACGCGCGTGAGGTCCTGACGGTGCCCCTGGCGCTTCTTGTACCCGGTCTTGTTCTTGAACTTCTGGATGATGATCTTCGGACCGCGGAGCTCCTCGAGCACCTCGGCCGTGACCGACACCTTCTCGAGCGCCGCGGCGTCCGAGGTGATGGAGTCCCCGTCGACGAGGAGCACGGCAGCCAGCTGCACGGTGCCGTTCTCGTCGGCCTTGATGCGGTCCATCGTCACGATGGTGCCGACCTCGACCTTCTCCTGCCGGCCACCGGCGCGCACAACTGCGTAAACCACTTCTCGTACCTGTTTTCTCATCTGGACGGCGCGTGAGCGCTGTCCGGGGCTTGTAAGGACGGGGTCGGACCCCGGTCTTCCCGGTCGTACCCGTCTCTCGTACGGGACGAGCGGACCGGCACCGCGGCTCGCATCCCGTGAGGGACCGAGCGGCAACGGAAATCTGCGTGAGCACATGGATCGCGCCACACCAACGGTCAAGAGTACGGGATCCGTGCTCCCCGGTCAAACGCGCACCGCCCCGGAGGGGGTACCGCTCGACCGACGACCCCGTCACGATAGTGCAGGCCGTGCCGCGGATCGGGCAGGCGCGCCGCCTACGATCGACGGATGGCGATCCTCCTCGATGCGGCGCGCTGGCCCGCCCACGACACGCTCTGGGCCCACCTCGTCAGCGACTCCTCCCTGGAGGAGCTGCACGACTTCGCGCGCCGCGTCGGGCTGCCGGAGCGCGGCTTCGACCTCGACCACTACGACGTGCCCGCCGCGCGTCGCGAGGAGCTGCTGGCGGCGGGTGCCGTGCCCGTGGGCAGCCGGGAGCTGGTCGAGCGGCTCCGCGACAGCGGCCTGCGGGTGAAGGGCCGGGACCGGGACGCGGAGAGGGCCCGGCGCCGGCTCTCGCCGGGCACCGGGCCCCACTGATCGTCGCTGGTCGCGCTACTGCGCGCGGCGCGGCGTCTGCTCGGGCACGACCGCGATCCCGGTGAGCGCCGCCGTGGTGACGCGACGGCTCTTGGCGCGGCCCTGGCCGGGCTGCTTGGGTGCGGGCAGCGCGTCCAGGACGGAGTCGAGCAGATGCTCGGCGACCGCGCTGGGCACCCGGCGCTCGGTCACGACCGGAGCGGGCGGGATCGGGATGTCGAGGATCGGGACCACCGGGGCCTGGGCCGCAGGAGCCTCGGCCGCGACGGGCTGAGCTGCGGGCTCCTGCGCTGCGGGCTCCTGGGCCGCCTCGCGGGCGGCGGGAGCGGACTCCTGCTGCTCGCCGGACTCCGGCGTCTCCTGGCGCGGCTCGCGGTCGCGGCCTCGGCGACGGCGCTCGCCCCGGGCGGGACGCTCGCGGCGGCCGGACGACTCGCCCTGACGCTCCGCGGACTGCTCGCCCGACTGCTCGGCGGAAGGATCGGCGGGCTGCTCGGCCGGCTGCGTCTCCGCGGTGGTCGTGGCCTCGTCGACGAGGGCGACGGCCTCCTCCGCGGCGTGCCGGACGGCGGCCGGGTGGATCGTGCTCGCCGCGATCTGCGCGAGCGCGTTCTTGGCGTCGTCGGTGATGGCGTGGGTGCTGACCGGCTTGGAGCCGTTCTGCGCGCCGGCGCCGCTCTGGGCGCTGTAGCCGTTCTGGCCGGCCGAGCCGCTGCGGCCGTTCGAGGGCTGCTCGCCGGCGGGCTTGCCGCCGCGGCGGCGCTCCTGCTGCGGAGCGGCGGTCGATCGGTGCTTGACCACCGGGTCGTGCTGGACGATGACGCCGCGGCCCGCGCAGACCTCGCAGTTCTCGCTGAAGGTCTCCAGGAGGCCGAGGCCGAGCTTCTTGCGGGTCATCTGCACGAGGCCGAGCGAGGTGACCTCGGCGACCTGGTGCTTCGTCCGGTCGCGGCTCAGGCACTCGACCAGGCGCCGGAGCACGAGATCGCGGTTTGACTCGAGCACCATGTCGATGAAGTCGACGACGATGATGCCGCCGATGTCGCGAAGGCGGAGCTGGCGGACGATCTCCTCCGCGGCCTCGAGGTTGTTCTTGGTGACCGTCTCCTCGAGGTTGCCGCCGGAGCCGACGAACTTGCCGGTGTTCACGTCGACGACCGTCATGGCCTCGGTGCGGTCGATCACGAGCGAGCCGCCGCTGGGCAGCCAGACCTTGCGCTCGAGGGCCTTCTCGATCTGCTCGGTGATGCGGAACTCGTCGAACGCGTCCTGCTCGCCGGAGTAGACCTGCACCCGCTCGAGCAGGTCGGGAGCGACCTGGCTCAGGTAGAGCTCGATGGTCTCGCGGGCGTCGTCGCCGGCGATCACCATCTTCTCGAAGTCCTCGTTGAAGACGTCGCGGACGATCTTGATCAGCAGGTCGGGCTCGCTGTGCAGCAGCGCCGGCGCCTGGCCGGTCGCGGCCTTGGTGCTGAGCGCGGTCCACTGCGCGGTGAGGCGCTCGACGTCGACCGTGAGCTGCTCCTCCGTGGCGCCCTCGGCGGCCGTGCGGACGATGACGCCCACGTTCTCGGGGAGGACCTCCTTGAGGATCTTCTTGAGGCGCGCGCGCTCGGTGTCCGGGAGCTTGCGCGAGATGCCGTTCATCGAGCCGTTGGGCACGTAGACGAGGTAGCGGCCCGGGAGCGAGATCTGGCTGGTGAGGCGGGCGCCCTTGTGGCCGACCGGGTCCTTGGTGACCTGGACGAGTACGCGGTCGCCGGGCTTGAGCGCGAGCTCGATGCGGCGGGGGCCGCCGGCGTTGTTCGCGGCGTCCCAGTCGACCTCGCCGGAGTAGAGCACGGCGTTGCGGCCGCGTCCGATGTCGACGAAGGCCGCCTCCATGCTGGGGAGGACGTTCTGCACGCGTCCGAGGTAGACGTTGCCGATCAGCGACGCCTCCTGCGAGCGGGCGACGTAGTGCTCGGCGAGGACGCCGTCCTCGAGCACGCCGATGCGGATGCTGTCCTCCTTGGAGCGGACGACCATGACGCGGTCGACGGCCTCCCGGCGGGCGAGGAACTCGGACTCGGTGACGACCGTGCGGCGGCGGCCGGCGTCGCGGCCGTCGCGGCGGCGCTGCTTCTTCGCCTCGAGGCGGGTCGAGCCCTTGATGCGCTGCGGCTCGGTGATGAGCTCCGGCTCGCGCGCCTCGCGGGGCTCGCGCTGCTCGCGCGGCTGGCGGACCCGGACGACGGTGTTCTCGGGGTCGTCGGAGCCGCCGCGGTCGCTCTCGCCGCTGCGGCGGCGCGAGCGGCGGCGGACGGAGCCCTGCTCCTCCTCCGGCTCGTCGCGCTCCTCGCGGACGCCGAGCGGGGCGCCCCGGGGCGGGAGCGGGGTCAGCTGGACGTAGTCGGGCAGGATCGGCGCCTGGAAGAGCAGCGACGTGCTCGGCAGCGGCGGGCGGCGGGGAGCGGACTCCTCCGTCGCGGCCTGCTCGCCGTCGGACGCCGACTCCGGGCCGGCGGTGAAGAAGGCGGCGCCGGTCGAGGCCGGCCCTTCCGTCTCGCCGGGCTCGGCGCGCGCGTCCGGCGCGGTGGTCTGCTCGGTGTCCTGGGCTGCCGTGTCCGGGGCGGCGGTGTCCGACCCGTTCTGCTCGGCGTCGTTCGTGTCGATGATCGTTTCCCCTGTCGCTGATGCGCTCGATCCGGCCCGTCGGTTCGTCCGACGGCCACCGAAGAGGCGACTGATCTTCCTGGCCCCGCTGCGGGGCTCGTCGCGGTCCGGTTCGGATCCGCCCGTGCTGTTGTCTTCCACCATTCCTGGTGCACTCCTCGGCCGGGTCGTGCGCCGCGCCGTCGACCCGGATGCTGTTCTCGAGCGACGGGCCTCGGCCCGCCGCGAATCCTTCCGCTCCCCCGGTCCCGTCGCTCACGTGGCGCAGGACTCCGGTTGCAGCTTCTCCTCGGAACTGACTATCCGACACGTGGAGATGCGTCGCGCTCATTCGCGGAACGCTGTCGATCTCCTGTGGCCCGGTGCTCGCCCGGTAAACCTTCTTCGCGTCGGTGCGGGATCTTCCGGGCCGACGGCTCCGATTATCGCACGCATTCCCAGAGCCGCCGATTCGCCGCGTGCCATAATCCCCCGGTGTCCAGCGATCCCGAGGTGCCGAGCGCCCCCACCCAGCAGCGTCCGGTCCTCTTCGCGGTGCTCCTGATCGTGCTCGGCGTGGTGGGCTGGATCGCCGCGTTCACGCTGACCCTCGACAAGTTCACCTCGCTGAGCGGGTCGTCGGAGGCCCTCGGCTGCGACTTCAGCCTGCTCGTGCAGTGCAGTGCCAACCTGAAGTCGGCGCAGGGCGCGATCTTCGGCTTCCCGAATCCGCTGATCGGCGTCGCCGCGTGGATCGCGCCGATCGTCGTGGGTGCCGGGCTGCTCGCGGGGGCGCGCTTCGACCGCTGGTTCTGGGCGCTGTTCAACCTCGGCTTCGTCTTCGCGCTCGCCTTCGTCGGCTGGCTGATCGCGACGAGCATCTTCGCTCTCGGGACGCTCTGCCCCTGGTGCATGCTCACCTGGGCCGTCGTCATCCCCGGCTTCTGGCTGGTGACCCTCCGCAACCTCCGCGAGGGCGTGTTCCCGGTCCCCGCCGCGGTCCGCCGCTTCGCGGGGGCCGCGTACGGCTGGGTGCCGTTCATCACCATCGTCTGCTACCTGGCGATCGCCGTGATGGCCCAGGTGCGACTCGACGTGCTGTCCTACATCTGACACTGCCGGGCTGACGCCCGACGCCGCCCCCGGGAGGCGGAGGTGCTCGACACGCCCTCTCCGCGGGCTGCTCGATCAGCATGCACGGGGGCCAGCCCACTGCCGACCGCATGCACGGGGTCCCAGGCCGCGGGGCGCGCTGTTCTTTGCTGGTCGAGTAGCCGCGCAGCGGCGTATCGAGACCCACCGTCGTCAGGACAGGAGTTTGCAGACTCGGCTGCCGACCCCGGTGGATCTCGATACGCCCGCTCCGCGGGCTACTCGATCAGCAAGTACCGCCTCGGAGGCGCATTCGGGAAAGCGCGTGTCAGCGCTTTCCCGTCGCCGAACGCAGGACGCTCTGCGGAACGCGCCCGCCTCCGAGAGCCGACCGCGGCGTCGCGGATTACCGCGGCGCAAGACGGCACCGCGGCGGTTCGCTACGCGAACCAGAGCGCGAGCTCGCGCTCCGCGGATTCAGCCGAGTCGGAGCCGTGCACCAGGTTCTGCTGGACCTTGAGGCCCCAGTCGCGGCCGAGGTCGCCGCGGATGGTGCCGGGGGCGGCGGTGGTGGGGTCGGTCGTGCCGGCGAGGGAGCGGAAGCCCTCGATGACGCGGTCGCCGGCGATGCGGAGGGCGACGATGGGGCCGCTCTCCATGAACTCGACGAGGGGCTCGTAGAACGGCTTGCCCTCGTGCTCGGCGTAGTGGGCGGCGAGCAGCTCGCGGTCGGCCTCGACGAGCTTGATGTCGACGAGCGAGTAGCCCTTCGCCTCGATGCGGCGGAGGATCTCGCCGGTGAGGTTGCGGGCGACGCCGTCGGGCTTGACGAGGACGAGGGTCTCCTGGATGGCCATGATTCGGCGGTCTCCTTAGGTCGGGGTGGGGTCGGTGGGCCCGTCCGCCGCGCGGCGGCTCTGGGTGTCGAGCTTGGTGCCGGTGACCATGCAGTACGTCCACAGGGCGACGAACGCCGCGCCGATGACGAACATGATCGGGACCAGGGCACCGGTGGCCACGATAACGAACTGGAGGACCCAGCCGATCCGGAAGCCGGCCGGCCGGTTGAGCAGGCCGAGCGTCGCGACGAGGGCGAGGCAGACCACCGCTCCCCCGACGAGGACGATCACCGGGTCGGCGGCCTTCAGCCCGAAGGCGACGAGTGTCGCGAGGAAGACGATGACGGCCTCGAAGCCGAGGACGATCGAGCCGAGGCTCTCGCGGACGGTCCGGGTGCGGCGCGGCCGGCCGGCCCTCACGCGCCGAGCCAGTTCTCGTCGCGGGCGACGGTCATCGTCCGTCCGACGAGGGTGATCGACCCGGTGACGAGCAGGGCGCCCCTGTCGGTCTGGGCGGCGAGGAGGCGGCCGGCGGTGAGCGCGCCGTCCGGGTCCTCGGCGACGCGGACCGACTCCGCGGGGAACACGGTGCGGGCCAGCTCGGCGAGCTCCTCGGCCGGGACTCCGCGCTCGCTCGGGGCGGTCGTGACGATGAGCTCGTCGACGACCGGCAGGAGCGCGCGCAGGATGCCCTCCGCGTCCTTCTCGGCGAGGACGCCGAGGACCGCGGTGACGCGGTCGAAGTCGAAGTAGCGCTCGATCGCGGAGGCGAGGGAGGCCGCGCCGTGCGGGTTGTGCGCCGCATCGACGACCGTGCGCGGCGACTGGCCGACGATCTGGAGGCGGCCCGGCGAGGTCGCCGCGGCGAAGCCCTCGTCGAGGACGTTCCCGGTCAGCTCCTGCGTGCCGCCGCCGAGGAACGTCTCGACCGCGGCGATCGCGACCGCCGCGTTCTCGGCCTGGTGGTCGCCGAAGAACGGCAGCAGAAGCTGCTCGTAGCGGGTGACGAGACCGCGGACGGAGACGAGCTGGCCGCCCACGGCGACCGTGGTCGACTCGACGTCGAAGTCGGCGCCCTCGAACACGATCGTCGACTCGGTCAGCTCGGCCGCCTGCCGCAGTACCGCCTCCGCCTCAGGGGTCTGCTTCGCCGACACCACGGCGGCCGCGGGCTTCACGATGCCGGACTTGGTGCGGGCGATCTCCTCGATCGTCGCTCCGAGCTGCCGGGTGTGGTCGAGCGCGATCGGCGTGAAGACCGCGACCTGCGCGTCCGCGACGTTCGTCGAGTCCCACTCGCCGCCCATGCCGACCTCGATCACCGCGACGTCGACCGGAGCGTCCGCGAAGGCCGCGTAGGCCAGCACGGTGAGAGCCTCGAAGAACGAGAGCGTGCTCTCGCCCCGGCCGACGAGCTCGGCGTCGGTCATGGTGAGGTAGGGCTCGACGTCGATCCAGTTCGTGGCGAGGCCGAGGTCGGAGATCGGCGCGCCGTCGATGACGATGCGCTCGTTGAAGCGCTCGAGGTGCGGGCTGGTGAAGAGGCCGACCCGCAGCCCGTGGGCGCGGAGCAGGCTCTCGATCATCCGGCTGGTCGAGGTCTTGCCGTTGGTGCCGGCGACCTGGATGACGGGGTAGGCCTGCTGCGGGTCGCCCATGTAGTCGACGGCGCGGCGCGTCGGTGCGAGCCGCGGGCGGGGGCTCGCCTCGCCGAGCCGCTTCAGCAGGCTCGCGTAGACGGCGTCGGCCGCCTCACGCGCGAGCCGGGCGTCCTCCTCGGAGTAGCGGTCCTTGTCAGACATCGGAGGCCTCCACCTTCTCGACGCGGATGATGGCGGTCCCGGCGGGCCCGAAGGCGATCGCACCCTCGCCGCCCTCCAGCGCGGTGGTGAGCGCGGCGAAGGCGAAGCCGGTCGCGAGGGTCTCCTCGGCGATCCAGAGCGCGTGCGGCTCGAGGGCCGCCATGCTCATCTCGTCGAGGACGATCTCGAGCTCGATGCGGTCGCTGACCTCGAAGCCGGCGGCCTTGCGGGCGTCCTGCACGGCGCGGATCAGGTCGCGGGCCAGGCCCTCGGCCTCCAGCTCCGGCGTGGTCGCCGTGTCGAGCAGCACGAAGCCGCCGCGCGGCAGCAGCGCGATCGCGCGGTCGTCGGCACCCGAGCCGCCGACCTCCAGGGTCAGCTCGTACTCGCCCTCGACCAGCTCGACGCCGCCGGCGGTGACGACGCCGTCGGTCTCGCTCCAGTCGCCGGCCTTCGCGGCCTTGATGACGGTCTGCACGCCCCTGCCGAGGCGGGGGCCCGCGGCGCGCGCGTTGACGGAGAGGCGGGAGGTGACGCCGTAGTCGGCCGCGCTGGACTCGACCAGCGGGACCAGCGACACCTCCTTGACGTTCAGCTCGTCGCGCAGGATCGCCTCGAACGGCGCCAGCTCGGCGGCGGCGTCGACGACGACCGTGAGCCGCGCGAGCGGCAGGCGGACCCGGAGGCCGGCCTGCTTGCGCAGCGACAGCGCCGTGGACGAGATGCCGCGGACCGCGTCCATCGCGTGCACCAGCGTCTCGTCGACCGGGAACTCGGCGGCATCGGGCCAGTCGGCCAGGTGCACGCTCCGCCCGCCGGTCAGGCCCTGCCAGATCTCCTCGGTCATCAGCGGGAGCAGCGGGGCGGCGACCCGGCAGACGGTCTCGAGCACGGTGAAGAGCGTGTCGAACGCCTCCGTGCCGCGGCCCTCGGCGTCGACGCCCTGCCAGAAGCGGTCGCGTGAGCGGCGGACGTACCAGTTGGTCAGCACGTCGGCGAAGTCGCGCAGCGCGGCCGCCGCGAGGGTCGAGTCGAGCGCCTCGAGGTGGCCGGTGACGGTCTCGATGAGATCGTGCGTCTTGGCCAGCAGGTAGCGGTCGAGCACGTCCTCGGAGTCGGTGCGGCGGCTCGCGCTGTAGCCCTCGCCCGCGGCGTCGACCGAGGCGTTGGCGTAGAGCGAGAAGAAGTACCAGGTGTTCCAGAGCGGCAGCAGCACCTGGCGCACGCCCTCGCGGATGCCCTCCTCGGTGACGACGAGGTTGCCGCCGCGCAGCACCGGGCTCGACATCAGGAACCAGCGCATCGCGTCGGAGCCGTCGCGGTCGAAGACCTCGGCGACGTCCGGGTAGTTGCGCAGCGACTTCGACATCTTCTGCCCGTCGTTGCCGAGCACGATGCCGTGGCTGACCACGTTGCGGAAGGCCGGCCGGTCGAAGAGCGCGGTCGAGAGCACGTGCAGCGTGTAGAACCAGCCGCGGGTCTGCCCGATGTACTCGACGATGAAGTCGGCCGGGTTGTGCGAGTCGAACCAGTCGGAGTTCTCGAACGGGTAGTGCACCTGCGCGAACGGCATCGAGCCGGAGTCGAACCAGACGTCGAGCACGTCGCTGATGCGGCGCATCGTCGAGCGGCCGGTCGGGTCGTCGGGGTTCGGACGGGTGAGCTCGTCGATGTACGGGCGGTGCAGGTCCTCCGGGCGCACGCCGAAGTCGCGCTCGAGCTCGTCGAGCGAGCCGTAGACGTCGATGCGCGGGTAGTCCGGATCGTCGCTCTTCCACACCGGGATCGGCGAGCCGAAGTAGCGGTTGCGGCTGATCGACCAGTCGCGCGCGCCGGAGAGCCACTTGCCGAACTGGCCGTCCTTGACGTTCTCGGGGACCCAGGTGATCTCCTGGTTCAGCTCCTCCATCCGGTCGCGGATCGCGGTGACGCGGACGAACCAGCTGGAGACGGCCTTGTAGATCAGCGGGTTGCGGCAGCGCCAGCAGTGCGGGTAGCTGTGCTCGTAGCTGGCCTGGCGGAGCAGGCGGTGCTGCGCCTTGAGGAGCTGCGTCAGCGGCTTGTTGGCCTCGAAGACCTGCAGGCCGGCGACCTCGCTGATCTGCGGCAGGAAGCGGCCGCCGTCGTCGACGGAGATGATGACGGGGATCCCCGCCGCCTCGCAGACCTTCTGGTCGTCCTCGCCGTAGGCGGGCGCCTGATGCACGACGCCGGTGCCCTCGCTGGTGGTCACGTAGTCGGCGACGAGGATGCGCCACGCGTTCTGCGTGCCCCACTGCTCGGTGTCGGCGTAGTGGTCCCAGAGGCGGTCGTAGCTGATGCCCTCGAGCTCGCTGCCGCGGTGCGTGCGCGAGACGGCGGCCAGCGCCGACTCCGCGTCCTCGTAGCCGAGGTCCTTGGCGTAGGCGCCGACCTGGTCGATGGCGAGGAGGTACTCGGCCGAGAGCTCGCGCTCCTCCGGCTCGCCCTTGCCGTCGGCGGCGCCGTTCGGGCCGGCCGCCAGCACGGCGTACTCGATGTCGGGGCCGACGGCGAGCGCGGCGTTGGTGGGCAGCGTCCACGGGGTCGTCGTCCAGGCGAGGGCGCGGACGGCGGTGAGGTTCAGCGCCTCGGCGGTCTCGCCGACGAGGGGGAAGGTGACCGTGACCGTCTGGTCCTGGCGCATCTTGTAGACGTCGTCGTCCATCCGCAGCTCGTGGTTCGAGAGCGGGGTCTGGTCGCGCCAGCAGTAGGGCAGCACGCGGTGGCCCTCGTAGGCGAGGCCCTTGTCGTAGAGCCGCTTGAAGGCCCAGATCACGGACTCCATGAAGGTGGGGTCGAGGGTCTTGTAGTCGTCGTCGAAGTCGACCCAGCGCGCCTGGCGGGTGACGTAGTCCTGCCACTCCCCCGTGTAGCGCAGCACCGACTCCTTGGCGGCCGCGTTGAAGGCGGCGACGCCCATCTCCTCGATCTGCGACTTGTCGGTGATGCCGAGCTGCCGCTCCGCCTCGAGCTCGGCGGGCAGGCCGTGCGTGTCCCAGCCGAAGCGGCGGTGCACCTGCTTGCCGCGCATCGTCTGGAAGCGGGGGAAGACGTCCTTGGCGTAGCCGGTCAGCAGGTGCCCGTAGTGCGGCAGGCCGTTGGCGAAGGGCGGGCCGTCGTAGAACACCCACTCCTGGGCGCCCTCGCGGGAGCGGATCGACTCCTGGAAGGTGTCGTCGGCCTTCCAGTAGGCGAGGACCTTCTCCTCGATCTGCGGGAACCGCGGCGACGCGGGGACGCCGCGGCCGAAGGCGGAGCCGGTGCTCGCGGGGACGCCGGTGCTCGCGTCGTCTCCGGCGCTCTCGGCATCGCGGGGGGTGGGCGGGGTCAGGGGGTAGGTCACGTGCGGTCTCCTGGCAGTGCTGCTGGTCTGCACGAGGACGGCCCGCCCGGATCTCAGACCCCGGGCCGGGTCGCGGTACCACCTCGCTTGAACCGCCCAGGACCGGCCCTCACGGGCTGTCCCTGGTCGCTCCCACTCGATCGGCTGTCACGGGCCGTACCCGTCCGGGTCTACTGGGCCGCGGCCGGGGCCGGGCTGTTCTTCCGGAGACTCACCGGTGATGGCCGGGTCGAAGTCGTCCAGCCGTTATCCTAGCGCGTCGGCGGTCGCCGGACAGGGGCGGAGGCGGTCATGGCGCGGACAGCGGGAGCGGGTCGCGGACGGCCGCGGGCGTCGTCGCGCTCCATGCTCGAGGACGCGGCTCTCGATCTCTTCGTCGAGCAGAGCTACGCGGGCACGACGGTCGAGCAGATCGCCCAGCGCGCCGGCGTCTCGCGCAACACCTTCTTCAACTACTTCGCCTCGAAGAGCGACGTCTTCTGGGTGCTCGTCGACGACCGGCTGGCCGAGCTGCCGGCGGCGCTCGAGGCCGCGTCGCCGGACGTGTCGACGATGGACGCTCTGCGCGGCGCGCTGCTCGCGGTCGGCGCGGGCTTCGGTCCGTCGAGCGTGCCGTGGGCGCTGACCCAGACCGAGCTGATCGGCAGCGTGCACGAGCTGCAGGCGTCGGCGCTCTCGCGGCTCGCTCGGCAGGCGGCGATCGTCGCGGAGTTCGTGCGCGCACGCGCCGGACGTCCGCTGCCCGCGCACGTGGCGCACGCCGTCGCCTACGCGAGCGTCGGGGCGGCGGTCGCCGCGGTGCAGGCCTGGGCGGCCGCGGGGCCGACCCGCGGCGAGCTGGTGCCCTACCTCGACGAGGCGCTGACGCCGGTCTGCCGCGGTTTCGCGCCCGTCGTCGGCTGACCGCGCCCGCCCGTCGCGGCTTCCCGGCCCCGCGGTAGGATCGTCGCGGCCGGTGAGCGACACGCTCCGAGAGCCCCCACCCAGGCATCATCACCACCGACGCGGTGCCGCCCATATCGAACCGGAGAACCATGACCGTCGCCGACCGCCTCCCCGCCAAGCCCGCCCTCGAGGGCCTCGAGAGCAAGTGGGGCCTCGTCTGGCAGACGGACGGCACCTACCGGTTCGATCGCACCGGGCTCTCCCGCGCGGACGTCTACTCGATCGACACCCCGCCGCCGACCGCCTCCGGCTCGCTGCACATCGGGCACGTCTTCTCCTACACGCACACCGACGTCGTCGCGCGCTTCCAGCGCATGCGCGGCAAGAGCGTCTTCTACCCGATGGGCTGGGACGACAACGGCCTGCCCACCGAGCGCCGGGTGCAGAACTACTACGGCGTCCGCTGCGACCCGACCCTGCCCTACACGCCGGACTTCGTGCCGCCGTTCGAGGGCGGCGACAACAAGAGCAGCAAGGCGGCCGACCAGAAGCCGATCTCCCGCCGCAACTTCATCGAGCTGTGCGAGCGCCTCACCGTCGAGGACGAGAAGCAGTTCGAGGACCTCTGGCGCACCCTCGGCCTCTCGGTCGACTGGACGCAGAGCTACCGCACCATCGGCGAGGAGTCGCAGGCCGCGTCGCAGCGCGCCTTCCTGCGGAACCTCGCCCGCGGCGAGGCCTACCAGGCGCAGGCGCCGACCCTCTGGGACATCACCTTCCGGACCGCGGTCGCGCAGGCCGAGCTCGAGGACAAGGACCAGCCCGGCGCGTACCACCGCATCGGCTTCCACCGCGACGGTGCGGAGGACGTCTTCATCGAGACGACCCGCCCCGAGCTGCTGCCCGCGTGCGTCGCCCTCGTGGCGCACCCGGACGACGAGCGCTACCAGGCGCTCTTCGGAACGACCGTGCGCACTCCGCTCTTCGACGTCGAGGTGCCGGTGCTCGCGCACCACCTCGCGCAGAAGGACAAGGGCTCGGGCATCGCGATGATCTGCACCTTCGGCGACCTGACCGACGTGGTCTGGTGGCGCGAGCTCGATCTGCCCAACCGCGCGGTCATCGGCTTCGACGGCCGCCTGATCTCCGAGGCGCCCGCCGCGATCGAGAGCGAGGCCGGCCGTGCCGCGTACGCGCAACTCGCCGGCAAGACCGTGTTCTCCGCGAAGCAGACCGTGGTCGCGCTGCTCACCGAGTCGGGCGAGATGGTCGGCGAGCCCCGCCCGATCGTGCACCCGGTGAAGTTCTTCGAGAAGGGCGACAAGCCGCTCGAGATCGTCTCGACCCGCCAGTGGTACATCGTCAACGGCGCCCGCGACGCGGCGCTCAAGGAGCGCCTGCTCGAGCTCGGCCGCGACGTGCGGTTCGTGCCCGAGTTCATGCGCGTCCGCTACGAGAACTGGGTGAACGGCCTCGCCGGCGACTGGCTGATCTCGCGCCAGCGCTTCTTCGGCGTGCCGATCCCGGTCTGGTACCCGCTCGACGGCGACGGCAACCCGGTGTTCGACGCGCCGATCGTCCCCGAGGAGTCGGCGCTGCCCGTCGACCCGTCCTCGGACGCCGCCCCCGGCTACTCGGAGGACCAGCGCGGCGTGGCCGGCGGCTTCCAAGGCGAGCTCGACGTGATGGACACCTGGGCGACCTCCTCGCTCACCCCGCAGCTCGCCGGCGGCTGGGAGCGCGACGACGAGCTCTGGCAGCTGGTCGCGCCCTACGACCTGCGCCCCCAGGGGCAGGACATCATCCGCACCTGGCTCTTCTCGACCCTGCTGCGCTCGCAGCTCGAGGACGGCCGCGCGCCGTGGAGCACCGCGACGGTCTCGGGCTTCATCGTCGACCCCGACCGCAAGAAGATGTCGAAGTCGAAGGGCAACGTCGTGACGCCGGCCGGCATGCTCGAGCAGCACGGCTCGGACGCGGTGCGCTACTGGGCCGCCTCCTCGCGCCTGGGCACGGACGCGGCCTTCGACCCGCAGAACCCGACGCAGATCAAGATCGGCCGCCGCCTGGCGATCAAGGTGCTCAACGCGGCGAAGTTCATCCACGGCTTCCCGCTGCCGGAGGGCGCGACGGTCAGCGACCCGCTCGACCTGAGCATGCTCGCCGCGCTCGACGGCGTGGTCGCCGACGCGACGACGGCGCTGGAGAACTACGACCACGCCCGTGCGCTCGAGACCACCGAGGCGTTCTTCTGGACGTTCTGCGACGACTACCTGGAGCTGGTGAAGGAGCGCGCGTACGGCGAGGACGGCGCGTCCGCGGCCGCCGCCCTGCACCGTGCGCTGGACGTGCTGCAGCGGCTGTTCGCGCCGTTCATCCCGTTCGCGGTCGAGGAGACCTGGTCCTGGTCGCACGACGGCTCGGTGCACGTGCAGCCGTGGCCGGAGCAGGCCGCTCTCGGCGGCGACCCGGCCGTGCTGACCGCCGCCAGCACCGTGCTGACCGCGATCCGCCGGGCGAAGACCGATGCGAAGGCCTCGCAGAAGACGCCGGCCCGGTCGGCCGTCGTCACCGCTCCGGCCGAGCTGGTGGCGTCGCTGCGACTCGCCGCGGGCGACCTCGCGGCCGTCGGCCGGATCGCGGAGCTCGACTTCGCCGAGGGTGACGCGCTGGCCGTGCAGATCGAGCTCGAGACCGAGCCGACCGCCTGATCACCCGGGGAGCGGGCTCCGGCCCGCTCCCCCTCTTCTCGAGAGGAACACCCCATGCAGCTCGGAACGCGCTGGCCGGTCGGCGGAGACACGCCGTCCACCCTGCCCGAGATCGTCGTCACCGCCGTCCGCGACGTGGAGGGCGAGCTCGCCGCCGCCGGCACGGACAGCTCCGCCTGGCGCTGGACGCTGACCTGGCTCGAGGGCAAGCCCGTGCTCGAACTCGACGACGGCACCACCATCACCTACCGCCCGGACGAGGACGCCGCCTACATCACCCAGCCGCAGGGCCGCGTCGAGGGCGAGGACGACGACTGGGGCTGAGCGGCTGACGGCGTGGATCTCGATACGCGCGCTGCGCGCGCTACTCGATCAGCATGGGTGGGCCGCTGCGCGGGCTGCTCGATCAGCATGACGTTCCATGCTGGTCGAGTAGCCGCGCAGCGGCGTATCGAGACCCACCGTCTCCAGCAGGGCGGGACCGCGGACCCCGCCCGCGGACGCGGCGCCCCTAGGCTCGCTGGATGAGCACTTCCGCCGCCGTCGCCGTCCTCCTCGAGCCGAGCGCGCTGCCGCACGGGCTGCCCGACTTCGCGGCGGTCGAGCCGGAGGCGTACCGCCCGGCGTTCGACGAGGCGCTGCGGCGGCACCGCGCGGAGATCGAGGCGATCGCTTCCTCCCCCGACGAGCCGACGGTCGAGAACACGCTGGTGGCGCTCGAGCGCTCCGGCCGGGAGCTGCGCCGGGTCAGCGCGGTCTTCTTCACGGTGGGCGCCTCCGATCGCACGCCGCTGACCGACGCTGTGGAGGAGGAACTCGCTCCCCTGCTCTCCGCGCACGACGACGCGATCACCCTGGACCCGCGCCTCTACGCCCGGGTCCGCTCGCTCGCCGACCGCGAGGCGACACTCGACCTGGACGCGGAAACCGCCTACCTGCTCGAGCGCGTCCTCCTGCGCTTCGAGCGCGCGGGCGCCCTCCTCGACGACGCCGGCAAGACCCGGCTCAGCGCGCTGAACGAGCGGCTGTCGAGCCTGACCACCCGGTTCGACAAGAACCTGCTCGCCGACACCAACGAGCGGGCCGTGCTGCTGGAGCGCGCCGAGAAGCTCGACGGACTCGACGCCTCCGAGATCTCCGCCGCCGCCCGCGCCGCCGCGGATCGCGGTGCCGACGGCTACCTCGTGACGCTGCCGCTCTACTCCGGGCACCCGTGGCTCGCCCGCCTGCGCGATCGCTCCGTCCGCGAGCGGATCCTGCGCGCCTCCCTCGGCCGCGCCGGGGAGAGCGGAGCGCACGACAACCGGGAGGTCCTGCTCGACATCGTCGCCCTGCGCGCCGAGCGCGCCGCACTCCTGGGCCACTCCTCGCACGCCGCGTTCGTGATCTCGGGCCAGACGGCCGGCACACCCGAGCGCGTCCGCGCCCTCCTCGAGGAGCTCGCGATCCCCGCCGCCCGGAACGCCCGCGCCGAGCTCGAGCAGATGCAGCAGCAGGCCGACACCGAGCAGGACGCCGCAGGACGGCCGCGCTTCATGCTCGAGGCCTGGGACCGCGCCTTCTACGAGGAGCGCGTCCGCACCGCCCGCTACGCCGTCGACTCCAGCGCGCTCCGCCCCTACTTCGAGCTCGAGCGCGTCCTGCGCGAGGGCGTCTTCGCCGCCGCCACCGGGCTCTACGGCGTCCGGTTCGCGGAGCGGCCCGACCTGGTCGGGCACAGCGCGCACGTCCGCGTCTTCGAGGTCGCGGAGGAGGACGGCACCCCGCTCGGTCTGTTCCTCTTCGACCCGTTCACGCGCGACTCGAAGCGCGGCGGCGCCTGGATGAACTCGCTCAGGACCCGGACGACGCTGCTCGGCGACTCCGCCGTCGTCGTGAACACGCTGAACATCTCGGCGCCCGGCGACGGGGAGGCGGCGCTGCTCAGCCTCGACGAGGTCGAGACCCTCTTCCACGAGTTCGGGCACGCGCTGCACGGCCTCTTCGCGACCACGCGTTACCCCCGCTTCGGCGGCACGAGCGTCTTCCGCGACTTCGTCGAGTTCCCGAGCCAGGTCAACGAGATGTGGATCCGCCACCCGGAGCTGCTGCCCGTCTACGCCCGGCACGTCGAGACCGGTGAGCCGCTGCCGGCCGCCGTCGTCGAGCAGCTCGAGGCGGCGGCGCTCTGGGGCGAAGGCTTCGCGACCACGGAGTACCTGGCCGCCGCCCTGCTCGACCTCGCCTGGCACGAGACGCCCGCCTCCGCCGACCGCGCCGACGTCGTGGAGTTCGAGACGCGCGCGCTGGAGGCCGCCGGGCTGCTGAACGCCGCGATCCCGCCGCGGTACCGCAGCACCTACTTCAAGCACGTCTTCTCGGGCGGCTACTCCGCGGGCTACTACTCCTACATCTGGAGCGAGATCCTGGACGCCGACACCGTCGAGTGGTTCGAGGACAACGGCGGACTCGACCGCGCGGCCGGCGAGCGGTTCCGGCGGCGGATCCTCGAGATCGGCGGCTCGCGCGACCCGCTCGTCGCCTACCGGGAGTTCCGCGGGCGCGACGCGCGCACCGAGCCCCTGCTGCGGCGCCGCGGACTCGCCTGATCCAAGGGCGCGTCCCAGGGGTCAGGAGTGGCGGGCCACCCGACGCGGGTGCAGCCAGGCCAGCACGACCAGCCCCACCACCAGGCCCCAGAACGCGGAGCCGATCCCCGCGACCGCGATGCCGGACGCGGTGACGAGCAGGGTCGCCGCGGCGGGCAGACGCAGTCGCGCGTCCTCGACCGCGGCCTGCACCGACGAGACGAACACGCCGAGCAGCGCCAGCCCGGCCACCGCCTCGATCAGCAGCGGACTGGCGGAGGAGACGAGTGCCGCGGCCGCTCCCGCGACCGCGCCGAGCACCAGATAGGACGCTCCCGCCGAGACCGAGGCGATCCACCGCCGCTCCGGCTGCGGCGAGGCCTCCGGACCCGCGGTCAGAGCAGCACTCAGCGCCGCGTAGTTGACCGGCACTCCCCCGAACACCGCCGAGACGCCGGAGGCGAGGCCGCTCGACACGATCGCCGGACGGGAGTGCGCCTCGAAGCCGAAGCTCGACAGCACCGCGATGCCGGGGATGTTCTGCCCCGCCATCGTGACGACGTAGAGCGGCAGCCCGATGCCGACGATCGCGCCGATCTCGAAGACCGGGGCGACGAACTCCGGGACCGGCAGCAGCGGCGCCCCGGCGAGGGCGGCGCCGTCCGTGACGAGCAGCAGCACGATCGCGAGCGCGATCGCCGCCGGCACCGCCCAGCGCGGCAGCAGGCGGAGCAGGATCAGCCAGAGCGCGATCACCGGCAGCGCGAGCAGCGGGATCTCGACCGCCGCCCGCACGGGCGCCAGCACGAGCGGGAACAGGATGCCGGCGAGCATCGCGTTGGCGAGCGGCCGCGGGATGCGCGCCACGAGCCTCCCGAGCGCCGGCCAGAGCCCCGTCACGACGATCAGCGCGGACGCGACGAGGAAGGCGCCGACGGCGCGGTCGAAGCCCCCGGGCAGGGTCGCGGTGGCGGCGAGCAGGGCGGCGCCCGGGGTGCTCCAGGCGAAGGTCATCGGCACCCGGTAGCGCACGCTCAGCGCGATGCAGAGCACGCCCTGCAGGACGCAGACCGCGAGCAGACCCGACGCGGCCTGAGCATCGGTGGCGCCGACGGCGACGACGCCCGCGAGGACGATCGCGAACGAGCTGGAGAAGCCGGTGAGGGCGGCGACGATCCCGGCGAGGAGCGGCTGGACGATGACGGTGCCTCCGGTCGCTGACCCGGCCGAGCGCTGAGCCGGCGGACGCATCGGCGATGCGCTCCGCCAGAGTAGGGAACCGCGTCGCGCCCGGGCGCACGAACGCCGGGCCAATCAGCGCGAACTGGTCACGCGACGGCCCGGCGGAGGCGGCTCAGGCGCTCTTCTCCTGGCGGCGCGGAGCGTGCGGCACGATGGTCGGCGCGGCATTGTCGAGAACCGCGGCGCGAGTGACGACCACGCGGGCGACCTCGTCGGAGGACGGCACCTCGAACATGATCGGGCCGAGCACCTCCTCGAGGATGGCGCGGAGACCGCGGGCGCCGGTCTGCCGCAGCACGGCGAGATCGGCGATCGCCTCGAGGGCGCCGCGGTCGAACTCGAGCTCGACCCCGTCGATCTCGAACATCCGCTGGTATTGCTTGACCAGCGCGTTGCGCGGCTCGGTCAGGATCTGCATCAGCGCGACCTGGTCGAGCTGCGTGACGGTGGTGACCACAGGGAGGCGGCCGATGAACTCGGGGATGAGCCCGAACTTGTGCAGGTCCTCTGGGAGCACCTCGCTGAAGATGTTGATCTCGTCCTGCTTGTTGTGCAGCGGGGCGCCGAAGCCGATGCCGCGCTTGCCCGCGCGCGAGGAGATGATGTCCTCCAGCCCGGCGAAGGCGCCGGCCACGATGAACAGTACGTTCGTCGTGTCGATCTGGATGAACTCCTGGTGCGGGTGCTTCCGACCGCCCTGCGGCGGCACGGAGGCGACGGTGCCCTCGAGGATCTTCAGCAGCGCCTGCTGCACGCCCTCGCCAGAGACGTCGCGCGTGATCGACGGGTTCTCGGCCTTGCGGGCGATCTTGTCGACCTCGTCGATGTAGATGATGCCGGTCTCGGCCCGCTTGACGTCGTAGTCCGCGGCCTGGATCAGCTTGAGCAGGATGTTCTCGACATCCTCGCCGACGTAGCCCGCCTCGGTCAGCGCCGTCGCGTCGGCCACGGCGAACGGGACGTTCAACCGCTTGGCCAGCGTCTGCGCGAGGTAGGTCTTGCCGCAGCCGGTGGGGCCGATCAGCAGGATGTTGCTCTTGGCGATCTCGATCTCGTCGTGGATCGCGTCCGCGGCGGTGATGGTGTTGCGCACCCGCACGCGCTTGTAGTGGTTGTAGACCGCGACGGCGAGGGCGCGCTTGGCCTGCTCCTGGCCGATCACGTACTCCTCGAGGAAGCCGTAGATCTCCTTCGGCTTCGGGAGGTCGAACTCGTGGCTCGTCTCCTCGCTCGACTCGGAGAGGCGCTCCTCGATGATCTCGTTGCACAGCTCGACGCACTCGTCGCAGATGTAGACGCCGGGACCGGCGATGAGCTGCTGGACCTGCTTCTGGCTCTTGCCGCAGAACGAGCACTTCAGCAGGTCGGCGCTTTCGCCAATACGTGCCACGGGGATGCCCCACTTCCTTGTCGTGCGTCGGTGCTCTCGGGCGGCGGTGCCGTCGAGCGTCTCGCAGAGGGCGGTCATGCGGAACCGCCGAACTCAGGACCGAGCCTAGCCGCTGAGCCGAGAGGGCTCGGCAGGCGGGCCGGATCGGCGGACCATTGCCCCGTCCGTGTCGGTTTGCTACGGTCCGGCGGCGCGCATCCGTCCGCCGGCACGCGGAAGGGCCGGGCGGCGGATCGCTCCGCCTCCCGGCCCCTCGACGATCGGTCGCTCTCCCGAGGTCAGACCGTGAGGGCGGGAACGCCCTTGCGGCTGGTCAGGATCTGGTCGATCAGTCCGTACTCGAGCGCGTCGTCGGCGCCGAGGATCTTGTCGCGGTCGATGTCCTTCTTGACCTGCTCCGGGGAGCGGTTGGAGTGGAAGGACAGCGTCTTCTCGAGCCACTCGCGCATGCGCATGATCTCCGCGGCCTGGATCTCGATGTCCGAGGCCTGGCCACCGCCCTGCTGCACGGCCGGCTGGTGGATCAGGATGCGCGCGTTCGGCAGCGCCAGGCGCTTGCCGGGCGTGCCCGCCGCGGTGAGCACCGCTGCGGCCGACGCGGCCTGACCGAGGACGACGGTCTGGATGTGCGGGCGGATGTACTGCATGGTGTCGTAGATCGCCGTCATCGCGGTGAAGGAGCCACCGGGCGAGTTGATGTACATCACGATGTCGCGGTCCGGGTCCTGGCTCTCGAGCACGAGGAGCTGGGCCATGATGTCGTCCGCGGACGCGTCGTCGACCTGCACGCCGAGGAAGATGATGCGGTCCTCGAAGAGCTTCGCGTAGGGGTCCTGGCGCTTGTAGCCGTAGGCCGTGCGCTCCTCGAACGTGGGGAGGATGTAGCGGGAGGAGGGCGCGGCTCCGGAGCCGAAGGCCGTCCCGCCGAAGGTGGGTGTGTTCATTGTCTCTTCCTGATCTCTCGGCGCGTCGGGGTGCTCAGCTGTCGGTGGCGGTTCCGCCGCCGCCGGCGACGTCGGTCGCCGAGGAGCGGATGTGGTCGACGAAGCCGTAGGCCAGGGCCTCCTCGGCGCTGAACCAGCGGTCGCGGTCGCCGTCCTCGTTGACCTGCTCGACGGTCTTGCCGGTCGCCTTCGCGGTGATCTCGGCGAGGCGCTTCTTCATGTCGAGGATCAGCTGCGCCTGGGTCTGGATGTCGGACGCGGTGCCGCCGAACCCGCCGTGCGGCTGGTGCAGCAGGACGCGCGCGTTCGGCGTGATGTAACGCTTGCCCTGGGTCCCCGCGGTGAGCAGGAGCTGACCCATGGACGCCGCCATGCCGATGCCGACCGTCACGATGTCGTTCGGCACGAACTGCATCGTGTCGTAGATCGCCATTCCCGCGGTGATCGAGCCGCCGGGCGAGTTGATGTACAGGAAGATGTCCTTCTCGGCGTCCTCGGCCGCGAGGAGCAGGAGCTTCGCTGCGATCTCGTTCGCATTCTCGTCGCGCACCTCAGAACCGAGCCAGATGATCCGGTCCTTGAGAAGGCGGTCGAAAACACTGTTGGGCATCGCCATATCGGCCATGTGTCGCTCCGTTTCAGTTGTCGCTTCGGAGGCGAATCTATCGGACGGCACCCGGGCGACCCGGCCGTGTTCGCCGGGGGCGGAGCCGGAGCGGCCGGTGTTCGCCCGGGGCGGACTGCGGACGGGACCCGGGCCGGGGCTCGACCCCGGACTCGGGCCGAGACGACGAGAGCCGCCCCCGGTGATCCGGGAGCGGCTCGTGTCGTTCTGCGTCGAGGACTACTCGGCGGCCGGGATCTCCTCGGCGGCCGGAGCCTTCTTCTTCGCGGGGGCGCGCTTCTTCTTGGGGGCCGGAGCGGCCTCCTCCTCGGCGGGCGCCTCGGCGGCGGCGGGGGCCTCCTCGACGACGGCCTCCTCGACGACCTCGGCGGCGGGCGCGTCGACCTCATCGGTCGCGGCGTCGGCGTCCGTCTCGTCCGCGTCGTCCCCGGGGACGGCGGTGAACGCGGTCAGGTCGACGGCGTTGCCCTCGGTGTCGGTGACCTTCGCCTTGCCCAGGACGATCGCGAGCGCCTTGTTGCGGGCGACCTCGCCGACCATCTGGCCGATCTGGTTGTTCTCGGAGAGGATCTTGATGAACTCGTTCGGCTCCATGCCGTACTGCGCCGCACCCTGGATCAGGTACTGCGTGAGCTCGTCCTGGCTGACCTGGACCTTCTCCTGCTCGACGACGTGGTCGAGGAGGATCTGGGTCTTGAAGGTCTTCTCGCTCGCCTCGGTCACCTCGGCGCGGTGCTCGGCGTCCTCGAGGCGGTTCTCGCCCTCGAGGTGGCGGTGCACCTCGTCCTCGACGAGCGCGGCGGGGACGGGGACCTCGACGAGGCCGAGGAGGGCCTCGACGAGCTTCTCGCGCGCCTGGCCGCCCTGACCGAAGGTCTTCTGCTGGGCGGCCTGCTCCTTGAGCGAGTCGCGCAGCTCGGCGATGGTGTCGAACTCGCTGGCGATCTGCGCGAAGTCGTCGTCGGCGTCGGGGAGCTCGCGCTCCTTGACGGCGGTGAGCGTGACGGCGATCTCGGCCTGCTGGCCGGCGTGGTCGCCACCGAGCAGCGGAGCGGTGAACGTGGTGCTCTCCCCCGCGGTGAGCGAGTCGAGCGCCTCGTCGATGCCCTCGATCAGCTCGCCCGAGCCGAGCTCGTAGGAGATGGCGTTGGCCGTGTCGACCTCGACGCCGTCGATGGTCGCGATGAGGTCGATCTGCGCGAAGTCGCCGGTCGTCGCGGGGCGATCGACGGTGACGAGCGTGCCGAATCGGCTGCGGAGCTTGTCGAGCTCGGCGTCGACGTCGGCGTCGGTCACCTCGGCCGCATCGACCGTGAGCTCGAGGCCGTCGTAGGCCGGGACGGTGATCTCGGGGCGGACGTCGACCTCGATGGCGAGCTCGAGGTCGCCGGTGAAGTCCTTGTCGCTCGGCCAGGCGACGATGTCGGCCTGCGGGCGGCCCAGGGGGCGCACCTCGGTCTCGCGGACGGCCTCGCGGTAGAAGCCGTCGAGCCCCTCGTTGACGGCGTGCTCGAGGACGGCGGCCTTGCCGACCCGCTGGTCGACGATCGCCGGCGGGACCTTGCCCTTGCGGAAGCCGGGGACGTTGATCTGCTCGGCGATGTGGCCGTAGGCGTGGGTGATGCTGGGGCCGAGCTCGTCCGGGGTGACCGAAATCGCGAGCTTGACGCGGGTCGGGCTCAGCTTTTCTACCGTGGTCTTCACGTGAGGGGATCTCCTGTGCTGGTTGGTGTCGGCGCCGTGTGACCGGTCGTCACGGGTCGATGTCGTCACGATGAGTACTCGTGGTCGGGGCGACAGGATTCGAACCTGCGACCTCCCGCTCCCAAAGCGGGCGCTCTAGCCAAGCTGAGCTACGCCCCGGTTGCGCGGGCCGGTGCACCGTGCCGATGAGGACTCTCGTCGAGCCCTTCCTGCACGGTCACTGGCGCGACACGCCGAAATGGCCTTCGCAAGTGTACTGCACCGCACTCCTGCGGCCGGAACAGGCGCGCGGGGGCGGCTTCGCGGGTCGGCGTCGCCGCCGCTTCGCCTCGTGTACTACAGTGTCCTGGTGCCCGGTCGAGACGACGGGCCCCGCCCGAGAGGGCGGCCCGCGGCGGGTTCTCCGGACTGCCGATTCCGGGGCTGTAGCTTAGTGGTAAAGCCTCTGTCTTCCAAACAGATGATGCGAGTTCGATTCTCGTCAGCCCCTCCGATTCTTTCTTCCTTCTTGCTGGTCGAGTAGCCGCGCAGCGGCGTATCGAGACCCACGGTCCTCAGAAGGGATGAATCTCGACACGCCCTCTGCGAGGGCTACTCGATCAGCTGGGCTTCCGCGCGCTTCCGCATGCTGGTCGAGTAGCCGCTTAGCTGCGTATCGAGACCCACCGTGCTCAGCAGGGATGGATCTCGATACGCCCCCTGCGAGAACTACTCGATCAGCATGGCGGCGGAGCTCAGCGGACGGTGACGGCGACCGGGGCACTCGACGCGGTGTTGCCCGCGGCGTCCGACGCCTTCGCCACGACTAGGTGCTCGCCCTTGGGGAAGCCCTTGGTGGAGACGGTCAGCTTCCAGGTGCCGTCGGCCGCCTTCTTCGCCGTCCCGATCCGCGTGCTGCCCGTCCAGAAGACCAGGGACGTGGTGTCGGCGTCCGCGACCGCGACGAGGGTGACCGTTCCGACGACGGTGCTGCCCGCGGTCGGGCTGGTGACGCGCGAGGACGGTGCGGCCGTGTCTCGGGCCGGAGTCGGCGTCGGCGTCGGCGTACGCGTCGGGGTCGGAGAGGCAGTCGGAGTCGGAGTCGGAGTCGCGGTCGCGGTCGGAGTCGGCGATGCAGTCGCAGTAGCAGTCGGAGTCGCGGTTGCAGTCGGAGTCGCGGTTGCAGTCGGAGTCGCCGTTGCAGTCGGACTCGGGGTGGCGATCGGAGTCGCAGTCGGCGTAGCGGTCGGAGTCGCGGTCGGCGTGGCAGTCGCGGTCGGCGTAGCAGTCGCGGCCGGAGACGGAGTCGGGGTGGTGGTCGGGGAGGCCGTCGCGGTGGGGGACGCGGTCGGGGTCTCGGCAGGATCGGTCGGCTCGGGGACGGCTGTCGGTGCCGGGGAGGCGCTGGGCGTCGGCACGCTCGTCGGCTCAGCGGTCGGCGGAGCGGACGGCACGGGCGTCGACGTCGGCTCGGACGCCGCCCAGTCGGGCACGGCCTCGGGTCCCCAGAGGATGTCGGCGATCAGGGCCTGGCCGCGGGCGTTGGGGTGGAAGTAGTCGACGGTGGACACGATGTCGGGCGAGACGGCGGCGGCGGTGAAGGCGCCGTCGTCCCAGACGCAGCGGGAGCCGACGGCGGAGCAGGCCGCGGCGAGGGCGTCGTTGAACTGACGGGTGCGCTGCGCCGCTGCGGCGACCGCCGCGGTGTACGCGTCACCGGTCTGGACGACGTTGTCGGCCGTCGCCCCGCGGGTCGTGCGGCAGAGCCGGTTCGCGGGCCAGCCCGCCTCGGCCGGTCCCCCGCGCAGGCCCGCCCACTCGGACGCGATGTCCGGCATCGAGCCGACGAGGACCGTCGCCTCCGGCCAGGTCGAGCCGATCTGACGCAGCAGGCTCGACGCCGACGCGCTGAAGGACGCGGCGGGAGTCATCGCGTACCCGTCGGCGGCGCCCGTGAGGTCGGGGTGGCAGAGGTCGTTCCCGCCCACCAGGAGGGTGACGACGTCGGGGTCCGCGCCGGCCGAGGCGGCAGCGGTCACGGTCGAGGCGACGGCGTTGATCCGGCTCCCCGACTTGGCGTAGTTCGCCGTGGTGACGACGCTGCCCGGGTTCACCTCCTGGAGGCGGGTGGCGATCGAGCGGACCGCACTCGCGGTTCCCGTCGACCAGGAGTTGACCGGGCAGTCGGCGCGGGTGCCGCAGCTCGAGGCGCCACGGGTGATCGAGTCGCCGAAGGAGACGACCGACAGGGTCGGGGCCGGTTCGGCGGCCGCGGCGGGCACCGCGGCCGCGCCGACGAGGAGGAGGGCGATGAGGAGGAGGACGGACAGGGGGGAACGGCGGGCCGGGCGCGGGGGCATGACTCTGCTCTCGTGGGGCGACGTGGTGCCGCGGCAGCGGAGCGAGGCGGGGGCGCGGGCTCCGTCGACCGGGCGACCGGGGGACGGGGAGGGGAACCGCCGGATCCGCCCGGAGAAGTGC
Organism: Rathayibacter sp. VKM Ac-2928; assembly: GCF_022815545.1. Classification (NCBI taxonomy): domain Bacteria; kingdom Bacillati; phylum Actinomycetota; class Actinomycetes; order Micrococcales; family Microbacteriaceae; genus Rathayibacter; species Rathayibacter sp. VKM Ac-2928. Next base: position 1,606,717 of record NZ_JALGRU010000001.1, read on the forward strand.
CGCTCAGGGAGCCCGGCCACTCCGGCGGTGCCGGCTGCTCAGAGCCTGGCCGACGGCGCGGCAGCACGGCACCGCCTCAGGACCGGCCTGCTCCCCCCATAGGTGAGGCGCGGCACGGGTCGAATCCTTCGGTGCGTCCTGCACCGCTCCGACGAGGACCGCCGCGGTCCCGTGGGGCGCCTGACGGCGGCCCCTGCTGGTCAGCGGACCGTGACGGTGACGGGGGCACTCGTCCCCGTGTTGCCCGAGCGGTCGGTCGCGGTGGCGACGAGATCGTGCTCGCCCTTCGGGAAGCCCCTGGTCGACACGGTCAGCGTCCAGCCGCCGTTCGCCGCGTGCTTCGCCGAACCGAGGCGGCGACCCTCGCTCGAGAAGACGAGCGAGGCGGTGTCGTCGTCGGAGACGGCGGCCAGGGCGACGTTCCCCGAGACCGAGTCGCCGGCGAGCGGGCCGGTGATGCGCACCGTCGGCGCGGTCGTGTCCTTCGTGCCGGCGAGGCCTCGGCTCGGGGTCGTGCTCGGAGTGGAGCCGGGCGCCGGAGCGCGGGTCGCTGCGCGTGCCGGGGTCGTGGGCCGAGCAGGAGTCACGGTCTTCGTCGCTCGGCGCGCGCCGGCCGGGGTCGGAGTGGCCTTCGGCGCGGGGGTGGTCTTCGACGACGGGGTGGTCGTCGGGGCGGGAGTCGTCGTCGGAGTGGGCGTCGTCGGGACCGGTGCGTCGGTGACCGCCGGCACCGGCGGGGAGACCGGAGCGCCCTGGGTGAGGCGCGCGGCCCAGGCGGGGACCGCCTCGGGACCCCAGAGCACCCGCGCGATCAGGGCCTGGCCCTGGACGTTCGGGTGGAAGGAGTCGACGCTCGAGACGATCTCGGGGCTGATCTCCGTGCGGCTGAGGGCGCCGCCGTCCCAGACGCAGTGCGGGCCCTCGGCCGCGCACGCCGAGGCGAGCGCGTCGTCGTACTGCCGCGTGCGCTCGGCCGCGGCCATCACCGTCGAGGTGAAGGCGTCACCGGTCTGGACGACGTTGTCGGCGAGGGCCCCGCGCGTCGTCCGGCACAGCTTGGCCGACGGCCAGGTCCTCGCGCCCGCGCCGGTCTGCACCGCGGCCCACTCGGACGCCACGTCCGGGACCGACCCGACGAGGACGGTCGCCTCCGGCCAGGCGGACCTGATCCGCTGCAGCGCACTCGTCGCGGACGCGGCGAACGCGTCGGCGGGCGTCATCGCGTAGCCGTCGGCGGCGGCCCGGAGATCGGGGTGGCAGAGGTCGTTGCCGCCGATGAGCAGCGTCACGACGTCGGGTCGGGCCCCGGCGGCCGCCGCGGCGGACACCGCCGAGGCGACTCCCGCGATCCGGCTGCCCGACTTGGCGTAGTTCGTCGACGTGACGGTGCGACCCGGGTTCAGCTCCTGGAGGCGGGTGGCGACGGAGTGGACCGCGGGTGCGGAACCGGTGGCCCAGGAGTTGACGGGGCAGTCGCCCCGGCCTCCGCAGGTGGTGGCGGCGCGGGTGATCGAGTCGCCGAACGAGGCGACCGAGAGCGCGGGGGCCTCGGCGGCGGTGGCGGACGGGGCGGCTGCTCCTCCGGCGAGGAGCAGTGCCGTGAGAGCGACGGTGGACAGGCGGGAACGGAGGGACATGGCTCTTCTCAAGGACGGTGATCAAGGAGGGCGGAGCACGGTCGTTCGACCGTCGGCTCCAGCGGTCGACCGACCGCGGTGAGGTCCGCGGACGACGGCGGCGGAACCTCGTGGGGAAAGGTATTTCCGCTCCTCCGCAGGCCGCCAACTTGTGGCACGGGTCGACTCGACTGGCGTTCATCGAGCAGTTGTCGGCATTTGACCACGTGGCGCACTCTGACGATCGGTGCGCCTCCCTCGAGCTAGCGGCCGACGGCGGCGGTCTGCTGGAGGTCCGCCGGAGACGGGCTCCCCTCGGACGGCTGCGCTCCGGCCGGACGGCCGAGCGTCACGCGCTCGGTCACGTTCTCGGGCATGCCGACCCGCGTCCTCGACTCGTCCGGGGCGCCGCTCGTCGAATCGGCGATGCCGATCTCGTCGAGCGTCGGGAGGTCCGCCGGAGCCGGAGCCGGAGCGCCTGCGGAGTGCGGGACCGCCCACGCGGGAACCGCCTCCGGGCCCCACAGGACGCTGGCGACCAGCGCCTGGCCGGCGACGTTCGGGTGGAAGTAGTCGACCGTCGAGAGGACGTCCTTCGTGACGGGCGTCCTGGTGAGAGCACCGCCGTCCCAGACGCACTGGGGGCCCGCTGCGGAGCAGGCCGCGGCCAGGGCCTCGTTGTACCGATCCGTGCGCTCCTCGGCTGCGGCGACCGTCGCCTCGAAGGCGGCCCCCCTCTGGACGTGGTTGTCGGCCTTGGCTCCGCGCGTGGTCCGGCAGATGCTGAAGAGTCCCCAGATCAACTCGCCCGGTGTGCCCTGGACGACCTCCCACTCGGACCCGATGTCCGGCACCGACCCGAGCAGCACGGTCGCCCGGGGCCAGGCCGAGCTGATCTGCCGGAGCAGACCCGACGCCGAGGCGGAGAAGTCCGCGGCGGGCGTCATCGCGTAGCCGTCCGGCCCGGCCGGGACGTCGGGGCTGCAGAGGTCGTTGCCTCCGATGAGGAGCGTGACCACGTCCGGAGCGGCCCCGGCCGCCTGTGCCGCCGTGACCGCCGCGGAGACCTCGGCGATGCGGCTGCCGGACTTCGCGCGGTTGTCGGTCGTGACCGTGCGCTGCGGAGCCACCTCCTGGAGGCGGGTCGCGATAGAGCGGACCTCGGGGGCGGAACCGGTCGACCAGGAGTTGACCGGGCAGTCGTCCTCCGTGCCGCAGGTCGCGGCGGCTCGGGTGATCGAATCGCCGAAGGCGACGACGGACAGCTCGGACGGTGTCGCGGCGGCGGCCGCGGGGGCGATCGCCCCTCCCGCGAGCACGGCCGCGGCGAGGCCGAGGACGATCAGGGGGGAACGGCGGGGACGATGCGGGGACACGATTCTCCTCGGGAAGAGTGGGACGGAGACAGAGGTGTCCGATCGATCGGCGAGCCGTCGATCCGAGGGCGGCGACCGCACACCGGAGTGCCACGGCGGAACCTGTTCCCGAACGATAGAGACGCTCACCGCAGAGGCGGGAACTTCTGGCGCCGATCGGGCTCCTGGCGCTCCCTGACCGCCTCAGTCGGTCCCGGCGCCGGCCGCTCCCCGATGCAGCTCGGCCAGGTCGAGGTACGACGCGGCGTTGCGGCGGATCCCGTCCCGCTCCTGCTCGGACAGCTCGCGGCGCACCTTCGCCGGAACGCCCGCGACGAGGGAGCCCGGCGGCACGACGGTGCCCTCGAGCACCACTGCGCCGGCGGCGACGAGCGACCCGGAGCCGATCACCGCCCCGTTCAGGACGGTCGCGTTCATCCCGACGAGCACGTCGGACTCGAGGGTGCAGCCGTGCAGCACGGCGTTGTGCCCGACCGAGACACCCGAGCCGAGTGTCGCGTCGAAGCCCTCGTCCACGTGCACGATCACGCCGTCCTGCAGGTTGCTGCCGCGGCCGATCCGGATGCGCGCCTTCTCCGCGCGGAGGACGGCGCCGTACCAGACGCTCGACTCCTCCTCCAGCTCCACCGCCCCGACGAGGGTCGCGCCCGGGGCCACCCAGGCCGAGTCGGCGACGACCGGGGATCCGCTCGGCAGAGCGATCAAGCGGGCGTCCGGGTGCGCTCCTGGTGCCATGCGATCGGTCCTCCTCCTCGGCGGACTTCGCGGTCGCCGGATCCCAGTGTCGCAGGGGCGTCGGGCACCGCCCGGGCGGCGATCCTGGCCGGTCGTCGGACCCTGACCACGATCTGTCCCCGTCCGGGGCACGCGCGGAGGAGGCGGCACGACTTAGGCTGACCCCGGTCCGGGGGGATTTCCGTGACCGACGGAACAAGGGGACGGCAATGCGACGACGTACCGCACGGGCGACGATCATGGGAGCGCTCGCAGCCCTCCTCCTGGTGCCGATGGTGGCCACCGCGCCGGGCAGCTCGGCGAGCGCCGCCGCCGACACGGTGAAGCCGGTTGTGAGCATCACCGCTCCGACGAGCGGATCGACGGTCTCGGGGACGATCTCCCTGAAGGCGACGGCGACGGACGCGGTCGGGACCACTCAGCTCTCGTTCTGGGAGGGCACCCGCCGTCTGGGCTACGCCACCGTGCAGGCGGGCGTCTGGTCTCTGCCGCTCGACACCCGGACGCTGACCGAGGGCTCGCACGTCTTCGTGGCCAAGGGCAAGGACGCGGCGGGGAACATCGGCAACAGTGCCGCCACGCGCGTCACCGTGCAGAACACCGGCTCGACCCCCGTTCCGACGACGAGTCCCTCCCCCACGCAGACCCCGGTCCCGTCGGCGACGCCCACCGCGACGACCACTCCCTCGCCGACCGCGAGCCCGACGACCGCGCCGAGCCCCAGCGCCACGCCGACCGCCACGGGCTCGCCGAAGCCCGACACGACGAAGCCGACCGCGCGCATCACCTCGCCCGCCACGGGGAGCACCGTCCCGCGGACCGTGACGCTCGTCGCCACCGCGTCGGACGACGTCGGAGTCACCGCTCTCTCCTTCTGGTCCGGCTCCACCCGGGTCGGGAACGCCGTGCAGCAGGCCTCCGGCGACTGGTCGCTCACCACCTCGAGCCTCGCCGTGACCTCGCACGTGATCATCGCCAAGGCCCGCGACGCCGCCGGCAACATCGGCAGCAGCGGCTCGATCGCGCTGACCGTCTCGGCCACGGCACCGACGACGCCGCCGACCGCGACTCCGACGCCCACCGCGACCCCGACGAGGACTCCGACGCCCACGGCGACGCCGACCGCCACCGCGACACCGACCGCGACCCCTACGGCCACCCCGACCGCGACGCCGACCCCCACGGCGACGCCCACCACTCCCCCCACCGTGCCCGGCGTTCCGGCGCCGCTCGCGCAGTGGGACTTCACCCAGTCGGCCGCGCCGTACTACTCCACGGCGAACGACCTGCCGCTGCTCCAGGCGGGCAAGACCAAGGCCACGGCCACGTCGACGCCCTGGGGCTCCGGGATCTCGATGACCGGGTCGAGCTTCCTCCGGGTGCCGCAGGAGTCGGCGGGTCGCCTGACGATCGGCGCCACGGGCAACGCGGTCACCGTCGCGAGCTGGGTCTACATGACCGACGACAGCACCGGCTACGTCGCCGGCGCCTGGAACGAGCACGGTGAGCGCGCGGGCCGCTCCTACGGCCTCTTCTACGACCTCGGCCTCTACGGCGGTGACGAGCGATCGGCCTTCCACGTCTCGCGGACCGGCGGCCCGACCCCCGGCTATCCGTACTCCCGCGACTACTCGGCCTCGGGGAACACGTTCACTCGGAACACCTGGCAGCTGCACGTCGGCACCTACGACGGCACCTACGCGGTCTCCTACCTGGACGGCACCTCGGTCGCCTACCCGCGCTTCGTCGACAACAAGGGCGCGACCTACGCGAAGAACCCGTACCTCTTCACCGAGGGCCTGAACCCGAACGCCGGCGACTTCACGGTCGGCGCGGTCGAGCTCACCTCGGGCCCCGGCAACTACGCGAAGGGCACCTTCGCGAAGATCCGGGTCTGGGACAAGGCCCTCACCGCCGACCAGGTCAAGGCGCTCTACGACACGGAGCGGACGGCGCTGAAGTAGGCGTCGGGACTGTCTCTTCCGCGTCGGAGGCCGATGCTGATCGAGCAGCCCGCGCAGCGGGCGTATCGAGATCCACCAGCGTCAGGACCGGAGTCTGCAGACCCGACCTGCTGACGACGGTGGGTCTCGATACGCCCCTTCGGGGCTACTCGACCAGCATGATTGCGGGCGCATCTCGGCAGATCGCATCGCCGTGACGGCAGGCATGCTGATCGAGTAACCCGCGGAGCGGGCGTATCGAGATCCACCAGCGTCAGAGCAAGGGTCTGCAGAGCCGCCCAGCTGACGGCGGTGGGTCTTGATACGCCCCTGCGGGGCTACTCGACCAGCATGGAGGGGCCTCACCGGCGAGACGCGGTGCGACTACTCGGCCGGCTCAGCGCGCGGCGCGGAGCCAGGCCAGCACCGCGAGCACGCGGCGGTGGTCCGAGCCGGAGTCCTCGAGTCCGAGCTTCTGGAAGATCGAGGTGACGTTCTTCTCGACCGCGCCGACGCCGATGAAGAGCGCGGCGGCGATGCCGGCGTTCGTGCGCCCCTCGGCCATCGCCTCGAGCACCTCGCGCTCGCGCGGGGTCAGGAGCGCCAGCGGGTCGCGGTTGCGCTGGAGCAGCGAGGCGACGACCTGCGGATCGAGCACAGTCCCGCCCGCCGCGACGCGCTCGACGGCGTCGCGCAGCTCCTCCACCGAGGCGACGCGGTCCTTGAGCAGATAGCCCATGCCGCCCTCGCCCGAGCCGAGCAGCTCGTGCGCGTAGGTCACCTCGACGTACTGGCTGAGCAGGAGCACGGCGATCCGCGGGTGCAGGCGCCGGAGGTCGAGGGCCGCGCGGACGCCCTCGTCGCGGAAGGTGGGCGGCATGCGGACGTCGAGCACGGCCACGTCCACCGAGGACGGCTCCGCGGCGACGGCCGCGAGCAGCCCCTCGGCGTCGCCGTGGGCTCCGACGACGGAGAAGCCGGCGTCCTCGAACAGTCGGACCAGGCCCTCGCGCAGGAGGACGGAGTCCTCGGCGAGGGCGACACGGATCGGTGAGGCGGGCGGCACGCCCTCAGGATAGGGCGGGCGGCGGTGCGGGCAGGAACGGCACGTGCACGCCCACCGTGGTCGGGCCGCCCGGGGGCGAATCGACGGTGAACAGCCCGCGCAGCCCGCTGACGCGCCCGGCGACCCCCTCGAGACCGTGACCGGGCAGGGGCGAGGCGCCGCCGACGCCGTCGTCGACGACCCAGACGTCCAACCAGCGCTCCGGTCCGCCCGTCCCCCGCACGTCGAGGTGCACGCGGATCGAGCGGGCCGACGCGTGCTTCGACGCGTTCGCGAGCAGCTCGGCGACGACGAAGTAGACGCTGCGCTCGACCTCGGGCGGCACCTCCGTCACCGGATGCTCGACCAGCACCTCGACGGGCACCGGGCTCATGACCGCCAGCGAATGCACCGCAGCGGTGAAGCCCCGGTCCTGCAAGATCGGCGGCGCGACTCCCCGGGAGAGCGCGCGCAGCTCGTCGAGCGCCGAGCGGACGTGCTCGCGCGCCTCGTCGATCAGCGCCGCCGCCGAGTCGGGATCGGAGCGCACCCGGTTGAGAGCCGATCCGAGGTCCATCTGCACCCGGATCAGCCGCTGCTGCGGACCGTCGTGGATGTCGCGCTCGAGCCGGCGCAGCGCCCGGTCCTCGGCGGCGACCGCCGCACCGCGGGAGACGCTGAGCTCCGCGACCTCGCGCTGCAGCGCCTCCGAGCCCCAGGGCCCGAGCAGCAGCCGATCGACCAGGAATCGCGCGAGGGTGAGCCCGCGGGTGACGAACGGCAGCGTCGCGAGGAACAGGACGACGAGCGCGACATCGGCCAGCACCAGGAAGGCCGTGGGCGGCCCGGCAACGCCGAGGACTGCGCTCGACTGCCCGGAGACGAGCCGGACGATCACCGAGGAGTCGCCGGCGAGCAGCGCCGTCAGCGAGCCGAGGCCGGCCCAGCTCCAGAGCCCGAGGACCGCGGCGAAGACGAGCGCGAGCAGCGGCGCCACGACGAGCGTGTGCAGCAGCGCGAGCCAGTAGTGCCCGTCGACGACCGGGCCGTAGAGGGCGAAGGTGGCGGGCGCGACCGAGGCGGGCGGACGCCGCCACTGTGGTTCCTCGATCCGCGGGCGGCCGGCGAGCCGGTCGAGCGCTCGGGTCGCCCGAGCGAAGCCCCGGGCGGTGTGCAGTGCCAGCGGGAGGAAGACCGCGCCGATCAGCACGCCGATCAGGCCGAGGCCCAGGGCGAGGGCGACTCCGGTCGCGAACGCACCCGCCAGCGCCAGTGGGACGGCGAGCAGGAGCGACAGGGCCTCGCGGGGCAGCTCGCGCCAGAGCCGGAGGTACGCCGCGGAGGCCTCACCGAGGGCGGTCGGCGCTGCGGGCACGCGAGCCTCCTCCACCGGTCCTCGCGAACGCGCGGACATCCTCTCGAGGGTACCGGCGACCCTTCGCGGCGATGCGGGGGCTGACCCCCGGTTCCGTCTCGGAAGCCCACCGCACGTGCCTGGCCGGCACAGGCCAGGCTCCCCTTCTCCCGCCTTAGCCGAGCCTGCACTTCCTTGCGAACACTGGGCTGCGGCGTAGTGTTGACGATCAGTCACCCCCTCTCGAAAGGAACAGACGATGTCCACTGCATCCGTCGCGTCGCTCACCTCGTCGAACCCGGATGTCGCATCCGGAGTCGCCCAGTTCCTCAGCCCGGTCGTCGTCGAGATGACCGCCCTGGCCGTCAACAGCAAGCAGGCGCACTGGCACGTGCGCGGCGCCAACTTCATCGGCGTGCACGAGCTGCTCGACGTCGTCGTCGGCCACGCGATCGAGTGGGCCGACGTGGCCGCCGAGCGCGTCGTCGCCCTCGGCCTCCCCGTCGACGCCCGCATCCAGACCGTCGCGTCGGCCACGCAGACCGCGCCGCTCACTCCGGGCTTCCAGCGCTCCGAGAACGCCATCGTCGAGGTCATCGGCCTGATGGACGTCGCGATCACCACGGTCAACACCGCGATCGCCGAGCTCGCCGACATCGACGCGAGCAGCCAGGACGTCGCGATCGAGATCGGCCGCGGCCTCGAGAAGGACCGCTGGTTCCTGTTCGCGCACGTCAGCGAGAGCTGAGCACGCGCCTCCCACGCCGCGACGGCCCGTCGGATCCTCGGATCCGGCGGGCCGTCCGTCGTTCACGATCCGGTCAGACCTCGTGCGTGACGCGTCCGGCGAGCAGTGTCGCGGCGACCGGCATCGAGCGCAGCTGCTCGCCGTCGGAGGCGAGCGGGTCGCGCTCGACGACGACCAGGTCGGCGACGTCTCCCCCCTGCGGAGCGAGCCGCCGGGTGCGGGTCGACGCGACGAGCGCCTCCGCGACCGTGACCCGCTGCTCGGGGTGCCACGGCTCGTCGCCGTCCCGGGCGCGGGAGACGGCGGCGGCGATCGCCACCCAGGGGTCGAGCGGCGCCACCGGGGCGTCCGAGCCGAGCACGACCGTCGCTCCGGAGTCGATCAGCGAGCGCAGCGCGAAGGCCCGGCCGGTCCGGCCCTCCCAGTAGCGGTCGGCGACCTCCCGGTCGTCCAGCGCATGTGCCGGCTGCACTCCCGCGACGACGCCGAGCCCGGCGAAGCGCGGGAGGTCGGCGTCGGAGAGCAGCTGCGCGTGCTCGATGCGGCCGCCGCCGACCTTGGCCAGGGCGTCGAGCGCGACCGTCGCGGCCGCGTCGCCGATCGCGTGGACCGTCGGCCGGATACCCGCCGCGGCCGCCCGCGCGAGCAGCTCGTCGAGCTCCGCGGGGTCCACGGTGAGGACGCCGCTGCCCTCGTGCCCGGCGTACGGGTGCACGCAGTACGCGGTCCGGGTGTTCAGCGAGCCGTCGATCAGCACCTTGAGCGGACCCATCCGGAGCAGGCCCTCACCGCCCTCGACCTCGTCCCCGGTGCGCAGGCCCTCCGCGATCGCCCGGTCGAGGTGGTCGCGGTAGACGCCGATGTCGACGCGCAGGGAGCGGGTGCCGCGGGCGATCCGCCGCGTCCAGTCCCCCGCGTTCCAGCGCATCTCGAGGTCGACGACGCCGACCACGCCGCGGGCTGCCGCGCGGCGCGCCGCCTCGTCGGCCAGCTCGTCGAGCTCGTCGTCGCTCAGCGCACCGAGCGCCGTGACGAGGCGGAAGCAGGGCTCCTCCCGAAGGATGTCGTCCTGCGCGGGGAAGCCGTAGCGGCGCAGCGCCGCGGAGTTCACCCAGGCGCAGTGCAGATCGCCACTGACCAGGACCACCGGTCGCTCCGGCGCCACCGCGTCGAGCAGCGCCGTCGTCGGCAGGTCGGGCCAGAGCCCGTCGCGGAAGCCGAAGCCGACGAGGGTCGCCGGCGAGTCCGGCGCCTGGGCCAGCCGCGCACGGACCGCCTCCACCGCCTCCGCCGCCGACCGCGCCGTCGAGACGTCCAGGCGGGGCGCGGTCATCGACCACTGGGAGAAGTGCACGTGCTCGTCCCAGAGCCCGGGCAGCAGCCAGCGGCCGTCGAGGTCGCGCACCTCGGCGTCGCCCGTCCTGGTGCCGTCGAGAGCGCCGTCCGGAGCGATCGCCTCGATCCGGCCGTCGCGGAGCAGCACGGACACCGGCTCGTCGCGGCCGAGGAGCCGCGCGGTGCGCAGGAGCAGGCTCGGGGTCACGGGGTCCTCTCGGTCGTCGCTCATCACGAGCGGTTCAGGCGGTCACGACTGGCACACCGGGCACCAGTAGAGCTTGCGTGCACCGATCTCCTCGAGGAGGACGTTCGTGCCGCAGACCCGGCAGGGCAGTCCCTCGCGCTTGTAGACGTAGTTGCGCTCGGCCCGGCTGCGCACGGCGGCGGAGCGCTGCGTCTTCGTCAGGCCGCGGCGGGTGATCATCATCCCGGTCCGGATGCCGTCCTCGAGCAGGAGCGCCCAGTCGGCCCAGAGCTCGCGCGCGAGCTCGAGCGGCACCAGCTTGCCCGGCGTATGCGGGTCGAGTCCGGCGCGGTAGAGCAGCTCGGCTCGGTAGATGTTGCCGATCCCGCTGACGACCGACTGGTCCATCAGCACGAGCCCCACCGGCGTGGCCGTCTTGCGCAGGCGGTTCACGAAGCGATCGCGGGCCTCGTCGGAGTCGTCCGCCGCGGGGTCCGGACCGAGCCGGGCGAGCAGCGCCTCCACCTGCGCGTCGTCCATCACCTCGCAGGCGGTCGGGCCGCGCAGGTCGGCGACCGTCTCCTCCGTCTGGATGCGCACGCGCACGGCGCCGATCGGCGGCGGCGGGAACTCCTCGAGATCGCTGTCGGTCTCGTGCTCGGTCTCGGAGAGCCGGACGGCCCGGCGGCGGCGCGGGGCGCCGATGCTGCTGCCCGCCTTGCCGTCGTCGAACAGCGGCGAGACGTGGCCGAGGAAGTCCCAGGCGCCGTAGAGGCCGAGGTGCACGTGCAGCGTCGCGTCGCCCTCGAAGCGCAGCAGCAGGTGCTTGCCGACCGCGGTCGACTCGAGCACGGTGCGGCCGTCCAGCAGCGCGGCGCCCTCGACGAAGCGTCCCTGCGGGCTGCTCGTCGCGACGGAGTGGCCGACGATGTCGCGCTCGAACTGCAGCGCGATGCGGTGGACGGAGTGGCCCTCGGGCACCTAGCGACCGCTCGCGGCGGAGTCGACCGTGCGGCCGGCGATGTCGCCCGTGGCCTCGTACTCCGCGAGCTGCGCGATGCGGCGCACATGGCGCTCCTCGAAGGAGAACGGCTCGGCGACGAAGGCGTCGATGAAGTCCGTCGCCTCCTCGACCGAGTGCTGGCGCGCTCCGATCGAGATCACGTTGGCGTCGTTGTGCTGCCGGGCGAGCACCGCGGTGCTGAGGCTCCAGACCAGCGCGGCGCGGACGCCCGCGACCTTGTTGGCCGCGATCTGCTCGCCGTTGCCCGAGCCGCCGAAGACGATGCCGAGCGCCTCGACGCCGGCCTCCTGGTCGCGCACGACCGCGGCGGCCGCGTTGATGCAGAACGAGGGGTAGTCGTCGAGCGGGTCGTACGAGGTGGGGCCGTGGTCGACCACGTCGTGGCCGGCGGCACCGAGGTGCTCGATCAGGTGCCGGCTGAAGTCCAGCCCGGCGTGGTCCGTTGCGATGTGGATGCGCACGCGCTCGTCCTCCGGAAAGCCGTTCGTGGCCCGTGGATCTGGGGCCGGGAGTCAGGGTACCGCTCGCGCGGCGGCCCGGTCCTCAGCCGAGGACCGGGTCGCCGACGCGGATCGCGGCTCAGTCGAAGATCGGGTCGCGGGTGCGCGAGCGCTTGAGCTCGAAGAAGCCGTCGTACGAGGCCACGGCGACGAGGCCGTCCCAGAGCGAGAGCGCCTGCTCGCCACGCGGGATCGGCGAGATGACCGGTCCGAAGAAGGCGATGTCGCCGATCGCGATGACCGGCGTGCCGACGTCCTGGCCGACCCGGCCGATGCCGTCGAAGTGCGAGGCGCGCATCGGCTCGTCGTACTCGTCGGTGTCGGCGAAGGCGGCGAGGCTCGCGTCGAGGCCGACCTCGGCGAGCGACTCGGCGATGATCGCGTCGACGTCCGTGCGGCCGCCGTTGTGGATCCGCGTGCCCAGTGCGTCGTAGAGCGGCTTGACCTTCTCCTGGCCCTCGCGCTCGCCGACGGCGGCGACGAGGCGGGTGTAGCGCAGGGCGCGCGGGAAGAACGCGCGGTAGTCGTCGCTCACGTCCTGGTCCTCGTTGAGCACGGCGAGGCTCATGATGTGCCAGGTGACGTCGAGGTCGCGCCCCTCCGTCACCTCGTCCACGAAGCGGGAGGTCATCCAGGCCCAGGGGCAGGAGGGATCGAACCAGAAGTCAACGGCGGTCATGAGGCAACGCTACGCCTCTCGGCGCCTCTCGGGTGCGCGGGTGCGGCGCGGCCCTAGGGTGGATCGGTGGCGCCCGCACCCCGGCGCCGAAGCGGCAGCGCCGAGACGAACGGATGGAGCACCCTGTGCCTGGAGACAACCTCACCCGGAGCGAAGCGCAGGAGCGCGCCTCGCTGATCCAGGTCGACGCCTACGACGTCGCCCTCGACCTGACGCGGGGGGCCGAGACCTTCCGCAGCACCACGACCGTGCGCTTCACCGCGACGGAGGGGTCCTCCTCCTTCATCGACGCGATCACGAAGACCGTGCACTCGGTCACGCTGAACGGCGTCGAGCTGGACCCGGCCGACGTCGCCGACGGCGTGCGGATCCGCCTCGACTCGCTGGCCGCCGAGAACGTACTGCGCGTGGACGCCGACGCGCTCTACACGAACACGGGCGAGGGCCTGCACCGCTTCGTCGACCCGGTCGACGGCGAGGTCTACCTCTACTCGCAGTTCGAGGTCCCGGACTCGCGCCGCGTCTTCGCGGTGTTCGAGCAGCCCGACCTCAAGGCCGCCTTCTCCTTCACGGTGACCGCGCCCGCCGCCTGGCAGGTCGTCTCGAACCAGCCGACCCCCGAGCCGGTCCCGGCCGGTGACGGCGTCGCGACCTGGAGCTTCGAGCCCACCCCGCGGATCTCCTCCTACATCACCGCGCTCATCGCGGGCCCCTACGTCGTCGAGACCGACTCGCTGGTCTCCTCCGACGGCCGCACCGTGCCGCTCGGCGTCTTCGCCCGCGCCTCGCTCGCGCCGTTCCTCGACGCGGACTACGTCTTCGAGAAGACCAAGCAGGGCTTCGCCTTCTACGAGGAGAAGTTCGGGGTGCCGTACCCGTTCGCGAAGTACGACCAGCTCTTCGTGCCGGAGTTCAACGCCGGCGCGATGGAGAACGCGGGAGCGGTCACCTTCACCGAGACCTACGTCTTCCGCTCGAAGGTGACCGACGCGGTCAAGGAGCGCCGGGTCGTCACGATCCTGCACGAGCTCGCGCACATGTGGTTCGGCGACCTGGTGACCATGAAGTGGTGGAACGACCTCTGGCTGAACGAGTCGTTCGCCGAGTACGCCTCCACCCTCGCGACGGCCGAGGCGACCGAGTGGACCGAGGCCTGGACCACCTTCGCCGCGATGGAGAAGAGCTGGGCCTACCGCCAGGACCAGCTGCCCTCGACGCACCCGATCGTCGCGACGATCAACGACCTCGAGGACGTCCAGGTCAACTTCGACGGCATCACCTACGCCAAGGGCGCCTCGGTGCTCAAGCAGCTGGTGGCCTGGGTCGGCGAGAAGGAGTTCCTCGCCGGCGTGCACGAGTACTTCCTGAAGCACGCGTTCTCGAACACCGAGCTGCGCGACCTGCTGGTCGAGCTCGAGGCGACCAGCGGCCGCGACCTGACCGAGTGGTCGGCGCAGTGGCTCGAGACGGCCGGCGTGAACACGCTCCGCCCCGAGATCGTGGTCGACGAGGAGGGCGCCATCGCCTCGTTCGCGATCCTGCAGAGCGCGGTCGCCGACTACCCGACGATCCGCCCGCACCGCCTCGCGATCGGCCTCTACGACTTCGAGGGCGACCGCCTCGTGCGCATCGACCGCCTCGAGCTCGACGTGGACGGCGAGCGCACCGAGGTGCCCGAGCTGATCGGCCGCACCCGCCCCGCGCTGGTGCTGCTCAACGACGACGACCTCGCCTACGCGAAGATCCGGCTGGACGACGCCTCGCTCGCCGTCGCGATCGAGCACCTCGCGAGCATCAGCAGCCCGCTCGCGCGCTCGCTGGTCTGGGGCTCGGTCTGGGACGCGACCCGCGACGCCGAGTCGGCGCCGCGCGACTTCGTCCGCCTCGTGCTCGGCAACATCGCGACCGAGACCGAGTCGACGACGCTGCGCACGGTCCTCGGCCAGCTCGTGAGCACCGCCTCGCAGTACGTCGCGCCGGAGCACCGCGACGAGGTCCTCGCGGAGGTGGGCGACCGGCTGTGGACGCTGGCGCAGGGCGCCGAGGCCGGCAGCGACGCGCAGTTCCAGTTCGTGAAGGTGCTCGCCGCCGTCGCCACGACGCCCGCGCACCTGGACGCGGTGCAGGCGCTGCGCGACGGGACCACGACGCTGTCGGGGCTCGAGATCGACACCGACCTCTCCTGGGAGCTGCTGATCGCGCTCGTGGCCGGCGGACGGGCGGACGCCTCGGACATCGACGCGGCCCTCGCGGCCGACAACACCGCGACGGGAGCGCAGTCCGCGGCGAACGCCCGCGCGGCGATCCCGACGGCGGAGGCGAAGCGCGCGGCCTGGGACTCGGTGACGCTCGACGACTCGGCGCCGAACACCATCGTGCGTGCGACGGGTCTCGGCTTCCAGCACACCAGCGACCCCGCCGTCCTCGAGGCGATGGTGCCGGTGTACTTCGACGCCCTCCGCTCGCTGTGGGACGCGAAGAGCTACAAGATCGCGGAGTACCTCGTCGTCGGCTTCTACCCGGCGGCGACGCCGACGCCGGCGATCGTCGACGCCACCCGCGCGTGGCTCGACGCGAACCCCGACGTGCCGGCGCTGCGCCGCCTCGTGATCGAGAACCTGGCCGGCGTCGAGCGCGCCCTGCGCGCGCAGGAGCGCGACGCGGCGCTCTGAGCGCGCCGGCCCTGCTGATCGAGTAGCGCGCGCAGCGCGCGTATCGAGATCCACCGCCACCAGGAGGGCGGGTCTCGATACGCCGCTGCGCGGCTACTCGACCAGCATGCGAGGCGCGCGCAGCGCGCACTGGGAACCGCGTCGGCCGCGCCGGCTCCGCAGGACAGCGAGATGCGGGGGGGTCAGCGCTCCGGAACCGCGCGGCGGGCCGGGCCGTCGTACGCGGACAGCGGGCGGATGAGCGCGTTCGAGGCGCGCTGCTCGAGGACGTGCGCGGTCCAGCCGACGACGCGGGCCGCGACGAAGAGCGGCGTGAAGAGCTCGGTGTCGAAGCCCATCAGGCGGTAGGCCGGACCGGACGGGTAGTCGAGGTTCGGCAGGATGCCCGTGCGCTCGGCCATCTCGGCGGCCAGCGCGTCGTAGAGCTCGAGCATGTCGTCCGCCCCGGCCTGGTCGGCGACCCGGCGGAGCGCCGCCTCCATCGTCGGCACGCGCGAGTCGCCCGACTTGTACACGCGGTGGCCGAAGCCCATCACCTTGCGCTTCGCCCCGAGCGCCTCCGCCAGCCAGGCCCGCGCGCGGGGACCCGCCTCCGGCCCGAGGCCGATCTCGTCGAAGACGTGCAGAACGGCCTCGTTCGCGCCGCCGTGCAGCGGCCCCTTCAGCGCGCCGACCGCCGCCGTCACGGCGGAGTGCACGTCCGAGAGCGTCGATGTGACCACGCGAGCCGTGAACGTCGAGGCGTTGAACGAGTGCTCGGCGTACAGCACGAGCGACACCCGGAAGGCATCGACGACCACCGGGTCGGGCAGCTCGCCGAAGGTCATCCAGAGGAAGTTCTCCGAGTAGTCGAGATCGTCGCGCGCGGCGATCGACTCCTGCCCGTGCCGGCGGCGCTGGATCGCGGCGACGACGGCGGGCAGCACCGCCCAGAGCCGCATTGAGCGCTCCAGGACCGCCTCCGGCGACTCGTCCTCGGGGTCCGTCTCGAGCGCGCCCAGCACGCTGACCGCGGTGCGGACGACGTCCATCGGATGCGCCGTCACCGGCAGCAGCTCGACCACCGCGCGCACCTCCGGCGCCGGCTCCCGGTGCGCGCGCTCGAAGGCGCGGAGCTCCTCGGTCTCGGCCGGAGTCGGCAGCTCGCCCTTCCACAGCAGCCAGGACACCTCCTCGAAGGAGCAGGACGCCGCCAGCTCCTGCACCGGATAGCCGCGGTACAGCAGCGAGTTCGACTCCGGGTCGACCTTCGAGATCGCCGTGGTGTCGACGACGACCCCCACGAGTCCCTTGCGGATGTCCTGCTCGGTGGTGCTCATCGCTCGCTCCTTCGCGATCGGATCGGCGGCCGGAGCCGCCGGGGTGGGTCGTGGCTCAGGCGCCGTGGTGGCCGGCGAGGCTGAAGTCGAAGACGCCCTCGTCGAAGCGGCTGTAGGACGAGTAGTCGAGCAGCTCGTAGAGCTCGGCCCGGGTCTGCATCCCCGCGACCTCGGACTGCAGCGAGCCCTCCGCCTTCAGCGCGTCGAGCGCGCGCATCGCCGCGCCCATCGCGATGCGGAGCAGCGACACCGGGTAGATCACTATGTTCACCCCGACGTCGGCGAGCTGCTGCGTCGTGAAGAGCTCGCTCTTGCCGAACTCGGTCATGTTCGCCAGCACCGGGACGTCGATCGCGGCGCGGACGGCCTCGAACTCGCTGAGGTCGCGCATCGCCTCGGGGAAGATCGCGTCGGCGCCGGCGTCGACGAGGCGCTTCGCCCGGTCGATCGCGGCCTGCAGCCCGTCGAGGGCGCGGATGTCGGTGCGGGCCATGATCACGAGACCCGGATCGCGGCGGGCGTCGACCGCGGCGGCGATGCGCCGCACGGAGGTGCTCTCATCGACGACGGACTTCCCGTCGAGGTGTCCGCAGCGCTTGGGGTTCACCTGGTCCTCGATGTGCAGGGCCGTCACTCCGGCGTCCTCGAGCATCTGCACGGTGCGCGCGACGTTGAGGGGCTCGCCGAAGCCGGTGTCGGCGTCGATCAGGACGGGCAGATCGGTCATCCGCGCGATCTGCTGGCCGCGGCCCGCGACCTCGCTCAGCGTGGTCAGGCCGATGTCCGGCAGACCGAGCTCGGCCGACAGCACCGCGCCCGAGACGTAGACGCCGTCGAAGCCCTTCTCCTCGATCAGCCGCGCCGACAGCGGGGTGAACGCCCCGGGCAGCTGCAGCAGCTCGCCGGTCGCGAGCCGCTCGCGGAAGAGGCGGCGCTTCTCGGCGGGAGTCCGGGTGGAGTGGAGCATCGGGCGTCCTTCCCCTGGGGCGGAGTTCGGGTGCGGAGTTCGGGGGCCCGGCAGGCCCTCGTCGAATCTATCCCCCGGACGCCGCTCGGCGTCGTTCCGGCGTCACCGGAGCTCGTCAGCACGCGTCCCCTAACCTGGACGGGATGCTGCTCTTCGAGACCTCCACCCCAGACCCCGTCGCCGCGACCATCTCCTTCTTCGACTCCGAGCTCTTCTGGAAGAGCGTCGCCGTCCTCGCGATCGTGCTCGGCGCCCTGCTCGCCCGCGTCATCGCGCACTTCGTCGTCGGGCGGGTCGTCGACCAGATCGTCTCGGGGGTGAAGAAGCGCCAGCGGGTCGAGGACACGCAGGCGATCGCCGCCTCCCCGCTCGCGGCCGTCCGGGTCGTGCAGCGCACGAGGACCCTCGGCTCGATCCTCAACAACATCAGCTCGATCCTCATCGTGGTCATCGCCGTCGTGATGATCGTGAACACCATCGACAACACTCTGATCGGCTCCTTCGCGCTGCTGACCGCCGCGCTCGGCGCCGGCCTCGGCTTCGGCGCGCAGAACATCGTCAAGGACGTCCTCAACGGCCTGTTCATGGTCGCGGAGGACCAGCTCGGCGTCGGGGACGTCGTCGACACCGGCCAGGCCACGGGAGTGGTCGAGAACGTCGGCGTGCGGATCACCCAGATCCGCGACGTCAACGGCACACTCTGGTTCGTCCGCAACGGCGAGATCGTCCGCGTCGGCAACATGTCGCAGGGCTGGTCGCGGGTCATCATCGACCTCGCCGTGCCCTACGAGACCGACCTGGAGTCGGTGCAGAGCACGATCCTCAGCACCGCGAACGAGCTCGCCTCGAGCAGCCGCTGGCGGGCCCGGATCATCGACAAGCCCGAGCTGTGGGGCCTCGAGTCGATCGCCGACGACGCGCTGGTCATCCGCGTGGTGCTGAAGACCCGCACCACCGCGAAGGACGACGTCGCGCGCGAGCTCCGCATCCGTCTCAAGCGCGCCCTCGACACGCTCGACGTCAAGCTGCCCTCGCTCAGCGCGGTGGTGCTCAGCGGCTTCGAGGGCGCGACGAGCGTCGGCGGCGTGAAGGGACCGCGCACGACGCCGACCGCCACGGTCACGACCGAGCACGGGAAGCCGGTGCGCCTGCCGCGTGCTCTGCGGCGTCCGAAGGCGACCGAGTCCACCGAGCGTCCCCAGGACGGCGGCTCCGTGCCGCCCCAGACGGGACCGCGCCCGTGAGCGGGCTGCAGATCGGCGGCACTCCCCCGATGCGCTCCTTCTGGGAGCACCTCGGCGGGCGACCGACCTTCGAGCGCCTCGTCCGCCGCTTCTACGAGGGCGTCCGCGAGGACGAGGTCCTCTGGCCGATGTACCCCGAGCACGACCTCGAGGGCGCGATCCAGCGGCTCACCGGCTTCCTCGAGCAGTACTGGGGCGGACCGGGCACCTACAGCGAGGAGCGCGGGCACCCGCGCCTGCGGATGCGGCACCAGCCCTTCAAGGTGAACCCGGAGGCGCGCGACCACTGGCTCGCGCACATGCGGGTCGCGGTCGATGAGCTCAAGCTGGCTCCGGCCGACGACGCGATGCTCTGGGACTACCTGGAGCGCGCGGCGCACGCGATGGTCAACACCTTCGAGGAGTAGCCATCGGCGCTTCCCGCCGGCGTCGGGTCAGGCGGGGGTGCGGACGAGCACGTGCCCGCGCCGCGAGGTGAGCCGCCGCCACTGGCCGCTCTCGAGCAGCGCGACGGGGTCGTCGGCGCCGAGGAAGCCGAGCGCAAACAGCGCGAAGGCGGCGCCGGCGGGCACGTCCTCGAGACCGTCGAGCGGACGGCCCCAGACGGTGGAGCGCACGCGGCCGACGATCTGCTCGCCGGTCTCGGAGCCGACCGCTGCGGCGATCTCGTCGATGCCGTCGCGGGCGACCTTCTCGAGGAACGCCGGGTCGACCGGCTCGCGCCGCTGCCAGCCGCCGCGCGGCGGCGAGATGCCGGCCCAGGCGCCCGCCGTGGCGTCGTCGCCGTCGGGCAGCACGACCGGCTTGCCGTCCGCTCCCCCGGGCTCCCACTGCAGGCGGGCGAGCCGGTCGGAGAGCGCGCGGATCGGCACCACGCGGTCGAAGGCGGTGGGCTCGTCGAGTGCGAAGACCCGCAGGCCGAGCACGGTGGAGGACCGGTCGAGCAGGCCGCGCGGCTGGAGGATCGCGGTGTACGCGGCCAGGATGCGATCCTGCGCGAGGAGGCGCACGGCGCCGTCCTCGACACGCGCGGACCGGCCGAGGAACACGCGCAGATCGGAGAGGCTGGGCGGATCCGCCAGGGAGAAGGACGACATCATCGCGTCGATAAACTTACCCGAGGCCGCTCTCCTGATCGGCAGACACCCCGGAGGTCCCGTGTCCGATCCGCTCTCCTCGTTCCTCACCGCCCTCGATCTCGTCGACACGGGCGCGCGCACCAGCGAGGACATCTCCACCGGGCCCTCGCAGTGGATGCCGGAGGGCCGCGTCTTCGGCGGCCAGGTGCTGGCGCAGTCGCTGATCGCCGCCGGCCGCACCGTCGAGGAGCGCAGCGTGCACTCGATGCACGGCTACTTCCTCCGCCCGGGCGACATCTCGCAGCCGATCACCTTCTCGGTCGACCGGATCCACGACGGCCGCTCGTTCGCCACCCGGCGGACGCAGGCCTATCAGAACGGGGCGCCGATCCTCTCGATGATCGCGTCGTTCCAGACCGAGGACGAGGGCCTGGACCACCAGACGCCGATGCCGGAGGGCGTGCCCGATCCGGAGTCGCTGCCGAGCACCGCCGAGGTGCTGAAGGGCGTCGACCACCCGGTCGGCAGCTTCTGGGCCACTCAGCGGCCGTTCGACGTCCGCCACGTCGAGCAGCCGGTGTATCTCCGCGCCGATCCGAGCCGCACGGCGCACCAGTGCGTCTGGATGCGCGCGCTCGGCCCGCTGCCGGACGACGCGCTGCTGCACCGCGCCGCGCTCGCCTATGCGAGCGACTACACGATCCTCGAGTCGACGCTGCGGCGGCACGGCGCGGCCTGGATCACCCCGGGGCTGCGCATCGCGAGCCTCGACCACGCGATGTGGTGGCACCGCCCCGCGCGCGTCGACGAGTGGCTGCTCTACGTGCAGGAGTCGCCGAGCGCCTCCGGCGGCCGCGGGCTCTCGCTCGGCCGGATCTACTCCCGGGACGGCCGCCTGGTGGCGAGCGTCGCCCAGGAGGGCATGGTCCGCGTCCCGCTCGGCTGAGCGGTCCGGCTCGCGCCGGGACCGCCCGCCGGAGGGGACGGCGTCAGCTCCGCTTGGAGAAGGCGACGGGCTCCTCGACGTACGGCGCCCAGACCTCCCGGAGCTCCTCCGGGATGCGCTCCGGGCGACCCGTGGCAGCGGTCACCATGACGAGCGTCGTCGCGGCCTTCGTGTAGAGCACGCGCGGCTCGACTCCGATCGGCGAGTACAGCTCGTAGCAGACCTCGAGGCTCGCGCCGCCGATCCGCCCGATCCACAGCTCGATGTCGAGCGGGGCGCGCATGTACGGGATCGGTGCGAGGTACTCGATCTCCTGCCGCGCGATCAGGCTGATCGTGCGCGCGCCGGGCCGGGCGTCGAGCACCGCCGTCGCCCTCCCGCCCGGCTCCGGGGAGTCGGGGCGCCAGAACGCCTGGATGCGCGCCTCCTCGAGCAGGCGCAGCATCTCGGCGTTGTTGACGTGCGCGTAGGCGTCGAAGTCCGACCAGCGCAGCGGGATGGCGACGTGCAGGCGCATCAGTCGCGGGTGAGCTTGCGGTAGGCGGAGCGGTGCGGCTTCGCCGCGTCCGGACCGAGGCGCTCGATCTTGTTCTGCTCGTACGACTCGAAGTTGCCCTCGAACCAGTACCAGTTGGCCGGGTCCTCCTCGGTGCCCTCATAGGAGAGGATGTGCGTCGCGATCCGGTCGAGGAACCAGCGATCGTGGGTGATCACCACGGCACAGCCGGGGAACTCGAGCAGCGCGTTCTCGAGGCTGCCGAGCGTCTCGATGTCCAGGTCGTTGGTGGGCTCGTCGAGCAGGAGCAGGTTGCCGCCCTGCTTGAGCGTCAGCGCCAGGTTGAGGCGGTTGCGCTCACCACCGGAGAGGATGCCGGCGCGCTTCTGCTGGTCCGGGCCCTTGAAGCCGAACTGCGAGACGTAGGCCCGCGAGGGGATCTCGGTCTTGCCGACCTGGATGTAGTCGTGCCCGTCGGAGACGACCTCCCACAGGTTCTTGTTCGGGTCGATGCCGCCGCGGGTCTGGTCGACGTAGGAGATGTCGACGGTGTCGCCGATCTTCAGGTCGCCCGAGTCGAGCGGCTCGAAGCCGACGATCGTCTTGAAGAGCGTGGTCTTGCCCACGCCGTTCGGGCCGATGACGCCGACGATGCCGTTGCGCGGCAGGGTGAAGCTGAGGTCGTCGATCAGGACGCGGTCGCCGAACGACTTGTGCAGCTTCTTCGCGTCGATGACCTGCGAGCCCAGTCGCGGGCCGACCGGGATGACGATCTCCTCGAAGTCGAGGACGCGCGTCTTCTCCGCCTCCGCCGCCATCTCCTCGTAGCGCGCGAGGCGCGACTTCGACTTGGTCTGGCGGCCCTTCGCGTTGCTGCGGACCCACTCGAGCTCGGTGGTCAGGCGCTTGGCGAGCTTCGCGTCCTTCTTGCCCTGCACCTCGAGGCGGGCGCTCTTCTTCTCGAGGTAGGTCGAGTAGTTACCCTCGTAGGGGTAGAGGTGACCGCGGTCGACCTCGGCGATCCACTCCGCGACGTTGTCGAGGAAGTACCGGTCGTGGGTCACGGCGAGGACGGCGCCGGGGTACTTGGAGAGGAACTGCTCGAGCCAGAGCACGCTCTCGGCGTCCAGGTGGTTGGTGGGCTCGTCGAGCAGCAGCAGGTCGGGCTTCTGCAGCAGGAGCTTGGTCAGCGCGACGCGGCGCTTCTCACCACCGGAGAGGCTGGTGACGGGCGAGTCCCCCGGCGGGGTGCGCAGCGCGTCCATCGCCTGCTCGAGCTGGGAGTCGAGGTCCCAGGCGTCGGCGGCGTCGATGGCCTCCTGCAGGGTGCCCATCTCGGCGAGGAGCGTGTCGAAGTCGGCGTCCGGGTCGGCCATCGCCAGCGAGATCTCGTTGAAGCGGTCGATCTTGCCCTTGATCTCGCCGACGCCCTCCTGGACGTTCTCGAGCACCGTCTTGGTCTCGTCGAGCTCCGGCTCCTGCATCAGGATGCCGACGGTGTAGCCCGGGCTCAGCCGCGCCTCGCCGTTGCTCGGGGTGTCGAGCCCCGCCATGATCTTCAGGATCGTCGATTTGCCGGCGCCGTTCGGGCCGACCACGCCGATCTTCGCCCCGGGCAGGAACGACATCGTGACGTCGTCCAGGATCAGCTTGTCGCCGACCGCCTTGCGGGCGCGCACCATCGAGTAAATGTATTCAGCCACTTCAGTCCCTCAACCGCTCGTACGTTCTCGGAGCCCCGCTCTCCGCCGCGGGCGTCCCGTTCGTCGGGTGCCCCTCGGCCGGAATGTCGCCGGTGATCGACCACCGCACGCGGGAGCGCGGGCGGGAAGGTCGGAGGCCGGGCCGGTACCGAGGATACCGGCTGGACGCGCGGAGCGTTCGGCTCGCTGCTCCGGCTCCGGCCGTCGGCTCAGCCGTCGAGCGGGACGGTGCTGCCGATGAGGCAGGCGCCGGTCGCGATCGGCGCGGCGACGACCGCGCGGACGCCGTCCACCTTCGGCCCGTACTGCCCGATGAGGCAGGCATCGCTCGCCTTCACCGAGACCTGCACGGAGTCGGCCTCGAGGCCGACCGAGGTCTCGTCGGCGGTGAGCTGCATCGACTCCTTCGCGAAGCCGGCGGCCACGAGGGCGTCGACGACGCTCCGGCCGGGCGTCTCCGGGTCGGAGCCGGCGGCGGCGGTGACGGTCTCCCGGAAGAAGGGGAGGTTCTCCTCTGCGGTGCCGCCGGGCACCAGCGCGACCGGGGCGGCGGGCTCCTCGGTGGACGGGGCGGCCGACGCCGACGGACTCTCGGCGGCCGGCGGCGCGGTGGGCGCCGTGCAGCCGGCGATCCCGGTCAGCAGCGCGAGCACCGCTCCCGCTCGCAGGCCGGCGCGGACGACGGTCCGTGTGCTCACTCGAATCCCTCCCGCGGCGGCCGGACGCGCGCCGAACGCCGCGTCAGAACGGGGCGTCGGCCGAGTCTAACGAGGCCTCGGACGGCTCCGACACGGAGGCGCGCGCTGCGCCCCAGTCGCCGCCGGAGGACGCGGAGGTCGCGCCCTCGACGGCGGCCGGCGCCTCCGGGCTCCAGCCGCTCGCGCCGCTCGTGGCCGCCTCCGGCGCGGCCGACTCGGGCGCTGCCGCCTTCGCCCGCCCGACCGTCCGGGTGCAGCGGGTCGTGCCCCAGGCCAGGTCGTGGCCGAGGCCCTCGGCGATCACGCTGACGTCCGTCCCCGTCTTGCCGCCGGACTCCCAGGAGCGGACGGAGAGGCGCCCGGTGACGAGGACGCGGTCGCCGCGCGCGAGCGAGGCCAGGGCGTTGCCGGCCAGCCCGTTGAAGGCGTTCACGGTGTACCAGTTGGTCGAGCCGTCCACCCAGCGCTGGGTGGAGCGGTCGTAGCGCCGCTGGGCGGACGCCAGGCGGAAGGTCGTCATCGCGGTGCCGCTCGCCGTGTCGACGCTGCGCGGCTCGGTGCCGATGACTCCGATGACGGTCAGGGTGTCGGTCATGCTGCTGTCCTCTCCTCGGTCGCCGCCACGGGCGGCGCTCCTCTGCTCCCGACGCGACTGCGACGGGGACGCCGCCCGGGCGGAGGGGGCCGGAACCACCCGGGCGACGCAGGGACAGTGTCGCGACGAAGGGCCCGCCTCCGTGGTGGAGGCGGGCCCTTCGGTGGAGACCGGGCGACATCGTCGCCTGGGGAGGAGAGCTAGGAGGCGAGGATGTACTTCGAGTACGACTTGCGGATCTTGTTCACCTTCGGCAGCGCCACCGCGAGGCAGTAGCCCTGGCCGGGGTTCTTGGCGAAGAAGTCCTGGTGGTAGTCCTCGGCCTCGTGGTACACACCCAGCGGCGCGATCTCGGTGACGATGGGGCCGTCCCACCACTCGGACGCGCGGTCGCGGGCGGCCTCGAACAGCTCCTTCTCCTCGTCGGAGGAGTAGTACATCGCCGAGCGGTACTGGGTGCCGACGTCGTTGCCCTGGCGGTTGAGCTGCCGCGGGTCGTGCAGCGTGAAGAACACGTCGAGGATCACCTGCTCCGGAATCACCTCGGGGTCGAAGGTGACGGCGACAGCCTCCGCGTGCCCGGTGCGGCCCGTGCAGACGGACTCGTAGTCGGGGTTCGGGGTCGATCCGCCGGTGTACCCGGAGACGACGTCGGTCACGCCGTCGAGGACGCGGTAGACGGCGTCCAGACACCAGAAGCATCCTCCGGCGAGTACGAATGTGCGCATTGCGTGTGACTCACTTCCTGTCTCATCGACGCGTCCGGGGCGCCGGGCACGTCTCTCGATCCAACACCTCCGGGGCTGTGCGCATTCCGCACGGCTCGGGCGCTGGAATAGAGTCGGCGCGTGAGCTACGACGCCGCCCCCGCCCGCTACGACGCCATGGACTACCGACGCGCAGGACGGAGCGGGCTGAAGCTGCCCGCCCTCTCGCTCGGCCTCTGGCACAACTTCGGATCCGACCGTCCCCTCGACATCCAGCGCGCGATCCTGCGCCGCGCGTTCGACCTGGGGATCACCCACTTCGACCTCGCGAACAACTACGGCCCGCCGTACGGCGCCGCCGAGACCGCGTTCGGCCGCCTGTTCGCCGAGGACTTCCGCCCCTACCGCGACGAGATGATCATCTCCTGCAAGGCCGGCTACGACATGTGGCCGGGTCCCTACGGCGACGGCGGCTCGCGGAAGTACCTGCTCTCCTCGCTCGATCAGAGCCTGACCCGGCTCGGACTCGACTACGTCGACGTCTTCTACTCGCACCGCCCCGACGCCGAGACGCCGATCGAGGAGACGATGGGCGCGCTGGTCTCGGCCGTCGAGCAGGGCAAGGCGCTCTACGTCGGCATCTCGAACTACAGCCCGGAGCAGACCCGCGCCGCCGAGGCCGCCCTGGCCGGCAGCGGCGTGCACCTGCTGCTGCACCAGCCGCGCTACTCCCTCTTCGACCGCCACATCGAGGACGGCCTCTTCCCGGTCCTCGACGAGATCGGCACGGGCTGCATCGTCTTCTCGCCGCTCGCGCAGGGCCTGCTGACCGACCGCTACCTCGACGGCACGGTGCCCGCGGGCTCCCGCGCGGCGACCTCGCGCTTCCTCTCCTCCGATCGGATCGATGAGAAGTACCTCGAGCGCGCCCGCGGTCTGAACGCGATCGCCGAGGGCCGCGGCCAGACCCTCGCGCAGCTCGCCCTGAGCTGGGTCCTGCGCGTGCCGACGGTCACCAGCGCCATCATCGGCGCCTCGAGCGTCGCCCAGCTGGAGCAGAACGTCGCGGCCCTCGAGGCCGGACCGCTGACCGAGTCGGAGACCGCCGCGATCGAGGAGTTCGCGGTGCACGGGACGTCGCTGAACTGACGCTCCCGGCCGACGTCTCCGAACCGGCCGCCGCGGGCCGGCGGCGATGTCGGTGGTCGCTCGTAGTCTGCGAGAGCACTCGGCCGGAGGGTGCTCCCGCATTCGACGACCAGCAGGAGGAAGCAGTGTCCCTCACCACCCTTCACGCCACCCGCGTCCCGCCCACCCTCACCCGCGTGAACGCCCGCCTCTGGCGCGTGAGCACCGGAGCCGGCTCGATCGTCGGCCACGTCGAGCTCGTCGAGGGCCCGCAGGGCGAGAAGTACCGCGCCCGGCTGCTGCGCGCGGGCATGCCGGCCGGCGCCGAGATCGGCGAGTTCTGGAGCGTCGAGGACGCCGTCGAGGTCTTCCGGGTCGCCTGAGCCCCGGCTCGGCGCGCCGATCCCCCGGGGGTCGGCGCGCCTGACCGGTGTGCCGCCGGGCCCCGGGCTAACGTTCGGCTCATGCAGTGGTGGAACGAATTCGTGACCTGGGTCCAGACGGCCGAAGGGCGCCAGTCGGTGTTCGTCGGCGCACTCGTCCTCCTCGCCGTGATCATCGGGGTGATCGTGGCCGCGCTCGTCCTCCGCTCGGCGATCGGGCGCCTCATCCGGCAGCAGGAGCACGAGCGCAAGAACGCGGTCATCGCGACGCTGATCGATGCCGCGGTCGACGCCTCCGCCTGGAACGTGCTCAGCCAGTCCGAGCGCATCCTGAGCGACCGCGCCGCCGCGCAGGCCGAGACGCACCTCCGCCTGCTCCCCGTCAAGGGCTCGGGAGTCGCCGCCAACTGGGCCGCGCACGAGCTCGCCGACCTCAAGCACACCTCGTCGACCGGCGGATACCAGACGCAGGCGAGCGTCGGCGAGTTCCGCGACCGCCTCGTGCTCTGGCGCGACAAGCCGAACCGCGCCCGGAAGGCGTTCCTCGCTGACCTCGAGCGCTGGCGCTTCTCGGAGACCTCGCGCCCCGAGGCCGCGAAGACCACCGGGTCGACGTCGGGCTCGACGGAGGGCTCGGCCGACCGCGCTCCGGAGCCCGTCCGTCCGACAGCCCCCGCCGCGGCGACCCCGGTGGTCGTCGGCGCCGGTTCGAGCGAGCCGACGACCGCCTTCGAGCGGCCGTCGACGCCGACCATCGTCCTGCCGCCCGTCTCCGACGGACCGCACAACGACGAAACGCGCCGACTCATGGCCGACGTCGACCGCCTCGACGTCCCGTCGCGCGAGCGGCCCGTCGAGGAGCTGCCGCCCGTCGAACAGCGCGCCACGAGCACGGAGGCGGACTCCGCGGAGGAGCAGGACGAGCCCTCGGCCGAGCGCGATCAGAGCGCCGCGACCACCCGTCCGGCCGAGTAGCCGTCCCAGGAAAGAAGAGAAGGCCCCGATCGCGAGTGCGATCGGGGCCTTCTCCGTGGTGCAGTTCGTACGCCTCAGACGTGCGCATCTCGAGCACGAGCGACTCGA
This sequence comes from Rathayibacter sp. VKM Ac-2928, assembly GCF_022815545.1. NCBI lineage: Bacteria > Bacillati > Actinomycetota > Actinomycetes > Micrococcales > Microbacteriaceae > Rathayibacter > Rathayibacter sp. VKM Ac-2928. The sequence goes on from NZ_JALGRU010000001.1 coordinate 1,634,279, forward strand.
CCGACCAGCACAGCGAGGGGCGCCGCGATGATCGTCCACGCGACGGCGATTCCGCCGAGGATGGCGAGGAGCAACATGGTCGTACCTCCGTTTCTTACGTCGTTGTAATTCCGGTGCTCGATCAGCCTAGGGGCGGGTGGAGGGGCGGAACGGCCGATGCGGCGAAACACGCCGGTATTGCTCAGATATCTGCACTGTGCTAGCGCCGCCCGGACCGCGAGCCCGCGTCCGGGGGACCTGCCGACCCGCGTCCGGGTGGCAGGAGCGGACGGGGCTCGACGGAGAGGATCCGACGGGCGGGCGGAGCGATCGCCGCGGTCGTCGTGACGCGGAAGTGCCCCCGGCAGGACTCGAACCTGCGACCGTCAGATTAGAAGGCTGCTGCTCTATCCGCTGAGCTACGGGGGCGTCTCGCCAGGCTACTACGGCGCCTTCACGAGGCGGCGTCGCCACGGCGCCGGCAGCGGGGCCGGGTCAGGCGCCCTGCACGAGACCCAGCACGCCGACGACCAGAGACACCGCCGCGAGCAGCAGCGAGACGCCGATCAGGATCGAGTGCACGCGGAGGAAGGTCGTTGCGCGGCCCGAGGCGTCGCGGGCGCGCGGGTCCTTCCGCACCCGGCGGAGGAACGGCGGCCAGACGACGGCGTTCCATACGGCGTTGGCGATCAGCAGCACGCAGACGAGGATCATCACGGAGATCGATTCTAGGAGGCGCTCCCCGCCGCCCCGGCCGTGTCGGTGGCCGCGGATAGACTTCGGCGCATGAGTAGCGCCCCCGACCGTCTTGTCTGGATCGACTGCGAGATGACGGGACTCGACCTCGCCGTCGACGAGCTCGTCGAGATCGCCGTGATCGTCACCGACTTCGATCTCGAACCCCTCGACGAGGGGCTGTCGATCGTCATCCGCCCCGACGCGTCGGCGCTGGAGAACATGGGCGACTTCGTCCGGAACATGCACGAGACCTCGGGCCTCCTGAAGGAGATCCCGGACGGCGTGAGTGTCGCCGAGGCCGAGTACGAGGTGCTCGAGTACGTGCTCAAGCACGTCCCCGCCGAGCAGCAGGCGCCGCTCGCCGGCAACTCCATCGGCACCGACCGGGCGTTCCTGGTCAAGTTCATGCCGCGTCTCGACGCGCACCTGCACTACCGCAACGTCGACGTCTCGACCGTGAAGGAGCTGGCCCGCCGCTGGTTCCCGCGCATCTACTTCAACGCCCCGGCCAAGCACGGCGGCCACCGCGCCCTCGCCGACATCCTCGAGAGCATCCGCGAGCTCCGCTTCTACCGCCGGGCCGTCTTCGTCCCCGAGCCGGGCCCCACCTCCGCCGAGGTGCAGGCCGTCTCGGCCGCCGTCGTGGACGAGTTCGCCTCGCGGATGTAGTACTCTCGTACAGTTGCTTCGCGGGTTCACCCCGCGGAACACCGTCCTGGTGGGTATAGCTCAGTTGGCAGAGCGCCTGGTTGTGGTCTAGGAGGTCGCGGGTTCGAGCCCCGTTACTCACCCCAGTTGTATGAGAACCAGTTCGGAAGGCCCGGAGTCGATGGCTCCGGGCCTTCCGTCTTTCCGCCGCCGGAGATCCGACCGCTCCCCTACCCGATCGATGACGAGAGGCCAGGCGATGCTCACCCTCGACGAGGCCGAGTTCGAGACGCTGGTCGTCGCCGAGCTCGACGCCCTCCCGGACGACATGGTCGACGGGCTCGAGAACGTGGTCTTCGTCGTCGAGGACCGCCCCGAGGACGGCTCGCTCGACCTGCTCGGGCTCTACGACGGCGTCGCCCTGACCGAGCGCGAGCGCTACGGCTTCGGCGAGATGCCCGACCGGATCATCCTCTACCGCGAGCCGCACCTCGCCGCCTGCGAGACCCTCGACGAGCTGCGCGACGAGATCCACGTCACCCTCGTGCACGAGATCGCGCACTTCTACGGCATCGACGACGACCGCCTGCACGAGCTCGGCTGGGCCTGACCCCTCAGCCTGGAGCGATGGCCTCCGGGTCGCTCGAGTCCAGCACCAGATCGGCGCCCTCGCGGGGACGCTCCCGCGCGCAGTAGCGCCGGAACTGCTCGTCCCAGGAGTCCCAGTGCGGTTCGAAGAGCGCGCCGTCGCGGGCGAGCGCGCGCTGCTTCCGCTGCGCCTCGTCTGCCTCGATCCAGACGGTGAGGTCGGCGAAGCGCCGGCTCCGCTCCCCCGCGGCGCCGCAGCCCTCGAGCAGGAGGAGCGGTGCCTCGGCGGTGCGCGGGCCGGCGGTCGTGGCGGCGGCCCAGTTCCAGGCCTGCCAGCGCGCGCCGAGCCCGAGCGCGTGCGGCCGGACGATCCGGTCAGCCGCGATCGCGACCGAGCGGTCGAGCCCCGACCAGCCGGGGTAGACGTCGTCCATCCGCACGAGCGCGGCCGCGGGAGCACGGGCGGACCGCCGCAGCTCCGCCAGCAGCGCCAGCGCGAACGTCGACTTCCCCGAGCCGCTCGGGCCGTCGAGCAGCACCGTGCGCGCGCGGCGGGCGACGAGGCCGACGGCGAGTGTCCGCGCGGTCGACCCGGTGAGCTGCCGCGGGTCAGCCATTCAGCACGAAGCTCCAGGCGCCGGTCAGCACGGCCGCGGTGACCGCGACCGCCGCGATCGCCGCTCCGCCCAGCACCAGCAGCACGTCGAACGCGCCCAGGCGCGACTCGCGTGCCCAGGTGCGCGGGATGTCCGAGCCGAAGCCCTTCGCCTCCATCGCCGTGGCGAGGCGGCTACCGCGCCGGATCGCCAGCACCAGCAGCGAGAAGCTGCGGGCACCGAGGCTCTTCACCGCGGCGACAGGTCCGCGCCCGTCGGCCACGCCCCGCGCCCGGCGCGCCATCGCGAGGGTGCGCCAGTCGTCGGTGAGCAGGCCGACGAGTCGCATCCCGGCGAGGCCGCCGAGGATGAAGCGCGCCGGGAGCCGGAGGATCTGCGCGAGCCCGTCCGCGAGATCCGTCGGATCGGTCGTCGCGATCAGCACGACGCTCGGCAGGCCGATGGCGAGCACGCGCAGGGCGATCGCTGCGCCGAGGGCGACGGAGCCCTCCGTGACGGAGACGAAGAGGAACTGCCCCAGCACGGCGCCGCTGTCGCGGCCGTAGAGCACGGTCGTCACGCCGGCCAGCGGGGCCGCGATCCAGATCGGCGCGGTGCGGCGCACCAGGTCGCCGGGACGCAGACCGACGAAGGGCAGCACGAGCAGCTCGAGGACGAGAGCGGTGGCCGCCGAGACGACGTCGACGGTCAGGACGAGGACCACGGCGATGAGGAGGCTCGCGAGGAGCTTCGCGACCGGGTTCGCACCGGCGATGCGTCCGCGGGCGGGCACCGCGTCGAGCAGCGTCATCCGGTCACCACCGTGGGCTCGCCCAGGCGGACCACGGCATCGGCGAGGGCCGACACCAGGTGCTCGTCGTGGGTGACCGCGAGGACGGCACGGCCCTCGCCGCGCAGCTCGGCCAGGAGGTCGACGACCACGTCCCAGGTCCGCCGGTCCTGCCCGAAGGTCGGCTCGTCGAGCACGACGACGGCGGGACGCCGGACCAGCGCCGACGCGACGGTGAGCCGCCGCTTCTCGCCGCCGGAGAGGGTGAACGGGTTCGCCTCGGCGAGGTTCGCGAGACCGAGGCGCTCGAGCAGCTCGTCGGCGCGGCGCCGCTCCACCTGGTCGCGAGCGCCGAGGTGCAGCTCCTGGCGGACCCGCGCCGTGAGGAACTGGTGCTCCGGCTCCTGGAAGACCATCGCGACCCGGTCGGCGAGCTGCCGCGAGCTCCAGCGGTGCGGGTGCGGCGACGCTCCGTCGCGCACCGCCGGCGAGGCCACGACCTCTCCCCCGGCCGGCGGGAGGAGACCGGCGAGCGTCAGGGCGAGCGTGGACTTGCCCGCGCCGTTCGGGCCGAGGACGGCGGTCACCCGTCCGGCGTCGATCGTCAGGTCGAGGCCCGTCGCGATGAGGGGCGGCGTGCGGCGTCCGAACACGGGGCGGGCGAGATCGAGCGCGGCGGCGGTGAGGGCGGTCGATGCGGGCGCCGGCGACTCGACGCGCCGCTCCGGGTGCTCGCCGGGGAGCCAGACACCCGCTGCCACGAGGACACTGCGGGCGCGCTCGATCACGGGACGCGGCTCGCCGTCGGCGACGACCGTCCCGTCGGCGCCTAGCACGACGATCCGGTCGACGAGGTCGATCCAGACGTCGACGCGGTGCTCGACGACGATCAGGGTGGCGCCGGTGCGCGCCGTGGTCCGCTCGACCGCGGAGCGCACCTCCTCGACCCCGCGCGGATCGAGGTTCGCGGTCGGCTCGTCGAGCAGCAGGAGGCGGGGCTGCATCGCGAGGACGCCGGCGAGAGCGAGCCGCTGCTTCTGCCCGCCCGAGAGCGCGGACGTCGAGCGGTCGAGGGCGACGTCGAGACCGACGTCGTCGAGCGCGCGACGGACTCGCGCCGGGATCTCCGCGCGCGGCACCCCGAGGTTCTCGCAGGCGAAGCCGACGTCGTCGCCGACGCGGGCCAGCACGGCCTGGGTGTCCGGGTCCTGGAGGACGAGTCCGGCCACTCCGCGGCGCTCCGCCGGAGAGGCACCGTCGATGCTCAGCTCGCCCTCGTCGGCGCCGTCCTCCTCGCCGCCGAGCACCCCGGCCAGCGCGTGCAGGAGCGTGCTCTTGCCCGCGCCGGACGGACCGAGGAGCAGGACGCGCTCGCCCGGCTGCACCTCGAGGTCGAGCCCGGTCACGGCCGCGGTCGACCGGCCCGCATGGCGCCAGCTCCAGCCGCGGGCCAGGATCGACGCGCCGCTCATCGAGCGCCCGCGCCCGCCCCCTCGACCACGCGGCCCTCCCGGCCGGAGACGAAGCGGTCCAGCGCCCCGGAGGCGGCGAGGCCGCGCACCGCGAACCAGGGCAGGAGCCCGGCCAGCACGGCGCCGGAGACGAGAGACGAGACCACGTAGACCGTCCGGAAGAGGTCGTCGACGGCGGGGTAGTAGACCAGCAGGTCGTTGACGGCGAGGGCGAGGCCCGCGCCCGCTCCGGCGAGCATCGCGACGAGCGGACGGCCGCTGCGGTAGAGGAAGAGGGCGAGCACGATCTCGGCGCCGAGACCCTGGACGAGTCCGGAGAGCAGGACGAGGAAGCCCCACTGCGTTCCGATCAGGGCCGAGACGACCGCGGCGAGCAGCTCGGTGTAGAGCGCCGCACCCGGCTTGCGGATGATGAGGCCGCCGAGGACGCCGGCGAAGAGCCAGCCGCCGCCGAGGAGGCCGCCCAGGCCGGGGAGGAACTCGAAAGCCACGCCGAGGACGTTGGTCGCGAGACCCCACGCCCAGAAGACGATGCCGGCGGCGACGGCCACGACGCTGGCCACGACGATGTCGACGACCCGCCAGCGGAGGTCCCGGGGACGGCCGGCTGAGGAGGCCTTCGTTGGACCGGAGGTGGTCTGCGCTGCTGAGTTCTCCGCGGAGGTGTTCTGCGCTGCTGAGTTCTGCGCTGCGTTGTTCTGCGCTGGTGTGTTCTGCACTGACGTGCCCTTTCGTGGAAGCGAAACGGGGCACGGGTCGAAGAAGAGGAGATCGAAACGTTCCTTCGCTGGCATGACCCAGATCAGGTTCGACGGTCGAAGGCTGCTGCCTTCCTCTCAGCCCGGTGCACCGGACTCCCGTGTTCGTCAGCAATCATAGACAGCATGTCGTGGTCGGTGGTGCTCGTCCTCGCCGCGGTCCTCGTGGTGCTCCTGCAGGTGCTGCTCTGGCGGCGCCGCTTCCGGATCCGCCGCGAGCTGCTCAGCTACGGCACGCGGGTGTCCGGTCGGGTGGTCGCGCAGGATCCGGCCCGCGGAGACGATGCGGCGGCTCGCGATCTCGGTCGACTGCTCGTCGCCTACCGCCTCGTCGACGGCGAGGAGCGGCACCTGGTGAAGACCCCGCAGCGCCGGGGCGACGCCTGGATGGCGGGCGAGCCGGTCGCGGTCATCTACGACCCGCGCCGGCCGAACGATGCCGAGCGGCTGATCGTCGGCTTCGGCCGGACGAAGAAGACCTGGTTCGCTGCAAGGCCCCAGCGCTGAGACCGCGCCCGGGCCGCTACTTCTTGAGCGCGCGGATGATCCGCGCGAGCGCCTTGCCGGAGACCCAGACCAGCGGGACGCCGACGGCGAGGACCGAGACGATGTTCGGCTGGAAGCGCAGTCCCAGGTCGTCCTTGATGTAGGCGCCGATCGGCACCACGGCACCGCCGCCGCCGCCTCCGCCGCCCTCCTGGCCGTCCTCGGAGCCGCTGCCGCCGCCGAAGCCGAACCAGCGGAGCGAGACGGGGACGAGCGAGACGCCGTCGACCTCGATCGGGTCTCCGTAGCTCGTCGCGGCACCCGCGGAGGTCACTTTGTCGGCCAGGGAGACAGCGATGTTGGGCATGGCCCGACGCTACTCCGCGGGCCGAACGGGCGACAAGCGGCGCACCGGCGCGCACAGGACTCCCCCACCTCCTCCCCGAGGTCTGCTGCGATGATCGTCGGATGCCGTCCCGCCCGCGCCGCCGCCGTCCAGGTCGCGCCGCGACCGTCGCGGTCGCGAGCCTGCTGCTGGCGGCGCTCCTCGCCTTCCACCGCGTGCTGTGGGACGCGGCCGGCTGGCTGTCGGTGGTCGAGACCGCGATCCCGTGGTCCGGACTCGCGGTGCTCGTCCTCGTGGCCGCCGCGGTCGCTCTGCGCTCGCGCGGCGCCGGAGCAGCGGTGACCGTGCTCGTGATGGTCTACGGCGTGCTCGTGCTCCCGGTGGCGCTCCCCGCACCGGCGGTCCGCTCCGGATCGTTCACCGTGATCAGCCAGAACCTCGGCACCGGCGACGACGCCGGAGCGCTGGCGACGGAGCTGGCGACGAGGGAGCCGGACGTGCTCGCCTTCCAGGAGCTGGCCGGCGAGGATCGCGAGGCGGTCGACGCGGAGCTCTCGGACACGTACCCGCACTCGTACGTGGTCGGCACGGTCGGGCTGTGGAGCCGCACGGAGCTCTCGAACGGCGAGCCGCTCGACCTCGGCCTGGACTGGAACCGCGCCCTCGCGGTCGACGTCGACACCCCGCTCGGCGCGACGCGGCTCTTCGTGGTGCACCTCGCCTCGTTCCGCCTCGGCGATCACGCCGAGCGCGACACGATGCTGGGCGGCCTCGCCTCGACGCTCGCGGACGACGCGTCGGACCGCACGCTCGTGGTCGGCGACTTCAACACCGCGACGGACGACCACCTGCTCGCGCCGGTCCTCGACCAGGCGGCGCTGGTCCGCACGTCCGGCATCGGCTTCCCGGCGACCTGGCCGGCTCTGCTGCCGCTGGTCTCGCTCGATCACGCTCTGGCGGACGGAGTGCCCGCCGCGACCCTCGAAGTCCTGCCGCCGAACGGCTCGGACCACCGGCCGATCAGTCTGACGATCGGTTCCGCGTAGCGAGGGTGTCGCTGATGTCGATGCCCTTCGCCGACTCCGGAGCGGAGCGCGAGAGCAGCGACGCCGGCCGGACGGCACCGGTGCCGAAGCGCGCCGAGACGCCGTCGACCGCGAGCTCGGCGTCGCGCCAGTCGTCGGAGTCGCTCCAGAGCGAGAAGGCGACGTCGTCGCCCTCGACGAGCTGCTCGCCGCGCACGCCGATCAGGCGCACGGGCCGGCGCAGCGGATTGGCCGCCTCGAGGAGCGCGGACGACGCGTCGTAGAGCACGCGCGCCACGTCCGTCGCCTCGGGCAGCGTGCGCGAGCGGGTCAGGGTGCTGAAGTCGCCGAAGCGGACCTTGACGGCGACGGTGCGGCAGCGCACGCCGGAGCGGCGCATCCGCACGGCGACCTTGTCGCAGAGGCGCAGCAGCTCGCGGCGGACCAGCTCGGGGTCGGCGACGTCGTCCGCGAAGGTGATCTCGTGGCCGGCGCTCTTCTCGATCTGCCGGGTGTCGACCGGGCGGGGATCGACGCCGTTGGACAGCGCGTGCAGGCGGCGCCCCGTGGCCTCGCCGAGGGCCGAGACGAGGGAGGCGAGCGGCGTGGTCGCCACGTCGGCGACCGTCCGCAGGCCCCGGCGCACCAGCGCCTCCTCCGTGCTGGCGCCGACGCCCCAGAGCGCGCTCACCGGCAGCGGATCGAGGAAGGCCTGCACCCCGTCGGACGGCACGACGAGCAGGCCGTCGGGCTTGGAGCGGCCGGAGGCGAGCTTGGCGACGAACTTGGTGCTGGCGATGCCGACGGAGCAGGTGAGACCGAGCTCGTCGTGCACCCTCCGGCGGATCTCGGTGCCGATGGCCCAGGGCGAACCGGAGATCCGCCGCGCGCCGGCGACGTCGAGGAACGCCTCGTCGATGCTGAGCCGCTCGACGAGCGGGGTGAAGGAGTCGAAGATGGCCATCACCCGGCGCGAGGCCTCGCGGTAGCGGTCCATGTGCGGCTCGAGGATGATCGCGTGCGGGCAGCGGCGGAGGGCGACGGCCATCGGCATGGCCGAGTTGATGCCGTACTTGCGCGCCTCGTAGGTGGCGGCGGTGACCACCGAGCGCGAGCCGATGTGCCCGACGACGACCGGCTTGCCGCGCAGATCCGGGTGCTCGAGCAGCTCGACGGAGGCGAAGAACGCGTCCATGTCGACGTGCAGGATGCTCGCGCGCGGGTCGTCGAAGGGCTCGATGGTGACCTGCCGCCCGCTGCCGTCCTGCTTGCTCACGTTCCGCCCTGCTCGAGTGGCGCACCGCTCCCCGGACGGCAGTGCTTCCGAGGATCATGGTCGCACGCACCACCGACACCGGGCCGCCCTCGCGCGGACCCGCCCCGGTGGGAATGGCGGCGCCGCTCAGGCGGTTGACCCGAGCACCCACGATCACTCCATCGGAGAAGACATGACGCACGAGCACGAGCCCGCCTCCCCCGACTCCGACCTGAGCCTCTGGCTCGACCTGCAGGCCCGTGCGCACGCCGCGTTCGAGATCCGCCTCGACGCGGTGGTCGACTGGACGGCGCCGACCCCCGACACCGAGTGGGACACGCGCGCGCTCGTTCTGCACGTCGTCCGCGAGCAGCAGCGGGCGCACACGCTCCTCTCCGGCGGCGACGAGTCGCCGATCCGCCTCGAGCCCGTCGCCGCCGATCTGCGGAGCGAGTGGACCCGGGTCACGACCCTGCTGCGCGCGGTGTCCCGCGAGATCGACCCCGAGGCGGAGATGCGCCTCGGCCGCGACACCGTCACCGCCCTGGAGCTGCTGCAGGAGCAGGTCGCCGACATCACCGTGCACACCTGGGACCTCGCGCGAGCCACCGGCAGCGAGGAGGCGATGGAGGAGGGCCTCGTCGCCGCCGTCTGGGAGCTCTTCGCCCCGCAGGAGGAGACGCTGCGCGCGAGCGGGCTGTTCGCGGCGCCCGTGCCGATCGACGCCTCCGCGCCGCTGCAGAGCCGGCTGCTGGCCGTCACCGGGCGCGACGACCGCCTCGCCGCGTGAGCCGCGGCACCTGAGCAGCGCCGCACGAGCCGCACCACCTGAGAACGACCCCAGGCTGCCGACGGCAGGATGGGGAGGTCCGCGCCCACACCGCGGACGGCACCAGGGGCCCAGCGCCCCGACGAGGAAGGGACACCCATGACACGCGTCGCCGTCATCGGAGCACACGGCAAGGTCGGCCAGCAGATCCTCCATCTGCTCTACGACGCCGGACACGAAGCGGTCGGAGTCGTCCGCAACCCCGACCACTCGGAGGACATCGTCCGCCTCGGCGGCGAGCCGCTCGTCCACGACCTCGAGCACTCGACCGCCGAGGACTTCGCCGGGCGGCTGGAGGGCGTGGACGCCCTCGTCTTCACCGCCGGCGCCGGACCCGACTCGGGTCCCGAGCGCAAGCGCACCGTCGACCTGGGCGCCTCCGTCCTCAGCCAGGAGGCGGCCGCGATCGCCGGCATCCGCCGCTTCGTGCAGATCAGCGCGATCGGCGTGGACGCCCCGCTCGACGACGACACCGAGGAGGGCTGGCGCGCCTACGTCGAGGCCAAGCGCGACGCCGACACGGCGCTGCGCGGCACCGACCTCGACTGGACGATCCTCCGCCCGGGTGGTCTGACCAACGACGAGGGCACCGGCCGGATCGAGCTCGGCGAGAGCGTCGAGAGGGGCAGCATCCCGCGCGAGGACGTCGCCGCCACCGTGATCGCGGTGCTCGCCGATCCGTCCTCGATCGGAAAGACCTGGGAGATCGTCTCGGGCGACGTCGCCATCGAGGACGCGGTCGCGAAGGGCGCCTGAGCGCTCACCGGCCCGTCGGGCGCCGGGAGCCCTGCACCTAGAGTGGGGCGGGGGTGCACTCACCCCCCCCGCCCCCGGCTCCGCCGCGACGCCGAGGGCGTGCCGGCGGGGCCGGGGCTCCCCCCCGG
>NZ_JALGRU010000010.1:0-1751 GCF_022815545.1 Rathayibacter sp. VKM Ac-2928
TTTTTTACGGAGAGTTTGATCCTGGCTCAGGACGAACGCTGGCGGCGTGCTTAACACATGCAAGTCGAACGATGAAGCCCAGCTTGCTGGGTGGATTAGTGGCGAACGGGTGAGTAACACGTGAGTAACCTGCCCTTGACTCTGGGATAAGCGCTGGAAACGGCGTCTAATACCGGATACGACCTGCCCCGGCATCGGGTGCGGGTGGAAAGTTTTTCGGTCAAGGATGGACTCGCGGCCTATCAGGTAGTTGGTGAGGTAATGGCTCACCAAGCCGACGACGGGTAGCCGGCCTGAGAGGGTGACCGGCCACACTGGGACTGAGACACGGCCCAGACTCCTACGGGAGGCAGCAGTGGGGAATATTGCACAATGGGCGAAAGCCTGATGCAGCAACGCCGCGTGGGGGATGACGGCCTTCGGGTTGTAAACCTCTTTTAGTAGGGAAGAAGGGCTTCGGCTTGACGGTACCTGCAGAAAAAGCACCGGCTAACTACGTGCCAGCAGCCGCGGTAATACGTAGGGTGCAAGCGTTGTCCGGAATTATTGGGCGTAAAGAGCTCGTAGGCGGTTTGTCGCGTCTGCTGTGAAAACCCGAGGCTCAACCTCGGGCCTGCAGTGGGTACGGGCAGACTAGAGTGCGGTAGGGGAGAATGGAATTCCTGGTGTAGCGGTGGAATGCGCAGATATCAGGAGGAACACCGATGGCGAAGGCAGTTCTCTGGGCCGTTACTGACGCTGAGGAGCGAAAGCGTGGGGAGCGAACAGGATTAGATACCCTGGTAGTCCACGCCGTAAACGTTGGGAACTAGATGTGGGGACCTTTCCACGGTCTCCGTGTCGCAGCTAACGCATTAAGTTCCCCGCCTGGGGAGTACGGCCGCAAGGCTAAAACTCAAAGGAATTGACGGGGGCCCGCACAAGCGGCGGAGCATGCGGATTAATTCGATGCAACGCGAAGAACCTTACCAAGGCTTGACATATACCGGAAACTTCCAGAAATGGTTGCCCCGCAAGGTCGGTATACAGGTGGTGCATGGTTGTCGTCAGCTCGTGTCGTGAGATGTTGGGTTAAGTCCCGCAACGAGCGCAACCCTCGTTCTATGTTGCCAGCACGTCATGGTGGGAACTCATAGGAGACTGCCGGGGTCAACTCGGAGGAAGGTGGGGATGACGTCAAATCATCATGCCCCTTATGTCTTGGGCTTCACGCATGCTACAATGGCCGGTACAAAGGGCTGCGATACCGTAAGGTGGAGCGAATCCCAAAAAGCCGGTCTCAGTTCGGATTGAGGTCTGCAACTCGACCTCATGAAGTCGGAGTCGCTAGTAATCGCAGATCAGCAACGCTGCGGTGAATACGTTCCCGGGCCTTGTACACACCGCCCGTCAAGTCATGAAAGTCGGTAACACCCGAAGCCAGTGGCCTAACCGCAAGGAGGGAGCTGTCGAAGGTGGGATCGGTGATTAGGACTAAGTCGTAACAAGGTAGCCGTACCGGAAGGTGCGGCTGGATCACCTCCTTTCTAAGGAGCATCTGGACACCATGCGTTTCGGCGTAGAGGTTGTTCCAGGCGCCAGATCAAAGCGAATGTCTTTGCTGGTAGCTCATGGGTGGAACATTGAACTGGGTGCAGGAAGAGATTCGTCTCGTGTCAGTACAGCCTTCGGGTTGGGAACGCACGAGCGGGTGGGCTACTGCACATGCACGCTGTTGGGTCCTGAGGGACCGGGCCGGCTGCTCCTTCGGG
>NZ_JALGRU010000010.1:1851-5599 GCF_022815545.1 Rathayibacter sp. VKM Ac-2928
GTGGCTGGATCTCGACTCTCCTGGATCCTTTTTCCACGCCTGGGTGTGTGGGGGAGGGATACCGCCCGTATTTTGAGAACTACACAGTGGACGCGAGCATCTTAGACTCGGGCAGCCTTTGCGGGTTGTTCGGGTCGACAAGATTCGCAAGGAGCAGCCTTCGGGTTGTGTTCTTGCCAATCATTGGATCTGCAACTTTTCGAGTTGTGGTTTCTTAAACTCATGTGATTTTCAAGTTTTTAAGAGCAAACGGTGAATGCCTTGGCATCTGGAGCCGAAGAAGGACGTCGTAATCTGCGATAAGCCTCGGGGAGCTGATAAACGAGCTGTGATCCGAGGATTTCCGAATGGGGAAACCCCGCCAGGCCCCTTGTGGTGACCTGGTGACTCCCGCCTGAATATATAGGGCGGGTAGAGGGAACGTGGGGAAGTGAAACATCTCAGTACCCACAGGAAGAGAAAACAACAGTGATTCCGTCAGTAGTGGCGAGCGAACGCGGAAGAGGCTAAACCGAATCATGTGTGATACCCGGCAGGGGTTGCATGGTCGGGGTTGTGGGACTTTTCGTTGTGTTCTGCCGAGCACTGAACGTTACAGCGCATCATAGACGAACAGGTTTGAATGCCTGGCCAGAGCGGGTGCGAGCCCCGTAGTCGAAATGGTGTTATGGCGTGAAGAGTATCCCAAGTAGCACGGGGCCCGAGAAATCCCGTGTGAATCTGTCAGGACCACCTGATAAGCCTAAATACTCCCAGATGACCGATAGCGGACAAGTACCGTGAGGGAAAGGTGAAAAGTACCCCGGGAGGGGAGTGAAATAGTACCTGAAACCGTTTGCTTACAAACCGTCGGAGCTCCCATGTTGGGGTGACGGCGTGCCTTTTGAAGAATGAGCCTGCGAGTTAGTGCTCTGTGGCGAGGTTAACCCGTGTGGGGCAGCCGTAGCGAAAGCGAGTCCGAATAGGGCGATTCAGTCGCAGGGTCTAGACCCGAAGCGAAGTGATCTATCCATGGCCAGGTTGAAGCGACGGTAAGACGTCGTGGAGGACCGAACCCACTTCAGTTGAAAATGGAGGGGATGAGCTGTGGATAGGGGTGAAAGGCCAATCAAACTTCGTGATAGCTGGTTCTCTCCGAAATGCATTTAGGTGCAGCGTTGCGTGTTTCTTGCCGGAGGTAGAGCTACTGGATGGCCGATGGGGCCCAAAAGCTTACTGACGTCAGCCAAACTCCGAATGCCGGTAAGTGAGAGCGCAGCAGTGAGACTGTGGGGGATAAGCTTCATAGTCGAGAGGGAAACAACCCAGACCACCAACTAAGGTCCCTAAGCGCGTGCTAAGTGGGAAAGGATGTGGAGTTGCACAGACAACCAGGAGGTTGGCTTAGAAGCAGCCACCCTTGAAAGAGTGCGTAATAGCTCACTGGTCAAGTGATTCCGCGCCGACAATGTAACGGGGCTCAAGCACGCCACCGAAGTTGTGGCATTGACATTAGTGGTAGGCCTTCGTGGTCCAGCCGTGTTGATGGGTAGGAGAGCGTCGTGTGGCGAGTGAAGCGGCGGTGTGAACCAGCCGTGGACGCCACACGAGTGAGAATGCAGGCATGAGTAGCGAAAGACGGGTGAGAAACCCGTCCTCCGGAAGACCAAGGGTTCCAGGGTCAAGCTAATCTTCCCTGGGTAAGTCGGGACCTAAGGCGAGGCCGACAGGCGTAGTCGATGGACAACGGGTTGATATTCCCGTACCGGCGAAGAACCGCCCAAGACAATCCAGTAGTGCTAAGTATCTGAATCCCTTTGATGGATCCCTTCGGGGTGAAGCGTTGGGCCTAGCGTACGACCCCGTGCTGGTGCGTTTAGCGTATTAACAGGTGTGACGCAGGAAGGTAGCCGAGCCGGGCGATGGTTGTCCCGGTCTAAGGATGTAGGGCGAACGATAGGCAAATCCGTCGTTCATATAGCCTGAGATCTGATGGGTAGACGCAAGTCGAAATCGGTGATCCTATGCTGCCAAGAAAAGCATCGACGCGAGGTTCTAGCTGCCCGTACCCCAAACCGACTCAGGTGGTCAGGTAGAGAATACTAAGGAGATCGAGAGAATCGTGGTTAAGGAACTCGGCAAAATGCCCCCGTAACTTCGGGAGAAGGGGGGCCTGAGGCGTGAACGGACTTGCTCCGGGAGCGTTCGATGGCCGCAGAGACCAGTGGGAAGCGACTGTTTACTAAAAACACAGGTCCGTGCTAAGTCGCAAGACGATGTATACGGACTGACGCCTGCCCGGTGCTGGAAGGTTAAGAGGAACGGTTAGCCGCAAGGCGAAGCTGAGAATTTAAGCCCCAGTAAACGGCGGTGGTAACTATAACCATCCTAAGGTAGCGAAATTCCTTGTCGGGTAAGTTCCGACCTGCACGAATGGCGTAACGACTTCCCAGCTGTCTCAACCGCGAACTCGGCGAAATTGCATTACGAGTAAAGATGCTCGTTACGCGCAGCAGGACGGAAAGACCCCGTGACCTTTACTATAGTTTGGTATTGGTGTTCGGTGTGGCTTGTGTAGGATAGGTGGGAGACTGTGAAGCGGGCACGCTAGTGTTCGTGGAGTCATTGTTGAAATACCACTCTGGTCACTCTGGATATCTAACTTCGGACCCTAATCGGGTTCAGGGACAGTGCCTGATGGGTAGTTTAACTGGGGCGGTTGCCTCCTAAAGAGTAACGGAGGCGCCCAAAGGTTCCCTCAACCTGGTTGGCAATCAGGTGTCGAGTGTAAGTGCACAAGGGAGCTTGACTGTGAGACTGACAAGTCGAGCAGGGACGAAAGTCGGGACTAGTGATCCGGCAGTGGCTTGTGGAAGCGCTGTCGCTCAACGGATAAAAGGTACCTCGGGGATAACAGGCTGATCTTGCCCAAGAGTCCATATCGACGGCATGGTTTGGCACCTCGATGTCGGCTCGTCGCATCCTGGGGCTGGAGTAGGTCCCAAGGGTTGGGCTGTTCGCCCATTAAAGCGGTACGCGAGCTGGGTTTAGAACGTCGTGAGACAGTTCGGTCCCTATCCGCTGCGCGCGCAGGAAATTTGAGAAGATCTATCCCTAGTACGAGAGGACCGGGATGGACGAACCTCTGGTGTGTCAGTTGTTCCGCCAGGAGCACCGCTGATTAGCTACGTTCGGAACGGATAACCGCTGAAAGCATCTAAGCGGGAAGCCGGCTTCGAGATGAGATTTCCATCCCTTCGGGGGAGAGGCTCCCAGCCAGACGACTGGGTTGATAGGCCGGATGTGGAAGACAGGACTAAAGACTGTCGGAGCTGACCGGTACTAATAAGCCGATAACTTGATAATCACTACACTCATACCGTTGTAAAGGCTGGTAGGAGTGGTCAGAGATTGCTTGCGTCCACTTTGTGGTTCCCAGAATACGGGCTCCATACCGCGGGTCGTGTTCGCAAAGACACGATCTGCACACCGCACCCGACACTGCTCGGGGCGGATAACAGAACACACGCATGACGTGTGACCCAGATTTGACCACCACCACGCCGTAAGGCTGGCGGTTGCGTCTAGAAGGGTTACGGCGGCCATAGCGAGAGGGAAACGCCCGGTCACATTCCGAACCCGGAAGCTAAGACTCTCAGCGCCGATGGTACTGCAGGGGGGACCCTGTGGGAGAGTAGGACACCGCCGGACACCAATTCACGATGGCCACCCAGAAATGGGTGGCCATCGCTGTTTAACCAGAGGTTCT
>NZ_JALGRU010000011.1:0-425 GCF_022815545.1 Rathayibacter sp. VKM Ac-2928
ACCGCGCTGACCGTCAGCGTCACCGGCACGAAGTACGGGTACACGACTGCGACCCGCACGAGCTCGGCCACCCAGGTCGGGCTGCCGCTGCAGACGCTCATGCCGACGCCCACGATCACCGGCAGCACCACCGTCGGGTCGACGCTGACCGCGAATCCGGGTACCTGGGACTCCGGCGTGACGCTGAGCTACCAGTGGAAGAAGAACAACGGCGTGTACATCTCCGGTGCCACCGCGAAGACGTACGTCCTCAAGGCGAGTGATGCCGGAGCGACGCTGACCGTGAGCGTCACCGGCACCAAGTCCGGCTACTCCCCCGCCACCAAGACCAGCGCGACGACCGCCGCCGTCGCCAACGGCGCGGTCATCACCGGAGCGACGCCGACCATCACCGGCACGGCGACCGTCGGGCAGAAGCTGACCGC
>NZ_JALGRU010000012.1:0-369 GCF_022815545.1 Rathayibacter sp. VKM Ac-2928
AACGAGATGGACGGCCCCTGGCAGGTCGGCCACATGAACGCCGACGACTACGGCAAGCTCGCCTCCCGCACCGCCAAGGCCCTCAAGATCGCCGACCCGTCCCTCGAGCTCGTGATCTGCGGGTCGTCGGGCTCGTCGATGCCGACCTTCGGCGAGTGGGAGCGGGTGGTCCTCGAGCACGCCTACGACGACGTCGAGTACGTCTCCTGCCACGCCTACTACCAGGAGTACGACGGCGACCTCGGCTCGTTCCTCGCGTCCTCGCTCGACATGGAGTACTTCATCTCCACGGTCGCGGCCACCGTCGACCACGTGAAGCACAAGCTGAAGAAGTCGAAGGACATCAAGCTGTCCTTCGACGAGTGGAAC
>NZ_JALGRU010000013.1:0-353 GCF_022815545.1 Rathayibacter sp. VKM Ac-2928
GACGTGGTCGAGCTGGTCAAGGAGCTCGGCTCGACCACCGTCCGCTACCCGGGCGGGAACTTCGTCTCCGGCTACCGCTGGGAGGACGGCGTCGGACCGCGTGAGGACCGCCCGCGCCGCCGCGACCTGGCCTGGCACTCCCTCGAGACCAACGAGGTCGGCCTGGACGATTTCGCCAAGTGGGCGAAGCTCACCGGCAGCGAGATCATGTACGCCGTCAACCTCGGCACCCGCGGGGTCCTCGAGGCGTTGGACGTCCTCGAGTACGCGAACGGCAAGGCCGGCACGTTCCTCGCGGACCAGCGGATCGCGAACGGGTCGCCGGAGCCGCACGACATCCGCATGTGGTGCCT
>NZ_JALGRU010000002.1:0-849744 GCF_022815545.1 Rathayibacter sp. VKM Ac-2928
GTCGCCAACGGCGCGGTCATCACCGGAGCGACGCCGACCATCACCGGCACGGCGACCGTCGGGCAGAAGCTGACCGCCGTCCCCGGCACCTGGACGCCCTCGCCCGTGACCCTCGCGTACCAGTGGCAGCGCAACGGCACCGCGATCAGCGGCGCCACCGCGAGCACGTACACGCTCGTCGCTGCCGACGCGGGAGCGTCGATCACCGTCGCCGTGACCGGCACCAAGTCCGGCTACACCGCGGTCACCAAGACCAGCACCGCGGTCACCGTGAAGGCGGCGCTGCAGACGCTCATGCCGACGCCGACGATCACCGGGACGACGAAGGTCGGCTCGACCCTCACCGCCAGCCCCGGCACCTGGGACGCGGGCACCACGCTGACCTACCAGTGGAAGAAGAACAACGGCGTCTACATCTCCGGCGCCACGTCGAAGACCTACGTGCTCAAGGCCTCGGACGCCGGCGCCACGATCACCGTGAGCGTCACCTCCACGAAGACCGGCTACTCCCCCGCCACCAAGACCAGCGCCACCACCGCGCTCGTCACCGGCGGCGTCCTCACCGGCGCGACCCCGACGATCACCGGGACCGCGAAGGTCGGCCAGACCCTCACCGCGGTGCCCGGGACCTGGTCGCCCGCGCCCGTCACGCTGAGCTACCAGTGGAAGCGCGGCGGCACGGCGATCTCGGGCGCGACGTCGGCGACCTACAAGGCGGTGTCGGCGGACGCGGGCAAGGCGGTCACGGTGACGGTCACCGGCACGAAGGCGGGCTACACGACGCTGAGCAGGACGAGCGCGGCCAAGACCGTCGTCAAGTGAGCACCGTCGCGAAGTAACCCCCCGGACACCTGAGGGGGGCGCGGGCGTGCGAGGCTTGATGGTCGCCGCCCGCCCCTCCTCCCTCAGGACACCGTGAACACCCCTCCGCGCACCAGCTCCAGCACCCGCACGACCTCCCCCGCCGCCTTCCCCTGGATCGGCCTGCTCACGCTCGCCGGCGCCGTCTTCGTGTCGGTGACCAGCGAGTTCCTGCCGACCGGCCTCATCCCGGACATGTCACGGGACCTCGGCGTGAGCATCCCGCTGACCGGTCAGCTGGTGACGATCTTCGCGGCGACCGTCGTGATCGCGACGACGCCGCTGACGCTGGTGACGCAGCGGTTCTCGCGGAAGAGCCTGCTCCTCGTCGCGCTGTGCACGATCGCGGTCGCGAACGTGCTGGCCGCGCTCGCGCCGACGTTCGCGCTGCTGGTCGGCGCGCGCATCCTCGGCGGACTCGCGCACGGGCTGTTCTGGGCGATCGTCGCCGCCTACTCGGCGCACCTCGTCGCTCCGGAGCACCTCGGCCGGGCGACCGCGATCACGGCCGGCGGCGGCTCGGCGGCCTTCGTCCTCGGCGTGCCGGTGGGCACCGCGCTCGGCCACGCGTTCGGCTGGCGTCCGACCTTCGCGATCCTCGGCGCGATCGTGCTGCTGCTGGCGCTGCTCGTCGTGAAGTTCCTGCCGGCGGTCGATCACAGCATCCCGCTGCGCACCGGCGAGATCCGGCTGCCCGCCCGCAAGGACCGCAGCCTGCCGCGCATCATCGGCGTCTGCGTGGTCATCCTGCTGGTGCTGATCGGCCAGAACACGCTCTCGACCTACGTCACGCCGTGGCTCGAGAACGCGTCGTTCTCCCCCGACAGCGTCCCGCTCCTCCTCTTCGCGTTCGGCGGCGCGGGCGCGGTGGGCCTCGTGCTCGCCGGCTTCGCGACCGACCGCTTCCCGCGCTCCGGCTTCGTGGTCGCGGCGATCGCCGTGGTGCTCGCGCTGGTCGCGCTCGGCCTGGCCGCCGGCTCGCAGGCCACGGTCGCGATCGTCGTCGCGGCGATCGTCTGGAACATCGCGTTCGGCGGCATCCCGGCGATGCTGCAGACGCGGATGCTGCGCACCTCCTCGTTCCAGCTGCGCAGCCTCGCCGCGGCGCTGCAGACGACCGCGTTCAACATCGGCATCGGCGGCGGCGCGATCGTCGGCGGGCTGACCATCGACCTGAGCGGACTCGACCTGCTGCCGTGGGTGGCGATCGTGATGATCGCGGTCGGGCTCGTGGTGAGCCTGATCGTGGAGGCGCGCTCGTCGGCGGCGGTGCGGCGCGAGCAGGCCGCGGGAGTCCGCTAGGGCGAGGCGTCTCCTCCCCGCGGACGACGACCTGCCCGACGAGTGCGGGATAGCGTGAAGCGCATGAGTCAGAGCACGATCCCCGTTCCCGGGCAGCCGTACTACGGTGCTCCTCCGCTCGCCGCGATCCGGCGCTTCTTCTCGCAGTACGCGCGCTTCCGCGGCAGGGCGAGCCGCGCGGAGTACTGGTGGATCATCCTCGCCGGGACCCTGCTGAACCTCGCGCTGCAGCTGATCGACGGCTCGGAGCCGGGGCTGCAGCTGTCGTTCACGCCGTTCCGCTCGGGCGAGCTGGACTTCGCGGCGCCGTGGGTCGCCGTGCTGGCCGGGGCGATCGCGCTCGGCACGCTGGTGCCCTCGCTCGCGCTGATCTGGCGGCGGCTGCACGACGTGAACCGCAGCGGGATGTGGATCTTCGCGCTGTTCATCCCCGTCGCGGGCGCGGTGTTCCTGCTGATCCTGTTCGTGCTGCCGCCGCGGCCGGAGGGGATGCGCTTCGACTGATGCTCGCGGTGTCGCTCGCGCCCTCTACGGTGAGGGCGTGACTGCGCGCAGCAACGACTTCGACGCCCTGCGGCTGGTCGCCGCGCTGATGGTCGTCGTCGGGCACGGTGCCGTGCTGCTCGGCGAGCCGGCGCCGCGGCTGCTCGGGCTGCCCGTGCACTCGCTCGGCGTCTCGGTGTTCTTCTGCGTCAGCGGGTTCCTGATCGCGGGGAGCATGGAGCGCGCGCCGAGCGCGGGGCGCTTCCTCTGGCACCGGGTGCTGCGGATCTTCCCGGCGCTGATCGTCGTGGTCGCGGTGAGCATGCTCGTGCTCGGGCCGCTGGTGTCGTCGCTGCCGGCCGGGGCGTACTTCTCCTCGCCGCAGACCTGGGCCTACGCGCTCAACGTGCCGCTGCTGGCGCAGTACGAGCTGCCGGGCGTCTTCGACTCGGCGGTGCACGCGCGGCCGGCGGTGAACGGCTCGCTCTGGACGCTCGGGGTGGAGTTCTGCTGCTACCTCGGGGTGCTGGCGCTGCGGTGGGTGCCGGGGCGGGGGCGGGCTCGCGGGGTGCTCGCGGTGCTGGCGCTCGTGGGGCTCGCGGTGGTGACGGAGCTGGGCGGAGCGCTCGGGTCCTCCGCGGAGCTGTGCGCGTTCTTCGCGGCGGCCGCGGCGGTGCGGCTGCTGGCGCCGGCCGCGTGGCTGCGCTGGCCGGCCGGCGTCCTGGCGCTCGCGGTGCTGCTCCTCGCGCCCGGGACTCCGCTGCAGCAGGTCGCGCTCTGGATCGCGCTGCCGGTGCTCGTGATCGTGGTGGGCACCGGATCGCTGCCGGTGCTGCGGCGGGCGGCGCGGTTCGGCGACTTCTCCTACGGGCTGTACCTGTGGAGCTATCCGGTGCAGCAGCTCGTGCTGGAGGTGCTGGGGCGGCTGCCGATGACGGCGGACCTGGCGCTCGTCGTGGCGGTGACGCTCCTGCTCGCGGTGGCCTCGTGGTGGCTGGTCGAGCGGCCGGCGCTGCGGTGGAAGGACCTGCGGCGGAAGGACCTGCGGCGGAAGGACGCGTCGCTACGCTGGGGCACCGTGACCGGAACGGATCCCCGATGAGCGCGCTGCTCGGGCTGCACCACGTCGCGATCATCGTCAGCGACTACGAGCGCGCCAAGCGGTTCTACCTCGACGTGCTCGGCTTCCGCCTCGACTCGGAGGTGCTGCGCGAGGAGCGCGGATCCTGGATGGCGAACCTCAGCCTGAACGGGGAGTACCTGCTCGAGCTGTTCACCTTCCCGTCGTCGCCCGAGCGGGTGTCCGATCCGGAGGCGCTGGGGCTGCGGCACCTCGCCCTCGCCGCGGCGGACCCGGCGGCGGTGCGGTCCGACTTCGTCCGACGCGGGGTCGTGTGCGAGCCCCTGCGCACGGACCCGCACACCGAGCGGGCGATGTTCTTCCTCCGCGACCCGGACGGACTGCCGGTCGAGATCCACGGCGTCTGAGCCGCCAGCCGGAGAACCGGAGAACCGGAGCAGCGACGCTCAGCGCGGCGCGGCGCTGCTCCCCCGCGCGACGAGAGTGGGCGCGATCAGGGGCAGCGGCTCGACCGCCTCGCCGCGCATCAGCGCGAACACCCGGTCGACGGCGAGCTGGCCGACCTCGGCGAAGTCGAGGTGCACCGTCGAGAGGCTGGGCCGGTAGTAGCCCGCCTCGGGGACGTCGTCGAAGCCGACCACGCTGCGGTCCGCGGGAACGCGGATCCCGTGGTCGTCGAACGCCTTGATCACGCCGAGCGCGAAGGGATCGTTGGCGGCGAAGACCGCGGTGACGTCGGGATCGGCGGCGAGCTCGACGCCGGCCCGGTAGCCCTCGGCGACGCTCCAGTCCGTCGTCCGGAGCACGGGGCGCGCCACGCGACGGGCGAGCGCGAGCTCGGTCGACCAGCCGCGCTCCCGGGCCTCGGAGGCCATCCAGCCCTCCGGTCCGCCGACGTGGGCGACGGTCTCGTGCCCGAGCTCGAGCAGGTGCCGGACGGCGAGCTGCGCGCCGTGCACCTCGTCGATCGAGACGCTGGACGCGCCGGGGGCGGAGCCCTGCTCGAACGTGACGATGGGGACGCGGGAGTCGAGCCCCCGGAGCGTCTCGACCGCGCTCCCCAGCGGGACCAGGACGATGATGCCGTCGACCTCGTCGGCGGTCAGCTCGTCGAGGGCGTGGCGGATGCTCGAGCGGCCGACGTCGCCGAGCGTGATCAGCCGCGTGGAGTAGCCGTTCCGCCTCGCCTGCTCCGAGATGCCGTAGAGCGCGACGGACGGGCCGTGCACCGAGAGCGAGTAGCTGACGACGCCGATGTTCATCGTCCGGTTGCTCGCGAGGGCGGCCGCGGCGGTGTTGCGACGGTAGCGCAGCTGCGCGATCGCCTTCTCGGTCCGCTCGCGGATCTCGGGCGACACGTTCGGCGCGCCGTTGATCACCCGCGAGACGGTCTGCTGGGAGACCCCGGCGAGCGCGGCGACGTCGACCATCCGCGGGCCGTGCGCCCGCGAGGAGACCCGGCTCACGCCGCGGCCCGGCCGGCGGGAGGGGGCGGCGATCCGGTCGAGGGCATACCCGATTATGACCTGCGCCGGACCGCCGTCCGGTCTCGCGCCCCGCCCGTCCTAGGGCCGGCGGTAGCGCAGCACCGCGGGGTGGCGCTCGTAGGGCCACTCGGCCTCGGGCACCATGTACTGCGTGGTGGTGTAGCTGCCGTCCATCGTCGACTTCAGGGTCGGCGGGCCGTCGAAGCCGATGACGCCCCAGCCCACCCGGTTCTCGTTCCCGCCGTAGACCGGGTCGCCGTAGAAGCCCTGCCGGGTGTTCAGCACGAGCAGCGGGAAGAACTCGAGGAAGTCCTCGTTGACCGGCTGGTTGCCGGCCGGCGCTCCTCCGCTGCCCTGGCCGTCGGACTCCGCGAAGAGGAAGCGCGCCGGCTTCTCCTCCCGCGAGAGCGCGACGAGCACCGCGTCCTGCTGCTCGTCGTCCAGCTCGACGAACGGCCGCCCGTGCGCCTCGGCGGCCAGGCGGTCGAGCTCGACGACGCCCTCGCGGTAGAAGGTGCGGCGGCTGTCGATCCGCTCCTGCCAGGCCTGCTCCTCGAGCCCCTCCATCCGGAGCCAGCCGATGCCGTCCGCCGCGGGGAAGACGAACCGCGTGCCCGAGAGCATGCGGTCGATGAACCGCACGACCTTCGCCTCTCGCGCGCCCGGATGGTGGTCGGTCGGGATGATCCGGGCCGTCGCGGCCTCGATGGTGTCCCACTCGTGCTGGTCGAAGAACAGCGGCCCGTCGACGTCTCGCGTCGAGACGGGAACGGTCACCCACTCTGCCTGTCCCATGATGATGTCCTCTCTTGCCGGTTCGTGATGATGTGGTGCGCGGTGCCGCGCGCGGGCTCAGTCGTCCGACGACCAGCCGCGGGAGTCGACCGCGATGATGCGGTCGCTGCAGCGCCAGGCGTTCGCCATGATCGTCAGCGCCGGGTTGATGCCGGTCGCCGTCGGGAAGAAGCTCGCGTCGAAGACGTAGAGGTTCGGCACCTCGTGCGAGCGGCACCAGCGGTCGACGACGGAGGTGGCGGGGTCGTTCCCCATCCGCACCGTGCCGAGCTCGTGCGAGGTGTTGCCGGTGATGCGCTCCATGTTCACGGGCACGACCTTCGCGGCACCGGCCGCCTCGAGGATCTCGCCGTTCTTCGCGACCTGCCACTTCTCCTGCGCGAAGTCGTTCGGGTGCGGGGTGTGGGTGATCCGGGCGACCGGGAGGCCCCAGGCGTCCTTCACCGTCGGGTCGAGGTCGACCCGGTTGCTCTCGCGCGGGAGGTCGTGCAGGAGGATCCCGATCTTCATCGAGTGGTTGAACAGCTCCCGGTCCGCGTCCTTGGCGGCCTGGCCCCAGCTCGGGCGGCCGGGGAAGCTCCAGTTGACCGGGTGGCCGATCATCGAGGGGAAGATCAGCGAGCCGAGGATGTGGCCGCGGCTGGCGTCGGTCTCGTAGAAGTCGAACGAGCACAGGCTCATGTAGTGGCCGGCCCAGCCGTAGAGCGGGTCGCTCACCTCGCGGTCGAAGAGCCCGACGGAGAACGAGTACTGGTGGAAGGTGGCGTTCCTCCCCACCTGACCGCTGCCGTTCGCGAGCCCGTCGGGGAACAGCGCGGACTTCGACATCAGCAGCAGACGCGGCGTCTCGATGCCGCCGCCGGCGACGATCACCGCCTTCGCCTTCTGCACGAACTCGTTGCCGTCCTCGTCCTGGTAGCGCACGCCGGTGGCCCGGCCGTCCGGGCCGACCAGGATCTCGCTGACGTAGCAGTCGGGACGCAGATCGTAGAGGCCGGTCGCGACGGCGTCCGGGATGAAGTTGATCAGCGTGGACGACTTGCCGGTGCCCGGGTCCGGGTACTGCTGCCAGAACCCGTTCTCGCTGAACGGCTGCCGGCCGCGGTAGGGCTCGGTGACCATGCCCTGCGGCATCGGGAAGGTCGAGTGGCCGAGCCGGTCCATCGCCGTGGCGAAGGTGCGGCCGATCTGGCTGAGCGGCGAGGGCTTGGTGGGGTAGCCCTTCGAGCGGCGGCCCTCCCAGCGGTTCGCGCCGGCGAGGCCGGAGGTGCCGAACTCCCACTCCACCCGGGTGTAGTACGGCTCGAGCTCGTCGTAGCTGATCGGCCAGTCGACCAGGCTCGCGCCCTCGACGTCGCCGTGCAGCGAGCGGAGCTTGAAGTCGGACTCGGTCATGCGCGGGACCATGCCGCCCCAGTGCGTGGTGCCGCCGCCGACGACCTGCGGGGTGGCGGAGAAGTTGGTGACGACCGCCTCCTCGCTCTCGTTCTGGCGGTACGTGCGGGGCTTGAGCTTCGGGTCCTGCCAGATGAAGTTGCGGTTGAGGTACTTCAACTCGTCTCCGGAGGCGTGCTCGGGCTTCAGCCAGGGGCCGCGCTCGAGGCCGACGACGCGCAGCCCGGCCTCGGTGAGGACCTTCGCGGCGGTCGCGCCGCCCGCTCCGGCGCCGACGATGACGACGTCCACGGGCTCGGGGTTCTTGATGCTGGTCATGCGGGTGTTCCTTTCGTGTCGAGGACCGCGCGGGCCGGGGACCGCGGGATCACTTCTCGAGGCCGTCGCGGCCGACCGCGGCGAGCGGGAGCAGGGCGTCCCAGAGCTCCTGCGGGATCGGGGTCTCGGCGAGGTCGAGGGTCTGCTGGATCCGGTCGGGCTCGGACATGCCGACGATGGTCGAGGCGACGCGCGGGTCGCGGGTGGAGAACTGCAGCGCGGCGGCCGCGAGCGGCACGCCGAAGTCGGCGCAGAGCCGCTCCATCTCGAGCACGCGCGCGAGGGTGCGGTCGCCGACGGGCGCGTAGCAGTAGCGCGGGACGGCGCGCGGGCCCTTCACGAGCATGCCGCCGCCGAAGGGCGCGGCGTTGACGAACGCGACGCCGCGCTCGTGCGCGTCCTCGATCAGCGGCACCGCGGTCTGCTCGACGAGGGTGTAGCGGTTGTGGCTGATCACGGCGTCGAAGGCGCCGGTGGCGAGGTACTGCAGCTCGAGATCGATCGGTCCGCCGGCGACGCCGAGGTAGCGGATGACGCCCTCGTCGCGCAGCCGGAGCAGCGCCTCGAGCGGGCCGCCGGGAGCGGTCCCCTCCTCGAAGGTGATCTTCTCGGGGTCGTGCAGGTAGACGAGCGGCAGGACGTCGAGGCCGAGGCGCTCCCGGCTCTCCTCCACGGAGCGGCGCACGCGGTCGCCCGAGAAGTCGCTCGAGCCCGGCAGCGGGTCGACCTTCGTCGCGACGACGACGCCGTCGGGGACTCCGCCGTTCTCGCGGATCGCGGAGCCGATGCGGCGCTCGCTGTCGCCGCCGCCGTACTCGTTCGAGGTGTCGATGAAGGTGAAGGGCCCCTCGAAGACGCGGCGGATCGTCGCGACGGCGACATCGGTGCTCACCTCGTAGCCGTACTGGGCGGGGAAGCTGCCGAGCGCGCTGGTGCCGACGCAGACGCTCGAGACGGCGAGGTCGGTGCGGCCGAACGCGCGCACGGCGGCTCCGGTGCTGTCGATGGTCATGGTGGTTCCTTCTCTCGAGAGGCCTGGTCAGGCGGGTGGTCGGTGGGTGGAGCGGGGCGCCGCGGTGCTGGCGCGCGGCACGAGGTCGGCGCCCACGGCGGGGATGGTGACGTGCTGGACGTCGTCGGCGCCCATCAGGGCGAGGATGCGGTCGACGGCGAGGCGGCCGACCGCCTCGAAGTCGAAGCGGACGGTGCTGAGGCCGGGGCGGAAGTAGCGCGCCTCGGGGATGTCGTCGAAGCCGACGACGCTGACGTCGGCGGGGACCCGGAGGCCCGCGTCGGCGAACGCGGCGAGCAGGCCGAGCGCCATCTGGTCGTTCGCGGCGTAGACCGCCGTGAGGTCGGGGTCGGCCGCCAGCTCGGCGCCGGCGCGGTAGCCGGAGCAGGTGGACCAGTCGCCGGCGAGAGCGGGGCGCAGCACCCGGCCGGCCGTGCCGAGCGCCGTGGTCCAGCCGCGGATCCGCGCCTCGGTGGCCAGCCAGCCGGCGGGTCCGGCGAGGTGGTGCACCGTGCGGTGGCCGAGCCCCAGCAGGTGCTCGGTCGCCAGCCGCGCCCCCGCCTCCTCGTCCGTCACGACGGTCGAGCCGGAGGGGACGCCGCCCGGCTCGAAGGCGACCAGCGGCACCGCCGCGTCGAAGCCCTGGACGGCGTGCACCGCCGAGGTCAGCGGCGCGAGGACCACGATCCCGTCGACGAGATCGGCGACGAGGTGATCGAGTGCGGAGCGCATGCTCGAGCGGTCGACCGCTCCGAGCGTGACCAGGTTGGTGGCGTAGCCGGAGCGGCGGGCCTCGTCCGCGATGCCGGTGAGGGCGACGGACGGACCGTACTGCGCCAGGCCGAAGCTGACGATGCCGATGTTCATCGACCGCCGGTTGGCGAGGGCCCGCGCGGCCGGATTCGGGCGGTAGCGCAGCTGGGCGATCGCCCGCTCCACCCGCTCGCGGACATCGGCGGCCACGTTGTCCGAGCCGTTGACGACGCGGGACACCGTCTGCTGCGAGACCCCGGCCAGACGCGCGACGTCGACCATCCGCGCCCCGCGGGCGCCCCCCGGCCCCGCCGCGCCCCTGGCCACGCGGGTCAGGCCGTCCGGGCGGCGCGGCGGCGGGGGGCGTGCTTCCCGACGAACGCGCCGATCCTGGCGACTCCGCCGGCGCTGGAGAGGAAGACCGCGAGGATGATCACCCCGCCCTTGATCACCAGCTGGGGCTCGGACGAGATCCCGACCAGATTCATGATGTTGATGATCGTCGCGAGGACGAACACCCCGATCACGGCACTGATCGGATCGCCCTTGCCGCCCATCAGGGAGGCGCCGCCCACGACCACCGCCGCGATGGCGTCCAGCTCGTAGCCGACTCCGATCAGCGAGGAGCCCTGCCGGAGCTGCGCGGCGGCGATGAGTCCGGCGAGCCCGGCCAGGAGTCCCGACAGCGTGTAGGTGATGATCAGGTTGCGGGCGACGGGCAGGCCCGACAGTCTCGCCGCCTCCGGGTTGCCGCCGATCGCGTAGAGCGAGCGGCCGAACGTGGTGAAGCGGGCGACGAGTCCGGCGAGGATCGCGACGACCACGAAGATCAGCACGGGGCTGCGGACCCCGAGCACCTCGGCGCGGGAGAACTCGTCGATGAAGCGCTCGTCCAGGATCTGGATCAGGCTCGTCGACTGGATGATGTAGCTGAAGCCCTTGATCGCGCTCATCGTCGCGAGGGTCGCGATGAACGGCGGGATGCGCAGCCAGACGATCAGCAGGCCGTTGATCAGACCCGCTCCGGCGCAGCACAGCAGGGTCACCGCGGCCGAGGCCTCGGCCGACAGCCCGGACTGCAGGGTCAGCGCGACGACGACGGTCGAGAGAGCCAGCGTGGAGCCGACGGACAGGTCGATGCCGCCCGTGAGGACCACGAAGAACTGCCCGACCGCGAGGACGGCGACGATCGAGGCCGCCGCGATGACGTTCTCGGCGTTGCGCAGGGTGAGGAAGTCGGCGGAGACGTAGTAGCCCGCGATGATGATCGCGATCAGCACGAGCACGAGGTAGCTCTTGGGCAGGACGCGGCGGGCGAGGGCGCCCGCCGCGGACGTCGGCCGCTGCGTCACCGCCGCGAAGGAGGAGGTGTCCGGTCGCCGCGAGGCGGGCGGCCGGTCGAGGGTGTTCTTCGGCATGGTGTTCTCGTCCTTGAGGTCGTGGGGGCCGGCGGCGCCGGCGGGAGGGAGAGTCGCGGATCGCCCGTCAGGCGAGGCGCTCGAGGAGCGTGGTGCCGCTCGGATCGATGTCGTCGTGGTCGAACTCCGCGACGACGCGGCCGCCGGCCATGACGAGGACGCGGTCGCACATCATCGCCTCGGAGATCTCCGAGCTCGCGAGGATCACGGTGCCGCCGGAGTCGGCGAAGGCGCGCAGGAGCTCGTACATGTCCTCCTTGGCACCCACGTCGACACCGCGGGTCGGCTCGTCGCAGACCAGCAGAGTGGAGGAGCGGACCAGCCAGCGGGCGAGGATGCCCTTCTGCTGCGTGCCGCCGCTCAGGGTCCTCATCGGCTGGTCGACGCCGGAGACCTTCATCCCGAGCCGCTCGATCATCTCGAGCGCGACCCGGCGCTCGCGCCGGATGTCGAGCACCGAGAAGCGGCTGAACATCGGCATGCTCGCGAGGGTGATGTTCGCGGCGACGCCGAGCTCGGGCACGAAGCCCTGGGCCTTCCGGTCCTGCGGCAGCAGGCCGATCCCGCGGCGGATCGCGTCCCGCGGCGAGGAGAAGGCCACCTTCTCGCCGGCCACGCGCATCCGACCCGAGGTCGAGCGCCGGGCGCCGGCGAGCAGCCCCGCCAGCTCGGACTGCCCACTGCCGATCAGACCGGCGATCCCGAGGACCTCGCCGCGGCGCAGCTCGAACGAGACGTCCTCGACGCGGCCCTCCTCGCTCAGCCCGGAGACGGAGAGGAGGACCTCCTCGCCACCGCCGGAGCCCAGCCGCGGACTGCGCTCGCCGCGCAGCGCGGCGTCGGCGATCGAGCCCTCGAGGCTCTTGCCGATCATCGCGGTGACGACGTCGGCCGGCGTGCTGCCCGCCGTGGTCATGCTCGCCGCGGCGACCCCGTCGCGCAGAACGGTGACGGAGTCGCAGAGCGAGTAGACCTCGTCCATCCGGTGCGAGATGAAGATCAGCGCGACGCCCTCCTCCGCCAGCCGGCGCAGCACGGTGAAGAGCTTGAGCACGTCCGGGCGCGGCAGGGTCGAGGTCGGCTCGTCGAGCAGCAGGACCCGCGCGTTCTTGCGCAGGGCCTTGGCGAGCTCCACCGCCTGCTGCTCGGCGACCGAGAAGCGGGAGACCGGCAGCCGGACGTCTAGGTCGAAGCCGACCCGGGCGAGGGCGGTGCGCGCCTCGGCGTTCATCCGCGCCCAGTCGACGCGACCGGCCTTCAGCGGCAGCTGGCCGAGGAAGATGTTCTCGGCCACGGTCAGCGACGGCACGAGGCTGAGCTCCTGGTAGATGGTGTGGATGCCGGCGGCCTGCGCCTCGGCCGGGTCGCGAAAGCGCTGCACGACCCCGCCGAGGGTGATCGTGCCCGCGTCCGGGGCCTCCGCACCGGAGAGCATCTTGACGAGGGTCGACTTGCCCGCGCCGTTCTGGCCGGCCAGGGCGTGGATGCTGCCGCGGCGGACCGCGAAGCTGACGCCCTTCAGCGCCTGGACGCCGGGGTAGGACTTGGTGACGCCCTCCAGGACCAGCTCGACCGGTCGCTCGTCGACGGCTTCGGCGGTGCTCACTCGTCGTCCTTGGCGCGGACGTAGGTGTCCTCGGGGATGAGGTAGTCCGCGGCGTTCTCCGGCGTGACGACGGTCGTGTCGATGTAGAGCGTCTTGTCGGGGCAGGCCTCGGTGTCGCCGTTGTAGGCGGCCACCGCCATCCGGACGGCCTCGGCGCCCTGGTCCCACGGCTGGTTCGACGCGGTCGCGATCAGCGGCCCGGTGGGGTCGTCGACCATCTGCTGGACCGACACCATCCCGCCGTCGTAGCTCGCGAGCAGGACGTCCGGACCCCAGAGCCCGGCCTGCTGCAGCCCCTGGACGACGCCGCCGTTCATCACGTCGCTCATGCTGTAGACGACGTTGAGGTCGGGGTTGGCCGTCGCCGCGTCGCGGATCGGGTCGAGTGCCTTGTCGGGCTTCCACTCGCCGTACTTCGTGTCGAGGTAGGTCACCTCCGTGTCGGGGTGCTCCGCCATGACGGCGTCGAAGCCCTCCTTGAAGCCGTTGAAGCGGAGGTCGCTGAGCACGTCGCCGGGGAAGCCGCCGATGCCGAGGATCTTCACCGCGCCGCCGTCGAAGCGCGCGAGCGCCTGGTTCGCGGCCTCGGTCCCGGCGAGCGAGCCGGTGTACTCCTGGTCCTCCGCGACGTAGCAGAACATGTCGGGCACGAGGGACGCGTCGAGGCTCGAGTTGACGGTGACCAGCGGGATGCCGGCGTCCGCCAGCGAGGCGACGGACGGCCCGACGCCGATCGGGTCGTTCGGGTTCATGACGACGACGTCGACGTTCTTGGTCTCGAGGGTCTGGACGTCGGAGTTCTGCCGGACGGTGTCGCCGTTCGCGTCGAGGAGCTGGATGGTCGCGCCGAGCTTCTCGGCCTCGGCCTGGCCGCCCTCGACGAGGGTCTTCCACCAGTCGCTGCCGCTGATGCCGCGCTGGCTCCAGCCGATGACGAGGCCCTGGCCGGTCGCCTTGTCCGCCGACGACTCGTCGGTGCCGGCCCGGCAGCCGCTGAGGGCGAAGGCCGCCGTGACGAGGAGGGTGGTGCCGACGAGCAGGCGGCGCCGGATGCGGGTGTTCTCGGACATGATCATGCGTTCCACTTCTTCGTGAGGGTGATCGGGGTCGTGCGGGGGGGGTCGTGGGAGGAGGGAGGGCGTGCGGGGGAGGTCGTGGGAGGAGGGGGCCGGGCCGCGGGGAGGGCGGCCCGGCCCGGCAGGGGCAGGGGCAGAGGGCCTGCGGCCGGCGCCTAGAGCGCCGAGTCCTGCAGCTGGAGCGTCTCCTCGTCGGCCTGCAGCTCGCTCGCCGCGGGGGTGTCGATCGCGGTGAAGACACCGCGCTCGATCAGCAGATCGATGTTGCGCTGACGCGTCGCGCGCTCGCGGGCGAGCCAGCCGGCCTCCGGCGGCGCCTCGAGGTACTGGTTCTTCGGGTAGATCGGCTTCGCGTAGATCGCCGCGTACTGCTCGGTGCGCAGATCCTTGAAGCCGTTGAAGACGCCGTTGGACTGGCGGGCGCGGCGCAGGGCGTCGATGTCGATGACCGTGCTGACGAAGCTGTCGCCGGGGGTGAGCCCCTCCTGCTTCACGATGACCGTGCCCTTGTGGTCGACGATCATCGACTGGCCGCCGAAGAGGTCGTTGAGCACGCCGTCCGGGCCGAGCTCGGGGCCGAGGTTCGGGGCGACCACGATCGCGTTGTTGAACATCGCGTGAGCGCGGTTCTGGACCTCCCACATCCCGTTCATCGTCTGCGGCTCGATCAGGGTGGCGCGGATGATGACCTCGGCGCCGTTCATCGCCAGACCGCGGGCGATCTCGGGGTAGGCCCCCTCGTGGCAGATGACGTAGCCGATGTTGCCGATGTCCGGCGTCTTCGCGACGGGGTAGATCGCCTCGAGCGCGTCGCCGCCGCCCTTCTTCTCCACCCACTCGTCCCAGAGGTCGTGCGGGTTGGTGGTGCCGAGGGTGCCGCCCTCGAAGCCGTCGCTGGTCGCCTTCGCGCGACGGTAGACGACCTCGCCGGCCGGGTCGATCATGAACGCGACATTGAAGTAGCGGCCGGGGAAGTCGTCGTCGGCGACGAGGTAGAGCTCGCCGGCGATGTAGGTGCCGAGCTCGCGGGCGGCCTTCGCCAGCTCGTCGGTCTCGGGGCCCGGGATGGTCCGGGCGAACTTCTTCTCGGCCTCGCGGTCGCCCGCCTTGAAGGCCATGTGCATGCCCTGGATCGCCATCTCGGGGATCACGACGAGCTTCACAGGGTAGCCCTCGGTCGAGGCGATGCCGACGGCAGTGCGCATGAATCCGATGATCCGCTTGGTGTTGCGGACCGCGTCCTCCGGCTCGACGATCGGGATCTGCAGGGGCGAGAGGG
Source organism: Rathayibacter sp. VKM Ac-2928 (assembly GCF_022815545.1). Classification (NCBI taxonomy): domain Bacteria; kingdom Bacillati; phylum Actinomycetota; class Actinomycetes; order Micrococcales; family Microbacteriaceae; genus Rathayibacter; species Rathayibacter sp. VKM Ac-2928. The sequence goes on from NZ_JALGRU010000002.1 coordinate 14,867, forward strand.
CAACGACGGTGTACGGCTCAGTCACGTCAACTCCTTTGTTGTGGGGTGGGATGAAGCGATGTTAGCGCACTATCGGAGCGAAGCAATAGGCGAGCTGATGTTCGTTGGCGAGATTGTTAGCGCACTACCACGCTCATCGAGGCACCGGCGGCGTGTGGCTGCGGGGCGCAGGTCACCTGGGGCATGTCGAACCGCGCACGCACTTCGTCGAGATGGGGACGCTCGTGCTGATCGAGTCGCCCGCGCAGCGGGCGTATCGAGATCCGCCGGCGTCGGGACGTGAGTCTGCAGGTCCGCCCTGCGGGTGACGGTGGGTCTCGATACGCCCCTTCGGGGCTACTCGACCAGCATGAAGTGCAGCCCTGCGGGGGCTAGGCGCACCAGTCGCGGGAGACGCCGTTGACGCTGCGGGACGTGTCGCCGGTGCCGAGGTCGACGAGGACGGTGGAGGTGGCGCTGAAGCCGGGGACGTCGGGGTAGTCGTCGGGGACGCCCTCGGCGGAGACGGCCTCGACGGCGGCGAACTGGCCGTTGGGCGAGAGGCAGACGCCGCGGATCCGGCCGGTCGGCGAGGTGCGGAAGACCTCGGTCGTGCCGCTCGCGTCGACGCGGACGACGGAGTACTGAGCGGTGCCGGTCTCGGGCGAGTAGTCGGCCTCGAGCTCGAGGTAGCTGTCGGAGTCCAGGAGCAGCAGCTGCACCGGCGAGGTGGTCGGGCCGACGTCGGCGGGCGGCAGGGCGAGCGTCTCGACGGATCCGTCGGCGAGGTCGATCACGGAGCCGGAGTCGGGGTCGGCGACGACCAGCCGGTTCGCTCCGGGGACGAAGCCGCGCAGCTCGGCGTGCTGGCCGAGCGGGCTGATGGTCCCGGGGGTGAGCAGGTCGACGAGCAGCACGGTGTCGTCGAGCGAGTGGGTGACGACGGAGGTGGTGCCGGGCACGAACATCCAGTCGGTCGCGCGCAGCGGGCCGCCGTCGATGCCGGTGATCGGCACGGCCTCCGCCTTCTGGTCGGTGAGGTCGTAGGCGTAGAGCGCGCGGTCGAGCGGGCCGGTGGGCGCGGAGCCGGTGAAGGTCCAGCCGAGCACGCCCTTCTCGGGTGAGGCGTGCAGCTCGCGGACGACGCCGGGGCCGGGCAGCGGGATGACGCCCTCCGAGCCGGTGTCGAGGGTGAGCGTGCGGATCAGGGTGTTGTCGTCGGGCTCGAGGGTCACGACGACGAGCACCGGGCCGACGACGGCGTAGTCCTGGATCCGGTCGGCGGTGTAGAGGACGCGGGTGTCGCCGCCGGAGAGCGGGCGCACGCGGATCGCGTCGGGCTGGGCGGGGTCCTCGGCGGTGCGGTCGAGGGTGTAGAGGTCGGGGTCCTTGGTGGTGAAGGCGGCGGAGAGGTCGGACTCGGCGCCGGTCGCGGTGCCCTGCGCGTCGTCGATCGCGATCTCGTACTCGGTGGCGTAGCGGAGGGTGTCGTCGAAGGTGACGGTGAGCACGCCGCCCTCGAGCTCGGCGGTGTGCGGGGTCTCCGGAGTGACGCGCACCCGGTCGAGGGCGTCGGGCTCGATCGCCTGGTCGAGGTGCACGCGGGCGCGGCCGCCGTCGCGCTCGACGACGCCGGAGGTGCTGACCTCGAGCGAGGCGACGCGCGGGCCCTTGGCGATCGTGGCGGCGGTGAGGCCGCCGACGGCGAGGACGAGGACGGCGGTGACGCTCCAGAAGACGCGGGAGAACGCGCGCTCAGTAGACATACGGCATCGCGGGCTCGTCGATCGGCGTCACGACGTCGGGCTCGAGGACGACCGCCTCGGCGCTGGTGACGCTCGGATTCACGCCGAAGCCGCCGGTCACCTCCAGCCACTCGCCCTCGGTCCAGGTGTCGGCCCAGCCGGGCTGGTGGATCGGCACGCCGACGGGCTGGGCGTCGACGGCGCAGCAGGTGACGATGAAGCGGGCGACGTAGAAGACGTTCTCCGGGTCGCTCGCGTCGGGGGTGACGAAGCCGCTGACCGTCGCGGTGCGCCCGGCCAGGAACTGCTCGCTCGCCCCCTGGCGCAGGAGCGTCGCCCAGTCGCGGACGGTGAAGGACGCGGTGTCGCCGGTGGGCGCCTGCGCGGTGACCGACGCGTCGACCGCACTGGTGTTGACCTCGCGCTGGGTCGCGGTCGAGGCGGTCAGCGCGGCGGGCGGCACGACGAGCAGCGCGACGGCGGCGCAGGCGATCACCGCGAGGCTCCCGAGCGCGGCGAGCCCGGCCCGCCAGCGCCGGCGCGGGGCGTGCTCGTGGAGGTGGTCCTCCGCGTGCCCGTCGTCCTCCTCCGCGCCCGGCACGATCGCGAACGCGCAGATCAGCAGCACCGCCGCGACGGCGGCGAGGATCACCGAGAACTCGAAGTAGCGCGGGTGGATGTAGAGGCCGAGGCGGCCGGTCGCCGCGAGCCAGAGCGTCGAGACGACGCCGATCAGGCTGAGGACGACGCCCTTCCAGCGGGCGAGCAGGCGCTCAGAGCGCATGGTTCACCGCCAGGCCGAGGACCGCGGCGCAGAGGCCGACCAGCGCGGTGATCCGCACGAGCGTGCGCGCGGAGAAGGTGGTGCGCAGCAGCGCGAGCATCTTGATGTCGATCATCGGGCCGAAGACGAGGAAGGCGATGATGCCGCCGGGCAGGAACGTCGAGCCGAAGGAGAGGACGAAGAACGCGTCGACGTTGGAGCAGATCGAGATCACGAAGGCGAGGACCATCAGCGCGAGCACCGACCAGAGCGGGTCGCCGCCGAGGGTGGTCAGCACGTCGCGCGAGACGCCGACCTGGATCAGGCCGGCGATCGCCGCGCCGACGAAGAGGGCGGGCAGCATCGCGCCGGTCTCCTCGGCGAAGAGCAGCACGCTGCGGCGGGCCTTGGCGCGGACGGTGCGGGAGGGCCGCTCGCCCGCCTCGCAGGCCGCGCGGAACCGCGGGGTCAGCAGCGCCATCGGGTCGGTGTGCCGGCTGAAGATCCAGCCGACCAGGTTCGCGATCACGAAGCCGCCGACGATGCGCCAGACCAGGATCCCGTCGGCCCAGCCGAAGGCCTGGTAGGTCGTGACGATGGTGATCGGATTGACGATCGGCGCCGCGAGCAGGAACGTCATCGACTCGGAGACGGACAGGCCCTTCACGATCAGTCCGCGCGCGAGCGGCACGTTGCCGCACTCGCAGACCGGCAGCAGCACGCCGAGCAGCGAGATCACCAGGCGGCGCGGCAGGGCGCGCTTGGGCAGGATCTTCAGCAGCACCGCCTCGGGCACCCAGAGCTGCACGGCGATCGAGAGCACGATGCCGAGGAAGACGAACGGCAGCGACTCGATGACGACGCTGATCGCCAGGGTGAGGAAGTCGCGGACGGCGTCGGAGAGGACGTCGCCGGCGGCGTCGGGCGAGAGGACGCGGAGGAGCGCGGCGGCCGCGACCAGCGCGAGGCCGAGGCCTACCCGGCGGAGGAGGACAGCGCGGCGGGCGAGGACGGAGCGGTCGCTTCCGGGCGGAGTCGTTCCGCGCTCGGAGGTGGCGGTCGCCCTGTCGATCGTCATCCGGACCATCGTAGGCGGGCGGCACTCACCGCGCGCCGGGCGCCGGACGCCCCGGCAGCCAGCACCGCACGGCGTCGCGGTAGCGCCGGAACTCGGCGCCGAACCGCGCCTCGAGGTCCGCCTCCTCGAGCGGGCGCACCGCGAGATTCCAGACCAGCGCGCCCAGCAGCGCGTAGACCACGACCAGCCAGGAGGACAGCAGCAGCCCGACCGCGACGCCCTGGCCGATCCCCGCGACCGCCATCGGGTTGCGCACCCAGCGGTAGGGGCCGGCGATCACGAGGCGGTTCGTCATCGCGACGGGCAGCGGGGTGCCGTCGCCGAGCAGCGACATCGTCGCCCCCGACCACAGCCCGAGCGCGCTCGCGAGCACGAGCAGCGCGAGGCCGACCGCGCGCAGCGGCTCCGGGAGCGCGACGGCGAGCCCCCAGCGCGACTCCAGCGCCGCGACGACCAGCGGGATCACGACGAGCGCGCCGCCCCAGAACACCGCGATCTGCCCGAGCGTCGCCGCGAGGTGCGCGAGCGGCGTCCGGCCGCGGGCGGCGAGCCGGAACGCGAACGGCCCGGAGGCGAGCCAGCGCGTCGGGATGCGCCCGAGCGTCAGCAGGCAGAGCGCCGCGACCGAGCCGCCGGACGCGGCGATCATCAGGAGGACGCCCCGGCCGGCCTCGCCGGTGACCGTCGCGACGACGGCGAGCGCGACGGTGACGAGCAGGGTCCAGACGGTCGCGGTCCACGCCGCCCAGCGGAGTCCGAGCGCCGCGAGGGCGGAGGCGCCGACGAAGAGCGGCAGATCGAGCACGGCGACCGGCACCGGATCCAGCGGCCCGAGCGTCGCCAGCCGCACCGCCGGGACGAGCGCGACCGCCAGCCACCAGGCCGCCCCGCCGAGCGCCTGCACGGCGAAGTAGCCGCGCCCCCACCGCACGGCCGCCCCTCGATGCATGGCAGCAGAGTACGGCAGCGCGGCGGCGGGGCACGCGGGTGGAGGATGAGCGCATGACCCTCCTCCGCGTCCGGATGCGCCCGCGCGCCGTCGACGAGCCGCACCGGGTGTCGTCGCCGCTCGAGCTGCTCGTGGACCTGACCTTCGTCGTCGCGATCGCGCAGATCGCCGCGCAGCTCGCACACGCGACGGAGGAGGGGCACCTCGGCGAGACGGTGCTCCCCTTCGCGATGGTGTTCTTCGCGATCTGGTGGGCCTGGATGAACTTCACCTGGTTCGCCTCCGGCTACGACACCGACGACGTGCCCTACCGGCTGCTCACGCTCGCGCAGATGGGCGGGGTGCTCGTGCTCGCGGCGGGGGTGCCGACGGCGTTCGAGGAGGGCGACTTCACGGCGATCACCGTCGGCTACGCGATCATGCGGTTCGCGCTGGTCAGCCAGTGGCTGCGGGTCGCGGTGTCGACGCCGAGCCAGCGGGTCTCGGCGCTGCGCAGCGCGGGCGGGTTCTCGCTCGTGCAGGTCGGCTGGCTGCTGCGGCTCCTGCTGCCCGAGCAGTACGGAGTGGTGAGCTTCGTCGTGCTGGCGGCGCTCGAGCTGGCGGTGCCGCTGTGGGCGCTGCGGGCGGGCGAGTCGAGCTGGCATCCGCACCACATCGCCGAGCGCTACGGGCTGTTCACGATCATCCTGCTCGGCGAGGGCGTGCTCGCAGCCGTGACCGGGGTGCAGCAGGCGGTGACGGAGTCGGGGGTGAGCCTCTCGCTCGTGGTCGTCGCGGCCTGCGCGCTGGTCATCGTCTTCGCGCTGTGGTGGCTGTCGTTCCTGCATCCGTCGGGCGAGCTGCTCGAGCGGCGGCGCGACCTCTCCTTCCGCTGGGGGTACGCGCACTTCGTGATCTTCGCGGCGCTCGGCGGTCTGGGCGCCGGCCTCGAGTCGGCGGTCGCGGCGACGGCCGGGCACCTGGAGGCGAGCGACACCGTGATCGGCGCCGCGGTCGCCGTGCCGGTCGCCGCCTTCCTGGTGATGCTGTGGGCCGTGCACCTGCCCCTCGCCGAGGGCCGCCCGCTCCGCGCCGCCCTCGTCCTGCCCGCCGCCCTCGCGGTGCTGGCGACCCCCCTCCTGGCCGCGCCCCTCGGCGTCGCCGCGGTTCTGACGGCGATCGCCCTCCTCTGCGCCGCCCTGGTGGCCACCGCCCTGACGCCCGCGCGGGTCTGACCCCCGCAGCGAGATGCCACTTGTGCACGCGACACGCCGTGAAAAGCGTGCACAAGTGGCATCTCGATGGCCGGAGAACGAAGTCGACCCCGGATGTTCATCCACCCCCTCTAGGGTGACGTCACTCAGGACCGGTCCGCCGGCGATGGACCGGATCCGGTTGCCGCGATCCCGCGAGGGGTGCCGGCCGGCAGTCGCCTCGCCCGTTCGCGGTCGCTCCCCCGAGGCCGCACGACCGCGGCTGGAGTCAGCATGGCGCACCCCCTCACCCCCACGCAGCACCTCCCCTTCGCGCACGGCGGCGGCGCCGTCGTCGGGATGCTCTCGACCTTCCCGCCGACCCGCTGCGGCCTCGCCACCTTCGCCCAGTCGCTCGGCGACGCGCTGGCCGCGGAGCACGGCGCGACGATCCGCACCGTCCGGGTGATGGACGAGCTCGCCGTGCCCGGCTCGGCCGTCGGCCGGAGTGTCGTCGCCGAGCTCGTCGCGGGCGACCCGGCGAGCATCGCGCACGCCGCGGCGGAGCTCAGCCGCAGCGACGTCGCCGTGATCCAGCACGAGTACGGCATCTACGGCGGCCCGGACGGCGACGAGGTCCTCGCGCTGATGGAGCAGCTCACGGTCCCGGCGATCGTCGTGCTGCACACCGTCCTCGAGACGCCCAGCGACTCGCAGCGCTCGGTGCTGGAGCGGGTCGCCGCCCTCGCCGACGCGGTCGTGGTGATGACGGCCGTCGCCGCCGAGATCCTCGAGCGCCGCTACTCCGTCGACACCCGCAAGGTCGGCGTCATCGCCCACGGCGTGCCGGTCTGGACGGGCGGCGCCGAGCGCAGCGCGCCGCGCGCCGACTCCGGCGCCCCGCAGATCATCACCTGGGGCCTGATCGGCCCCGGCAAGGGCATCGAGTGGGGGATCCGCGCCACGGCGCTCCTCCGCGACGCCGGCGTCGACGCCCGCTACACGGTGTTCGGGCAGACGCACCCGAAGGTCGTGGCCTCGCACGGGGAGGCGTACCGCGAGTCGCTCGCCGCGCTCGTCGCCGAGCTCGGTCTCGGCGACCGGGTCGTCCTCGACGGCCGCTACCTCGACCCGGCCCAGCTCGCCGCCGCGGTCGCGGAGGCCGACGCGGTGCTGCTCCCCTACGACTCCCGCAACCAGGTCACCTCCGGCGTGCTGGTGGAGGCGCTCGCCGCGGGGCGCCCCGTCGTCGCGACCGCGTTCCCGCACGCGCTCGAGCTGCTGACCGCGCCGCGCGGCCGCACCGTCGCGCACGAGGACCCGGCCGCGATGGCCGACGCGCTGCGGGAGGTGCTCGCCGGGGTCGCGGGGGCCGCGTCCGACGCCACGGGGCCGTCCGCCACGGAGCTGCCCGCCACTGGCCTGTCCTCGGAGGCGCTGTCCTGGCCCGCCGCGGCCGGCCGCTACCTGGACCTGGTCGAGCGCCTCCGGGTGGAGCGCGCGGCGTGACCTCCCGAGCGGACGGCACGGCGCCGGTCCTCTCGACCGCACTCCCCTACTCCCACCTCGACGCGCTCACCGACGCGGGCGGGCTCTTCGAGCACGCGCTGCTCGACGTGCCGCGGCGCGAGCACGGCTACTGCGTCGACGACGTGGCGCGCGCGCTGATCGTGGTGGCGCAGGAGCCGGAGCAGTCCGAGGTGACGCGGCGGCTGACCGAGCAGTACCTGCGCTTCCTCGAGCGCGCGACTGCCGCGGACGGCACGGTGCGCAACCGCGTCTCGGCCGAGGGCGACTCCCCGGAGGAGTCGTCGCTCGGCGACTGGTGGGGCCGCGCCGTCTGGGCCGCGGGCGTCGTCGCGGCGCGGGCGGAGCTGCCGCTCAGCCGGCACCGCGGGATGCGGCTGTTCCTGCGCCTCGCGGCACGGCGCTCGCCGCACCTGCGCGCGATGACCTCCGCCGTGCTCGGCGCCGTCGAGGTGCTCGAGGCGCATCCCGATAACGCGGCCGCCGCGCAGCTCGTCGCGGACGGCTCGGCGCTGCTGCACCACGCGGCCGAGGCCGACTGGCCCTGGCCCGAGCCGCGGCTGCGCTACGCGAACGGCTGCCTCCCGGAGGCGCTGCTCGCGGCCGGCGCGGCGCTCGGCGATCCCGTGCTGCTCACCCGCGGCTTCCACCAGCTGGCGTTCCTGCTCGCGCTCGAGTCCGGCGAGAACGGCCTCTCGGTCTGCGGAGTCGCCGGCCGCGGCCCCGGCGAGACCGGCGCGCTCTTCGACCAGCAGCCGATCGAGGTCGCGGCGCTCGCGGCCGCCTGCGCCCGCGCGCTGACGATCGAGGAGGACCCGCTCTGGCGCGACGGCCTGGCCGCGTGCTGGGCCTGGTTCCGCGGGGTCAACGACTCCGGGACCGTGATGATCGACCCGGTCACCGGCGCCGGCTACGACGGCCTGACGCCGACCGGCCGCAACGAGAACCGGGGCGCGGAGTCGACCATCGCCGCCCTGCACACCTCGCTCGTCGTCCGCCGCGCGGAGCCCGCGCAGGCGGCCGCGGCGTGACGCCCGTCCCGGGCACTCTGCGCGTCGGGATGCTCGCGCCCGTCGCCTGGCGCACGCCGCCGCGGCACTACGGGCCGTGGGAGCGGGTGGCGAGCCTGCTCACCGAGGGCCTGGTGCGCCGCGGGGTGGACGTGACGCTGTTCGCGACCGGCGACTCCGCCACCGCGGGCCGGCTCTCGAGCGTCGTGCCGGAGGGCTACGCCGAGTCCGGTGCCGACGGGCGGGTCCAGGAGTCGCTGCACATCGCGCACGCGCTCGCCCGCTCGCGGGAGTTCGACCTCGTGCACAACCACCTCGACTGGCTGCCGCTCGCGCTCGCCGCGCAGTGGCCGGTGCCGCTGGTGACGACGGTGCACGGCTTCTCCGGCCCGGGCATCCTGCCCGCGTACCGCGAGGCGCTGCGGCACCCGCTGACCGCGAACCTGGTCTCGATCTCGGAGAGCGACCGCTCGCCCGAGCTGGACTACGTCGCCACGGTGCACCACGGGATCGACCTGTCGGAGCTGCCGTACTCAGCGCAGCCCGGCTCCGACGACCTGGTGGTCCTCGGCCGCATCCACCCCGACAAGGGCACGGCAGAGGCGGTGCGCATCGCCGCCGGCGCGGGCCTGCGCCTCGTGATCGCGGGCATCGTGCAGGACGAGCGCTACTGGCGCGAGGAGGTCGAGCCGCACGTCGACGGCGACCGCGTGGTCTACGCCGGCTCGGTCGGGCCGGCCGAGCGCGCGGCGCTGCTCGGCTCGGCGGTCGCGCTGCTGCACTCGATCGGCTTCGACGAGCCGTTCGGCCTGTCGGTGGTCGAGGCGATGGCCTGCGGCACCCCCGTGATCGCGTACCGGCGCGGATCGATGCCCGAGATCGTCGACGAGGGCGTGAGCGGCTTCGTCGTCGACTCGGCGGCGGAGGCGGTCGCCGCGGTGCCGCGCGCCCGCCGGCTCGACCGCGCGCGGGTCCGCGAGACGGCCGTCCGCCGCTTCGCCGTCGAGCGGATGGTCGACGACTACCTCCGCGTGTACGCACGGGTGCTGGGACGCTGACCCCCGCGCCCCCCGCGAGATGCCACTTGTGACGCGATTCCTCGGCGTGTCGGGCTCACAAGTGGCATCTCGCGCGGAGGGTGTCGAGGTGCCTCCGATCGCGATCCGCCCCTACGCCGAGTCCGACGCCGCCGGTACCCTGGCCGTCTTCCTCGCCGCCGTCACCGAGACGGCCGCCGCCGACTACTCCCCCGAGCAGATCGGCGCCTGGGCCGGCGAGCGCGATGTCCCGACGTGGCACGCCGCGATGCTGGCGCGGAACGCCTTCGTCGCCACCGTCGACGGCGAGCTCGCCGGCTTCTCGGACGTCAGCGCCGACGGCTGGATCGACATGATGTTCGTCGCCCCGCGCTTCCTCCGCCGCGGCGTCGCGACCCGCCTGCTCGCCGAGGCGGAGTCGCAGGCACGGGACGCGCCGGAGCTGTCGGCGGACGTGAGCATCACCGCGCGCCCCTTCTTCGAGCACCACGGCTTCGTCGCGGTCACCGAGCAGCACCCGGTGCGCGCGGGCGTGGAGCTGGTGAACTGGCGGATGGTGAAGCGGCGCGGGTGAGGCGCGGCGCGGATCAGGCGCCACCGGCCTCCGGTCGGACATCGACGCGTCTATCGTCCGTCCATGCGAGTGGGCGTCTACATCGATGGGTTCAACCTCTACTACGGAGCGCGCCGGATCTGCGGCCGCGGCACACCGGGGTGGCGCTGGCTCGACCTGCGCGCACTCGCCGCGGGCCTCCTCACCGGTCCCGGCGCAGGATGGGGTGCGGTATCGAGCACGCGCATCGTCTTCTGCACCGCACGCGTCAGCGGGGCCTCTCATCCGCAGGGGCAACGCGATCAGGACACCTACCTCCGTGCACTGCAGCGGCATGGATCCATCGACGTCCTCGCTCTCGGGAGCTACGTCTCGCGGGTAGCGACCGCTCCACTCGCGACGCCGGACCGACGCGGGCGACCGGTCCTCAGCACCCCCTCCTGGCCGCTGATGATCAGGGACCGGGACGGAGCCGACGCCCCAGGAGCCACCTTCATGGCCTCGATCGCCCGACGGGAGGAGAAGGGATCCGACGTGAACGTCGCCTCGCACCTCCTGATCGATGTGCTGGAACGCTCGGTCGACGCCGCCGTCGTCATCAGCAACGACAGCGATCTCGAGTTCCCCATCCGCGAAGCGCGTCGTCGAGTGCCGGTCGGGGTGGTCAACCCCACTCCCGCCTACCGCGCCGGCGCGCTCGCGGGAGAACCCGGCGAGGGTGCGGGCGGTCACTGGTGGTACGAGCTGACCGACCACGACATTCGGAGTTCGCAGCTTCCCGAGCGGATCGACAGGCTCTCCCGACCAGACGGTTGGTGACAATCCGGCGCCACGTCGCCGCCCGCAGGCGGCGTTCGGCTATGCTTTTCGAATACCACCCGGCCCCTCTGGGGCCGGGTTTTCTCTTTGTCTCGAGCGGAGGACGCCGGGTCAGGCCGTCTCGGGCGCCCGCAGCGTCGGCGGCACCAGGCCCTCGGCCGCCAGCAGGCGGGCCGCGCCGAGGGTTGCGAGGTCGTCGCCGTGCGCGCCGATCAGCTGCGCGGCCAGCGGCAGGCCGGACGTCGCGCCGAGACCGATCGGGAGCACCGTCGACGGGCCCATGGCGAGGTTCGCCAGGCAGCTCCAGCGGCCGATCGCTCGGCGGTCGGCCTCGGCGACCGGGAACGCGGGCGCCGCGAACGGCACCACCGGCGCGAGCACGACGTCCGCCCCGGCGATGGCCCGCTCCCACTCCGCGCGCAGCCGCAGCTGCTCGTCCCAGTCGGCCCAGACCTGCGCCACCGGGGCGCCCGGGCCGCCGGGGTAGCTGATCTCGTGCAGGACCAGCCGGTCGAACAGCGCCTCGGCCTCCGCGGTGCCGAGCACGGACGGCCCGAGATCGACCACCGTCGCGCCGGCGGCGCGCAGTCGCTCGGCGAGACCGGCGAGCGCCGCCGTCGTCTCGTCGTCGACCGGTGCGCTCTCCTCCGCGAGCCACAGCCCCACGGTCAGCTCGCTCAGCCGGGAGAACCGCGGCTCGGGCAGCGCGAGCCGCCACGGTCCGGAAGAGACCGACCCGGCGAGCACCGCGAAGAGCGCCGCGGTGTCGTCGGCGCTCCGGGCGATCGGCCCGGCGGCGGACGCGGAGGGCTCGAGCCGGGTGCCGACCGGCCAGGGCAGGTGCCCGCGCTTGGAGATCACTCCGCTGCTCGGCCGGTGCCCGCAGACGCCGTTCCAGGCGGCCGGCACGCGGATCGACCCGGTCAGGTCGCTGCCGAGGTCGCCCCAGGACAGGCCGGACGCGACCGCGGCGGCGGACCCTCCGGAGGAGCCGCCCGCCGTCAGCTGCGCGCCCCACGGATTGACCGCCCGGCCGTGCAGCGCGCTCGCGGTGTCGAACGAGTCGAGGAACGGCGGCACCGCCGTCTTGCCGAGGATCACGGCGTCGGCGGCCCGCAGCGCGGCGACCGCCGGGGCGTCCGCGACGGAGCGGTGCACGCTCTCGGCGGTGCCGACGCTGCCGTCGAGCCCGGCGACGTCGAACGAGTCCTTCACCGTGAGCGGGACGCCCGCGAGCGGCCCGAGCGGCTCCCCCCGCCGGCGGCGCTCGTCGACCGCGGCGGCGGCGCGGAGGACCGCCTCCTCGTCCCACGCCACGACCGTGCCCGACTGCGCGGCGACCGCGGCGAGCCGATCGGCGGCGACCTCGACGGCCGACACGGCCCCGACGGCGAGCGCGGCGCGCAGCTCGGCGATGCTCCCGACGCTCACGCCCCGGTGCTCACGACCGCTGCCCGCTTCAGCAGGTGCCCCGCCGCCGCGTCCGCCGCGAGCCGCGCGACGCACGCCTCGAAGTCGCCGAGGACGACGGTGCTCGACGAGGACAGCATCAGGTTGAACGGCGCGCCGAAGTTCTCGACCGTGAAGCCGTCCGCGTCGGTGAAGCCGCCCGCGCCGTCGGGGGTGACCGGTCCGAAGAAGTCGCGGGTGCGCTCGACCGCGGTCGCCCCGTCGGAGGCGTAGACGTAGCTGGCCTTGCCGCGCGCGACCGCGTAGCCGACCTCGAAGCAGGTGCCCGCGTCGGGGTCCGGCCCGCGGAAGTGGTTGAGGTTGGCGAGGATCGCGTCGGCGCGCTCGATCATCGCGATGTTGTTCGCGTAGATCAGATCCGCGAGCGCCTCGCCCTCGAGCGCGGGCCCCTGGTCGGCGTCGGCCTGATCGGCGTCGGCGCCCTTGTCCAGCGGCGAGATCGGCTCGAGCCCGTAGCGGCGGCAGGTGGCGCGCATCCGCTCGGCGAGGGCCGGCCCGTCGGGTGCGAAGACCTCGAAGCCGGCGAGGTAGACGCCGACAGTGGGCGTGGCGGGGGTGGGCGTGGCGGGGGTGGGCGTGGCGGGGGTGGTCATGGCGGTGCCTCTTCCGTGATCGCGACAGCAGGATCGGGAATGTCGCGATGACGAGGAGCCCCGCCTGTCGTTTTTCCCGTGCCCGTCGACACTATGCGGCGGCGGATCACCGACTCGTTTCGCCAGGTTTCGGGCGCGTAAACCTTCCGTCGTCGGTTCGTCGGGGCGCGCAGGGGCCGCATAGGGTCCTTCGGAGACGGTCCCCCTGATCCGTCACCCGCGGCCGTCCCGCCGCCGTCCCGCCGCTGCCCCGCCCCGCCCGAGGAGTCCCGCCGTGCCCGAGTCCACGCCCCTGCACCGCCTCAGCGGTGCCTGGCGTCTGGGCACCTGGCGGCTCTCGAACTCGCGCGCGCCCGCCGCGGGCTGAGCCGGCACCACCCCTCCTCCGCGCACCGACGGCTCCGTCGGGCGCGCTCCCGACCGCGCCCTGCCGCGGTCCGTCGCGGACGCCTCCAGCGCGCCCGCACCTCCTCTCGAGCGCTCCGCGCTCCCCTCCCCGTGAAGGTCGTCATGCCCGCACCCCTGCTCCGCCGCGCTCCCCGCGCCGCCCTCGCCCTCCTCGCCGGCGCCTGCACCGTCGGCCTCCTCGCCGGCTGCGCCGGCTCCGACAGCTCCGCGTCCGAGGGCGGCGGCACTCAGGCCGCCACCCTCCAGCTGGGCTGGATCGCCAACGTCGAGAACATGGGCCCGTTCATCGGCGAGCGCGACGGCGACTACGCCGACGCCGGCGTCGACATCACGATCACGCCCGGCGGCCCGAGCACGACCGTCGAGCCGCTCGTCGCCAGCGGCAAGGCGCTCGTCGGCCTCTCCTCCGCCGACGTCGTCGCCCGCGCCCGCAACGAGGGCGCCCCGCTCGTGATCGTCGGCGCGACCCTCCAGGTCAACCCGATGAGCATCATGTCGCTCGCCTCGTCGCCGGTGAACACGCTCGACGACCTCGTCGGCTCGCGCCTGTGCATCCAGACCTCGGGCGTCTCGATCATGGACGGCATCCTCGCCGCCAACGACATCGAGCCGTCGGACGTCGAGTACGTGACGGCCGACTTCGACCCGTCGCCGCTCGTCGCGGGCGACTGCGACGCGTTCGTCTCCTTCCTCAACAACCAGCCGGTCACCCTCGAGCTGCAGGGCATCGACACCGTCGCCTTCCCGCTGAGCGACTACGGCTACGAGGCGTGGGGCAACGTGCTCTTCACCACGGAGGAGGCGCTCGCCGACGAGACGCAGCGCGCCGCCGTGAAGGCCGTCGTCGAGGGCACCATCGCCGGCTGGACCACCGCGCTCGCCGATCCCGACGACGCGGCCGCCTACGTCGTCGACGGACCCGGCAAGAGCCAGAACCTCGACCTCGAGCAGCAGAAGCTCGCTGCGGAGGCGTTCGTCCCGCTCGTGCAGACCGCCGAGACCGAGCAGAACGGCCTCCTCACGATGAGCCCCGAGGGCATCGCCGCGAACATCGCGACCCTCGAGGGCCAGGGCGTCGAGGGCGACCTCGACTCGCTCTTCGACACCTCGATCCTCGACGAGATCCACGCCGGCTGACGCCGCGCCCACCCTTCTCCACCGACACGCTCCTCCTGAAAGCGAGACCTTCCATGCCCGTGCACTTCTCCGAAGACCCCTGGACCCGCGTCACCTCCGTCCGCGGCTACCCCGCCGACGAGCTCATCTCGACCCTGCAGAAGTCGATCCGCCGCGGCGACACCCAGCTCGCGCTGCTCGTCGGCCGCGAGATGTTCGAGTCCAGCGCCGACCTCGAGGAGATGATGTGGGCCCGCCTCAACGTCGTCTCCTGCGAGGACGTCGGCGACGGCAGCTACTCCGAGCCCGTCGTCGTCAACAGCCTCTACCTGATGCACCAGCGCCTCGACCGCTCGTTCGGCGACCGCTGGCTGTTCGCGACCCACGCGATCCGCTTCCTCTCCGAGCGCACCAAGGACCGCACCTCGGACGAGCTCGCGAACCTGACCATGCACCTCATCAACGCGTCCGAGAAGCCGTTCGAGATCCCGGAGTACGCGCTCGACGTGCACACCCGGCGCGGCCAGCTCGCCGGCCGCTCGGTCGACGACTTCTGGGGCGACGGCGGCGGCTCGGAACTGGTCAACGAGGTCGCGGGCCGCGACAGCGCGCTGAAGGACGAGATCCTCCGCCTCCGCGCCGCCGGGGAGTGGAAGGCGTGACCCTCGGCCTCTCCGCCGCGGGCGTCGTCAAGGAGTTCGACGTCGGCCGCGGCACGGTGCGCGCGCTCGACGGCGTCGACCTGGAGACCCGGGAGGGCGAGTTCACCGCCCTCCTGGGGCCCTCGGGCTGCGGCAAGTCGACGCTCCTGCGGATCTTCGCCGGTCTCGAGGGCGTGAGCGGGGGCGTCGCGCAGCTGCACGGCGCCGACCCGGAGCGCGCCCGGATCGACCACCGCGTCGGAGTGGCGTTCCAGGACTCGGCGCTGCTGCCCTGGCGCAGCGCCGCGTCCAACATCGCGCTCGCCTACGAGGTGTCGGGGCGGCGCACCGACCGCGCCGCGATCGCCGCGCTGATCGAGCTGGTCGGCCTGACCGGCTTCGAGAAGGCCAAGCCCGCGCAGCTCTCGGGCGGCATGCGCCAGCGGGTGTCCCTCGCCCGCGCGCTGGCCATGGAGCCGGACGCGCTGCTGCTCGACGAGCCGTTCGGCGCCCTCGACGAGGTCACCCGGCACCGGCTGAACCTCGAGCTGCAGCGGATCTGGACCGAGCGCGCGACCACGACGCTGCTCGTCACCCACAGCATCAGCGAGGCCGTGTTCCTGGCCGACCGTGTCGTGCTGATGGCGGCGCGGCCGGGCCGGATCGTCGAGATCGTCGACATCGATCTGCCGCGCCCGCGCACCGCGGAGCTGCAGCAGACACCGGAGTTCCACGCCTACTGCGACCGGCTCTCCCGCGGCCTGTTCGGCGAGACGATCGCGGCGGGAGTGCCGCGGTGACGGCGCTCGCCCCGCCGGAGCAGCCGAGCACCCGCACCAGCGCCGTGCTGATCCGCCGTCGGCCGCGCGGCGCCGTCGGCCGCGTGGTCCCGATCCTCGGGCTGATCGCGCTGTGGTGGCTCGTCGCGCTCGTCGCCGCGCCCCTGCGCGTCGTCCCGACGCCGTGGGCCGTGGTGGGCGCGTTCGTCGACGACCTGTCGGTGCTGCCGATGAACGTCGGCGCGACCCTCGCGAACACGGGCATCGGCTACGTCGTCGGCAACGCGGTCGCCGTGCTCGCCGCGATCCTGTTCGTCCAGGTCCCCTGGACCGAGCGGGTGCTGCTCCGGATCGCCGTGATGAGCTTCTGCGTGCCGCTGGTGGCGATCACGCCGATCCTGGTCGTGGTCTTCCCGGGCGACATGCCCAAGCAGATCCTGGCCGGGCTGTCGGTGCTGTTCACCACGCTCGTGTCCTGCCTGCTGGGCCTGCGCTCGGTGAACGGCGCGACGGTCGACCTCGTCCGCTCGATGGGCGGCTCGGACCGCGTGGTGCTGCGGAAGGCGCGGCTGACGGCGATGCTCCCCGGCCTCTTCGCCGGCCTGCAGATCGCCGCGCCCGCCGCGATCCTCGGCACCATCCTCGGCGAGTACCTCGGCGCCTCCCGCGGCCTCGGCGTGATGCTGGTGCAGGCGCAGTCGTCGTTCCAGGTGCCGCGGACCTGGGCGGTCGCGCTGACGATGTCGGCGCTGGCCGGGCTCGTCTACTTCGCGGCGGGACTGATCGGCCGCGCCGCCACTCCGTGGGTCTCGCGCGACGTCTCGACCGCGGTCGGCCAGAGCATCGCGACCGCCTCGGGGCTGCGCGGCGGGCGGAGTGCCGTGACGGCGCTGCTCGGCCTGCTCGGCTCGATCGCGGTGGTCGTCGCGGTCTGGTGGGGCGCGATCCTGGCGTTCGGCCTGTCGCCGTACTTCGCGAAGACGCCGCTGGACGTGCTGACCCATCTCTTCGCGGATCCCGACGCCGCTGAGAATCGGGGGCTCATCCTCGACGGCCTGGCGATCACGCTCCGCGACGCCGGGGTCGGCTACGTCATCGGCACCGCCCTGGCCTGCCTCGTCGCGGTGGGGATCGTGCTGTCGCGCTGGGTCGAGCGCACGGTGCTGCCGGCCGCCGTGGTGATGCGGTCGATCCCGCTGGTCGCGATGACCCCGCTGCTCGCCCTCGTCTTCGGGCGCGGGCTGCTCGGCGTGACGGTGATCGTCTCGCTGGTGACCTTCTTCCCGACGCTGGTGAGCGTCGCGGCCGCCCTGCGCGCCGCGCCGGTCCTCGCCTGCGACCTCGTCGTCTCGATGGGCGGCTCGACCGCGATGGTGACCCGCAAGGTCCGCCTGCTCTACGCCCTGCCCGCGATCTTCGCCTCGGCCCGCATCGCCGTCCCGGGCGCCTTCGCCGGTGCGACGCTGGCGGAGTGGCTCGCGACCGGCGAGGGTCTCGGCAGCATGCTCGTCCGCGACTACGCGGCCTCGCGCTTCAGCGCGCTGTGGTCGGAGACGGTGGTCGTGGTCGCGGTGGCCGTCGCGCTGTACGCGCTGGTGAGCGTGGTGGAGCGGCCCGTGGTGCGGCGCTTCGCGGTCGGGCAGGGGTGACGGGCCGGGGGCGGATCGGGTGAGGGCCTGACGCCCCCCAACAGGGGGACCCTCTGCCGGTGCCCATTGCCGAGGCGGTGGCCGTCTCGCTAGCTTTCGAGCACCGATCCGTTCCCCTGTCGACCCCGACACCCCGCCCGCGACGCCGCGGCCGCGAGGGAGGAGGGATCGCGACGAGGGACCGGAGCGGCCCGATCCGCCCTCTCGAGAAAGGCGACACGATGTCGTCATCGCTCCACCTCTCCTGCACGCCGACCGCCGCGGTGGTGGCACTGTGAGGGCCCCGCGCCGCTCACGGGTCGCCCTGATCGCCGCCGCGGTGATCGCCGGCACCGTCGGCCTCACGCCCGCCCTCAGCGCCGCCGCCGCCCCGACCGCCTCGACGGACGTCACCTGCACCGACGGCGCTCCCGTCAGCGCCGTCGTCGCCGGCGACACCGGCGGCCCGGTCGCCGGCACGGGGGCCACGAACCTCGGACTGGCCGTCAACGGCACGACCGCCACCCAGACGACCGTCCCGGCCACCGGCGGACCCTTCGCCTTCGCCCCGGTGCCCGTCAAGACGGGCGACCGCCTCGTGGTCTGGGCCGGCAGCTCGGCCAACGTGCAGTACAGCTACGACGTCACCGCCGCGTCCTGCGACGACGGGTCGACGCCCACGCCGACCCCGACCGCCACCGGCACCCCGACGGCCACGCCGACCGCGACGCCCACGGCCACTCCGACGGCGACTCCGACCGCCACGCCGACCGCGACCCCCACCGCCACGCCCACGGCGACTCCGACCGCCACGCCGACCGCGACTCCCACGCCCGGTGGCCCCGTGGTCGTCACCCGCATCGCCGGCGTCGACCGTCAGGACACCGCCGCGAAGGTCTCGGCCGCGACGTTCAAGGCGAACGTGCCGGTCGTCTTCATCGCCACCGGCGGCAACTTCCCCGACGCCCTCGCCGCGGCACCCGCCGCCGCGAAGCAGAACGGCCCGCTGCTGCTGGTCGACCAGGACTCGATGTCGCAGCCGGTCCGCGACGAGCTGCGCCGCCTCAAGCCGAGCAAGATCGTCGTCGTCGGCTCGAACCTGAGCGTCAGCGACCGCCTCGTGACCGAGCTCGCCGCCTACGCGAAGACCGGCGAGGTCCAGCGCATCGGCGGCGTCGACCGCTACGACACCGCGGCGAAGCTCGTCGAAGCCGCGTTCCCGAAGGGCTCCTCGCAGGCGTGGCTCGCCACCGGTGAGAAGTTCCCCGACGCCCTCGCCGCGGCCGCCGCGGCCGGCTCGGTCCGGGCGCCCGTCCTCCTGGTGAACGGCGGACTCAGCGCCGTCGACGACACCACCCGCTCCCTGGTGCAGGGCCTCGGCGTCAAGAAGCTGACCATCGCGGGCGACCCGCTCTCGGTCAGCACCGGCATCGAGAACTCGTTCCGCATCACGCCGATCCGCATCGGCGGCGTCGACCGCTACGACACCTCGGTGCAGCTGAACCGCGCCGCCTTCACGGCCGCGTCGACGGTCTACCTCGCCACCGGCGAGAAGTTCCCCGACGCCCTCTCCGGAGCGGCCGCCGCCGGCTTCACCCGCAACCCGCTCTACACGGTGAAGCCCGACTGCGTCCCCCAGCCCGTCCTCGACGACATCAAGAGCCTCGGCGCCACCAGCGTCGTGCTGCTCGGCGGAACCGGCACCCTCTCGGACGGAGTGGCGAGCCTGACGGCCTGCCGCTAGCCGCCCACCCGGCCGCTCACTCGCCCGAGAAGGCTCGTTCCCCACCCGGAGAACGAGCCTTCTTGGGCGAGTCAGTCGCCTTTTGATGCTCGCGAGCCGTCGCCTCGGTGGAAGCGCAGGCGAGGTCGCAGGGCGGCTCCTAGCAACGAGGCAGCTCACTGCACCTCGCAAGACTCGATGCACCACAACCTGCTCTTTCAATCAGTTGCCCAACTGGTGAATGCGATGACGACCAGTGAACCAGAGGTCGGTCGATAACGATCTACGGAAGGTACCCAGATATCCGACCGGCTTGACGAAGACATCGACTTTCCATGAAGCGACACCCTTGACCGGGAGGCGATTACCCACGCGGATCAAATCGTGATACCAGGAGTCCATCGCTGACGAGACCAGAACCGCCCGTCGTTGAGAGGGGTCCGATTGCATGATGACTGCGCTCGGATCACCGTTTCCCCTTTCGACTAGCGAACGTGTCAGATGGAGTCCATCTCCGTCCGGGCCGAAGTTCTCGAAGTTGTCGCCCTCGCGTTTCCGTAGCGCAAGCCACTCCGACCATCTGGCCGAGAGGTTCTCGCCATTAGATGTCGCCGCGGATCCACTCTCAGCGTCCAAGAGCCCGAGAACAGGCTGGCGGTTTACGAGCCAAGCGACGTAGACATCCAAAGCCCCATCCTCGTCCCAAACATCCTTAATGAGGGCGAGCGTCGAATCTTCCGTCGGCTTCCCGTTGTCGTACCACCATTGAAATCCACGATGCGGGTGCGCCCAACCGAGGCGATACATCACGAGGTAATGTAGAGCTCCCCAATATCCGAGTGACTGGCTGTGCTCATCACCGAAGCACGGTAAGGCGGGGACGCGCAACACGCTTCCTGGCGCGGCGAGCGATCTGACCATGTCCGGCACGGCCCAATACCAGTCGATTTGTCCGCCGAATTCTCTCGCACTAGCTCGTCTGATCAGATTCGCATCGAAGTGAGTACGCTCGACGGCCCGACCTGCTTGCTTTTCCATGTGCCCAGCTCCCGAGTCGATCACCTTGTCAGAGGGAGAAGTAGTAGTCCCGCAGCAGGGCTGCCATCTGCTTGCGGCGCTCGATGAGGAACGCCGGGTAGTCGGCCGCGACGGCGCCGAGGAGGCTCTCGGGCACGCCCGATGAGCGGAAGTTGGCGAGCATCTCCTCCTCGGTCGTGATGTCGCCGATGTCCGGGGTCCCGGCCTCGATCTGTGCGCGCACCCGCGCTCCGTACTCGGCGGGCGCGAGCTTGCCGATCCGGATGTTGACCGGCGTCTCGGCGAGGACGTAGTTGGCGATCTGGTTGTGGTCGGAGCGGTCGTTGACGCCGCTCGCCTGCAGGTACGCCTTCGGGAATAGGTGGTGGATGTCGCCCATGCCCGAGTCGCCGAGCATGTCGGAGGCGCCGACGTGGTTCGAGAGGAAGCCGCGCGCCCCGCGCTTCACCATCGCCGCGAGGTAGACGACGAAGTAGGGGCTCCGGCTGCTGGAGGTGACCAGGTCCAGAGGAAGGCCTTCCGTCCAGTACGCCTCCGAAAGAGCGCTGCGCTCGATCGACTCGAGGTACGCCTGAGCACCCATCTCGCGGAGGCGCCGCAGGTCGAGCTCCCAGGTCGTCTCGAAGCTGCCGGAGTGGCGGCCGAGCAGCATAGACATCACGAACCAGCGCCGCACGATCCGCTGGATCTCCGGCGTCGACAGGTCGCCCTCGTCCGAGAGCCTCAGGAACAGCGCGTAAGCGAAGTTCACGGCGTTACGCGAGGTGATCAGCGACGGCGAGATGAATCCGGCCGAACTGAGCGTCATCAGGAACTGGGTGAACCGGTACCGGTTGGTGATGCGGTAAAGCGCGCGCTCGAGCCGCTCGAACGACTCCTGGGCGATCGCGTCGTCGAACTTCTTCGTCTCGAAGTCGCGCCCCGAGAGGTAGCTCACCATCGCGACCATCCGGCCGCGATCGAACTCGATGAGGCCCGCGACGCGCAGCACGTCCTGATAGGTCGGGTCGTAGAGGTCGCTGGCGTCGTCCTTTAGCCAGCTGATCTTCGAGAAGTAGTCGGTCTCGGCGAAGGACGGGTCGTTCTCCCGGATGATCTCGTGGAAGTGCGGCGCGACCGCGAGGTGCGAGAAGTAGTCGATAAACTTGCGCAGCTGCGCTCCGTACTCGCCGTAGGAGGCGATCTTGCTCATCGCGAAGTCGGCGGGGGTGAGCCGCGCTCCGCTCGAGTTGATCCGCACGAAGATCTCGGTGACGGTCTCGATGTCGAGGTTCTCCGCGAGATCGATGATGCCGACCTGGCGGGTCCGCACATTCATCAGCTTCGAGAAGTTCGTCTCCACGATCGACCGGTCGGCGTCGGGGTTCTTCTCGAGGTACTCGCGCACGAGTCCGAAGAGGTTCTCGGGCTTCATCACCGCGGCGATGTCGGGCAGCCACTCCGGGTTGTTCCGGAGGACGGGGGTGTAGGTCTCGAAGCTCTCCGTCAGCGGGTTGAACGCGATCTGCATCCGCGTCTTCTTGTAGTCCTTCGTCACGATCGACCCGCCGGCGAGCGCCGTCGTCAGAGCCGTCACCCGCTGCTGGCCGTCGATCAGGATCTGCTTCGAGCCGGACAGCGAGCCGTCCTTCAATCGCACAGCAGTGTTCTGCCACGTGATCAGATAGCCGACCGGGTAGCCCTGGTAGAGCGAGTCGATGAGGTCGCGCACCTTCGTGCTCGACCAGACGAACGGCCGCTGGATCTCGGGGATCGCGATCTTGCCGGTCTCTACCCAGTTGAGCACGTTGCCCACCGAGTGCTGGGCGACGGTGTACTTGTCCATGGAGGGGACCTCTCGAGTGCGTTTGCGGAAGACGCTGCCGGCGACCGTGCGATTGCACGGATCGTTTGTTTCTAGAACGGACGCACCCCACGCAGATGCGCGTCAATGGCGACCTCGGTCAGCCCGCGATCGCGTGCTTCCCGCCCGAGCTGTGCTCCAGCAGCGGATCCGTCCGCCGCTCCCCGTCCGGAAGGTCCATCGCCGCAGCAAGCAGATTCCCGAGCCGACGAGCGCGCTCCAATCCGTCCTGCTTCGACGCCCACCCATCGAAGGTGAGCCTGATGTTCTCGGCCTTCGTGATGACGTCGAGCACCGGGCTCTGGCCGGCCCGCTCCGTGAGACGCACGTACCGGATGTCGTCGAGCGGGAAGTCGCGCTCGACGACCCCCTGCTTGCGCAGCGCGCCCTGCTCTGACACGAACACGCGATCGCGAGTGATTCCGAGGTAGGCGTTCGCTCCGACGAGGCGCTCGAGGTTGACGTCCGCGAGGGCCAGCAGCTCGCTGCCCTCCGGCAGCACCAGGCTCAGGATGCGCAGGACCTCCGCAGGAGCGTCGCCGTTGAACGCGACGACGGCGGGCTCGAGCGCAGCGGGCTTCGACCACGGACGATTCCGGATCTCGGCGACGCGCTCCGCCAGGGCGCCCGACATCGCGACGGCCTCGCGGATGCTCCGGCGCTTCGCGGTGAACGGGATGCTCGGCTCACCCGGCAGTTCGACGAGCAGGCGGCATTGGCGCTCGAGGTCGCCGAGGAGCTGCGCGATGTCGTCCATCGCCTTCGTGTGCTCCCGCTCCGTCTCCTCGACCAGGCCGGCGAGGAGCCGCTCGTTCTCGACCGAGTTCGCGGTGTCGTGGCTGATCCGACCGGCGCGCAGGACCTGCGAGCGGTACCAGGAGCCCTCTGCCATCAGCAGCCCGTGAGCGTCGGCGAGGATCGGCTCGATGTTCCGCTGGAGGTAGGTGCGGCGGGTCTTCGCATCGGTGTCGAGGGCGGCGACGTGGCGCTGCACGAAGCTCGAGAAGAGGTGACGCTGCTTCCGCAGGTCGGCTTCCCGCGTCGCGACGGCGGCGAAGATGTGGTCGTTGACGATGCCCGCCATCTGCGCCTCCCGAGCCGCGCGCATCGTCGTCTCGTGCAGCCCGAGGAGCGTGGCCCACTGATCGCCGTGCAACGCCATCAGGACGTCGCGGGTCAGCGCGATGTTCTCGTCGACCCGACGGGAGATCGACGCCAGCTGCAGCTGAAGGGCCAGCAGAGCAGCGGCGGGTCCGAGAGAGGAGAGCACGGTGGCACTCTGCGCTCCGACGGCCGGCGCCCAGCGCACCGAGGAGACGATCTTCCCGTTGCTGACGATCGATCCGAGGTTCCAGCCACCCGAGACCATGGGCTGCGCTGACTTCAACGCCGCCAGCGTCTCGGGCGCCAGACGCACCAGACCCTGCGCTGACATCGCTCCTTGAACGCCCTGCGCAATGGTGTTCGCCGCTCCGACCCCGATGCCGAGCTTGTCGACGAGCTCCTGCCTCTTCGGCTCGCTCATCATCTCGAAAGGGAAGAAGTCGAGATCAGTGGGGGCTTTGTCGGCGAAGAGCACTGCCACACCGGGCTCCACTTCGACCAACGTCATCGAGGGCTCGTCCGCGGAGTTCTCTTCGGTACCAGGGGTCACTTCGTGCGATGAAGACATGCGAGCTCTCATAGATCGTTCAGTGGTCGCCGCGGGCGACTCGGGGTGTCGGGAATCCCGACGCTACAGGTATCCGCCGACAGTCTCCGTTGCCGAGGAGATCTCCTTCTCGTGCAGGGCGGCTCATCCCGTACGGTGACAATCAATCAGGGGGAATCAATATGGTCATCGGATACCGAGCCGTCTTTCGGCTCGACGACTCTGCGGATGCCATCGAGGTGGCTGAACGAGCACTGCGCGACTGGCTGCGGTCGAAGCTCAGAACCGGTCGCAATCGCGGAAGCCTCACGACGGCCGAATGGGACGGCGAGGGCGAATTCGATCTGGGCGGCAGCGGCCGCCTGCGCGCCAGCCACCGGGACGATCGGGCGAACAGTCGCTGGCTCCGCAGCTACCGGTTCTCGGAGTCGAACTCGGGGAGGACCTTCGACGTCTCGGTGCTCGCCATCTCCACCCCGGAGGCCGAGGGCTTCACCCAGTCGCTGGTCGTCGAAGCGGGCGTGAGCGACGGGGGCTCCGCCGATCCTGTCGAGGTCGTCGCTCCGCCGAACATCGTGAGGACCCTCCTCCGCGACTCGAGGGTCGTCGAGGGCCGCACCCTCCTGAGCGCCGACCCGGTTCTGGTCGACGATCGAAAGGGAATCGACGCCGTCCTCGCCGGGATCACCGACCCCACACGGACGTGCTCCGTCATCGTGGCGACGTCTGTGGACGCGGCGTCCGACGTCGCCTTCATGCGGATCGTGACCAGCCTGACCCGCAGGAGCGTCGGCGTCGCGACCACGTACGTGATCGGCGCCGACATCGTCGAGCAGTTCGAGCAGCGCCTGACCGACAGCCATCAGGTGCCCCGTGGACGGGTCCGCACGTTCCTCCCGGGAGTCGATCTCTTGTCCCGCCAGGACGCGCTGAGGCATCGCGTGCTCGGGCCTGCGACGTTCGCGCGGGCGATCTCCAACGGGCGTGTCTCCGAGCACCTGCAGATCGCCCACGCGGCGGCGATGAAGAGGCAGTTCCTCGCCCTCGGACTGCCTGCCGACGTCCGGCAAGCGCTCGACGAGCTGGGGCAGGCGGAGAGCCGCGTCCACCGCCGCGCTCTCGTGGACGCCCGGATCTCCCTCCCCGCCGCCACCGAGCAGGACTCTCCCGAGCCGGTCTCCGAGGCGCCGACGCCCGTCTCAGCCCGCTCCTCCGTCGAGGCCGGGTCCTCGCTCGAGACCCTCCTCACCTTCTCGGAGGATCGCGACGAGCCGGCCGCGAAGATCCCGTCCACATCCTTCCTTTCCCGCGTCCGTCGTCTGTTGTCCCGATGGGTCCGCGTCGACAGCGCCGATGAGGAGACCCTCGATCGTCTCGACCGATTCATCGAGACGAGGGCCTCCGAGGTCGCCGTCGCCGAGGAGGAGCTGGATCGGCAGGGGCGGGAGCAGTCGGCGCTCACCGCGGCGAACACCGAGCTGAACCAGCGGATCGACGCGGTCTTCCTCGATCTGGCGGTGGAGAGCGAAACGCTCCGGCGCGCGGAGCGGGAGGCGCGGTACTACCGGGAGCAGCTGGCCGCCTTGAAGGCGTTCGACCGGCTCGTCGTCCCCAGGGATTCCGCCTGGGAACCGCCCGGCTCGATGTCCGAGTTGATCGAGTGTCTGCGCGACTCCGACGACTCCGCCCGCGGCTTCATCGCGAACCGCGTCGAATTCCACGGACGGATGTCGGACGCCGAGGACGTCGACAAGAGGGACGGTCTGGGGCAGTACTCCGCGAAGGTGTGGGACTTCATCCATGTGCTCCACGACTATGCGGAGGCCAAGGCCGCCGGGTGGGAACGAGGAACGGTGCACACCTATCTCACGTCGGACGATGCTCCCTCCGGATTCAAATGCACCCCGTCGCGCCACGCGGCGACGGAGAGCGAATCCGTCCTCGGCAACAGCGCCTGGGCCGGAGAGCGGATGCTGCCTGTTCCCACATCGGTCCAGTCGTCGGGGCTTGTGATGATGTCCGCGCACTTCAAAGTGTCGACCAATGATTCGTTCGCTCCGCGGATGCACTACTTCGACGACACGGACCGCACGGGGAAGATCTACATCGGCTACATCGGCCGCCACCTGACGACGACGCGCTCCTGACGAAGAATCGAATCGCCGGTGTCGGCGCTCCTCAATAGGATCGAGCAACGCCGTGGTGGGATGCCGCGGGTCGGAGGGGAACCCGTCGCATGAACGACTTCGAGTACCGCCAGCTGGTCGACCGCGCTCTGAACGCGGTCGTCGACGGGCTGCTCCCCACCGTGAACAGCGTCCTCGCCGCCCACATCGGGCCCGATGAGGACTGGACCGTCGTCCTCCGGGCGCACGATCTAGCCGCACCAAGCGCTCAGAACCGGAACCAGAAGTACGGCGAGCGCGACTTCGGTCTCCTGGTGCGGCTGCTCACCAGCGACCTGGATCCGCTGGGACGCCCGTTCGCCCGGGCGATCTCGCCGCTGGCCGAAGGCTGCCTGAAGAACCTGCGCCGGGTGCGCAACGACTGGGCCCACGGCGAACCGTTCGACCGCCCGAAGACGAACCGGGCCATCGAGGCCGCGCAGACCCTCCTGCAGGAGATCGCCATGGATCACCTCGCCGAGGAACTGGGCGAGGTGCGGCGCCGCATGCTCGCGGAGGCCGACCGCAGTGCAACGCCGGAGCCGGGTGCTGATGTGCCCGCCACTGATGGCCACGCTGCCGTCGAGGAGACTGCTGACGCGCCGATGGCAGAGGAGCCTGAAGCGGCGGCGACCGAACCGACCGGGCCGCCCCTCGAGCACACCTCCGCGACCTCCGACCCGCCCCTTCGCCGCCCTCGCGGAGCGGCGCGCTACGAGGGCCTCGCGCCCGACGTCGACGACGCACCCACCACCCCGGCCCCCGCCCTCACGATCGAGATCGACGCCCACCACGAGCTGTCCTACGCGATGGCCAACGCCCGCATCCAGCCCGTGACGCGGATCCTCGTCCGCAACACCGGGGAGGAGCTGCGCGGCGCCTCGCTCGACCTCGAGGTCGTCGACGCCAACGGCTCGCTCGGCGGGCCGCGCACGATCCGACTCGACCTCGCCGCCGGGCAGGACAAGGCGCTCGAGAGCGTCGCGCTGACCCTCGACCCGGCACGAATGCTCGCGGTCGAGCAGCGGCGCCCGGGCCGCATCCGTGCCGTCCTGCGCACGGCGGACGGAGACGCGCTCGCCGAGAGCTCGGTCGACGTCACGGTCCTGGCGGCGAACGAGTGGAAGGCACGCCCGTTGCAGCTCGGACTCGAGCTGCTGTCCTCCTTCGCGCAGCCGAACGCCGCGGTGGTCGCGACGGTGCTCCGCGAGGCGGCCGATCTGCTCGGCGCCGCCTCCGGCAGGTCGGACCTGGACGGCTATCAGAGCCAGAGCGCCGAGCGCGTCGACCAGATCGTCGAGGCCGTCTGGGACGCGGTCCGTGCCCGCGGGATCGCCTACACGGAACCGCCGGCGAGCTGGGGCGAGGACGGCCAGAAGGTCCGCACCCCCGCCGAGGTCCTCGAGGGCCGCCTCGGCACCTGCCTCGACACCACCCTCACCCTCGCCGCGATCCTCGAGCAGGCGGGCATCAACAGCACCCTCTGGCTCACGCCGGGGCACATCTTCCTCGGCTACTGGCGCGTGGAGTCGACGCTCGGCACCGCCGCGTCGACCGACGTCGGCAGCGCGGTGAACCTCGCCGACATGGAGCAGATCCGGGTCGTCGAGACGACACTGCTGACCGGGGAGTCCCGAACCCTCACCGAGGCCCACCGGCTCGCGCAGGACCGCCACCTCGCCACCGGACCCGGCGCGCTGGTCGGCGTCGCCGACGTCCGAGAGGCGCGCAACAGCGGCATCTACCCGCTCCCGAGCCGGTCCGTCGGCTCGGACGGCGCCGTCACCGTGAACGAGTACACCCCGGCGAACTCGGAGTACCGGTTCGACTTCGACGGCCCGAACCGCGGCCGCCGCCGCGACGTCACCACCGGGCCCGCCCGCATCGCGACGTGGAAGAACGCGCTCCTCGACCTCAGCCTCCGCAACCGCCTGATCAACTACACCGACCGCGCCGGCTTCTCGCTCGCCGTGCCGGGCAGCGACCTGGCGCGCTTCGAGGACATCGTCAACCAGGGCACGGCGGTGCAGCTCATCGCGTCCGACAGCATCTCGGACATCGCCCGCCAGCGGGGAGTCCAGAGCGGGAAGGACCTCCCTCCCGAGATCCGCTCCGAGATGCTCTTCGGGAAGAAGCAGGTCTTCGTCAGCGCCACCTCCGCCACGTACACCGACAAGCTCCGCAAGTTCGCCAGCTCCGCGAAGACGATCGTCGAGGAGACGGGCGCGAACAACCTCTATCTGGCCTTCGGCTCGCTGGTCTGGACGCTGGACAACCGCGAGCTGCGCTCGCCGATGGTCCTCGTGCCGGTGACGATCAAGGAGACCTCGCGCGGGTCCGTCTTCACCATCGCCCTCGACGAGTCCGGCTCGTCGACGCCCAACTTCTGCCTCGTCGAGAAGCTGAAGGTCAGCCTCGGCCTCGACCTCCCCGGGCTGGCGAACCCCGTCGAGGACGAGTCGGGCATCGACCTGCGCGCCGCCTTCGACTCGGTTCGGGCGACGCTGACTGCGCGCAACCTGCCCTTCCGCGTCGAGGAGACCGTCGACCTCGCTGTCCTCCAGTTCGCCAAGTATCGGCTCTGGAAGGACCTCGACGAGGACTGGGAGACCCTCGCCCGGAACCCGCTCGTCTCCCACCTGATCAACTCGCCGCTGGAGCCCTTCGAGGACCCGGCCGACGAGGAGCTGACGGTCGACCTCGAGGAGCTGTCCGCCTCGGTGCCCGTTCCCGCCGACGCCTCGCAGCTGGAGGCGGTGGCCGCTGCGGTCGCCGGCAAGACGTTCGTACTCGAGGGCCCTCCCGGCACCGGCAAGTCGCAGACGATCACCAACCTGCTCGCCCGGGCTCTCGCCGACGGCAAGCGCGTCCTGTTCGTCGCGGAGAAGCGCGCGGCACTCGACGTCGTGAAGCGCCGGCTCCAGGACGTCGGCCTCGGCCCGTTCTGCCTCGACCTGCACGACAAGGGCGCCCGCCCCGCGGAGGCCCGAGCGCAGATCCGCGCGGCACTCGATTTCGCGGTGCGCCCCGACGTCAACGGGCACGCGTCGAACCAGCTCACCGTCGAGGCCTCGGTGCGAGGGCTCCGCCGGTACGCCGACCGCCTGCACGACGAGAACTCGGCCGGCTACTCGCTCTACGAGGCGCGCCAGCGCGAGATCCTCGCCGAGGAGCACGTGCAGCCCCTGGCGGTCCCGCACACCCTGATCGAGAACGGGGACAGCGAGCAGTTCGACGAGATCCGTCGCGCCCTGCGCCTGCTTCCCGACGCGTCGGACGCCGCCCGCCCACGCCCGGACCACCCCTGGGCGCTCGTCTCCCCGCTCGCACTCGGCGACGACACCGCGGACGCCCTCGCGGCAGCCGCCGACGAGCTCGACGCCGCACTGGCCGAGCTCGATCGTCTCGACGTCCCGACCGCGACGTTCTCGTTCCCGATGGACGCGACCGCACTCGCGCCGCTCCTCGCCGCCGCCGAGGCGGACGCCCGCCCGCTGAGCACTCTCGACCGTCTCGCACACCCGGACTGGGACGGCCATCTGGCTCAGGCTCAGGCCGAGCTGCTGCGCATCGCACCCACGCGCTTCGAGATCCTCGGCTGGATCGACGAGGCGCTGATCGACCACGACCTCGACGACTTCAGGGCGATGGCCGTCGAGGCGAACGAGGCGGGGATCCTCTCTCGGAAGAAGCGACGGCGCGAGGTGCGCGACATGCTCGCGCCGTACCTCCGCGTGGACCCGGAGTCCGTGAACCTCGAGCGCCTGGTCGACCTCGCCGATCAGCTGCTCGCGGCTCGCGAGCACGCGAAGTACGTCCGGAGCGTTGTCCAGCACGTCTCCGCACCGCTCACGCCCGACGGCTGGAGTCCCTTCGACGGCGACCTCCTGCGCCGCATAGCGGCCGAGCTGGGTGTCCTGCGCCGCCTGCGCGGAATCGTTGCCGGTCAGGGAGCGAACGAGGTCGTCGACGGCGAGCTGATCCGACGCGTCTACGCGGGACCCGATCGAGCAGCTGTCGGGGACGCGGTCCGCCGCTTCGTCGACGCCTCGTCCGCCGTCGCGCGTCTCGCGGGGGCGCCCTCCGCCGAGTTCGAGCGCTGGAGCGACGGGACCACCCCGCTCGAGCGCTGGCGGGCGACCCGTCTCGAGCGCGGCGAGGGGCGGTCCGCCGTCCGCTCACTCGGGACCTGGCTGACGCTGCTGCAGCAGCTCGAGCCCCTGCGCCGCGGCGGCATGGTCGAGGCGCGGCAGCGCTACCTCGACGGCCTGGACGACGCGGACGAGGCGCTCCTCGCCTTCGAGAAGGGCCTCGCCTCGACGTCCGTGCAGGAGCGCCTGAGCCGCACCGGTCTCGAATCGTTCGAGACGGCCGCGCACGAGAAGCTCCTCGGCCGGTACGTCTCCGGGAGCACGGCCGTGCGCGGCGAGCTGCCGCGGATCATCCCCGCGCAGGTCCTGAAGCGCCGCGACCTGAGCTCGGTCCCCTCGGCGATGATGGGCGGGCTGAAGCGGCAGCTCGAGTACAAGCTCCGCGGCATGAAGGTCCGCCGCCTGATGGAGGAGTACGGCCCGCTCATCACCAAGATCGCGCCGTGCACCCTGATGAGCCCGGAGTCGGTGGCGCGCTTCCTGCCCGTCGACGCCGACCTGTACGACATCGTCGTCTTCGACGAGGCCTCGCAGGTCCGGGTGGCGGACGCCGTCGGAGCGCTCGGCCGCGCTCGCAGCGCGGTGATCGTGGGCGACAGCAAGCAGATGCCGCCGACGAGCTTCGCCGAGACCGGCGCCACGGAGGACGAGACAGCTCCGACGGACACGGTCGTCGACGAGGAGTCGATCCTCTCCGAGGCCTCGCAGGCGCGGGTGCCGTCGCGGTGGCTGTCCTGGCACTACCGCAGCCAGGACGAGCGGCTCATCGCCTTCAGCAACAGCCGGTACTACGACAGCCGGCTCTCCTCGTTCCCGACGCCCCACGACGGCGACACCGGCTCGGATCACGACGGCTACGGCATCTCCTTCGTCCGGGTCGACGGCACCTTCATCCGCACGGGTCGAGGCAGGACGCTGCGGACGAACGCGGCGGAGGCCGAGGCGATCGTCGCCGACGTGCACCGCCGCTTCGCCGCCTCCCCCGACGCCGTTCCCTCGCTCGGCATCATCACCTTCAACGCGCAGCAGCGCGACCTCATCGACGGGATGCTCCGCGGCTCCGCGGATGCCCGAGTCGCGCAGTCGCTCGACGTGCCCGACGGGTTGTTCGTGAAGAACCTCGAGAACGTGCAGGGCGACGAGCGCGACACGATCCTCTTCTCGATCGCGTTCAGCGCGAACGACAAGGGCGTGGTGCCCCTGCAGTTCGGTCCGCTGACCCGAGCCGGCGGCGAGCGGCGCTGGAACGTCGCGGTCACCCGCGCGCGGCGCCAGGTCGTGCTGTTCTGCAGCTTCGACCCCGCGGAGCTCCGCGCCGACGAGACGCAGTCGGTGGGCGTGAAGCATCTCAAGGCGTACCTCCAGATCGCGCAGTCCGGCTTCGGCGAGGGTGGTCCGGTTCTTGATCGCGCCTCGCTGCCCGACGCCCACCGCGACGAGCTCGCGGCGGCCCTGGTCGAGGCCGGGCTGACCGCTCGGGCCGACATCGGGCTCTCCGAGTTCCGCGTCGACATCGCCCTGGCGACGGCGGAGGAGCCGCACCGGCCGCTCGTGGCGGTCCTGCTCGACGGGCCGTCCTGGCGCGGCCGCCGCACCGTCAGCGACCGCGACGGACTGCCCGGATCGGTCCTCAAGAACGCGATGGGCTGGCCCGCCGTGGAGCGGGTCTGGCTGCCGGAGTGGCTCGCCGACCGCGACGCCGTCATCGCGCGGCTCACCGAAGCGGTCGAGCGTGCGGATGCTGAGATCCGAGCCGCTCGCGAGGAGGCCGCCGCGCTCGCCCCGACCGCCGACGCCGAGATCCCGGACGTCCTGGACGCCCACTCGATCGCAGTGATCGATCTCGACGACAGCGATTCGCCGATGCCCGAGGAAGCCCCCGTCCCGGTCCTTCCTGCCCTTCCGGAGCTCCTCGAGGACGTTCCCGTCCTCCGGGCCTACTCCGGCCCCGAGGCTGCGACGGCACCGTCGAGTGTCCTGCCGCCCGCGGCGGCCGGCGGCACTCTCGCCGAGATCTCCTACGACCCCTGGGAAGAGCGTCAGGTCGGCTCGAAGGACGTCCTCGACAGCCTCCCCTCCCCGGCATCCGCCCGGCAGATCGCCGACCTCGTGAGGGAGATCGTCGCGGCGGAGGGGCCGATCCACGAGGTCCGCGCAGCGAAGCTCATCGCGGGTGCCTTCGAACTGAACAAGGTCAGCGTGTCCCGCACGGCGAGCATCATCGCCTGCTTCCCGCTCAGCCTCCGGCGCCCGGACGACCCCCAATTCCTCTGGGCCGAGGGCGTCGAGCCGGCCGGCTACCGCGCCGTCCGCTCGCGCCTCTACACGAGCGTCGAGAGGGTCTACGAGCACATCGATCCCTTCGAAGCGGCGAACGCGGTCGAGCTCTGCGTGCGCGCCTCACCGGGGATCGACCACCTCCTGCTCGTGCGCGCCACGATGATGCAGCTCGGTATCGTGCGGATGACCGACAACATCCGCAGCCTCGTCGACTCCTCGATCGCCGACGCACTGCGCCTCCGCAGGGTCGTCCACACCCCCTCGGGCAGCTACACGACGCCCTGACCCCCCTGTCCGCTTCCGGACACGTCCGCAAGCGGCTCTTCCGTCGGCGGCCGGGCGGCGTCAGACTCGACCGATCCCCTCTGCGTCCGCGGCAGCGCCACTCCCGCATCCACTTCAGGAGCCCGCCCGTGAGCACGAGCGCACCCCAGGCCTCCGCCGCGACCGAGGCCGAGACCGAGACCGGGACCGACGGAGCCGAGACCGCAGCCGCCTCCCGCCGCCCGCTCCGCGCGTGGCTGAGCCAGGGCTCCTACGGCCCCACCGATCTCACGCGGCGCGGCGTCCTGCTGGTCGTCGTGTCGGTCCTCGCCGTGCTCGTGCCGGTGGTGACCCTCACCCTGCTCGACATCGACTCGCACGTCTCGCTCAAGGTCTGGATACTGGCCGTCACCGTGATCGCGCTGCTCGGGGCGCTGCTGCGCGTCGTCGCCGACATGCGGCCCGGCCCCCGCAGCGACCTCGACCGGGCCGGCAAGGCGGTCGGGGCGGTCGCAGCGCTGTTCACCGCGCTCGCGGTCATCATCGACTGGAGCCTGCTGCACCTGTAGCGGCGCACGCGGAGGGATCCGCGCTCAGGAATCGGGCAGGAACCGCACCGGCAGGTCCGCGATGGACAGCCCGGACTCGCGCAGCGCCTCCTCGACGGCGGCGTGCTCGCTCTCGGGGGCGGTGACCTGGACCTTGTCGACGCCGTCCGTCTGCGTGCCGTCGCTGCTGTCGGAGAAGCCCGTCACGCCGTGCCGCTTCAGAGGCTCGGCGAGCAGGGCGGCGTAGCGCTCCTGCTCCCCGGACCGGACCAGCGCGCTGATCGTCCAGCTGACCAGGGTCGCCCCGCCGACCGCGAGACCGGTCGCGGCGACCGCCGCCAGGGGGAGCCCCCATCGCGTCGTCATGCGACCAGGGTGCCTCGCCGGCGCCCGTCTCGCCAGCGCCGAGGGCCGCGCTCGGGCGAACGCGGGGTGAACGGACGTCGCCGGGCACAATGGGACGGTGCCGCCCACCCCCGCCGACCCGCGTCCGGATCCGCAGCCGGACCCCGCCGCCGATCCGCGCGACGACGTGGCCGGCGACGGCCGCGACGAGACCGAGAACGAGCGGCTCGACCGCAACTGGAGCGAGATCCTGCAGGAGCTGCGGGTCATCCAGACCGGGACGCAGATCCTCACCGGGTTCCTGCTGGCGATCGCCTTCCAGCAGCGCTTCGAGGACCTCGACCTCTTCCAGACCGACGTCTACCTGGTGCTGATCAGCGGCTCGGTGCTCGCGACCCTGCTCGGGCTCGCGCCGGTCAGCCTGCACCGCGAGCTGTTCCGCCGCCGGGCGAAGCGGACGCTGGTGCGCGCGGCCGACGTCCTGCTGCGGCTGACGCTGATGGCGGTGGCGCTGGTGCTCGTGGGGACCGTGCTGCTGATCTTCGACGTCGTCACGACGCGGCCGCTGGCGATCACGATGGCGTCGGTCACGGCGGTCCTCATCGCCGGGATCTGGCTGGCGCTGCCGTGGCGGATCCGGCGGCGCGGGTAGCCACACGGCGGTTGCAGGGGGGTGGATCTCGATACGCCCGCTGCGCGGGCTACTCGATCAGCATGAAGGCGCGGATCTACTTGGAAGAGACACGGGCCGGCCGGCATGCCGGTCGAGCAGCGCGCAGCGCGTGTCGAGACCCGCATCGGCGCAGGATGACGGACGCGCGGCGCGCGCCCCGCCCGGGCCGACCGCGCCGTCGCGCCAGTCGTCCGCCCATCGCCGCCAGTGCCGGGGCTTGCGCCCGCCCCGTCGCTCCGCAACGCCACCGCCCCGCCCGCCGCGCGCGGTGGCGGCTCGTCCCCCACCGCTCCCCCGTGCTGACCGCGACGTCACGCTGATCCCGCGGTCCGCCGCCACCACCAGCACCCGCCCGCAGCACGCCCGTCGCGCCACCGTCCCCGCGCGCCGCCATCGGCGACCACTCGCCGCTGAGCGCACCCTGCACACCACCTGAGAGCACGTCACCGGATTGGACCCGCGCGTGCCCAATCCGGGGGTCAAGGCGCCTCGACCCGAAACGTATCTTGATGCCTGCTCCACCCGGACCGCCCGCCGGAGCAGCCCGAAGGGATCGGATCATGACGGAAGTGCGCGCGCTCGCCCGCCACCGTCACCCCACTCCGCAGACCCCGACCTCGGCAGCACCGCGCCCGCTCGCCCTGACGCTGATCCTCGTCCTGCTCGCCGCCGTCCTCGTCGTCCTGCCCGCCCCGCGCGCGGAGGCCGCCACCGTCCTGCTCCAGGAGGGCTTCGGCGGCACGAGCGTCGTCGACCCCGCCTGGCAGGCCCTCGACAGCGCCTGCATCACCCGCGCCACGACGGCGCCGCCCGCCGGCACCTCGACCCTCGGCGTCTGCGCCAACCGCACGCAGGCTCCCGCCGCCGCGACCACCCCCGGCTTCCTGCAGCTCACCGACACCCGCACCAACGCCAAAGGCGGCGCGGTCTTCAACCGCCCGATCCCCGCGACCGGCGGCCTCGACGTCCAGTTCGACCAGTACCAGTACCAGGCGGCGCTCGGCCTGCAGGGCGCCGACGGCATCGGCTTCTTCCTCACCGACGGCTCGCGCAGCCTCACCGCTGCGGGCGCTCCCGGCGGCTCGCTCGGCTACGGCCAGTCCACGACCTTCGACGGCGTGAACGGCGGCTACCTCGGCATCGGCCTCGACGTCTTCGGCAACTTCTCCAGCACCGGTGGCGGTCTCGGCGCGGGCTGCGCCACCCCGCCTACTCCTCCGGGCACGACCGCCAACCGCATCGTCGCCCGCGGCCCCGGGCAGGGCAAGACCGGCTACTGCTACATCGCGGGCACCGCCCCGCCCGGAACGCTCGCCTCCCTCCGCCCGACCGTCAACCTCAGCGACACGGGCGCTCCCGGCACCGGCGCCGGACGCACCATCCGCGTCACCGTCTCGTCGGCCGCGTTCCCGGTGGTCACCGTCTACTACGGCGCCACGGCCGGCATGGCCGCCGCCTCGCTCACCCAGGCGCTGCAGTTCACGATGACCACCGCCGCCCCCTCCACCTACAAGCTCGGCTTCACCGCGTCGACCGGCGGATCGAGCGACACCCACCTGATCCGCAACGTCTCGGTCTCCTCCATCAACGACCTCGACGACATCTCGCTCGTGAAGCAGATCGACCGCACCACGACCCAGCCCGCCGCCTACAACGAGGGCTCGGTCATCCCCTACCAGTTCGTCGTCACGAACGGCTCGGTCACCGGCACGCTCAGCGGTGTCGCCGTCTCGGACCCGAAGGTGCCGACCGTCACCTGCCCGACGACCACCCTCGCCCCACTCGCGTCGGTGATCTGCACCGGCTCGCACACCGTGACGGCGGCCGAGGCGGTCGCCGGGAACCTCGTCAACACCGCGACGGCCTCGGCCACCAAGACGACTCCGGGCCAGACGACCGTCACCGTCACGAGCCGCACCGCGACCGTCACCGCCCCGATCAGCACGCCCGCCCCCGTCATCACCCTGGTCAAGTCCGGCGCCCTCACCGACACCAACGGCAACCAGCAGGCCGACGTCGGCGAGCAGATCGTCTACACCTTCCGCGCCACCAACACCGGCAACGTCACGCTGCAGAACGTCGCCGTCACCGACACGAAGGTCGCCTCGATCACCCCGGCGACCGCGACGATCGCCCCCAGCGCGCAGGCCGTCTTCACCTCCGCCGCCTACACGGTGACCCAGGCCGACATCAACAGCGGCACCGCGATCCCGAACACGGCCACGGTCACCGGCCGCACCCTCGCGGCGAGCCCCACGACCGTCACGGCGAGCTCGAGCACCACCACGCCCATCCGCTACGCGCCGGCCCTGACGCTGACCAAGAACGGCACGCTCAACGGCGCCGCCGCGGTCGGCTCGACGATCTCCTACGCCTTCACCCTCGTGAACACCGGCAACGTGCCGCTGACGTCCGTGGCGATCGCCGACCCCAAGGTCACCGTGGTCTACGGAGCCTGGCCCGGCACCGCCGGCCAGCTCGGCATCGGCCAGCAGGTCACCGCGACCGCCAGCTACCCGCTCACCCAGGCCGACGTCGACGCCGGCTCGGTCGTCAACACCGCCACCGCGACGGGCACCCCGCCCACCGGCGCCGCCGTCACCAGCACCGCCACCCGGACGATCACGCTCACCCGCGCCGCCGACCTCGCCTTCACCAAGACCGCCAACCCCGCCTTCATCAGCACCGCGGGCACCGTCGTCACGTACACCTTCCGCGCCACCAACACCGGCAACACGACCCTCACCAGCGTCGGGATCACCGACCCGAAGTCCGGCCTCTCGGCGCTGACCTTCAGCTGGCCCGGCACCGCCGGCCGGCTCACGCCCGGCCAAGTCGTCAGCGCGACCGCCACCTACACGACCACCGCGGCGGACGTGACGGCCGGCACGATCTCGAACACCGCGACCGCCACCGCGACACCGCCGACCGGCTCCGCGATCACCCGCACCGCCTCCGTCACGATCTCGGTGATCCCCGACCCGCTGCCCGACGCGGCGACGGTCGTCCAGGGCGGCTCGGTCGTCGTCGACGTGCTCGCCAACGACGGCGCCGCGGCGACCGGCGCGACCTTCTCCCGGGCTCAGCTCTCGGCGACCCCCAAGGTCGTCGGAGGCGCCGCCACCCCCGCCCCCGCGACCCCGGTCTCCGGCTCGGTCACCTGCGTCGACAGCGGCGCCACCCGCGGGCAGTGCACCTACCGCCCGATCGCCGCCTTCGTCGGCACCGACGTCTTCGACTACGCGCTCTCGGGCACCTACGGCACCTGGAACGTCCGCGTCACGATCACCGTGACCGCGCTCAACCACGCGCCGATCGCCCGCCCGGACCGCGCCGTCGCGACCGCCGGAGGCCCCGCCGTCACCGTCTCGCCGCTCGCCAACGACACCGACGAGGACGCGGGCACGACGCTGACCCTGAGCGCCGTCGGCACCGCGAGCAGCGGCACCTTCTCCTGCACGGGCGCGACCTGCACGTACACGCCGGCGGCGGCCTTCACAGGCACCGTGCCGATCGCCTACACCGCGAGCGACGGCGCACTCACCGCGAGCAGCACGATCACGGTCTTCGTCGATCCGGCACCGCTGGTCCCCCGCGGCTTCACCGACACCGACACGACCAGCGGAGCGATCGGCCTCGGCGCCTGGACCCGCTCCTCCGTCGTCGCCACCCCCGTCGCGAGCTGCACCGCGAACCGCCCGAGCACGCTCGTGAGCTGGTCCGCCGCGCCGGGCGCCACCGGCTGGACCCTCGAGCGCCGCCTGGCCGGAGCGACGCCCGGCGCCTGGACCGTCGTCGCGACGCCCGCGGCGAGCGCCACCTCCTTCACCGACGACCGACTCGGCGAGGGCCGCAGCTACCAGTGGCGGGTCCGACCCGACCTGCAGCGCTGGCTCGGCACCGCGTCGGCCCCCTCGACCGCCGTCGCGCAGCCGGCCGTCACCACCGCGAGGGGCTGCTGATGCCGCGGCCGCCTCGCCCCACGAACCCTCCCACCCGTCCTGCACACGCCCGCGTGAGGGAGACCAGGCCCGCACCGGGCACCCATCTGAAAGGAACCGTCATGACCGCCACAGCCTCCACCGAGAACGACTCCCGCAAGCGCGCCCCCTGGAAGAGGATCGCCCTCACCGGCGGTGTCCTCCTCGCCGCGGGCGCCCTCGCCGGCGTCGGCGCCTTCGCCGTCTTCACCGACTCCGGCACCGCGGTCGGCAACGTCGACGCCGGCCAGACCGACATCAACGTCACCGGCGGCTTCACCGTCACCGACATCGCGCCCGGCGACACGATCCAGCGCCCGCTGACCCTCGTGCTCCCGAACGCGACCAACGACGGCGACCTCGTCTCCACCGTGCGCTTCTACCAGGACGTCACCTCGGAGACCGCCGGCACCGACGACCCGCTGCTCGCCGGCCCCGGCGAGTCGCTCGTCACCGGCACGGACGGCCTGAACTACCGCCTGCTGACCTGCACCGTCGCGTGGACGACCGCCGCGACCGCCCCCGCGGTGAACGGCCCGTACACCTGCGCCGGGACCACGACGACGACCGGCAGCGGCAAGCTGTCGACCATCGGCGGAGTCGCCAACGCCGCGAACTTCACGCCGGCGAACTTCGGCCTCACCCCCACGGCGACCGGCACCTTCCCGTCGGACGCCGGCGACGTCTCGCTGAACACGCTGATCGAGCTCGTGCTGCCCACCGCGGCCGACAACGACTACGAGAACGCCGCCGCGCAGATCACCTTCACCGCCGCCGCCATCCAGCGCGCCGGCATCCAGAAGTAGCCGACCGCTCCCGCCCCGGCGCCGTGCCCGCCCGCACGCGCGGCCGGGGCGGGAGCACCTCCTCCTCCTCCTCCTCTTCTTCCCCTCGGAGCCCCATGCCAGCCCTGCGCGCGATCGGCGCCGTCCTCGCGGCGGTCCTCCTCGCGCCCGCGGTGTCCGCGGCGTCGGTCGCTCCGCCCGCCGCCCTGCTCGACGTGCGCGAGCTGACGGCTCCCGCCGCCCTCACCGGCCTCGCCCCCGGCGACACCACCGAGTGGGCCGCCGAGGTCACCAACGTCGGCTCGTCGGCGCACCAGGTGTCGGTCGCCTTCGCGGTCGACGGCGGCGACGCGCTCGCCACCGATCCGCGCGCCGGTCTCCAGCTGGACGTCGACCTCTGCCCCTCCGCCTTCACGATCGACGACGTCCTCGTCGCCGACGGCCGCTCCGTCGAGCGCTACCGCTGCCCCGAGGGCGTCGAGCCGATGGGCACCGGACCGGCCGCGTCGCTCGGCCGGCTCGACGGGTCCCGGGCGCTCGACCGCGGCGAGACCGTCGGCGTGCGGGTCCGGGTGAGCTTCCCGGCCGGCTCCGGCAACGCGCTCGAGATCACGTCGGCCGCCCTGCGCGTGCTCGTGCGCGAGACCGGGGCGATCGACGACTCCGGCGCTCCCGGAGGCGGCCCTTCCGGGAACGGCGCGGTCGGCGAGGGCGCCTCGGGGAACGGCGCCCTCGGGAACGGCGGACCGGGGAACGG
This sequence comes from Rathayibacter sp. VKM Ac-2928, assembly GCF_022815545.1. Taxonomy (NCBI): domain Bacteria; kingdom Bacillati; phylum Actinomycetota; class Actinomycetes; order Micrococcales; family Microbacteriaceae; genus Rathayibacter; species Rathayibacter sp. VKM Ac-2928. The sequence goes on from NZ_JALGRU010000002.1 coordinate 54,337, forward strand.
CCTCGCCGTCACCGGCCGCGACGTCGGCGCCGCGCTGCTCGGCGGCCTGCTCGCCCTCGGCGCCGGACTGCTGCTCGCCGCCACCGGCCGCCGGCGGAAGGAGGCTCGATCGTGAGCAGCACGGACAGGAGCGACGCAGTCGTGAGCGGACCCGTCGCGAGCAGACCGGTCGTCACGGGCCTCCGCCGCCTCCTCGGCCTGGTCGTCGCGCTCGTCGCGATCGCCGGCGTCGCCGTCTTCGTCGCGTCCGCCCTCGGCGTCGTGCGCCTCGTGCCCGTGCTCTCGAACTCGATGGCGCCGGACATGCCCGTCGGCTCGCTCGCCGTCACCCTCCCCGTCGACCAGGCCGCGGTGCGCGCCGGCGACGTGATCGTCTTCACCGACCCCGACGTGCCCGAGCGCCGAGTGATCCACCGCGTCACGCTCGTCTACTCCGAGGCCGAGGCCGCCGAGCTGCGCGGCTGGTCGCCGGGACTCCTCGCGCTGACCACCAAGGGCGACAACAACCCGCAGGCGGACCCGTGGATCGTCACCATCGCGGATCAGCGGATCTGGCGCGAGGAGTCGGTCGTGCCGCTGCTGGGCTGGCCGAGCATCGCGCTCGCGCAGCCCCAGGCGCGCTTCGCGTTCTTCGCGGTCGGCGGCGCGCTCGTGGTCGGCGCCGTGCTCGTCGTGATCTGGCGCCGGCCGACGGAGGTGCGGTCGTGAGCGGCACGGTGGCGATCGGCACGCCCGCGACCCGCGCGCACGGCCGTCGGCGCGCGGTCCCGGTCCGCCGCCGCTCCCGCGCACCGCTCGCCCTCGCCGCGGCGATCGCGCTGGTGCTCGGCGCCGGCGCCTCCGCGTCCGCCCTGTTCCTCGACCGCGCGACCGCCGGCGCCCAGGTCGGCGCGGGCACCGTCGTCGCCGAGTTCGACGCCACGGGAGTCACCACCGTGCAGGTCCCCGTCGCCGATCTGCTGCCCGGCGGCACGGCCCGGCGCCTCGTCGACCTCACCAACGCCGGCACCGTCTCGATGGGCGCCCTGCAGCTCGAGTCCGCCGCGACGACCGTCGGCGCGAACGCCTCCGACGGACTGCAGCTCGCCCTCGAGCGCTGCTCGGTGGCCTGGTCGTCCGACGCCGCGACCTGCCCCGGCACGACGACCACCGTCGCGGCCGACCGCCCCGCCACGGCCCGCATCGACCTGCCCGCCTCCCCCGCCTTCGCCATCGGAACGACGGATCACCTCCGCCTCACCCTCCGGCTCCCGGAGTCGTCCCCGTCCGCCGCGCAGAGCACCTCCGGCACCCTGACCCTCGCCGTCCTCGGCGTCCAGGCCCCGGGCAAGCACCGCTGACGCCGCCGCCGCCGCCGCCGCCGCCGCCGACCATGCTGGTCGAGCAGCCCCGAAGGGGCGTATCGAGACCCACCCTCCCCAGCACGGCGGGCCCGGCGACCCCACTCCAGGCGTCGCCGGATCTCGATACGCCCGCTCCGCGGGCTACTCGATCAGCATGGAGGGACGCGAGCTCCGCACAACATCAGCTGAGAAGGGGTGCCCTCCGCTGACAGAGGAGGCCCACCCGTCTCAGCTGATGTTCTGCGGCACCCACCACCGCCTGCACGCCCCCTGCCGGTCGAGCAGCCCCGACAGGGGCGTATCGAGACCCACCGTGTCCCGGACGGCAGGCCTCCAGACCCCACCTCTCGGCGCCGCCGGATCTCGGTGCGCCCGCTCCGCGGGCTGCTCGATCAGCAAGGCGGCTGCAGGGTCGCGAGCGCCTCGTCGAAGCTCTCCGCGGAGGCGAGCACGCCCTCCGGGCCGATCGCGATCCAGCGGCCGCGGTCGCGCAGAAGCAGGCCGAGCTCCTCGGACGGCCGGCGGCGGGTGCGGCGCAGCTCGAGGACGAACGCGCCGGGACCGGTCTCGCGGATCTCCGGCGTCCGGCGATCGGGCAGTCTCAGCGGTACACGCTCCACTCCTTCTTCATCACGCGGGTCTCCTGGCCGTCGACCGCGACGATCCAGGCGCCGTCGGTCTTCGCCAGCACGCGGCCGCGCAGATACTGCGGCTCCCAGCCGTCGGCACGGTGCACCCACTTCACGAAGCGGGCGAACCGGCCCGGCATCACATCGTCTCTGGACATCTGGTCCTCCCCGTCGTCGGGGCCGCGCCCGCAGCCGTCGCGGGACGACGGAGTCTCCGGATGCGGCCGGATGACAGGACTGTAGGACGCGCTCAGCGGCCAGGAGGAGACCCTTGACGGAATCGCCGACGTGGGCAACAGCTGTCGGGGAGCGCCGCACTCAGCGCCCGAGCAGCCCCAGGACTCGCCGCTTCACCGGGTGCAGCCGGTACGCCGCGTACCGCACCGTCGGGCGGGAAAGCGCGCGCAGCCGCCGCGGCAGCGTGCTCCGCGCGGCCACCGCCTCCGCGTAGATCGCCGCCTGGGTGCGCGCCGCCGCCGCGAGGCTGAAGCGCTCGACGACCACCTCGCGCCCGAGCGCGCCGAGCCGCTCCCGCAGCTCCGCGTCGGCCGCGAGCGGGGCGAGGATCCCGGCGAGGCGCCTCGGCCCGTCGACGCCGTCGCCGAGCGAGTACCAGCCGCCGTCGAGGAAGAACGGCAGCGACTCCGGCGTCAGCAGCCGCCAGAACGCCTTCTCGCCCTGCACGACCAGCGGCTTCGCGAACGCCATCCCCCGCAGCGCGCTGCTGCCCATGCCGAGCACGATGTCGGCGACCGCGTAGGCGTCGCGCGGGTCGAGCATCTGCCCGGTCAGCGTCACCAGCTCGCGCGAGCGCCCCGCGTTCACCCTGTCCGCCGCGGCCTGCAGCTCGCCGCGGACCGGGCCGTCGCCGACGACGATCAGCCGGAGCCGCGGCCCCTCCTGGCCCCGCTCGGCGTCGAGCCGCCCGACCGCCTCGATCGCCGCGAGGATCCCCTCGCGCTTGAGGTCGACGACCAGCCGCGCCACCGTGACGACCGCGATCTCGCCGTCCTGCACGTCGAAGCGCGCCCGCAGCTCCGCCGTCCGCGCCGCGTCCTCGACCGGCGCGTTCAGCTCGGTGTCCACCGGCGGCTCGATCAGGTGCAGCGTCGGCCGGCGCCGCGACTCCTCCTCGAGCAGCTCGACCACCCCGACGACCATCGGGAAGGCGGCCGGCACGAAGTCCGGCACCTCCGGGGAGAGCACCGTGGTCACTACGGGCACGCCGTCGATCAGGTGCGGCCCGAAGGCGGCGTCCATCGTCGGCGCCCACTCGTAGGCGTGGATCAGGTCGATCCGCCGCTCGCGGACGAGGCGCCGCAGCCGCACCATGCTCCGGAAGGACAGGCGGGGCCCCTTCTCCGGCGCCTCCTCCCAGTCCAGCCCGAGCTCGGCGACCAGCGGGCGCAGATCGCCGTCCGGCCCGTAGACCACCGCCTCGTGGCCGAGCGCGGCCATCCGCCCGGCGAGCTCGATCCCGTTGATCTGGCTGCCGCCGACCTCCATCGTGTGCAGGCAGGTGAGGATGCGCATCAGAGGGCCGAAGCGGGAGGCGCGGCCGGGGTGGACGGGGCCGCCTGCGCCTGCGCCGCGACCTGGCGGCGGGCCTCGTCGATCGTCGCCAGCACCGAGACGACCTCGTGGTGCGGGTGCACCGGCGACTCCACGAGCCCCGCGGCGACGTAGGAGGCGAACGCCGTCGCCTGGAAGGACAGCGCGCCGTACGGCCACGGCCCCTCGTCGGTCCAGACCTCCGAGTCCTGCCCCGAGCTCATGCTGCCGAGCGTCAGCGTCACGCCGCTCGGCCCGAAGATCGGGCTGTGCACCGCGAGCCGCCCCTCCGAGCCGAGGACCATCGCCTCGACCGGCAGCGACGTCTGGAGCGAGGTCGACAGCAGCGCGCGGGCGCCGGAGGCGGTGGTCAGCAGCAGGTCGGCGCTCGCGTCGACGCCCGTGCCCGGGTCGACGGTCCCGGAGGCGACGACCGAGGCGGGCGCGCCGAGCACCGAGGACGCGAACGAGATCGGGTACACCCCGGCATCGAGCAGCGCGCCGCCGCCGAGCTCCTTCGCCCAGAGCCGCCCGGTCGGATCGACGGGGACGGAGAAGCCGAAGTCGGCGGTGACCAGGCGGAGCTCGCCGAGCACCCCGCTCTCGACGACCTGGCGGATGACGTCGGCCTGGGGCAGGTAGCGCGCCCACATCGCCTCCATCACCAGCAGGCCGGCGGCGCGGCCCGCGTCGGTGATCTCGCGCGCCTCGTCCGCGGACATCGCGATCGGCTTCTCGATCAGCACGTGCTTGCCGGCCGCGATCGCGGCGAGCGCCTGCGCGCGGTGCAGCGGGTGCGGGGTCGCGATGTAGACGGCGTCGATCCCGGAGTCGGCGACCAGCTCCTCGACTGTCGCGTGCACCGTCGCGATGCCGTGCTTGTCCGCGAAGGCCCGCGTCTTCTCGGCGTCCCGGGCGGTGACGGCGACGGCGCGCTGCACCGAGCGGGAGTGGATCGCGGCGACGAAGGCGTCGGCGATGCCCGTGCCGATCACTCCCCAGCGCAGGGCGGGGACGGAGGCGGGGTCGATCGTTCGCGGAGCGGGGAGGGTCACGGGCACCGCTGCATCCTACGGGCGCGGCCCCGCGGGATCGAGGGACGGGGCGGCCCCTGAGGGCTCCGGCCACGGGATCCGCTCGAACAAGGCCCGCAGCCTCGCTCCGCGGCCGGGATGCACCGCGCTCACCCAGGCGATCCGGCCGAGGAGGTGCGCCCGGAGGTCGGGCACGCCCGCCCGGTTCTGCCCGGCCGGCCCGTGCACGGCGCAGTTGTGCAGGATCGCGTGCAGCCGGTCGACGTCGGCGCGCCGGACGGCCGGGTGCGCGTTGACCACGATGCCGGTCACGCTCTGCCGGGTGGACGCGGGGCGCAGCCGCGTCTTCCGCGGGTTCACGGCGTAGCCCGCGTCCTCCACGATCCGCGCCGCCCCGCGCGCGAAGGCCTCCGCCCGCCGGGCGAAGCGCGCGCCGCCGCTGAAGGCGAGGTCGTCGGCGTAGCGGGTGTAGCGGGCGCCGGCCGCCTCCGCATAGCCGGTCAGCCGGGCGTCGAGGCGGCGCAGCGCCAGGTTCGCCAGCGCGGGCGAGGTCGGCGCACCCTGCGGCAGGTGCGCGAGGGCGAGGGAGCGGCGCAGCGCGGCCCGCTCCTCCGGGGCGCCGCCGGCGGGCATCCGGTGGATCGCAGCGACCGGGACGGCGTGCGTGCACAGCCCGGTCAGTGCGAAGGCGACCGCCTCGGGCAGCCCCTCGCCGCGCAGCAGCCGGAACACCCGCACCGCGGTGACCTGCGCGAAGAAGCGCTGCAGATCGAGGGTGATCAGCATCGCCGAGCCCGCGTGCACGGCCGCCCCGGTGATCGCGCTGCGCCCCGGGACGAAGCCGTGCACGGCCGGGTGCACCGGCGCCAGGCCGACGATCTCGTCGAGGACGCTCCGCTGCACCGCGCGCAGCCGCGAGCGCGGCACCTCGAGCAGCCGCGGTGCCCGGCCCGGCCGCTGCCGCCAGACGTGGTCGTAGTTCTGGAGAGCGCCGGGGTTCGGAGCACCGTGCGGCGTCCGGCGGTTCCACTGCCCGAGGTCGGCGAACCCGTCCAGCTGCGCCGGCGCGAGCCCGAGCAGCCGCGCGAGGTCGTCCCGGCCGTCGATCGCGGGCACCGGCGAGGAGGAGGGCACGGCCCGAGCGGGAACCGGCGCGAGGTGCGCGACCACCGGCTGCGCGCGCTCCGGGAGCAGCCCCGCGACCACCTGCGCGAGCTCGCGCGGCGCGTCGAGCGGCGGATGCGGGAAGGCGACGAGCACGGCGGTGACCAGCGGGCCGATCCAGCGGCGGCGGGCGCCGAGGGAGTCGGCGGCCGCGGCGCGCAGCCCGGCGGGGGTCCACTCCGCGCCGAGGAACGCGTGCGCGAGCGCCTCGACCACCGCGTCCCGTCCGTGCACGACGACCCCCCGCCTCGTGCGCTCCAGCCTAGGCTGGGCGGCACCGCCCCTCCGGGCGAGGCGGACGGGGCACGCGCTGCTCCGTCCTCTCCGGGGTCACCCCGGGGCACGTGGATCGACCAGGCATCACGCCGCAGGCACCCACCCGCGCTCCGCGCGGCACAGCGCCCGCACAGCTCGACAGGTCGCCCGGAGGGACGGCCTCGCCGCCCGCGGACCGGAGTGGTCCCGAAAACGCACTCCCTCGATCCGGGGGTCGACGCGCGCGGGGGCCCGCTCTAGCCTTCAGGCACGTGCACGTCGTGACGACGCCGTGAACGATCACGGAAGGAGCCCGGATGGACACCTGGAGGCACCGTCTCCCGATCGAGGACTGGACCCCGCTGTTCTCCGGCCCCGTCGACTCCGTGCCCGCCGAGGCGCTCGACGCCGCGGCGCGCATCCTCCGCCTCCTCCCCGACATCGAGCGGCTCACCATCGGCACCCCCGACGGCCCGATCATCGCCGAGCGCGGCTCGTCGGCCTCGGCCTGGCAGGCGGCCGACCGGGTCGCGATGGCCCTGTTCGCCTCCTCCCCCGCGGTGACGGGCATCACCGCCTCCGCGTTCGACGCCCGCGACGGCGTCCGGCACGCCACCCCCGCCGACCCCTTCCTCACCCGCGAGGGCGGCCGGGCCGCGGCCCTGCGCGCCTCGATGGACCTCGGCGAGATCTCCGCCGAGGAGGCCGATCGCCGGCACGCCGAGCTCCTGGCCGGCGAGGACGCGGACGACCCGCTCGAGATCCTCTGGGACGCGGACACCTCTTCGCGCCACTGACGCGCACCGGCGGGGCCGGTCGCCCCGCCGCTCAGGACCCCCGGCGGTCGAGCCGGTCCAGCCGCGCGTTGTACGCCGCGAGCTCGGCCTCGCCGTCCCGGTCGGCGCGGCGGTCGTAGCGCTTGGCCGTCCGCTCCTCCGAGCGCACCCACTGCGCGACGACGACCAGCGCGATCAGCACCATCGGGATCTCGCCCGCCGACCAGGCGATCCCGCCGCCGACGCCCTGGTCCGCGAGCAGTGCCTCCGTGTCGGTGTACCCGAGCGCCGTCCACCAGGGCGCGGCGAGGACGGTGGTCTGCGACATGATCGCCAGGCCGAAGAAGGCGTGGAAGGCCAGCGTCGCCAGCATCACCAGGAGCCGCAGCACGTGCCCCGGGCGGTCCGGCCCCGGGTCGACGCCGATCAGGACCCAGAAGAAGAGGTAGCCGGTCGCGAGGAAGTGCAGGGTCATCAGCACGTGGCCCTGGTGGCTGAACATCGCCCACTCGAACCAGCCGGTGTAGTAGAACGCGACGAGGCTGCCCGCGAAGAGCACCGCGGCGACCGGCGCCTTCGACAGCACGGCGAGGTAGCGCGAGTGCACGACCGCGAGGATCCACTCGCGCAGCCCCCGCCCGCCGTCGCGGCGCACCGGCAGCACCCGCAGCGCGAGCAGCACCGGCCCGCCGAGCACGAGCAGCGGCGGCACGACCATCATCAGCAGCATGTGCTGGATCATGTGCGTGCTGAAGTGCACCTGCCCGTACACGCCCGGCCCGCCGCTGGTCGTGTAGGCGAGGGCGGCGCAACCGGCCACCCAGGCGAGCGTGCGGCCGAGCGGCCAGGCGTCGCCGCGGCGCCGGAGCTTCAGCACCGCGTGCACGTAGAGGGCGGCGCCGACGACGGCGATCCCGAGCCAGACGGCGTCGAGGTGCCACTGGTCGAGCATCCGCGCGGGCGTCACCTCGGGCGGGTAGCGGAAGCCCAGCAGGCTGCGGCGCGCGTCGCCGCTCACCGGGTCCTGCGAGACCGGTGGCGCGCTGTTCGAGAGCGCCACCGAGACGCCGATGGTCAGCGCCATCACCAGCACCTCGCCGACCGCGACCGCGGTGAACGCGCGGCGGTCGGCCGGGTCTGCGCGCAGCCGCGGGATCAGCCGCAGCCGGTGCCAGGCCCCCGCGCCGCCGAGCGCGAGCAGCGCGACGGCCTTCACGATCAGCAGCTGCCCGTAGGGCGTGCCGAGGTCCTCGACCCCCTCGATCCGGAGCGACGCGTTGACGAGCCCGGAGAAGGCGACCGCTCCGAACGCCCAGCCGGCCAGCACCGAGTAGCGCGCGACGACCGTGCCGATCTCGCCGCCGACGGTCCGCCGCAGCAGGATCACCGCGGCGAGCCCGCCCGCCCAGGCCGTCACTCCGATCAGGTGCACCGCGAGGCTGTTCACCGCGTTCGCGTGCTCGTCCGCGCCGGCCGCGTGCCCGGAGAGCGAGAGCGGCAGGAGCGCCAGCACCGCGATCGCGGTCGCCGCCGCCACCCAGCCGAGCCGCCGGGAGAAGAGGGTGAGCAGCAGCACCGCCGTCGCGCACGCCGTCGACGCCACGAGCGTCTGCCCCAGCTCGAGCTGCGTGGCGTAGAAGACCAGCTGGGTCCGGAAGCCCGGCGCGTCCAGCGGCTGCCCGATCGCGTTCGCCGCCGTGAAGACGAGCACGGCGAGCGCCGACGCCACCCAGACGGCCGCCGACCAGGTCGCCCAGCGCAGCGCCCGGTTCTGCGAGTACGAGACGATCCCGGGCGCGATCCGCTGCCCGGGCAGGAGGAAGGTCGCGGCCGTGAGCAGGCCGATCGTCAGCGACGCGGCGGTGTCGTGCACGACCCGCGCGATCGGCAGGCCGCGGGTCACCAGCTCGCCGGGATCGATCAGGCGGGTCTCGGTCGAGAACGCGCCGGTCCAGGTGAGCCCGGCGAGCGCGACCGCGACCGCCGCGGGGACGGCGAGCAGCAGGGTCGCCTCCGCCGCGCGGAGCGGAGCGGCGGCCGGCCGCCCGGGTGGGAGGAGGTCGTCGTCGTCGGGGCCGTCGTGGCCGAGGGGCGTGGAGGACGGTGCGTGCGCCACAGCAGTGGCTCCCTTCGCGCGGCCGGTCCGGAGGGACGGGGCATCGCGCACAGACCCCGCCCGCGGGCAGGGGTCGATGAGGACGCGCAGCGCGCGTCGAGGATCAGGAGGCGGGGGCGGCGGGCGGCCCGCGGCGGGGCACGGCGTCGGAGAGCACGTCCGCCACGACCGGGAGGATCGCGCGCGGCGCGGTCAACGAGCGGCGCCCGGTCGCCGACGCGAGGACGGGGACGGCCGGCACCCGCACGAGTCGCGCGGCCGCGTGGGCCGTCGTCGCGGCGACCGCGATCAGCAGCGCCTCGCCCCGGTGCAGGACGGCGATCGTGACGACCGCCGCGAGCAGGTGCGCGATCCCCATCGAGGAGTCGTGCCCGCCCGCGTGGGCCGTCGCGGCGCTGATGTCGATCGGGCCGCCGTGGGCGTGCGCGGCACCGGCCGGCCCGGCCACGGCGCCGATCTCGAAGAGCGCGTGGAAGAGCAGCTGGCTCACTCCGACCGAGACCGCCAGGCGCGCGAGCGAGAGCCCGCGGCCGGCGAGCGCGACGCAGACCGGCACCGACAGCACGAGCGGCACCGCGAGTCCGAGGAGACCCGGCACCTCGCCGCCGCCCGCGACGTGCAAGAACAGGGCCGTGAGGGTCGCCACCGTCGCCGCCACGACACCGCGGAGGGTGCGGAGCGAGCGGGAGGACGACACCTCTCCAGTGTCGCAGGCGGATCGGCGCGGGCACCCTTCGCATCCGAGTCCATATGTGCAAGAGTGTGCATACGACAATACGTCCGCGGTCGTCGCGGCGAGCGGAGCGCAGGGAGTCGCATGGGTCACGACCACGGGCACGCCGGCTCCGCCGCCGCCCGCCACCGGCGCCCCCTCGTCATCGCCTTCGTGCTCACCGCCGCCTTCGCGGTCGTCGAGTTCGTCGTCGGCCTCACCACCGGCTCGCTCGCGCTGATCTCCGACGCCGCGCACATGGGCACCGACGTGATCGCGCTCGGGATGTCGATCGCCGCGATCTCGCTCGCCGGCCGCCCCGCCGCGAAGGCGCGCACCTACGGCTCCTACCGGCTCGAGGTGCTCGCCGCACTCGCCAACGGCGTGCTGCTCTTCGGCGTCGCCGGCTTCGTGATCGTGGAGGCGGTCCGCCGCTTCGCCGAGCCGCCCGCGGTGCCCGGCGCGCCGCTCCTGATCACCGCGATCATCGGCCTGACGGTCAACCTGGTCAGCCTGCGCCTGCTCTCGGCCGGCGCGAAGGAGAGCATCACCCTGCGCGGGGCCTCGCTCGAGGTCCTCGGCGACGCCCTCGGCTCGATCGGCGTGATCCTCGCCGCGATCGTGCTGCTGACCACCGGCTGGGCCTGGGCCGACCCGATCGTCGGCGTGCTGATCGGCCTGCTGATCCTGCCGCGCACCTGGTCGCTGACCCGCCAGGCCCTCGGGATCCTGATGGAGTCGGCCCCCGCGCACGTCGACCTCGCCGCCGTCGAGCGCGACGTCCGCGCGGTCCCCGGCGTGCTCGCGCTGCACGACCTGCACGTCTGGACCATCACCTCCGGCATGGAGAGCGCCACCGGCCACATCGTCGTCGCCCCCGACGCCGACTACCGCGAGGCGCTCGCCGGCGTGCTCGCCGTCCTGCGCGAGGACCACGGCATCGACCACGCCACCATCCAGTGCGAGCCCGAGGCGTTCCGCGAGCGCCCGCGCTCGGTCTGAGCGCTGAGCCACTGAGGCGCTGAGCCGCCGACCGCCCTTCCGCCTGTTGACGTCAACATGTACAGTCGGAGGCCACGGGCGTGTTCACGTGAACAGCTCCCCTTTCAGAGTTGAAAGAGAGACGCATCGATGTCGATGTCCACTGCCAGACGCACTCGCCGGAAGGCGGGCCGGATCGCCGCGCTCGCCACGAGCGCCGCCCTCGCCGCCGGAGCGCTGCTCGCGCTCCCCGCGGCCGCCGCCCCCGCGCAGGCCGCCGACGCCTTCCGCATCACCCCCAACCCCGCCGCGGCGGGCGAGTCGTTCGAGGGCTGGGGCACGAGCCTGGTCTGGTTCGCGAACGCCACCGGGAACTACCCCGAGGCCCTCCGCGAGGAGCTGTATCAGAAGGTCTTCGGCGACGACGGCCTCGACCTCAACATCGCCCGCTACAACATCGGCGGCGGCAACGCCTCCGACGTGAAGGACTACCTCCGCCCCGGCGGCGCCGTCGAGGGCTGGTGGAAGCAGAACCCGGCCGGCGACGCCGCGACCTACGGCGGCACGAGCACGAACTACGCCGACCGCGACGCGCTCCTGGCGAAGTGGAACGCCGGCGACGCCTCCTCCTACGACTGGACGAGCGACGAGACGCAGCGCTGGTGGGTCGAGAAGCTCGCCGAGGAGAAGCAGATCTCGCACTGGGAGGCGTTCGCCAACTCCGCCCCCTACTTCATGACCGAGAGCGGCTACGTCTCCGGCGGCTTCAACGCCTCGAGCGAGCAGCTGAAGCCCGCCGCCGAGGCGAAGTTCGCCCAGTACCTCGCGACCGTCACCGCGCACATGGAGGACGAGTACGGCATCGAGTTCGACACCCTCGACCCGTTCAACGAGCCGAACACCAACTACTGGGGCACCCAGCTCACCAACGGCGTCCCGACCGGCGGACGGCAGGAGGGCATGCACATGGGCCCGACCCGCCAGGCCGACCTGATCCCCGACGTCGCCGCCGCCCTGGACGCCTCGTCGAGCGACGCCGGCATCGCCGCGATGGACGAGACCAACCCCAGCATCTTCAAGACCAACTGGGCCGCCTACTCCGCCGCCGTCCGCGCCGAGGTGGACCGGATGAACGTGCACACCTACGGCACCTCCGACCGCCTCGCGGTCCGCGACCTCGCCAAGCAGGCCGACAAGGACCTCTGGATGAGCGAGATCGAGGGCAACTGGGTCGCGGGATACGACCCGGTCAACATCGAGAACGGCCTCGGCATCGCGGGCCGCATCAACGACGACCTGCGCGAGCTCGAGCCGAAGGCCTGGGTGCTCTGGCAGCCGGTCGAGGACCTCTACAACATGAGCCCGAAGGGCGAGAACCTCAACTGGGGCTCGATCTTCATCGACCTCGACTGCAAGCCGTACCAGGAGGGCGGCGCCGAGGTCTGGAAGTCCGCGCGCCGCGTAGCGGACGCCGGCGGCGACTCCACCAAGGCCCCGGTCTGCGGCGTCGAGACGAACTCGAAGTTCAACACGATCCGCAACTTCACGAAGTTCGTCCACGAGGGCGACCACCTGATGCCCACGAACGACACCTCCTCCACCGCCGCCGTCCGCGGCGACGGCAGCGGCGCGACCGTGGTGCACACCAACACCGGCGCGACGGCGAAGACCGTCGTGCTCGACCTCTCCCGCTTCGGCAGCATCGCCGCCGGCGCGACGGTCACCCCCTACGTCACGACGCAGGCCGCCTCGGCCGCCGCGCCCACCGGCAATGCGCTGGTCGCGAAGCCCGCGGTCGCCATCGACCGGGAGTCGCGCACCGCGACCGTCACGGTGCCCGCCAAGTCGGTCACCTCCTTCTCCATCGACGGCGTCTCCGGCGTCGCCGACTCCGCCCCCGCCCTCCGCGACGGCCACCGCTACCAGCTGGTCGGCACTCAGAGCGGCAAGGCGCTGACCGGCAACCCCACCGGCGCCGCGACCACGATCACCACCCTCGCCACCGACTCCACCGCCGCCGCGAAGCAGAGCTGGACCGTCCGCGAGGTCGCCCCCGGCGAGCGCGAGGCCACCCGCCGCGTCGTGCTGCAGAACGCCGACGGCCGCGTGCTCGGCGCCACGAGCGCCGGCACCGACCTGCGCACACTCTCGGTCGACACCGCCAAGGCCGACGCCGCCACCCGCTGGATCGTCAGCACCACCGACGGCACCGCCTACACGCTCGTCAACGAGTCGATCGGGCTCTCGCTCGATGTCAACGGCCAGTCCAGCACCGAGAACACCACGGTCGGCGTCTACGGCTCGAACGGCGGAGCGAACCAGTCCTGGACGCTGCGCGACCTCGCCCCGTCCGCCGCGCAGACGGTCGCCGTCCGCACCACCGTCGGCGTCGCGCCGACCCTGCCCGCCTCGATCGCCCCGCAGTACGCCTGGGGCACCGGCGCTCCGGTCGCCGTCACCTGGCAGCGCCCGGCCGACTCGGCCTACGCCGCCGCCGGCCGCGTCGAGGTGACCGGCACCGCGACCGACCTCTTCGGCCAGTCGATCCCCGTCACCGCGCTCGTCGACGTCGGCGGCCTCACCGCCACCGACCCGGCGTCCCTCACCGTCGCCGCCGGAGCCTCCGTCGCCGCGGTGCAGGCCGCGGCCCCCGGCACCGTGCCGGCCCGCGTCGGCGCCTCGACCAGCACCTTCGCGGTGCCGGTCGCCTGGGACTGGACGCCGCTGACCACCGCCTCGCTCGCGGCGCCCGGATCGGTGACGATCTCCGGCACCGCGACGGCCGACGGCCAGACCCTCCCCGCCACGCTCACGGTGCTGGTCACCGCGGGCACGCTCCGGAACTTCAACCCCGATGCGGGCATCGTCGCGACCGCGACCTCGTCCGAGTCGGGCTACGGACCGGAGCGCACCCGCAACGGCGTCGACGGCGACAAGGGCTGGTCCAACTGGACGAGCGGCACCAAGGCCGCGCAGAGCAGCCTGACTTACACCTTCCCCGCCACCCGCCAGGTGCAGCAGGTGTCGGTGCAGTTCCAGCGCGACGGCGGCACCAGCTGGGCGCAGAGCTACCAGCTGCAGTACCAGGGCACCTCGGGCACGACGTGGACCGCGGTCCCCGGCTACGAGTCCGCGGTCGCCCTGGCCGCGCCCGCCGACGGCACCGCGCCGACGCTGAACGCGACCTTCACGCCGGTGACGGCCAAGGCCTTCCGCGTCGTGATGAACGCCTACGCCAACACGCACCTGATCGTGTCGGAGACGAAGCTGTACGAGTCGGTGGCGTCGCCCGCCGCGGTCGCCACCCTCGGCGCCCTGCGCGTGAACGGGATCGGCGTCGCCGGCTTCGAGCCGGCCCGCGGCTCCTACGCCGTGACCGTCGACGGCACGACGATGCCGATGCTCACCGCGGTGGCCACCGACTCGGCGGCCCGGGTGCGCGTCACGCAGCCGACCACCGCGAACGGCGGAGTGGGCACGATCGCGGTCACCTCGGCCGACGGCACGGTCTCGCAGACGACGACCGTGACCGTGACGCTGAAGGCGCCCGCCGCCCTCGCCGTCGCGGTGACGGCCACGACCCGCTGCATCGCCGGCAAGGTCACCCTGACGGTCACGGCGCAGAACAACGCGACCGTCCCCGTCTCGATGACCGTCGCCTCCGCCTACGGCTCGAAGGAGTTCACCGGCATCCTGCCCGGCAAGAACGCCTCCGCCGCCTTCTCGACGCGCGCCGCCTCGGTGCCCGCCGGCCAGGCCACCGTCACCGCGACCGCCACCGTCGACGGCGCCCCCGTCACCACGGTGATCCCGGCCGCGTACTCCGCACGCAGCTGCTGACGCCCTGCATGCTGGTCGAGTAGCCGCGCAGCGGCCCCCATGCCGGCCACGTAGCCGCGCAGCGGCCCCCATGCTGGTCGAGTAGCCGCGCAGCGGGCGTATCGAGACCCACCCTCCGAACACGTGGATCTCGATACGCCCGCTCCGCGCTACTCGATCAGCATGCTTCCGCGAGTGGACCCGGAACGGGCCCAGCGCCCCCAGCAGGCCCCCGCACGCGTCCACTCGTCCACCCCACTTCCCGCGAACGGACCCGCATCGGGCCCCGCAACTCCGCCAGACCCCCTCCCACGTCCACTCGCCGGCGCCCCCTCCCTGCTGGTCGAGTAGCCGCGCAGGGGCCCCCTCATGCTGGTCGAGTAGCCCCGCAGGGGCGTATCGAGACCCACCGTCCTCAGCGCAGCGGGTCTGCAGACCCGTCCTTCTGACGGGGCGGATCTCATAGGCCCGCTCCACGCGCTACTCGATCAGCATGAAGGCGCGAGCGGAGCCGGAACGGGCCGCGCGCCTCCTGCAGAGCCCCGCACGCGTCCACTCGCACGCCCCGCCTCCCGCGAACGGACCCGCATCGGGCCCCGCAGCTCCGCCAGACCCCCTCCCACGTCCACTCGCCGGCGCCCCCTGCATGCCGGTCGAGTAGACCCGCAGGGGCGTATCGAGACCCACCCTCCGAACACGTGGATCTCGATACGCGCGCTCCGCGCGCTACTCGATCAGCATGAAGACGCGGACTCACACGGAACGCGGCGCGCCCCTTCCCTGCTGGTCGAGCAGCCGCGCTGCGGAGTATCGAGACCCGCCGTGGCCAGGACGCCGGCCCGTCAGTCCGTCACCGCGTCGTAGACCGCGAGCAGGCGGTCGAGGAAGGCCTGCACCGTCGCGCGCTCGGCCGAGTCGAGGTCAGCGACCGCCGCCTCGACGCCCGCGATCAGCGGGGCGACCCGCTCCTGCGCGCGCCGCGCCGACTCCTCCGAGGCCGTGACGATCAGCTTCCGCCCGTCCGTCGGGTGCCGCTCGCGGCGGACGTGGCCGGCCGCCTCGAGGCGGTTCAGCACGAGGGTCGTCGCCGCCGTCGAGACGCCGAGGCGCCCGGCCAGCTCGGTCGGCGTCAGCGGACCCGCGGACATCAGGTGCGTCATCGCGTCGAGCCCGACGGCGTCGACCGCGAGCGCGCGGGTGAGCGACTGCTCGAAGAGCCGCTGCCGCTCCGTCACCTGGCGCACGCGGGTCCGGATGCCGAGATCGGGCGCGCTGTCACTCATGCCTCCACGATAACGGTGTAGATTGCCAATCTCATTGATTATCAACGAAGGCGGCAACCATGACCCGTGTCCTGATCTCCGGCGCCAGCATCGCCGGCCCCGCCCTCGCGTTCTGGCTGCACCGCTACGGCGTCGAGGCGACGATCGTCGAGCGCGCGCCCGCCCTGCGGCTCGGCGGGCAGAACGTCGACGTCCGCGGCGCCGGCCGCGAGGTCGCCCGCCGGATGGGCCTCGAGGACGACATCCGCGCCGCGACGACCGGCGAGGTCGGCACCCGCTTCGTCGGCCGCGGCGGACGCACCCTCGCCGAGTTCCCGGCCGGCACCTCCGACAGCGGCGGCGCGACCGCCGAGCTCGAGATCCTCCGGGGCGACCTCGCGCGGCTCCTCGTCGACCGCACCGTCGAGCACACCGAGTACCGCTACGGCGACCGCATCACCGGCCTCGACGACGACGGCGCCGGCGTCACCGTCTCCTTCGAGCACGCCCCCGACGAGCGCTTCGACCTCGTCGTCGCCGCCGACGGCATCGGCTCGAGCACCCGCCGGCTCGTCTTCGGCACCGAGCCGGAGATCCGCTCGCTCGGCCTGGAGACCTCCTACGCCACCATCCCCCGCACCGCCGCGGACGACGACTGGTGGCGCTGGTACAGTGCGGTCGGCGGGCGCAGCATCACGCTCCGCCCGGACCCGCACGGCACGCTCCGCGTCGCGCTCTCGCAGGTGATCGACCGCCGGCTCGACCGCGCGAGCACCGAGCGCCGCTCGATCGACGAGCAGCGCGCCCACCTCCGCACGGTCTTCGGCGACGCCGGCTGGGAGGCGCGGCGCGTCCTCCGCGGACTCGACGAGGCCGACGACCTCTACTACGAGCAGATCGGCCAGGTGCACGCCCCGCGCTGGTCGAGCGGACGGGTCGCGCTGGTCGGCGACGCCGCCTACTGCGCCTCCCCGGTCAGCGGGATGGGGACGAGCCTGTCGCTCGCGGGCGCGTACGTGCTCGCCGGCGAGCTCGCGGCACACGTGGATCCGCGCGACGGCTTCGCGGGGTACGAGCGCATCATGCGGCCCTACGTGACGCAGGCGCAGGCGCTGCCGCCGGGGGTGCCACGGGTCGCGAACCCGGTGTCGCGGCTGGGAGTGGCGGCGTTCGGGCTCGCGGTGAAGGTCGCGGCGACGCCGGTGATCGGGCGGACGATGGGGCGGTTCTTCACGCCGCCCGCGGACGCGATCGCGCTGCCGGAGTACTCGCACCTGGAGCGCTGAGGACGCGGGATCTCGATACGCCCCTGCGGGGCTACTCGATCAACATAAAGGGCGCGGCTGCCGGAGGGCGCAGCATGCAAGAGCTGCGGGCCTCCCCATGCTGGTCGAGTAGCCGCGGAGCGGCGTATCGAGACCCGACCCGTCAGTGGGCCTCGGCCGGCTCGCCGCGCTTCAGGACGCGGCGGACGCCCGTGACGGCGGCGACGACGATCAGCCCGAGCACGAGGCCGAAGATCATCGAGACGAAGGTGTCGGCGATCCAGACGACGACGGGGCCGGCGCCCTCGACCGCGTGAGTGACGACGTGCACGAGGTCGTAGGGGCCGTGCCAGAAGGTCTCGGCCAGGTTCGCCGTGACGAGGTGCCCGCCGACCCAGAGCATCGCGAGCGTGCCGATGATGCTGATGGTGCGGAAGACGGCCGGCATCGAGGCGACGATGCGCACGCCGAAGCGCCGGACGCCGCGCGCCGCGTTCTTCATCAGCCGCAGCCCGACGTCGTCGATCTTCACCAGCAGGGCGACCGCGCCGTAGACGAGCAGCGTCATGCCGAGGCCGACCACGGCGAGCGCCCCGAGCGTCCCGCCGAAGCCGAGGTCGGTGTCCAGCCCGTCGAGCGCGATCAGCATGATCTCGGTGCTGAGGATCAGGTCGGTCCGCACGGCGCCGAAGACGAGCTTCTTCTCGTCGCGCGCCTCCGTCTCGCCCGCCGCATGGTGCACGCCGAACCACTCGAGCACCTTCTCCGCGCCCTCGAAGCAGAGGAAGGCGCCGCCGACGATCAGCAGGTACGGCAGCACCCAGGGCGCGAACGAGGAGAGCAGCAGCGCGATCGGGATGATGATCACGAACTTGTTGACGAGACTGCCGAGCGCGATCCGCCCGACCACGGGCAGCTCGCGCGCCGGGGTCAGCCCCTGGACGTACTGCGGAGTGACGGCCGCGTCGTCGATGACGACACCGGCCGTCTTCGCGCTCGCCTTCAGGGCGGCGGTGAGGATGTCATCGACGACGGCGAGCAGGCCGACCGACATGGGTGCTCCTTAGCGAGGACGGGTGAGAAGCCTCACAGTATCGCCCGCAGCCGACACCTCCGAGCGACCCGGGCGGCCCCGAGCGCCTCAGCGCGGCGCCGGCCCCGTGCTCTCGCGCACGACGAGCTCCGTCGGCGTCAGGGTCACGCCCGAGCGCTCGCCCGACTCCAGCTCGCGCAGCAGGATGTCGACCGAGCGGCGCCCGGTGTCGCCGAACGACTGGTGCACGGTGGTCAGCGGCGGCCAGAAGCTCGCCGACTCCTCCATGTCGTCGAAACCGACCACGCTGACCTCGCCCGGCACCGCCCGGCCGGCGTCGTGCAGGGCGCGCAGCACGCCGAGCGCCATCTGGTCGTTCGCGGCGAAGACCGCCGTCACGGCGGGATCCGCGGCCAGCTTCCGGCCGATCCGGTACCCCGACGCGCTCGACCAGTCGCCGACGAGCGCCTCGGGCACCGGGGCGCCCTGCGCGCGCAGCGTCGACTCCCACGCCTCCCGGCGCCGCTCGGCCGAGTAGGAGCGCTCCGGCCCGGCGATGTGGTGGACGGTGCGGTGGCCGAGCCCGAGCAGGTGCTCGACGGCCTGGCGCGCGCCCGAGACCTGGTCGGTGTCGACGACCGGGTAGCGGTCGCCGCCGGCCGAGTCGACGACCACGACGGGCAGGTCGGGCGGCAGCACGATGTCGGCCTCGTCGAGCAGGTGCGCCTCCATCACGATGATGACGCCGTCGACCGCCTCCTCACTCAGGCGGTGGAAGGCGACGGACACCTCGCCCTGGGTCGGGTGCGGCACGGGGATGAGGGTGATCGAGTACCCCGCGTCGGCCGCGGCGACCGCGATGGCGTCGAGGGTGCGCATGTTGCCGAAGGAGGACAGCGTGAACATGATCACGCCGATGCTGTGGAAGCGGCCGGTGCGCAGGGCGCGCGCGGCGCTGTTGGGCCGGTAGCCGAGGGCGCGCATCGCCTCGAGCACGCGCTCGCGCGTCTCGGTGTCGACGTTCTGCTTCCCGTTGGACACCCGCGAGACGGTCTGCCCGGACACGTTCGCGCGTCGCGCGACGTCGGCCATCGACACGCTCCGTCGGCGCGGGACGGCGGTCGCCGCGTTCGTCTCGATGGCCATGCCGTCCCTCCACGAGTCCCGCGCCGGTGGCGGAACATCGTTTCCCCATCGAAACCTAACGGATCGTGCGCGTGTTGACGTGGCCATGCTACGGTGGCGTCCTGCCATGTTGACGTGAACATGTCGGAACCGACCCCGAACGGAATCCCGCCGATGACGACGACGTCTCCCCCTGTCCCGCTGCGCGAGGTCACCCCTCCGGCCGCACCCCTCGCCGTTCCGCGCAGTCGCGCGAAGAGCGAGTGGAAGGGCCTGGCCTTCGTGGCCCCCTTCCTCGTGGTGTTCCTGCTGGTCTTCATCGCGCCGGTGATCTACTCGATCTACCTCAGCCTGTTCCGCGAGCAGCTCATCGGCGGCAACGCCTTCGTGGGCTTCGAGAACTACCTGGCGATCTTCCGCGACCCGAACTTCTGGGAGGGCTTCGGCCGCGTCCTGCTGTTCCTGGTCGTCCAGGTCCCGGTGATGCTCGTGCTCGCGCTCGTCGCCGCCCTCGCGATCGACAGCGGCCGGCTGCACGGCACCGGCTTCTTCCGCATCGTCGTCTTCCTCCCCTACGCGGTCCCCGCCGTCGTCGCGGTCCTGATGTGGGGCTTCATCTACGGCGACAACTTCGGCCTCACCGCCAACGTCAACGACCTGCTCGGCTCCGACCTGATCGCGCCGTTCTCGCGCGACTGGATCCTGGTCTCGATCGGCAACATCGTCACGTGGGAGTTCGTCGGCTACAACATGCTGATCTTCTACTCCGCGCTGAAGACGATCCCCGGCGAGCTCTACGAGGCCGCCGAGATCGACGGCGCCGGCCCGCTGCGCGTCATCCGCTCGATCAAGCTGCCCGCCCTGCGCGGCGCGATCGTCATCGCCTCGATCTTCTCGATCATCGGCAGCTTCCAGCTGTTCAACGAGCCGAACATCCTCCGGACGCTCGCGCCGAACATCATCACCACCTACTTCACGCCGAACATGTACGCCTACAACCTGTCCTTCGCGGGTCAGCAGTACAACGCGTCGGCCACGGTCGCCATCGTCATGGGCGTGATCACCGCGGTGATCGCCTACGTCGTGCAGCTCCGCGGCGCGCGCAAGGAGAACTGATGGCCATCGCAACCGCACGCCGCCCCACGAAGGCCGCCCCGGCCAAGCGCCCCGCCCGCCGCGGCTCCTCGGTCGCCCCGAAGAAGTCGATCGCCTTCACCCTGCTGATGTCGGCGTTCATCCTCTACAGCCTCGTGCCGCTCGCCTGGCTCGTGATCAACGCGACCAAGACCCAGGCCGGCCTGTTCTCGAGCTTCGGCCTCTGGTTCGACGGCGACTTCGTCCTCTTCCAGAACATCGCCGAGACGCTCACCTACCGCGACGGCATCTTCCTCCGCTGGCTCGGCAACACGCTGCTCTACGTGGTGGTCGGCGCGGGCGGAGCGACCCTGCTCGCCACGCTCGCCGGCTACGGCCTCGCGAAGTTCCGCTTCGCCGGGCGCAAGGCCGTCTTCGCGGTCGTCCTCGGTGCGATCGCCGTCCCCGGCACCGCGCTCGCCGTCCCGACCTTCCTGATGTTCAGCCAGCTCGGCCTCACCAACACCCCGTGGGCGATCATCATCCCCTCGCTGATCAGCCCCTTCGGCCTCTACCTGGTCTGGGTCTACGCGGTCGAGTCGGTCCCGACGGAGCTGCTCGAGGCGGCGCGGATGGACGGCGCGGGCGAGTTCCGCACCTTCTTCACCATCTCGATCCGCCTGCTCGCCCCCGGCATCGTCACCGTGCTGCTGTTCTCGGTCGTCGCGACCTGGAACAACTACTTCCTCCCGCTGATCATGCTGAGCGACCCGCAGTGGTATCCGCTCACCGTCGGCCTCAACCAGTGGAACGCGCAGGCCACCGGCGTCAGCGCCCAGCCGATCTACAACCTGGTGATCACCGGCTCGCTGCTGACGATCATCCCGATCGTCGTCGCGTTCCTCGGCCTCCAGCGCTTCTGGCAGTCCGGCCTGAGCGCCGGCAGCGTCAAGGGCTAGGCCCACCCCACGAACCCGTCCCCCGGTCGGAGCGTCCTGCCCCGCACCACTCCACCCGCACCACCCCACAGCACGAAGAAGTGAAGGGAATCACCATGAAGATCGCCCACTCCGCCCTCCGGCGGACCCTGACGGTCGTCGCGGCCGCAGCACTCGCCGCGGGCTCGCTCGCCGCCTGCTCGTCCGGCGGCACCACCGGCGGCGGCACGACCGCCTCCGGCACCGCGGCCGACCTCGACGCCGCGCTCGAGACCGGCGGGAAGATCACCTACTGGAGCTGGACCCCCAGCGCCGAGGCCCAGGTCGCCGCGTTCGAGAAGGCCTACCCGAAGGTCGATGTCGAGCTGGTCAACGCCGGCACGAACAAGGACGAGTACACCAAGCTCGAGAACGCGATCAAGGCCGGCTCCGGCGCCCCCGACGTCGTCCAGATCGAGTACTACGCCATGCCGCAGTTCGCGCTGTCGGACTCGCTGCTCGACCTCTCCCAGTACGGGATGAGCGACCTCGAGGACAAGTTCTCGGCGTCCACCTGGGGCAGCGTCAACATCGACGGCAAGCTCGTCGGCCTCCCGCAGGACTCGGGCCCCATGGCGATGTTCTACAACAAGACGGTCTTCGACCAGTACGGCATCGCCGTGCCGACCACCTGGGACGAGTACATCGCCGCGGCCAAGGCGCTGCAGGCGGCCGACCCGTCGAAGTTCATCACCGCCGACACCGGCGACGCCGGCTTCGCGACCAGCATGATCTGGCAGGCGGGCGGCGAGCCCTTCACGACCGACGGCACGAACGTCACCGTGAACCTCGAGGACGAGGGCACCGAGAAGTGGACCGGCGTCTGGAACCAGCTCGTCGAGGGCGGCCTCCTCTCCGACACCCCCGCGTGGGGCGACGAGTGGTACAAGGGCCTCGGCGACGGCTCGATCGCCTCGCTGATCACCGGCGCCTGGATGCCCGGCGTGCTCGAGTCCAGCGTCCCCGACGCCTCCGGTGACTGGGCCGTCGCGCCCATCCCGACCTACGACGGCACCGCCGTCAGCGCCGAGAACGGCGGCGGCGGCCAGTCCGTCACCAAGCAGAGCGAGAACCCGGCGCTGGCCGCCGCGTTCCTGCGCTGGCTGAACAGCGACGAGGCCTCGGTCGACGTCTTCCTCGAGAGCGGCGGATTCCCGTCGACCTCGGCCGACCTCAGCAGCCCGGACTTCACCGGCGCCGAGTCCGAGTACTTCGGCGGCCAGAAGATCAACGAGGTGCTGACCCAGGCCTCGACGGACGTCCGTCCCGGCTGGTCGTACCTGCCCTTCCAGGTCTACGCGAACAGCGTCTTCGGTGACACCGTCGGCCAGGCCTACGCCAACAAGTCGAGCCTCGACGACGGCATCGCCGCCTGGCAGAGCAAGCTCGTCGAGTACGGCAACGCTCAGGGCTTCACCGTCTCCGAGTAGCACTGTTCTCAAGTAGCACTGGCGGCGTTCGAGGCCGGTCGGATCGCTCCGGCCGGCCTCGACCCGTCCCACGATCCTGAGGGGGATCCCGCATGACCACCGCTCCCGACTCCGCCGCGCCGGCCGCCGCGCCGACCGGCGCGCCCCAGAGCCGCTTCGCCATCGGCGCGACCGACTTCGAGCTCGACGGCAGGCCGCACCGCATCCTGTCGGGAGCGCTGCACTACTTCCGGATCCACCCGGACCTCTGGGCCGACCGGATCCGCAAGGCCCGCCTGATGGGCCTGAACACCATCGAGACCTACGTCGCCTGGAACGCGCACGAGCCGCAGCGCGGCGCCTGGCGCGAGGACGCCGGGCTCGACCTGGGCCGCTTCCTCGACCTGGTCGCCGCCGAGGGTCTGCACGCGATCGTGCGCCCCGGCCCCTACATCTGCGCGGAGTGGGACAACGGCGGCCTGCCCGCCTGGCTGCTCCGCGACCCCGAGGTGGGCGTGCGCCGCTCCGAGCCGCACTACCTCGCCGCGGTCAGCGACTACCTCCGCCGGATCTCCGCGATCGTGGCGCCGCGCCAGATCGACCGCGGCGGGCCCGTCGTCCTCGTGCAGATCGAGAACGAGTACGGCGCGTACGGCTCCGACAAGGAGTACCTCGCCGAGCTGGTCCGGGTCACCCGCGACAGCGGCATCACGGTGCCGCTGACCACGATCGACCAGCCGACCCCGCAGATGCTCGCCGACGGCAGCCTGCCCGGCCTGCACCTGACCGGCTCCTTCGGCTCGCGGACGGCCGAGCGCCTCGCGACGCTGCGAGAGTTCCAGCCCACCGGCCCGCTGATGTGCATGGAGTTCTGGTGCGGCTGGTTCGACGACTGGGGCACCCAGCACCACACCACGGACGCGGCGGCGTCGGCGAGCGAGCTCGACGCGCTGCTCGCGGTCGGCGGCTCGGTCAACATCTACATGTTCCACGGCGGCACCAACTTCGGCCTGACCAGCGGCGCGAACGACAAGGGCCGCTACGCCGCGATCACCACGAGCTACGACTACGACGCCCCTCTGAACGAGAGCGGCGACCCGACGGCGAAGTACTGGGCCTTCCGCGAGGTCATCGCGCGCTACGCGCCGGTGCCGAACGAGGTGCCCGCGGTCTCCCCGCCGGCGCCGGTGCTCACCGCGCCGCTCGTGCCGGGCCCCGCGCTGCTCGGACTCGACGCGGTCTTCGGGCCGGCGACGCGCCTGGAGTCGATGGCGAGCTTCGACGACCTCGGGCTGGCCGGCGGGTTCGCGCTGTTCACGACGATGCTGACGGCGGGCGACGCTCCCGCCCGGCTCGTCGTCGGCGAGGAGGTGCGCGACCGCGCCTGGGTGCTGCTCGACGGCGTCCCGGTCGGCGTGCTCGCGCGCGACGACCACGAGCGGGCGATCACGCTCCCCCGCGGCACCGGCGAGCTGGCGGTCCTGGTCGAGGACCAGGGCCGGGTGAACTACGGCGAGCGGATCGGCGAGCACAAGGGGCTGATCGGCGGCGTGCGGCTGGACGGCGCGGAGCTTCCCGGCTGGGTCGCCCGGCCGCTCGCGCTGGAGTGCCTGCCCGAGTGCGGCCGGGTGCCCGGGAGCGGATCGTTCGCCGCCGGACCGGGCCTCGCCTCCGGCTCCTTCGAGCTCGACGCGCAGGCCGACCTGCACCTCGACACGCTGCACTGGGGCAAGGGCCTGGTCTGGGTGAACGGCTTCCTGCTCGGCCGCTACTGGCGGCGCGGGCCGCAGCGCACGCTGATCGTGCCGTCGCCGGTCACCCGGGTCGGGCGCAACGAGGTGGTCGTGCTGGAGTTCGAGTCGATCGCGGAGCCGGAGATCCGGCTGCTCGCGCACGCGGACCTGGGGCACACGGAGATCTAGCGGACGGGCCTGCGGGGCGGGGCGGGCCGGGCTGCGGCGGGAGTGTCCGAGGCCTCTGCTAGCCTCGGGCCGCCTCCGCCCCGACGCGGCGCGGGAGCAGAGGGGGAACAACCATGACGCACACCACCGCCGCCCGAGCCGGAGTCGCCCGAGCCGGACTCGCCCTCACGGGCGCTCTGCTGCTCGCGCTGACCGGCTGCACCGCCGCCGCCGAGCCCGAGCCGACCGCCGAGGCTCTGCCGCAGCACACCGACGCCGAGCTGGCGACGATCTTCGACGACATCCAGTTCGTGCCCGCGGAGTTCACCAGCACCGAGGAGATGCTCGGCTCGGTCTACCCGGGGCTCACCGCGACGGACGCCTCCTGCCTCGCGCCGTTCGGCGTCGGCTGGGACGCGGACGACACGCTCACCGACGCGGGCCTCGCCTACGGGACGAGCGCCGACCGCTCGATGACCTCGGTCGTCGCGAGCACCGGCGACGCGGACACCGCCTCCGCCCTCGTCGCCTCCGCCGAGGACGCGCTCGAGCGCTGCGCCGACGGCTCCGAGCTGTTCGCCCTGCAGGGCACCCCTGTGCAGACCACCGTCGAGCAGACCGAGCCGACGATCACCGGCACCGACGAGGCCGTCGGCTGGACCGTCACCGGCGACGTCGGCGGCGCCCCCTTCGCCCTCGTCGGCATCACCACCCGCGTCGGCGGCGACGTCGTCGCCCTCGTCGGCTGGGACCCGTCGACGAACACCTCCTACGTCCCCCAGGCCACCCAGCTCTTCGTCGACGCCCTCTAGCAGCGCGGCTCAGTGGCGAGGGAGAGCGCTCGGGCGCTGCAGAACATCAGCTGAGAAGGGGTGGCCTCCGCTGTCAGGGGAGGGACCCTGCTCTCAGCTGATGTTGTGCGCACCCACTGCTGGTCGAGCAGCGCGCAGCGCGTATCGAGCCGCGAACCCGCTTCGCGTCTCGGTGGTGAGGGAAAGGACGCGGCGGCGCCGCGCATGGTGGTCGAGTAGCCCCGCAGGGGCGTATCGAGACCCGCCGTCACCAGCAGGGCGGGTCTGCAGACTCGCGTTCTGACGGTGGCGGATCTCGATACGCCCGCTCCGCGGGCTACTCGATCAGCATGCTTCTCCCCATACGGACTGGGTGATCTTTCTTAGGAGACCCCCGTGGTCGGCGTCAGCTCAGCCAGGAGAGCCGGCCGCCGTGCGGCGCCGCGAAGGCGAGCGGCACCCCGTCCGCCGCGAGCAGGAACGGCGTGCGCTCGGGCGCTGTCAGCGAGGCGGCCTGCTCCCGGAGCGACGGCAGCAACGCCTCCGCCTCGAGCGTCACCAGGCTCGCGCCCGACTCGGCGACCGTCGCCAGCACCCGCTCCCGCGCGGCCCACGGCAGGTACACCAGCGTCCCGAGCGACACCACGACCGCGCGCAGCCCCCGCGGCACCGCGGCGAGCACCTCCGGCAGCGCCTCCGCCGCGTCGCCCGCGACGATCGCGGGCGGGTCCTCCCGCAGCGTCGCCACGGCGGCCCGGAGCCGCGCCGTGCGCTCCGGCCGGTCCGGCGGCAGCAGCGCCTCCAGCCAGGCGCGGTCCTCGGCGGAGCCGACCTCGAGCGGACGCAGGTCCAGCCCGCGCCGCCACGCCACGACGGGGAGCCGCGAGGGCGCCGCTCCCCCGGTCACCGCGCACTCGAGCACCGGCTCGCCCCGCCCCAGCCGAGTCGTCCCCTCCGCCCCCGCGAACACGTACGAGTACCGCTCCGGCGCGAGGCACAGCCCGGCCGAGGCGCCGATCTCGATCAGCGCGACCGGCTCTCCCGGCTCCGTGATCCGCTCCAGCGCCGCGACCAGCGGGGCGCAGCGCAGCGCCTCGTTCGTCTGGGTGAGGCGCTCCGCTGCCACCGGCGCGACCCGCGGCCACTCCCGCCGCAGCCACTCCGCGAAGGCCGCGCCGTCCACCGCGGGCGCCCCGAGCAGCCGCGCCACCGAGAACAGCAGCGACGGCTGCCGGTGGGCGCGCGGCAGCTCGTCGATCAGCGCCAGCAGCGCCCCGTCGCCGGCGACGGCGAGCGCCCACTCGACCTGCAGCTCGGAGGTCTGCGCCAGCTCGACGGCGGCGCGGCGGTAGCGGTCGGCGGTCGGCTCCATGCCTCCATCCTCCGCGATGCCCCACATACCGCGACGGCCCACATGCCGCGACGACCCGCTCAGCGCTCCAGGTGCGGCGGGTGGTCGCCGTGCCGGTGCACGATCCGCCAGCCCTGCCCGTCGATGCGGCGGTAGACGTGGGTGACCCGGATGATCAGCGGAGCCGTCTCGCGCCCGTCGATCCGCGTCGCGCCGATCTCGCGGCCGACCGTGTAGGCCAGGTCGCCGGCGACATGGATCAGGTCGTAGTGCGGCGTCAGCCCGCCGCCGGCGAACCGGCCCGCGACCCAGCCGAGCGTCTCGTCGATCGCCGCGCGGCCCCGCTCGATCGTGCCGAACGCGCCGTAGAGCGTCGAGTCCGCGGTGTCGGCCCAGCAGCGGCGGTACGGCTCCGCGTCGCCCGCGGCCATCGCGGCGAGCGCCTCGCCGACGGCCACGAGGGCGAGCACGAAGTCGGGCGGCAGCTCGGTGACGGCGGCGGCGCCGAGGGCGGAGGAGGCGGCGGCGTCCATGCGCGGGACTCTACTCCCGAGGTCACCCGCACCGTCGGCGGGTCGGCACTGCCGATCCCGATCACTGTCGGTGGTCGCCGGTAGAACGGACGCATGTCCGGCACCCGTCAGCGCACCCTCCTCGACGTGCGGCGCATCTACGCCGAGCCGGCCGCGCTCGAGCTGCCCCGCGGGCAGGAGATCGTCGAGCGCTGGCCCGCGGCCGAGATCGTGCCGGTCGACTCGCACTGGAACATCCCGGAGGTGCACGGCGACGAGGCGAACGTCGCGCGCTGGGTGCGGATCAAGACGGAGGCGCTCGTCGTGGGCGTCAAGAAGTCGCTGGTCACCCGCCCCAACGGCCGCTCCGCCGACTTCATCGCCCCCTCCTCCGCCAACGGCTGCGCGATGGCCTGCGTCTACTGCTACGTGCCGCGGCGGAAGGGCTACAGCAACCCGGTCACGGTCTTCGCGAACATCGAGCAGATCCAGCGCCACCTCGCCCGCCACATCGCGAAGCAGGGCGTGAAGGCCGAGGCGAACCAGTGCGACCCCGACGCCTGGGTCTACGACATCGGCGAGAACAGCGACTGCTCGGTGGACGCGCTGCTGAGCGACAACGTCCGCGACCTCTGCGACCTGTTCCGGATGTCGCCGACCGCCAAGGCCTCGTTCGCCACCAAGTACGTCAACCGCGAGCTGCTCGAGTGGGACCCGCTCGGCCGCACCCGCCTCCGCTTCTCGCTGATGCCCGCCGAGACGGCGAAGGTCACCGACGTGCGCACGTCGCCGATGGCCGAGCGGATCGCCGCGATCAACGACTTCGTCGACGCCGGCTACGAGGTGCACGTCAACTTCTCGCCGGTGATCCTCACCGAGACCTGGCAGCGCGACTGGACCGAGCTCTTCGATCAGCTCGACGCGGCCCTGCACCCGCGGGCGAAGGCGCAGCTCGCCGCCGAGGTGATCCTGCTCACCCACAACGCGGGCCTGCACGAGGTCAACCTCGGCTGGCACCCGAAGGCCGAGGACCTGCTCTGGGCGCCCCGGATGCAGGAGTCCAAGGTCTCCGAGAACGGCGCCGTCAACATCCGCTACCGCCGCGACCTCAAGCGCGCGGCCCTCGACCGCTTCCTCGCCCTGCTCGCCGAGCGGCTGCCCTACTGCCGCGTCCGCTACGCGTTCTGATCGAGGGTCCGGAGGAAGAGCGACGCCCCCGCGGCCGCATCGGCGCGCAGCCGCTCCTCCAGCTCCTCGTCGCCCGCCTCCCGCATCTGGGCGGCGAAGTGCCCGGCCCACCGGCCCTGCGGATCGAGCAGCATCGACACCGCTCCGCGGGCGACGGCGGCAGGTGGCCGTCGATAGCTGACGGCCGGCAGCTCCAGGATCGATTGCGCGGCCTCCCGCGGACCACCGGGGTTGAAGAGCACGACGAACATCAGGTCGTAGGCGTCCTTAGCCGTGGACCGCGACAGAAGTGCGGCTGATTTCGCGGTCAGGTATCCGGCGAGGGAAGCGAACCGCAGTTCGACGCGGTCAGGAGCGTCGACGTGGTCCGCTCTGACGCGCGGAGAGACGGAGAGTTCTCGAAGGATCGGCTGGACCAGGGCCGCAGCGGGCCCCTCCAGGTTCTGCACGGCAGCGCTCTCGGCGCCGGGGAGGCTGACGGTCTGTCCCGGCTGATCGACCACGTCGCACAGCGGATCCAGGCGCACCAGAGCGTCGCCGAGAACCGCGTCCCACTGCCACCCCGCCGCCCCTCTCCGGGCCCGGAAGCCGGACGTCCGCAGCACCCGATCCAGCCAGCCGAAGTCGAGCTCCTCGCGGTCGTAGACGAAGCCGAGCTCGAAGAGGAGATCGACATCGGTGGTCCCCAGGTGAGCGGCGGGCGCCGAGGGGGCGAGGAAGTCCGGGTTCAGCCCGCCGATGACGACGAAGTCCTGCGCGTGCGCTCCGGCGAGCAGCGCGAAACGGACCAGCGCGTCCTCCGCTCGGGCGCGCGCCGCTCTCGTCCTCGCCTCAGAAGCCAATGACCCTCTCCCTCAAGAACTCCGCCGCCTCGGCGCTCCGGCCCCCCGCCCGCAGGAGATCGGCGTAGACGCGAACCGGCGACGCGACCGTCACACCCTGCACGGACGAGGCCGAGGCCAGGATCTGAGGGGGCGAGGCAAGGAGGTGGATCCGACCGCCGGTCTCGACCTCGACCGCGCCCCCCTCGCCGCTCAGATCCTGGCAGGCCCGGTCGAAGTCCTCTGCCGTGACGCGGATCAACAGGTCGGGGACCCTGGTGAGGAAGGGTGCGAGCCGATCCGCCGCAGCGCTGCCGGAGGCGCACCAGCCGGTGGTCACGGTGCGCTCGACCAGGTCGAGGGAGTCCGCGACGTCTCGCCAGGGGACGTGGAACTGGCGCGACTCGTCCGCTCCCGCCGCTCGAGCCGAGTGCCCGGCCCAGTCGCTCAGCAGCCTGCCGGGGTCGCGGAACTCCCGGCCGGCCGTCCTCCCGCGCTCCGGACCCACCTTCGCGGTGTAGCCCTCCGCGTCGAGAGCGGCGAGCGCCTTGGAGGTCTGCTGATAGGAGAAGCCCGTGGCGGAGACCAGCTCGGCAGCCCGCGCCGCGGAACCACCCGGCCCTCCCCCACCGCGGACGAGAGCGGCGAGCGCGGCCTCCGCTGTAGCGAGCCTCGCGGCGCTCCACGCCCCGACGCGCGGGGGCCTGCGGCGCTCGGGCGGCAGCCGCACGATCAGGAGATCGGGATCGATCCGGATCACGGCGCTCCCCGACTCGTCAGCCCACGATGCGCCCTGCTCACGCAGGAGTGCGCGTGCGCCGGGCGACATCCCGCGGGCGAGGAAGACGGGCACGTCGTTGCGCCCTCCCGGCAGGTCGCGCTCCCGCGCCCGGCGCACGTCGGCCGGCAGTCCCTCGCCGATCCACACCGGAACCAGCGACCATCGCGCCGGCCGACCGACGACGACCCTGCCCGCGTCCACCCGCGGTGACGCCTCCTCGGGCAGGGCGCTGCGCAGGAGTTCCAGCAGCGACTTCTCTCGTCTATCCACGGTTTTCATCTTATTTGGAGAAAACCTTTCTTTCTCGAAAATAATCGAGTCCAGGCTTCGGGGGAGAGAAGTGCGGTCTGAGTGCGTCGGGGCGCCCGGCATCGCATTCCTGGGAGTCCGCCCGCCGTGCCGCGGCGCCGCTTCGCAAAGCGGATAGCGGCCCCCGTTCCAGGGCCGCTCCCCGTACCTTCGGAGAACGGTCGTTCCTGCGACCACTCGCTCGACTCCCCCCTCCGCCCGGCACCCGGCAGAGGGAGTCGCCGCCAGGGCCCTTCGAGCCCGGCGGTGGGTCGGCCTCCTCCGACTCGCACGACGTCCCGGCGCTCCGCCGGTTCCCCCACGTCCCGTCGCGGCCGACACCGCGACTCCCACACAGAACGGCGGCTCCGCACATGGGCGCTCTCCTCTACGGCACTCCGGCCACCTCCCACGAGATCGACGACCGCGCGCTCGCGCACCTGCAGATCGTGATGATCAACAAGTTCCGCCGCAACGAGGCCTTCGCCTTCCAGCTGGACGCCTCGAGCGCGCACGGCACCGGCCGCCAGACGCTCTGGCTGCACCCGACCATCCCGCTGCAGTTCTCCTTCCACGGCAGCCGCGTCCCCGCCATCAACGCCGCCTGGGTGCGCGCGCTGATGGAGGAGGCCAACAGCGGCCGCGGGCTGCGCATCGTCCCCGAGCCGGCGCAGCAGCCGGACTCCGCCGTCGCCACCGCCGCGGCCTGATCCCGT
Organism: Rathayibacter sp. VKM Ac-2928; assembly: GCF_022815545.1. Lineage (NCBI taxonomy): Bacteria > Bacillati > Actinomycetota > Actinomycetes > Micrococcales > Microbacteriaceae > Rathayibacter > Rathayibacter sp. VKM Ac-2928. Next base: position 85,211 of record NZ_JALGRU010000002.1, read on the forward strand.
CACGCAGCCGGGGGGCGGGGAGACGATGATGCACGGCACCGAGCACTGGGCCCCCGACTTCCTGCGGCTCGCCGGGCCGGCGCACCACGACGCGGACTTCGCCTGCTCCACGACGCTCGACGGCGTCACCGGCTCGCTCTGCGTCACCGAGGGACTGCTGGTCCTGGGCGGCACGCAGCCGACCGTCCGGCTGCGGGCGCTCGACATCCGCTCCTGGTGGGACACCTCGACGGGCGGCACGTTCTCGCTCGCCGTCGAATCCGGCGCCCGGCACTCGGTGGTGCTGCTCTCGCAGTTCCGCGGCGCCACGGTGGTCGCCATGACGCAGGCCTTCGGGCCGCGGAAGCGCCGCGCCGCCGCCTAGGTCGTCTCCGCAGGCTGTATCCGCCCAGCGAACTTCCGCGCCGCTGCTCTCGACCTCGATGCGCACGCATGCGACGCTTGGGGGTGATGGACGACTCGAACGGCGAGGTCATCCGCTCCGACATCGGCGGGCGGGACTTCGAGCAGGCACGCGCGCTGCTCGAGTCGGTGTACAACGGGCACCGCTTCTTGGTGGAGCCGGGCGAGGACTTCTCCTACCGCTACACCTCGGTCGGCGACGGCGACGTCACGCTCCGCGGCAGCCAGTTCGCCGGCTCGATCGAGGGGCGGATCCAGACCGACGGCGAGTACGTCGTCTCCTGGCTCACCGCGGGCGAGGGCGTCACCGACCTCGACCAGGCGCCGATGCGCCAGATCTACGGCCGCCCCGCGATCTTCGTCACCGGCCGGCCGAACGCCTTCGAGTTCCACGACTACCGGCAGAACCTCATCCACTTCGACGGCGGCTACCTCGAGGGCGTCGCCCAGGAGGTGGAGGGCACGGCGGGCGGACCGCTGCTGTTCGACACCACCGCGCGCCCCGAGGGCGAGGCGCTGCGCCGCTGGTCGGCGACCGTCGCCGCGGTCGCCCGGGTGATCTACGACGTCGACAGCTCCGCGCTCCTGCGCCAGGAGGCCGACCGCGCCGTCGCCGTCGCGCTGCTCGAGACGTTCCCGCACGAGTCGCTCGCGGCGCCGACCGACCTCGCCGTGCCGCGCAGCGGGCGCCTGCGCACCGCGATCGAGTTCATGTACGCGCATGCGCACGAGCCGATCCGCACCGAGACGATCGCCGAGGCCTGCGGCGTGGGCCTGCGCACTCTGCAGTCGGAGTTCCGCCGCGAGTTCGGCTTCACCGCCGTCGACTACCTGCGCCGCATCCGGCTCGACGCCGTGCGCAAGGAGCTGCGCGCCAAGGCCTCGGGCGAGGTCAGCGTGACCGAGGTGGCGCACCGCTGGGGCTTCGCGCACCTCGGCCGCTTCTCGGCGTCGTACGCGCACCGCTTCGGCGAGCGGCCGAGCACGACGCTCGAGAAGTGACGCGCGCCCGAGTGACCGGCGCCTAGAAGAAGTCCCCGCCGCTGTCGTGGTCCTCGCTCGCGCGGGCCTCCGTGGTGGGCCGGGCCGGCAGCAGCCGCCGCGTCTTGTCGCGCATGGACTCGACCGCCTCGTCGTCGTCGAGGTCGATCCCGCGGTCGAGCGCCGGGCTGGTGAAGAGCTGGCTGGCGGGCCCGAGCAGCAGGCGGGTCTCGCCGCGCAGCCCCTCGTCGGAGAGCCCCGGGACGACGACGAGGTCGGACTTCCCGACGTTCGCCAGGGCCTGGGCGTACTCGACGACCGCGGTGCACACCGCGTCCCCCAGCAGCACGAATCCGCTCGCGTAGTACAGCTTCTGCATCGTCTTCCCCTCTCGCGCGCACGACCGCGCCGAGATCCGACGCTAGAACGCGGCGCTGAGAGCTCCCACCCCCTTGACGGGGGGCCCGAGAGCTCCCCTCCCCCTACTCCTCCGCGCCGCCGACGGGCGTGCGGTTGAGCGTGTAGGCCTGCTCGCTGCCTGCCACGCCCGCGACGATCACCGTGATCGGCGCCGTGTAGGTGCCGAGCGGCCAGGTCAGCAGCAGGTCGGCGGTCTGCTCCTGAGTGCGGCCGTCGACCGGGACCCAGGCGATGGTCTTGCGGTACGAGCCGTCGGCGAGGTCGCGGTTGGTGCGCAGCAGGAGCGTCTGCGAGCCGTCGGAGCCGACGCTCGAGGAGACGACCGAGAAGTTGGGGCCGTCGGCGGCGGTGATGCGCAGCGGAGTCGCGCGCGAGTCGCCGGAGCCGGAGCGGGTCATCCGCGGTGCGACGGTCAGGGTGACGAGCTCGCCGGCGGTGAGCTGCCCGGTGATCGCGATGGCGAGCGGGCGGTTCACGTTGATCTGCTCCTCGCGGAAGCTCTCGGCGGTGAAGGAGGTGTACTCGACCGAGCGGACCGACGGCGCGGGCGGCGGCGTGGTCGAGGCCGCGGCGAGCGGGGCGGCGGCGGCGACCGCGACGATCGGGATGCTCCAGGCGGCGGCGGTCGTGAGCGTGCGGCGGCCGAGGGTGTGGGATGCGGTGGTGCGGGATGCAGTGGTGCGGCGGGAGGGGGCGGTGGTCATGTCGTCTCCAGACGTCGGCGCGGGGCGTCCCCCTTCCGGGGACACGCGCCCACGCTAACCGACACCTGACGGCCAGCGGAGTCCCTGCGAGCCCTCTCAGCCCGGATGCCACCCCTACGGGGGAGGTGGCGCCCAGGAGCCCCGCCGGCAGCGCTACTGCTCCGCCGCGCGCGCCACCGCCTCCAGCCGGGTGACGTGCTCCGGCCACCACTCGGCGGGGACCGGCGGCAGGTTGTCGCCCGGCGTGCGCAGCCCGACCCGGCCGTCGATCAGCTCGCGGACGATGTCGGCGTGCCCCGCGTGCCGGTGGGTCTCGGCGGTGAGGTGCACGAGGATCCGGTGCAGCGTCACGTCCCGGGTCGTCCACCACGGCACGACGCCCGGGGCGTCGAGGTCGAGCGCGGCCACCGTCGCGTCGGAGTGCGCCCAGACCCGGCGGTACTGCTCCACCACCTGCTCGCGGGACTCCTCCGCCGTCGCCCACATGTCGGAGTTCGGCTCGGACTCGTCCTCCATCCAGGGCATCGGCTCGGGGAACGGCCGGCCGAAGACGGCGCCGAGGTAGCCGGCCTCCGTCCCCGAGACGTGCTTCACCAGGCCGAGCAGGTTGGTGCCGGTGGGCACCAGCGGCCGGCGGAGGTCGTACTCGCCCAGGCCGTCGAGCTTCTGCAGGAGGGCGTCGCGGCCCTCCTGCAGGTAGCGGAGGAGAGTCTGCTTCTGATGGGCGCTGCTCGGATCGATGGCGCTCGGATCGGTGCTCATGCCCCCCAGCCTGGCCCGGGCCTCAGAGCACCGCCACCCGCGCGTCCTCGCGCACGACCTCGGTCAGCACGGTGCGCCGGGTCTCGGCGCCGACGGGCGACACCTCGCCGGTCAGCACGACCTCGGCGGTCGCCTCCCTCGTGGCGCAGTCCGGCCCGACCCAGAGCTCGACGAGCCCCGGCTCGACCGAGCGCACGCCGCGGCGGTCGGTGAAGGCCAGCCGCGCGGAGGGGACGTCGAAGCGCACCAGCGCCTGCTCCCCCGCCGCGAGCTCGACCCGCGCGTAGCCGAGCAGCTGCGCGACCGGGCGGGTCACCGAGGCGATCACGTCGCGCGCGTAGAGCTGCACGACGTCGACGCCGTCGCGCTCCCCCGTGTTGCGCACCCGCACGGTCGCGGTGAAGGCGCCGTCAGTGGGAGCCTCCGCCGCTCCGGGATCCGCCGACTCCAGCGCCAGCTCCGACCGGCTGAAGGCCGTGTAGCTCAGCCCGTGCCCGAACGGCAGCACGGGCGTGCTGTCGGCGCTGGTCACGTCGGAGGGCCCGCCGAGGATCGGGTGCAGGTAGGAGAACGGCTGCGCGCCGGCCGAGCGCGGCAGCGAGACCGGCAGTCGGCCGGACGGCGAGACGCGGCCCGAGAGGACGCCCGCGATCGCGCCGGCCCCCTCCTCCCCCGGGAAGAACGCCTGCAGCACCGCCGCGGGGGCGGAGGCGCCGCGGATCGCCCATTCGATCGCGTAGGGGCGGCCGGTGAGCAGCACCAGGGCGACCGGCGTGCCGGTGGCCACGACCGCCTCGACCAGCTCGCGCTGACGGCCGGGCAGCTCGAGGCTCTCGACGTCGTTGCCCTCGCCGACGGTGCCGCGGCCGAAGAGCCCGGCCCGGTCGCCGACGACGACCACGGCCACCTCGGCGCCGCGGGCGGCCTCGACGGCCTCCGCGATCCCTGCGGTGTCGGCGGAGGAGTCGTCGCCCTCCACCGAGCAGCCCTCGGCGAGGAGCAGCTCGCTCCCCGGGAACTCGGCGGCGAGCGCCTCCCGCACCGTGCGGATCTCGAAGCCGAGCGGCACGCCCTCGTGGTGCGCCAGCACGTGGTTGGCGAAGGAGTAGCAGCCCATCAGGGCGGGCGCGCTGTCGGCGTTCGGGCCGATCAAGGCGATCCGGCGCGGCTGGGCGAGCGGAAGTCGCCCGTCGTTCGTCAGCAGCACGAGCGACTCCTCGGCCAGGCGGCGGGCGAGGTCGCGGTGCGCGGGCGAGTCGAGGTCGATCGACTCGGGCGCGTCGTCGAAGCGGGCGTCGAGCAGGCCGAGCCGCTCCTTCTGCGCGAGCACCCGCAGCAGCGCGCGGTCGACGATCCCCTCGTCTGCGCCGCCGGAGCGGATCCGCTCGGCGAGCGGCGCGAGGAAGGCGTCGCCGGTCGGCAGCTCCACGTCGATGCCGGCCTCGAGCGCCAGCTGCGCGGCCTCGCCGAGGTCGGCGGCGACGGCGTGCATCAGGTGCAGGAAGGCGACCGCGAAGTAGTCGGCCACCACCACGCCGTCGAAGCCCCAGCGCTCGCGGAGCACTCCGGTGAGGTAGGCCGGCGTCGCACCGACCGGGTCGCCGTCGATCTCCGCGTAGGAGTTCATCACCGAGCGGGCGCCGCCGTCGCGGATCGCCATCTCGAACGGCGGCAGCAGCACGTCGGCGATCTCGCGCGGTCCGGCGTGCACCGGCGCGTGGTTGCGGCCGCCGCGCGAGGCGGAGTAGCCGATGAAGTGCTTGAGCGTCGCGTCGACGCCCGCCGACTGCAGGCCGCGCACGTAGGCGGTGCCGATCGTGCCGACCACGTACGGGTCCTCGGCGATGCACTCGTCCACGCGACCCCAGCGGGGGTCGCGGATCACGTCGAGCACGGGGGCGAGGCCCTGGTGGATGCCGAGCTCGCGCATCGAGCCGCCGATGGCCGCGGCCATCTCCTCGACCAGCTCCGGGTCGAACGAGGCGCCCCAGGCCAGCGGAGTCGGGAAGGTCGCCGCCTTCCACGCCGCCAGCCCGGTCAGGCACTCCTCGTGCACGATCGCCGGGATGCCCAGCCGGGTCTCCTCGACCAGCCGGCGCTGCTCGGCCCACAGCCACTGCGCGCGCTCGACCGGGTCGACCGGGCGGGTGCCGTAGACGCGGGTGAGCTGGCCGATGCCCTCGCGGGTCGCGTCGGCGTAGCCGGTGGAGGTGGCCATCTCGCCGGCCAGCGGCGCGACGACCTCGCCGCCCTGATCGACCCAGTAGCCGACCAGCTGGGTCAGCTTCTCCTCCAGCGTCATCCGGCCGATCAGGTCGGCGACGCGCGCGGACGGGGCGGGAGTCTCGGTGGTGGGGCTCTCGTTCATGGGGGTCATCCCTTCACCGCTCCGGTGAGTCCGCCGACGATGCGGCGCTCGAAGACGCTGAAGAAGATCAGCGCCGGGATCATCGACAGCGACACGAAGGCGAGCACCTTCGCCGTGTCGACGGAGTACTGCGACGAGAAGGCCTGCACGCCCAGCGGCAGGGTGAAGCTCGACTCGTCGCTGAGGATGAACAGCGGCAGCAGGTAGCTGTTCCAGCTCGCGATGAAGGCGAGGATGCCCGTCGTGATCACGCCCGGCATCGCCAGGCGGACGACCATCCGCCAGAAGAAGCCGATCCGGCTGCAGCCGTCGATGAAGGCCGCCTCCTGGATCTCGTCGGGGATCGCCCGCAGGAACGGCACCAGGATGATGATCGTCGTCGGCAGGCCGAACGCGATCTGCGGGAGCACGACGCCGGCGAGCGAGTTCATCAGGCCGAGGCTCTTGATCACCAGGTAGAGCGGCGTGATCGCGACGGTCATCGGGAACATCAGTCCGGCCGCGAAGAGCGCGTAGAACACGCCGCGGCCGCTGAAGCTGTAGCGGGCGAGCACGTAGCTCGCCATCAGCCCCAGCACGACGACGCCGAGGGTGGTCGCTCCGGCCGCGATCGCCGAGTTGCCGACCTCGCGCCAGAAGATGCCGCCGGTGATCACGTCGAGGTAGTTCTGCACGTTCCACGGCGCGGGGAACCCGGACGGGTCGGTGGTGATCTGCGCGTTCGTGCGGAATCCGCCGATGATGATGTACGCCACTGGCGCCAGCATCAGGGCGATCACGACGATCGCGACGACGTAGGCGATGATCGTGCCGCGCCCCAGCGGGCGGCGGCGGGGCCTGGGCGGCCGCGGCGAGAGCGGCGTGGTCGCGGTGGGCGGCTTCGTGCCCGGGGGCACCGCTGTCAGGGTCGTCATCTCTTGGCTCCGGCCTTCCGCGTGTCTCCCGTGAGGGCGCCTTCGGTGTCCCGCCGCAGCACGAAGCGCTGGTAGAGCAGCGCGACGATCAGCGAGACGAGGAACAGGACCACGGCGACCGCGTTGCCGTAGCCGTAGTTGCCGGCGTTGCGGCCGTTGGTGACGAGGTACGTCGCCATGGTCGAGGTGCCGGCGGTCGAGGACACGTACTGCCCCCAGATGATGTAGACGAGGTCGAACAGCTGCAGCGCGCCGATGATCGACAGGAACGCCCAGATCCGCAGGGTCGGGGCGAGCAGCGGCAGGGTGATCCGCCGCTGCACCTGCCAGTAGGACGCGCCGTCGATCGACGCGGCCTCGGACAGCTCCTCCGGGATGCCCTGGAGGCCGGCGAGGAAGAGGATCACGGCGAAGCCGATGTACTTCCACGTGATGATCAGCATCAGGGTCCAGATGGCGATCGCCGGGTCCGAGAGCCAGTCCTGCTTCAGCGCGCCGAGCCCGACCTTCTCGAGGAAGCCGTTGACGGCGCCGCTGGTCTGGAGCATCAGGCTCCAGCCGGTGCCGACGACGACCTCGGAGATCACGTAGGGCACGAAGATCAGGACGCGGATGATCGACTGCCCGCGCAGCTTGCGGTTGAGCAGCAGCGCGATCAGGATCGCGGCCGGCCCCTGCAGGACGAGCGAGAGCACCACGATCGTGCCGTTGTGGCTGAGCGCCTCGTGGAAGGTCGGGTCCTGCAGGATCGTCAGGTAGTTCTTGAACCCGACGAAGTCGGTCGGGACGCCGTAGCCCTGCCAGCTGAAGAAGCCGTAGTAGGCCGCCATCACGACCGGGAAGATCACGAAGGCGAGGAAGACGATCAGCGCCGGGCCGACGAGGATCGCGACCTCGAGGCGGCCCGACCAGCCGAGGCCCCGGCGGCGTCGCTTCGCCGCCGGGGCCTCGGGGCGCGCGTCCTCGCGGAGCGCTGTGGTCGTCACGGTCAGGCCTTGGCCGCGGCGGCGTCGACGGCCTCGACGAGCTGCTCCGGGTCGCTCTTGCCGGCGAGCAGGTCGACGACGGCGACGTTCAGCGCGTTGCCGACGTTCTGGCCGTAGACGGTGTCGAGCCACTGCGAGACGTAGGGCGCCGAGTTGTACGCGGCGAGGATGTCCTTCAGGTACGGCTCGGTGACGGCCTCCTGCGCGACGGTGTTCACCGGCGGCGCGTTGAAGGCGGCGTAGTACTCCTTCTGCACGTCGGAGGTGGCGAGGTAGTTCAGGAAGTCGACGCACTCGTCGGGCGCCGCGGTGGAGCAGGAGTAGCCGTCGACGCCGCCCATGATCGAGCCCGGCGCGCCGGCGCCGCCGTCCACCTCGGGGAAGGGGAACCAGCCGAGGTCGGGCAGGGGCTTCTCGTCGGGGGTGAGCGAGGCGATGACGCCGGGGTTCCAGGCGCCCATCAGCTCCATGCCGGCCTGGTGGTTGGCCAGGAGTCCGGCCGAGGATCCGGCGCCCTGCTGGGCGGCGGTGGTGAGGAAGCCCTCGTTGAACGGCTCGGTGCCGGCGAAGGACTGCAGGTCCTCGCCCGCCTTCAGCCAGCAGTCGTCCGAGAAGTCCTTGGAGTCGGCCGCCTCGGCCATGGTGTCCGCGCTGCACTCGCGCAGGGCGAAGAAGTAGAACCAGTGCGCTGCGGGCCAGGCGTCCTTCGCGCCGAGCGCGATCGGCTGCGCTCCAGCGCTCTTGAGCGCGGTGACCGCGGTGTCGAGCTCGTCGAGGGTCTTCGGCGTCTCGGTGATGCCGGCCTCGGTGAAGAGGTCCTGGCTGTAGAAGAGGCCGCCGGGGAGCACGGCCACGGGCATCGCCCAGACCTTGTCGTCGAGCGTGTTCGCCAGGAACGAGCCCTCGGGGATCTCGCTGCGCGCCTGGTCCGAGATGCCGCCGGTGAGGTCCTTGACCAGGCCGCCGGCGACCATCGCGGCGAGCTTGCCGCCGCCGCGCTGGAGGAAGATGTCCGGGGCGTCGCCCGAGTTGAGCGCCGTCTGCAGCTTGCCGTCCAGGTCCTCGTTCTGGATGGCCTGCGACTCGATGGTGACGCCCGGGTTGGCGGCCTCGAAGTCGGCGATCGTCTTCTCCCAGAACTCCTGGCCGGGGCCGGTGGTGGAGTTCTGCCACAGGGTCATCGCGACGGTGCCGTCGGAGGATCCCGCGTCCTGGGCGGAGCAGCCGCTGAGGGCCGCCGCCGCGCCGAGCAGGGCCACGGTGGCCACCGCCGTCTTCCTGAATGCTGATCTCGTGAACTTCATCGTTCGAACCGTTCTCTTCGCTGAGAGGCGCCGCCAGGGAGAGCGGCGCCGGGGTGCGCCCGTCCAGGACGGGCCCGATCAGTCTCAGAGCGGCCGAAAGGATCGGCAAACGTTTTCGAAACCATTTTCGAAGCGCCGGGCTGAGGATCCGGATCGCGCTCTCATCGGCGCGCTTCCGGGGTCTAGGGTCGACCGCATGTCCCTCCGCCCGACCATCCACGACGTCGCCGCCGCCGCCGGCGTCTCGGTCGCGACCGTGTCGAAGGCGATGAACGGCCGCTACGGCATCGCGCCCGCGACGGCGAACCGCGTGCTCGAGATCGTGCGCGAGCTCGGCTACGAGTCGAGCCTGGTCGCCAGCAGCATGCGCTCGCGGCGCACCGGGGTGATCGGCGTGCTGGTCGCCGGCTTCGAGCCGTTCAGCGCGGAGATCCTCAAGGGCGTCGGCTCGGTGCTGCGCCGGTCGCGCTTCGACCTGCTCGCCTACAGCGGCTCGCACGAGGGCGAGCAGGAGGGCTGGGAGCGGCGCTCGCTCAGCCGGCTCAGCGGCACCCTGATCGACGGCGCGATCGTGGTGACGCCCTCGGTGGTGAGCACGCCGTCGGACATCCCGCTGGTCGCCGTCGACCCGCACACCGGCCGCGCCGACGTGCCGACGGTCGAGTCGGACAGCTTCGGCGGCGCCCTCCAGGCCGTGCGGCACCTCGTCACCCTCGGCCACCGGCGCATCGGCTTCGTCGCCGGCCGCGTCGACCTCCGCTCCGCCCGGCTGCGCGAGGCCGGCTACCGCGCCGGGCTCTCGGAGGCGGAGATCGCGTTCGACGAGCGGCTGCTCCGCGTGGGCAGCTACCACCACGACACGGCGCGGCTGCCGGCCTCGACGATGCTCTCGCTGGCCGACCGGCCGACCGCCGTCTTCGCCGCGAACGACGTCTCGGCCCTGGCGATCATCGAGACGGCCGCGCACCTCGGGCTCGACGTGCCGCGCGACCTCTCGGTGGTCGGCTTCGACGACGTGCCCGAGGCGGCCCGCTTCGATCCGCCGCTGACCACGATCCGGCAGCCGATGCAGACGCTCGGCGCGACGGCGGCCGAGATGCTGATCACGCTGATGGCGGGCGGCACCCCCGCCTCGCTGCACGTGCAGCTGCCGACCCAGCTGGTGCGGCGCGCGACGACCGCGCCGCCCTCGATGCGGAGGACACCCTGATGCCGGACGCGCTGACACCGGGCGACCTGACACCGGGCGAGGACGGGGCCGAGCCCCGCGACGCGCACGACGAGCTCTTCGACGCGCTGGTGTTCGTCGACCTCCCCGTGCTCGACGCGCTGCTCGACACCCGCTTCGTGATCGAGCACCCGACCGGGCTCGTGCAGTCGAAGCTCGACTGGATGGACGACATCGCCGAGGGCCTGAAGGAGTACCACGCCATCGATCACGTCGAGAGCGCGGTCTCCGGCACGGCCGCGCACCCGGTGCTCGTCTCGCGCACCCTGACCGAGGCGACGATCGGCTCGCTGCACGCCACCTGGCGGCTGCAGCTCACCAGCCGGCTGGTGCCGATCGGCGACGAGTGGGTGATCACCCGGACGACCGTCAGCACGTGGTGAGCCTCACTCCACCCCCTTGAGGGCGCTCGCCATCTCGATCCGGCGGACCCGCCGGGTGAGCAGGAGCGTCGCCGTCGAGGCGAAGCCGAGGGTGATCGCGGACGCCGCCAGCACGCTCGGCAGCGACACGTACGGGGCGTAGACCGCGCGGTCGTCGCTGAAGATGTCGGTGTAGCGGCCGAGGAACCACAGCCCCGCCGGGATGCCCGCGAGCCAGCCGAGGACGGCCGTGATCGCGTTCTCGGTCAGCGCGAGCGTCCGCAGCTCGCCGTCGCGCGTGCCGAGCACCCGGAGGGTCGCGTAGGAGCGCTCGCGCTCGGAGAACCCGAGGGCGCCGAGGTTGTAGAGCGAGACGACGACCAGGAGGATCGCGAGCACCTTCATCAGGGTGAACACCCCCGAGAGCGCCGCGACCACCGACTCGGCGTTCGCCCGCTGCTCGGACAGGGCGAGCACCGGACCGGCGGCCGCCGAGGCCGGCGCGCCGTCGAGCGGAGCCTGGGTGAGGTACGCGGTGGGCGCGAAGTCCTCGCCGAGACCGGTCCAGGCCGCCTCCGAGAGCAGCAGGCCCTGCGGCTGCGACACGTCCGCGACGGCCGCGACCATCGCCGCGACCGGACCCGCGCCGCCGACCTCGAGGTCGACCCTCGAGCCGACCCCGCCGCCGGTCGCCTCCTGGATCCGCGAGGTCACCACCGGCCCGTCGACGAGCGACAGCGGGGTGCCGGAGGCGTCGCGGAGCAGGTAGAGATCGCCCGGCCCGAGCACCGTCAGCACGTACTCGGCGGGGCCGGCGCCCGCCCCGGTCAGCCGGAACGGGCGCTGCTGGATCCACTGCCCCGGCCCCGCCTGCGCGGCGAGCTCGGCGAGCTGCTCGGGCGTCGCTCCCGGCGCCACCTGCACCGAGGCGGCGTACCGGTACTGGTCGCCGTAGCCGCGCTCGATCTGGCGCGCGAGCGACTCCGGGATCCCGAAGCCGGCGACCAGCAGCATCATGCAGCCCGCCGCCGCGACGACCCCGACCGCGACCCGCACCGGGTTGCCGGCCGCATCGCGCAGCGCCCAGCGCTCGCCGAAGCCGATCCGCGACCACAGCGCGGGGAGGCGCTCGATCGCCATCCGGTGCGAGTGCTCGGCGGGCGGGCGCATCCCCTCGGCGGGAGTGAGCCGGCGCGCGCGGGCGGTGACCGCCCAGGCGCCCGCGCCGCAGGCGAGCACGAGACCCGCGGCGAGCGCCGGCGAGGTCCAGGTGTAGGCGATCCGCCACTCCGGCAGCGCGAAGCTTCCGCGCTGCGTGTCGAGCACGTAGAGCGAGAGCACGGGGGCGAGCGCGCCGCCGAGGAGCACCCCCGTCCCGACGACGACCGAGGAGAGCCCGGCGTAGTAGAGACCGATCGCGCGCCGTCCCATGCCGAGTGCGCCGAGCGTGGCGATCTCGGTCCGCTGGATGTCGACGAGCCGGCGGATCGAGGTGAACACGGCGAGGAGCGCGACCAGCACGAAGAGCGCGCTGAACAGCACCGCGAGGCCGCGGATCTGCTCGATCCGGTCGTAGACGGGCGCGATCGCCGCGTTCGTGCTCCGGTCGGCGACGCCGAGGTAGCGCTCGCCGAGGATGCCGGGGGCGGCCTCGCGCACCGTGTCCGCGTCGCCGAGCACGCGGAGGGTGTCGCCGACGAGGGGCACACCGAGGGCGGCGGCCGTCTCGGGCGCGATCACGGCGGCGGCGTAGCGGCCCGGCTCCGGCGCGATCATGCCGGGCTCGGTGAGCGCGAGGGCGTCGGGCACGAGCACCAGTCCGCGCACCTCGAGCGTGCTCGCGACGCCCGCCCGCGAGAGCGGCACCTGGTCGCCGACCGCGATGCCGTTGAGCCGCGCGTAGCCCTCGTCGATCCAGACGCCGCCGCCGTCGGCCGACAGCGCGGCGCCCTCGAGCACCAGGGGCACGTCGACCGCGTCGGACCCGGTCGTCGTGGTCGTGGTCGTGGTGAGCAGCGTCCCGGTGCCCTCCGCGAGCGGATGCGCGAGCGCGAAGGTCGTCGTCCGCGCGACCGCGGTCACCCCGGGCAGCGCCGCGAACGCCGCGACGTCCTCGTCCGTCGAGCCGAGCGCCGACACCCAGGCGTCCGGGAGCGCGTTCTCGGCCGCGAAGGAGTCGATCTCGACCTGCATCCCCCGCCACGCGCCCTCGAGGCCCGCGTAGACCGTGACGCTCAGCGCCGACATCAGCAGCACCGACACGAACTGGCTGCTGTAGCGCAGGAGGTCGCGGCGGAGCTTGCGGACGAGGAAGCGCACGTCAGGCGGTCTCGGCGACGAGGTCGCCGTCGTGCAGGCGGATCAGCCGGTCCGCCGTCCGCCCGATGCGCTGGTCGTGCGTGACGACGACGACCGCGGTCCCCGCGTCGCTCGCCGTCTCGCGCAGCAGCGCCATGATCTGCTCGCCGGTCTTCGAGTCGAGCGCGCCGGTCGGCTCGTCGCAGAGCAGGAGCGCCGGCCGCTTGGCGAGCGCGCGGGCCAGCGCGACGCGCTGCATCTCGCCCCCGGACAGCTGCCCGGGGAAGTTGCCGGAGCGGTGCCCGAGCCCGACCCGCTCGAGGCCCTCGTGCGCGCGGTGCTCGGCGCTGACCCGGTCCGTCGTCAGCGCGGCGGCGAGCGCGACGTTCTCCATCGCCGTGAGGTTCGGCACCAGGTTGTAGAACTGGAAGACGAAGCCGACGCTGAGCCGCCGGTACTCGGTCAGCTGCCGGTCGCGGAACGACGAGATCAGCTGATCGCCCACCCGGATGCGCCCGCTGGTCGCGCTGTCCATCCCGCCGAGCAGGTTGAGCAGCGTGCTCTTCCCCGAGCCGGAGGGGCCGAGGACGACCGTGAACCGGCCCTGGTCGATCGTGAGCGACGCGCGGCGCAGCGCGGTGATCCGGCGCGTCCCGGCGCGGTACGACTTCGACACCGCCTCCAGCTCGATGAACGCCGGGCCCGTCGGGACAGCCGGGCCCCTCGAGACAGCCGGGCCCGTCAGCACTGCAGGATCACCGCGCCGTAGTGCGTGCCCGCGCCGGTGCCGACGAGCAGCAGCTGCTCCCCCGGCTGCGGCTTCGCGCGGTGCAGCGCCAGCGGGATCGCCGAGCCGATCGTGTTGCCCACCTCGGGGAGGGTGATCGTCATCGTGTGCCGGCCCCAGAGCCGCGCCATCCCCTCCATCCCCGCCTTGCTGGTCTGGTGCGGGATGACCCGGTCGATCCCGGGCGTCCCCTTGCTCAGGCCGGGTCGCACGGTCTCGAGGAACCGCGGGAAGTTGCGCAGGGCGTCCACGAGCAGCTGGCCGCCGTGCATGTCGAACTTGAAGTCGGCGACCCGCTCCGGCGCCTCCTCGATCCGGATCCGCGAGCCGAAGCCGCGGATCTCGGCGTGCCGCACCCCGCTGACCTGGGTCTTGAACCGCGAGGTCACGATGCCCTGGCCGGGCGTCTCGGCGCGGCCGATCACGACCGCCGCGGCGGCGTCGCCGAAGAGGATCGCGCTCTCGGCCTGCGCGAAGTCGATGCCGCGGCTGCCGCCCTCGGTCGACACGATCAGCACCCGCTCCGCCCGGCCCGAGCCGATCAGGAAGCCGGCCTCCTGCAGCGCGAACAGGAACGACAGGCAGGTGGCGTGCAGGCTGTAGGCGAAGACGTCGGCGAGCCCCAGCCCGGCCGCGATCAGCGCGCCGCCGTCGGGGATCGCCTGCAGCGAGGTCCCGGAGGCGTTCAGCACGACGTCGACGTCCTCGGCCTCGATCCCGGCCGCGGCCAGCGCCCTCCGCGCGGCGAGCAGGCCGAGCTCGAGCGGATCCTCGTCGTCGGCGAGCCAGTGCCGGGTCTCGACCCCGGTGCGGCGGATCGCCTCCTCGGTCGAGATGCCGCAGAGCGCGGCGACCTCGGAGGTGGGCACGATGCGGGCGGGGAGCGCCTCGCCGGTGCCGAGGATGCGGATGGGGAGCACGTCGGACACGAGGGCGTCCTTCCTGTTCCGGATCGGCGGAATCACCGGAGCGAGTCCTGTATAGCGCTGTTCACGTTTCCGCGGGATGAAGTTCTGCATTCGGCGGTGCCGTCGAATTGACGCCGGAGAGAGGCGCCGCCACTATGGGCCGGGGCGAGAGGGGCGGAATGAGCGAGAAGAACTTCTGGGTCGTGATCCCTTTCTTCGACGAGGAGAAGCTGATCGGCGGCACTCTCGAGGCGCTCGCCGCTCAGGACGACCGCGACTTCGAGCTCCTCCTCGTCGACAACGCGAGCACCGACGGCTCCCGCGCGGTGATCGACGCGTTCTCCGCTCAGCACCCCGAGATGAGCATCCGCACGATCGAGGAGGCGCAGAAGGGCACAGGCGCCGCCTCCGACACCGGCTTCCGCCACGCGATCGCTGCGGGCGCCGCGATCGTCGCGCGGACCGACGCGGACTCCCTGCCCGACCCCCGCTGGGTCGGCCTGCTGAAGGCGGATTTCCGCACGGGGGCGCGGATCGTGGGCGGCAAGGTGAAGCCGCGGACCGACGAGCCGGAGTACCGCTGGTACGACGGAGTGATCGGCGCGGTGCTGATCGGGATCATCGAGCGCGCGCCCCGCTACCTCTACCGGCGGCCGGGCCAGCGGTACCCGATGTTCATGGTCCCGGGGCTCAACATGGCGATCGACGCCGACCTCTACCTCGAGGTGGACGGCTTCCCGCGCTCCAGCATCGACGACACCGACGAGGACCTCGAGCTGCACCTGAAGGTGTGCCAGCTGATCCCCGGCGGGCAGGCGAGATTCGATCGCGAGGCCGTGGTGCGCTGCTCCATCCGGAAAGGCAAGAAGCTCGGCTATCTCGGAATCCTGCTCTGGTATTGGGGCCGCAAGAAGCGCACGGACGTGGTGGACATCCGATGAGTGGCAGTGTTTCTACCGTATTTCCCGGAAAGACTTCTGTCCTCGGAAAGGGGACGTCGTGCGGATACTGATCACCGGTGCGACCGGATTCCTCGGCGGTCACGCCGTGCGCGCCTTCCTCGACGCCGGCGACGACGTGATCGCCACCGGCCGCAACCGCGCCGCCCTCGAGCGGCTCTCGGCCGACGGCGCCGAGACGGTGCCCGACGACCTCGCCGGACTCGCGAGCCGGACGATCCGGGCCGACGTCCTGGTGCACTCCGCCGCGCTCTCGAGCCCGTGGGGCACCTGGGCGCAGTTCCACGAGGCGAACGTCGCGGGCACGGCGGCGATGATCGACCTCGCCGAGCGCAGCGGCATCCGCAGGATCGTCTTCGTCTCGTCGCCGAGCATCTACTCGGCCCGGCGGCACCAGTACATGGTGCGCGAGGACGAGTTCGATCCGGCCAGCCGGATGAGCCTCTACATCCGGAGCAAGATCGAGGCCGAGCGGCTGCTCCAGACCGCGCACGCGGCCGGCCGGATCCCCGAGCTCGTCGTCCTGCGTCCGCGCGGCCTGATCGGCGTCGGCGACCCGAGCCTGATCCCGCGCTTCCTCGCCGCGAGCCGGCGCCGCGGCATCCCGCTCTTCGACGGCGGGCGCAACGTCGTCGACGTGACCTGCGTGGAGAACGCCGCCGACGCCCTCGTCCTCGCCGCGCGCACCCGGCACGCGGGCGGGAGCGTCTACAACATCACCAACGGCGAACCGGCGCCGCTCGGCGAGCTGCTGCGCCGCTTCTTCGCGGCGATGGGCGAGGAGCCGCGCTTCATCACCGTCGACCTCCGCGTGCTGAGCGCCCTCGCCGTGCTGCTCGAGCAGGTCTACGCGCGACTCCCCTCCGGCGCCGAGCCGCCCTTCACCCGCTACACGGTCGCGACCCTCGCCTACGCGCAGACCCTCGACATCTCCCGGGCGCGGGCCGAGCTCGGCTACCGGCCGGCCGTGCCGCTGGCCGAGGGCATCCGCCGGGTCGGCGAGCACTACCGAGCTCAGGACGGCCGGACGCAGGATGCCTGAGCACAGCGTGCCTGAGCCGACCGGGTCGCTCCGGGTGTTCTCCTGCGGCGACACGACGTTCCCGCTCTCCCGGGTGTTCCGCGGCGAGGGCCTCCCGCGGCGCACCTTCCCCTCGGCCGCCTTCCTCTACACGCACCCGGACGGCCGCCGCGTGCTCTTCGACACCGGCTACCCGCCGACGCTCGAGGGCACGGGACCGGTCGGCGCGCTCTACCGCCGGATCCTGCCGGCCCGGATCGCCCCGGGCGAGACCGTCGACGCGCAGCTGCGGCGCGAGGGGATCGAGCCCGGCGCGATCGACTTCGTCGTGCTCTCGCACCTGCACCCCGACCACGTCGGCGGGCTGGCCGCCTTCCCGGACACGACGCTCGTGCTCTCCGCGGGACAGCTCGAGAAGGTGCGGCGCAGCCGGATCACCGACGGGGTGTTCGCCGCGCTGATCCCGCCGTGGTTCGCCGACGCGACCCGGATCGTCGTCGACGAGCAGCCGCGGACCGAGACCGGCGGGGTGAGCGGCTTCGACCTCTTCGGCGACGGCCGCTTCGTGGTGACGCCGCTGCCCGGGCACGCCCTCGGCCACCTCGGCGCGCTCGTCGAGGGGCGCGTCCTGCTCGCCGGCGACGCGGCCTGGGGCCGGGAGTTCCTGGAGTGGTCCGACCGCCTTCGGCCGCTGCCCCGCCTGATCAGCGACGACTCCGCCGCGCACCACCGCACCTCGGCCGAGCTGCTGCGGCTGGAGGCGTCGGGCGTGACGCTCTGCTTCAGCCACGACGCGTACCCCTCGCCGATCCTCCTGCCGTGACGGGCCGAGTGCGCTGATGTGCGGAGTGCGCTGATGGGCCGGCTGCGGATCGTCCGGGCCTTCGCGCAGGCCCGGTGGGGCCGCCGGTTCCGCTCGCGCGCGGCCCTCGAGGCGGCGCAGCGGCGGCTGCTCCGGCGGCACCTCCGCTTCCTCGAGCGGCACTCCCCGTACTTCGCGCCGCTCGTGCGTGGACTCGGCGCTGGGCTCGACCCCGAGGATCTGGCGCGACTGCCGACCATGACCAAGGCCGTCGGGATGGAGCACTTCGACGCGATGAACACGGTCGGCGTGCGCCGCGACGAGGCCCTCGCGCTCGCGCTGGCCGGCGAGCGATCGCGGGACTTCTCGCCGACCCTCAACGGCGTCGCGGTCGGGCTCTCCTCGGGGACGAGCGGGCACCGCGGGCTGTTCGTGATCAGTCCGCGCGAGCGGGAGGAGTGGGCCGGCACCGTCCTCGCCCGCTTCCTGCCGCCCGGGCGGATCCTCGGGCAGCGGATCGCGTTCTTCCTCCGCGCCGACAACTCGCTCTACGAAACGGTCGCCTCGCGCGCGGTCGCCTTCCGCTTCTTCGACGTCTACGACTCCGCCGCCGCGAACGTCGAGAAGCTCGGCGCCTTCGCGCCCACGCTCCTCGTCGCGCCGCCGTCGGTCCTGCTGATGCTCGCCGCGGCGGCCGAGCGGGGCGAGCTCGTCGTCGCGCCGGAGCGGGTGATCGCGGTGGCGGAGGTGCTGCAGCCGGGCGACGCGGCCGTGCTGCGGAGCGCCTTCGGAGTCGCCGTGATCCACCAGGCGTACCAGTGCACGGAGGGCTTCCTCGCGCACACCTGCCGCCTCGGCACCCTGCACCTCAACGAGGACGCCGTGCTGGTCGAGCGCGAGGAGCTGGGCGACGGCCGCTTCGTGCCGATCGTCACCGATCTGCGCCGCCGGGCGCAGCCGATCGTCCGCTACCGCCTCAACGACGTGCTGCGCGCCGCCCCCGCACCGTGCCCGTGCGGCAGCGTGCTGACGACCCTCGACGCGATCGAGGGGCGGGAGGACGACGTGCTGCTGCTGCCCGGGACGGACGGCGAGCCCGTGCGCGTCTACTCGGACGTGGTCGTCCGCAGCATGATGTTCGCCGAGGGGTTCCGCGAGTTCCGCGTCGTGCAGTCGGGGCCGTCGACCCTCACCGTCGCCGTCGATGTGCTGACCCCGGCGGTGCGCGCGTCGGTCGCCGCCGAGTTCGCGCTGCTCGCCGGCCGGCTCGGCCTCCGCCCGCCGACCCTGGTCTTCGAGGCGTACGCGCACGACCCCGCCCTGAAGCTGCGGCGGGTGCAGCGCAGCACGCCCTGACGAGCGGCGGGACGGTTCAGCCGCAGCTCAGCTCGCGAACTCCTCCGGCCGGTCGTGCTCGGCCAGCGAGAGCCGGACCCGCTCGATGTCGGCGTCCGACGGCAGCTCCGAGGTGACCGCGGCGATCGCCGTGCCGACGTCGACGCGGCTGGCCGGCAGCCCGCCCTCCGCCGCCAGGCGCGTCGCGACCTCGGCGACCTCCTCGTCGGAGAGCCGGCGGCGCAGCAGCGCGATCAGCGGCACGAAGTCCTGCTCGGGCAGCCCCGCGGGGTAGCCCGCGCGCAGCCAGCGGACGACGCGCGTGACGAGGCCGGCGCGCTCCGAGGCCGGGCGCTCGGGCTCGGCGAGCTCCTCCGGGCGGGCGAGCGGCCAGCCGGCGCTCGCGAGCCGTGCCGAGACCCGGACGAGGTCCTCGGGCAGCGCGGGGCCGAGGAGCGTCTCCTCGATGCGCTGCCGCATCCTCGCGGCGGAGAACTCCTCGCCGGCCGCGTCGGCGCGCACCGCGTCGGAGAGCAGCTGGCGGACGACCTGCTCCAGCTCGTCGCGGGTCAGGCTGCGCTGGAGGAGGCCGAGCAGCGGAACGTAGTCGGTCTCCGGCACTCCGGAGGGGTAGCCCGCGCGGAGCCAGCTGACCACCCGGGCGACGACGCCGTCCGCGGGAGCGGGAGCCGCCGCGTCGGGCGCCGCCGGGTCGGTCGCCGCCATGCTCAGCCCTTGGGGACGAACGTCGGGAAGACGTGCTCGAAGCTCACGGCCTGGCCGAGGCCGGTCGCGATGATGATGCTCAGGCCCACCGCCACGGCGGCGACCACGATCACGAAGCAGAGCACGCCGAGCGCGCGGAGCAGCGGCGCGGGGAGGCCGGGAGCCTGCGCGGTCGAGGCCGCGGTTCCGCTGGCTCCGTCACCGCCGGCGAGGGCGAACGAGCGGACGCCGACGGCGAAGAGCACGGGCAGGCCCGCGCCGAGGAGCACGGCGATGAGCGCCACCTGGCCGGCGGCAGTGAAGAAGAGGGAGAGCACGGGTCGGTCCTTTCGAGTCGGTACGGAGGGATCCGGGCTAGACGCCGGCGGTCTGCTTCGCCGCGGTGCCCGCGTCCGACCACTCGTCGTTGACGTTGTGCGCGCCGATGCTGTCGCGGCGCGAGCGGACGTAGATGAAGACGGCGACGGCGACGAGGACGGCGGTCATCAGGATGCCGCCGGCGGCCCCGCCGACCAGGTGGCCGATCCACCACATCACGGCGCCCATCAGCGCGGCGGCCGGGAGCGTGATCACCCAGGCGATCACCATCCGCAGCGCGACGCGCCAGCGGACCTGCGCGCCGGGGCGGCCGACGCCGGAGCCGAGGATCGAGCCGGTCGCGACGTGCGTGGTCGAGAGGGCGAAGCCGAGGTGGCTGGAGGCGAGGATGACCGCTGCGGAGGCGCTCTCGGCGGCCATGCCCTGCGGGGTGTCGATCTCGACGAGGCCCTTGCCGACGGTGCGGATGATGCGCCAGCCGCCGATGTAGGTGCCGAGCGAGATGGCGAGCGCGCAGCTGAGCTTGACCCAGAACGGGACGGACTCGGTGTCGCTCCAGCCGCCGGCGGCGATCAGCGCGAGGGTGATGACGCCCATGGTCTTCTGCGCGTCGTTGGTGCCGTGCGCGAGCGAGACGAGCGAGGCGCTGCCGATCTGGCCGATCCGGAAGCCGCGGTGGATGCGGCGGTCGGCGAGGTTGCCGATCACGCGGAAGACGAGCCAGGTGCCGATCGCGGCGACCGCGCCGGCGAGCACCGGGGACATCAGCGCGGGCAGGATCACTTTGCCGACGACGCCGTCGAGCTTCGAGCCGTCGCCGGCCCAGTTGACGCCGTTGAGGCCGAGGCCGGCGAGCGCCGAGCCGATCAGGCCGCCGAAGAGGGCGTGCGACGAGCTGGAGGGCAGACCGAGCAGCCAGGTGAGGAGGTTCCAGACGATGCCGCCGATCAGGCCGGCGAGCACGATCAGCAGGAGCGCCGAGCCGCCGCCCTCGAGCAGCGCCGGGTCGGGGGCGCCGGTGGAGTCCTGGATCTTGACGACCGCGTTGGTGACGGTCAGCGCCACCTCGATGCTGAGGAACGCGCCGACCAGATTGAGGACGGCGGAGAGCGTGACGGCCACCTTCGGCTTCAACGCGCCGGTCGCGATGGACGTGGCCATCGCGTTCGCCGTGTCGTGGAAGCCGTTGGTGAAATCGAACGCCAGAGCGGTGACGATGACGAGCGCGAGAAGGATGAAGGGATCCACGGAGGAGATCCTCTCGCCCGCGCAGGCCGCTCGGAAGGGTTCGCCGGGGCGTTCACCGGCTGTTCACCTCTCCGAGCGGCGCGCCGGGCTACCCTGTGCAGTTTCTCAGGGTAGGGGCGTCCCGCGGGGCTCGCTCAGTTCGAGGAGCGCGGCAGCGGCAGCGTGAGGTCCGGCACGTGCTCGGGGTCGGCGTCGGGCTGCTGCTCGGGCTGCTCCTCGGGAGCCTGGTCCTGCTCCTGCTCGTCGCGCGCCGCGCTCGGCAGCGGCGGCGTGAAGTCGGGCGTGACCGACGGGTCGGCCGCGCCGACGGCGATGTGCTCGCGCTCGACCACGTGCTTCGGGGCGGAGGGAGCGCTGCGCTTCTCGGCCTGGGCGGCCTTCTTCGCCGCCTTCTCCTGCCGGCGCTTGAGCGTGTCGGTCTGCTCGGCGAGCTTGCGGGCCTTCTTGCGCAGCTTCTTGCTGGAGTCGCGCACGGCGTCGTGGGCCGCGCGGACCGACTTCTCCGCCTTCGCCAGAGCCTTCTTCGCGCGCTTCTGCGCGGCCTTGTCGTCGGTCTTCTGCGACGACTTCTTCGAATCGGACTTCTTCTTCTGCGCCATGCCGGCTCCTCACACTCGTCGACCCGATCGGTCGTGGGTCCACCGTAGCGAGCGGGCACCGCACGGGGCCTGGGCAGAACGGCCGGCCGGGGAGTACAACTGCCGCATGACCGATGCGATCTCCCCGCGCGACTTCCGCGCCGCCCCCGGCACCGCCGACTGGCGGGTCGTCGGCGACGGCGCCCGCGCCTACTTCCGCACCGGCGATCGCGGGGCCGGCTCCTTCGCCGCGGGCGCCGCCCTGGTCGCCTCGATCGCCGTCCTCGCCGAGCAGGCCGGCCATCACCCCGACGTCGATCTGCGCTACGGCGGCGTCGGCGTGCGCCTGATCAGCCACGACGTCGGCGACATCAGCGAGCGCGACCTGGCCCTCGCCCGGGAGATCTCGGCCGCCGCCCGCGCGCTCGGCCTCCCCGCCGAGCCGGCCGCGGTGCAGAGCCTGCAGATCGCCGTCGACGCCGTCGACGTCGCCGCGGTCCGCGCCTTCTGGCGGGCCGTGCTCGGCTACTCCCCCGTCGAGGACGCCGACCTGGCCGATCCGCGCGCCCTCGGCCCGAACCTCTGGATCCAGCGGATCGAGGGCCCGCGCTCGGAGCGCAACACGATCCACCTCGACCTCTACCTGCCGCGCGACGTCGTCGACGCCCGCCTCGCCGCGGCCCTCGCCGCCGGCGGCCGCGTCGTCGACGACTCGAACGCGCCGGAGTGGTGGACCCTCGCGGACCCGGAGGGCAACGAGGTCGACCTCGCGCCCTGGCGGGACGACAGCGAGTGGAGTGCCTGAGGCCGTGACCCGGCGAGCCTGGTGAGGCAGGCTGGAGTCATGGTCTTCACTCCGAACCACGGCGGCTACTCCGGCAGGCACGGGCTGCGCCGCCCGATGCGCGGCCCCAAGCGCGACCGCTGGATGTGGTGGCGCCTCGGCTCCGGCGTCGCCGCGACCGTCGCGGGCCTGATCGCCCTGCTGGTCTTCACGAGCGGCCGGTACTGATCGTGTCGCGCGAGAGGGTCACGGGCATCGGCGGCTTCTTCTTCGCCGCGCGCGACCCGGCGGCGCTGGCGCGCTGGTACGCCGAGCACCTCGGCATCGACGAGGTGCCGATGGAGTACGGCGCCCCCTCCTGGCGCCAGGACGCCGGCACCACCGTCCTCGCCCCGATGCCGACCGGCTCCGAGCCGCTCGGCCCCGCCGGCTGGACCCTGAACCTCCGCGTCCGCTCACTCGACGCGCTCGTCGCCCAGCTCCGCGCCGCGGGCATCCCCGTCGAGATCGACCCCGAGACCTACCCGAACGGCCGCTTCGCCGACCTGCACGACCCCGAGGGCAACCGCCTCCAGCTCTGGCAGCCGGCGGGTGTGGACGCCTAGCGTCTCGCAGTCGCAGCCGCGTCAGGCGCGGTCGTGGAGGGTGATCAGGTAGCCGTCCGGGTCGGCGAAGGTGAAGGTCAGGCCGAAGGGGCCCTCGGCGGGGGCCGACGTGATCGGGACGCCGGCGGCGGCGAGATCGTCGTGCAGGGCGGCGACCTCGGTCGCGTGCAGCCAGAGGGCGACGCCGCGGCCGGGTTCGGCGGGGAGCTGGGTGCCGGGAACGATGTCCCGGATCGCGAACGGGATCGGCGCGGTGTCGAAGACGACGGCGTGCGGCGGGCCGGGGCGGCGGGAGAGGCCGAGGCGGGTCTCGTAGAACTCGGCGGAGCGCTCGAGGTCGCGGACCTGGAGGGAGAGGAAGTCGGGGCCGGTGATCGCCATGGGGGTGCCTTTCGTCGGGGGTGGGTGTCAGTTTCCTTACATCGAGCGTATGTCAGACTACTGACATGAGTCAACAGGGCGAGAGCACGGCACGGATCGAGCTGGACACCTCCGTCGGCTACGTGCTGAAGGAGGCGTCGAGCGCCCTGCGCGTCGCGATGGAGGCGGCGCTGCGGCCGCTCGGGATCACGGTCACCGCCTACTCCTGCCTGGAGCTGCTGGCGCACCGGCCGGGGCTGTCCAGCTCCGAGCTGGCGCGGGGCGCGTTCGTCACGCGGCAGTCGATGCACGTGCTGCTGCAGTCGCTCGAGCGCGACGGTCACCTGATCCGGGCCGAGACGGCGCCGAGCGGCCGGGCGCTGCCGATCCGGCTCACGGCGTCCGGCGAGGAGCTGCTGGGCGAGGCGAGCGCGGCCGTCCGGGCGGTCGAGGAGCGCATGCTGACGGGGCTGGACGGGGCGCGGATCCGCGAGCTGCACGCCCTGCTCCGCCACTGCGCGGAGGCGCTCGCCTGAGCCTGCGGCATCGATACCGTGCGCCGCTCGGCATTCTCCCAGTGGCGTTCCGGAGCTGCGCAGGTACTCTGGAGGGTCGCCGCGCGGCCCCCTGAGCCCCGGCTGACATCCCCCTGAGCACCACCTGCTGAGCGCTGCTGAGCGCCCCGCCGCCCCGACCCGCCCTGCCGCGCCCCCGTTCCCCCGCGGCGAACGACCCGGAAAACCACGACTGCATGCACCACTCCGACCACGCCCCGGCCCCCGTCTCCGCCGCGACCGCGCAGGCCCTCCCGACCCGCCGGCAGCTGCGCGAGCAGCGCGAGGCCGAGCAGGTCGCGGCGCGCAGCGTCGCCCGCACCGCCGCCGCCCGCACCGCCGCGGCGCGCAGCACGGCCCGGAGCACCGCCGTCCGCCGCCCCTCGACGCGCCGCGTGTCCGCCTTCGCCGCGATGACCTTCGTGGTCGGCCTGGCCGTCACCTCGACGATGCCCGCCTTCGCCGTCGGCGACACCCCGGAGTCCGCCGTCGCGACCGACACCGCGAACGCCGTCGCCTCAGCCCGCCCGCAGAGCTTCGTCGCCGCGGGCGTCGTGCAGCAGAGCGTCACCCGCGACGCCTTCGCCGCCGAGGCCAAGCCCGAGGTCCTCGTGCCCACCGCCTCCCTCGACGCGATCACCGCCGGCGCGGGCGAGTCGACCGCCGCGGCCGCCGGGGTCTCCGGCACCTGGGTGCTCCCGATCGCCGGCCACATCAGCAGCAGCTACGGCCCCCGCCCCGACCAGCCGGTCGCCGGCGTGAACCTCTTCCACAAGGGCACCGACCTGGCCGGCGCCTGCGGGACCCCGGTCCTCGCGGCCGCGAGCGGCACCGTCGAGGAGGCGGCCTACTCCGGCAGCTACGGCAACTGGATCCTGCTCGACAACGGCGGCGGCATCGAGACCGGCTACGCGCACAACACCGACCTGCTCGTCGACGTCGGCGACACCGTCGTCGCGGGCGAGGTCATCGCGACCCGCGGCTCGACCGGCGCCTCCACCGGCTGCCACCTGCACTTCGAGACCCGCGTCGACGGCGAGGCGGTCGACGCCGTGCCGTTCATGGCCGCGCTGGGCGTGCCGCTGGGCTAGCGCGCCGCGCCCTCCCGCAGAGGGCGCATCGCGAATGGACGCTCGACGGGGTTCGACCCGCCCACAGGACCCTGCTCGCGTCGTTCCGCGAGTCCGGTGACGCGAGTGGACGCCCATCGGGCTCGAGGACTCTCGCAGACCCCGGCTCGCGTCCAGTCGCGCAAGCCGCACAACGCGAGTGGACGCTCATCGGGCTTCGGTCCATGCGCAGGCCCCCGTTCGCGTCGACTCGCGTGGAGTCCCTGTGCCGCGAGGGGGACCGGACTGCGCGTCAGCCCAGCGGCACGGTGCGCGGGCCGGTCGAGACCGCGCCGGACCAGTGGGCGTCGGCGGGGTCGGTCGTCACGGTGATCCGTGCGTCCTGGTCGACGGCGATCTCCATCGAGCCGGTGTTGCCGCCGCCGTTGCTCGTCGTCCGGGTGGTGCCCGGGTCGTAGACGCAGGACGAGCCGGTGGTCATCAGGCCCTCGACCTCGACGGTCACCTCGGCGTCGGCGGTGTCGCAGACGACCGAGACGGTCACGTAGAGCGGCTCTCCGGCGAGGCGCACGGTCCGCGGCTCGACGATGCCGGTCTCATCGACCCACTCGACGGCGGCGGTCGCCCCCTCGGGCAGCCGGACGGGCCCGATCGGGCGGTCGCCCGGCGAGGCCGAGGCCGAGGCGGTCGAGGAGGCCGCGGGCGCCTCCGAGACGGTCGGCGTCGCCTCCGCTCCGCTCTCCGCCGGGGCGGTGCAGGCGGCCAGCGCCAGCCCGGTGAGGGCCAGCGCGGCCCCCGTGGTCATCGTTCTTCTCCTGCTCTTCACGGCTCCCCCTGCTCGTGTCGGCGGTCGTGCCGGTCCCTCCGGTCTACCCGAGGCGGCCGCCGAGCGGGTCGGTCTCTGCGGCGGTTGCCAGGGACGCGGAGCACCGGTCGCGGCGGCTCCGGGCATCGGATCCACGGAGCCCGCGCCCAGATTCCCGAGTACTACTAGGTATATAGTGCACCTATGGATATCAGCAGCACCCGCTTCACCGATCGCGTCGTCCTCATCACCGGCGGCGGCTCCGGCCTCGGCCGCGCCACCGCCGTCCGCCTCGCCGCGGAGGGCGCGAAGCTCGCCCTCGTCGACGTCTCCGAGCAGGGTCTCGCCGCGACCGTCGAGGCGCTCCCCGAGGGCACCGAGTCGCTCACCGTGATCGCGGACGTGTCGAAGGCGTCCGACGTCGACGACTACGTCGCGCAGACCCTCGCGCGCTTCGGCCGCATCGACGGCTTCTTCAACAACGCCGGCATCGAGGGGCGCCAGAACCGCACCGAGGACTTCACCGCCGACGAGTTCGACAAGGTCGTCGCGATCAACCTCCGCGGCGTGTTCCTCGGCCTCGAGAAGGTGCTCAAGGTGATGCGCGAGCAGGGCTCGGGCATGGTCGTCAACACCGCGAGCGTCGGCGGCATCACCGGCATCGGCAACCAGTCCGGCTACGCGGCCGCGAAGCACGGCGTCGTCGGCCTCACCCGCAACTCCGGCATCGAGTACGGGCAGTACGGCATCCGCATCAACGCGATCGCCCCGGGCGCCATCTGGACGCCGATGGTCGAGAACTCGATGAAGCAGCTCGACGCCGAGAACCCGCGGAAGGCCGCCGAGGAGTTCATCCAGGTGAACCCGACCAAGCGCTACGGCGAGGCGGCGGAGATCGCCTCGGTCGTCGCCTTCCTGCTCTCGGACGACGCCTCCTACATCAACGCGGTCGTGCTGCCGATCGACGGCGGGCAGTCGATCAAGTACTGAGCCCTCACCTCGAAGCCGTCGCGGCGCGAGAGGATGGTCGGATGAACCCCACCGGGCGCCTCCGCGCCGCGCGCGACACCCTGCTCGAGCACCGCACCGACGCGGCGGCCGCCACGGACGCCTTCCGCTGGCCGGACGTCGGCCCGCACTTCAACTGGGCCGTCGACTGGTTCGACGAGATCGCCATCGGCAACGAGAAGACCGCCCTCTGGATCGTCGAGGAGGACGGCTCGGAGACGAAGGTCTCCTTCGACGAGATGCGCTGGCGCTCCGACGAGGTCGCCGCCTGGCTGCACTCCGTCGGCGTCGAGCAGGGCGACCACGTGATGCTCATGCTCGGCAACCGGCTCGAGCTGTGGGAGTCGATGCTCGCGATCATGAAGCTCGGCGCGGTCATCCTGCCCACCACGACGCTCCTCTCCCCCGCCGACCTGGCCGACCGCCTCGAGCGCGGCGAGGTCGCGCACGTGATCGCGGACGCGACCGAGACCACGAAGTTCGAGGGCCTCACGGAGGACGTGGGACTGATCGCGGTGGGCGGCGCGGCGGGCGTGCCCGAGGGCTGGCTCGACTACGCCGACTCGATCGAGGCCCCCGGCATCGCGCCGAGCGTCGTCGTCGACAGCGCCGACGCGTGCCTGATCTACTTCACCTCGGGGACCACCTCGAAGCCGAAGATGGTCGTGCACACCCACGAGTCCTACCCGGTCGGGCACCTCAGCACGATGTACTGGCTCGGCGTCCAGCCGGGCGACGTGCACTCGGCGATCAGCTCGCCGGGCTGGGGCAAGCACGCCTGGAGCTGCTTCTTCGCGCCGTGGAACGCCGAGGCGACGGTCTTCGTCTACAACTACTCCCGCTTCTCGCCGGTCGCGCTGCGCGAGCAGCTCGACCGCGCGGGCGTCACCACCTTCTGCGCGCCGCCGACGGTCTGGCGGATGCTGATCCAGTCCGACCTCGGTGCCCGCCCGCGCGCGCTCAGCGAGATCCTCTCGGCCGGCGAGCCGCTGAACCCCGAGGTGATCGCAACCGTCGAGCGCGACTGGGGCCTCACCATCCGCGACGGCTACGGCCAGACCGAGACCACGGCGATCATCGCCAACCCGCCCGGCGCCGAGGTCGTCTCCGGAGCGATGGGCCGGCCGCTGCCGGGCGTCGCGATCGCGCTGATCGACCCGGTCACCGGCGAGTCCTCCTCCACCGGCGAGATCTGCCTCGACCTGTCCACCGAGCCGGTCAACCTGATGTCCGGCTACCACGGCGACGACGAGCGCACCTCGCGCGCGCGGGCCGACGGCTACTTCCACACCGGCGACGTCGCCGTCCGCGCCGTCGACGGCACCATCACCTTCCTCGGCCGCACCGACGACATCTTCAAGTCGTCCGACTTCAAGATCTCGCCCTTCGAGGTCGAGAGCGTGCTGCTGCAGCACCCGGCCGTCGCCGAGTCCGCGGTCGTCCCGGCGCCCGACCCGACCCGGCACAGCGTGGTCAAGGCCTACGTCGCTCTGGCGGACGGCTGGGAGCCGACCGCCGAGACCGCCGCGGCGATCTTCCGGCACACCGACGAGCTGCTCTCCTCCTTCGAGCGGGTGCGCCGGATCGAGTTCCACGAGCTGCCCAAGACCATCTCGGGCAAGATCCGCCGCGTCGAGCTGCGCGAGCGCGAGGAGCAGGCCTTCGCCCGCGGCGAGGAGCTCGCGGCGGAGTGGCGGAGCGACCGGCTCTAGCCCCGGTCCTGCGTGCTCAGTCCTCCGTCGGGCGGCGGCGCTGCTGCTTGGTGGCGGAGCGCTGCTGCTTGCTCGCGAGGTGGCGGCGGCCGGAGCCGCGGGTGGGGCGGGTCGGCCGGCGCGGAGCGGCGGGCGGGGCGAGGGCCGCGGCGACGAGGTCGCGGAGGGTCGTGAGGGCGACCTCGCGGTTGCGCAGCTGCGAGCGCTCCTGCGAGACCGTGACGGTGATCGCTCCGGAGACCAGGCGCTGGGCGAGCCGCTGGAGAAGGCGCTCCCGCTGGTCGTCCGTGAGCGCGGCGGACTCCGTGACGCTCCAGGTGAGCTGCACGCGGCTGTCCGAGGTGTTGACGTGCTGCCCGCCCGGGCCGGAGGAGCGGGAGAACCGCCACTGCAGCTCGGACGCGGGGATCGTCAGGCGCGCGGACACCTCGAGATCCGCACCCACCTCGACAGCCATGCGGCAAGCCTGGCACGCCGAGCGCGGTCAGGCCGAGGGCGGACGGCCTCCGCCCGCGCCGCCGCCGCCGCCCGAGGGCACCGACCCGCCGGTCGGCTCGGTCGTCGTGTCGACGCGGACGGTGAGGGCGAAGCGGTAGCCGGAGGTGGCGTCGCCGGTCGCGGTCGGCAGCTGCAGCTCGCCGCCGTCGTCGCCGAAGACGTTGTCGTCGTCGAGGCTCACCTGGGCGAGGTTCTCGCTCGAGCCCTCGTAGCCGCTGAGCGCGTAGACCGCGGTGCAGGCGTCCTCGGGGACGGCCAGCTGCGAGGTCGCGATCGCGTTGCCGGAGTCGCTGATCGAGTCGACGTCGGGATAGACCTCGAAGTGGATGTGCGGCCAGCGGCCGGAGTAGCAGGCCGGGAAGATCGAGGTGTAGCCGACCTCGCCGTTCGCGTCGGCGACCTGCACGCCGCGGAGGTAGGTCTCCTCGGTGATGCCGTCGGAGTACATCGAGTAGCCGCCGGACGCGTCGCAGTGCCAGACGTAGACGGCGGCGTTCTCGAACGGCACGCCGCCGTTCGCGGTGTCGAGGATCGTCAGGGTGAAGGAGAGCGGTACGCCGGCCGCGGTGGCGCCGCCGTCGATGCTCGAGCGGATGTCGCTGCGGACGATGCCGGAGTCGCTCAGCACGTCGGGGCCGTTCGAGCCGTCGCCGGGGTAGGGGCCGGCGGTCTCGTCGGGGATCTCCCCGGTGGTCGCTGCGGCACTGCTGCTCGCGCTGCCCGTCGCGGTTCCGGAGGCGCTGCCCGCGACGGCCGAGCACGCGGCCAGCGCCGTGGTGGCGGCGCCGACTCCGATGAGGCCGAGCACGCGGCGGCGATCGAACATCCGGCGGCTCAGCAGGGTGCCGACGTCGAAGGAGAGGCCCTGGTCGACGACCTCGTCGTCGGGGCGGACGAGGTCGCGGCCCTCGTAGCGGAGGCCGTCGGGGGTGCGGTCGGGCTCGGGGATGCGGGACATCGGGGGATCCTTGTCACTCGGGGGCTCGGGGAACCCCAGAGTGACCGGCGCGGCAGGCGGGACCCTTTGCGTCGCCTACGAGCCTCCGATGTCCCGGCGCGACCGCCGCCAGAAGGCCTTGAGCCGGTCGACCTGCCGGTCGGTCCACGCGTTCGACAGCGCGAAGGCCGCGGCGGCGGGATCGCCTCCGCTGCTGATCCGCTGGATCGCCTCGAGCGCCTGCTGGGCGGGATCGCGGTCGTCGGGCGCGTGGGTGTCGGGCGCGTGGGGGTCCGGCGCGTGGGGGTCCGGAGGCGACCCGGTCACGATGCGCTCTCCGGGTACGGCGTGCTCGCCGCCGGCCAGTCCGAGGCCAGCAGCTCGCCGCGCAGCCGGTGGTACTGCTGCACGGCGCTGAGCGAGTCGGTGCGGAACGCGATCGCGACGGCGGCGTCGCGCCAGTAGCCGTCCCAGCCGCTGTACTGAGCGAAGACGCGGGAGCCGATGCTCTCCAGCAGCTCCCAGGCCCGGCCGGCGGTCAGGTAGCCGGCGACGTACGCGTAGCGGATCGCTCCGATCGTGCGCTCGGCATCGCCGGCGAGCAGCAGCACCGGCGGGCGGCCGCCGACCGGCTGCGCGCGCTCGAGCAGGTGGAACTCGCTCTCGCCGGTGAGAGCGGCGATCCGGGAGCGCATCCGCTCGGCGTCCTCCGAGGCGGAGACCTCGGCGAAGCGCGTCGACAGCGGACCGCGGGCGAGGACGTCGGCGACGAACAGCTCGACGTCCTCCGCCGAGGCGATGCGGAAGTCGCGGTCGAGCGCGCCGCGCTGCTCGGTGAGCGCGGGCATCGGCAGCTCCGGCCAGGGCGAGCCCTTGGCGCCGTCGGCGAAGCGGGCGCGGAGCGCGGCGGGCAGCTCGGCCCAGGTGGGCTGGAAGGCGAGCGAGGAGTTCCAGCCGCCGAAGGAGAAGTCGCTGACGGCGTCGAGGGCGAGCAGCTGCTGCTGGCGCAGGGTCGGCGCGGGCGTCCGCGCCTCGGCACGGTAGGCGGCCTGCTGCCGGCGGGGCGCTCCGGCGTCGCGGATCTGGAAGGCGATCGACGCGAGGGCCAGCCCGAGGACGAGGCCGATGCCGAAGGTGAAGATCGGCAGTCCGGTGCTGCCGTCCGCGCTCGCCAGGCCGAGCACGAAGCCGACGATCCCCAGCGGAGCGGCGACGGCCGTGACCAGCAGGGCGCGGCGGCCGATCCCGCCGCCGGGGGCGCGCCGGTGGGCGTCCGCGGCGCGCGCGTAGCGCAGGCGCGAGCGCACGGGGAACTCGACGTCTCCCGGGTGATTCTGCAGCGGCACGATCGGCAGCCTAGACGGGCAGCGAGGAAGCCGCGCGTGTGGTTGCCTGGGGGCATGAAGCTTGCCGAAGCACTCCTCGAGCGGGCCGATCTGCAGAAGCGGATCGAGGCCCTCCAGTCGCGGATCGTCGCGAACGCCTCCTACCAGGAGGGCGAGGAGCCGACGGAGGACCCGTCGGAGCTGCTGGCCGAGTGCCTGCGCGCGCTGGACGCGCTGGAGCGCCTGGTCACCGCGGTCAATCTGACGAACACGGCGGCGACCACGCCCGACGGCGTGCGACTGACCGCGGCGCTCGCCCGGCGCGAGGCGCTCCGGTCGCAGCACAGCATCGTCGTGCGCGCGGCCGACGCGGCGGCGGGCGACCGCGGCTACCGGCAGCTGCGCAGCGAGCTGCGGCGGCTGCCGGCGCTGCCGGTGCGCGAGCTGCGCGCGCGGGCCGACGTGCTCGCGCGCGAGCTGCGCGACCTCGACGCGGCGATCCAGCGCACCAACTGGGAGGTCGATCTGCTGCAGGAGTGAGCCGGAGCGCCCTGCGGGGCGCAGTCGGGCGGTGAGTCGGTAGGCGCACCGGAGCGAGCACACACCGTCGGGCCGGCGGTCAATCCGGCCCACTGTCACGCGGTGGGCAGCGTACGGCTCCGGCCATCACTCACAGCCCAGCACCGACGACCGGTGACCGCGCAGACAGGACATCTCATCACCACGTGCTGGCCGGGGCGCCGAGGGCGGGATCGGGGACCTCACCGCCTGTCTCATGTCAGCGCGCGCAGCTGAGTGGCGAAGAAGGCCAGCGAGCGGTCGACCTCGGGCAGCGCGGGCGTGCGGTTGAGGTGGCCGTGCGGCATGCCCTGCGCGAGGTAGCCGGTCGCGGCGACGCCCGCCTCCGCGAGCTGGCGGAGCAGGAGCTCGGCCGAGCCGCGGAGCTCGTCGAACTCGTTCACCAGGACCGAGGTCGGCGGCAGTCCGTGCAGCGGTGCCGCGCCGGGGAGGGCGTGCGGGGGCAGGTCGGAGAGTCGGCCGACGTAGGCGCGGACCATGTCCTCGATGCCGGCGGGCGGGAAGCGCAGCAGCGGCGGGAGCGGCAGCAGCTCGCGGATCACGGCGTCGTCGAGTGCGGGGTTCGGGAAGTGCGCGAACGGGTAGGCGAGCAGCACGTGGTCGGGGAGGCGGGCACCGGCGTCGCGCTCGCGGAGCGTCGCGGCGAGGGCCAGGGCGGCGCCGGCGCTGGCCCCGCCGATCGCGACGGGCAGCGCGTCGGGGGTCTCGGCGCGGAGGTGGCGCCAGGCGGCCTGCACGTCGTCGAGCGGGACGGGGAAGCGGACCTCGGCGCTCGCGAGGCGGTAGCCGACCGAGACGACGCGAGTGCCGGCGCGGGCGGCGAGCTCGGCGGAGACGACGTGCGACTCGCGCATCTCGAGGTCGCCGGCCTGGAAGCCGCCGCCGTGCACCCAGAGCAGCGCGGAGGCAGCGGGCTCTGCGGGCGCGTAGATCCGGAGCGGGATCGGGCCGTGCGGGCCGTCGATCGCCGCGTCGGAGACGGTGACGCCCGTGGGGAGCGACCACGGGCCGGGGTCCTCCTCGAACTCGGCGACCTTCGCCGCCTGCGCCGCGTCGAGCGGGTAGGCGACTCCGTCGAGCAGCGGCAGGCGGGCGGCGAGGTAGGGATCGAGCGGCAACGGTGCCTCCTGGAGGGTGCGGGGTACGGAGAACACGGTAGCCAGCGTTCTGCCGGACGGTGGATCTCGATACGCCCTCTCCGAGGGCTACTCGATCAGCATGGATCACCCATGCTGGTCGAGTAGCGCGCAGCGCGTATCGAGACCCGCGTCCGTCAGAACGGGGGCGGGACGTCCTCGAAGCGGGGGCCCGGCGGCGCCCCGGCCAGGGCGGGTGGGCGGATCGTGACGGTGCGGCCAGTCGGGGTGATCCAGACGATGCCGCCGTCCGGGCGGGGGACGTAGGTCCAGCGGTCGCCGTGGCGGACGTGGTGGTGGCTCACGCACAGCGAGACGAGGTTCTCGAGCGACGTCTCGCCGCCGTTGCGCCACTCGATCGTGTGGTCCGCCTCCGACCTCGAGGCGCTGCGGGTGCAGCCCGGGAAGCGGCAGGTCTGGTCTCGGAGCTGCAGATGCAGGCGCATCTGCGGGGGCGGGACCCGGTAGGTGCGGCCGACGGAGACGACCGCGCGGGTGTCCGGATCCGTGAGGACGCGGGTGAAGGAGGCGCCGGTCTCGACCAGCGCGCGGGCGAGGTCGGCCGGGATGAGGCCGTAGCCGTCGAGGTCTGCTGGTGCGTCATCGAGTCCCGCGGCGGTCGACGCGGCGAGGGTGAGCCGCACCTCGGCTCGGATCCCGGGGACGTACGACTCGGACATTTGAGGACCGTCGCTCGCGGGAGTGGTGCCGGCGATGTCGCCGTCGCGCAGCAGATCGGTGAGGGCATCGGCCTTCAGCTGAGCCAGGGTGCGCTCGTCGCCGCCCTCCCGGAGGGAGCGGGCGATGCGGTCGAGACGATCCCCGATGCCCATCGCGTCCGGCGCGGGGAGGAGCGCGCAGAGAGTCGCCATCCCGTCGATCTCGGGCGAGATCCACACGGCGCGGTCCTGGCGGGCGCGGGCATGGCGCTGAGCGAACGGCTCCTCGTGCAGCTCGTCGCGGAGCCGGGCGACGATCCGCCTCAGCTGCGTCGGCGTCACGTCCGGCGCGACGCCCGCGGCGCGCTCGTCGAAGGCGGCGCGAGAGGCGGCGGGCAGGGTCGCGGCGATCGCGCAGATGACCTCGCTCGACTCCCAGAGGAGGCGTCCCTCCGCCACCGCGGCGCGCGTGCACGGCAGCTCCTCGACCAGCAGGATCGCGCGATCGATCACCTTCGACGCCGCCCGCTCCGACAGGCGCAGCGCGACCGCGAACTGCGCCCGGATCGACCGCTCGACGAGGCTGCTCGCCTCGCTCCGGGACAGTCCGCCGCCCCGCGCGAACTCCTCGGGAGCGGTGAGCGCCGTGCGGTACGCCAGATGCACGGCCTCGGCCCGCGTGAGCAGGAACCGCGCCGACGTGACACCGAGGTCGGCGGCGACGCCGAGGACCGCGCCGACCGCGGCGACCGGCCCGGTCGGTTCCTCCGCGCTGCTCGCGTCGCTGATCTCATCCATACGAGTATCGAAGCAGGGACCGCCGACACCCGCGGGGCGGTCCCGAGCAGTTCGAAGACAACCTCGCGAAAGAGCTCCTGTGGAGGAGCGACGGCGGCGGCTCGGGCCCCTCAGCGTGCAGGCGCAGCGCGCTCGAGGAGGAGGACCCCGTCCAGGAGGACCGTGTCCTCGCCGTCCGGGCCGGTCGCCGTCCGCTCGCGGGTCTCGACGAGCCGGGGCGTCCACTCGGCCGGATCGAGAGCGAGGGCGGCGAGCTCCTCCTCGGGCGAGGCGAGGACGGGCCCGCCCTCGTGCCGGTGCGCGTGCGCGGACCAGGGCGGCGCGGCCGCGTGCGAGACGACCGCGAGGACTCCGCCGGGCGCCACGAGCTCGGCGGCACGGCGCAGGATGGGGATCCGCGGCAGCTCCACCATCGAGTGCAGGAAGCTCGACGCGACCAGGTCGAAGACGCCCTCGACCGGCCAGTCGGCGCCGAGATCCGCCTGGCGGACGTCGATCACGAGGCCCCGGGAGAGCGCCTCGGCCCGGGCGCGCTCGAGCGCGGTCTCGGAGAGGTCGAGGCCGGTGACGGTCCAGCCCTGCGCCGCCAGCCAGAGGACGTCGCCGCCCTCGCCGCAGCCCAGATCGAGGGCGCGGCCGGGGGTGACGTCGCCGACGAGCTCGACGAGGGTCGCGTTCGGCCGGCCCGACCAGACGCGGTCGGAGTCGGAGTAGCGCGCCTCCCAGTGCTCGCGGGCGGTGCCGGGCTCGGCGCCGTGCTCGGTGACGTGCTCGTGCTCGTGCTCGTGCTCGCTGCTCATGTCGTTCCCTCCGGCGAGCGCGGCGCGTGCGTCCGGCTCCGCTCGAGGATGCCGGACCGCGCGCTCCGGAGCCAGCCGTCGTGCCGCTTCGGCACGGGCTCCTCCCCAGGCGCCGAGTCCGGGGCTCTCTCCACCGATCTCCGCGACCCCTTCCGCGACACCGCGGACGCCGATTAGCGTCGGCGGCATGAGCCTGAGCTTCGAAGAGATCATCGTCGACTGCACCGACTTCCGCGCCCTGGGGCACTGGTGGCAGGGGGCCCTCGGCTGGGACATCGTCGACGAGGACGACGAGGGGATCGAGCTGCTGCCCGCATCCGGCCGCGGCCCGAGTCTCCTCTTCCTCGACGTCCCGGAGCGGAAGACCGTGAAGAACCGCCTGCACCTCGACTTCGTGCCCGACGATCAGGCGGCGGAGGTCGACCGGCTGATCGCGCTGGGCGCCACCCGGATCGACGTCGGCCAGGGCGAGCAGTCGTGGGTGGTGCTCGCGGATCCGGAGGGGAACGAGTTCTGCATCCTCTCCGCACGCGAGTGACGGAGAGCGAAGATGCGTATGTATCAATGATGGCCTGAGAAAGTCAAGGGTAGAACGATCGTTCTCGCCACCTCTAGCATCGGCTTCGACGCGAGCCCGCCCCGGCCGCGCAGAGACGAGGAGAGAGCCCGTGAGCGCGAACGCCCTGCCCACGACGGCCCAGCCCACGAGAGCGGAGAAGGCGCAGTCCCCCGCGCTGAACCGCACCGCCGGGCTCTACGCCTACGCCTACCGGCTGACGCTCTCGGAGTCGATGGCCACCGCCGCCCTGCACCAGGCCGCGGTCACCCTCCGCTCGGGATCACCGCGGGTGGCCGACGAGCAGTCGGCCCTCGAGATCGCACGGACGGAGATCGGCCGTCACAGCGTCGGCCGCCGCGCCGCGCTCGTTCCCGCGTCCGCTCCGGTCGGGCTCCGCGAGGACGACCTGCTCCGCTCCGCGTTCCACCGCCGCCTGCACGGCCTGCCCGCCCTCGAGCGCCAGTGCTGGCTGCTGCGCCACACCGGCGGGCACGACGTCGCGGTGATCGCCGACCTCCTCGAGATCAGCGCCGAGCAGGTGCGCTCGGCCCTCGGCAGCGCTGCGGCGATCCTCGTCGCGGGCGAGCTCGCCGACGCCGGCGCGGAGGACGCCGAGAACACCGCCCTCTGACACGCGGATCGCAGCGGCGGGTGCGGGAGGGAAGGAGCAGGAGGGAAGGAGCCCGAGGGACGCCGGGTCCAGCCGGCGGCGCCCCTCAGGCGTCTGAGACCGCGCGGGCGGCGCTCCCTCGGGAGGCGTCCGGGCGGAGGTCGGGGTCAGTCGAGGTAGTCGATGTCGTCCCACGGCTCCTGCAGGTCGCCGGTGTCGCGGTCGTCGTCGGGGACCTGGACCTCTTCGAAGATCACCGGGACCCCGGAGGAGATCAGCACGCTGACCTGGCGGTTGCCGACCACGACGAAGTCGATGAGCCCGCCGCCGGCCTGGGTCGCGCGGGTCGCGGACTCCTTGAGATCGTCGACGTCCGTCCCCTGGGAGAGTCCGTAGGTCTTGCCCTCGATGGTGACGGTGGTTCGGATCATCTGGCGCGCCTGCTCCTCGACTCGGGAGCCCTCACCCTACGAATCGTGCCGAAGTGCAGCCAGGCCTTGCGGAGGAGGCGGCGGACTGCCACGCGCGCTCGCGGACTCTGCGCAGGACACGCGCGGAACGGCACCGCTCACGCTCCCCCCGCTCGCGTCAACGGGGGTCACGGCGGGCCGGGCGGACCGTAGCGTGGCCGACGCACGATCCGAACACCCGCGGGAGCAGGACCGACCGCGGAACGAGCAACGAGGAGGATCCCATGACGGACAAGAGCACCCCCGACACCCAGCCGGTCGAGCCCGACGAGGTCGACCCCGAGACCGCGACCGACCCCGAGGGCGACCCGGTGGAGAACCCGTCCGGCTGAACCGGGCGCGCGCCGCACGGCGCAGAGAAGGCTGGTGCCGCGGTGCTGTCACCACGGCACCCGCCGGCCGGGAGGGGGAGGCTCGGCTCCCCCTCTCAGCGGCAGCGCCGCGTCGCGGTGATCAGCTGCGGTTGCGGCGTCGTGCCCGTCGCTGCTGGAGCAGCAGCAGTGCGCCGCCACCGAGGGCGAGGAACGCGAGCGACAGACCCGCACCGGTCTCGACTCCGGTCGAGGCGAGTCCGCTGGTCGGCGGCGTCCCGGACTTCGCCGGGATCACCGGCGGAGTGGAGGCCCGGGGCGTGGGCTGGACCGTGGGCGTGGGCGTCGGGGTGGGGGTCGGCGTCGGCGTCACCACGGGCGGCGTCGGCGTCGGAGTCGGGGTCACCACGGGCGGCGTCGTCGGCGGGGTCGTCGGAGGCGTCGTGGGCGGCGTGGTCGGCGGAGTCGTCGGCGGCGTCGTCGGAGGCGTCGTGGGCGGCGTCGTCGGCGGAGTCGTCGGCGGAGTCGTCGGCGGGGTCGTCGGCGGGGTGGTCGGCGGAGTCGTCGGCGGGGTGGTCGGCGGCGTCGTGGGAGGCGTCGTGGGCGGGGTCGTCGGCGGGGTCGTCGGCGGGGTGGTCGGCGGCGTCGTCGGCGGGGTCGTGGGCGGTGTGGTCGGAGGCGTCGTCGGAGGCGTCGTGGGCGGGGTAGTCGGAGGCGTCGTCGGAGGCGTCGTCGGAGGCGTCGTCGGAGGCGTCGTCGGAGGCGTCGTGGGCGGGGTAGTCGGCGG
The DNA here is from genome assembly GCF_022815545.1 of Rathayibacter sp. VKM Ac-2928. Classification (NCBI taxonomy): domain Bacteria; kingdom Bacillati; phylum Actinomycetota; class Actinomycetes; order Micrococcales; family Microbacteriaceae; genus Rathayibacter; species Rathayibacter sp. VKM Ac-2928. The sequence goes on from NZ_JALGRU010000002.1 coordinate 122,989, forward strand.
CGTCGTCGGAGGCGTCGTCGGAGGCGTCGTGGGCGGGGTAGTGGGCGGGGTGGTCGGAGGCATCGTCGGAGGCGTCGTCGGAGGCGTCGTCGGAGGCGTCGTAGGCGGGGTCGTCGGCGGCGTGGTCGGCGGAGTCGTGGGCGGCGTCGTCGGCGGAGTCGTGGGCGGCGTCGTCGGCGGCGTCGTGGGCGGCGTGGTCGGAGGCGTCGTCGGCGGCGTCGTCGGAGGCGTCGTCGGCGGAGTCGTCGGAGGCGTCGTCGGCGGAGTCGTCGGCGGAGTCGTGGGCGGCGTCGTAGGCGGGGTCGTCGGCGGCGTGGTCGGCGGAGTCGTGGGCGGGGTCGTCGGCGGGGTCGTCGGCGGAGTCGTGGGCGGGGTCGTCGGAGGCGTCGTCGGCGGCGTCGTCGGCGGTGCCGTGGTCGGCGCGGTGGTCGGCGGGGCGGTGGTCGCCGGGGTGCAGGAGGACGAGACGAAGGTGTCGTCGTCGAGGGTCACGGCGCCGTTGCGGGCGAGGGCGCGGCCGTCGACGGTGACCGCGTTGGTCACGGTGATCGAGGTCAGCGCGAGGATCGAGCCAGCGAAGTCGGAGGAGGTGCCGAGGGTCGCGGAGCTGCCGACCTGCCAGAAGACGTTGCAGGCCTGCGCGCCGTTGATCAGCTCGATCCGGCTCCCGGAGCCCGTGATGAGCGTCGAGGCGGCCTTGAAGACGAAGACGGCGCCGTTCGCACCCTCGGCGTCGAGGGTCACGGTGCCCGTGACTCCGATCGGGCCGGAGGCGGTGTAGACGCCGGGAGTGAAGGTGCGGCCGACGAGGTCGCCGGCGACGGACTCGGTGGTGGCCTGCGAGGTCAGCTGGTCGTAGGCCTTGACCAGGTCGGACTGCGCGCCGATCGCGTCGGCGTCCGCGGCGTGGGTCGCACCGAGGACCTCGCCGGGCGGGAAGCCGGTGATCGCGGTGCCGGGGCTCACGCCGAGGTCGAGCGGCAGGAGCGTGTCGCCGGTGTTGGTGACGGTCGATCCGCCGAGGACCGAGAAGTTCCCGGCCCTCCCGAGGGTCGGCGCCGTGGCCGCCTGGGCGGCGGTCGCGGAGAGGAGCCCCGCGGACAGGAGCAGGATCCCGGTCGACGCCGCGATCCCCACCTTCCAACGGGCCCGGTCTCGTCGGACGTGGGAGGGAGTTCCGTGCGGCATCGTTGCGCAGCGATCCGCCCACGACAGCGTGGGCTCGTGACACCCGAGGTGAGTGGAGTCGAACCGTAGCCCCGGGCCTGAGCAGGAGTACAGGGCGCGATCGCCGGCCCGGCGCGGATCTGCCGGGGATCCGGGCGCGGATCGACGGATTGTCACCCTAACGGGGGACTGCGTGCCGTTGCGCCGGTGTCCCCGGACACGTGACGCGACCGAGGCCACGATGACGCGGCGGCCACTTGCCCCGCCCCCGCTCGAGTGGGACCGTGGGCCGCAGCCGCCGACGCAGAGGAGCGCACCGTGGGAACCCTCGACATCGATCTGTTCAGCACCGTCGACGGGGTCGCGCAGGCGCCCGGCGGACCGGAGGAGGACCCGGGCGGCGGCTTCGCGTTCGGCGGCTGGCAGGCGCCGCTGGTCGACGAGGTGGTCGGCGAGCAGGTCCTGGACGGGATGGCCGGCATGGACGCCCTGCTGCTCGGACGGCGCACGTACGAGATCTTCGCGGGCTACTGGCCGCAGCAGCAGGGGCCGATCGCGGAGCTGGTCGACCGGATCCCGAAGTACGTCGCCTCCCGGGGGACGCCGCCACTCCCCTGGTCCGGCTCGGTGCAGCTCGGCGCCGACCTGCCCGCCGCCGTCCGCGAGGTGCGCGAGCGCCACTCCGCCGTGCACGTGATCGGCAGCCTCGACCTGGTGCAGACGCTGCTCGCGGAGCAGCTCTTCGACCGGCTCACCCTGTGGCTGCACCCGATCCTGCTCGGCTCCGGCAAGCCGGTCTTCGGCGGCGGTGCCGTGCCCACGAACCTGCGGCTCGACGGGCCGGCCGTCACCTCGCCGCGCGGAGTCGTGCGCCTGCAGTACCTGCGGGTGGACGGGACGCCCGGCACCGGGACGATGGGGCCCTGAGCCGCCGATCGACCCGCCGGCCGCACGACGCTCCGGCATACTGACGGCGTGCAGGACGAGGACGACAAGCGCCAGGATCTCGAGCGCGCGCTCTACGCCCGCCCGACCGGGGACGACCGCGACGAGGCGCTGCGGGCCGAGGCGCAGCGAGTCGAGGCTCAGCGGCGGCTCCTGGCCGAAGCGTCCCCGGAGGCGCAGCCCGGCCCGCCGTCCGCCGATCCCGTCCCGGCGCCCGCCGCCCCGACTCCGCCTCCCGCGCGCCCCCGCCTCGCCCTCCTCGGCGCCGGGCTGCTCGTCGGCGGGCTCGTGGTCGGCGCGGCCACCGCCTCCGTCATCGGCGCTGCCGTCCCGCAGCCGTCCTCGAGCGGGCCCGCAACGGCGACCGGGACTCCGACCCCGCGCGCGACCGACCGCTTCGCCGCGATCGTCGAGGGCTGGGCCGTCACCACCGACATCCCTACCGGCCTCTCGCTGATCTCCGGCGACGCCGAGGTCTACAGCCCGACCTTCGAGACCACCCAGAACGACCGGCTGCTGCTCACGGCACCCGACGACTCCCGCATCTGCCTCGCTCTCGAGCGCCCCGACGGCTCGCTCTCGGCCGGCTGCACCGGCCTCGAGGCCTTCTTCGCCGGCGACGCCCTCGACGTCGTCGGCACGGCGACCGGCGACGACACCCCCGTCTACACGCGCGTCACCCTCCGCCCCGACGGCAGCATCGAGGGCGGCTTCCAACTGGTCGCGACGCCGGGCCCGGAGGCGTGAGCCGCGAATCCGCAGCGGAGACCTTCCCGCGGCGCACTCTCACCACGGCCGACGGCACCGAGCTCTCCGTCCTGAATTCAGGAGGCTCCGGCCCGATCGTCGTCGTCCTCCACGGCCTCGCCGGCAGCTCCTCCGAGTTCGTAGCCACAGCCCAGGCGCTGCCCGAGCACAGCGTGCTGCTGCTCGACCAGCGCGGGCACGGGCACAGCACGCGGCGGCCGGCCGACGTGTCGCGGGAGGCGTTCGTCTCGGACGTGATCGCGCTCATCGAGGAGGTCGGCCGGCCCGTCGCCCTGGTGGGCCAGTCGATGGGCGCGCACACCGCGCTGCTGACGGCGGCGGCCCGGCCTGAGCTGGTGTCGCGCCTCGTGCTGCTCGAAGGCGGCGAGGGCAGCGGCGACCCCGACCAGCATGCGGCGCTCGGCGAATGGCTCCGCGCCTGGCCGGTGCCGTTCGACTCCCGCGAGGCAGCGCTCGCCTTCCTCGGCGACTCCCCGCTCTCGCGCGCGTGGGTCGACGACCTCGAACAGGCGGCCGACGGCCTCCGCCCGCGCTTCGACCCCGACGTGATGGTGCGCGCGATCACCGCGGTCGCCGTGCCCCGGTGGGAGGAGTGGGAGAGAGTGACAGCCCCGACCACGGTGATCTACGCCTCCGACGGCCTCTTCACCTCGGAGGCGAAGGACGAGTTCGTCCGCCGCGGACGCGACGTGACCCGCATCGATCTGGCCGGCGCCTCCCACGACGCGCACCTCGACGCGTTCGACGGCTGGATCGCGGCGCTGCGAGCCGGGCTGTCGGGCTGAACGCGCCTGTCAAGCCTGCGCGGGCGCTCAGAGAAACCGAGGGCGCGGGCGCCAGGATGCGGGGACATCCGCCCGCTCCGCCGAGCACCGACCCGAGAGGCCCCGCCGTGCCCGCCAGCACCCAGAACGCCACCACCGCCACCGACTCCGGCACCACCGCGCCGCAGGAGTACGACGTCGCCGTGATCGGCGCGGGCCCGGCCGGCACCGCCGCCGCCCTCCGCGCGGCCGAGCTCGGCGCGAAGGTGGTCGTGCTCGAGGCCGGCCGCGTCGGCGGCACCTGCGTCAACACCGGCTGCGTGCCCACCCGCGTGCTCGCGAAGACCGCGCGCATCGTCCGCGAGGCCCGCACCGCCGGCGACTACGGCGTCGACGTCGGCACGCCCGTCGTCGACTGGGCCGCGACCGTCCGCCACGTGCACGCGCGGGTCGACAAGGTCCGCTCGATCAAGCGCGAGGCGCAGCGCTTCGAGGAGGCGGGTGTCGAGCTGATCCACGAGGGCCGCGCGCGCTTCGTCGACGAGAGCACCCTCGTCCTGGACAGCGGCCGGCGGATCCGCGCCCGCTCGATCCTGATCTGCGTCGGCGGCCACTCGCGCCGCCTGCCGATCCCGGGCGCCGAGCTCGCCACCGTCCCCGAGGACGTGCTGGCGCTGCCCGCCCTCCCCCGCCGGGTCGCGGTCATCGGCGGCGGCAACACCGGCGCGCAGCTCGTCACGGTGTTCAACGCCTTCGGCTCCGAGGTGACGCTGCTCGACGTCGCTCCGCGGATCCTGACCACCTCGGACACGAGCATCTCGGAGCACGTCGCCGGCGCCTTCGAGCGCCAGGGCGTGCGCGTGCACCTGGGCATCGAGACGGTCGAGCGCCTCGAGCGCGCGGAGGACGGCTCGATCGACATCACCTGGCGCGAGGACGGCTCCGCGCGCACCGAGGGCGTCGACGCCGTGATCATGGCGACCGGCTGGCCCGCCGACGTTGAGGACCTGGGGCTGGAGAACGCCGGCATCGAGGTCGTCCGCTCGGCGATCCCGGCCGATCAGTACTTCCGCACGATCGTGCCGCACGTCTTCGCGGTCGGCGACGCGAACGGGCGCGACATGCTCGTGCAGGCGGCGCAGTTCGAGGCGGAGGCGGCGGCCGAGAACGCGGTGCTCGGCGCCAACCGGCGCACCCCGCAGTTCCTGCTGCCGGCCGGCGGCTTCACGGACCCGGACTACGCGGGTGTCGGCTTCACGCAGGAGCAGGCCCGCGAGCGCGACCCGCAGTGCATCGTCGCGTCCGTGCCGTTCTCGAGCGTCGACCGCGCCGTGATCGACGACCGCGAGGGCGGGTTCCTGACGCTGATCGCCGACCGCCGCCGTGAGCTGCTGCTCGGCGCGCACGCCGTCGGCGAGAACGCGATCGAGGTCGTGCAGTCCGTGACGACTGCGATGGCGGCCGGCGTCGACGTCGCGACTCTGGCGAACGTGCGGTTCGCCTACCCGACGTACAGCGCGGTGATCGGCATGGCGGCGCGGGCGCTGCTGGCCGAGCCGGCGCGGCCCGCCGAGCTGGAGTGAGCGGCGCTACCCGATCCCGGAGCGCGGCGCCAGCCCTCACCGGGTTCGGCGCCCGCTCCGAATGATGAGGGGAGGGCGACTCCTGCCCTTCCGCTCCCGAGAGGAACCACCGTGCCGATCCCCGCTGTCGACTACGCCCACATCCGCCTGACCGTCCGCGACATCGCCGTGTCGCGCGCCTTCTACGACTCCGTCTTCGGCTTCGACGTCGCCTTCGAGGCGCCGCCCGCGGACGCCCCCGCGGAGCAGAAGGAGCAGCTCGCGTTCCTCTTCGGCGGCGTGATCTACCAGTTCCCGGGCGGACTGCTGGGCCTGCGCCCGGTCGCCGATGCGGGCGACCGCTTCGACGAGGACCGCATCGGCCTCGACCACCTCAGCTTCGCCGTCGCCGACCTCGGCGCCCTGAAGGCCGCCGCCGCCGCGCTCGACGAGCTCGGCATCGCGCACGAGCCGATCAAGGACGCCGGCGGCCAGAGCATCCTCGAGTTCCGCGACCCCGACAACATCGCGCTGGAGATCAGCTCGCCGAGCTGAGCGCTCGCATGCTGATCGAGCAGCCCCGCAGGGGCGTATCGAGACCCGGCGTCTCCAGGACGGCGGATCTCGATACGCCCGCTCCGCGGGCTACTCGATCAGCATGAAGGGTGCGCCTGCTCCGTCGGCTGCTCGATCAGCAGGCGGCGGGCGTGCCTCTCACGGGCGGCGCCACAGGTACGGGGTCGTCGTCGAGACCTTCACGAGGCCCGAGCGCTCGAGGATCGGGCGCGAGTACTCCGTCGAGTCGCTGTGCACGAGGGTGCGGCCCGCCTCGAGCGCGGCGGTGGCGCGCGCGGCCGTCAGCGCGCGGTAGATGCCGCGGCCGCGGTACTCCTCGAGAACGGCGCCACCCCAGACGCCGACGACGTCGGAGTCCGCGACCGGCTCGAGCCGGCCGCCGCCGACCATGCGGCCGTCGACCTCGGCGACCCACAGCTCCATGCCGTCGCCGCGGGCCAGCCGTGCGACCAGCGCGTCGGCGATGTCCGTGTCGACGTCCTCGCCGAAGGCGGCGTCGATCATCGCGCTGAAGGCGCGGACGTCCGGCTCGTCGACGACGCGGCGCAGGGACGCGCCGTCGGGCACCGGGGCGTCGCGGGTCAGCGCCTCGAGCGGGCCGATCATGATCGACTCCGTCTCCTCGGCGACGAAGCCGTGGCGCAGCAGCGCCTCGTGCAGACCGGGCGCCCGGTCGTGGCCGCGGGTCTTCCACTCGACCTTCCGGACTTCCGCGTCGGCGTCGAAGTGCGCGCGGGCCGCGGTGACGAGGGCGTCGATCGCCGCCTCGTCCGCCCCGCCGAGGTCGCGGTACGTGACGAAGCCGCGCCCGCCGGCGAAGGTGACCAGCCGGAGCGGCCCGGCGCGCGTCACCGCCACGGCGCTCGGCGTCTCGGCGTCGGTGCGGAGCTGCTCGTCGTAGACGCGCAGGTACTGCGCGCGGAGGTCGTCGGGGTGGGTGCTGGTGGTCATCCCGCCACGCTACGGGCGGGGGGCGCAGATCGCCTCGAGGTGCCCATGCTGATCGAGTAGCCCGCGGAGCGGGCGTATCGAGATCCACCGACGTCAGAACGTGAGTCTGCAGACCCGCCCTGCTGAGGACGGTGGGTCTCGATACGCCCCTGCGGGGCTACTCGACCAGCATGTTCGCCGGCGCCTCTTCCCGGTGGATCCTTCGATGTCAGAACACGAGTCTGCCGATCCGCCCTGCTGGTGACGGCGGGTCTCGAGACGCTCCTGCGGGCTCCTCGACCGGCAGGGGTGCGCACAACATCAGCTGAGAGCAGGGGGCATCCCCTGACAGCGGAGGCCACCCCTTCTCAGCTGATGTTCTGCAGCGCTCGAGCGGGCCCTCCGGTGGTCGCACAGCACGCGCAGCGGGCGTGTGGAGGTCCGCCCGCGTCGGAAGACGAGTCTGCAGACCACCCTGCGGAGGACGGCGGGTCTCGATACGCCCCTTCGGGGCTGCTCGACCAGCAGGAGACTCGACATGCCCCTGTGAGGCTGATAGATCAGGAGGGCCCTCTCCCCCATCGCCGAGGCGCGAAGCGGCTCCGCCTGCTCGACCGGCGGGATGCGGAGCGGGGTCAGCCGGTGACGCGGGCGATCAGGTCCTGGATGAAGGGGATGACGTCGCCGGCCTGGTCGACGCTCGCGAAGGCGGTGGCGAGCAGCGGCCAGACGGAGCCGACGAGGGTGGCGATCACGGCGGCGACCGCGGCGACCCAGGCGAGGGCCGCGTTCCGGGAGACCAGGGCCAGAGCGAGGAACGCCAGGGCGACCAGGTAGCTCAGGACGATCGAGAGGGTGATCGCGCCGACCGGGACGTCGAGGACGCCCGCGGTCGTCGCGTCGGCCGCGCCGATCAGGCCGAGCACCGGGAGCAGCACGCCGACGACGATCAGGAAGCTGACGACGACGCCGGTCGCGAGGGCGGCCCAGGCCGCGCGCGGCTTCCGGCGCGAGCCGTAGGAGCGGGTGCGCACGGCCTACTCCGACCCGCGGCGCTCGGCGTCGGCGACGTCGGAGCCGTCGGCGGCCGAAGCATCGGTGGCCGAGGTGCCGGCGTCCACCGGCTCGACCTCGACGCGGACGACGAACTCGGCGGCGGGAGCATCGGCGGTGACGACGACGGTCTCGACGGAGTCGTGCTCGGAGTCGTCGTCGCGCTCGGCGACAGGAGCGTCGGTCACGGGCGCAGCCGGCCGGGTCGCGACCTCGTCGGACAGCGAGTCCGCGGTGGCGTCCGACTCGGCGGCGCGGTCGGCCGCCTCGTCGAGGCGGTCCGAGGCGTCGTCGAGCGCGTCGGCGGTCCGCTCGCGGGCGGTGTCGAGCGCCGCGGCGCCCTTCTCGCGGGCGGAGTCGAGGGCGGCGCCGCCCTTCTCGCGGGCCGAGTCCATCGCGTCGCCGGCCTTCTCGACCAGCGAGGGGCCGTCCTCGCGCTCGGAGTCCGGCACCTCGATCGGGTCGAAGGGGCCGTGCACGTCGGTGACGTTGACGTTGACGACGACGCGCTCGCGGGTCAGCTGCGCGGCGGCCTTGCCGACCTGCTCGCGGACGGCGTCGATGACCTCCTGGACGGGGCGCGGGTACTCCGACACCAGGTCGAGGTCGAGGACGAGCGCGCCGTCGACGCGGGCGATGCTGACGCCCGGGCTCGTGCTGGTGCCCAGGACGGCGCGGGTCGCGCGGTCGAGGGTGCGGGCGGCGGCGCCGCCGAGGTGGTGGACGCCGGTGACACCGGCGGTGGTCTCCGCGGCGGCGGTCGCGAGCAGGCGCTCGATCGACTCGTCCTCCGGGTGCGCGCCGTCGATGGCGCGGAGGTCGTTCGTTCCGACGGTGTCGGTCATGGGGTACTCCTCAGTGGTCTTCCGGCCCTCCCGAGCGGGAGGGCCGGATCGTCCGGTGCGGCGGGTGCGCGGCACGGGGCGGCGCGGACGCCGCTACTGCACGCGGGCGCTGCTGCTCATCCTGGTGCGGAGGCCGCTGACGATCTGGATGACCACGGGGGTCTCCTCGCCCAGCACAGCGTCCCAGCTCTTCACCGCGTCGTCGATCGCGCGGCGGGTCCGCATCGGCGAGACGCCGCGGCGGGTGTGCGCGGTGACGCGGAGGACGGTGCGGTGCTTGACCTCGAAGGCGGTGACGTCGAGCGCGACGATCGAGGGATCGTGCGACAGCGCCTCCTCGAGGACGTGCTCGGCGACCTTCGCGTCGATGGTGACGGAGCCGCCGGTCGGCGTGCCCGCGCCGGAGCCGGAGCCCACGCGCAGCAGTGTCGACGTGCGTCCCCGGCCCTGGCGCACGATGAAGCGCACCAGCAGCAGGATCAGCACGAGGGCGACCACGGCCGTGACCCAGAGGATCCACGGCTGCCCGCCGGAGAGGGCGTCGCTGGTGGGCTGCGTCGCGTCCTCCGCGCCGGTGGAGACCGTCTCCTGGACGTCGGGGAACAGCGCTCCTGCCGCGACGGCACCGCCGGCGAGCAGGAGCACGAGGCCCACGACGAACAGGAGGAGGCGGTTGAGGAACCGGTTGGTGGTGGTCATCGGACCGTCCCCTTCTCGGACAGGCGCACGCGGGCCGTGAGCTTCGGGCTGATGTCGTAGCCGGCGAGCTCGGCGTCGACCGCCTCGCGGATGGTGCCGACGTCGAGGCTGCGCCCGGAGGTGCGGCCGACGGTGACACCGGCCGTGCGTCCGCCGATCGACACCGACACCTGGTCGGGGTCGACGTCGCCGGCGTAGGCGGCGGTGCGGGCGAGGCTCTGCGCGATCACGCGGTCGTCGATGACGGCCGCGGTGCGGTCGGCGGCGGCGCGGCGGCGGCCGCGACGACCCGGGGAGAAGGACACGACGATCAGGACGAGCCCGATCAGCGCGGCGACCACTCCACCGGCGACGATCAGCGGGACGGGAGCGCTCGCGGCGCCGAGCACCGCGGCCGCTCCGTCCTGCGGGGCGACGAGCAGCGCGGGCTGCCCGAGGGCGGCGAGCACCGCCTCCGTGCCGATCCACGCGAAGACGAGGATGAGCAGGACCGCGAGGACGATCGCCGAGGTGGAGCGGGACGAGGTGATCTCGCGCCGGACGAGCCGGGGGTACAGCGAACCCGTGGAGCGGGTCCCTGATGCTGCGGGGGTCGTCACGAGACTCTCCTTCGCTCGCGCAGGTCGGCCCCGGTGATCCGGAGGTCGACGCGCCCGATGGTGGACCCGGTCAGCTCGAGGCAGCGGGTGCGGATGGTGGACTGGGCCGTGCTGAGACGGCTGAGGACCGTGCCGGAGCGGCGGTCCCCCTCGCCGAGCGGACGGATGCGCAGGGGGGCCTGCGCGGTGACGTGCAGCTTCCCCCCGTCGTCGTCCAGCTCGACCGAGACGTCCGACGCGTCGACGTCGAGCGCCTCCGCGGTGACGGCCGACACGACCCTGCGCACGGCGCGCGAGGTGATCGTCGTGCGGCCGTGGCGGGCCTGGTCGGCCATCACCGCCGCGGTCACGAGGACCGCCGCCCGCGGAGGGTGTCGGCGAGCGAGCTCAGGTCGAGCTTGCCCTCGACGACGCGGCCGACGCCGTAGCCGATGGCCATGGCGAGGGCGACCCAGAGGAGAGCCCAGAAGCCGAAGACCAGGCCGGTGACGGCGAGGACGGCGCCCAGGATCAGGCCGAGGTGGGACGGAGTCACTTGACGCGGCTCTCGGTGTCCTCGTCCTTATCGTCCGAGGGGATGTAGACGTCGGCGACGGTCACGTTGACCTCGGTGACCTCCATGCCCACGACCGAGGAGATGGCCTCGGAGACGGCGGAGCGGATGCTGTCGGCGAGCTTCTGCAGCGCGACGGGGTACTCGGCGACGACGGTGATGTCGGCGGCGACCTGCTTCTCGCCGACCTCGACGGAGATGCCCTGGCCGCGGTCCTGCGCGTTGATCGCGTTGCGGATGGCGCCGATGGCGCGGGCGGCTCCGCCACCGAGGTCGTGGACGCCGGCGACCTGGCGGGCGGCGATGCCGGCGACCTTCTCGACGACGCCGTCGGCGATCGTGTTCTTGCCGGTCGAGGTCTCGGTGCCGTGCTTGGCCGAGGTGGTGGCGAGGGTGCTGGGGGTGACGTTGGTCATGATGCTCTCCCTGGTAGAAGGTGATGCGCGACTCGGTCGCGGTGACGACGATCCGTCGCACATGAATCAGACGTGCGGGGCTCCGGGATCGTCCCGCCGGATCAGCCAGTGCGCAGGAAACATCGAGCGACGACGCGCTCTGCGGCCAGAGCCGTCCACAGGCCGGGGAGATGCGCGGCAGCTGTCGGCGAGCCTCGGGGAGGAGGCGGTGGGCCGCGTGCTCAGCGGCGCAGCGTGTGGCTCGGCAGCTCCTGGAAGCGGGTCTGGTAGGCGCTCGCGAAGCGGCCGAGGTTGCCGAAGCCCCAGTCGCGGGCCACGGCGGCGACGGTCGTCGAGCAGGGGTCGCCCTCGACGAGGTCGTGGTGGGCGCGGTCGAGGCGGACGTCGCGGAGGTAGACCGACGGCGAGACGCCGAGGTGGCGCTGGGTGGCCTGCTGCAGGGTGCGGGTGTGCAGGCCGGCGGCGCGGGCGGCGTCGGCCGGGGTGATCGGCTCGTGCGCGTGGTGCTGCAGGAAGTCGAGGGCGACGCGGGTGCGCGAGGCGGAGGGGCGGCGGAGCACGGCCGGGACGTCCCAGGCGCGCCACGGGAAGAGCAGCAGCAGCGCGCGGGCGAGGTTGAGCTCGGCGGTGAAGCGCACCAGCGGGGCGATCGCGGCGCTCGCGAGCGCGGCCGTCGCGTCGGTCACGGCGGTCCGCCAGCGGGCGAGGACGCCGGGGTCGGCGTCGGCCTCGTGGTCGAAGGAGACGGGCTGGCGCGGGCCGGAGTGCGACTCGGTCGCGACGTCCTCGAGGAAGCCCGGCGCGAAGTGCACGAGGTTCTGGCGGTGCGGCTGGTAGGCCAGGCCGAACTGGCGCTCGGCGGGCAGCAGGAACGGCGCGGACGCGGCTCCGGTGCGGGTGAACGGGCGCAGGTTGAGCTGGCCGCCGCCGGCGCGGAACCAGCCGACGACGTACTCGCGCAGGTGCGCGATCTCGCCGGTCAGCGCGCCCGCGCAGTCGGAGGTGCGGAGGGTGACCCGCTCGCTCCCGCGGTAGGCGTAGCGGAAGGAGAAGCCGCGCGAGCCCGGCTCCACGCGGAACGAGCCGCCGCCGTACGCCTCGGCGTAGACCGCGGACGCCTCGGCGGGGTCGCCTCCGGCCGCCTCGAACCGGCGCTCGGCGCCGACGGAGGAGTCGCTCACCGGGGCGAACGGGCTGCCCATCGTGAAGGTGGAGCCGCTGGGTGCCTGGGCGGGCGCTGTCGGCGACGGGGAGGTGTGCATGGTCGGGCTTCTCTCGGGGTCTGGGAGATCAGGGGCGGACGGGGGTCGGTCTTCGCCTCGGTGCTCTACAGATACAGACGGGTCGACGGCCGGAAACGTCACGGATCCGGGCCGTGCTCGCAATCCGGCCAGCGGATTCGTCGGCGACGGAGGAGGCTGGTAGGCATTCGGAGCAGCGGCTGCCGAGAACGCGCGCAGGCGCGCAACGACGGCGGAACGGCGGGAGGTGGCGATCGTGGCGGAAGCGCTGCCCGACGAGGCCCGGCCCGACGACGACCGGCCCGACGACGACCCGCTGCTCCGCGCCTCCGACGCCACGCTCGCCGCCCGGGCCGTGGACGGCGACATCGCCGCCTTCGAGCAGCTCGCCCGGCGCCACGGCGCGCTGATGCGGGTCTACGCCGAGAAGCTGCTGGGCTCCGAGGCGGAGTCGGACGACGTGGTGCAGGAGGCGTTCCTCACCGGCTGGCGCCGCCTCGGCGACCTCGACAGCCCCGCGCACATCCGGAACTGGCTGATGCGGATCGTCTCGCACAAGGCGATCGACCGGATCCGCGTCCGCCGCCGCCACGACGACATCGACGACTGGGATCCGCCCGCGCCCGCCGAGAGCTCGCCCGAGCGGATCGTCGAGGCGCGGCTCCAGCTGGACGCCGTCTGGGAAGCACTGGACCGATTGCCTCCCGATCAGCGACGCTGTTGGCTGCTCCGCGAGACCGCCGGCTACAGCTACCAGGAGATCGCCGACGCTCTCGAACTCCCCGTCTCGACGGTCCGCGGCCTGCTCGCCCGAGCCCGCCGCTTCCTGCTCCACGAACTGGAGGCATGGCGATGATCGACGCAGACGACGCCGTGCCCGAGGACGGCACGCCCGAGAACGGCGCTGCCGAGACCTCCGCGCCCGGCGGCGCGGTGCCCGAAGACGACCTCGACGGCCACACGCTGGAGGAGCTCGGCGAGTACCTCGACCGCGGACGCACCCCGGTCGATCCCTCGATCGAGGGCTCGGCCGCCTGCCGCCTCGCGCTCGCGAACCTCACCCGCCTGAACGAGCTGTCCGCGAGCGCGCTGCGCCGCCGCGCCGACGCGGAGCCGGACCGCGACGAGGTCTGGATCGCCGGGCTGCTCGACGCGATCCGCTCCGAGGTGCGCTCCGGGCGCGACGTGCCGGTCCGCCACCCCGACCCGACCCTGCGGCTCGCCCTGACCGAGGCGGCGGTGCGCGGGATGATCCGGCGCGCGGGCGACACGATGGGCGGCGTCATCATGGGCCGCTGCACGCTCGACGGCGACGTCGCGACCCCGGGCGCGGTGATCCGCATCGACGTGACCTTCGCGCTCGAGTTCGGGATCCCGGTCGCGACCGTCGCGGACCGCCTGCGCGAGCGGATCCGCTACGCCCTCGAGCGGCACACCGAGCTCGTCGTCGGCGCGATCGACGTCACCGTCGACGACGTGTATCCGAGCAGGGAGGACCAGCCGTGACCGACAGCACCGCGACCGACAGCACCGGGACGGACGACAGCACTCTCGACGGCGCCGCTCACGACGACACCGCGCTCTCGCAGCGTCTCACCGCCGCGATCCGCGAAATCGAGGGCGTCGCCGGGGTCTACCCGGCGCAGCCGCTGCTCGAGGCGGCCGCCGACGCGCTCGCGGTGAAGCTCGCCCTGCGGCAGCCGGACGTGCTCGTCGACATCGACCGCTCGGACGGCTTCACCACCGTCACCGCGCACATCGCGGCGACCGCGGCGCTCCCCGCCCCCGAGACCCTGCGCGCCGTCGGCGAGGGGCTCCGGCGCCTGCTCGACTCGGAGCCGTCGGTGACCGGCCCGCTCGCCGTGAACGTGAAGGTCCGGCTGATCGAGGACTCGGGGCGCGCCGCGGAGTGACGGACGCTTCGTCTCCCGCGGCCGGCGTGCACGACTCAGGCTGAACGCCCTGGAATCGAGAGAGATCGCGTCGTTCGGGGCATCCAGCCTGAGTTGTGCACGGGATCCGCTGGAGACGCGCGATTCAGCGCCGCCAGGCGGGCCAGCCGGGGTCGTGACCGGGCCAGACCTCGACGCCGGGCTCCGCGGCGAGGTCGGCGAGGCGCTCCACCGCGCGCTGAGCCGCCTCGGCGTCACCGGGACGCGCCGTCCAGCCGCAGGCGGTGCGCTCGTCGAGGTTGCGGCGGAGGTCCGCCGCGTCGCAGGCGAGCACGATCGAGCGGTCGGCGAGGTCGATCCGGAACGACTGGTGGCCCGGCGTGTGCCCGCGGGTGTCGAGTGCGGCCACGCCGGGGGCGAGCTCGGTGTCGCCGTCGAGGAGCAGCACCCGGACGTCGGCGTCGAGGAGGTCCTGCGGGACGACGGTCTCGCGGCGGCCGAGGCCCTCGCCGAGCCACTCCCACTCCCGCCGCTGCAGGGCGACCGGGGTGCCGGCGGGAGCGAGGCGCAGCCCGCCGGTGTGGTCGAGGTGCAGGTGCGAGAGGGCGACGAGGGCGAGGTCCTCCCAGCGCAGGCCGGCCGCTGCGACCTGCTCGGCGAGCGCGTCGCCGGGCGGGACGACGGCGGTGTAGCTCTCGTAGTCGTAGTGCGCGGCGCGCTGCGCCGGGTCGCGGACGCGGTCGAGGTGGAAGCCGCCGTCGATCAGGATCCAGGAGTCGCCGAGGTCGATCGCCGCGCCGGTGACCGGCTCGAGGAGGAAGCGGGCCGGGTCGCCGCCGCGGAGCGAGATCGACTCGGCGATCGGCTCGTGACCGAGCACGAGCGGGACGAGGCGGCGGGGGCGGGACAGCGGGAAGGCGCCCGGCCAGTCGTCGGCAATCATGCGAGCCTCCTGGAGCACTTCAGATTGGATCCAATATAGTCGTGAATGAATCCACTGAACCACTCCCGCATGAGACGAGGGCTCGCATGACCGGCGCCATCCCGATCAACATCCCGATCACCACCGAGATGCTCCACTGGGGCCGGCGGCCGACGTACGAAATGGTCGAGCGGATCGTGGACGGCTACCCCTCCGACGTCTCGCGCTGGCTGATCGGCGCGCACACCGGCACGCACGTCGACGCGCCGTCGCACTTCGTGCCGGGCGGCGCGACCGTCGACGAGATCGCGCTGGAGAGCGTGGTCGGGCCGGTCCGGGTACTCGACCTGCGGCACGTCGCGGAGGAGATCACGGACGAGGACCTCGTCGCGGCCGGCGCCGAGGGGGCCGTGCGCGTGCTGTTCCGCACGCGCAACTCGACCGACGCGCTGACCCGCTCGGTGAAGTCGGAGACTTGGGTCGGCCTCGCGCCGAGCGGGGCCCGCTGGCTGGTCGAGCACGGCGTGCTCTTCGCGGGCCTGGACTACATGACGATGGAGGCGCCCGCGCACACCGAGGAGTGGCCGACCCACGTGCTCCTCTGCGGCGCCGGCGTCGTGATCCTCGAGAACGCGGACCTCGCGCAGGTCGAGCCCGGCGACTACCTGATGGTCTGCCAGCCGGTCGCCTTCGAGGGCCGCGAGGCCGCCCCCGCCCCGACGGTCCTGCTCCCCCTCCCATGACCCGCCCGCCGCGAGATGCCACTTATGAGCGCGACACGCCGTGGAAAGCGCTCACAAGTGGCATCTCGCGGGGAGAGGCAGACTCGCGGAGGGGGTCAGACTCCTGCGGGCTCCAGGGCTCCCTGCTGCTCGCGGTCGAGCTCGGTGCGGACCGAGCGCTCGCCGGCGAGCTCGCGCGGGGTGCGCGGGGCGAGGAGGCCGACCACGATGAACGTGCCGAAGCCGATCGCCGCGGCGACGAGGGTGGCGTAGCCGTCGAAGCCGGCGCCGATCAGGTCGTTCGGGACGTAGAGGATGTCGTTCGGCACGCCGTAGAGCGTCGGGGTGAGCGCCAGGAAGACCAGGCGGACGACCAGGCCGACGCCTGCCGCGGTGAGCGCGGCGACGACTCCGGGGCGCTTCCAGAACACGCCGAGCAGGAACGGCGCGGCGAGGCAGGCGAGCATGATGTCGAAGGCCAGCGTCAGCAGAATGCCGGTCTGGCTGACTCGGATCGCGAGGAACGAGCCCAGGATCACGATCGGCACCATGGCGACGCGGGTCCAGCGCAGCAGCGGGTCGGGGCCGGTCCCGGAGTGGCGGCGGACCGAGAGCACGTTGCGCACGACGATCGCCGAGGTGGCGAGGATCGCGCCGGACGCCGTCGAGAACGAGGCGGCGACGACTCCGGAGAGCACCAGGATCGCGATGACCGGCGGCGCGTAGTCGTCGAGCAGCGTGAACAGCACCGGGCCGTCGGCGGCCGAGAGGCCCAGGACGGCGGTGGCGCTGAGGGCGACGATCGCGAAGATCGAGCCGATGGCCGCGGTGCCGACGGCGGCGGCGTAGCAGGCGCGGCGGGCGACCTCGGGCGACTTGGCGCCGAAGATCCGCTGCATGAAGTCGATCGCGACCAGGTCGCCGATGCCGAGGGCGACGAGGGTGGCCCAGTTGACGGGGGCGCCCATCGCCGGGTCGGTGAGCTGCTCGAAGTCGAACGGCCCCATGCCCTCGGGGATGACGATGCCGTAGGCGAGCGCGACCCAGACCAGCAGCGAGACCGCCGCGACGACCGTGATCACGGTCTGGATGGCCGCGGTGTACGCGTCCGAGAAGAGGCCGCCGGCGATCGTGTAGCTGAGCACCAGCGCGACCGAGAGGATCACGCCCCAGGCGTACGGGATGCCGGCGAAGCGCTCGAGCAGGAAGCCGCAGGCCACCAGGTTGCCGGCCAGCAGGATCGTGAAGGAGAAGACCATGATCACCGAGGCGACGACCTCGGTGGTGCGGTCGTAGCGCATCCGGAAGAAGTCGGCGAGGGTGAAGAGCTTCATCGCGTTCATCGGCTTGGCGAGGAAGAGGCCCGTGATCAGGAGGCAGATCGCCAGGCCGATCGCGAGCGAGGCGCCCGCCCAGAAGCCGAACTGCGAGGTGAGGTCGGTGTTGCCGACGGTGGCGTTCGAGTCGACCGCCGCGGCCGTGAGGCTGACGGCGACGAGCGGGATGCCGAGGCGGCGTCCGGCGACGAGGTAGTTGGCGCTGTCGCCGTCGATCTTGCGGGCGACCGCGATGCCGACGGCGAGGATCACCACGACGGTGATCCCCACTCCGAGGATGATCATGCGTGCTCCGAGCTGCTGGGTGGTGCGGCGGGGTGTTTCTATCGGTTGATAGACACGGATCCTGCCGCGCGCTCGGTCGCGGTTCTTTTCGGGCGTGGGTCGATCCTGTTAACTCCGGCGCGCGTCCCCCTCCGCGAGAACGCGAAAGTTGCGGTAGTCGGCCGCGACTACCGCAACTTTTGGATGATGGGCGGGGGCTCGGCAGGCTCGGCGGGCGGGGCGGACGCGGGGTCAGACTCGGGCGAGCAGGGCCGGGCCCGCGGCGAGCGCCTCGGCGACGGCGGGGCGCGGGAGGTCGAGGACGCGGAGGGCCGCGAGGGCGACCGCCTCCGCGGAGGGGCCGGGCTCGGCGGGCTGCCGGCGGCGCTGGAGGATGACGTTCTCGACCAGGGCGAGCACGAGGGAGGCGCCGGTCGCGGGGTCGGCGGCGCCGCAGGCCGCGACGAGGGTGCGGTAGGCGGTCTCCAGCTCGGAGCGGCGGTCGCGGAACTCGGCGAAGCGCTCGTCGCCGAGCTCGGGCAGCAGGTAGAGCGCGCCGACGTTGTGCTCGCCGGCCGCGAGCAGGCGGGCGTCGGAGACGCAGAGCGCCCAGAGGCGCGCGGCCGGCGGCTCGTCGCGGGTGAGCAGCACGGCGGCGGCGTCGAGCGAGGGCTGCACCGTGCCGAGCAGCAGCTCGAGCAGCACCGCGTGCTTGCCGCCGAAGTGGTGGTAGAGCGAGGCCTGGCGGATGCCGGCCGCCGCCGCGATGGCGTGCGTGCTGGTGCCGCCGAAGCCCTCCGTGCAGAAGAGCGCCGCGCTCGCCGCGAGGATGTCCGCCCGCGTGCCCAGCCCGGTGAGCGACGCCCCGGAGGCGCGCGGCCGTCCGGGGGGTGCGCTCGACATGCGCTCGACCGTAGCAGCGCTCCCGACCCGCGCCGATTCCTCAAAAGTTGCGGTAGTCGCGCGCCACTACCGCAACTTTTGAGGAGTGGAGGTGCGAGTGAAGGCGCAGGGCGCGCGCGAAACACGATCGCAACGTCGGGGTCACAGCGGCGACACGGGGGCGCGGTTGACTTCCTGTCGAGCGATAGAAACCCCGGCAGCGACCGGACCAGCAGACGGAGCAGGCGCAGCATGACGACATCAGGCACCTCGACCACGGCGGGTGCGCGCGAGCACGCCCGCGCCCAGGAGGCGGCGGCGGCGAGCACGCGCCCCGACGCGCCGGAGGGCGTCACCCAGGCGGACCTGCGCTGGTCCGAGCGGATCGAGGGCGGCGGCTACGGCCACCGCGTCCTCGCCCGCGGGACGCACCTCCGCCTGACCGACGTCACGGGAGACGCCTGCGTCTCGCTCCTGGTGTACAACGCGCTGGAGCCGCACGAGCGGCTGAACGTCGCGGACACCGTCAAGGTGCAGTGGCAGGTCTACGCGGGCGCCGGCCAGCTGCTGCTCAGCGACCAGGGGCGCGTGCTCGCGAGCGTCGTCGCCGACGACTCCGGCCGGCACGACACGATCTACGGCACGACGGCGCTGGCGCGGAACGTCGAGCGCTACGGCGACGGCTCGCCGCAGGGCCCGTCGCCGGCCGGTCGCGAGCTGCTGCTGCTCGGCGCGGCCAAGCACGGACTGGGGCGGCGCGATCTGCCGCCGAGCGTCTCGTACTTCCAGGGGGTGCGGATCCGCGAGGACGGCAGCCCGGAGTGGCTCGGCGGCGCCGGGCCCGGCCGCTCGGTGACGCTGCGGCTGGAGATGCCGGCGATCGTCCTGCTGGCGAACACCGCGCATCCGCTCGACCCGCGGCCGGAGTTCACGGTCGGCCCGGTCGACGTGCACGCCTGGGCGGGCGAGCCGGCGAGCGCCGACGAGCGCGCCGCCACTCCGGAGGGCCGCCGCGCCTTCCTGCAGACCGACGAGTACCTGAGCGCGAGGGGCATCGCATGAGCACCGACACGAGCACGAGCAGCTACGGCACCGAGACCCACCGCGAGACCGTCGACGCCCGCGCCCCCTGGTCGCGCCTCCTGAAGCGCGGCGAGTTCCTGACCATCGTCGACGTCGACGGCAACCAGGCCGTCGACTTCCTCGCCTACGACGCGGAGGACCGCACGGCCTACTCCGCCGCCGCGACGCTGCAGGCGCAGGAGACGGTGTACCTCGTCACCGGCTCGGTGCTCCGCGACGCCGAGCACCGCCCGCTGCTCACCGTCGTGGCGACCGACGTCGAGCGCCACGACACCCTCGGCGGCGCCTGCTCGAAGGAGAGCAACGCCCTCCGCTACGGCTTCCACACCACGGCGCAGCACGCCTGCGCCGAGAACTTCGTCGCCGAGCTGTCCCGGCACGGGATGGGCAAGCGCGACCAGGTCTCGAACGTGAACTGGTTCATGAACGTGCCGGTGGACCCGGACGGCGCGCTCGGGATCGTCGACGGCATCTCCTCCCCCGGCCTCAGCGTCACTCTGCGGGCCGAGCGGGACACCCTCGTCGTCGTCTCGAACTGCCCGCAGATCAACAACCCGTGCAACGGCTTCGACCCGTCGCGCGCGGAGATGATCGTACACAGCGGGGCGGGCGCGACCGCATGACCTTCGACACCCTCCTCGTCGCCAACCGCGGCGAGATCGCGGTCCGCATCCTCCGCACCGCGAAGGCGATGGGCCTGCGGACCGTCGCCGTCTACTCCGACGCGGACCTCGGCGCCGCGCACGTCGCGCTCGCCGACGAGGCGGTGCGGCTCGGCCCGGCCCCTGCGGCGGACAGCTACCTGCGGATCGACCGGATCCTCGACGCCGCCGCGCAGACCGGCGCCGGCGCCATCCACCCGGGCTACGGCTTCCTCAGCGAGAACGCCGAGTTCGCGCGCGCCTGCGCGGCGGCCGGCATCGTCTTCGTCGGCCCGACCCCCGAGCAGCTGGAGGTGTTCGGCGCCAAGCACACCGCGCGCGACGCCGCCGAGCGCGCGGGCGTGCCGCTGCTGGCCGGCACCGGGCTGCTCGACGACGCCGACCACGCGGCCCGCGAGGCCGACCGCATCGGCTACCCGGTGATGCTCAAGGCGACGGCCGGCGGCGGCGGCATCGGCATGCGCGCCTGCCGAGACGAGACCGAGCTGCGCGCCGCCTGGCGCGAGGTGCGGCGCCTGGCCGAGGCCGGCTTCTCCTCCGCCGGCGTGTTCCTCGAGCGGCTGGTCGAGCGCGCCCGGCACGTCGAGGTGCAGGTCTTCGGCGACGGCGCCGGCCGCGTCGTCTCGCTCGGCGACCGCGACTGCTCGCTGCAGCGCCGCAACCAGAAGGTGGTCGAGGAGAGCCCCGCCCCCGATCTGCCGGACGCCGTTCGCGAGCGCATCGCGGAGGCGTCGCGCCGGCTCTGCGCCGAGGCCGGCTACCGCAGCGCGGGCACGGTCGAGTACATCTACGACCCGGTCCGGCAGGAGGCGGCGTTCCTCGAGGTGAACACCCGCCTGCAGGTCGAGCACCCGGTGACGGAGTCGCGCTACGGCATCGACCTCGTCGAGTGGATGCTGCGGCTCGCGCAGGGCGAGACGGCGTTCCTCGACACGGTCCCGGAGCCGAGCGGCGCGGCCGTCGAGGCGCGGGTCTACGCGGAGAACCCGGACCTCGGCAACGCGCCGAGCTCGGGCACCATCACCGGGCTGCAGTTCCCGGACGACGTCCGCGTCGACGGCTGGATCCGCCCCGGCGGCAACGTGTCCACCTCCTACGACCCGCTGCTCGCGAAGGTCATCGTGAGCGGCGAGACCCGCGAGGAGGCCTGGGCCGCGCTCGGAAGGGCGCTCGCCGCCACCCGGGTCGACGGCATCGCGACCAACGTCGGACTGCTGCGGGCCATCGCCGCCGAGCCCTCGGTGCTCGCGGCCGAGCACTCCACCGCGACCCTCGACGACCTGCGCGACGCGAGCCCGCGGGTCGAGGTGCTGAAGGGCGGGATGCTGACCACCGTGCAGGACGCGACCGGGCGCCTGGGCTACTGGCCGGTCGGCGTGCCGCCGTCGGGACCGATGGATCCGCTGTCGTTCCGGCTCGGCAACACCGCGCTCGGCAACCCCGAGGACGCGCCGGGACTCGAGATCACGATGAGCGGGCCGACCCTCCGCTTCCACACCGCCACCCGCGTGGTGCTGACCGGGGCACCCGCGCCGGCGACCCTCGACGG
This sequence comes from Rathayibacter sp. VKM Ac-2928, assembly GCF_022815545.1. Classification (NCBI taxonomy): domain Bacteria; kingdom Bacillati; phylum Actinomycetota; class Actinomycetes; order Micrococcales; family Microbacteriaceae; genus Rathayibacter; species Rathayibacter sp. VKM Ac-2928. The sequence continues at coordinate 144,420 of NZ_JALGRU010000002.1, forward strand.
CGCGCCGATCGCGCAGTGGGAGCCGGTCGCGGTGCCGGCCGGCGGCGTCCTCGCCATCGGCACGGCCGAGAGCGGCATGCGGCTGTACCTGCTGGTCGAGGGCGGGCTCGACATCCCGCTCGTGCTCGGCTCGGCCAGCACCTTCGACCTCGGCGCGATCGGCGGGCACGCGGGGCGCGCGCTCGCCCCGGGCGACGTGCTCGGGCTGCGGACGCCGAGCGTCCCGAACACCGTGGCGATCGTGCCGGCGGAGGAGCGCCCGGCGTTCCCGCACGCCTGGACGCTCGCCGCGCTCGAGGGCCCGCACGCCGCTCCGGAGTTCTTCACCGAGGACGACATGGCGGTCTTCTACGCCACCGACTGGGAGGTGCACTTCAACTCGGCGCGCACCGGCGTCCGCCTGCTCGGCCCGAAGCCGCACTGGGCGCGCGAGGACGGCGGCGAGGCCGGGCTGCACCCCTCCAACATCCACGACACCCCGTACGCGGTCGGCGCCGTCGACTACACCGGCGACCTGCCGATCCTGCTCGGACCCGACGGTCCCAGCCTCGGCGGCTTCACCTGCCCGGCGAGCGTCGCGACCGGCCACCTCTGGCGCCTCGGGCAGCTCCGCCCCGGCGACACGGTGCGCTTCGTGCCGGTCACCGCGGCGCAGGCGACCGGGCTGCTCGACGCTCCGCTCGACGAGCCGGCGGCCGGCCGCGCGGCGGTCGACGACCAGGGCGTGCTGCACCGCCGGCCCGCGCACGACGGCGATCCGTCGCTGGTGCTGCGCCGGAGCGGCGACGCGAACCTGCTGGTCGAGATCGGCGAGATGAGTCTCGACCTCGCCTCGCGGATGCGCGTGCACGCCATCGCCGAGACGCTGGAGAAGGCGGCGCTGCCCGGCGTGATCGAGCTGACCCCGGGCATCCGCTCGCTGCAGGTGCACTTCGACCCGCGGACGACCTCGACCGACGCGGTCGCCGAGGCGGTGCTCGCGGCCGAGGCGCTGCTGCCCGCGACCGCCGACCTGCGTGTGCCGAGCCGCACCGTGCACCTGCCGCTGGCGTGGGACGACCCGTCGACGCGCGAGGCGATCCGCCGCTACATGGCCGGCGTCCGCGACGACGCGCCCTGGTGCCCGTGGAACATCGAGTTCATCCGCCGGATCAACGGCCTGGACAGCGTCGACGAGGTCTACCGCACGGTGTTCGAGGCCGAGTACCTGGTGCTCGGGCTCGGTGACGTCTACCTCGGCGCACCGGTCGCGACTCCGCTCGACCCGCGGCACCGGCTGGTGACCACCAAGTACAACCCGGCGCGCACCTGGACGCCGCAGAACGCCGTCGGCATCGGCGGCGCCTACCTCTGCATCTACGGGATGGAGGGGCCGGGCGGCTACCAGTTCGTCGGCCGCACGGTGCCGATCTGGTCGACGCACCACCAGGCCGGAGCGTTCGAGACCGGCGTGCCGTGGCTGCTGCGGTTCTTCGACCGCATCCGCTGGTACCCGGTGGAGCCGGACGAGCTGCTCGAGCTGCGCTCCGAGATGGCCGCGGGGCGCCTGCCGCTGCGGATCGAGGAGGGCGAGTTCGGGCTCGCGGAGTACCAGGAGTTCCTCGCGGAGAACGCGGAGTCGATCGCGGACTTCCGCGCGGTGCAGGCCGGGGCGTTCGGCGCCGAGCGCGCCGCCTGGGAGGCGTCGGGCGAGTTCGACCGCGTGGAGGCGGTGCCCGCGCCGCCCGCGTCCTCCGCCGTGGAGATCCCGGACGGCTGCGAGGGCGTCGAGGCGCCGTTCGTGGCGACCGTGTTCCGGATCGACGTGGCCGTGGGGGATGCGGTCTCGGCCGGGCAGACGCTGGTCGCCCTCGAGGCGATGAAGATGGAGGCGCCCGTGACGGCTCCGGCGGCCGGGCGCGTGGTCGCCGTGGTCGCCGAGGTCGGGGCGCACGTGGCCGCGGGCACGGTGCTCGTGGTGCTGGAGACGAGGGCCGAGCAGGCCGAGGAAGAGGACGCAGCATGATGGACGACCCCGCGCTGGACCCCGCGATTCAGGACCCCGCGGCGCACGTCGCCGAGCGCTACCGGCGGCTGGCCGCCCGGCCCGAGGCGTTCATCGCCCTGCGGCCCGAGGCCGAGGTGGCGGCCGAGCTGGCCGCCGTCGATCCGGCGCTCCCGCTCGCCGGGCTGCTGTTCGCGGTGAAGGGCAACATCGACGTCGCGGGACTGGAGACGACGGCGGCCTGCCCGGCGTTCGCGTCCGCGCCGGCCGAGGACGCGACCGTGGTGGCGCGGCTGCGCGCGGCGGGAGCCGTGGTGCTCGGCTCGGCCAACCTCGACCAGTTCGCGACGGGCCTCGTCGGCACCCGCTCCCCCTACGGCGCGGTGCGGCACGCGGTCGACCCGTCGCGGATCTCGGGCGGCTCGTCCTCCGGCTCCGCGGTCGCGGTGGCGCTCGGCGGCGCGGACTTCGCGCTCGGGACCGACACCGCGGGCTCCGGCCGGGTGCCGGCCGCGTTCCACGGGCTGGTCGGGCTGAAGCCGACCAAGGGCTGGGTCAGCGCCGCCGGCGTGGTGCCGGCCTGCCGGAGTCTGGACGTGGTGACGGTGATGGCGGCGGATCCGGCGATCGCCCGGCGCGCGCTCGACGTGATGGCCGGGCCGGACTCGCGCGATCCGCTCAGCCGCAGCGGAGTCGCCGAGCCGTTCGCCTCGACGGCGCGGATCGGCGTCCCGCGGCCCGGGCAGCTCGGCGAGCTGGCGCCCGGCTGGGCCGAGGCGTTCGACGCCGAGGTCGCCCGCTGGGCCGAGGCGGGGGCGACGCTGGTCGAGCTCGACATCGAGGTGTTCCTCGAGACCGCGCGGATGCTCTACGACGGTGCCTTCGTAGCCGAGCGCTACGCGGCGGTCGGCGAGTTCGTCGACGCGCACCCCGACGAGGTGGACCCGGTGGTCGGCGGCATCGTCTCGCGCTCGCGGGAGCTGCCGGCCTGGAAGCTCTTCCAGGACCAGGAGCGGCTCGACCGCGCGCGGGTCGCCTCGGACGCCGTGTTCGAGCGGATCGACGCGCTGCTGCTGCCGACGACGACCGAGCACCCGACGCTCGCGGCCGTCGCCGCCGACCCGATCGGCGTCAACTCGCGGCTCGGGCGCTTCACCAACTTCGCGAACCTGCTCGACCTGGCCGCCGTCGCCTACCCCGCCGGAGTCGTCGACGGGCTGCCGTTCGGCGTGCAGCTGATCGGGCCCGCGTTCACCGACCACCAGCTCGCCGATCTCGTCTGGAGCCGCTCATGAGCACCGCCGCGAACACCGTTCTTCTCGCCGTCGCCGGCGCGCACCTGCGCGACCAGCCGCTGCACCACCAGCTCGCCGATCGCGACGCGGAGTTCGTCGAGGCGACGATGACGAGCGCCGACTACCGCCTCTACGCGCTGTCGACCGTGCCGCCGAAGCCCGGCGTCGTGCGCGTCGCCGAGGGCGGCGCGGCCCTCGAGGTCGAGGTGTACCGGCTGACGGAGGCCGCGTTCGGCTCGTTCGTCGCGGCGCTCCCGCAGCCGATGGCCATCGGCGCGGTCGCGTTGGCCGACGGCTCCCTCGTCAGCGGCTTCCTCGTCGAGCCGATCGCCCTCGCCGGCGCGGACGACATCACCGCCTTCGGCGGCTGGCGCGCCCACCTCGCCCGCTGACGCGCGCCCTCCCCTGCTGGTCGAGCAGCGCGCAGCGCGTTCCATGCTGGTCGAGTAGCGCGGAGCGCGTTCCATGCTGGTCGAGTAGCGCGGAGCGCGTATCGAGACCCACCCACCGAACGATGGTGGATCTCGATACGCCCGCTGCGCGGGCTACTCGATCAGCATGGAGTGCGCCCGCTCCGCGGGCTCCCCTTTCCGCCTGGCTTTCCGCGTCTCGAGACCCGCGCCTCACGCAGCGGCTAGATCGTCGGGAGGAGGATCTCGCGGACGAGGGCGTCGAGGCGGGCGTCGGCGTCGAGGAACTGGCGGAGGGTGCGGCGGGTGGCGCCGAACGAGCCGAACTCGTCGACGGTCATGCCGTCCTCGAAGTAGGCGCGGCGGAACTCCGGGAGCTCGAGCAGCGCGGCCAGGATCTCGGCGGGGACCGGGACGTCGATCTGCGCCGGGTCGACCTCGATGCGGTTCTCGTGGATCAGCAGCTGCCACTCGAACGGCGGCGAGACGACGAGGTCGCCGCCCACCAGCTCCGACCACTGCAGGTGGTTGCGGAACGCGGCCGAGAGGATGCGCGAGCGGTAGCCGCGCTCCCGGAAGATCCGGTACGCCTCCTTGAGCGCCGCGACGCCCGCCCAGTCGAGGTGGCCGGGCTGCACGAGGCGGCGGTCGGCCGCGACCGACGCCTTGATCCAGTCGTCGAGACGCCCGCCCATGATGGTGACGACGGAGCCGAACTCGTGGTCCGGCAGCCCCTCGGCCGCGCGGCGGTCGAAGCCGCGCTCGATCGCCTCGGCGACGGCCACCGCCTGCGCGACGGTGAACGACACCGTCGCGTTGATGCTGACGCCGCGGTAGGTCGCCTCCTCGATCGCGCGGATGCCGATCGCCGTCGCGGGGATCTTCACGATGATGTTCTCGGCGAGCTCCGAGAAGTGCACGGCCTGCGCGACGAGCGCGTCGGCGTCGCGGTGCAGCCGCGGGTCGGTCTGCACCGAGAGGCGCCCGTCCCGTCCGCCGCTCGCGCGGAACGCGGGGAGCAGCAGCTCGGCCGCCTCGATCGACATCTGCTCGATGGCCAGCCAGCCGAGCTCGCTCTCCCCCGCAGTGGGGTGCTGCTCGGCGAGCGCCGCGATCCGCGGACCCCAGACGTCGAGGTGCTTCTCGATCGTGGTCAGCGCGATCACCGGGTTGCAGGTCGCGCCGACCGCGCCGAACGCGATCGACCGGCCGAGCTCCTCGAGGTCCGCGGAGTCGTTCCAGAGGCTGGTCGCCGTCGCGGCTCCGGCGCGCAGCGGCTCGTACGGGGCGGTCGCTGCGTCGGCGGTCACGGTGGCGCTCATGGTCTTCTCCAGGGGACGGGGCGCCTCGGCGCCGGTGGCAATGGTGCTCATTCTAGGCGGATTCTGTATAAATGTCCTGACATTAGGGCAGGCCTTTCCCGCCAGGCGCTCAGCCCAGCAGCGGCTTCTGCGCCGCTCGCTGCCGCGTGTACTCCTCGAACGCCCGCTGCGTGCTCGGCAGCTCGGACACCTCCGCGACGGGGACGTCCCACCAGCCCTCGCCGCTCGGCGCGTAGAGCAGCGGGTCGCTGTTGATGTGGATGAGGGTCGTGCGATCGGACGCCTTCGCGGCGGCCACCGCGGCGCGCAAGTCGTCGATCGCGGACCCGCTCGGTGCCACCTCGATCACGTCGACGCCGTAGCTGCGCGCGTTCGCGGCGAGATCGAGCGGGATCTCGCGGTCGTCGAGCCCGCGGTACTGCGTGCCGTAGCGGCCGGAGCCGACGGTCTCGGAGAGGTGCCCGATCGAGGCGTAGCCGTGGTTCTGGATCAGCACCACGATGATCTTCAGTCCCTCGGCCACCGCGGTCACCAGCTCGGTGTGCAGCATCAGGTAGGAGCCGTCGCCGACCATGACGACGACGTCGCGGTCCGAGCCCGACGCCTCCGCCCCGCGCTTGACGCCGAGGCCGCCGGCGATCTCGTAGCCCATGCAGGAGAAGGCGTACTCGACGTGGTAGCCGAGGCTGTCGCGCACCCGCCAGAGCTTGTGCAGGTCGCCGGGCAGCGAGCCGGCCGCCTGCACGACGACGTCCTCGGGGTCGGTCGCGGACTGCACCGCACCGATGATCTCGGCCTGGCCGGGCAGCGCGAGTCCGGAGGGGGCGAACGAGGCGTCGACCGCGGCGTCCCACTCCGCCTTCTCGCGGCGGAGGCGCTCGGCGTACTCCTCGGAGACGTGGAACCGGCTCAGCTGCTCGCGCAGCGCCACCAGCGCCTCGCGGGCGTCGGCGATGATCGGCAGGCGGCTGCCGTGCTTGTAGGCGTCGAACGCGGCGACGTTGATGTTCACGAACACGACGCCGTCGTTCTGGAACACGGTGCGGCTCGCGGTGGTGAAGTCGCTGTAGCGCGTGCCGATGCCGATGACGACGTCGGCGTCGGCCGCGAGGCGGTTCGCGGCGGTGGAGCCGGTGGCGCCGATCCCGCCGAGGTACTGCGGGTGGTCCCAGGCGAGGGCACCGCCGCCGGCCTGGGTGGTGGCGACGGGGACGCCGGTGGCCTCGGCGAACGCGCGCAGCGCCTCCTCGGCGCCGGAGTAGATCACGCCGCCGCCTGCGACGACGATCGGATTCCGCGCGGCGGCGATCGCGGCGACCGCGCGCTCGAGCGGGCCGCGCTCCGGGACCGGGCGGCGCAGGTGCCACTCGCGCTCCTCGAGGAAGGCGACGGGGACGTCGAGCACCTCGGCCTGGACGTCCTCGGGCAGGGCGATGGTGACGGCGCCGGTCTCCGCCGGGTCGGTCAGCACGCGCAGCGCCGCGAGGGCGATCGAGTACAGCTGCTCCGGCCGCTGCACGCGGTCGAAGAAGCGCGAGAGCGGCCGGAACGCGTCGTTGACGGTGATGCCGATGTCGTGCGGCAGCTCGAGCTGCTGCAGGACCGGATCGGCGACGCGGGTCGCGAAGGTGTCGCTGGGCAGCAGCAGCGCCGGGAGCCGGTTCGCGGTCGCGAGGGCGGCGCCGGTGAGCATGTTGGCGGCGCCCGGTCCGACGGAGGCGGCGCTGGCGTAGGTGCCGAGCCGGCGGTGCATCCGCGCGTAGCCGACGGCCTGGTGCACCATCGCCTGCTCGTTGCGCGCCTGGTGGTACGGCATCAGGGTCGGATCGAGGGCGTTCGACTGCGCGAGTGCCTGGCCGATGCCGGCGACGTTGCCGTGCCCGAAGATGCCGAACATCCCCGGGATCGTGCGCTCGCGGTGGTCGCCGTCCACGGTCCACTGCCGGGCGAGGAACTCGACGAGCGCCTGGCTCACGGTCATCCGCTGGGTCTTGTCGGCCATCAGTGCTGTCCTCCGGTGGTGCTGGGTGTGCTGTCGGTCGTGTCTGTGCTGGTCGTGCTGTCGGGCGTGTACGGGAGTCGGGGGTCGATGTCCTGGTCGTCCCAGGTGCTGCGGATCCAGCCGTGCGCCGGATGGTCGCTGATCCGCCAGGCGCGCTCCTCGCCCGGGCCGGCCATCACGTTGAGGTAGTAGAGGTCGTAGCCCGGCGCCGCGACGGCGGGGCCGTGGTAGCCGAACGGGACGAGGGCGATGTCGCCGGTGCGCACCGTCGCGTCGATCGCGATCTCGCCCGCGGGCGACGTGGAGGTGCTGAACATCCCGAACGGCTCCGCGCTCGCGGGCGCCTCGACGCCGCGGCTGACGGCGGTCTCGAAGTAGTAGATCTCCTCGAGCCGCGACTCGTGCCCGGGGACGTCCTCGTCGTGCTTGTGCGCGGGGTAGCTCGACCAGTTCTCGGCGGGAGTGATCACCTCGCAGACGATGAAGCGGTCGGCCTCGAGCGCGCTCGGGGTGCCGAAGTTGTGCACCTGCCGGCTGGAGCGGCCGGCACCGCGGAGCTCGACGGGGATCTCCGCGCGCGGGATGTAGCGGCTCGGGTACGCGGTCGCGGCGGGGGCCTCCGCGATCGCGACGCGGCCCTCCCCCGACACCGTCGCGGAGGACAGCATCGAGAGGTAGAGCACGTCGCTCGGGCCGTCGAAGACCGAGGCCCGGCCCGCGAGGACGGTGGTCTCCGCGGTGCCGTCGGCCTCGTGCCGGACGGTGAAGGAGCCGGCGAGCGGGACGACGAGGCGCTCGAGGCCCGCGGCGGGGAGCGCGAGCTCGTCACCGGGGGCCAGGTCCGCGACGCGGAGTCCGGTGTGCCGCCAGCCGGGCAGGCCGGCGTCGACGACGGACTCCCAGCCGTCGCGGGCGAGCGCGCCCCGCGGGAACAGCCACTCGTTGTGCGTGGTCATCTCGGGCCTTCCGTCGTGTCTCGGTGGGGGGTGCGCTGGCGGGGCGGGTCTCGATACGCCGCCTGCGGCGCCTACTCGACCAGCATGTGAGCCCGATGCGTCTGCGCGAGGGTGGAGCGCAACCGGTGAATCGCGTGCCAGCGATTCGACGTGCGCGGACGCAGGACGCTCTGCGGAACGCTCCCTTTTCGCGAAGCCGACCGCGGCCGAGCGACGACGAAGGAGGAGCGAGGCACAACGGCTCAGTTCTGGGGGAAGCCCAGGTTGATGCCGCCGTGGCTCGGGTCCAGCCAGCGCGACGTGATCGCCTTCTGCTGCGTGAAGAACCGCACGCCCTCAGCGCCGTGGGCCTTCGTGTCGCCGAACAGCGACGACTTCCAGCCGCCGAACGAGAACGTGGCGACGGGCACGGGGATGGGCACGTTGATGCCGATCATCCCGACCTCGACCTCGTTCTGGAAGCGGCGCGCGGCCCCGCCGTCGTTCGTGAAGATCGCCGTGCCGTTGCCGAACGCACCGGTGTTGATCAGCTCGACGCCCTCCTCGTAGGAGGCGACGCGCACGATCGAGAGCACCGGTCCGAAGATCTCCTCGGTGTAGGCGCGCGAGGTGGTCGGCACCCTGTCGAGCAGCGTCGGGCCGAGCCAGAAGCCGTTCTCGTCGCCGTCGACCTCGATCCCGCGGCCGTCGATGACGACCTCGGCGCCGTCCTGCTCGGCGATGCCGATGTAGGACGCGACCTTGTCGCGGTGCGCCTCGGTGACCAGGGGTCCCATGTCGCAGCCGCGGCGCCCGTCGCCGATGCGCAGCTGCGACGCGCGCTCCTGGATCTTGGTGATCAGCTCGTCCGCGACCGGCTCGACCGCGACGACGACCGAGATCGCCATGCAGCGCTCCCCCGCGGAGCCGAAGCCCGCGTTGATCGCCGAGTCCGCGACCAGGTCGAGGTCCGCGTCGGGCAGCACCAGCATGTGGTTCTTCGCGCCGCCGAGGGCCTGGACGCGCTTGCCGTGCTTCGTCCCGGTCTCGTAGACGTACTGGGCGATCGGGGTCGAGCCGACGAAGGAGATCGAGCGGACGTCGGGCGAGGTGAGCAGTCCGTCGACGGCCTGCTTGTCGCCGTTGAGCACCGTGAAGACGCCGTCGGGCAGGCCGGCCTCCTTCCACAGCTTCGCGAGCCAGATCGCCGCGGTCGGGTCCTTCTCGCTGGGCTTGAGGATCACGGTGTTGCCGGCCGCGATCGCGATCGGGAAGAACCACATCGGCACCATCGCGGGGAAGTTGAACGGCGAGATGATTCCCACCACGCCGAGCGGCTGCTTCGTCGAGTACACGTCGACGCCGGTCGAGACCTGCTCCGAGTACTCGCCCTTGAGGTGGTGCGCGAGGCCGGTCGCGAACTCCACGACCTCCTGGCCGCGGGTGATCTCGCCGAGCGCGTCGGAGATCACCTTGCCGTGCTCCGAGGTGATGATCTCGGCCAGCTCGCCCTTCTTCGCCTCCAGCAGCTCGCGGAAGGAGAAGAGGATCTGCTGGCGCTTGGCGAGCGACAGGTCGCGCCAGGCCGGGAACGCGGCCTTGGCCGAGGCGATCGCGGCGGCGATCTCGTCGGCGTCGGCCAGGGCGACCTCCTTGGTCGCGACGCCCAGCGCCGGGTCGTAGACCGGCGCGGTGCGGCCGGAGGTCGACGGCGACTCGCGCCCGTCGATCCAGTGCGGGACGACGGCGAGCTGGTGGAGCGGGGTGGTGCCGATGGTCTCGGACATGGTTCCTGTTCTCTTCTCGTAGGGGATGCGGTCAGCCGTGCACGAGCGCGGCAGCGGTGTCGACCGCCGCCGCGACGTCGCCGTCGGCCGGGTAGAGGAGCGTGCGGCCGACGACGAGGCCGCGGACGCCGGGCAGCGCGAGGGCCGCGCCCCACGACGCGTAGGTCTCGTCCGGGCGGCCGGCGGGGTCGCCGCCGAGCAGCAGCGTCGGCAGCGTGGTCGCGGCCATCACCCGCTCCATCTCGGGGACGACGGGCAGCTTCAGCCAGGTGCAGGCCGAGGACGAGCCGAGCCCGGAGGCGATCGCGATCGAGGTGATCACGGCGTCGGCGGAGAGGTCGTTGACGACGGCGCCGTCGACCCACTCGCTCAGGAACGGCTCGAGCATGATCGGCAGGCGGGCCGCCGCGGCCGCGGTCACGGCCGCCGCGTTGGCCTCGAGCGTCGCGACCGAGCCGGCGTCGGCGAGGTTGATCCGCAGCAGCGTCTTCGCGAAGTCGAGGCCGTCGCGGACGATCCCGTCGATGTCGTAGCCGGTGAAGCGGTCGTCCATCTCGAAGGACGCGCCGCGCAGGCCGCCCCGGTTCATCGATCCGACGACGACCTTGTCGTCGAGCAGCCCGAGGAGCGCGAGGTCGTCGATGATGTCGGGGGTGCCGAGCACGCCGTCGACACCGGGGCGCGAGAGCGCGGTGGCGAGGCGGTCGAGCAGCTCGTAGCGGTCCGCCATCGCCATCGCCTCGCCGCGCACGCCGAGCGCGCCGCGGGCGGGGTGGTCCGCGGCGACGAGCAGGAGCCGGCCGTCCCCGCCGAGCAGCGGCCGGCGGCGGCGGCCGGCGAGCGCCCGCGCGACGGCGGCCGGGTCCTCGGCGCGGAGCCGGCGCAGCTCCGCGAAGTCGCGATCAGAGCGTGACATCGGTGCGCTCCTCCAGGAAGGCCTCGACCTCGGCCGTGGTGGGCATCGCCGTCGAGCACTCGCGCCGCGAGGCGACGATCGCGCCGGCGACGTTCGCGAAGCGGAGGATCCGCTCCAGGTCCCAGCCCTCGACCAGCCCGTGGATGAGCGCGCCGCCGAAGCTGTCCCCGGCGCCGAGGCCGTTGACGACCTGCACCGGGAAGGGCGCGACCTGGACCGTCTCGGAGCGGGTCTTCGCGAGGACGCCGCGCGGCCCCTGCTTGACGATCGCGAGCTCGACGCCCCGGTCGAGCAGCGCGTCGGCCGCCCGCGACGGGTCGGTCTCGCCGACGGCGACCTCGCACTCCTCGCGGTTGCCGACCGCGACGGTGACCCACTCCAGCGCCTTGGCGACCTCCTGCGAGGCTCGCTCCGGCGAGCGCCAGAACATCGGCCGGTAGTCGAGGTCCAGCACGGTGAACGGGCGGCGGGCGCGCGCCTGCCAGGCCACGAAGTGCGCCGACCGGCTGGGCTCCTCCGTGAGCCCCGTGACGGTCGACCAGTAGACCGTCGCCCGCTCGATCGCGTCGAGGTCGAGCGACTGCGCGGTGATCGCCAGGTCGGGCGCCTTGGGCTTGCGGTAGAAGTACAGCGGGAAGTCGTCCGGCGGGAGGATCTCGCAGAACGTCACCGGGGTGGCCAGCTCGGGCTCGGTGCCGACGAACTCGTCGGAGACGCCGAGCCGGACCAGCTCGCGCTTCACGTAGCGGCCGAACGGGTCGTCGCCCGCCCGCGAGATCAGCGCGGCGGAGTGCCCGTGCCGGGCGGCCGCGATGGCGACGTTGGCGGCGCTGCCGCCGAGGTACTTGCCGAAGGTCTCGACGTCCTCGAGCCCGACGCCGTCCTGCAGCGGGTAGATGTCGACCCCGACGCGGCCGATGGTCAGCACGTCGTAGGGCGCGTCCGTCACTCCGGCCTCGCGGCGGCCTCGTGCGCGACCTCGGCGGTGACCGCGGAGTCGGGCATCGAGCGCTCGAGCTCGTGAGCGAGGGAGGCGAGCTCGGCGCCGCCGGCCATCAGGCTGGTCAGCTCGCCGAGGCTGATCTCGCTCTTCTCGAAGTTGCCGAGGCTGGTGCCGCGGTTCAGGAGGAGGAAGCGGTCGCCGACCGGGTAGGCGTGGTGCGGGTTGTGGGTGATGAAGACCACGCCGAGCCCGGCGTCGCGGGAGCGGGCGATGTACTTGAGCACCACGCCCGACTGCTTGACGCCGAGCGCCGCGGTCGGCTCGTCGAGGATCAGCACGCGGGCGCCGAAGTAGACCGCGCGGGCGATCGCGACGCACTGGCGCTCGCCTCCGGAGAGCGTGCCGATCGGCTGGTCGACGTCGCGCAGGTCGATGCCCATGCTCGCCAGCTCGCTCTGCGTGACCTCCTTCATCCGCTTGACGTCCAGGCGGCGCAGCGGACCGCGCCCCTTGGTGATCTCGGAGCCGAGGAAGAAGTTGCGCCAGACCGGCATCAGCGGCACGACCGCGAGGTCCTGGTAGACCGTCGCGATCCCCGCCTGCAGCGCCGCGCGCGGCGACGAGAAGGTGACCGGAGACCCGTCGAGGAGCAGCTCTCCCTCGGAGGGGGTGTGCGCGCCGGCGAGCATCTTGATGAACGTCGACTTGCCGGCGCCGTTGTCGCCGAGGACGCAGGTCACCTGGCCTGCGTTGACGGTGGTCGAGACTCCGGCGAGCGCGTTGACGGCGCCGTAGCTCTTGCCGATGTCGCGGACCTCGACGATCGTCGTGCCCACCGGGGTGCGGGGCGCGGCCGGCCGTCCGGTCGAGGGGCCGCTCGTCGTGTCGGCGCTCATCGCCCGCCTCCTGCTCGTGTCCGGACGAAGTTGTTGAGGAGCACCGCGGCGAGCAGCATGCCGCCGAGGACGGTGCGCAGCCAGTTGGTGTCCCACTGGGCGAAGGTGATGCCCTGGAAGACCATCCCGTAGATCAGCGCGCCGAGGGCGGCGCCGATCGCCGAGCCGTAGCCGCCGGTCATCAGGCAGCCGCCGACGACCGCGCAGATGATGTAGATGAACTCCTGGCCGACGCCGGTGTTCGCCTGCACCGTCGAGGTGCGGAAGAGCGAGATCATGCCGACGAGCCAGGCGGCGCCGGCGGTCCCCATGAAGAGGCCGATCTTGGTCTTCAGCACGGGGACGCCGACCTGGCGGGACGAGGTCTGCGCCCCGCCGACGGCGAAGATCCAGTTGCCGGCGCGGGTGCGCAGCAGGATCCAGGTGGCCACGGCCGCCACGACGAACCACCAGAGCACCGAGACGTAGAAGGTGCCGCCGCCGATGCCGGCCGACGAGCCGAACAGCGGCTGGATGCCGTCGTAGCCCGGGACCTTGGTCATGCCCTGGATCGCGACCTGGCCGGTGATGATCTTCGTCACCGCCAGGTCGATGCCGGCGAGGGCGAAGAAGGTGCCGAGCGTCACGATGAAGCTCGGCAGCCCGGTCTTCATCACCAGGATGCCGTTGAGGGCGCCCACGCCGAGGCAGACGATCAGCGAGACGAAGACCGCCACCCAGATGCTGAGTCCGTAGTGGGTGGTCAGGATCCCGACGATGAGGGCGGAGAAGCCCGTCATCACGCCGGCGGAGAGGTCGAACTCGCCGCCGATCATCAGCAGCGCCACGGCGACGGCCATGATCCCGAAGGTCGAGGCCGACTCCAGCCAGACCCCGGCGCCGGCGAAGCTCAGGAACTGCGGGGTGTAGAGGGAGAAGAACACGAGCACGGCGAGGGCGGCGACGAACGCGCCGGTCTCGGGCCGGGCCAGGATCTTGCGGAGCGGACGGCGCTCGAGGCGGGGCCTCGTCGCGATCGTCACGATGTCTGTGGTCGTCACTGCTGACTCCTGTCGGGGACGGGCGATCGCCCTTAGCGGGTGCCGTTCGCGGCGAACTCGGCGACCGCGGCCGCGTTCTCCTTGGTGACGAAGGCGGGGCCGGAGTAGACCGGCTGGCCGCCGCCGATGACGTTGCCGTTGGTCGTGTAGAGCTGGAGCGCCGTCACGCCGAGGAAGCCCTGGACGTAGGGCTGCTGGTCGACGGCGAAGGCGATCGAGCCGTCCTCGACCGCGGTGACGACGTCCTCCGAGAGGTCGAAGGTGCCGACTTGGGCCGAGCTGCCCGACTCCGACACGGCGCCGACGGCGTCGATCGCGTACTGGCCGCCGAGGGTGAGCACGCCGTCGATGGACGGGTCGGCCTGCAGCTTGGACTTGATGGTCGCCTTGACGTCGGCGTCGTTCGTGCCGTCCACCTGGAGGTTGCTCATGCTGCCGCCGAAGGTCGAGGCGGCCGCCTTGCAGCGCTCCTCGAGACCGACGTTGCCCGCCTCCTGGATGACGCAGAGCGCGTTGGTGGCGCCCGCCTCGGCGAGCTTCGTGCCGACCGCCTCGCCGGCGACCGTCTCGCTCTGGCCGATGTGGGTGAGGGCGCCGAACTCGGCGGAGCGCTCGATGCCGGAGTTGATGGTGACTACCGGGATACCGGCCGCGACGGCCTTCTCGACGCTGTCCTTGACGCCGTCGGGGTTGGCCATCGACACGACGATGCCGTCGACGCCCTGGGCGACCGCGTTGTCGATGAGCTGCGACTGCTTCGCCGGGTCGGGGTCCGCGTTGTAGGTGATCGTCGCGCTGTAGTCGGCGCCGGCCGCCTCGGCACCCGACTTCACGCGGTCCCAGAAGGCGTCGCCGGGGCCGGAGTGGGTGACGACCGCGTAGGTGTAGTCGCCGCCGCCGCTCGCGCCGCCGCCGGCAGTCGAGGCGGGCTCCTGGCCGGTGCCGGTGCACCCGCTGAGCAGCAGGGCCGCCGAGGCGGCGAGGCCCAGGCCTGCGAGGAAACGCTTCTTCATGAGAGCTCCTTCTCTGCGGACGGCGTCGTCTCTGACGGTCCGGAACGTCGTTGTCGGGTCGAGTATGAAATCACCGGTTGCAAATGTCAATACATATTGTCATTGCGCTACGCTCGGAGCGGCTCACCGGTGAGTGGCATCGGGTGCCGAGCCGCTGTCAGGAGCATGGAGGAGCGCGCAATGGTGCACCGTTTCGGGGTAGGTCTGGTGTCGGTCGGCTGGATGGGACGCCTGCACACGCGCGCGTACCGCGCGGTCCCGGAGCACTACCCGGACCTCGGCGTCGCCGTGGACCTCGTGTCGGCGGCCGACACCGATCCTGGCACGCGCTCGCTGGCCGAGGACGTCCTGGGCTATCGCCGGACGACGGCGGACTACCGGGAGGTGCTCGAGGACCCCGAGGTCGACATCGTCTCGATCTGCGCGCCGAACTTCCTGCACCGCGAGGTCGCCCTCGCCGCGGCAGCGGCCGGCAAGCCGTTCTGGATCGAGAAGCCGATGGGCCGCTCCGCCGCCGAGTCGTCCGAGATCGCGCGCGCCGCGGCCGACGCCGGTGTCGTCACCTCGGTCGGCTTCAACTACCGGCACGCGCCGGCGCTCGCGCAGGCCCGCGCCCTGATCCGCGACGGAGCGATCGGCCGCGTCACGAACGTGAGCGTGCGCCTGCTCGCCGACTACTCCGCGGACCCGCTCGGCGCACTCACCTGGCGCTTCCTGCAGGCGCGGGCCGGCTCGGGCGTGCTCGGCGACCTGCTCTCGCACGGCGCCGACCTGGCCCAGTACCTGGTCGGCCGGATCGAGTCGGTCTCCGCGCTCACCGAGACCTTCGTGCGCGAGCGCCCGCTGCCCGGCTCGGCCGCGGCCGGCCACTTCAGCAAGGGCGCCGAGGGCGGCGAGCGCGGCGCGGTCGAGAACGAGGACTACGCGGCCGTGCTCGGCCGGTTCGAGTCCGGCGCGGTCGCGGTGCTGGAGGCGAGCCGGGTCGCGGTCGGGCCGCGCGCCGAGTACACGCTCGAGGTGTACGGCACGAAGGGCTCGCTGCGCTGGGACTTCCAGCGGCTGAACGAGCTGCAGCTCGCCGACGACCCGAGCGGCTACCGCACGATCATGGCGCAGCCGGGCTTCGGCGACTTCTCGCGCTTCCAGCCGGGCGCCGGGACGAGCATGGGCTTCGACGACCTGAAGACGATCGAGGCGTCGCTCTTCCTCACCTCGATGCTGGAGGGGCGCCAGCTCGCGCCGTCGGCCGCGGACGCCTGGTCGGCCGCCGAGATCGTCGAGGCGGCGCTCCGCAGCGACCGCTCGCGGGCGTGGGAGAGCGTCGCGGCCGTGAGCGGGGACACCACCTACGACGCGTGAGCCGCGGGGCGGCCTTCAGAGTGCGAAGGCCGCCTCGAAGGCGTCGAGCGCCGACTCGGAGTCGGTCGACGGCCACGCCTCGAGACCGACGACCCCGTCGTAGCCGAGGGCGCGCAGCTCCTGCGCGACGGCCGGGTAGCGGATCTCGCCGGTTCCGGGCTCGCAGCGGCCGGGCACGTCGGCGACCTGGATCTCGCCGATCCAGGGCAGGCAGCGGCGCACGAGCTCGAGCAGGTTCCCCTCGCCGATCTGCGCGTGGTACAGGTCGAGGTTCAGCCGCAGCCCCGGCCGGTCCACCGCGCTGACCAGCGCGAGGGTGTCCTCGGCGCGGGCGAACGGGGTGCCCGGGTGGTCGACGGCGGTGTTGAGGTTCTCGAGGGTGAAGACCCGGCCGCGCTCCTCGCCGAGCGCGGCGAGGCGGCGCAGCGTGTCCCCGGCGCGGTCGCGGTCCCCTGGCGTCACGTCGGTGCCGGGCCGGACGGGCAGGCCGCCCGGGGCGAGGCCGGTGCCGTGCAGGTTCAGCCGCGGGCTGTCGATGACCTCGGCCGCCGCGAGCGAGAGCTCGGCCGTGCGGAGCGTCTCGGCGATGCCGTCGGGGGTGATCAGATCGCCGGTGAGGTAGCCGGTCATCGACGAGAACGTCGCGCCGGTCGCCGCGAGCGCGGGCAGGTCCTTGGTGGACCAGTCCCAGATCTCGACCTCGAAGCCGCGCTCGTGCAGGCGGCGGACGCGGTCGGCGAACTCGAGCTCCGGGAAGAGCATCTCCGCGGAGGCGGCGAGGCGGACGGTCACGGCCGGCGCCCTACAGCTCGACGCTCACCGAGACGCGCTCGACCGCGGAGCGGGCGGCGGCGTCGGCGAGGACCAGGGCGGCGCGGCCGTCGGCGAACGTGGGGCTCGTCGACTCCTGGCCGCGGGCCAGCTTGATGAACTCGGTCAGCTCGGCCCGGTAGGCGACGGCGTAGCGCTCGAGGAAGAAGTCCTGGTACGGCGGCTTCGCCTGCACGCTCGTGCCGTTCGAGACGCTGACCAGGCTGGTGAGGGCGTTCGCGACCTCGATCGAGCCGTCCGCGCCGAAGGCCTCGATGCGCTGGTCGTAGCCGACCGAGCTGTGCCGCGAGTTGGTGATCGAGACGAGCGCACCGGAGGCGGAGCGGAGCGTGACGACGGCGGTGTCGAAGTCGCCGTGCTCGCGTGCGCCGGGGTCGAAGGTCGTCGTGCCGGTCGCGGTGACCTCGACGATGTCGGGGAGGAAGAAGCGCGCCATGTCGAAGTCGTGGATCGTCATGTCGCGGAAGATGCCGCCGGAGACGCCGATGTAGGCCGCGGGCGGGGCGGCGGGGTCGCGGCTGATGATCGAGAGCTGCTCGAGCGCGCCGATCTCGCCGGCGGCGACGCGGGCGCGCGCCTCGGCGAAGGCCGGGTCGAAGCGGCGGTTGAAGCCGAGGGCGATCGGCACCCCCGACGACGTGACGCGGGGCAGCAGGGCGTCGACGCGCGCGATGTCGAGGTCGATGGGCTTCTCGCAGAGCGCGGGGACACCGGCCGAGATCGCGGCCTCGAGCAGGTCGACGTGGGTCGCGGTCGGCGAGGCGATCAGCACCGCGTCGATCTCCCCGGAGGCGAACATCTCGGCGGCGTCGGTCGTCACGGTTCCGCCGTAGCGGGCCGAGACGGCGTTCGCGCCGTCGACGAACGGGTCGCAGACCCAGGCGAGCGTCGCCTCGGGGTCGGCGGCGATGTTCGCCGCGTGCACCTGGCCGATGCGGCCGGTGCCGATGAGTCCGAAGCGGAGAGGGGTGTCGGTCACGGCGATGTCCTTGCTGCCCGGGGGCGGTCTGGGTGGTCGGGGTTCGGGTGTCGGGAGTTCGGGTCTCGGGAGGTGGGCGCGGCGGGTCAGGCCCAGGCGCGCAGGGCCTCGCGGTTCACGGCCTGGTCGTCGCGGCGCTCGTCGCGGAAGGCGGTGATGTCGGCGTCGGGCGCGTTGAGGACGTCCTGCTCGACGACGACCCAGCCGTCGTAGCCCTGGGCGTCGATCGCGGTCATCACGGCGTCGAGATCGATGTCGCCGCGGCCGAAGGCGACGAACGATCCGGAGGACCAGACCTCGCGCATCCCGCCGCCGGCCGCCAGGACCCGGCGCAGCTCGGCGACGTCGACGTCCTTGAGGTGCAGGTGGTTGATCCGGGAGCCCCAGCGCTCGACGGCCGCGACCGGGTCGCCGCCGCCGATCAGCAGGTGGCCGGTGTCGAGCGTGAGCCCGATGTCGACGGCGCCGAGGAAGCGGTCGATCTCCTCCGGCGACTCGATGTACGTGCCCGCGTGGTGGTGGAACGTCGGCTCGAAGCCGGCCGCGCGGACGGCGGCGGTGGCGCGCTCGACGTTGGCGACCAGCCGCGACCAGCGGGCGTCGTCGAGCGGGTCGGCACCGGCGCCGCGACCGGGCGAGGAGCGCCGGGCCGCGGAGCCGTCGTCGGCGAGGGTCGGCAGCGGGAGCCGCGCGGGGCCGTGCTCGGACGCCTCGGCGAAGAGGCGGAGCGCGGCGTCGAGCTCGGGGAGCGAGGCCGCGAAGGCCTCGTCGTCCGAGAAGGGCAGCTGGATCCAGCCGCCGGCGATGTCGAGTCCTGACCGCTCGAGGCGCTGGCGCAGCTCTCGTCCGCGGCCGAGGTAGCCGGCCGGTCCGAGATCGACGCCGGTGTAGCCCGCCTCGGCGAGCACGTCGACGAGGTCGTCGGGCGAGACGACGTCGGCGCCCTCGGGGGTGAGCTCGAAGACTCCGAAGCTGACGGGAGCGCCGGCGACCGCGGCCTTCATCGGGACGCTCCGGGGACGACGTGCTCGGCGGTGGCGTGCGCAGGGGCGGCGTGCGCGGGGGCGCGGCGGATCATCTGGACCATACGACGGTGTACAACTCCTCGAGAGGGTGGTCTGTAATGTCGTTACAATAGCACAATGGGACGGACTGCTGAGCTGCTGAGCTGCTGATGTGCGCTGCATAATGTAGTGACGCCGACAGGTGTCGAGGACGGCCGGCGGTGAGTCGGCGGGCGGAGGGGCGACATGGCGCTGCAGGAGGAGCACGCCCTGCCGATGGACCTCTTCATGGACCTCGACCGCTCCGGGCCGATCCCGCTCTACCACCAGATCGCGACGCGACTCGAGCGGGCCATCCTCGACGAGACGCTCCCGGCCGGCTCGCGGCTCGAGAACGAGGTGTCGCTGGGCAACCGCCTGGGCATGTCGCGGCCGACCATCCGCCGCGCGATCCAGGACCTCGTCGACAAGGGCCTCCTCGTGCGCCGCCGCGGCATCGGCACCCAGGTCGTGCACGGCAGGGTCACCCGCAACGTCGAGCTCACCAGCCTCTTCGAGGACCTCCAGCGCTCGGGCCAGAGCCCGACGACGAGCACCCTCTCCTCCACGGTCGGCACGGCCGACGAGAGGACCGCCGAGGCGCTCGGCGTCGAGGTCGGCTCACCCGTCCTGCACCTCGTGCGCCTGCGGTCGGCGGACGGGGTCCCGCTCGCCGTGCTCGACAACACGCTGCCGGCCGACTTCGTCGACCTCGACCTCGGCGCCCTCGAGACGCACGGCCTCTACCAGCTGCTCCGGGCCCGCGGAGTGGCGATGCGCGTCGCCAAGCAGCGGATCGGCGCCCGCGCCACGACCCCGCGCGAGGCCCAGCTCCTCGACCTCCGCAAGGGCGCCGCGGTCCTCACCATGACCCGCACCGCCTTCGACAACTCCGGCCGCGCCGTCGAGTACGGCCAGCACTGCTACCGCCCCGACCTCTACTCCTTCGAGATCACCCTCGTCGACCGCTGACCCGCTGCCGGGCGGATCTCGATACGCCCTCTGCGAGGGCTACTCGATCAACATGAGGTGACCGCCCTCGACATGGCTGCTCGATCAGCAGGGACGGGCGCGAGCGCGCTGAACAGCACGGGCGGGCACGCCCGTTCCATGCTGGTCGAGTAGCGCGCAGCGCGTATCGAGACCCACCCACCGGACGACGGCGGATCTCGATACGCCCTCTCCAAGGGCTACTCGATCAGCATGGACGCGTCAGTTCCCGTCGCGGCGGAGGCGGGCCTCGCGGCCGGCGATGTGCACGCCGAGGCCGGTGATGCCGGCGGTGAATGCGACGATCACGCCGAGCATCCCGTAGATGCTCCCCGCGCCCGCGGCGAATGCGCCGATGAGGAGCGCGATCGAGGCCAGCACGATCAGGACGGCGCCGGCGATCTCGCCGCCGCTGGATCTCCTCAGCACGTCTCGCATGCCTCCAGACTGCGACGCGCGGCGCGCCCGCCGCAAGGCTTCCGAGATGAACGGAGCACGAGAGCCCGCCGCCCGCTAGACGGCCACCCGCCCCCGCCGCAAGCCCGAGAGACGCCGAGCCTCCGCGACCAGACTGGAGGCATGCAGCAGCTGACCTACGCCTCCAAGAGCATCGTCACCACCGACGCCGTCACCGAGGCCCTCCTCGACCTCGTGACCGCGATCGACCGGCAGGAGCACTCGGAGGCCGTCAGCGTCCCCGCCTTCACCGACGAGGGCGTGCTCATCGAGGCGAAGATGACCCTCGACGCGAGCAGCGAGCTCGTCGTCGTGCCGGTGGAGCAGTCCGTCGACGACGAGGCCGCGACCGAGGAGGCCGTCGCCAAGGCCGTCGAGGACATCCGCTCGCGCATCAAGGACAACCGCCGCACGATCGCGCGCCCCGTGATCGAGCCGGACCCGGAGCCGTACAACTACGAGGAGTTCTGAGCCGCCGCTGACCTCGGAGGGCTAGCCCAGGCGCCCGTCGAGGTCCTTGACCACGCGGCCGGACTGCAGCACGGCCCGCACCGCGGCCGGATCGCCGAGCGCGGCGATGTCGGCCAGCGGATCCGCGTCGGTCAGCACCAGGTCGGCGAGCTTGCCCGGCTCGACCGAGCCGAGCTGCGCGTTCAGGCCCAGCAGGCGGGCGCCGCCGAGGGTGCCGGCACTCAGCGCTTCGAGCGGCGTGAGCCCGACGGCGACCAGCTGCGCCAGTTCGGCGAGATTGTGACCGTGCGGGTGCACGCCGGCATCCGTGCCGAGCGCGAGCGGGATCCCCGCCGCGACGGCCCGGCGCACCGAGTCGAGGCCGCGCTCGCGCAGCAGCTCGCGCTGTCGCAGCCGCTCGGCGGTGGTCGTCGCCGGGTCGAACGCGCGGACCAGGATGCTCAGGGTCGGCACGAGCGTCGTCCCGCGCTCGCGCATCAGCGCGATGGTCTCGTCGGAGAGGTCGTAGCCGTGCTCGATGCTCGTCGCGCCGCCCAGCACGGCGGCGCGCGCGGCGTCGTCGGAGAGGGCGTGCGCGGTGATCGGCCGGCCGCCGCGCTCGGCGAGCAGCTCCGCGATCAGGGCGACCTGCTTCTGCGTGATCCCGACGTCGCGGGCGTCGTCGTTCGGTGAGCCGAGCCCGCCCGAGGTGGCGACCTTGATCACGTCGGCGCCGGTTCGGACGAGGGTGCGGACCGTCCGGACGACGTCCTCGTCCGTGTCGACGAGCCCGGGCGCGGGCATGCCCGGGCGCACGGCCCAGGCCGGCAGGCTGCCGTTGCGGTGGTGCGGATCGGCGTGGCCGCCGGTCGGCGAGAGCATGGCGATCGCGAGGTGCAGGCGCGGGCCGTCGACCGCGCCGCGCGCGACGGCCTCGCGGTAGCCCGGCGACAGCCCGTCGAGGTCGCGGGCGGTGGTCACGCCGGCGTCGAGCGTGCGGCGCAGGAGCCCGGCGATCTCGAGGACGTCCTCCTCCGGGAAGCGCTCGCGCGCCGCCTCCGGAGCGACCGGCACCATCGCGAGGTGCACGTGCACGTCGACGAAGCCCGGCAGCAGGAATGCGCCGGACACGTCGACCGCGCGACCCTCGAGCCCGGGATCCGCACGGCGCGGCCCCGCGTAGGCGATCACGCCGTCGCGGATCTCGACCTCGGAGTCCTCGAGCGGAGCGGCGCCCGTTCCGTCGACGAGCGTCGCGCCGACGAGGCGGAGCACACCCTCGGCGACGGGGGTGGCGGGCAGGCGGGCCGTCATGCGGTCTCCTTCGCGGGGACCGCCGCGGGACCCGAGAGGCTGAAGCCGGGCGAGCCCGGGTCGGCGTCGAGCAGGCGGCGGGTGTACCAGTGCTGGGGGCCGGCGTAAATCCGCTCGACCGGGCCGGCCTCGACGACCTCGCCGCGGTAGAGCACCACGACCTCGTCGCTGACCCGCTGGACGACGGCGAGGTTGTGCGAGATGAACATCATCGTCAGGCCGAGCGACTCCTTGATCCCGGCGAGCAGATCGAGGATCTGGCCCTGCACCGAGACGTCGAGGGCCGAAGTGATCTCGTCGGCGATCACGAAGGTCGGGTCGATGATCAGCCCGCGGGCGATCGCGACGCGCTGGCGCTGCCCGCCGGAGAACTCGTGCGGGAACCGGTGCCGCATGTCGGCGCTGAGACCGACGCGCTCGAGCCAGGCGACGATCAGCTCCTCGTTCCGGCCGACGCGGGCGCGGACCGGGTCGATCGCCTCGGCCAGGGTCTGCGCGATGGTGCGCCGCGGCGAGAGCGAGGAGTACGGGTCCTGCGGGATCATCTGCGTGCGCCGCCGGTAGGCGTGCATCGCCGAGCGGTTGGCGGCCACGATGTCGACGCCGTCCACGGTCGCCGTGCCGGCGGCCGCGCGGACCGAGCCGACCAGCACCTTGGCGAGGGTCGACTTGCCGGAGCCGGACTCGCCGACCACGCCGACGGTGCGGCCCCGCTCGACCCGCAGGTCGACGCCGTGCAGGACCTTCGCGTGGCCGAAGACCACGTCGAGACCGCGGACGTCGACCATCGCGGAGGACGCGGGGGTCACGGCGACGGCGCTCACGAGCGCACCTCCGGCGGCGTCGGCACGGTCACGACGGGCGTCGCGGCGAGCAGCTGCCGCGTGTACGGATGCGTCACGGTCTCCTCCGAGAGGTGGGCGATGTCCTCGATCCGCTCGACGATGCGGCCGTCCTTCATCACGAGGACGCGGTCGCAGAGCGCCCGGACGACGCCGAGGTCGTGCGAGATGAAGAGCACGGCGGTGCCGGAGTCCTCGTTCATCCGCTTGAGCACGCTCAGCACCTCGCGCTGCACTGTCACGTCGAGCGCGGTGGTCGGCTCGTCGGCGATCAGCAGGTCGGGCTTCGCGCTCATCGCCGAGGCGATCATTGCGCGCTGCTTCATGCCGCCGGAGAGCTGGTGCGGGTACTGCCGCAGGCGCCCCTCCGGATCGGAGAGCATCACCGAGCGGAAGCCGCGCAGGAGCAGGTCGAGCGCGTCGCGGCGGGAGTGGCGCAGGCGGATCCGCAGCACGTCGGAGAGCTGGGTGCCGAGGACCATGGCGGGGTTCAGCGCGGTGCCCGGGTCCTGGTAGATCAGGCCGATCTTCGCGGCGAGCACCCGGTCCGGGACGGGGCCGAGCAGGTCGGTGCCACCGAGCTCGAGCCGGCGCGCGGACGCCTCGAGACCCTCGCCGAGCAGCTTCGCGACCACGGACGCCGTCAGCGACTTGCCCGAGCCGGACTCGCCGACGATGCCGAGCACCTCGCCGCGGCGGATGGTGAAGGAGAGGTCGGAGACGAGCTCGCGGCCGGTCGCGCCGTGGCGGACGGTGATGCCGTCGGCGACGAGCACGGCGTCGGCGGGGGCGGGCGCGGCGGTCGAGGAGTCGGTGGCCCTCGTCATCCGGGCCCGCGTCGTGTTCGAGCGCGGGTTCGCCGCCGCCGCCAGGCCGTCGCCGACCAGGAGCGCCGCGAAGGAGGCGACCGTGAGCGCGAGCGCCGGGCCGAGGATGACGACCGGGTTCACCGAGATGCGGCTGAGCCCGTCGTTGAGCAGCGTGCCCCAGTCGAAGGCGGGGGTCTGCGCGCCGAGGCCGATGAAGGAGAGGCCGGAGATCTCGACCAGCGCGCCGGAGAAGGCGCCGGCGACGAGGATCAGCGTCGGCTCGGCCATGTTCGGCAGCACGTGCCGCAGCGCGACGAGGTGCGTCGGCACGCCGGTCAGCCGGGCGGTCGTGACGTACTCGCTCGCCGCGATCTTGGAGGCGAGGTTGGCCGTGAGCCGCGCGAAGCCGGCGATGTTGGCGACCGCGATGGCGACCACCACCTGGACGACGCCCTGACCGAGAATGGCGGCGACGATGATCGCGACGAGCATCGTCGGGTAGCTGACGGCCAGCTCGATCGCGCGCAGCCCGAGCTCGCGGACCCGGCGCGGGGCGAGCCAGACGCCGATGCCGACCGCGATGCCGACGATCGCGGAGAGCACGGTCGCGGCGAGCGCCATCAGCACGGTCGAGCGGGTGGCGACGAGGGTGCGGGCGAGCATGTCGCGGCCGAGGGTGTCGGTGCCGAGCGGGTGCTCGGCAGTCGAGCCGAGGCTGGGGCTGCCGCCGAGGCCGGTGGCCTGGCCCTCGAGCGCGATCGGGGCGATCAGCGCGGTGAGGGCGATCACGCCGAGCAGGCCGAGCCCGATCACGAGCCCGGGGTTCCAGGCGAAGGTGCGCGCGCCGGCGGGCTTCAGGCCGCGGACGGCGGGGAGGGACTCAGCCACGCTGCTCTCCGAGGGTGCGCGGGTCGATCAGACCCAGGATGACGTCGATCACGAGGGTGATCACGAGGGAGATGAGCCCGATGACGAAGACGGCCGCCCGGATCACCGGGTAGTCCTTGTCGATCGCGATCGCCTGGACGATCACGCCGCCGAGGCCGGGCCAGGCGAAGACCGCCTCGGTGATCAGCGCCGAGCCGAGCAGCGCGGTGAGGATGATGCCCGAGAGCGTCAGCGCCGTGGTGAGCAGGTTGGGCAGCATGTGCTTGGCGTAGAGGGTGAGCGCGGGCAGCCGCCAGCCGCGGGCGGTGCGCATGTAGTCCTGCTCGAGGATCACCGCGGTCTCGCGGCGGACGATCCTCGCGACGGAGCAGGTGCCGCCGACGGTGAGCGAGGCGATCGGCAGGATCGCGGCGGTGCCGAAGTCGTAGGCCGGCGAGTACGCGGGCGGCAGCACCTTGAGCAGCACCGCGAAGACGACGACGAAGCCGGTCGCGAGCACGTAGGTGGGGACCGAGGAGATCAGCCCGGTGACGGTGCTGAACACGGCGTCGAGCCAGCGGCGGCGGTCGCCGCGGGTCGCGACTCCGACCGCCATGCCCAGCGCGATGCCGAGCACGAGCAGGAGCAGCACCGCGGAGATCGTGATGGTCAGCGTGTACGGCACGGCCGTCATCACGAGGTCCATCGCGGGGATCGTGTAGCGGTAGGAGGCGCCGAAGTCGCCCTGCAGCACGCCGACGAGGTAGGTCCAGAGCTGCGCGGGCAGCGGCTGGTCGAGCCCGAGCTGGGTGCGCACCAGCTCGACCTGGTCGAGCGAGGCCGCCTCCCCTGCGATGGCGATCGCCGGGTCGCCGGGGATGAGCTGCACGATCAGGAAGGTGACCAGCACGAGCAGCGCCAGGTTGACGAGCAGGCCGAGGGCCCGGCGGAGGAGGAACCTCCGCCAGGCCCCGCCGAGGGTGCCGGCGCGGACGGCGCCCGGGCCGGGCGCCCCCGCGCCGGACGACCCGAGGCCCAACGATGCAGCGGTGGTGGCGGTCGTGGTGCTCATCGCGTCGTCTCCTCGTGTCGTCCGGCTCGGGTGGGCTGCTCAGTGGATCAGGGCGTCAGCGGATCAGGACAGGATCCGCATGGCCGAGATGTCCCAGTAGCCCGAGAACACCGAGGTGGCGAAGCCGGAGCGGGCCACGTAGCGGTGCGTGTCGGTGATCAGCGGCGTCATGTCGACGCGCTCGAGGATCGTCTTCTGGGCGGCGAGCAGGTTCTCGCACTGCGTCTCGGTGTCCGAGGCGGCCATCGCGGCCTCGTAGTAGGCGACGCCCTCGGGGTTGTCGCTGGAGGAGACGTTCGTGCCGCCGTCCGCGTAGGTCGGGCCGAGGTAGCGGGCGATCGTGGTGTGGATGAGGCCGGGGCCGGCGTTCTCCGCCGCGATCGCGACGTCCCAGGTGGCGGGCTCGGTGCGCATGGCCTTCGACCAGTCGGCCGGGTCGAGCGCCGAGACGGTGACGGTGGCGCCCGCGGCGCGGAGCGACTCGGCCAGGTAGTCGGCGGCCGGGTCCCAGTTCGACATCATCAGCAGGCGGATCGACTGACCGGTGAGCTCGGGCGTCGCGGCGGCGGGGTCGTACTTCTGCACCAGCGACTCGTCGTCCAGCGCGCAGCGGTAGCTCGCCGCGTTGACGGTGTACTGCGGCACGCCGAGGCCGTCGAGGCCGGCCGAGTTGAAGCCCTGGGTGTCGATCGCCTGGGCGACCGCGGCGCGGAGGTCCTCCTTGCCCTCGAAGATCGAGCCGGAGCCGGGGGCCTCGTTGAAGACGAGGTTGTAGGCCGAGCTGGCGAAGGTGACGGTCGTGTAGGCGGGGTCGTCCTCGAAGCGCAGCGCGTTCGAGTCGTAGAAGCGGGCCAGGTCGACTCCGCCGGACTCGAGCAGGTTGGCGCTCGTGTTGGAGTCGGACTGCACGGTGAGGTTGATCGTCTTCGCGGGCTCGCCCTCGACGTCCTGCCAGTCGGGCCAGGCGTCGTAGTCGTCGCGCAGCGTGTAGGCGGCGCTGACGCCGGCCGAGAGGTTCGAGAGCATGTACGGGCCGGACCAGGCGCCGTCGACAGTGCCCGCGGCGAGGCCCTCGGTGTCGGCGAGGCCGGCGGGGCAGATGATGCCGGTGCCGGGGCGGGTGACGCCGCCGAGCAGCTGCGAGTAGGGCTGGCTGAGCGAGATCGTCAGCGTGCCGGCCGCGTCGTCGGGGGTGAAGGTCGCGTCGCCGGAGCCGAAGGCCTGGTTCTTCCAGGTCAGCGCGCCCGAGTCGTCGAGGCCGGTGAGGTACGTGAAGGAGTCGGCGACGACGGTCGGCGTGATCGCCGTGCCGTCGGCGCAGGTGGCGTCGTCGCGGAGGGTGAACGTGTACTCGGAGGCCGAGACGGCGTTCCACTCGGTGGCGAGGCCGCCGATGTAGCCCTCGGTCTCGCCCTGGCGGAGCAGGGTGTCGAAGCCGAGGCGCGCGACGGTCACGTCGGCGTCGGCGGAGGCCTTCGCGGGGTCGAAGGTGGACGGCGCGTACCAGAGCTCCGCGTTGATGGTGTCGGTGGTGCCGGCGGTGCCGGTGGCGCTCTGCGGGGCGCTGGTGGTCCCGCAGGCGGTGAGCGCGAGGCTCGCGACGGCCGCCAGTGCGACGCCGGCGAGCAAGCTCTTCCTGACCATGGTGCTGTCCTCCAAGGGGTACGGGTGGTGCATCGGGGGCGGGGCGGAGTTGCTCGGGGGGCCGCTCAACTTGGATCCAATCTAAGGCAATGCGGATCCCATTGTGTTTCGTCGGGATTACATCTGCCGGGCGATCCCCGCGGCCCCCCCGTGCACCGTCCGCCCGCCGACCACCGTGCGCAGCACGCGCGCCCCGGCGAACTCCTCCGCCGAGCACTCCCCCGGGTCGACCGAGAGCAGCACCAGGTCGGCGAGGAAGCCGGGGCGGAGCATCCCGCGGCGGTCCTCCGCGAAGGCCGCGTGCGCCGCGCACCGCGTGTAGCCCTCGACGGCCTCGAGCACCGTGAGCGCCTGCTCCGGACCGAGCGGGTCGGGCAGTCGGCGCATCCGACGGCTCACCGCGGTCGCGACCACCCGGCGCGGGTCGAACGGGAAGTAGGGGGCGTCGGAGCCGAGCGCGATCACAGCGCCGGAGTCGCGCCAGTCGCGCATCGGGTTCGCCGGGTCGGCCCGCGCGCCGAGCCGGGCGGTCAGTCCAGCCGCGTTGCTCCAGGCGATCGACGGCTGCAGCGAGGCGACGACGCCGAGCCGGGCCGCGCGCTCGCGGCTCTCGGCGGAGGGCTCGAGGTAGGCGTGGATCAGCTGGCAGCGCAGGGCGGCGATCCGCTCGGGCGGGCCCGCCGCCTCGAGGGCGTCGAGCACCTCGGCGACCGCGCGGCTGCCGACCGCGTGCACGCCCAGGCCCCAGCCGCGCTGGACGCACTCTGCGGCGAGCCGCGCGAACTCGGCGGTCGCGATCCGCTGCACGCCGTGGCTTCCGCCGGGCCAGGGCTGCTCGAGGAGGGCCTGGCCCTTCATCCCCTCGCCGTCGTAGTAGACCTTGATCGGGCCGAGGCGGAGCAGCTCGTCGCCGTCGCCGGTGCTGCCGCCGACGGTGTCGAGCAGGGCGAGCGCCTCGTCGACGCCCGGGACCGCTTCCATACCGAGCTCGGGGTAGGGCATCGCGACGACGCGCAGCGACAGCTCGCCGCGCTCGTGCGCCGCGCGGTAGGCGGCGAGCTCGTCGAGCGTGACGGCGGGGTCGATGACACCGGTGAAGCCCAGCTCGTGCAGCAGCGGCTGGATGCGGAGGAGGGCCGCGCGGCGGTCCTCGGGAGTGGGCGGGGTGTCGCCGAGCCAGTCCGGGGCGTCCGGATCGGCGTCCGCGTCGGCGAGCATCGCGGCCGAGAACGCGTCGGCGCCGGCGCCCGCGTCGAGCAGCTGCAGGGCCTTCAGGCCCGCGCGCTGGGCGTGCGAGTGCGCGTCGATGAAGCCGGGGAGGAGGGTGCCGTCGAGGTGCTCCTCGGGGGTGCCGGCGGGGGCTGCGGCGCGGACCTCCCGCAGGGTGCCGACGGCGGTGATCCGGTCGCCGTCGATCAGGAGCGCCTCGGCGAGCGGGTTCTCGGGGTCCATGGTGCGGACGCGGGCGACGAGGAGGCGGGGGGCGGTGCCGTTCTGGGACTCAGGCATCGATCGTCTCCCGGCGGTCGAGCCAGTCGTGCACGTCGGCGGCGGTGACGAGCGCGTCGCGCTGGAGGTACTCGATCGCCTCGAGGGTGGCGGCGTGCGCGCGCTCGCTCGAGCCGGCGACGCAGTCGGTGAGCACCCGGACGGCGTAGTCGTGCTGGTGCGCGTCCGCCGCCGTGTAGTGGATGCAGACGTCGGTGAGGCCGCCGACCAGCAGCAGCGTGCCGGCGCGGGAGGCCTTCAGGACGATCTCGAGCTCGGTGCCGAAGAAGGCGGAGTAGCGGCGCTTGCGGATCACGAACTCCTCGGGCCGCGGCTCGAGCCAGGACGCCAGCTCGGTGCCCGGGTCGCCCTCGAGGCAGTGCGGACCCTCGGCGCCGTCCAGCTCGCGGCCGATGTCGATCAGGTCGCGCTTGTGCACCTCCTGCACGAAGACGACCGGCACGCCGGCACTGCGGCAGTGCGCGATCAGGTCGCGCACCCGGGGTGTGCGCTCCGCCCGGCCGCTCATCACGGGGATGCCGAGGGTCGGCAGGCCCGAGGCGGCCCCGCCCTGGATGTCGACGACGAGGAGGACGGGAGTGCCGGAGACGGCGAGCATGCGGGTGGATCCTTCCGGGTGGTGCGCGGGTCGGGTGAGGTGCCCCCATGACCCCGGCGGCGCGAGGGCCGGGGCCCGTCGTCCGCCCGGCAAGTCTGACCAGGCGATCGTTCGGGCGGGGGTCGGCCGTGTTTCCCCGGGGTAAAACCTCGGGCTGCTCGGCTTGTGGAGGAGAGTCGGGCGCGGCCGCTCCATCCGCGCCCCCTGATTCCTCAAAAGTTGCGGTAGTCGCGCGCCACGACCGCAACTCTTGAAGAGTCGGCGAGCGGCGGAGGCGGCCGGCCGTCATTCCTCAGAAGTTGCGGTAGTCGCGCTCGACTACCGCAACTTTTGGAGAGTGGGTCGGGCGCGGGCCGGGGGGCTAGACCGGGCGGGCGGCGCGGCGGCGGCGGTGCGGGAGCAGGGTGGCGACGGGGACCGGAGCGAAGGCGTCGGCGACGGCGACCCAGACGGTCGCGTCGGGGGCGTGGTCGCCGAGGAGCTCGGCGCAGACGCCGCAGGGCTCGATGAGGTGGCGGGAGCCGGCCGGGCGCTGCAGCACTCCGACGATCGAGACGACCGGGGAGCCGGCGACGACGGCGGCGCTGAGGGCGGCCGACTCGGCGCAGACGGAGGCCCGGCCGGCGCTCGCCTCGACGTGCAGGCCGGTCACGATCCGCCCGTCCGCGAGGCGGAGGGCGGCCGCGACCTCGTGGACGCCGGTCCGGTAGCGCGCGTCGAGGATCGCCGAGGCCGCCTCGAGCAGCTCGCGGTCCGGCGCGGACATCCCCGCGGGAGGCCCGTCGAGCACCGGCCGATCGAGCACCGGGCTCTCCGGCGCGGAAGGCCCCGACTCCGCCCCCTCGGTCACGACCAGCCCAGGATCCGCGCCATGTTGCCGCCCTCGACCAGCGCGCGGTCGGCCTCGTCCGGGATCGCCTTGGCGATCTTCATCCGCTCGAGGTCGAAGTCGCTGCCCGGCCACTCGGAGCCGAGCAGGATCTTCTCAGCGCCGAGCCGGGCGTAGGCGCGCTTGACGTCGGACATCAGCGTCGCCGAGGTCTCGAGGTAGACGTGCGGGTTGCGCTCGGCGACGATGATCGCCTCGGGCACGTTCCAGACCGCGCCCATGTGGGCGATGATCGTCGGCACTCCGGGGAAGCCCTTCGCGATCTCCTCGATGGCGAACGGCGCGCAGAACGCGTCGTCGAGCGCGTTGATCAGCACGGGCAGGCCGAGCTCGTCGCAGACCGCGAACAGCGGGTCGAGCAGCCCGTGATCGGCGACGTGGTAGCCGTGCAGGCTGGGGTGCAGCTTGAGCCCGACCAGGCCGGCGTCGGCGAAGCGGCGGATCTCGTCGGTCGCGTTCTCCCACTGCGGCATGACCTGGCCGAAGCCGAACAGCCGGTCGGGGTGCGCCTTCACGAGGTCGATCAGGAAGTCGTTCTCGATGCCCTGCGCGAGGGAGCAGACCATCGCGCGGTCGACGCCGGCGGCGTCCATCCGGTCGAGGATGCGCTTCGGGTCGAACGGGGTGTAGGCCGGGGGCTGCTCGCCGGGGCGGACCCCGCTGAGGTAGTCGCTGCGGCCTCGGCGGTCCTGAGTGGTGTTGTACGCGTCGATGATCATGCGGCGTCTCCTTCTTCCGGTGTGGTGCGGGGGTGTCGTGCGGGGTGTTGTGCGGCGGGCGGCGTGTTGTTCGGGGGCGGGGCGGGCTGCTCAGCCGACCGCGGCCATCGCGCCCATGGCGACGAGCGCGGCGAGGGAGGCGAGCCTCCGGGCGGTGTCGAGGCGGCCGGGGCGTCCGGCGAGGGCGACGCGGAGCGTGCACGCCGCGTAGACGGCGACGGCGGCGCCGAGCGGCAGGGCGAGTCCGCCGCCGTGCGCGTGCCCGGCGCCCGCGAGCGGACCGGCACCCGCGGTGGGCGCGGCATCGGCGAGGAGCACGAGGACGGCGGCGAGCAGCATCCCGACCGCGTGCAGCGCGTCGGCACCGTGCCGCCGCACTCCCCGGCCTCGGCGCACCCGGTCGACGAGGGCGGCGACGAGCGCGCAGCCCGCGAGCAGCGCGGACCAGAGCGGCGCGGGCAGGAGGTGCAGGGCGGGCAGGTGCACGTCGAGCATCGCGGCGAGCATGGCCGCTTCGGCGACGAGCCAGCCGCGGCCCACTCCCCGCCAGCCGGCGAGACCGAGCGCGAGGGAGCTGGCGGCGCCCGCGAGCATCACGACCAGCAGCACGTCCACGCCGGCCTCCAGACCTCGATCGGTCGCCACGGCGGACAACATTGGATCCAATCTAGGGCTGTGCGGATCCATGGGTCAAGCCGGACGCAGGAGTGGGCTCGCCGTTCGGCGACACCGACCCTCGCGTGGGATCCAATACCTGCAATGATTGGATCCCGGCCGACCTGGCCGCTGATAGGAGGGGATCATCGCGTGACGACCCAGGGCGACAACGCACTCGTGGACGATCTGGCCGCCCGGATCCGGGCGAAGATCATGTCCGGCGAGATCCCGATCGGCGCCCCGCTGCGCCAGGCCGAGCTCGCGACGCAGTTCGGCATCAGCCGCACCCCGGTCCGCGAGGCGCTGCGCCAGCTGCAGACCGGCGGGCTGATCGAGGTCGTCCCCAACCGCGGCGCCGTCGTCCGCGTGCCGGTGCCGTGGGAGGTGCGCGAGGCCTACGAGGTGCGCGCCGAGCTGGAGTCGCTGGCCGCCCGCCGCGCGGTCGACCGCCTGGACGATGCGACGATCGCCGAGCTCCGCTCCGTCAACACCGCCATGTACGAGCGCTCGCTCGCCGTCGCCGCCGGCACCGCCGCCGAGCGCGACGGCAGCGCCAACGACCAGTTCCACGGGCTGATCTACCAGGCCTCGGGCAACACCCGCCTCAGCCGGATGCTGATCGAGATCAACGACGCCTTCCCGCGCAACGTCTCGGGCCTGGTCCTCCGCGAGAACTCGCGCCACCGCGAGGAGAACTTCCGCGAGCACGAGCAGATCGTCGAGGCCTTCGTCGCCGGCGACCGCGAGCGCGCCGCCGCGATCATGCGCGAGCACGTCCTCCGCGCGGGCGAGCACCTCGCGCACTGGTACGAGCGCCGCTCCTCGACGGTGTTCACGGGCTGAGGGGCGGAGTCGGCCGCACAACATCAGCTGAGAAGGGTGGGCCTCCTCCCACAGAGGAGGCCGGGTGCTCTCAGCTGATGTCGTGTGGCGGAGTCAGCTCCGCGGCACCGTCGACCCGCGGATCAGCAGCTCCGTCGGCAGCAGCGTCGCCCGCGGAACGTCGTCGCCGGCCAGCAGCCGCACCAGGACCTCGGCCATCGCGTCGCCGAGGCCGGCGGCCGGCTGGCGGACGGTCGTGATCGGCGGCTCGGCCGCCTCCGAGGAGTAGTCGCCGTCGAAGCCGGCGAGCGCCACGTCGCCCGGCACGCTCAGGCCGCGCTCGCGCAGCACCGCCAGGGCGCCGGAGGCCATCTGGTCGTTGGAGGCGAAGACCGCGTCGATCGGGCGGCCGGAGTCGAGCAGGCGCCGCATCGCCTCGGCGCCGTCCCGCGGCGAGTAGTCGCCGATCTCGACGAGCGAGGCGTCCAGGCCCGCCGCCTCGACGGTCGCGCGCCAGCCCGCGAGGCGGTCGATCGCGCCGGGCATGTCCTGGCGGCTCGCGATCATCGCCGGGGCGCGCCTGCCGAGGCCCAGCAGGTGCTCGGTGACCTGGCGCGCCGCTCCGACGTTGTCGACGTCGACGAAGTGGCTGTCGTGGTCGTCGAGGCTGAGCGGGCGGCCGCCGAAGACGAGGGGGACGCTCGCGCCGATCCGGGCGTAGGAGTGGTCGCCGCTGTGGTGCGACACCACGAGGGCGCCGTCGACGTTGCCGCCGAGGAGGTAGCGGCGGGTCTTGTCGGGCGTCGCCTCGGAGGCGATCACGATGTTGAGCATGTAGTCGGTCGCGGCGAGGCGGGTCGCCGCACCTTGCACGACGGCGGCGAGGAACGGGTCGCCGAAGACCTTGCCGATCGACTCGGGCACCAGCAGGGCGAGGACCTGGGTCCGCCGGCTGGCGAGCGAGCGCGCCGCGCGGTTGGGCACGTAGCCGAGCTGCTCGATCGCGAGGCGGACGGCGGCCTGCGCCTCGGCCTTCACCTTCGGCGAGTCGTTGACGACCCGGCTGACCGTCGCCCGGGACACTCCGGCGAGCGCGGCGACGGCCTCGAGCGTGGGTGCGGCCGGTGCGGTGTCGTGACTCATGCGTGCCTCTCGAGCGGTGGACCCCCGGGCCCGAGAGTAGCCGAGCGGGCGCGTGCCCTTCGAGACACCTCCGGGGGTCCGCTCGCACTACGGCCATAGCGGGCTTCCCATGCTGATCGAGTAGGCCGCGCAGCGGGCTTCCTTGCGATCGAGCAGGCCGCGCAGCGGGCTTCCTTGCGATCGAGCAGGCCGCGCAGCGGGCTTCCCATGCTGATCGAGTAGCCCGCGCAGCGGGCGTATCGAGATCCACCATCGCCGGAAGTCGAGTCTGCAGACCCGCCCTGCTGAGGACGGCGGGTCTCGATACGCCCCTTCGGGGCTACTCGACCAGCATGCTGGCGGGCGACTCCTCCGAGGAGATCCGCTGCGGGAGGAGCTCCCGGGGTCAGCCCTTGACTGCGCCGCCCATGATGCCGGCGATCAGCTGCTTGCCCGCCAGCACGAACAGCACGAGCAGCGGGATGATCGACAGCACCGCGCCGGCCAGCACGATCGAGTAGTCGACGTAGTAGCCCGACTGCAGCTGCGACAGGGCGGTCTGCAGCGTCGGGTTGGTCGGGCTCAGCACGATCAGCGGCCAGAGGAAGTCGGTCCACGCCATCATGAAGGTGAACAGCGCGAGGATCGCCATCGCGGGGCGCGCGGCCGGCACCGCGACGGTCAGGAAGGTCCGGAACTGGTTCGCTCCGTCCACCCGCGCCGCCTCGATCAGCTCGTCCGGGATCACGTCCACCAGGTACTGCCGCATGAAGAACACGCCGAACGCGGTGACCAGCGTCGGCACGATCACGGCGCCGAGGGTGCCGGTCCAGCCGAGCTGCCGCATCAGGATGAACAGCGGGATGATGCCCAGCTGGGTCGGGATCGCCATGGTCGCGATCACGGTGATCATCAGCCCGTCCCGCCCGCGGAAGCGCAGCTTCGCGAAGGCGTAGCCCGCCAGGGTCGAGAACGAGACGACCGACAGCGTGATGATCCCCGAGACGACCACGCTGTTCAGCAGCGCCGTCCAGAACGGGATCGCCGTGAACACCTGCGCCGCATTGGCGAGGAAGTTGCCGCCCGGGATCAGCGGCAGCGTCTCGCCGCGGGTCGCGTTGCTCCCGCTGGCCACCACGAACGACCACCAGAGCGGGTAGGTCGAGCCGAGGATGAAGGCGCTGAGCAGGCCGTAGGTGAGGAACCCCGGTCGGTCGACGCGGCCGGCCCCGGAGGAGCGCGGGCGCCGGGCGCGACGCTCGGGCTCGGCCGCGACTGGCGCAGCGGCGGGAGCGGTGGGAATCGTCGCGGTCATCGGTCGCTCGCCTTCTGCGCCGGTCGGCGCGGGCGCGTTCTCACGCGGTTCTCGACGGACGCGATCCGCCGCGAGATCGCGAAGTTCACCAGTCCGATCAGCACGATCAGCAGGAACAGCAGCCAGGCGACCGCCGCCGCCTCGCCGAAGTTCTGCCGGAAGAACGCCATCTCCCAGAGGTAGAGGACGGTCGTCTGGAACTGGCGGTCCGAGCCGCCGATGCCGCCGGCGTTCGAGACGTCGAACAGGCGCGGCTCGGCGAAGATCTGCAGTCCGCCGATGGTGGCCGTGATGATCACGAAGATCAGGGTCGGCCGGATGCTCGGGATGGTGATCGAGGTGAAGCGGCGGAACGAGCCCGCTCCGTCGAGCGCGGCCGACTCGTGCAGGTCGCGCGGCACGGCCTGCATCGCGGCGAGCAGGATGAGCGCGTTGTAGCCGGTCCAGCGCCAGTTGACCATCGACGCGATCGCGATGTGGCTGGCGAGGCGGTCGTTGGTCCAGTCGATCGGGGCGATGCCGACCAGGCCGAGCAGATTGTTCGCCAGGCCCTCCTGGTCGCCGAAGATGCTCGAGAAGATCAGCGCCACGGCGACCGGCGAGACGACGTAGGGCAGCAGCACGCTCATCCGCCAGAAGGTGCGGGCGCGCAGCGACTGGTCGAGCACCGCCGCGAGCACCAGGGCCACGGCGAGCTGCGGGATCGTGGAGAGCAGGAAGATGCTCAGCGTGTTGCCGATCGAGTTCCAGAAGAAGCGGTCGCCGAGCACCGCGGCGAAGTTGCCGAGGCCGACGAAGTCGCCCTGGCCCTGCAGCAGCTGCCAGTCGTAGAGCGAGACCACCAGCGTGTAGACGAGGGGGAAGGCTCCCGTGATCGCGAACAGCAGGAAGAACGGCGAGATGTAGAGGTAGGGCGACGCCTTGACGTCGAAGCGGCTCATCCGCTGCTTGGCCGTCAGCGGCAGGCGGGGCGCGGGGCGGCGGCCGGGAGGCGGCGCGGCCGACGCGGTCGGCGGGGTCAGGGTGCTCGTCATGGGTCGCTCTCGTCGGTCGCTCTCGTGGGGGACTCGTTCGTGGGACGCGTCGTCGGACGCGTCATGGGAAGGGGAGGGAGGGCCCCCGCCCGGCCTGCTACCGGACGGGGGCCCTGTCTGGGGGGCGGGTCAGTCGACCAGCTCGTCGAGGAGCGAGAGCGCCTCGTCCCAGCCCTTGTCGCCGTCGAGCTCGCCGCGGTCGACCTTCTGCAGGACCGGACCGAAGACGTTCTCCTGGATCAGCGAGTCGTCCGGACCCTTGTACTGGGCGACGACGCCCTGAGCGCGCTCGGCGAGGATCGCGCCGGTCGGCGAGCCGTTCAGCGCCGGGTCGGGCGCGGCGGCGGAGGCGAGCTGCTCCTGGGCGGAGACGGTGCTCGGGAACGGACCGGTCGCGTCGAACGCGGCGATCTGCTGCTCCGGCTCACTCAGCCACGAGGCGAGCTCGGCGGCCTCGGCGGGGTGCTTCGACTGCGTCGGGACGGAGAGGAACGAGCCGCCCCAGTTGGCCGCGCCGCCGGGAAAGACGTCGGCGAAGTCCCAGCCGGTGGCCTCGGGGTCGCCGCCGCCGGCCTCGACCTGCGCCTTCACCTGGCCGAGCATCCAGCCCGGGCAGACGAAGGTCGCGAAGGTGCCGTCGTTGAACGACTTGCCCTTGTTCCAGTCCCAGGCCTTCTGCGCGGCCGAGAGTCCGGAGGCGGCGCCGTCGGTGATCCAGCCCCAGCGCTCCTGCAGCTCGGCGTTGCCGTCGATGTTCAGCTCGCCGTCGGCGGTGTAGTAGCCCTCGGGGAGCTGGTTGACCATGGCGTTCCAGACGAAGCCGGACTGGTCGTACCAGGCCTTGCCGGTCGCGTCGTGGTACTGCTTCCCGGCCGCGAAGTAGTCCTCCCAGGTCGCGTCCGCGCCGCCGAGCAGCTCCGCGACGGCGGCGCGATCGGTGGGCAGGCCCGCGGCCTCGAAGGCGGCGGTGCTGTAGCAGAGGCCCTCGGGGCCGATGTCGGTGCCGTAGCCGATGACGCGGCCGTCGGGGTCGACCGCCTGCTCGTACTTCCAGTCGACCCAGTCGGCCTTGCGGTCCTCGATGCCGTGGTCGCGGAGGTCGACGAACTGGTCGGAGACCTCCATGATCGAGCCGAGCCAGCCCTCCTCGATGGCGACGACGTCGGCGAGGCCGGAGCCCGCGGCGAGCTTGGTGAACGCGTCGGTCCGGGCGTTGCCGCCGGTGTCGATGTTGTTCGGGACGATCGTGACGCCCGGGTGGGCGGCCTCGTACTCGGCGTAGAGGTCGTCGAACCCCATGGCGCCGAACGTGGTCACGGTCAGTTCGATGTCGCCGTCCTCGGCCGCTCCGGATCCGGACGAGCAGCCGGAGACGAGCAGGGCCAGGGTGGCGGCGCCGGCGATCGCCGTGGCGATCCTGGCGCGTCGTGATTCGAGCACGGTCACTCCTTCGTGATGGGTGTCAGGGCACCCCTGGGGGCGCTCCCACGGTGCTGTGCTGCCGTGTGTGAGAGCGCTCTCACGAGGTGTGAGGCGAGCATACGGAGCGGGTCGCGGGGAGGTCAAGACTTTTGTGAGAGCGCTCTCTTTTGCGGTCGTGGCGGGTCCTGGAGGAGGTTCGGCTCGCGGAATCGGCCTCGGCACGCGGAATGCAGCGGGAACCGCGAGCCGGAGGCGGTTCCGCGAGCCGGAGGTGACGCCGGGCGATCTCCGGCACGCGGAACAGCCCTGGGCTCGTGGAAACCGGACGAAACAACGGGCCGGAGCGGAGTCCGCGAGCCGGAGATGTGCGAGCCCGAGATCCGCCGGGACCCCGGGCGGCCCTGAACGGTTCCGGACGGTTCCGGCACACGCCCGGCACGGTTCCGACACGCGGAACGGCCCTCGGCACGCGGAAACCCGGCAGAACTGCGAGCCGGAGGTGATCCGACGAGCCGGAGTCGGCCCAAGGCGCCTTCGGCACGCGGAACCACCCTCGGCACGGAGAAACCCGCGGAAACGACGAGCCGGAGCCGACCTGGCGAGCCGCAGGTGACTCCGGAGCGACTCCGGCTCGTGGAATCACCTCCGGCACGCGGAAACCGGGTGGAACAGCGAGCCGGAGGTCGGCTCACGAGCCGGGGGCGGCTCCCGCGTCGATCGCGGCGTCTCGGGTCCGCCTCTTGACGTGGAACTTGTTTTTCACAAGCATGAGCGCAGACGCCGCAGTCCGCGGCTCCGCCGAGAAGGAGAGACTGCCATGCCCTCGATGTTCGTCAACCTGCCCGTCACCGACCTCGAGCGCGCGAAGGCGTTCTACGTCGCACTCGGCTTCTCGATCAATCCGGCGTTCTCCGACCACAACGCGGCCTGCGTCGTGGTGGAGGAGGACCACAACTACTTCATGATCCTGGTGCGCGAGTACTTCCAGACCTTCAGCGACCTGCCGATCGGCGACCCGGCCGTGAACCCCTCCGTCTCGACCGCGATCTTCCTCGACACCCGCGAGGCCGTCGACGCCACCGTCACCGCCGGGCTCGCCGCGGGCGGCTCCGAGTCGCGGCCCGCCTCCGACTACGGCTTCATGTACCAGCGCCAGGTCGCCGACCCCGACGGCAACCTGCTCGAGTTCGGCTGGATGGACCCGGTCGCCGCGGCGCAGGGCCCGGAGGCGTTCACCGGCGAGCAGGCCTGAGGGCGATGGCCGCACGCGACTACGGGCAGTACTCGGCGCTCACCCGCGCGGTCGAGCTGGTCGGCGAGCGCTGGGCGCTGCTGATCGTCCGGGACCTGCTGGTCGGGCCGCGCCGCTACAGCGAGCTCGCGCAGGGGCTCGCGCGCATCCCGAGCAACGTGCTGGCCGGCCGGCTGAAGGAGCTGCAGGCGGCCGGGATCATCCGGCGGGCGCCGCGCTCGCGCATCATCGTCTACGAGCTGACGCCCTACGGCCGCGAGCTCGAGCCGATCGTGCTCGCGCTCGGCGCCTGGGGGTTCAAAGCGCTGGGCGATCCGCGCGAGGAGCAGGTGATCACCCCGGACTCGATGACGGTCGACCTGCGCACTGCGTTCCGGCCGCAGGTCGCGGCCGAGCTGCCGGCGACGGTGTACGCGGCGCAGGTCGGGCCGGCCGGGCTGCTGATCCGGGTCGACGGCGCGGCGCTGGACGTCTCGCGCGGCGAGGTGCCGGGCGGCGAGGCTCCGGTGGATCTCGCGTTCTCTACTGGCGCGGACATCCGACTGCTGCTCTCGGGCGAGCTCGCGCCGGAGCGGGCGATCGCGACCGGCGCGGTCACGGTGCTCCGCGGGCGGGACGCGCTGCTCGGGCGCTTCGCGAGCACGTTCCACCTCGCGGCGTGACGCGCGGCACTGCGGTCGCGCACCCGCGGAGCGGGCCCCGTGCATGCTGATCGAGTAGTCCGCGCAGCGGACGTATCGAGATCCACCGCCGCTCGGAGGGTGGGTCTCGGTACGCCCCTCCGGGGCTGCTCGACCAGCGTGCGGCGGCGCGTCCGGGGCTGCTCGACCAGCATGGGGGCTGCTCGACCGGCATGCGGGCGGAAGGGCTGGCCGCTGAGCGAGGGGCGGGTGGCCGCGCAGGGCGCCTCCGGGGCCGCGCGGCCGGGAGCCGACTGGGCGCGCGGCTCCCTCGGCGCCGGCGGGTGCTGGAGTGGCGGTTGCCCTCGCGCGCCGCGGGGCCGTCCCACGACCCGCGGAGGAACCCCCATGCCGTCATCGAAGCCCGCCAGCCGCACCACGAGTGAGCAGCGGAAGGAGCACGCCGAGCAGTACTCCGCCGCGGCGCGCTACGCGTCCGAGGCGTTCGGCACGTTCCTGCTCGTCGCGGGCGGCGTGGGCACGGCGATCTTCGCCTCCGCCTTCCCGGACAGCGGCAACGCACTCGGCGTCGGCTTCCTCGGCGTCGCGCTCGCCTTCGGGCTCACGCTGGTCGCCGGGATCTACGCCGTCGGCCACATCTCGGGCGGCCACTTCAACCCGGCCGTCTCGATCGGCTTCGCCCTCGCGGGGCGGACGTTGTGGCGGCACATCCCCGGCTACATCGTCGCCCAGATCGTCGGCGGAATCGCGGGCGCCGGAGTCGTCGC
Source organism: Rathayibacter sp. VKM Ac-2928 (assembly GCF_022815545.1). Lineage (NCBI taxonomy): Bacteria > Bacillati > Actinomycetota > Actinomycetes > Micrococcales > Microbacteriaceae > Rathayibacter > Rathayibacter sp. VKM Ac-2928. The sequence continues at coordinate 184,366 of NZ_JALGRU010000002.1, forward strand.
GCTGATCGCGGCCGACGGGCCGGCCGGCTACTTCGACGCCGCCCGCGACTCCGGCTTCGCCTCGAACGGCTACGGCGCCGCCTCCCCCGGCGGCTTCGGGCTCGGCGCGGTGATCCTGGCCGAGGTCGTGCTGACGGCGGTCTTCGTCGGCGTGATCCTCTCCGTCACCGCGAAGCGCGAGTACAAGTCCGTCGCCCCGATCGCGATCGGCCTCACCCTGACCCTCGTGCACCTGATCAGCATCCCGATCAGCAACACCTCGGTGAACCCGGCCCGCTCGATCGCGGCCGCCGTCTTCGCCGGCCCCGACGCCCTCGGCCAGGTCTGGGTGTTCCTGCTGGCGCCGCTGCTCGGTGCGGCGATCGCCGGCCTCGCCTCGAAGACGTTGCACCGCACCCGCTGACGCGCGGGGTCCGGCCGGTCGCCGCGTCGACGACGCAGAAGTTGCGGTAGCCGAGCGCGACTACCGCAACTTCTGAGGAATGGGGGCCGCCCGGTGGGCGGGGCGAGCAGCAGGACGGAGGCGGGCCCCGGGCTGTGCAGCGCTCCGGCCGTGCAGAACATCAGCTGAGGGGGCCGCTCGACCGCGATGGGCGATGAGTGCGCGTCTCGGCTGATGTCGTGTCGCACCGATCGCGCGGGATCTCGATGCGCCCGCAAGCGGGCTGCTCGATCAGCATGCAGTGGGAGCGGTCGCGACACCTTTGCTGGTCGAGTAGCCCCGGAGGGGCGTATCGAGACCACACGCGCTCAGGACGGGGGATCTCGATACGCCCGCTGCGCGGGCTGCTCGATCAGCATGCTGCGGCGGGCGCGTCAGCCGACGAGCATCGCGAAGCCCTGGGCGGGGAGGGTGACCGGGGTCGCACCCGTGGCGGGCGATTCGCTCACGAGGGTGCCGTCCTGCGCGTAGACGCGGAGGGTGCCGGTGCCGTCGACCGTGGTCGGCTGGGGCGACGCGGTCGAGTTGCGGACCAGCTCGGTGCGGCCGGTGTCGCCGACGAGGACGAGGCGCGAGACGACGGGGCGGACCAGCAGGGCGTCGAGCTTCGTCTCGCCGGAGAGGGCGCGGACCTCGACGGTGGTCGCGCTCGCGGGGAGGGTGCGGCGGAGCTTCTGCGGCAGCAGGATGCCGGACGCCTCGGTGACGCCCTGCGCGCCGACGGTGCTGGTGAGCACGTCGAGCGGGCGGCGGCCCGAGTTCCAGAGGCTGATCGGGGTCTTCTCGGTGCCGCGCTCGGCGGCGAAGATCACGGCCTCGACCAGGCGGTCCTGGGTCGCGGAGCCGACGGGGATCGTCGCGGACCGGCGCCAGTTCGAGAGCGACAGGTAGGAGCCGCTCCAGCCGGACTCGCCGGTCCAGGCCGACTCCGGGGTGACGACCGTGCCGCCGCGGGCCGACTCGGCCTCGACGAGGCGGAGGCCGTCGCGGCTCGCCTGGGTCGTGACCGCGGTCGCGCGGGCGGCGACGGACGGGTGGGCGTCGAGCGCGAGCATCGAGAGCAGCCCGTGGATGGTGCTCTCGGCGCCGCTGTTGCGGTTGACGCTGCCGTCGGCCTGGACGCCGTCGTAGGTGACTCCGGTCGCCGGGTCGTAGACGGGGGCGCCGCTGAGATTGAGCCCGAAGAACCAGGCGCCCTGCACGCCCGCGAGGTCGAGGTAGGCGCTCGAGCCGGTCGCGTCGGCGAGGGCGAGCGAGTTCTGCAGCCGGGAGTCCGCGCCGTAGGCGATCTGCACGCGGTCGGTCGGCGTCGGGTTCCAGCCGTTGTCCGGGCCGCCGGCGGTCAGCAGCTCGGGGGCGAAGCGCGCGGCGTCGACGACGGCCGGCTCGAGGAGCGACGCGTCGCCGAGCGCGACGGACGAGGCGGCCAGGCCGCCCGCCATCTGCGAGGACCAGGAGTGCCAGAGCGAGCGCGACTTCGTCCAGGGCAGGATCGCGCCGTACGGCCAGGAGGTGGTGTCGCCTTGAGTCGTGGTGCGGGCGTAGGCGGCGACGCCCTCGGCGAGCTTCGCGGTGCTGGCGCGCACAGCGGCGTCGTCGGGTGCGGCCGCGACGTAGGCGGAGAGGCCGAGCAGGGCCTCCGCGGTGGCGTCGGCGCCGTCGACGATCAGCCAGGCGGGCACGTCGACGCCGTCGGCGACCGCGTACTCGCCGTAGCGGGTGAGCACCTCGCGGTCGACGGCGGAGACGCCGAGGCGCAGGCGCTCCTGCAGGAAGGCGGCGAAGTCGGGGTCCTCGTCCTGGAACGCGGCGTAGCCCTCGCCGAGCGCCCAGAGGGTGCGGGCGAGCCAGTAGCTGTCCTCGGAGTCGCTCGGGTCGGGCAGCTCGACGGGCTCGGCGCTGGGGTTCAGCTCGCCGTCGGGCTGCATCCAGAGGACGACGTTGCCGGCGTCGTCGCCGTCAGTGGTCTGGAAGTAGGCGAGCGAGCGGAGGGTCTCGTAGGCCTTGTCGCGGCTCGCCGTCGAGCCGGTCTGCTGCCAGTGCCGGAGGTAGACGACGGCGGCGCGGGAGACGTCGTCGGTGTTGTAGGCGCCCTGCGCCCAGTCGCCGGTCGCCGGGTCGAGTGGGCCGCCGCCGACGCGCTCGAAGGTGCCGCCGTCGCGGGCGTCGGCGTAGGTCCACGGGAGTACGAGATCCGGCTCCTCGGCGAGGCGGTAGGTGCTGTGGCCGGGCTGGGGCTCCGGCGTGGCGGTGTCGAGCAGGAAGTCGAGGTGCGCGGTGTTGGTCAGCGGCTCGGCGGCCTGGGCGGGGGCCGCGCCGACGGCGAGGCCTCCGGCGACGAGGGCGGTCGCGGCCAGGACGGCGGCGGCGCGGGGTCTGAAGTTCGTCATTGAACTCTCTCCTTGAAGGGGGGTGGTGGCTGGGGGTGGGGGATCTCGATACGCCCGCTGCGCGGGCTACTCGATCAGCATGAAAAGGCGCCCGCGGCGCGGGCCCGGAGGGGCATCGCCCGCGGGGCTCGGAGGGGCGACTGCATGCTGGTCGAGTAGCCCCGGAGGGGCGTATCGAGACCCGGCGCCTGCAGGACGGTGAATCTCGATACGCCCGCGGAGCGGGCTACTCGATCAGCATGAAACGGCGCCCGCCACGCGGGCTCCTCCGCGCCTACTCGTCCGTGCGGAGCAGGCGGGCCGCGCCGATCTTGGAGTCGGCCATGCCGTAGAAGACGTAGTGGCGGCCGTCGATCTCCTCGATGGCGGTGGGGAAGACGACGTTGGGGACGATGCCGCTGCGCTCCTCCTCGGTCTCGGCCTCGAGCAGCGGCTCGGAGGTGCGGGCGATCACCTTCGAGGGGTCGTCGGCGTCGAGGAGGATGGCGCCGGCCGCGTAGTTGACGTGCTGCTGCTGCGAGAAGGCGCTGTCGATGGTGCCGGTGACGCCGTGGTGCAGCAGGAGCCAGCCCTCGGGCACCCGCAGCGGCACGGGGCCGCCGCCGATCTTCAGCTCCTCGTAGGCGAACTCGGGGCCCGCGACGAAGCGGTGCCGGGTCCAGCGCGTCAGGTTCGCCAGGTCGCGGTCCACCTCGTCGACCGGCACGTAGCTGATCCAGATGCTCTGCCGCGGGTCGTCGACGCCCGCGGGCAGCCGCACGCCCTCCCCCGGCCGGGTCTCGCCGAGGTCCCACATCGGCCGGTGCAGCACCGCGAACGAGCGCGTGCCGTCCGGCGCCGCGACGATCTCGGGGAAGAACACCGTGTCCTTGTTGTGGAAGAGCCCGAGGTCGATGTCGAGGTCGTCGTCGTAGGCGAAGGTCACCGGGCCGAGGCGCCGCCACTCGCGCAGGTCCTCCGAGACGGCGAGCGCCGTCCGCGGCCCGAGCGGCCCGTACGCGACGTAGGTCATCACGTGCAGGCCCAGCGCCTCGATGAAGGTGACCCGCGGATCCTCGACGCCGGAGTGCGTCGCCCCGCGCTCGAAGGCGCGGTCGGGCGCCAGTACGACGCCCTGGCGCTCGACGCCGACGGGCACGCCGTCCTCGACGAGCACGCGGGCCAGGCCGATCCGCGAGACATTGCCGGCGGCGACCATCCGGGGCAGGAGGTACAGCTCGCCGTCGGGTCCGTGTCCGCTGCCGGGGTTGAGCACCCCCTCGGCCTCGAGCGGCTCGCCGGGGAGCGGCTCCATCACGACGCCGACGCGCTCGAGGCGGTACGGGACGGCGGTGCGGGTGGTGGCGGTGGTGGTGCCGGGGGTGGGAGTCATGGTCATCCTTTCACTCCGGATCCGAGATCCGTCGAGACGAAGTAGCGCTGGAACACGATGAAGAGCACGACGACGGGGGCGGCCAGCACGACGGCGCCCGCGAGGATCGCGCCGAACGGGTTGTCGGTCGACGACGCGACGTTGGAGATGTAGTTGGCGAGGGACACGGCGAGCGGCTGCAGCGACGCGTCCTTCGTGATCAGGAACGGCCAGAGGAACTCGTTCCAGGGGCCGATGAAGGTGAGCAGCACGGCCGTGACGAGCGCGGGGCGCACCAGCGGCAGCGCGATGTTCCACAGCAGCTTGATCTCGCCGGCCCCGTCGATCCGCGCGGCCTCGAACAGCTCCTTGGGCAGCTGCAGGAAGTACTGCCGGAAGATGATCACCGCCGTCGAGTTGATCGCGAACGGCAGGATCATGCCCAGGTGGCTGTCCGCGAGTCCGTAGTCGCGGGCGATCAGCACGTAGAGCGGGATCTGCAGCAGCTGGAACGGGATGACCTGCACCAGCAGCGCGAGTGCGAACACGGCGTTCCGGCCGCGCCACTCGAGCATCGCGAGTGCGTAGCCCGCCAGCACCCCGAAGACGATCGTGCAGAGCAGCACGCCGCCGGTGAAGATCCCCGAGTTGATCAACCCGGTGAGCAGGTTGATCCGCTCATTGACGTTCACGTAGTTGTCGAGGGTGAGGTTGCCCGCCTCGGGGATCGCCCCGGCCAGGGTGGGGTCGGGGTCGGTCTGCAGCGAGCCGATCACCATGTAGTAGAAGGGGAACAGGAAGACGATCGCGCCGAGCGCGAGCACCACGCCGCGCAGGATCACGGCCGATCGGCTCGAGGCCGGGCGCTTCCGCCGGGTCGGCGGGGCGGCGGCGGCGGGGACCGCGGAGGTCGCGCCTCCGGCACTGGCGAGCGTGCTCATGAGTTCCTCTCCCCGGCGAAGCGGTTCTGCAGGTAGGCGATGACGAGCACGAGCAGCACCAGCACGACGCCGATGGCCGAGGCCACGTCGGGCTGCCCCTGCTGGATGCCCAGCTGGTACATCAGCAGCACGGGTGAGGCGGAGGCGCCGTTGGGCCCGCCGCCACCGGTGAGCAGGTAGGGCTCGGTGAAGAGGTTCGCGCCGGTCACGGTGGAGACGAGCAGCACCAGCAGGGTCGCCGGCCGCACGCTCGGCACGGTCACCGACCAGAACTGCCGGATGCGGCCCGCGCCGTCGGTCGACGCCGACTCGTAGAGCTCCTTCGGCACGTTCTGCAGCGCCGCCAGGTACAGCAGGATGTAGAAGCCGAGCTGCTTCCAGGTGACGTAGAGCGCGATGATCGGCATCGCCAGCTTGTCGTTGATCAGCCAGGACGGGTCCGGCGCGAGCGGCCCGAGCAGGCTGTTCACGAGTCCGTTCCCGTTGAAGAGGAACAGCCAGACGCCGACGACCGCGACACTCGCGGTGACGTAGGGCACGTAGAAGCTGACCCGGAGGAACGTGCGCAGGTGCACGACCTTGTCCAGCGCCGAGGCGAGCAGCAGCGAGAGCACCACCGTCAGCGGCACGTTGATCACCAGGAAGATCCCGATGTTGCCGAAGGAGCGGATGACCTGCGGGCTCGAGAACGCGGTGACGAAGTTGTCGAAGCCGACGAACGGGCGCTCGACCTGCACGCCGGGGGCCGCGAAGAAGAAGTCGTGGAAGGCGATGTAGACGGAGTAGCCGACCGGGAACGCGAAGACCGCGAGCACGAACAGCAGGTAGGGGCTGCCGAGCAGCAGCCCGAACGGCTGCGGACCGAGGACGCGGCGGAGCAGGCTCCGCTTGTCCTGCGGCCGCGGGGCTCCGGCGCCCTGCGACGCCGGAGCCTTCGGGGCGAGAGTCGTCATCTCACTGCCGTCCGGCGTCTCACTGCTGGCCGGCGAGCCCGGTGACGGTCTCCGCCGCCCCGTCGAGCGCCGACTGCACGTCGCCGTCGCCGAAGATCACGGTCTTGCCCCAGGCGTCGCGGATCGCCTGCAGCATCTGCACGGTGTTCGGGCCGGAGGGCACCTCGATGGTGCGGCTCGCCTGGTCGCCGAAGCGCTGGTAGGCGGGGTTGGCCTCGAAGTAGTCGGCGTAGGTGGTCTGCAGGTCGGTGCGCAGCGGCATCTGGCCGGTGGTCTCCAGCAGCGAGCGATCCTGCTCCTCGCTGGTGGCGAACTTCAGGACGTCCCAGGCGGTGCCCTTGTTCTCGCAGGCGGAGTAGAGGCCGACGTTCTTCGCGTCGCTGAAGGTCCAGGTGTCCTCGGCGGGCGTGCCGTCGGGGGTGGGCACGGAGACGGAGCCCCAGTTCAGGTCGTCGTAGACCGAGACCGCCCACGGGCCGACGATCGACATCGCGGCCTGGCCGTCGGCGAACGCGTCGCCCTGGTACTGCTCGCGGCCGGCGAGGCCCTGGTCGTAGAGGCTCTTCCAGAAGTCGGCGACCTGGTAGCCGGCGTCGTCGGCGAAGGTGGCCTTCCCGTCCTCGACCAGCCCCGTCCCTCCGGTCGCCGCGGCGTAGAGCGGCATGAAGTCGAACTGGGTCTGGAAGAACTCGCTGGTCGGCGCGGGCTGGATCGCGGCGGGCGCGGCTCCGGACTCGACGAGGGTCTTCGCGGTGGCGGTGAACTCGTCGTAGGTGGCGAGCGACGGGTTCTCCGGATCGAGACCGGCCGCGGTGAAGATGTCCTTGTTGTAGAAGATGACGACCGGGTTGCTCTTCCACGGCATCTGGAAGTACTCGCCGTCGGCGTTCTGGTACTGCTCGGCGAGGTCGCCGCTGCGGGTCTCGATGTAGTCGACGCCGTCCTCGAACTCGGACAGGTTCACGAGTCCGCCCTGGCGCTCGAACTGGCCGACCGCGCTGGGCGCCGTGTTGAAGACGAGGCAGGGCGCGTTGCCGGCGGTGATCGCGGCGCCGATGACCTCCTCGCTGCTCTTGCCGGCCGGGATCTCCTGGCCGGTGATCTGCTCGTCGGGGTGGTCGGCGTTCCAGGCGTCGACCATGGACGTGCCCCACTGCACCTCCTGCTCGTTGTTCGAGTACCAGATGGTGATCGGGCCGGTCGCGGTCAGGTCGGTGGAGGCGCCCCCTCCCCCGCCGCTGCAGGCGGTCAGTCCGAGGGTCGCGAGCGAGGCGATGCCCACTCCGGTCAGCCAGCGTCTCTTCATCGAGGCCATGGTGTTCTCCTTGTTCTGCGCGTGCGCGGCGGTGCGCACGCGCGTCAGTGGATCGGGTTCAGGGGGTCGGGGTGCCGGTGGGTCGGGACCGCGGTGGCGCGGTCGAGTGGCGGACCACGAGTCCTGCGGGCTCGAGGTCGACGTCGGGGGCGGTGCCGTTCTCGATCAGGTCGAGGAGGGTCCGCGCGGCCGCCTCGCCCCAGCGCGCGGGCCGCGTGCGGGCCGAGGTCAGCGAGGGGTAGACGTGCGCGGCGATCTCGGAGTCGTCGAAGCCGGTGATCGAGAGGTCGTCCGGCAGGCGCAGCCCGCGGGTGTGCGCGACGCCGAGGCCGGCGATGGCCATCGGGTCGTTGGCGAAGACGATCGCAGTGGGCGGCACGGCGGAGTCGAGCAGGGTCTCGGTGGCGCTCGCGCCCTGGCCGGCGCTGAAGTCGGTGACGACGACGGGGCCCGGCTCGAGGCCGGCGTCGGCGCAGGCGCGCTCGAACGCCTCGCGGCGGCGGAGGGAGTGCAGCAGGTGACCGGAGCCGGCGACGTGCGCGATGCGGCGGTGGCCGAGCTCGGCGAGGTGCTGCACGGCGCCGGTGATGCCGGCGGTGTCGTCCATCACCACCGCGGGCGAGCTCGAGCCGTCGAGGCGGCCGAGCGTGACCGCGGGCAGGCCGAGCTCGGCCAGCAGCGCCGGGCGGGCGTCGGCCTCGCGCAGGTCGCTGAGGAAGACGCCGTCCACGCGGCGGTCGGCCGCGAGGGTGCGGTAGACCGCCTCCTCCGAGGCGCCCGGGTCGACGACGCTGAGCACCAGCACCCGGCCGTGCTCGGCGAGCACCCGCTCGACCCCCGAGATGAAGGCCGGGAAGAACGGGTCGGCGGCGATGACCTCGGGGTCGCGGGCGACCACGAGCCCGACGGCGAAGGAGACGCTGGTCGACAGCGAGCGGGCGGTGAGGCTGGGCCGGTAGCCGAGGTCGGCGGCGACGCGGAGGATCCGCTCGCGCGACTCCGGCGAGACGCCCGGCCGGTCGTTCAGCGCGAAGGAGACGAGCGCCTTGCTGACGCCGGCCGCGCGGGCGACGTCGAGGATCGTCGGTCGTGCCGCCATGGCCGTGCCTCCTGCTCGTCGTCGAGTCCGCGTCTGAACCGGTTTACTTAACCGGTTCAGGCACCGTAGCAGGCGCGTGCAGGCGGAGGGAAGCACCGGCGAGGCGCTGACCCCCGGATCGAGACCTGCGCCCGCCCGAACATGCTGGTCGAGTAGCCCCGAAGGGGCGGATCGAGACCGAACATCGCCAGCAGGGCGGGTCTGCAGACTCGCGTTCTGACGGCGATGGATCTCGAGACGCCCACTCCGCGGGCTGCTCGATCAGCATGGGGGCCCGCTGCGCGGGCACCTCGATCGGCATGCTTTCGCCAGCGGACCCGCGATGGGGCTCGCGCCGCGAGCAGGCCCCCGCCCGCGTCCACTCACGAGCGCCGACCTACGCGAGTGGACGCCTACTGGGCCCTGCGCTCCAGCAGGACCCCGTTCCGGGTCCACTCGCCGTACATGCTGGTCGAGTAGCCCCCGCAGGGGCGTACATGCTGGTCGAGTAGCCCCGCAGGGGCGTATCGAGACCCGACGTCGCCGGCAGGGCGGGACTGCGGACTCGCCTTCGGGCGGTGGTGGATCTCGATACGCCCGCTGCGCGGGCTACTCGATCGGCATGGGCCCGTCCCCGCGGGCAAGGCGTGGAGGCCCGCTGCGCGGGCTACCCATCAGCCGGGAGGCTCGCTCCGCGGGCTGCTCGATCGGCATGCAGACGGCCCGAGCCGTCGGCACGTCGAAACCCGACAGTTGCCGGAGAAGGTCTATGCATACGCATGCAGGGTGTGAGACAGTCGGTTGTCGCGACAGGCAACCCGAAACTGCCGTCGTGACGAAGACCTGAGTGGCACGGGCATCCCGAGCGGCGCACCTCGCGTGCGGCGCTGCCCCGCCGCTCTCACGCCCGCCGCCGGCCCGCCTCCTTCCGGAGCGCCCTGGCCGGCGCACCTCACCCCCAAGGACACCCTGATGAACGACACCCGCCTGCGCTCCACCCTGCCAACTCTGCCCACCTCGCCCGCCCTGCCCCGCCGCAGCGTCCTCTCCGGCGCCGCCTGGTCGGTCCCGGTGATCGCCGTCGCGATCGCCACGCCGGCCGCCGCCGCCTCGACCGCCCCCGAGGCCGACAAGGGCCCGATCACCGGCACCATCGCCTTCACGCCGGTCCAGTACCGCGGCACCCGCGCCGGCGACCGGGTCGAGTTCCCGGTGCTGACCGGTGTCGTCACCATCTCCCGCGGCCCGCTGCCGGCCAAGGTCTTCCTCAACTTCTCCGAGGTGAGCGAGGGACGCGTCGACCTGCGCCGCGACGCCGGCCGCTACGTCGCGGTCGACCCGGCGACCGGCCGCTTCGAGGTCCGCGGCGTCTACAACGCGATCGTCGGCGGCGACAACCCGTTCGGCTTCGTCTACGCGGGCGTCGAGGCGGAGGACGCCGACGGCGCCCTCTTCGGCTACACCGTCGCCGAGCTGATCGGCTGACCCGCCGACGGTCCCGCGAGGTCGGCGCGCGTCACCGGGCCAGGGCGGCCAGCTCCGCCCGGTTGTGCGCGCCGGCCTTGCGCAGCAGGTTCGACACGTGGAACTTCGCGGTGTTGCCGCTGATCCCGAGGTCGTCCGCGATCCGCTGGTTCGAGGCGCCGAGTGTGATCAGGTTCAGCACCTCGCGCTCGCGGGCGCTCAGCTCGGCGACGTCGAGCCCGTCCGGTTGAGCCGGCGGGTCGAGCGGCAGGCGGATCGACAGGGTCGAGCCCCAGCCCGCCGTCGACGCGATCGACAGCTCGCCGTCGAGGCCGCGCACGCGCTCCGCGATCGGGCGCAGCGCCTCGTCGCGGGTGGTCAGCTCGCCGCGGCCGTCGTCGCGGATCTCGACCAGCAGGTTCAGCCCGTCGCAGTCCCACTGGATCCGCACCCGCCGCGTCTGCTCCGACTCCACGAAGGCCAGCACCGCGCTCCGCACGATCGCGCGCGCCGCGTGCGCGACCTCGCCGGGCAGCGCGCGTCCCGTCGCCGGCGGCTCGACGAACTGCACGTCGAGATCGCCGAACCGCACCAGCGGGCTCAGGTCGCGCCGCAGCCGGGCGAACGCTCCGACCACCGGCTCGAGCATCGCGCTGCGCTGCTCGTCGGAGGCGGTGCGCAGCTCGACCAGCGCGTTCGCGGCGATGTCGATCGCGACGGTGCGGGCCGCCCGGTCGTCCAGGCGCTCGGCGCGCAGGGCGGCGAGCACCGACTCCAGCGCCACCGCGTGCCGGTCGGCCTGCTCGGCGACGGTGCGCGCGTGCTGCTGCAGCAGCGAGCGGGAGGCGGGGGTCTCGGCGGCGGTCTCGGCGGGCTCCATCCCTCGAACCTACCCGGCCTACCCGCACACGGCGCCACCCACCCGATCGGGTAGGCGGAACCGTCTCATCGGGTGGTGGGAGCCGGTGTCCCCCACGCGCAGGCTGGCCACATGCCCGCATCCACCGACGTCACCACCGACCCCGCCCAGGCCCTCGCCGCGATCGTCGCCGAGGTCTCGAAGGCGACCGCCGCGCTCACGACCGACCGCCTCGAGCCCGTCGCCGAGCTGCTCGCGGACGCCGAGCGCGTCTTCGTGCACGGCGCCGGCCGCTCCGGCCTCGCGCTGCGGATGACCGCCATGCGGCTGATGCACCTCGGTCTCGTCGTGCACGTGGTCGGCGACGTCACCACCCCCGCGATCCGCGAGGGCGACGTGCTGCTCACCGCGAGCGGCTCCGGCACCACCGGCGGCATCGTGCGCGCCGCGCAGTCCGCCGTCGACGCCGGCGCGCGGGTCGCCGCGATCACCACCGCCGCCGGATCCCCGCTGGCCGAGCTGGCCTCCGCCGTCGTGATCGTGCCGGCCGCCGACAAGCTCGACCGCTCGGGCGCGGCCTCGGCGCAGTACTCCGGCGGGCTCTTCGAGCAGGTCGTCGTGCTCACCGGCGACGCCCTGTTCCACGCGCTCTGGAAGCGCGGCGGCGCGAGCGCCGACGAGCTCTGGCCGCGCCACGCGAACCTCGAATGACGACCGACCCCACTCTCCTCCATACCCCCACCTCGACAGGAAGAAGCACCCCGTGAAGCTCCAGTTCGCCATGGACACCCTCAGCACCGACGCCGCCCTCGAGCTCGCCGCCGCGGCCGCCCCGCACGTCGACATCCTCGAGCTCGGCACCCCGCTGATCAAGAGCGCCGGCCTCTCGGCCATCACCGCCGTCAAGGAGGCGCACCCCGACAAGACGGTCTTCGCCGACCTCAAGACGATGGACGCCGGCGAGCTCGAGGCCGACATGGCCTTCAAGGCCGGCGCCGACCTGGTGACCGTCCTCGGCGTCGCCGGCGACAGCACCATCGCCGGCGCGATCGCCGCCGGCAAGAAGCACGGCAAGGGCGTCGTCGTCGACCTGATCGGCGTCCCCGACAAGGCCGCCCGCGCCCGCGAGGTCGTCGCGCTCGGCGCCGAGTTCGTCGAGATGCACGCCGGCCTCGACGAGCAGGCCGAGGAGGGCTTCACCTTCGAGACGCTGCTGCGCGACGGCGAGGCCTCGGGCGTCCCGTTCTCGGTCGCGGGCGGCGTGAGCACCGCCACCATCGAGTCGGTGCAGCGCTCGGGCGCCGTGGTCGCCGTCGCGGGCGGCGCGATCTACGGGGCGCCCGACGTGGGTGCGGCGGCTGCCGCGCTGCGCGCTGCCATCGCCTGATCGCCGCCATCGCCTGATCCCTCGGGGCGGCGTCGCGCGATTGCGCGCCGCCGCCCTCCTGCAGCTCAGCCCCTCAGACTCGCGCTAGGAAAGTCGCGGTGGCGCGATCAGTTCGAGGAAGCCGCCGAGCGCACCCTCGAGGTAGACGATGCGCGTACCCGCTCGGGCGCCGCTGGTCATCCGGTGGGGCGGACCGACCGGCCGCCAACCGTGCGCAGCACCCAGGCCCAGCACCCGGTCGAGGTCCGAGACCGTCAGCGCGATGTGCACCGTGCCGATGTCCGCGGGTGAGCCGGCTGCTCGAGCCGACCGAGGGGGGTCGTACTGCAGCAGCTCGACTCGGTGGTCTCCGAGTGTCACCACCGCTCCCCGGATCGTCGTTCCGTCGACACCCGTGGTCGCGACCGTGGTGTCCGCATCGAGCGTGAAGGTGCGGTCGAGTGTGAAGCCGAGACCGGAGCTCGATGAGCGAGAGGACATAGGCTCGCACGCATGGCAGCCGGCGCAGTGATGTACAACTTCGCGATACAGCTGGCCGATGTGGACCGCGGCGTCTACGAGGACATCACGCTGCGGGCCGCTCGGCACCCTTCCGAGACCGACGTGTTCATGATGACGCGCGTGCTCGCCTACTGCCTCGAATACGTGGAGGGGATCACCTTCAGCGAGGGGATCTCGTCGACGGCGACCGAGCCGGCGGTGCTGGTCCGTGATCTCACCGGCAGGTTGACCACGTGGATCGAGGTGGGCGCGCCGGATGCCGAGCGACTGCACTTCGGGAGCAGGCTGGCCGACCGCACGACGGTCTACACGCATCGCGACCCGGAGAAGGTGATCGCGGCGTGGTCCGGCAAGCGAGTCCACCAGCTCGAGCAGATCACCGTGCAGAGCTTCGACCACGGGTTCCTGGATGCCGCGGTCGCGGTACTCGAGCGCCGCAACTCGCTGACCGTGTCGGTCGTCGAGGGGCAGCTGTATCTCGAGTTCAACGGCGTGACGTCGAGCAGCGACATCCACGTGCATCAGCCGGGCTGAGCGTCGGCACCCTCGACGCGAACGGAAGGACCGAGTCGCGTCCTGTTGCACGTCGACGTCCGTCGACGACTGCATTCCAGGCGGAGGCACGGCCGTCACGACGGGCCGGGTGCAGTGCTCGTCGGTCTGCTGCTCGCGTACTAGGCGGTGCTGGAGGCGTTGATCGCGCCGACGTGCTCCTTGGAATCGTGGTACCGGGACCTGGTGCCGGCCAGGCCGGCTCGGGAGCCGGAGGAGAGCACGACGGTGAGGCCGCGACCCGTACTGCTGAAGTGTCCGACGTCGTGATCACGGCACCGGGAGCGGCCGTGGTCGCGGGGGTGACGAGGGAAGTCGATGTACAGCACCGCGGGTCGGCGGTCAGCAGAATCATGTCTTCGAACGAGGCAGAGAGCATCCAGTTCCCGGTGCAGCGGACTCACTGGGGCACCGGGGCTCTCAGCGACGCCGAGCCGGGCGGTCTTCTTGAACGTCTCAGTGCGCAGTGCGCGGTCGCCGCCGCCGCCGGTCGAGCCACCGTCGCCTGATTCCCGCGGCGCTGCGCGCCCTTCCTCAGGAACATCGCCCTCCTCCAGCGCCACCCCTCCGACTTGACCCCTCCCGCCCCCGCCCTCCATACTCGTCAAAACGAACTTTGAGTTCACCTAGTGAACTCCGCATCCCTCAACGACGAGCGGAAGGAACACCCCATGGGGTTGGCTGTCTGGGCCCTCATCGCGTACATCGCGGTCATCGTGATCTGGAGCGTCGCGCTCAAGCGCGGCATCGGCGAGGCCATGGTGGTCGGCTTCCTGGTCGTCTGCGCCTTCGGCGGCGGCGACTTCCTCCGCCTGGTCCTGGTCGGCATGCAGGCCGCCTTCGACCAGGAGATCGTGTTCGCCGCGCTGGCCTTCACCTTCATCGGCTTCCTGCTCGCCTCCACCGGCGTCATCGACCGGCAGGTCGACCTGCTGAACTCGCTGCTCGGCCGCCTCCGCGGCGGCGCGGGCTACGTCGCCACCGTCGGCTCGGCGCTGTTCGGCGCGGTCGCGCACTCCGGATCCGCGAACGCGGCGACCATGGGCTCGGTCGCGATCCCGTGGATGAAGCGCTCGAACTGGCCGCCGCACGTGGCCGCGACGCTGATCGCCGGGAACGCGGGCAACGGCACCGTCATCCCGCCGAGCGCCTCGTTCTTCATCCTGATCGGCACCGCCACCGTCGCGCCGTACATCTCGATCGACCAGCTGCTGCTCGCGATGTTCGCCGCCGCCGCCTGGTGCATCCTCTGGCGCCTGATCGTCGTCTTCTACTTCGTCCGCAAGTACAAGATCGGCCGCGTCGCCGCCGCCGACATCCTGCCGTTCGCCAAGTCGTTCCGCCGCGGCTGGACCTCGCTGCTCGTCTTCCTCGGCATCATCATCCCCGTCGTCGTCACCCTCGGCCCCACCGGCGAGGCGCTGACCGGCGTGCTCGGCGCGGACGTGATGGACGCGATCAGCATCATCGTCTGGATCCCCGTGCTGCTCGGCCTCTTCGCCGCCGCGCTGGGCTGGCGCGGCCTGCCGAAGTCGGGCCGGGAGTGGTACGCCTTCGTCGCGAAGACCGCGCCCCGCTACCGCGACATCGGCGCCACGCTGGTCTTCGCCTTCGCCGGCGGCGCGGTGCTCACCGAGCTCGGGCTCGCGGAGCAGCTCTCCACCGTGCTGAACGGGCTGAACGCCTCGCCCGTCGTGATGTCGGTGATCGTCGCCGTGATGGTCGTCCTGGTCGCCGGGCCGCTGAGCTCGACCGCGACCATCGCGACGATCGGCGGCATCGGCTTCAGCGTCCTCGTCGCCTCGGGCGTCGACCCGGTGCTCGCGGCGTGCGTCGTCCTCGTCGCCGCCTCCACCGAGGGCGCCTCCCCGCCCGGTGCCGCCGCGATCTACATCGCGACCGGCATCGCGCAGGTGAACCCGGTGAAGACGTTCGTCCCGCTGATCGTGCTCTACGTCCTCCCGATCCTGCTCATCGCCGCCCTCATCGGGCCGGGCTGGCTGCCGGTGCCGCACTGATGCGCGCCCGCCCCCGCCCCCGCCCCGCCGCCGTTTTCCCGCCCTCGTCCTGGAGACACTGATGTCCGAAGAAACCGCCCCCCGCGACTCCCCGCACGGCCCCGGCCGTCAGCGCGTCATCTCCGTGATGACCACCGTCTTCGTGGTCCTCCTCGTCACGATGCTCGTGCTCGGCACGATCCTCGTCCTGCTGCAGATCGCCGGTCTGGTCGTCGTGAACGGCACCCTCATCGCCGGCGCCTCCGCCGCGCTCAGCCCGTGGACGTTCGGCGTCGCCGGTGTGCTCGGCATCTGGACGCTCCTCCTCTCCTACGCCCACGGCTGGAAGCCCGCCGACTAGGCGGCGCTCCCTCGACACGGAACGAGAACGACATGACCGACAGATCCCTCCTCGAGCGCTTCGCCGCCCTCCCCGTCGCCAACGTCGGCGACTCCATGGACCGCCTCGGCGTCGTCGACGCCGCGATCCGCCCCGTCTGGCGCGGCGCCCGACTGGCCGGCCCCGCCTTCACGGTGGAGGTCGCCGGCGGCGACAACGCGGGCATCCACGAGGCGATCGGCCGGCTCAGCCCCGGCGACGTCCTCGTCGTCAACGGCCACGGCGTGCAGGACCGCGCGCTCGTCGGCGAGCTGATCGGCGAGCGGCTGCGCAAGGTCGGCTGCATCGGCATCGTGATCGACGGGGCGCTGCGCGACGTCGACGACCTCGAGGAGATGGGCTTCCCGGCGTTCGCCCGCGCGGTCAGCCCGGCCGGCCCCTACAAGAACGGACCGTTCCGGCTCGGCGTGCCCGTCGCGATCGGCTCGGTCGTGGTCTCCCCCGGCGACCTCGTGCTCGGCGACTCCGACGGCCTGGCGGTCGTCCCGCGCGGCGAGGCCGAGGCCGTGCTGGAGCGGGCGGAGGCCAAGCACGCCACGGAGACCGCGACTCGGAAGAGCATCCTGGCGGGGCCGTGACCGGGGACGGGACCGCCGCCGGGGACGCCGGGGTAGCGGACGTCAGCGCCGCGGCCCGGGACAATGGTGGCCATGGCCCAGACTCCCGCGGACGCGTCCGCCTCGACCGTGCGCAGCGTCGACCGCGCGCTCGACCTGCTCGAGCTCCTCGAGCGCAGCGACTCCCCGTTGCGGCTGGTCGAGCTGAGCCGCGGCTCCGGGCTGCAGAACGCGACCGTGCTGCGGATCCTCGGCTCGCTGCAGCACCGCGGCCTCGTCGCCACCGAGAACGGGCTCTACCGGCTGGGGCCGGCGGCGCTCGGGATGGGGCACAGCTACCTCGCGACCGACCCGCTGATCGCCCGGGCCCGGCCGGTGCTGCAGCAGCTGGCGGGCAGCACGGGCCTGACCGCCTCGCTCTACGCGCGGATCGGCGACTCGCGGATCCTCACCGTCCGCGTCGACGGGCAGGACCCGCTGCGCTACCAGCTCCCGCTCGGCCGCCGGCTGCCGCTGCACGTCGGCGCCGGGAAGAACATCCTGGCCGCCCTGCCGGAGGACGAGCGCGACCGGATCCTCGAGGGGCTCGGCGACACCGACACCGCGGCCGGCGAGCGGGTCACGGCCCGCGAGCTGCGCGAGCAGCTCGCGCAGGTCCGCCGCGACGGCTTCCATATCTCCATCAACGAACGCGAGACCGGCGTCGCCGCCGTGAGCGTGCCCCTCGGGGGCGCTGCCGGTGACGTGATCGCCGCGATCTCGGCCTCGGGCCCCCTCGAGACCACCCCCCGCGCCCACCTCGAGGCGCAGGTGCCAGAACTGCGCCGAGCGGCGAACGCCCTCCAGCGCTGATCAGCCGGAGCGCACGAGCGTCCGGCGAAGGAAGGACGCGCGATGCGCATCGGATTCATCGGACTCGGCGAGGCCGGAGCCCTCTACGCGGCGGCGGCCGCCGCCCACGGCGACACGGTCTCGGGCTACGACCCGGCCGCTCCCGGCACTCCCGAGGGGGTGGAGCGGACGGCTGACCTGGCGGGCGCCGTCTCCTCCGCCGACCTCGTCGTCGTGCTGACGGCGGCGTCGCTGAGCGAGCGGATCGCGGCCGACGCCGCCCCGCACCTGCGCGCGGGCGCCGTCTACGCCGACTTCACCACCGCCTCCCCCGCCACGATGGAGGCGGTCGAGCGGGTGATCGACGCCGCGGGCGGCCGATTCGCCGACGTCGCGATCCTCGGCCCCGTGCCCGCCAAGGGCGCGCGGACCGAGACCATCGTCAGCGGCGCCGCGGCGGCGGACGTCGAGGCCTGGCTGTCGTCGCTCGGCGCCGAGGTCGAGCGGATCGACGGCCCGGCCGGCGTCGCGACCTCGCGCAAGCTGCTCCGGAGCGTGCTGATGAAGAGCCTCGCCGCGGTCGTCGTGGAGGCCGTCACCGCCGGCCGCGCCGCCGGCTGCGAGCCGTGGATCCGCGAGCAGATCGCCGCCCAGCTCTCGGGCGACGTCGAGGCCAAGATCGACCGCTACGAGACCGGCAGCCGCAAGCACGCCGTCCGCCGCAGCCACGAGATGACCTCCGTCGTCGAGTACCTCACCGCCCTCGAGGTCCCGTCCGAGATGTCCGCGGCCTCGGAGCGCGTCCTGCAGCGCCTCGCGGACGAGGAGGCGGGCGGCGCATCGCGGGCGTGAGCAGCGAGCGCTCCCTGCTGGTCGAGCAGCCCCGCAGGGGCGTATCGAGACCCATCCTCAGACGTCGGTGGATCTCGATACGCCCGCTCCGCGGGCTACTCGATCACCATGCATCTCCCGGACGGAAAGGGCGCAGCGGCGACCGCCCTCCATGTTGGTCGAGTAGCCCCGCAGGGGCGTATCGAGACCCGCCGTCGTCATGCGTTCGGGTCTGCAGACCCATCTTCAGACGTCGGTAGATCTCGATACGCCCGCTCCGCGGGCTACTCGATCAGCATGAATTCACCAGCGCGAACAAGGTGATCTGTCCGAGGAGACCCAGCTCGGGTTGTCTTCGAGGGCTCCGACGCGCCGCGCCCACCGCTCCCCGGTCCTAGCCCCGCTCGGCTCCGGGCTCAGCGCCCGCCCAGCTCGCGAGGTAGGGCAGGCGCCGCTCGAGCGCGAAGACGCGGGCGACCTCGGCGGCGTCGGCGCGGCGGCGGGCGGACTCCTCGTCGGTGCCCGACCAGGCGTAGGGGTAGGGGAACGGGTCGGTGAGGTGCGCCATCAGGTGCAGCACCATCTCGTCGTCGTCCTCGGCGGTGACGTCGGGGCTCGCGGTGCCGCGCTCGTTCCACTCGGCGCTCCAGCGGCCGGCGAAGTCTCGGCGGGCCGACCAGCGCGGGTCGCCGTCGTAGGCGAGGCGGTCCTCCCGCACGACGGACCAGTGCCGGTCCCGCGACGGCAGCAGCTCGCGCGCCGCCTCGACGACGGAGACGGGCGTCCAGCCGGCGGGGAAGAAGGTGCGCAGCGCGGTCGCCAGGACGAGCGGAGTCGGGAGCGTCGACGCGTCCGCGCGGCCGGCGCTCACCAGCGCGCACACCGCGAGGGTCTCCGGGTGCGGCCCTCCGGAGGCGCGGCCGAGCTCGGCCAGGTGGATCGCGAGGGAGCGGTGGAACGCGGCCGAGGCCTCCGCGTCGGCGAACGGCGGGGCGGGGATGCGGCGGTCGAGCCGGATCCGGGGGATGTGGCGCACGACGGGTCCTCTGGTCGGTCGGGTCTCAGGTCACGGCTGCCGAACGGCGCGCGGCCGCAGGCCGTCGAGAAGCACGTCGAGCAGCACCGCCCGGTCGGCGGGAGAGCCGAGGCGGACGGCGTGCTCGATGCCGCAGACGAGGTGCTCGAGGTGGTCGATCGTGAGGTCCGGGCGGACGGCGCCGGCGGTGCGCGCCGCCGCGAGCACGGCCGCGAAGGACTCGAAGATCTCGCGCTTGGCCGCGCGGACGGACTCGGCCTCGTCCTCCGGCGAGAGCAGCACCGCCTGGAGTCCACCGTCGGACAGCTGGAGGTCGAGCGCCTCGCGCAGGTACACGGCGAGGGCGGCGCCGGGGTCGGGCAGGGCGGCGGCACGACGCGAGACGGCGAGCATCGCGTCGAGAGTGTCGGCGGAGAGGGCCTCGACGAGGGCGTGGACGGTCGGGAAGTGCCGGTAGACGGTGGCGACGCCGACCCCGGCCTCGCGAGCGACCTCGTTCAGCCGCAACGTGCCCCGGTCGTGGGTGCGCGCGACCTCGAGGATGCGCGCGCGGCTCCGCGCGGCGTCGGATCGGAGGACTGCCATGCGCCCCATCCTACGCAAGCGGACGAGTCATCCGTTTCGTGCTAGCGTCCGATGCGGATACATCATCCACTTCGAGAGACGAGGACCGCATGACGAGCGAGCACCCGAGTTGGGACACCGACCGACTCCCCGACCAGACCGGGCGCACCGTCGTCGTGACCGGTGCGACCGCGGGCATCGGCTACTTCGCCGCCGAGCAGCTGGCCGGCGCCGGCGCGGACGTCGCCCTGGCGTCGCGCTCGGCGGGCAAGCTCCGGCGGGCGGCGGACACCCTCCGCGACGTGGTCTCGCGAGCCCGGGTCCGGACCGTCGTGCTCGAGCTCGGCTCGTCCGCCTCCGTCGACCGGGCCGCCGCGGAGCTCGCCGCGCTGCCCCGCCTCGACGGGATACTGCTCAACGGCGGCGCGATGAGCATGGACCCGCGCGCGGTCACCGAGGACGGGCTGCCGCTGCTGCTCGGCACGCACGTCGCCGCCAGTGCGCGACTGGTCGCGCGGCTGCTGCCCGCACTCGCGGCCACCGCGGCCGAGCACGGCGGCCGGAGCCGGATCGTGCACACGTCGACGGGGTTCGTGCAGCAGTTCCCGATGCGGGTGGACGATCTGCGCCGGGTCCCGCGGGTGGGCATCAGCGCCTACACGAAGGCCAAGACGGCGACCGAGATCTGGGCTTTCGAGCTCGACCGCCGGCTGCGCGCCGCGGGCGTCCCGGTCGCGTCGATCGTCACGCGGCCCGGAGTGGGCGTCGACGCGAAGACCCCGGAGCGCGCGGGGATCCGCGACGCGACGACCCCTCACCAGCGCAATCCGTACACGCCGTGGGCGCAGGGCAAGGACACCGCCGCCTGGTCGGCCGTGCGGGCGCTCACCGATCCGCAGCTGCAGGGCGGGGAGTACGTCTCCCCGCGAGGACGCCTGCGGGGAGCGCCCGTGCTCGTCGCGCCGCCGGCCCGGACCGCCGCTCCCCCGGCGGACGCGGCCGACCGGCTCTGGCGCCAGGTCGAGGAGCTCGCGGGGGTCGGCGTCGACCTCTGAGGCCTGACCCGCGGTCAGCCCTCGAGCCAGTCGAGGGCTGCCGTGAGCAGCCGCACGTGCCCGGGCGAGGAGTACGACGCGGCGTCGTGGCCGAGCGCGTCGTAGACGGTGCGGCCGCCGCCCTCGCGCTCGAGCGCCCAGGCGATCGGGTGCCGCTCGCCGTCGTGCTCGTGCGTCGCGAGGATCCGGGCGGCGTCCGCGACCTCGAGCCAGGAGTAGCGCTCGTCCTGCACATCGAAGTCGTCGAGGCCCGCGGTGATCGGATGCGCGCCCGCGGCGATCGCGATGCGGGCGGGTCCGTAGTCCGGGTGCATGGTCGTGCCGCGGACCCACCGTCCGCCGAGGAGCGTCGCCCAGTCCGGGGA
Source organism: Rathayibacter sp. VKM Ac-2928 (assembly GCF_022815545.1). Classification (NCBI taxonomy): domain Bacteria; kingdom Bacillati; phylum Actinomycetota; class Actinomycetes; order Micrococcales; family Microbacteriaceae; genus Rathayibacter; species Rathayibacter sp. VKM Ac-2928. The sequence continues at coordinate 205,235 of NZ_JALGRU010000002.1, forward strand.
GTCCCCGAAGCTCGTGGAGCTGACGTGGATCCCGAGCACCGGGACCGCCGACCGGTCGAGCAGGGCGAGCGCCGCCGCCCCCTCGGCGAGCGGGCTCGCGCCGCCGTCGCGCGGCTGACCGACGTCGACGACGAGCAGGTCCGGGAGCGGTGCGCGGCCGGAGCCGAGATCGGCGAGCGCCTGGTCGACGTCGCCGCGGATCTCGACCTCGTGCCCACGCGCCGAGAGCAGCGCGGCCAGGGCGGCCGCGGTCTCTCCGAAGGGATGCCAAGGATCGGCGTAGCGGCCGTCGCCGCGGAGGAGCAGGGCGGTCACGGGAGCTCCGTTCTCGCGGACATCGGTCGCGGCAGCGCGGTCAGCTCGCGCGCGGCATGCGGAGGTCCGAAGACCGCATCCGCCGAGCCGTATCGTCCCACGCGGGTTCCGCGAACTCGCTCTCGTGGAGTGCAGCCGCACAACATCAGCTGAGAGTGGAGGGCCTCCGCTGTCAGGGGAGGCCGGTCCGTTCTGGCTGATGTTGTGCGCGCCGATCCCCTCGCCGGCCGCGGCGAGTCGCCGCCCGGCCCCCGCGACTCTCCGAAAGCTGCGGTAGTGGCGCGCGACTACCGCAACTTCTGGAGAGTCGAGGAGGGATGCAGGCCCGGCGTCAGAACGACGGGACCCGGGCGATCCAGCCGGTGGCCTCCTCCAGGGCGCGGGTGACCGCCAGCAGCTGGGCCTCGCGGCCGTGGCGGCCGACGACCTGGACGCCGACGGGGAGGCCGTCGGGGGTGAAGCCGGCCGAGGTGACGACGACCGGGTGGGCCGTGAGCGTCAGGCGGTTGGCGAGCATCTGCCAGGTGAAGTAGCGGTCGAAGTCGTGGCCGTCCACGGACGGCACCCACTCGAGCTCCGCGGGTGGCGCGACGACGGGGGTCGCCGGCAGGATCAGCACGTCGTGCGTCTCGAGGACGCGGGCGGTGTCGCGGAAGAGGCGGGTGCGGCGCTCGTAGGCGTCGGCGAGCTGCGTCGCCGACATCGCTCGGCCCTGCTCGACGTTGCGGAGGTAGTCGGGGCGGAAGCCGGTGGCGCCCGCGTCGACGGCGTGCCGGCCGCCGAGGAAGAACTCGAAGGTCTCGATGGTCTCCCAGGCCTCGTCGGCGCCCGCGAAGTCGGGCTCGTCCGCGTCGAGCACGGCGCCGAGTCCGGAGAGCTGCGCGGCGAACGCGGCGTGCACGGCGCGCACGGCGGGGTCGATCGGCAGCCCGCCGGCGTCGTCGCTCCACGCGATCCGCAGGCCGTCGACCGCGACCGGGCGCGCGGCGTGCACGGGCAGCGACGACAGCGGCCAGACGCTCTTCTCGACCGAGAGCGCGTCGAGGAAGAGGGCGGCGTCGGCGGAGTCGCGAGCCATCGGGCCGGTCACGCCGTGCGGGGTCCAGGCGTTGCCGGTGCGCCCGCTGGCCACGCGGCCGGGGCTCGGCCGCACGCCGACGACGTTGCAGAACGCGGCCGGGTAGCGCAGGCTGCCGCCGCTGTCGGAGCCGTCGGCGATCGGCAGCATCCGCGCGGCGAGGGCGGCGGCCGCGCCTCCGCTCGACCCGCCGGCGTGGCGCGAGACGTCCCACGGGTTCACGGTGGTGCCGAAGACCGGGTTGAAGGTCAGCACCCCCTGGCCCATCTCGGGGGTGTTGGTCTTGCCGATGATCAGGGCGCCGGACTCGCGCAGCAGCGCCGCGAGGACGCTGTCGTGCGCGGCGGGCGCGGCGTCGGCGAAGGCGGCGGAGCCGTTCGTCGTCGGGAAGCCGGCGACGTCCATCAGGTCCTTCACCGCGGTCGGCAGGCCGTGCAGCGGTGGCAGCGCCTCGCCGGCCGCGAGCGCCTCGGCGGTGCGGCGGTCGGCGGCCTCCGCGGCGGCGAGCGAGACCGAGTCGGGCTGCTGCGAGACGACGGCGCGGATCGCGGGGTTCCGCTCCTCGATCCGCTCCAGGTGCGCGCGCATCACCTCGACGACCGAGACCTCGCGGGAGGCGACGGCCGCGGCGAGCTCGACGGCCGAGCTGTCGGCCAGGTGCTCAGCCAGGCCCGCCATCAGCGGCCGCCCTCGTGCCCGTGCTGCTGCTCCGCGTGCTCGTGCCCGGCGTGGGCGTCCGACGCGCCATCGGTGTGGCACGCGTGCGCGTCGCCCGAGCTCCCCGGCGCGCAGTGCGCCGACTCCGACGCCGGCACGTCGAGCGACGGGTTCCGGTCGAAGAACCCGTCCGGCTCCAGCCGCAGGCTGATCCGGTCGACGGGCATGATCGGCCACTGCTCCGGGCGCGGGAAGTGGTGCACGCCGAGGACCGGCCAGAGCACGAGGCGCTCGTTCTCGAGCGAGCGGTCGGCCTGCTGCCAGACGTGCACGCCGTCGTCGCCGAGCTCGCCCTGGTTGGGGTACTCGCCGGCGATGAAGCGCTGCTCCGGGTCGAAGGCGCTCGCCCAGAGGTGCTGCCCGACGAAGGGCGCCTTCCGCTCGACGACGCTGCCCGGGCGGGCGTAGAGCTGCGCGGTGTTCTGCAGCGCGAGGCGGTAGGCGGTCGCCTCGCCGTAGCGGTTCTGCGCCGACTCGCTCTCGATCCGCCAGTGCAGCGCGCGCGACGGGTCGGCGCGGCGGGCGGCCACCGACTCCGAGGCCAGCGGCGTCTCGACGGCGAGGCAGGCGTTGCCGTAGGGGTTGGTCGTCTCGTCGGGGTCGGCCTCGGCGTGCACCTCGACCAGGCGGTTGAGCGGGCCGTCGATCGCGGTGTCGAGGCGGACCGCGAAGTAGTGCTGGTGGATCGGCGCCTGCACGTTCGGCGCGACCATCCGCCCCGAGCGCGGCGACTCGCCGTCGGCGATGCCGCTGACCGACATCAGTCCGGTCAGCTTCACCTCGAGTTCGACCGAGCCGTCCTGGTACAGCGACCAGTAGAAGCCGTAGTCGTAGTTCGCGACGGTCGCGAAGCTGGAGATCACCAGGCGGCGGCTGCGGCGCACCTCGGCGCTGCCGGTGCGGGTGTTCACGTGCTTCCAGAGGATCGAGTCGTCCTCCTCGTGCAGGCAGATGCCGTTGACGATGGTCTGCGGCTCGCCGTGGCCGTCGAGGTAGTCGACGTCGAAGTAGCGGATCTCGCCGAGGCAGTCGCAGCCGAGCTCGAGGCTCGCGGTGAGCGGGCCGGCGCCGTACTCGCCCCAGTCGAAGAAGTTCTTGCGGTAGGCGGTCGGGTCGCTGTCGAGGTACGGCACGTACATCTCGTTGACGGCGGCGCGCGCCAGCACCGGACGCTCGACGTCGCCGTCGCGGTAAGTCAGCTCGTGCAGCACGAGGCCCTCGCGGTGGCTGAAGCCGACCCGGAACGACCAGTTCTGCCACTCGACGCGGTGCCCCTCGATCGCGAAGCCCGGGCCGTCGGCCTGGACGATGTCGAGCTTCGACACCTCGCGGTCGGGGCCCCAGGTGCCGGCGGTGTAGACGCCGGTCTCGCTCGCCATCGGGATCACGCCGTGGTCCTCGATCCGGATCACCTCGAGGGTGTCGAGGTCGAGGATCGGCACGAGGCCGGCGACCGGGCGGGCGTAGCCGTTGTCCTCGGGGAACTCGCGGTACCAGACCGTGCCCCAGCTGAGCCGGCGGTCGGCGAGGTCGTCGGGGACGAAGCCGGTGATCGACTCCGGGTCGACCCAGACCAGCGAGGTGTCGGTGATGCCGCGGAGGGCGAGCGCCTCCGCGAGCAGCGGCGAGTTCCGGGCCGCCTGGGCGATCAGGCGCGCCTCGTCGCTGGAGACGCCGGGGCGGCGGTGGTCGACGTCGGTCCAGACCTCGACGATCGCGGGGCTGTCGGGGCCGGCGGTCCAGCCGCGCACCTCCCAGGCGGCGCGGGCGTCCGGGTCGAGCACGACCAGGCGGACGGGGCGGGCGCCGCCGGGCGCGATGCCGCGCGCCTTCTCCTCGTCGAGGCTGATGCCCCAGAAGCGCGGGCGGGCGCCGATGCGGTCGCTCGCGCGGACGGCGGCGACGAAGGACGCGATCTCGGCGGCGGCGAGGGGGTCGAGGGAGTGCGAGTGAGTGGTGAGGGTGCTGGTGCTGGTGGAGCTCATGGCGGCGGCGGTCCTTCGGTTCGGGGCGTCAGGCGTGCGGAAGAAAAGGGGAGTTCAGCGGGATAAGAGGAGCGGAGCGACGGGGCCGGTCCGACGAGGCGGGCGCGGTTCCCGGCCGCGACGGTCGAGAGCGGTCAGCCCGCCCCCGCGACGATCGCGCGGCCGTCGGCCCGCGGATCGCTGGCCGCGTCGAGCCGCCCGTCGCGGTGCAGCCGCACGAGCTGCACGTGCCCGGCCTCGTCGATCGGGCCGGACGATTCAGCGACCGGAAGCCCGAGCTCTCCCGCCGCAGCGACCGCAGCGGGAACCCCCGGCTCCGCCACGAGCGTCAGCTCCTCGTGCCCCAGATCCCGCGCCCCGACGACGAACCGCGGCCGCTCGAGCACTACTCCCGGATCCGCGGCCGGATCGAGCAGCTCGCGCACGAGCTGCGCGAGGATCCACGGCTGGGCGCTGCCGCCCTGGCAGCCGAGGCCGAGCAGCAGGTCCCCGCTCTCGGCGATGACCGGCAGCAGCGTGTGCGGCGGGCGCAGGCCCGGGCCGACCCGGCCGGGGTGGGCGGGGTCGGTGCTGAAGGCGGAGCCGCGGTTGTGCAGGACGATGCCGGTGCCGGGGTCGAGGATCCCGGAGCCGAAGAGCTGGTAGACGCTCTGGATCAGAGTGACGACGGTGCCGTCGGTGTCGGCCGCGGTGACCGCGACCGTGTCGCCGAGCGCGCGGCCGGCCCGCGGCAGGGAGCCGCGGGAGAGGGAGCGGGGGTCGAGCATGGCGGCGACGTCGATCGCTCCGCCGCGCGGGTCGCCGAGCGCGGACTGCCGCACGAGCGCCGCGTCGCGGACCGCCTCGACGAGCTGCGCGGTGTCGCCGGAGAGCGCCTCGGGCAGGACGCCGAGCAGCACCACGCCCTGGCTCGGCGGAGGGGCGACCCACCAGCGCACGCCGCCCTCGCGGGAGGCGGCCGGCTCGACCAGCTCGGCCTCGTGCGCGGCGAAGTCGGCGGGGGTGTGCGCGCCGCCGAGGGCGGCCAGGCGCGCGGCGAGGGAGTCGGCGATCCGGCCGCGGTAGAACGCTCCGGGATCGTCGACCAGCTCTACCAGTGAGGCGGCCAGCGCGGGCTGCACCAGCAGGTCGCCCTCGCCGAGGAGCCCGCCGTCGCCGTCGCCGAAGACGCCGCGCATGCCCTCGTCGGCGAGCAGCTCGTCGCGGCGCAGGGCGATCGCGCGCCCGAGCCCCGCGGAGATCGGGAAGCCGTCGGCGGCGAGCATCGCGGCCCGGCGGAGCGGAGTGTCGAGGCCGAGGCGCCCGCCGAGGCCGGCGATCGCGCACCAGCCGGCCACCGCGCCGGGGATCGTGACGGTCTGCGCGCCCTGCCGCGGCATCCGCTCCTCGCGGGAGAGCGCCGCGACGTCGATGCCCGCGGGCGCCGCTCCGGCCGAGACCACCGCGACGACGTCCTCGCCGGGGCGGCGGACCAGCGCGATCAGGTCGCCGCCGAGTCCGCACTGGTGCGGGTAGACGACGGTGAGCGCAGTCGCGGCGGCCAGAGCGGCGTCGATCGCGTCGCCGCCGTCGGCGATGGCACGGGCCGCGGCGTCGAGTGCGGCGGGGTGCGGCGCCGCGACGGCGACGCGGGCGGGAGGCGGGGAGAGGGTCATGCGGTCACCGTCCGGTCCGGGCTGAGGAAGTCGAGGTCGGGGCGGTCGACGCCGTCGACGAGGTCGGCCAGCGCCTCGCCGATCGCGGGGCCGAACTTGAAGCCGTGGCCGGAGCAGGCCGCGGCGACCAGCACCTCGGGCCGGCCGGGCAGCGCGCCGACGACGAACCGCTTGTCGGGGGTCATCGTGTAGAGGCAGGCGACGGCCTCGCCGCCGGCCGTGTCGATCCCGGGGACGAAGCGACGGAGCAGGCTCTCGAGGTGCGCGATCTCCGCCGCGGTCGGCGGGGCGACGGGGACGGCCGGGTCCCAGACCGGCCCCGCGTCGACGCCGATCTTGGCGCCGGAGCCGGCCGCCTCGGGCAGGCCGAAGACCAGGCCGTCCGGCAGATCGACGGAGAAGCAGCCGAGCGCCGGCGGCTGCGCGGCGCTCTGGCCGGCCGGGACGGTGAGGGTGAGGATCCGCTGCACCTCGAAGAAGCCGGCGGTCTCGGGGAGCAGCCGCTCGACCCAGGCGCCGCCGGAGACGACGAGCCGACGGGCGCGCAGCTCGCCGGCGGAGGTGCGGACGGTGACGACGCCCGCGCTGTCGCCGGTGCCGACGCTCCAGTCGAGCACCTCCTCGTCGAAGCGCAGCTCGGCGCCGGCGGCGGTCGCGGCGGACTGCGCGAAGGCCAGCGCGCGGGCGGCCTCGACGACGCCGGCGTCGGGATCGTGGACGACCCCGTAGTCGGCGGGCGGAGCGAAGGAGGTATCGGGCACGGCGACCGGCCGGCTGCGCCCGCCCTGCAGCGCCGCCTCGCCGCGGTGCGCGTAGAGGCCGCCGGTCGGGTGGACGAAGGGCGCGCCGGCCGCGGCCGACCAGCGGTCCCAGCCGCGGAAGGCGCGGTCGACCAGGTCGTTCCAGACCGGGCTCGGGTAGGCGCGACGGATCATCCGGGTCGCGCCGTGCGACGAGCCGCGGACGTGGCCGGGGCCGAACTGCTCGATCCCCACCACGCTGCGCCCGCGCAGGGCGAGCTCGAAGGCGGTGGCGGAGCCGTGGATCCCGAGGCCGACGACGATCGCGTCGTGGACGGTGTCGTCGGAGACCGTCATGAGCTCACCCCCGCGACCGCCGTCAGCAGCGCCTCGACGTCCGACTCGTCGGTGTAGACGTGCGGCGACACCCGGACGACGCTCGCGAGGCCGCGCGCGCCGAGGTCCCACTGCGCGTGCGAGGCGGGCACCGCGAGCGAGTCGACGGCCGCCTCGCGCAGCCGCGCCGAGACGGTCTTGCCGGGGACGCCGTCGACGGTGAAGGTCACGATGCCGGACGGCGACACGGGCGGATCCGCCACGGTGACGCCGCCGATCGCGGACAGCTCGGTGCGCAGCCGGGCGCCGAGGGCCACCAGGTGCGCCTCGGTCGCCGCCGTGCCGCGCTCGTGCGCCTCGCGCAGCGCCTCGCCGAGTCCGAGGCGGAGGGCCACCGACGACTCCCAGGTCTCGAGGGCTCTCGCCGTGCCGTCCATCGTCCACTCCTGCTCGCTCGTCCACTGCGAGCCTCGCACGTCGGGCGCCCAGGCCCCGATGCCCTCGAGCAGGCCGCGGCGGAGGAAGACCAGCCCGGTCCCGCGCGGCCCGCGGAGGAACTTGCGTCCGGTGGTGACCAGGGCGTCGCAGTCGATCGCGCGGACGTCGATGTCGAGCTGACCGACCGACTGGGTCGCGTCGAGCACGGTGATCGCGCCGTAGCGGCGGGCCAGCGCGCCGATCGCGGCGACCGGCTCGACGAGTCCGGAGGAGGTGGGGACGTGCACGGCGCTGATCACGGTGCGGCCGCTCGCGGTGGCGAGGGCGCTCTCCAGCGCCTCGATGTCGAGGCCGCCGCTGGAGTCGTTGGGGAGGAGCGTCAGACGGACGCCGTCGTAGCGCTCGAGCGCGAGCAGCCGCAGCGCCTGGCTGACGTAGCTCGAGCGCGGGGCGAGCACGGTGTCGCCGGGGCCGAGGCGGAGGGCGTCGAAGATCGCACGGAGGCCGCTGGTCGCGCTGTCGAAGAAGGCGATCTCGTCGGCGTCCGCGCCGAGCAGCGCGGCGGCGGCGGCGTAGGCGGCGTCGACCCGGTCGGCGACGTGGTTCGCGGCCTCGTAGCCGCCGATCCGCTGCTCGAGGCGGAGGTGCGCGATGACGGTCTCGAGGACCGAGTCGGTCATCAGGCCCGCGCCGGCCGCGTTGAAGTAGTGCCGGCCGGCCGTGCCGGCGGTGCGAGCGCGCTCGGCGGCCACATCGATGGACGTCCGGGCGGGGGCGCCACCGGTGAGGCCGATCGTCATCTGCAGGTCCCTTCTCGCGGTCGCCGTACCGCCGACCCCTTAATGGATCCCATCGTACGCAGGTTGTATCCATTCTGGCTACCGCCGGATACGCTTGCGGCATGAGCCACTCCGCCGTTGAGCACTCCGCCGAGCAGCACTCTCCCGAGCAGCGTGCCCGCGAGCTCGGCCTCGCGATCCCCGACTACCTCGACCCTCCCTACGGCGGGCGCTACGGCGGCAGCACCCTGCGGGCGTTCCACCGCACCGGCGACCTGCTCGAGCTCAGCGGCATCACCCCGGAGTCGCGCGACGGCGCCCTGCTGCACCCGGGAGCGGTCGGCGTCGACATCACCCTCGAGCAGGCACGGGAGGCGGCCCGCTACACCGCCGTCAACGCGCTCGGCATGATCCGCGCGGCCCTCGGCTCGCTCGACGAGGTCGTCGCCCTCTCGCGCGGGCTCTGCTTCGTGCTGTGCTCGCCCGGCTTCGAGCGCCTCAACGAGGTCTCGAACGCCGCGAGCGACCTCCTCCTCGACGTCTTCGGCCCCGACGCCGGCCGGATGGGCCGCGCCTCCATCGGCGCCACCGCCCTCTCCCGCAGCGCCTGCTTCGAGCTCTGGCTCAGCCTGGAGTGCCGGCCCCGCTGACACCCCCCCTCCGGCCGAGGCGTCCTCGAACGGTCGAGACGTCCAGGAGCAGCGGGACGCCTCGACGGTTCGAGGACGCCTCGGCGGCGCACTCCAGGTCCATGCTGGGGCCCCAGGCCCGCTCGCCGAACCGCCTGCGGCCCCGCCCGCCGGGGGCCGCAGGCGGCCGCCCTAAGCTCGAGGGCGTCGGTGGTCGGTGCAGCCCAGCAGGAGGACGAGTCGTGGACGTGGTTCTCGGAGTCGACGTCGGCACGTCCAGCACGAAGGCGATCCTCGTCGGCCTCGACGGGCGGGTGGTCGCCGAGGCGGCCCGGGCGCACGTCGTCGACCGGCCGCGGCAGGGCTGGGTCGAGATGGACTCCGGCGTCTGGTGGGCCGAGTTCCGCAGCCTCGTCGCCGAGCTGACCGCCGCCGCGCCGCACGGGGTCGTCGTCGCGGTCGGCGTCAGCGGCATGGGCCCGTGCGTGCTCCTCACCGACGCGGCCGGCGACGAGCTCCGCCCCGCGATCCTCTACGGCGTCGACACCCGCAGCGTCGGCATGCTCGACGAGGTCACCGCGCTGCTCGGCGGCGAGGAGGCGATGCGCGCCCGCACCGGCTCCGGGCTCTCGGCGCAGGCCGCCGGCGTCAAGCTCGCCTGGGTCGCCCGCCACGAGCCGGAGCTCTGGCGCCGCGCCGTCCGCTTCACCATGCCCTCCTCGCGGATCGTCGAGCTGCTCACCGGCGAGTACGTGCTCGACCACCACTCCGCCAGCCAGTGCACGCCGCTCTACGACGTCGCCCGCGAGGAGTGGATCGACGAGTGGGCCGCCCTGCTCGCCCCCGGCCTGCAGCTCCCCCGCCTCGGCTGGCCCGGCGAGACCGCCGGCCGCATCACTCCCGAGGCCGCCGCCGCGACCGGACTGCCGGCCGGCGTGCCGGTGGTCTTCGGCACCATCGACGCCTGGGCCGAGAGCCTCAGCGCCGGCCGCCGCCGACCCGGCCGGGTGTTCCTCCAGTACGGCACGACGATGTTCCTGGTCGCGCCGATGGCCGCCCCGACCCCGCTCGGCGGGATGTGGACGACGGTCGGCGCCGCTCCCGGCGAGCCGACCGCGGCCGGCGGCATGGCCACCTCCGGCGCCGTGACCGACTGGCTGCGCCGGCTGACCGGCGCCTCCTGGGCCGAGCTGCTCGACGAGGCCGCGCGCTCCGGACCGGGCGCCGGCGGGCTGCTCGTGCTGCCCTACTTCGCGGGCGAGCGCTCGCCGTTCGCCGACTCCGACGCGCGCGGCGTGATCGCCGGGCTCGGCGTCGGCTCCACCCGCGGCGACCTCTACCGCGCGGTCCTCGAGGCGACGGCCTTCGCCGTCCGGCACCACCTCGAGGTGCTCGGCGAGCACGGCGTGCGCGTCGAGGCGCTGGTCGGCGCGGGCGGCGGGGTCGCCGCCGAGCTCTGGCCGCAGATCGTCAGCGACGTCTGCGGCCTGGAGCAGGTGATCCCCACGGTCTCGGTCGGCGCGGCCTACGGCTCGGCCGTGCTCGCGGCGGGCCTGGTCACCGAGGTCGACATCGAGGAGTGGAACCCCGCGGCGACGACCCTCGTGCCCGATCAGGCCGTCGCCGCGCTCTACGACGGGCTGTACGCGGACTTCCGCCGGCTCTACCCCGAGACCCGCGCCACCGTGCACCGCCTGGCGCAGCGGAGCCGGGACCTCGGGGCAGGCGGCTGATCTCTAGGCGTCCACGCCCGCCGGCGCGCTCCCGTCGTACCCGCAGATCGCCGCGACCTTGCCCGCCGACGCGCTCGACGGGTCGAACTCGTAGCCGAGCCACTCCCGCGCCATCCGCCGCGCCACCTCCAGCCCGACCACGCGCTGGCCCAGGCAGAGCACCTGCGCGTTGTTCGACAGCACCGACCGCTCCACCGAGTAGGAGTCGTGCGCCGTCACCGCGCGCACCCCCGGCACCTTGTTCGCCGCGATCGCGACGCCCAGGCCCGTGCCGCAGACCAGGATCGCGCGGTCCGCGGACCCGTCGGCGATCATCCGCGCGGCCGTGACCGCGATGTCCGGGTAGTCGGTGTGGCTGTCGGCGTCGACGCCGACGTCGGTCACCAGCGAGACGCGGTCGTCCTTCAGCAGATCGGCCTTCAGCGCCTCCTTGTAGTCGTGGCCCGCGTCGTCCGATCCGACGACGACCCGATAGGTGGTGGTCATTCCGCTCCTCCTTCTGCAGTGGCTTGCGTGGTGGCATCCGCACCGGCGCGCTCCGCGAGGACGTCGCCGACCGCGGTCAGGATCATCCCCATCGAGGTCGCGCCCGCGTCCGGTGTGCCCAGGCTCTTCTCGGCCAGGGGTCGTGCGCGGCCGACCTTCGGCCGCAGGTCCGCCGTCGCCGCGGCGCGCTCGACGGCGACGCCCGCCGCCTCCCGCCACGCCTCGACCAGCGACGAGCCGCCCGCCACCCGCTCGCGCAGCACGCGGGCGAACGGCAGCAGCGCGTCGAGCATGGTCTTGTCGCCCTCGCTCGCCCGCCCGAGATCGACGATCGACTCCGCGAAGGCGTCGACCCCGGCCACGACGTCCGCCGCCGAGTACTCCTCGCGCCCGTCGGTGAGCGACGCGCCGAGCGCCTCGAGCGCCGCACCCCAGAGCACCCCGGAGGTGCCGCCGGCCTGCTCCGCCCAGGACTGCCCCGCGCGCGACAGCAGCCAGGCGCCGCCCGCGCGCTCCTCGATCCGGTCGAGGCGCCGGGTCGCCGCGCCGATGCCCTTGAGCATCCCTCGGCCGTGATCGCCGTCGCCTGCGACCGCGTCGATCCGCCCGAGGGTCTCCTCCTCGCGCTGCAGCAGATCGTGCATCCGGGCGAGGGCCGCGCGCACGGTCTCGCCGAGCGCGACGGCCGCGCCGGTGGCGGAAGGAGCGGACTCCTCCTCACCCGCCGTGGCGTCCTCGCCCGAGGGCGCCAGCAGCGCCGCGACCGGAGCCGCGACCCGGCGGTAGGCCGGCGTGTAGGCGTCGGCGCGCCAGAACCGCTCGAGCTCGTCGTCGAGCCACTGCAGCGTCAGCGAGACACCGCCCATGTCGAGGCTGGTGACCAGCTCGCCGACCTCCGGCTCGACGGTCTGCAGCCCGGCCTCCTCCAGTCGGCGCGCGACGTGGCGCCAGAGCAGGAAGAGCTCCTCGTACTTCGTGGTGCCGAGCCCGTTGAGGATCGGGGCGACGCGCGTCGTGCCGCCCTCCGCACGGGCACCCTCGGGAAGGTCCGCCAGGAGCCGGTCGACGAGCAGATCCGCCAGCTCCGCCGCGCGCAGCAGCTCGATGTCCTGGATGCCGGGCTCGCCGTGGATCCCGAGCCCGAGACCCAGGTGACCCTCGGGCACGCTGAACAGCGGCTCGGCGGCGCCGGGCATCGTGCAGCCCGAGAACGCGACGCCGAGCGTGCGCGTCGCCGCGTTGCTCGCGTTCCCGATCCGCTCGACCTCGTCGAGGGACAGCCCCTCGGCGGCAGCCGCTCCCATCGCCTTGAACACCGGGAAGTCGCCCGCGATCCCGCGGCGCTTCCCGATCTCCTCCGCCGAGGCGATGTCGTCCGTGACGACGACGATCCGGGTGTCGATCCCCTCCTTGCGCAGCCGCTCGGCCGCGATGCCGAAGTTCATCGTGTCGCCGGCGTAGTTGCCGAAGCTGAACACCACTCCGCGGCCCTGATCGGCCGCCTTCGCGACCGAGTAGGCCTGCGCCGCGGAGGGCGAGGTGAAGATGTTGCCCACCACCGCTCCGGTCGCGAGACCCGGGCCGACCGTGCCGCTGAACGCCGGGTAGTGCCCGGAGCCGCCGCCGATGACGACCGCCACCTGCGGCGACGCGCCGGCGGTGCGGTGCGCGACCACTCCGCCGGGCACGCCGCGCAGGCGGTCCGCGTAGAGGGAGAGGAAGCCGGCGAGCTGGTCCTCGGCGAACTCGTCGGGGTCGTCGTAGATCGTCGTCATGCCGTCAGCTCCGGGCGTCGGCCGCGACGACCGCCTCGGTCAGCGACGGGACGATCGAGACCTTGACCGAGCCGCCCTGGCTGTCGGCGACGAGGTCGAGCGCCTCCTGGAACTGCTCGAGCGGGAACTGGTGCGTGCAGATCTCGTCCATCGGCAGCACGCCGCTCTCGAGCAGCTTGATCGCAGCGGGCCAGCAGTTCGGGCCGAGGTGGGCGCCGAGGACGTTGAGCTCCTTGTCGTCGCTGATGATCGACCAGTCGACCGAGGCGTTCGAGCCGAAGACGGAGTACTCGACGTAGGTGCCGAGCTTGCGCAGGATGTTGAGGCCCTGCGAGACCGCGGACGGGTGGCCGGTGGCCTCGATGTAGACGTCGGCGCCGTAGCCGCCGGTGAGCTCCTTGACGACGGCGACCGCGTCCTGCTTCGTGATGTTGATGACGAGGTCGGCGCCGGCCTTGGTGGCGAGCGCGAGCTTCTCGTCGCTCATGTCGAGCGCGATGACCATCTTCGGGTTCTTCTGCCGGGTGCCCGCGATCGCGCCGAGGCCGATCGGCCCGGCGCCCGCGATGACGACGACGTCGTCGAACTGGATGCTGCCGCGCTCGACCGCGTGCATGGCGCAGGACAGCGGCTCGCTGAACGCGGCGACCTGCGGGGCCAGGTCGCGGCTGACCGGGTGGGTGAGCGCGCGGGTCGGGACCAGCACGTACTCGGCCATCGCACCGTCGAAGCCCTTGAAGCCGAACATGTCGTGCGGTCCGCACATCCAGTAGGCGCCCATCAGGCAGTAGCGGCACTCCCAGCACGGCACGATCTGCTCGCAGGCGATGCGGTCGCCCAGCGCGACGCCGCGCTTGGCGAGCGCCGCGTCGTCGCCGGCGACGACGGTGCCGACGAACTCGTGGCCCGCGATGCGGTCGCGCTCGGCCCACGCGGGGCGGTTCTCGTCGCCCCAGAACTTGGCGGCGCCGTGGTAGCACTTCAGGTCGCTCGCGCAGACGCCGACCGCGTCGACGCGCAGCAGCAGCTCGCCGGCGGCGGGGACCGGCACGGGCACGGTCTCGAGGCGGTAGTCCTCCGGGCCGTGCACGACGACGGCGCGCATGGACTCGGGCACGTCGGAGCCGTCGAAGTGCCGCGTCTGCGGGGCCGTCTGCGGGGAAGGAGTGGTGATGGTCATGGGAAGCCTCCGAGGGGTTCGCGGGGCCGCTTCGTCGCGGCCTTCCCGAACCTACCCCGTCCAGAACACTTGTCAAGAACAGAATTTCTGTTCTTCGCGGTGCATGGCCGATCTGCCGCCAATTCCGTCGCGGCCCTTGCGGAAATTCTGTGTTGAACATAATTTCTTCTCCGGAGGCGGGTTCGCCCACCTCCCGCAGCGACGGAGCCGCCTCAGGGAGACGCCGTCACGAGCACCACCACGACCAGCACTCCCGACCAGCGAACGGACACCGCGATGACGCGTGCACTCCCTCCCACCACGAGCAGGCCCCCGATCGGCGCCTCCCGGAAGCGCCTGATCCTCGCCGCGGTCGTCGTGGTCGTCCTCGCCGCGATGGCGTTCAGCACCAAGGTCGTCGGCGCCGACTCCGACCTGGGCGCCGGACCCGCCGAGTTCTCGGCCGAGTCCTGGGCCGCCGAGAACTTCCCCGTCATCCAGGAGGGCATCGCCGACCGCGCGGTCGACGCCGCCACCCTCGCCACCGCGATCGCCGCCGACAGCGCGGCCGCCGCGACCGAGTACGGCGTCGCCGGCGGCACCGGCCCCGAGTTCGCCACCACCTTCACCGGCACCGTCGGCGCCGGCCAGAACGGCATCTACCCCGTGACCGTCGAGGGCGTCCCCGGCGACGTCCTGATCCGCGTGCAGACCGGCCCCGCGATCAACGGCACCGACCTCCGCGACGCCACCGGCACCGTCGAGTTCGGCCAGTTCACCAACCAGATCGACTACCAGGACGCGGCGAGCGCCCTCAACGAGCAGCTGAAGACCACCGTGCTCGGCGCGGTCGACACCACCGCGCTCGAGGGGAAGACGATCCAGGTCACCGGCGCGTTCCAGCTGATCAACCCGGCCGGCTGGCTCGTCACGCCGTCCGAGCTGGTGGTCCAGTGAGCACCGCCGCGGCCCCGGTCGCCGGCATCGGCGAGGTCGTCCTCGAGGCCGTCGACGTGGTCAAGACCTACGGCGCCACCCGCGCGCTCAAGGGCGTCGGCTTCTCGGTGCACCGCGGCCAGGTCACCACCCTCTTCGGCGAGAACGGCGCCGGCAAGTCGACGCTGATGAAGATCCTGTCCGGGGTCGAGCAGCCCACCTCGGGCGAGATCGTGCTGAACGGCACCGCGGTCGCCTTCGAGGACACCGTCGACGCCCGCGAGCACGGCGTCTCGATCATCCACCAGGAGCTGAGCCTCGCCCCGAACCTCTCGGTGCGCGACAACATCTTCCTCGGCCGCGAGATCACCGGCCCGTCCGGCGTCGACTACGCCGAGGAGGCGCGCCAGGCCCGCGCGGTGCTCGAGGAGCTCGGCGAGGACATCGACCCGCTGACCCTCGTCGCCGACCTGCGGCTCGGCCAGCAGCAGCTGATCGAGATCGCCCGCGCCCTCTCCGTCGACGCGCGGATCCTGATCATGGACGAGCCGACCAGCGCGCTCAGCGCCGCCGAGGTCGAGGTGCTCTTCACCGTCATCCACGACCTCACCGCCCGCGGCGTCTCCATCGTCTACATCTCGCACCACCTGGAGGAGGCGCTGGAGATCACCGATCACGCCGTCGTCCTCCGCGACGGCTCGGTCACCGCGACCGCCGTCGCCGCCGACATCGACCTCGCCTGGGTCGTCCGCGCGATGGTCGGCGAGGGCTTCGACCTCGGCTCGCCGCCCACCGGCTACCCGTTCGGCGACGTCGCCCTCTCGGTGCGCGGCGTCAGCGTCGCGGACCCGTCGATCCCCGGCCGCGACGTGGTCGACCGCATCGACCTCGACGTCCGCGAGGGCGAGATCGTCTGCCTCTACGGGCTGATGGGCGCCGGCCGCACCGAGCTGCTCGAGGCGATCGCCGGCCGCACCGCCGTCACCGCCGGCACGATCTCGAAGAACGGCCGCGACCTGGCCGGGATGTCGATCGCCGAGCGGATCGGCGCGGGCCTCGGCCTCGTCCCCGAGGACCGCCAGCGCGACGGCCTGGTGCAGACCATGACCGTCGGCCGGAACCTCTCGCTCGCGAGCATCGGCTCCTTCGTGAAGGGGCTGTTCCTCTCCCCCCGCCGCGAGGTCGACCTCGTCACCGACTCGATCCGCACCGTGCACGTGAAGACCGCGGGCGGCGAGGCGATGATCGGCTCGCTCTCCGGCGGCAACCAGCAGAAGGTCGTCATCGGCAAGATGCTGGCCACGCAGCCCGACGTGATCCTGCTCGACGAGCCGAGCCGCGGCATCGACATCGGCGCCAAGGCCGAGGTCTTCCGGCTGCTCTCCGAGCGCGCCCGCGACGGCCTGGCCGTCGTCTACACGACCTCCGAGGTCGGCGAGTGCCTCAGCATCGCCCACCGCATCATCGTGCTGAGCCGAGGCCGAATCGCGGCCGAGTTCGGCTCGGACGTCTCCAAAGAAGACATCATGGCCGCCTCCGGTGAGGCCGTGATCTCGTGACCACTACGGAACGGAAGCCCTCAATGACCTCCACCGCGACCGGGCAGCGACGCCCCGCGCTCTTCAAGGACGGTTTCGACCTCGGCCGCCTGCTGCTGCAGGGGCGCGCGTTCTTCGCGCTGATCGCGATCATCGTCGTGTTCTCGATCCTCTCGCCCAACTACTTCACCGTCGGCAACATCCTCACGATGTCCTCGCACGTGGCGGTCTACGCGATCCTCGCGATCGGCATGCTGCTGGTGATCCTCAACGGCGGCATCGACCTCTCGGTCGGCTCGACGCTGGGCTTCTCGGGAGTGATCGCCGGCTTCCTGATGCAGGGCGTGCAGATCGGCGGGAGCACCCTCTACCCCGCGCTCTGGGTCGTGGTCGTGCTCTCCTGCGCGGCCGGCGCGCTGATCGGCCTGATCAACGGGATCCTGGTCGCGCGGTTCAAGGTCGCCCCGTTCGTCGCGACCCTCGGCATGCTCTACGTCGTCCGCGGCGTCGGACTGCTGATGACGAACGGCCTCACCTACAACGACCTCGCGGGGCAGCCCGAGCTCGGCAACACCGGCTTCGACTGGCTCGGGTTCAACCGCCTGCTCGGCCTGCCGATCGGCGTCGTGATCATGATCGTCGTCGCGATCGTGGTCAGCCTCCTGCTCAACCGCACGGTCTTCGGCCGCTGGCTGTACGCCTCGGGCGGCAACGAGCGCGCCTCGGAGCTCTCCGGCGTGCCGGTGAAGCGGGTCAAGGTCCGCGTCTACGTGCTCTCGGGCCTGTTCGCCTCGATCGCCGGCCTCATCCTCTCCTCCGAGCTCACCAGCGCCAGCCCCACCGCCGGCAGCTCCTACGAGCTCACCGCCATCGCCGCCGTCGTCATCGGCGGCGCGGCCCTCACCGGCGGAGTCGGCACCGTCCGCGGCACGCTGCTCGGCGCGTTCGTCATCGGCTTCCTCTCCGACGGCCTCGTCATCATCGGCGTCTCGTCGTACTGGCAGACCGTCTTCACCGGCGCGGTGATCGTCTTCGCGGTCCTGCTGAACGCGGTGCAGTACCGCGGGAAGCCGCGCAAGGGCGGCGGCTCCGGCCCGCGGCCCGCCTCCGACGCGGGCGCTCCGGCGCCCGTCCCCCAGACATCGGGCGCCCCGGCCGCCTAGGCCGGCCTCCCGAGAGAAGACCTCGGTCGGCCACCGCCGATCGGACCACAGTGAAAGGAACAGACCAATGAACCGCAAGCTGGCAACGGTGCTCGCCGCGGGCGCGGGGCTCACCCTCGTCCTGTCCGGATGCTCCTCCGACGCGGGGACCGCGGGAGAGGCCGCCGGCACCCCCGGCGCCTCCGAGGGCGGCCTCATCTCGATCATCGTCAACGACCCGGCCAACCCCTACTGGCAGACCGAGGGCGACGTCGCGTCGGCCGAGGCCGAGGCGCTCGGCTACACCGCCAACGTGGGCGCCTCGAAGGGCGACACCAACACCGAGAGCACCCTGATCGACACCGCGATCACCAACAAGTCGGTTGCGATCATCCTCGACCCGGCCAACGCCTCCGGCTCGGTCGGCGCGGTGAAGAAGGCCGACGCGGCGGGCATCCCCGTGATCCTGGTGAACGCCGAGATCAACGAGACCGGCCTCGCGAAGGCGCAGCTCGTCTCCAACAACGCCCAGGGCGCGGCCCTCGGCGCGCAGCAGTGGGTCGCCGACGTCGGCGACACCGCGAACTACGCGGAGCTGTTCGGATCCCCCTCCGACAACAACGCGCAGACCCGCTCGAACGGCTACGCGACCGTGATCTCGCAGTACCCCGGCCTCGTCGAGGTCGCGAACCAGGTCGGCAACTGGGACCGCACGCAGGGCCACGACAAGATGCAGTCGATCCTGCAGGCCAACCCGGACGTCACCGGCGTCATCTCCGGCAACGACGAGATGGCGCTCGGCGCGATCGCGGCGCTGAAGGAGGCCGGCAAGCTCGACCAGGTCAAGGTCGGCGGCTTCGACGGCTCGCCCGACGCGGTCGACGCCATCAAGGCCGGCGAGCTGCAGTACACCGTGCTCCAGCCCGTCGCGACCTTCGCCAAGGAGGCCGTCCAGCAGGCCGACTCCTTCCTCCGCACCGGCGAGACCGGCGCCTCGGAGGAGAAGCAGGCGTTCGACTGCATCCTCATCACGAAGGAGAACGTCGACAAGATGACGGCCCCCTTCACCCTCTCCGAGTAACCCACCCGTCCCTCCTCCCTCCGCGAGATGCCACGTATGAGCGCCTTTCACGGCGTGTCGCGCTCACAAGTGGCATCTCGCGGAGGGGGAGGGGACCTGCACGACGCCGAGGAAGAGGGCACAATGACGCACGTGACTCCGCCGCCCAGCGCCCCCCGGCGCTCCGACACCGTCAGGTTCCCCCTCGACGTCGTCTATCAGGCGGCGCGGATGTACTACCTCGAGGACGCGACCCAGGTCGAGATCGCCGCGCGGCTCGATGTCTCGCGGCCGACCGTCAGCCGCCTCATCGCCGAGGCCCGGCGCCTGGGCCTCGTCCGGATCAGCGTGATCGACCCCTTCGTCGACGAGAACACCGGCCTCGCCGACGCCCTCCGCGAGGCGCTCGGCCTGAACGCCGTGCACCTCGCCCCCGTGACCCACGCCGCCACCCTCGGCCGCGACCTCGCCGTCCCGGTCGCCGCCGCCCTCGCCGACATGCAGCTCGGCGTCGGCGACGCCCTCCTGATGTCGCTCGGCCGCACCGTGCACGACCTGGCCAGCTCGGGGATGCTGCCGCCGCTGCCCGGAGTGACGATCGTCCCCGCCGTCGGTGGCCAGGCCGAGCCGCAGTCCTGGTTCCAGACCAACGAGATCACCCGGATGGCCGCCGCCGCGACCGGCGCCCGCTCCAGCTTCCTCTTCGCGCAGGCCCTGCCCAGCCCGGCGATGCGCTCCGGCCTCGAGGCCGACCCCGCGTTCCTCCAGGTGATGGACCTCTGGAGCAGCGCCAAGGGCGCCCTGCTCGGCATCGGCGCCCCGACCGCCACCCGCCACGAGCTCTCCTCCGGCCTCCCCAGCGACCGGCACCTCTTCGACGAGGCCGCCGGCGACGTCTGCCTCAACTTCTTCCGCGCCGACGGCTCGGCCGTCGAGTTCCCCGGCAGCGAGCGGATGGTCCGCGTCTCCCGTGCCGACCTCGCCGCCCTCCCCCACGCGGTCGGCGTCGCCGTCGGCGTCGACAAGGCCCCGAGCATCCTCGGCGCGATCCGCGGCTCCCTGATCAACGCGCTGGTCACCGACGCGGTGACGGCCCGCGCGGTCCTCGCGGCGGTGTGACGCCGGCCGCGGGCGGCGCTCAGGCCAGCGTCGTGGGCTGCAGCGTCACTGGGTAGGACAGCGGCGGGAGGTCGACCGCGGTCGGGCAGAAGGACGTCGAGCCGAGATCGACCTGCGTGGTGCCCGGAGCGCCGGGGACCGCGAGCACCATGACGGTCGCGGCCGTCGGCGCGCACGAGCCGGTGGTGTCGGTGAGGAACGTGAGGTAGGCGTGCCCGCCCGGCTCGACCGTGACCGGCTCCCCCGAGAACTGCTCGCCGGAACCCGCCTGGACCACGGTGTCCACCGGGGCGCCGGCGTCGTCGAGGAAGGTCACCTCCGGAGTGCCCTGCAGCACGCAGGTGCCGGTGCCCGCATCGGTCAGCTCCACGATCACCGTCACCGTGTCCTGCACCTCGAAGGTGGACGTGCCGGCGAGCGCGCACTCCTCGGCGACCGCCGAGGGCGTGGTCGTCGCGCTCGCGGTGCCGCTCGGAACGGGGCCGGCGGACGCGGTGCCGCCGGCAGCGGTGCCGTCCGGACTCGGCGCCGTGCAGCCCGCGATCCCGACGGCGAGGAGGACGGCCACCCCGCCGAGAGCGCACGCACGACCGGGCTTCATCGCGGACCTCGCACGATCATCGGACGCTCCTTCGCAGCACGGCCCCGCCGGAGGCCGATTCACCGTGCCGGCTCTCCGCGAGCCTCCTCCCAGTGTGCGCGCACGAAGGGAGGAGCGGTAGTGGCCCGCTGACGCAAAACGACAGATGGCGAATAGAGCGCCGGAAACCTACTGTGGAGGGGCGGCCGAGGAGTGGGGGCTCCGGTGACGCCGCAGGCAGACCGACGCGGACGTCGGTGCCGAGGTGCTCTCGGCCGCATCGGGGGACTGCGGCCGAGAGCACCAGCCCGGTCGGGACGGCTCGGCCGAGCCGCGGCCGACTCTCGGAGAATCATGCTGATCGAGCAGCCCGCGGAGCGCGGCGTATCGAGATCCACCCACCCTCGCCCTCGCCCTCGCCCTCGGGGATCGACCCGTGGGCCCGCTCCGCCCTACGCTTCGACGATGACACGCACTGACGCGCCGCGTCGCCCTCGCAACACGGTCGGGCTGATCGGCTTCCTGCTCGCGGTCCTCCAGACGCTGACGCAGATCCTGCTCGCCGGTGCCACCACTGCAATACCGGTGCTCGCCTACGGCAACGGCATCGACGCGACGAGCATCGGCGCGCTGTTCGCGGGCATCGCCCTCGTTCAGCTGCTGCTCGCCGCCGCCACCACCGGGCTCGGCGTCGCCGGCGTGGTCCGCCCGGGACGCCCGCGGATCCTCGCCGCGATCGCCCTGGGCGTCGGGGCGCACGGCGTCCTCGTGGGCCTGGCGACGCTGGTCCTGCCCCCGCTGGTCGGACTCGTCCTGCAGTGATCGCGCCGCGGTCTGCGACGGCCGCGGCGTCACCGGCCCGCCGGATCACGACCGCCCCGCGCCGCCCCCGGTCGTCCGATTCCGGACATGACCGCTAGAGGACGTTGCCTCCACGACCCGGAGCCTGCCACTGTCGCAGAGCGACCGACGACGGTCCACAACTCGAAGGACCGGAGTTCACCGATGAGCGATTCCCTGTCGACCGATCACCCCACGAGCGAGATGACGCCCGAGGTGCTGGCGGCGTTCAGCGACGCCTGGTCCCGCCACGACCTCGAGGAGCTGATGAGCCACGTCACCGACGACTGCGTCTACGGCGCGTCCGTCGGTCCCGAGCCCGGCCGGACCTGGTCCGGGAAGGAGCAGGTCCGCGAGGGCTTCGCGCTGATGCTCGCCTTCGACACCGGCCAGGAGCGGCACGAGGAGGGGGAGCCCCTCATCGCCGGCGCGCGCGGCGCGGCCACCTGGTCCTTCACCGGGACCGGCCCCGACGGCGAGCCCCAGGTCACCCGCGGCTGCGACATCTACGAGTTCCGCGGCGGCAAGATCGCCCGCAAGGACGCCTTCCGGAAGGTGTACAAGGCCGACGCGCCGTCCAACTGACGATCGGAGCCCGCACGCTGCCTCATGGTGGTCGAGTAGCCCCGCAGGGGCGTATCGAGACCCGCCGCGATCAGCAGGGCGGTCCGCATGCTCCTCTTCCGACGCTGGTGGATCTCGATACGCCCGCTCCGCGGCCTACTCGATCAGCATGCTGTAACCCGCACGAACAAGGCGATCGACGTGCAAGAGGCGCCCGCAGACATGCTGGTCGAGTAGCCCCGCCGGGGCGTATCGAGACCCGCCGCGATCAGCAGGGCGGGCCTGCAGACTCCTCTTCCGACGCTGGTGGATCTCGATACGCCCGCTCCGCGGGCTACTCGATCAGCATGCCTTCACCCGAGCGATGCCGGCGACTCTAGGCCTTTCCCGCGAGCCTGAGCGCGCCAGCCACCACCTCCGGCACGCGATCCCAGCTCCGGCACGCCGTTCCGCGCGGAACCGGCGAGCCCAGGCCCGTTCCGCGAGCCTGAGCGCGCCCGCCACCACCTCCGGCACGCGAAACGACCTCCGGCACGCCGTTCCGCGCGGATCCAGCGCGCCCGAGCCGATTCCACGAGCCCGAGCTCACCCTCCGGGACGCGAACCGGCCTCCGACTCGACGATCAGCGAAGAATCTCGCGGCGCGGATGAACGCTCGCGGGGGCCGGGCAGTACCCCTCTTCGAGTCGCCGATCTGCGGCGACCGGAAGTCTCGAGGAGTTCATGATGAGCAGGACCTTGAAAGTCGGCATCACCGCTGTCGCCGTCGCGAGCGTGATGGCCGTCGCCCCCGTGCTGGCCGGCGCGAGCACTGTCGCTCCCGCCGCCGCGACCAGCGATGCCAGCAGCGCTCTGGTCAGCGCCGCCCGCTCGGTGGCCGCCAAGCTGCGCGTCGTCGGTCTCGCCGACGAGGGCACGGCGCTCGTGCAGTTCAACCCCCTCAAGCCCGGCACGGTCTCCGGCAGTGTCGCCGTCACCGGTCTGACCGGCGGCGACACCGCGCTCGTCGGCATCGACTACCGCGTCCAGGACGGCGAGCTCTACGGCGTCGGGAACACCGCGGCGAGCGCCGGCGTCTACTCCATCGACGCGACCACCGGCGTGGCCACCCCGGTCACCCGCCTCACCGTGGCGCTCAGCGGCACCACCTTCGGCGTCGACTTCAACCCCGCCGCCAACGCCCTCCGCGTGATCAGTGACACCGGCCAGAACCTCCGCCAGCCGTTCGCGACTCCGGGTGCCGCGACCGTGGCCGACGGCGCGCTCAGCTACGCCGCGCCCGCCGTCGCCACCGGCGTCAACGGAGCCGCGTACACGAACAACGATCTCGACCCGAACACGGCGACGACCCTCTTCGTCCTCGACACGGCGCTCGACCAGATCGCGATCCAGTCCCCCGCCAACGCCGGCACGCTGGCGCCGACCGGGAAGCTCGGCGTCGACGCCGCCGGTGTCACCGGCTTCGACATCTACTCCGTCCTGCGCAACGGCGGCTCGATCGGCTCGATCGGCCTGGCCGCGGTGAACGGCTCGCTCTACGAGGTGGGCGTGCTCAACGGCACAGCCACCCGCCTCGGCACGATCGGCGCGGACGTCACCGACATCGCGATCCCGCTCGTCCAGCGCTGACCCGACCGGTCAGGCGCGGCACCGACGCCGGCCGGCGCTCCACGGGGAGTGCCGGCCGGCGTCCTGCTCGGCATCGACGTCACTGCTCCGAGGGGGCGGTGCGCGCCCGGAGGACGCCGAGGGCGACGAGCGCGGCGGCGAGGCCGGCCAGGACGAGCCCGGCGACGCCGACCGCGCCGGAGAGCTGCTCGGCCCCGGCCGCCGTCGCCCGGGCGCTCGTGATGCTGCCGGCGACGAGCGCGCTGAGGATCGTGCCGCCGGCGGCGATGCCGACCGCGGTCGCGAGCTCGCTCGCCGTGTCCACGAGGGCCGCGCCGACGGAGGTGCGCTCGGCCGGGAGCCCGCGGAGCACGTTCGTCCCGGCGACGACGCCGACCACGCGCATCCCCGCCGCGACGAGCACGAGGGCGATCAGCACCCCGCCGTAGCCGAAGCGGCCGAGCAGCCCGAAGACGGCGAGCCCGGCGACCACGGCGCCCGCGCTCACCGCGGCGGCGCGCTCGAGGCCGACGCGCGCGACGAAGGGGCCGACGAAGCGACCGCCGGCGAGGAGGACGACGACCTGCGGGAGCAGGCCGAGCGCCGCGGCGGCCGGGCTCCAGCCCCAGGCGAGCTGCAGCTGGAGCGTGACCAGGTAGGAGAGCCCGCCGACGGCGAGACCGGTCGCGGCCTTGAACGCCAGTCCGCTGGAGACGAGCGGCAGGGCCACGAGGCGCAGGTCCAGCAGCGGATGCCGGGCGCTGCGCTGGCGGAGCACGAAGCCGGTCCCCGCGAGGACCGCCGT
This sequence comes from Rathayibacter sp. VKM Ac-2928, assembly GCF_022815545.1. Classification (NCBI taxonomy): domain Bacteria; kingdom Bacillati; phylum Actinomycetota; class Actinomycetes; order Micrococcales; family Microbacteriaceae; genus Rathayibacter; species Rathayibacter sp. VKM Ac-2928. Next base: position 229,252 of record NZ_JALGRU010000002.1, read on the forward strand.
CGCCACGGCCGCCCACGGCGCCCACGGTCCGACCCCGGTGCTGTCGGCACCCACGGATCCGGTGCCGACGAACAGCGTCGGCGCGACGAGGGCGGCCGCGATCGTCACCGTGCCGAGCAGCGCGCCGACGACGTCGATCGGGCCGCGGTGCAGGTCGTCCGGGGCATCGGCCGGCACGCCCAGGCGGATGCCGATCAGCGCGAGCACCGCGATCGGCACGTTCGCGAGCAGGAGCACCTGCCACGGCGCGACCGCCAGCACGAGACCACCGGCGGTGGGGCCGACCGCGAGTCCGACGAGCCCGGCGGTCGAGACGACGGTCAGCGCCCGGACCCGGAGCTCGTCGGTCCCGAACAGGCGGAAGGCGAGGGCCATCGACCCGGGCGTGGTCATCGCCGCCGCGACCCCCATCACGGCCCGGACGGCGATGAGCTGCTCCGTCGTCGTCACGGCCGCGGTCGCCAGGCTCGCGACGGCGAGCAGCACCAGGCCGGCGAGCATCACCCTGCGGCGTCCGAAGCGGTCGGCGATCGCGCCGAAGAGGAGCATGAGGCCGCCGAACGCGACCGAGTAGGCACCCGTCACCCACTGCAGGCCCGCGGTCGACGCGTGCAGCTCGCGACCGAGCGTCGGCAGGGCGACGTTCAGGACCGAGTTGTCGAGCATCTCGAACAGGAAGACGGCCGAGAGTCCGGCGAGGGCGATCCAGGCGTCGCGCAGGCGGCGGGGAGCCGCGTCTCGCGGGGCGGATCGGGGGGTGTCGTGCACCATGGGCGCACTCCTTCACAGGGAAGAAGTGGCGGATCTCTCGATGCCGCGTGCGCGTGCAGACCGGCGCGGCCTGCGTTTTACCTCAGATGCGACGACCGTACACCCGGGGCGGGTCGAAGGGCGACCACCGCCGCCGAGGTGGCCGGCTCAGCGGAAGGGCAGCGCCTGCTCCCGGCTGGTCAGCGTGCCGCTCGCGACCGGGCTCCGGCGCCCGCCCCCATGCTGGTCGAGTAGCCCCGCAGGGGCGTATCGAGACCCACCGTCGCCAGCACGGATGCCGGAAGCGGCTCAGCGCTCGGGCAGGCGAGCGGTGGTCCAGGCCAGGGCGTCCGCGACGGCGGCGGAGTCCGGTCCGACGACGGTGCCGTGGTCGAGGCCGGGATAGGGGCGCGCCTCCAGGGCGGTGCCGTCGGCGGCGGCGGCCCAGCGCTCCAGCGAGGCGGGGGCGACGACGTCGTCGGCCTCGCCCCAGGCGACGAAGGTCGGGGTGCCGGGCGCGGTCGTGGCCGTGTTGCCCGCGAGGCGGCGCCGGAGCAGCGAGGCCGAGTCGCGGACGCCGACCGGGACGGCCCCCGCGGCGACCTGCTCCAGCCCGGCCGTGAGCTCGGCGGTCGGCGGGTCGCCCAGGCAGCCGGCCGCGACGGCCTCGAGGACGGGGGCGAGCGCCGGATCGAAGCCCTCCGTCGCGGAGTCGTCGCCGTACCAGGCGTCGTAGCCCGCGGCGATCCAGCCGCCGAGCAGCGCGGCCGCGACCGGCGGCGCCGTCGGCGCGATCAGCTCGCCGGGATCGACGGCGGGCGCGAAGGCGGCCACCGCTCGCACGGTCAGCTCGGGCGCGTACGACGCGGCGGTGCTCGCCGTCCAGAGCGCCGCGTGCCCGCCCTGCGAGTGGCCCCAGACCGCGAAGCCGGCGTCGAGTGCGCCGCCGGACAGCTCCCGCGTCGCGCGCACGGCGTCGAGCGACGCGCGCGCCTCCCCCTCGCCGACCAGATAGGGCATCGGCCGGTCCGTGCGCGGATCCGCGAGGTCCGGCGCGACGACGGTCCACCCTCCGCGCAGGAGCTCGTCGAGCCCGGGCACGGCCCCGCCGGTGAGCCAGCCGGGGATCGCGCTCGGCGAGCAGGCGGCCTGCGCGCCGGTCGTCCCGTGCTCCCAGACGAGGATCCGCCCCGCGGCGGCGGCGCCGGCGGCGGTCGGGCTGATCACCAGCGCGTGCGAGGAGACCGCGCGGTCCTGCACGTCGAGCGTGCGGAAGGTGACGCTCTGCACGACCGAGCCGGCCGGCGCCTCCCCCGCCCACGGCCCGACGTCGAGGACCGCCCCGGGCCGCGACGGATCGGCGGACGACGGCGCGGGCTCCGGCGCCGCCACGCAGCCCGCGCCGCCCAGGAGCACCCCGACGGCGAGCAGCGCGACGCCGAGCCCCCGCGCCCGCCCACCCGCGCGACCCGCCCTCACGCGTCGAGGGACCCCGAGACCAGCCCGGCCTTCCACGAAATCGTGCCGTGCTCGAAGTCCTGCACCGTCGTCCCCGCGGCGTTCACGTACTGGCCCGCCAGCGGGAAGCCGTAGGCCGGCCGCCACGCGGTCAGGATGTCGCCGAGCACGAGCCAGGTCCCCGTCGGCGCGTTCGAGAAGACGCGCACGCCGGTCGGGCCGTTCTGCATCCCGTCGGCGAACGGCCCCGACGGCGGCAGCGCGACCTGCCGCCAGAGCACCCCGGCGGCGACCGGCGAGCTCCACCAGCCGGTCGGCGTCTCGAAGCGGGTGCCGGACACGTGGTCGCGCCCGAGAGCGGTCGGCCCCACGGTGAAGACGGGGCTCACCGCCGCGCCGAGGGCGGAGTCGGCGTGCGCGTCGAAGCGGACGACCTCGTCGCGCGCGGGGACGCCGTTCTGGAGCATCCACTGCACCGCGAAGGCCGCCTGCTTCGGCGCGTTCGCCGTGTCGAAGACGCCGAAGGTGTCGGAGGCCCCCTGGTCCTTCAGCTCGTGGAGGTACATCGGCCCGGCGAAGGACATCTCGGCCCACTGCGTCACGCCCGACGAGAGGAACCGCGCCTGCGGATCCGTGCCCAGGACGCTCGGGTAGCCGTACTCCGTCGCCCAGATCTGCGACGACCCCGCTCCGGCCGCCCGCAGCGACGCTGCGAAGCCGATCACCTGGCGCACCGGAGTGAGGTCCCAGCGGGCGCTCTCGGCGAGGGTGCCGTCCATGTCGTAGGGGTGGAAGGCGTAGTGGTCCACCTTCGTCGCGACGATGCCCGCGGCGATCATCCGGCGGACGAACTCCGGCGCGAGCATGTCGCCCGCGGCGGTCGATCCCGGCCCGAGACCGCCGCAGACGGTCAGGGTCCCGGGGGCGGCCGCGCGGATCTCCTCGACCGCCGCCTTCACGAGCGAGGTGAAGAACACCGGATCCGGCCCGGGCCAGAAGTACTCCTTGCCGTTGGGCTCGTTCCAGATCTCGTAGGCGAAGATCCGCCCCTTGTAGCGGGTCGCTGCGGCCTTGACGAAGCGGCGCCAGGTGGTGAGCGAGGCGGGCCGGTTGTGCGGCTGCCCCTCCTTCTTCTGCGCCGCGGCCCAGTACGGGGCGCTGCCGAGCACGGCCAGCACCGACAGCCCCCGGGCGCGGGCGCCGTCGACGATCGGATCGAACAGCGACCAGTCGAAGGTGCCGCTCTTCTGCTCGGCGAAGAACCAGGAGAGGTCGAAGCGGAGGGAGTTCGCGCCCACCGCGACCATCCAGTCGAGGCTGCGGGTGCGCGACTCCGCCGTCTCCCAGAGGATCCCGGAGTTGACCGAGAAGCCCGCCCCCGAGCGGGGCGCGATCGCGCGGGGCGCGGCGGCCGCGGCGCTCGGCAGCGCTCCCGCCGAGAGCGCGAGCGTGGACAGCCCCGCGGCGGAGATCAGTCCGCGGCGGGAGAATCGTGGTGCGTCGGACGGTCTGCTCGATGCCATGGCGCTGCTCCTCCACCGGTGCACCGAGAGCTCTCCCCCGGCCGTGTCCCCCGATCATTCCCGCTCCCCGCGGATCCCGCCCCCGTGCGGATCCGGCCGCGCAGGGCGCTCCCGAGGGGCGCCGCCTCGGTAGCATCGATCCGGGTCGACGCGGGCGGACCCGTCGAGGGCCCGATGCGAGGAGGATCCGTGGCCGAGAGACCGGGAATCGACGCCGGCAGGCGCGAACGGCTCCCCGAACCCCCTCGGCCGGCCGGCACGACGCCCGCCGAGATTGGCGGATTCGGGCGCCGCCCTGTCGCAGCGGCACGCCCCGGCGCCGTTCGAGGAGCCGCCCGATGAGCGCCGCGGAGACCGCCGCCGAGCCGTCGCTCCGCCGCCGGCGCTCCCCGCGGATCCTGCTGGTCTGCGAGGGCAACATCTGCCGGTCGCCCGCGGCCGAGCTCCTCCTCGAGTCCCTGCTCGACGGCGTGCCGGTGCGGATCGCGAGCGCGGGGCTCGGCGCCGCGATCGATCGGCCGATGCCCGAGCCGATGCGCGCGGCGATCGCGGACTGGGGCGTCGACGCGCACGCCCTCGATGAGCACCGCGGCCGGCAGCTCACCCCCGAGCTGCTCGAGCGCTCCGATCTGGTGCTCACCATGACCCGGGAGCAGCGCACCGCGGTCGTGCGCCTCGCCCCGGCCCTCCTCTCCCGCGCCTTCACCCTCGCCGAGCTCGCCCGCCTGGCCGACGGCGCCCGCCCCGGCGACTCGGCCGATCCCGGCACCCGGCTCCGGCAGCTGCTCGCCAGCGTGCAGGCCCGACGGCCGCTCGCCCAGGCGGCCGCCGCCGCCGAGGACATCGCCGACCCCTACCGCCGGTCCCACGACTCCTACGAGCAGGCGGCCACGGCGATCCGGGACGCGCTCGAGCGGGCCGCACCGGCGCTCCGGGCAGCGCTCACGCCGGGCGACGGCGTCCCAGCTTCCGCAGTCGCAGCGCCGGTCGCTCCACCCCCAGGAACACCACCGACGCCAGCGCGACGGTCGTAGCGAGCACGACGGCGGCGCCGGTCACCAGCCCGAGCGGGGTGTCCGGGAAGTCGACGCCGGCGCGGTCCAGGAAGAGGATCACCGGCATGTGCAGCAGGTAGATGCTGAGCGAGGTCTTGCCCAGCCAGAGCAGCACCGGGTTGTCGACGAGGTGCGAGACGCGCCAGACCGAGTGGCCGTCCTTGACCGGCAGCGCGAGCAGCAGGATCACCCCGAGCGACGCGATCGCCACGCCCGCGCTGATGAACCGCGGCACGAGCAGGTAGGCGGCCACCACCGCGACGAGCCCGACCGCGATCGCGATCCAGCCCGAGCGCCGGGCCGTGCGCAGCCCGCGCGGCCCGACCGCCTCGCGCTCGACGGCGATCCAGACGACGATCGCGATCATCCCCCAGCCGAAGCCGTCGGCCCAGACTGGCAGGCTGCGGCTGAAGACCGCGAGGGCGTTCGGCCCCCACTCCGAGGAGCCGTACTCGAGACCCGACGCCTGCTGCCAGAGCGTGCCGGCGGTCTTCGAGACCAGGCCCACCGCGACGAGGACCGCTCCCGGTGCCGCCGCGACCGCGTAGCGCCCGAGCCGCGGAGCGACCCGGCCGAGGACCAGGACGCAGACGGCCACCAGCGGCGGCAGCAGCAGGTAGTAGGCGAGCTCGATGGTCAGCGTCCAGGCGGGCGCGATGCCGGTCTGGATCTGGGAGGGGAGGTAGGACTGCTGGAGGCTGAGGTGCAGGAGCACCCGCCACGGATCCTCGAAGCGGCCGATCGCGCTGTCGCCCGCACCGTCGCGGACGGCGTCGTAGGCGTTGGTGAGGTAGAGGGTGCCGCTGAGCCAGGCCACGACGAAGCCGACGGTCGCTCCCGGGAAGACGCGCAGCACCCGCGAGAGCGCGTAGTCGCCGAGCTTCCCGCGCATGCTCGTCCCGGCGACGACCGCCCGGGCGAACGGCCAGTAGATCAGGAAGCCGCTCAGCACGAAGAAGGAGACGACCGCCTGCGCAGTGACCTCGAGCCCCGTCCCGCGGAGGGCGCCGGGCGCCCAGTGCGAGCCGACGTGCGCGACGATGATGCAGATCGCCAGGCCGCCGCGGAAGCCGTCGAGGCCGATGACGCGCAGGGGGCGGCGGACGGGGGTCCGCTGGGTGGTGGCGGTCATGGCTGACGCTCCTGTCGGGGGGACGGCTGCGGAGTCGCGAGGGCGGCGGCGGTCCGCACTCCGGCCACCGGATCGGCGGGTGGCGGCGCGGGCGGAGCCACGCTGCAGAGCTGGGTCAGCAGCAGGCCGAAGGCGAGCGTGAGCGGGGTCATCGTGACGACCGGGAAGTCGACCTGGAAGGCGAAGAAGACCGTCCCGGCGTAGACCGCAAGGGCGAGGTCCGAGCCGGACCCCGAGCCCGCCCGCCGCGACCGCCGGACCGCGACGACCAGCACCACGAGCAGCAGCGCCACGAAGAGCAGCCCCGAGAGGATCCCCGCGCGCCAGACGATCAGCAGCGGCGTGTTGGCGACGTGGTTGAGCGAGTAGCCGTAGGCCGCGTCGGTGAACTCCCGCAGGTCCCAGCCCCGGCCGAACCACCAGTGCCCGGCCATCTGCCCGGGGTAGTTCGCCAGCGCGTCGACGCGGTCCGAGACGCCCGCGGTGCGCGAGTCGAAGGAGTCGACGAAGCGGTCTCGGAGCGCCGGCACCCAGTAGAGGCTCCCGAGCGCGAGGATCCCGCCCGCGACCGACGCGGCGCGGGCGCCCGCCGAGCGGTGCGAGACCACGAGCGTCACGGCGAGGCCGAGCACCAGCGCGCCCATCGCGCCGCGGGAGAACGTCCCGACGATCGCCGCGCCGAGCAGGACGAGCACCAGGATCCGCGGCCGGCCGCGCAGCTGCGCGCCGGCGATCCCGAAGGCGAAGAGGAAGAACAGCCCCGCGACGTTCGGGTCGACGTAGAGCCCGCTGACCCGGGTGAGCGAGGAGCCGTCCACCGTCACGGTCCGCAGGTTGCCGACCGCCGAGGTGTCGCCGTAGCCGAAGAGGGCGAGCGAGTTGAGCAGCTGCCCGCCCGGATCGAGCACCACCATGACCAGCGCGGTCGCCGCGCCGAGCGCCGCGCCCGCGACGAAGGCCCGCAGCACCGTCCGCCGCATCCGCTCGTCGGCGACGAGCGCGAGGATCGTGATGCCGGCCGCGAGCGCCCAGCGGAGGTAGGTGAGCAGGGCCCCGATCCCGTCGAAGGTCACCACCATCGAGAAGGCCGAGACGATCAGGAAGGCCGTCAGCACGCCGAGCACCGCGGTGCTCTGCGGGCTGGAGCGGGGCCGCAGGCAGAGCACGCTCACGGCGAACCAGACGGCGAGCGCCAGCACGGCGTAGGTCCCGGTGCCGGGGACGGTGGCGAACGGCGCCGCGCCGAGCACCCCGCCGAGGGCGACGGCAGAGAGCGCGGGGACGCGGACGGCGAGGTGGAGCAGCAGCGGCGCGCTGCAGAGCAGGATCGCCACCGCGGTCGTCGCGACGCCGCCGCGGACGACGGCGAGCAGCAGCGCCGCCAGCGCGACGAGCGCGTAGGCGACGGCCGCGAGCACCGGCAGCGGTCGCCGGCTCACGGCGCCAGCCAGTCCTGGACCGCCCGGAGCGGGCGCTCCTGCCGCCAGTGCTCGATGTTCTGCTCGTAGACGTCGTCGCCGAGGCGGCGTGCGAGCGCGGAGTCGAGGAGGAGCCGGCGCGCCTGCTCGATGAAGCCCTCCCTGGTCTTCTCCACCGGGAGATCGAAGAGGGAGTCCAGGCTCCCCACGGCGGCGGGCGTGCCGACGACCGGCATCCCGCGCGCGACGGCGTCGAGGATCTTCACCCGCACGCCTCCGCCTGTGGCGATCGAGGCGAGGATCCCGCGGCAGGAGGCGAGCGTCGCGTCGAGGTCGTCGACGAAGCCGAGCTCGCGGACCCCCTCCGTCACGGGCAGCGGCCGCTCGCCGTGCCCGATGACGAGCAGCTCGGCGCCGGGGATGCCCGCGCGGATGGCAGGCCACCACTGCAGCAGCAGGCGCACGCCCTCCTAGTTCGGCGGCCAGCGGCGGTCGCCGACGAAGGCGACCCGCGGCGCGGCAAGGTCGCGCCGGTGGCGGGACACCGGCGGGAGGGTGACGTCCAGCCAGCGCGTCCGCCGCACTCCCCGGCGCGCGAAGTCGTCCGCCTCGCCGGCGTCGTAGGTGGCGACCGCGACCGCCTCGCGCACCGCCCGCAGCTCGTCGCGGAGGATCATGCCGCTCTGCAGGCGCCCGAGGTTCCCGCGCGCCGCGCCCCAGACCAGCGACTCCGACACGACGGTGTTGATGTACAGCTTCTTCTGCACGCCGGAGCGGAAGTACGGCTCGGCGAGGTAGGTGTGGTCGGCGACGACCCGGTCGGCGTCGCTCGCGGTGATGGCGGCGCGCAGCTCGGGCAGGTCGAAGCGCTCGTGCACCAGGCTCCGCCCGCGCGCGAGCGCCCCGGCGACGAGGCGCACCGGCGACGGCGGCGACTTCTTCACGAGCGTGTTCCCGTTCCGCACGCCCGACTCGCGCGAGAGCGCGATGTAGCGGACGGGCCCGAGCTGCTGCGCGAGCGAGTAGACGAGCGAGAACATCATCATGTCCCCGGTGCGCTCGAGCTCGGGGTCCTTGGCGACGAGGAACTCGGTGACGCCGCTCATGCGGATCCCTCCCCTGTCCTGCCCGCCAGCGGAGCCGCCGGAGGAGGATCGATCGCCGGATCGGCGGGAGCCTCCGGCGGCCCGCCCGCCCGCCGGTAGGAGTCGTGCAGGACGACGGCGAAGGCGCCGACCAGGAGCACCTCGCCGACGACGGCCGCGAGCGCCGCGGCCGTCCCGCCGGCGACGCCCGCGAGCACCGCGATCGCCAGGCACTCGGCGCGCAGAAGCAGGGCCGCCCCCGCGCCGAGGATGCGGCGCCGGTCGGCGCCCAGCACGTACAGCGCGGTGACCCACGCGTTCGAGACGGAGCGCAGACCGGCGAACGGGGCCAGCACGAGCAGCAGCACGCCGACCTGCGCGGTCCGCTGGTCCAGGAGCAGGACGCCGCCCACTCCCGCGGTCCCGAGCGCCATCACCGCGCCCAGCCCGAGAACGAGCCCGAGCGGCGGGCCGCCGTGCCGGCGCCCGCCCGCGTCCCGCAGCGACGCCGTGTACTGCTGGCCGAGCAGCTGCCCGACGATCGACGCCGCGAGCACCAGCTGCGAGGCGATCGCGTAGGCGCCGACGACCTCGTCGCCGAGCAGGAAGCCGAGGAGGAGGATGTCGCCCTGCAGGTAGAGCGCCGTGATGACCGCGTCGACGACGAGCAGCAGCTGCCCGCGCGCGCCCCGCGGCCAGCGCGGCCGGACCCCGCGGATCCCGCGGACGGCGACGACCGCGACGACGAGGTAGGGCAGGACGTAGGCGAGCATCAGCAGCTCGAGCGGGAGACCCCGCCCCGCGAGCAGCCAGAGCCCGACCGCTGCCAGGATCGAGCCGACCTGCCGGGCGGCGTCCCAGCGGGTCGGCAGCATCGGCTCGCCGTCGCGCAGCGCCCGGCTCTTGACCGCGTTGAACAGCATCTCACCGCCGGCGATCAGCAGGGCGAGCCCGGCGACGAACGACCAGGCGTAGACCATCGCGCCCAGCGCGAACAGGGCGAGGCCGAGCAGCGTGCGGGCGCTGCGCTCCGCCGCGTAGGTCGCCGCGTCCACGCGGACGCTGCGCACCAGGAAGATGTTCTCGGACGGAGCGGCGAGCACCGCCGCGGCGGCGAACGCCATCGCGTACAGGCCGTAGTCGCCGAGGCCGACGGTCGCCACCAGGAACAGCATCCAGGCCAGTCCAGAGCCGCGGCCCAGCACCATCCAGCCGCTCGCGCCGGCGAGGGCGAGGATCCGCCGGTGCCCCTGCCCCGCGGCGGCCGTCCCGGTCACGAGCGCGCGCCCTCGAGCAGCGCGGACCAGCGACGGGCGAACACCGCGAAGGCCGCCGCGCTGGTGAGCCGCTCCGCGAGGCCGGCCGAGCGCTCCGCGAGCGCGCCGATCGCCGCGTCGTCGGGCACCACGGCGTTGACCCGCTCGGCCAGCTCGCGCACGCCACCCTCGACCACCTCGGCCTCGTCGCTGAGACCCGGGTGGCCGAGGGCGATGATCGGCGTCCGGTAGGCGAGAGCGCGCGCGACGACGCTCGACGCGACGTGGATCGTGGGACCGTAGGCGCCGCGCCGGCCGTAGGGCAGCACGATCGCGCGGACGCCGGCGAAGAAGCGGTCCTCGTCCTCGCCCTCCACGCCGCCCAGCACCCGCACGCCCGGCACCGGCTCCAGCGCCTCGGTGCCGCGCCCCGCCACCACGATCTCGATGGCCGGATCGACGGCCTCGCGGAGCGCGGCGAGCTGGTCGAAGCCCTTCCCCCGGTAGACGTAGCCGAAGAGCCCGATCGCGAGCGGGCGCTCCGCCGCCGGGGCGACGGCCGGCTTGACCGGGGCGGGCAGGAAGGCGACGTCGACGTCGCGGACGCGCAGCTCCTCCTCGATCGCCGCCGCCCCCGACGCGGTGAGGGCGAAGAGCGAGACGCCGCGCAGCACGCGCCGCTCGAGCAGGCGGTGCAGCCGCATCAGCGGGAAGTGGATCGCGTGGGTCGCGAAGTGGCTGCGGCCGACGAGCGCGGTGCGGAACGGCGTCCAGACCGCGAGCGGAGCGTCGTGCAGCGTGGCGGTGACGACGCTCGCCCGCGCGCGCACCCGACGGCTCGCGAGCAGCCAGAACGGCACGATCACGCCGCCGCTGTGCTCGGTGTGCACGATCACCGGGCCGGTGGCCGCCTCGATCGCTCGCAGGACCTCGCGGCGGGCCCGTCGGACCTCGGCCACGCCGTCCGCCCCGGCCCCGCCGTGCCGCACCTCGACGACCGCGCCGGCCACCTCGCGGGCCCGGGCGATGAGGTCGTCGGCGTAGTCGCTCACTCCGCTGGAGCCGGTGCGCGGGGCGACGTAGACGAGGGTGACGTCCGACCAGCCCTCGGCGCCCTCGTACTCGCGGCTCATCGCCGCCCTCTCGTGCATCAGTAGAACAGCCGTCGGAAGCGGGTCGAGTAGGCGAGCGAGGAGGTGCGCTGCCCGCGGACGACGGCGGGCACGCCCGCGACGATCGTCATCGCCTCCACGTCCGTGCGCACCAGCGAGCACGCACCGACGACGGCGCCGCGGCCGATCGAGACCCCCGCGACCACGGTCGTGCGCGAGGCCAGCCAGGCGTGGTCGCCGATGGTCACCGGCTCCTCGACGGCCTCGAAGGTGTCGGACTGCGGCAGGTGGTACGCGGTGATGATGTGGGTGTCGCTCGCGATCGCGACGTCGTCGCCGATCGTGATCCCGCCCCGCGCGTCGAAGAAGCAGCGGAAGCCGATCGAGCAGTTCTCGCCGATCACCAGGCGGTCGATGTCGAGGATCGACGTGCCGCGGCCGATCGAGGTGCCCGCGCCGATCCTCGCGCCCCACAGCCGCAGCACGCCCAGACGCACGAGGTGGGAGGGGACGTGCGTGGCGACGATGTTGAAGGCGGCGATCCCGAGCTGCCGCCAGGCGCGGCCGGCGATCCCGGTCACGAGGGCATCAGCTCCCGCTTCGAGTCGTCCGCACTGGCCGCGGGCTCCTCCGGGCGGACCTGCGCGATCGCCTCGACGTAGGCGCGGCTCTCGTAGCCGTAGGCGCGGCCGCGGTCATCGGTCGCGGCGAGCAGATTCACCACGACGCCCACGAGCGGGGCGTGCACGCGCTGCAGGGCGTCCTTCGCGTTGGTGAGCTGCGGCCGCTTGACGAGCGCCGAGCCGACGACGAAGAGCACCGCGTCGGCCGCCCGCGCGAGCACGAGCGAGTCGGCGACGGGGAGCACGGGCGGGGCGTCGAGGACCACGTAGTCGGCCTCGGCGTGCAGCTCTTGCAGGATGCGGTCGAAGGTCGGCGAGGCGAGCAGCTCCGCCGGGTTCGGCGGGGTGCGGCCGGACGCGAGCACGCGGAGCGAGCCGCTCTCGCCGACCGGCTGGAGGAGGTCCTTCGCGGCGGCCCGGCCCAGCAGCGCGTCGGTGAGGCCGACGCCGGTCTCGAGCCCCAGCCGCTCCGACAGCCGCGACACCCGCAGGTCCGCGTCGACGAGGATCACGGACTTCCCGGCCGCGGCGAGGCTCGCGGCGAGGCTGAGCGAGATCGTCGACTTCCCCTCCCCGGGGATCGAGGAGGTGACCAGGATGATCCGCCGCGGCGACCCGCCGATGTCGACGAAGGTGAGGTTGGTGCGCAGCGCCCGGATCGCCTCGCCGAAGGAGGAGCGCAGCGCCGCCTCCTCGATCAGCGGGACGGTGCCGAGATTGCGGGTCCGCGGGATCGTCCCGAGCAGTGGCACGCCGAGCAGCGCCTCCGCCTGCGCCGCCTGCCGCACCCGCTGGTCGAGTGCGTTCAGGAGGAGAGCCAGCCCGACGCCGAGCAGGATCCCGGCGAGCCCGCCCGCGAGGAGGACGAGCGGGATCGACGGCCACGACGGCGCCGCGGGCGGTGCGGCCTCCTCCAGCGGCGTGACCGTGACGACGGGGTCGCGTCCGGCGAGCGGCCGCTCGAGCGTCTCGGTGATCGTCGAGGAGAGCGAGGACGCGACCGCGTTCACGAGGTCGGCGGCCTCCTCGGCCGACCCGGACTCCGCTGAGAGGTTGATGATCAGGCTGTCGAGCTCGACCGTGGAGGACACCCGCGTCGCCAGCTCCGCGGAGGTGGTCTGCAGCCCGAGGTCCTCGATGACCGCGTCGAGCACGATCGGCAGCGTCGCCACCGCGGCGTAGGACTCCACGCGGCTCTGCGTGTAGGTGGACCCCTGCAGCAGATCGGTCGCGGAGCCCGAGGCCTGGTTCGAGACGAACAGCCGCGCGGTCGCGGTGTACTGCGGCGCCGTGAGCAGCAGCGCCCCGCAGCCGGTCAGCAGGCCGACGGCGAGCACGCTCACCACGAGCGCCCAATAGCGCTGCCAGATCTGCACGAGTTCTCGGAGGTTCATGGGGCTTCTCTCGTCGTGTCCCGGAGCACCGCGTCAGCCCTCGAGAGCGGCGCGGACGCGCTCGGAGACGATCGGTGCGATGGCGGTGGCGTAGTCGTCGGTGATGTGCTGCTCGTCCGCCCGGACGAGGGTGCCGCCGGCGAACGCCGGGCACAGGTCGGCGCTGGCGCAGAACAGGTCGCGGGTCTCCACCAGCCGCGCGGAGGGGGACGCCGCCACGGCCTCGGTGACGGCGTCGAGCTGCGAGAACCAGGTCTCGCTGACCGGCGCCGCGCAGTCGGACGGCGAGGCGACGCGGGTGTAGCAGGTCGCCACCGCCTGGCCCCGGGGCGGCGTCATCAGCACGACGGTCCGGGCGTCGCCGACCTCGGCGAGGCTCCGCTCGAGGCCCTCGGTCCAGCGCGCCTGCGCGGTCGAGCGGTCCTCCGGGATCAGCTGGAGCATCTCGACCTCGGCGTCCGAGACGATCACGGCGGCGGGCCGGAGCGCCGCGATGCGCTCCAGCGTCCAGCGGCGGTGGTCGTCGCAGGTCGCGGGGAAGCCGGGGGCCGGGTCGGCGGTGACGGTCCCGGTGACCGGCAGGTCGGCGAACGGGCAGAGCGCTCCCGTCAGCAGCCGCACCCGGTACCCCTGCTCGTTGAGCGAGCCCGCGAGCGCGGGAACCCAGGCGAGGGCGACGGAGTCGCCGACGACGACGGCGGTCCTCGGGAGCGACGCGTCGCCGATCACGCAGTCGTCCTCGTTCGCCGCGTCCACCGTGATGCAGGTCCGGGCGAGGGCGCCGCCGAAGGCCGCGTCCCCCGCGTCGATCGCCTCCGCGACCGGCTCCGGCCAGGAGACCGCCGACGAGGCTGCACCGAGCGCGGCGGTGACCTGATCGAGCCCGTCGAGCCACTCGGGCACGGCCGGCGCGGCGCCCGGCTCGACGGCCGTCGACGCGGAGACCCCGGCGACGGCGACGCTGTCGCGCGGGAGCACGAGCACGACGGCGGTCGTCACGAGCGCCGCGGCGGCGAGGCCGAGCGCGACCCAGCGGGGCCAGCCCTCGCTCCCGCGCCGGTCGGTGCGGCGGGCCCGCGGCTCGAGCCAGCGGCTGCGGCGCACGGGCTCCTCGACGCCGTAGTGGCTCGCGGTGGCGAGGACGAGGGCGAGCGGGATCGCTCCGGCGAGGTACCAGGGCGAGTCGTGGCCGACGAGCGCGGCGAGGAAGACGAAGACCGGCCAGTGCCAGAGGTAGAGCGAGTAGGAGATCCGCCCGAGGAACCGCGAGACCGGGTTGCTCAAGAGGACGACGTGGGAGGGTCCGCCCTCTCCGGCGACGATGATCGCCGCGGTCGCCAGGGTCGGGAGCAGCGCCGCGACGCCCGGGTACGGGGTCTGCGGAGTGAGCACGAACGACGCGGTGACGAGCACCGCGACGCCCAGCCAGCCGAGCACCGGGCGCAGCCGGTCCGGGATCCGGCGCCAGTGCGCCGCCCCGAGGAACAGGAGCGCCCCGAGGGCCAGCTCCCACGCGCGGGTCAGCGTCGAGAGGTAGGCGACCCCGGGCGACAGCTCGGACTCCACGACCCCCCAGGCGAAGGAGGCCGCCGCGACGACGGCGACCAGCGCGACGACCGCGCGCGACGACGGCGGCCAGACCCGCTGATCCGCCGGCCCGCGCCGGCGCCGGGCGACCGCGCGCGCGATCCCGAAGCCGACCAGGACCAGCAGCGGCCAGACGAGGTAGAACTGCTCCTCGACCGCCAGCGACCAGTAGTGCAGCAGCGGCGACTGCGGCGCCCAGGTGGCGAAGTAGTCGGTGCCGTTCAGGACGAAGTTCCAGTTCGCGCTGACCAGCGCCGCCCAGACCCCGTCCACGAGGATCGACTCCGCCCGGGCCCGGCCGAAGACCAGGAAGCCGGCCAGCACCGTCACCGCGATGACGACCGCGGCGGCCGGGGCGAGCCGGCGGAACCGGCGGACGTAGAACGTCGGCAGCGAGATCCGGCGCGAGCGGGTGTACTCGTTCACCAGGAGCCCCGTGATCAGGAATCCGGAGAGCACGAAGAACGCGTCGAGGGCGACGAAGCCGCCGATCGGCACCTCCGCGAAGTGGGTGAGGAGGATCAGCACGACGGCGAGCGCGCGCAGTCCCTCGAGGTCCGCGCGGTAGCTCGAGCCACCCGGCGAACGCGGCGCGGTGAAGGGTCTGGACACCGTGCACCTCGCGTTCTCGATGGGGTCGGGAAGGCATTCACGGCGCGCCGATACGACCGACGGAATGTCCTGTTTCTCGCTGTCGACGACGACTCGGCATCACTGTAGTGCGACGCCTTCTTCACGCCTACCATCGCATTCGCCCGGTATGCCCTCTCGAAGAGCGAAGAGGAGCGATCGGTGAATCCGCGGAGCAGACGGGTGACCATGACACGCCATTCCGACGACGAGCAGTCCGACCGGAGAGAACCTCTCGAGCGGGTGACGGTGCTCCATGTCTGCGAGCGCTTCGGCGGCGGTCTCGCCGACGCGATCTCGAGCTTCGCCGCGGCCGATGCGGGGATCCGCCACGTCCTGCTCTACGCCGCCAGTCCGGAGGTTCCGCTGCCGGTCTCGGCGCACGCGCTCTTCGACGAGGTCCTCGAGCTGCCGGCCGGCCACCTCGCCCGCGTGCTCGCCGTGCGCAGCGCCGTCCACCGCACCCGCGCCTCGATCGTGCACTCGCACTCCGCATTCGCGGGTCTCTACGCCCGCCTGGCCGTCTCGCGGCACGGCACGGCCCAGGTGCATTCGCCGCACTGCTTCCCCTTCGAGCGGGCGGATCGCGGGCCGTCGGCGCTCCGTGCGTTCCACCTGATCGAGTGGGTCCTGGCGCGCAACACCAGCCTCTTCGTGACCTGCTCCGAGAACGAGCTGCGCCGCGCGCGAGCGCTCGGCGGCGCCCCCGCCACCTGGGTGGTGAACTGCGCCAACGGCGTCCCGGCCCAGTTCATTCGCGACAACATCAGTGATTCCCCACCGGGATCAGAAGATATCGGGCATGATTCCGCACGCATCGTCGGAGTGGGCCGAATAGCCCCGCAGAAGGGCCCGGACATCTTCGCGAAGACCGCGAGGACTATCGCCGGACAAGGAGTTCTGGCGCGATTCCACTGGGTCGGTCGCGGAAACTCGGACGACCTCACGAATGATCTCGAGGAATCGGGTGTCGAAGTGACCGGCTGGCTCTCCAAGGAGAGCGGTCTCTCCGTTCTCGCGGGCGCGAGCGTCTATCTGCACACGGCCCGCTGGGAGGGCTTCCCGGTGTCCCTGCTCGAAGCCGTGGCGCTCGGCGTGCCGGTCGTCGTCCTCCGCCGGCCGTACGCCGAGTCACTCCCCGAGGAGCTGCTCGCGGAGGAGCACGAGCTCGCCGACCGGATCGCCCGCCTCCTCGGGGACGCCGACCTGCGCCGGAGGAACGTCGCCCTGGCCCGCGACGCCCTCTGCTCGCACGTCCCCGGCCGCCAGCGGGAGCAGCTGCAGGACGCCTACCTCTCCCTGACGGCGTCGAAGGCGCGGCCGCGCACCGCGCCGGAGCCGGTCCCCGCCCTGCGCTTCCCCGCCGAGAAGGCCTCCTGACCCGTCGACTTGCGACGTCCTGAGCCCCGATCGGGGGCCGCCCTCTCCCCGGAGAGCGGATCTCGATACGCCCGCGGAGCGGGCTACTCGATCAGCATGAAGCGCAGGCGCCCGCCCCCCATGCTGGTCGAGTAGCCCCGCAGGGGCGTATCGAGACCCACCGTCGCCAACAGCCCGGGTCTGCAGCCCCGCGCGCCGCGCAGCCGACCCGGGGTCGTCCGCTTCAGTGCGCCGCGTCGTACGCGGCCTGCACGTCCGCGGGCACCCGACCGGAGCGGGGGACCTCGTAGCCGTGCCGTCGCGCCCAGT
This sequence comes from Rathayibacter sp. VKM Ac-2928, assembly GCF_022815545.1. Taxonomy (NCBI): domain Bacteria; kingdom Bacillati; phylum Actinomycetota; class Actinomycetes; order Micrococcales; family Microbacteriaceae; genus Rathayibacter; species Rathayibacter sp. VKM Ac-2928. The sequence goes on from NZ_JALGRU010000002.1 coordinate 245,964, forward strand.
GCCGGATCGCGGCGAGCATCTCGGGGCTCTTCCGCCCGGCGCTCGCGGCGATCGACGTCACCCGGGAGCGGGCCGGCGCCTCGGACAGCGGACGGGCCGCGTCCACGAACGGCGCGAGCGCGCGGTGCAGGTGCCCGATGTTGGCCGCCGACAGGTCGATCTCGTACGCGTCGTCCCCGACGGAGAAGGACACCGTCCCGCCGCGCCCGGCGGCGATGGGTGCACCGGTGAGATCGTCCACGAGCACGACCTGGGAGACCACGGGATCCGACCACCTTTCACGGGAGGAGCAGTGCGGCCGGACGGACGCACGCGCACGTCCATGGAACCAGATGCGGGCGCGCCTCGGTGCCCGGCGCGGTCCGACGACGGGACGGCGGCCGGCGAGAGCGACGTCGAAACCTCTTGAGAACAGCCTCCGATCAGCACCTTCAGCGGCGTCCTGTGCGATTCGCCCCCGCCGCGGCCGGGTCGTCACGGTGCCCTCAGAAGCAGCGGTCGGGGCGAGTAGTGGCCGGGACGCGCGAAGTCAACTAAGTTGACTTCACTGCTCGACCACCCTGAAGGAGGACGCATGTCCACGACCGCCCCACTCACCGCCCAGAGCTCGATCGGGGAATGGCTGAACCACCCCGAGGGCTCCGCGCTCATCCGCGACGTGCTCGGCGGCGCCGCCGGCGGCTTCGACGAGGCGAAGCTGGCGCCGGTGCGCTCCCTGCCGCTGCAGCAGCTGGTCGCGCTGAGTCAGGGGCAGCTCCCGCAGAGCGTCGTCGACGACCTGGTGCTGCGGGCGAACGGCGGCGTCATGCCCGAGGCCGCGAAGAGCACGGGCTGGCGCGAGAGCGTCACCCCCGGGCGCTTCGCAGGGAGGACCGTGATCGTCACCGGTGCGGCGTCCGGGATCGGCCGCGCCACCGCCTCCCGCATCGCCCGCGAAGGCGGCCGGGTCGTCGCCGTGGACATCTCGGCCGAGCGGCTCCAGGAGTTCGCAGCCTCGCTGCCCGACGCCGAGATCGTGCCCGTCGCCGGCGACATCACGAAGCAGGACGACATCGACGCGATCGTCGCGGCGGCCGGCGAGCGGATCGACGGCCTCGCCAACATCGCCGGGATCAACGACGACTTCTCCCCCGCCCACGAGACCTCGGACGCGGTGTGGGACCGGGTGATCGCCATCAACCTCACCGGCGGCTTCAAGCTCTCCCGAGCCGTGCTCCCCGCGATGCTCGCGGCCGCGGCCGGATCGATCGTCAACGTCGCCTCCGAGGCGGGGCTGCGCGGCAACGCGTCCGGCAACGCCTACACGGTCTCCAAGCACGGCGTCGTCGGGCTCACCAGGAGCGCCGCGTTCATGTACGCGGGCAGCGGGATCCGCGTGAACGCCGTCGCGCCCGGCGGCGTCGCCACCGGCATCCCGTTCCCGCCGAACGTCTCCGAGACCGGCAGTGCCCGGCTCGCCCCGTTCCAGAGCGCGATCCCCTCCGTCGCCTCCGCGGAGCAGCTGGCGGCGTCGATCACCTTCCTGCTCAGCGACGACGGCGTGAACATCAACGGGGCGATCCTGCCCAGCGACGGCGGCTGGTCCGTGCAGTAGTCAGGCGGACGCCGGCGGGCCGGACCGGTCCGCGGGAGTGAGCAGGCCCTGCAGTGCGTCGCCGTAGCGCTCGACGATCTGCTCGTGGTCGGTGGCGAGGAGCACCTCGTCGCCGACCACCCACATCGAGTGCAGCAGTCCGCCGACGAGCGCCGCGGCCAGGCGTGCGCGCAGGTCCGCGTCCGGCCCCGTCATGCGGGCCCGCAGCGGAGCCACGAACGCCTCCTCGTGCACGGCGTGCAGCCGGGCGCCGATCGCCGGCTCGCTCCCGCCGCGCACCAGCGCGAGGAAGACGGCCTGCGTGTCGCGCTCGTCCGCGAGCAGGGAGGCGACGAAGCTGCGCCCGAAGTCCCGTAGCGGCACGTCCAGCTCCGGGCGGTCCTGGATGCTCACCTGCATCACCTCGAGGAACAGAGCCTCCTTCGACCCGAACCGGCGGACGACGACGGCGGGATCCACCTGCGCCTCCGCCGCGATCTCGCGGACGGTGACCCGCGAGTAGCCGCGCTCCCGGAACAGCCGCTCCCCCGCCGCGCGGATGCTCGCGCTGAGGGCGGCAGGAGAACGGCGAGGCATGGTGGTCGATCGTACCCGCGAGGTGCCGGACGAGGCGCGCCGAGCAGTTCGTCGACTCCGCGTGACGGGGGCGGTCACGGCTCGGTTCAGCGCTGCCGGCGGGCGCATCCGGCCTACCCTGCCGACATGGCCCTGCATCTGCGACAGATCGTGCTCGACGCCGAGAACGCGCGAGAGCTCGCCGCGTTCTACCTCGCCCTGCTGGACGGCGAGTACCGACCCGGGGACGAGCCGGCCGCAGACGGCTCCGACGACGACGCCGAGTGGGTCGCGATCCGCACCTCCGAAGGGGTCGGCATCACGGTGCAGCGGGTGGACGAGCTGCCCCGGGTGACCTGGCCGGACGGGCCGGTGCGCCAGCAGCTGCACCTCGACTTCACCGTCACGGATGCGGAGGAGCTCGAGCGGCAACGTGCGCGAGCGGTCGCCCTGGGCGCCACGGTCATCGACGATCAGAGCGCAGATCCGGAGGAGGCGCTGTACGTCCTCGCCGATCCGGCCGGTCACCCGTTCTGCATCTTCGTCGCAGACGACGGAACAGCACAGCCGAGCAGTCCGTGACCCGCCGGGCCATCGACTCCCTCGCCACCTCGTCGGAGCGGCCGGCGAGGAAACCCTCTGCGGCCGGCGGTGTCGCACCGAGCGATCATCAGCGGAACACTCCACAGCGGTCGACCTCGCCGCCCGGCGGCTCGTGCCGATCAGCGCCCCTGCTTCTCCGGAGTCAGCTGCCCGTGAGCTGCGACACCCGGCCTCGGGACACGCCGAGGATCGCCGCGGAATCCGTCACGGAGTAACCGGCTTCACGCAGTCGTCGCGCTGCGGCACGCGAGCGAACCGCAGCGGCGACGGACGCCTGAGCCGCCTGCTCGGTCGCGCGTCGCGCTTCGATGATCTCGGCGCCGAGCGGACCGATCTCCGGAACGACGGTCACGTCCCATCCGCTGTGGTCGACGCTCGGATCGACGGTGTCGAGATAGTCGCGCACCTGCTGCACGGCCTTGTCGAGCGCGCTGACCTGGGTCACGGTCTCGCCGTCGATCCACAGCTCCCAGCCGTGCTCCCAGTGATGGGCCGTGACCGTGATGCTCATCGCTCGTCCTCCTTCGCCGCCTCGATCGCGTTCAACGCCTTGCGCACGAGTCCCGGCGAGACGTCCCGAGTCTGCGTGAGGACCACATGATGCCTGCCGTTGCACGACCACACCTCGTGGTCACCCTTCCCCTCTCGGGAAGTGAAGCCCGCAGCCCGCAACAGCGCCACCAGCTCCCTGTACCGCATCGGCTTGACCACGACCATAATTTACCCGGGCTCAACCGGCAACGGCGAGCCCGGATGGATGAGCGCGAGCGGTCACCCCGTCGGGCACGATCCGTCCCGTCGGCACGCCGCCGGTCCCCGGCGTCTCGAGCGGAGGGGGCGGCTCGGATGCCGGCGGAGGGTGGGGAGGAGACCGACGCCCAGGGGGAGATGGGTCTCCTTGGAAGAGACGCCCGCAGACATGCTGGTCGAGTAGCCCCGCAGGGGCGTATCGAGACCCACCACCGCCTGGACGTCTGCCTCTTCCCGCCCTGCGCCGGCGCCGAAGGCGCCCCCAGGGCCGCGCGTCGGCTCCGGGCGCCCGGGCAGGTGGGACGCCGCCGACCCGACGTCGCCCGAAGTGCTCAGTGTCGCCTCAGCGCGCCAGCAGCCCGAACGACCCGATGACGACCGGCACCACCGCGACGGCCAGCAGGAGGTAGGACAGCACGAGCCCCACCGTCGACTCGCGGCGAGGGCCCTCGCGTCGTCGCGCCACGTGACCGACGACGACGCCGGCCAGCGGGAGGACGTACTGCAGCGTCGTCGCGATCCCGATCACCAGGGGATCGCCCCGCCACAGGCGAGCCACCGCCAGGTATCCGATCGCGTACGACACGACGGCGAGAACGCCCAGCACGAGCGACGCCCGCGTCCACCCGCGTCCGGTCCGCCGTGCAGTGCCCGTCTCCTTCATCACACTCATGCCTCCACTGTACGAAGCGACCCTCGCGTTCCGTGGGCTCGGACCCGCACGAGGGCGGGGCGGAGGACGCGGATCCCGCCTCAGCGGAGCGGTCGGCGGTACGGGGTCGCGACGCGGAGCATCAGCGCTCCCGCGAAGGCGAGGAAGGCGGCGCCGATCAGCCCGAAGCCCGGCGGGTCGTCCGCCGAGGTGTGACCGCCGTTGATCATCGGGGTGAAGGCGGAGTCGATCAGCGCACTCGACGCCAGCACCGCGACGAGCGCGAGGCCCGCGGTGCCGAGGCGTCGCCCCGCTGCGACGGCGGCGACGATCACGACGAGCGCGAGCAGCACCTCCACGAACCACACCCAGTACGGCAGGAGCCACGCCGGCGACGGCGCCTCGTACTGCAGGAAGTCGCACGCCGCGCTCTCGAACCCCTCGGACCAGCAGGGCGCCCAGAAGTTCGCCGCGCCGATCCCCTGCACCGCCGCATGGCCCATCAGCAGGACACCGACCGCCACCGCGAGCACGGCCAGCAGGATCGACCGCCGCCGCTGGGACCGGACGGGCACGGCTCTCGTCATCGCCACGGTCGGGAGAGTAGAGCCGCTGGGTGAACAGCGGGCGGACTCCCCTCCACCGGACGGGGAGATCGGGCAGCGACCGGGGAGTCGAGGTGGCGCTCGATCGCGGGGTCAGAGTCGGGGTGGCGTCGCCCGCGATCGAGCCGTGGGTCACCGGGGCGAGGGAGACCGCAGCGGCCTCACCCGGAGGTGAGGCCGTCAGGACGAGGACGCCTCAGCTCCGATGCGAAGAAGCCGGTGATCCGGTCGAGCGCCTCGAGGACCACGGCCCGATCGCGCCCGGCGAGGAGATCGTGGTCCGAGCCGACGAAGACGTGGTGCTCCGTGCGCACGCCCCCGCTCCGGAGCCGCGCGGCGAGCTCGGCGCCCTCGGGGGCGAGGGTGTCGTCTCCTCCGGTCAGCACGAGCGTCGGCGGCATCGCCGCAGGCAGCGCGAGGTCGCGGGACGGCGACGCGAGAGGCTCCTGCTGGCGCGGGACGTCCGGGAAGTACGCCCAGCCGACGAAACGCTGGACGAACGGGCTGATCGCCGGACGAGGGACGCCCGACGTCCGGTCCGTCCGGATCACGTCCGTCACCGGGACGACGAGCGCGACGGCCAGCGGAGCCGGCAGCGACGCCGCGTGCAGCTGCTGGCAGATGTTGATCGCGAGCTTCGCCCCGGCGCTGACGCCGCCGAGCAGGAGCCGGTCCCCGGACCATCCGGCGCCGGTCTCTGCCTGGAGCCAGCGGGCGATGTCGCAGACCTCCTCCTCGGCGACCGGATACTGCACGCGCGGCCCGGTGTCGTAGTCCGGCAGCACCACGACGGCACCGAGCCGATCGGCCATCGCCCGCGCGATGTGCAGGTCCTGCTCGGGGTAGCGGTTGACGAAGCCGCCGCCGTGCAGCTGCAGCACGACCGGAGCGTCCGGGTCGTCGGCAGCGGGACGCTGCACCACCGCGCGCACGACGCCGTGCCGGGTCGGGATCCGCAGGCCGGTCGGGGCGGGCAGTCGGGTGCTCGGCTCCGGGAGACCGCGGGGCGCTCCGACGCGGACCCGCGACCCGATCTGCGCGAGGGCCCAGAACAGCGGGCTGAGGGGACGGCGGACGGTCACGCCTCCACCGTAGAGCGGCCGCGGGGGTGGCGCCTGCAGGACGATCCCCCACCGGGACGGCGCCCGGCCTAAGGTCCCGGTGTGAGCATCGAGCACGACTCCCTCCCGCCGAGCGGTGAGCCGTCCGCGGAGGCAGGGCCTCCGCTCGACGAGCGGCTGACCGAGGACGAGCTCCGCCGCTGGTACCGGCTCCGCGACGAGCTCGCCGCCTTCGCCCGCGCCCGCGGAGTGAGCGCCTCGGGCCCGGACGGCGACCGCGCCGGGCTCCTCGCCGCCTGGCAGGAGTACCGGGCACTGCCCGCCGACGCCCGCCCCCGCGCCTGAGGGTCCTGGCCGGACGGCGCTGCGGTCGACCCTGGGCGCGCTTGACTCTGACGCTGCGTCAACCCGTAGCGTCGCTTCCGTCGCCCCGGGATCCGCCCGGCAGGCGGGAACGGAGGACGCGGTGGAGCCGAAGGGCCGGCGCAGGAGTGGTCCGCGCACGAGGTGGCGCGGCTGGCCGGCACGACCAGCCGGACGCTGCGGCACTACGGCGCCGAGGGGCTGCTGCCGCCGAGCCGGCTGGGCGCGAACGGGTACCGCTACTACGACGCGGCCGCGCTGGTGACGCTGCAGCGGATCCTGCTGCTGCGCGACCTCGGTGTCGGGCTGTCCGAGATCGGGCGGATCCTGCGCCGCGACACCGAGCCGGCGGTGGCCCTCGAGCGGCACCTCGACGTGCTGCGGGAGGAGCGCCGGCGGCTGGACCGCCGCATCCGCGCGGTCGCCGGGACCGTCGCGACGATGAGAGAAGGGACCGGGCCGATGGCCGAGGAGATGTTCGACGGGTTCGACCACGCGGAGCACCGCGAGGAGGTGGAGCGCCGCTGGGGCGCGCCGGCCTACGCCGACAGCGACCGCTGGTGGCGCTCGATGACCGCGGAGGAGCGGGAGCAGTGGCTCCGGCGGCAGGCGGACCTCGCCGGCGCCTGGACCGCCGCGGCGGCGAGCGGCGCGGACCCGGCCGGCGAGGAGGCGCTCGCGCTCGCCGAGCGGCAGCGCGCGTGGCTCGCCGACGTGCCGGGCACGCCCCGCGACGCGTCCGGCACCCCGAGCGACGAGTACCTGCTCGGCCTCGGCGAGCTGTACGTCGCCGACGAACGCTTCGCCGCGCATTACGGCGGAGTGGCCGGCGCCCGCTTCGTCCGCGACGCTCTGCGGGCCCTGGTCGATCGGGAGAACTGACGCGACGGCGCGTCCGACACCGCACCTCCGGCTCGCGGAATCCCCTCCGGCTCGTCGTTCCGGCCGTTTCCAGTGAGCCCGAGCGCATTCCGCGAGCCGGAGCACACCCGCCACCACCTCGGGCACGCGATCCGCCCTCCGGCTCGTCGATCCGCCCGTTTCCAGCGAGCCCGAGCGCATTCCGCGAGCCGGAGCGCACCCGCCACCACCTCGGGCACGCCATTCGCCCTCCGGTACGTCGATCCGCGCGAATCCCACGAGCCCGAGCGCATTCCGCGAGCCCGAGTACGGCCCCACAGGGGACCTGCGGACCTGCGCTCTCCGCAACGGGTCCTCGATGCGCGCCACGGCCTTGGCAGGACGACGGCCGCCGAGTTGGATGGCAGGATGCTGACCCTCCTCCCGCCGATCTCGGAGCCCTGGACGGTCACGGGTCTGGGCCGCACCGACGACGGTCCGCTCGACGAGGTGCTGATCGCCGTCGACCGTGGAACGAAGGAGCACCGCGTCACGATTCGCACGATGCGGCGCACCGGCACGCGGCTGGGACCTCGGGGCTCCGTCCACGGGACGGTGACGGACTCGGTCGCGACCGCGAGCCTGGCCGTCGGCTGCCTGCTCCTGGACGTGCTGCCCACCGACCTGCCGACGCAGGAGGCGCGCGCCGCGATGAGGGCGACGGAGGAACGAGCTCAGGCTCTCGCCCGCGACCGGGACGGGTGGAACGTCACCGCGCTCCCCCTCGACGGCGTCGACTACGCCCTGTTCACCCGCAGCATCCCCGAGGGGAGCGTCGCCCACTCCGACCTCGGCTGGGCCACCGTCGCGATGTGGAGCCGCGGCCCTCTCCACGAGGGCCCCTTCCGACTGGCGGACGTCGAGCCGGGCGACGACCTCGGCGAGCACTGACATGCCCGATCCCCGTTCGGGACCGCGCGGCGCTACTGTTCGGGCATGATCTCCCCCGAGCACTTCCTGGCGTTCGCCCTCGCGTCGGTGGCCCTGATCGTGATCCCCGGGCCGAGCGTCCTCTTCACGATCAGCCGGTCGATCGCCTACGGCCGCCGGGCGGGGGTGCTGAGCCTGCTCGGGAACGCGCTCGGGATCATGCCGGCCATCTTCGCCGTGGCCTTCGGGGTGGGCGCCGTCGTGGCGGCGTCGGTCGTGGCCTTCACCGTCCTCAAGCTCGCGGGAGCCGTCTACCTGGTGTGGCTCGGCGTGCAGGCGATCCGCCACCGCCACGCGCACGCCGGCACGGCAGCCACTGCCCCGGCGTCGTCGTGGACCCTGCTGCGCCAGGGTTTCGTCGTCGGCCTCACGAACCCGAAGACCGTCGCCTTCTTCGTCGCCGTCCTCCCCCAGTTCGTGGATCCGGGCGCCGGCCCCGTCTGGGCGCAGCTGCTGCTGCTCGGCTTCACCTTCCAGGCCCTCGCGCTGATCTGCGACAGCGTCTGGGCGCTGGCAGCGGGCACCGCGCGCTCGTGGTTCGCGTCGTCGCCGAAGCGGATGTCGACCCTCACCGGCACCGGCGGCGTGATGATGATCGGCCTCGGCGGCACGCTCGCGCTGACCGGGTCCAAGAGCTGATCGGGTCCGCGGGCTGACCGTCGAGATCCCGGGCTGCGCGAAGGCCCGCTCCCGGATCCGGGGGCGGGCCTTCGCGGTCGAGATCGTCCCGGGAAGCTACACGCCGCGGCTGGCCCAGACGGCGACGCCGAGTCCGTCGTACTCGACGAGGTTGCCGTCGTTCTGCATGACGAGGCGGTAGGGCTCGCCGGTCTCACTCGGCTTCGGCATGTTGGACCAGTAGCCCTGGCCCTCGCCGGAGCCGGGGGCGTAGACGACGAGGTAGCCGATGTCCAGGCCGACGATGCTGCCGGGGATCGAGGTGCCGGTCGACCAGTCGGCGCCGCGGGCGCCGTAGACGACGAAGTTGCCGTCGCGCTGCATCACGGCCCGCCAGGCGCCGTTCGCCGAGGTCAGCTGCTCGTTGCTCAGCAGGAGGTAGTTGTTCTGCAGCGTGTCGCGGCGGAGCTGTCCGGAGCTGCTCCAGAGCGGACCCCGATCGCTGGCACCGATGACGAGGTTCCCGTCGCCGCCGAGGTACATGGTGGCGCCCGGGTTGCCGTCGGTTCCGGAGGACCACTTCACCGAGCCGTCGGTGCCGTAGATCACGGCGTTGCCGTCGGTCTGCATCACGAGGCGGTTGCCGGCGCCGCTGGTGCCGGTGAACCACAGCGGGGTGCTGCCCGTGTAGACGACGAAGTTGCCGTCGGCCTGCATGATCGCGCGGCTCGGCCCGGCGGTCAGCTGCTGGCCGGCGGCGAGGGTCTGCCCGGACTCGAGCGTGAAGACGTCGGGCGCGGCGATGCGGCCGTTGACGAAGCTCGCCCAGGCGGGGGTGCCGGTGGCGCGGTAGACGACGAGGTTGCCGTCGTCCTGCATCCGGAGGGTGGAGCCGGGGTCGTTCGTCCCGGTGAACCAGACGGGACGGCCGGTGGCGTCGTAGATGACGACGTTGCCGTCGGCCTGCATGATCAGGCGGTCTCCGCGGCCCTGGGTGGCGGACTGCCAGACGACGCCGTAGGTGGCCAAGACGACCGCGTTCCCGTCGTCCTGGAACACGAAGCGGAAGGTGCCGTCGGGGGAGACGAGCGACTGGCCCCTGGTGAGCTGCTGCCCGGCGGTGAGCACGGATCCCTCGGCCGCGGCCACGGCGGCGGCCGTGATCGCGTGCGGCGCGCTCGCGGCGAGGGCCGGAGCCGCGCCGGCGAAGAGGCCGCCGGTCAGCGCCAGGGCGGCGAGTCCGGAGACGAGGGGACGGGAGAGGGAAGGCGTCATCGCGATGCTCTTTCGGCTGGTGGTGAGTGGTGAGAGACGGGCGATCGAGCGCGGTCCGCGGGCTCGAAGCACATCTGACCGATGTCTATCAGCGCGGTGCCCGGGTGCACATCCGTCGTCCGGGGGGCGCCGATCTCGGTTGCATCACGACCGCGGGGCGGGGGGGCGAGACCGCCCTTCCTACCAGTCCCCGCGCGCCGCCCCTCCGGAGTCAGCCGACCTCGACGCGGCTGCCGAGCAGGCGGCGCAGCCGGGACAGCCGGTTGCGGACCGAGCCGACCTGCACGTCGAGCTGCGCGGCCGCGTCGGCGTAGGAGAGGTCCTCGACCAGGCAGAGGCGGAAGATCTGCTGGTCGATCTCGGGCAGCCGCGAGACGGCCCGGGTGACGTCCTCGAGCACGAGACGGGCCTCGACGAGGCGCTCGGCGGAGAACGCGGTGCCGACGTAGGCGTCGGGCTGCTCGCGGGCGACCTGGCGGATCGCGGCGCGCAGGACGTTGTTGCACTCCAGCCGCGTGGCGACGAGCAGCCACGGCAGGGCCGAGGTGCCGACGAAGTGCGTGCTCGCGCGCTTCCGCCAGAGCGCGAAGAAGACGCTCTGCAGCACGTCCTCGGCGTCCTCCTCGCTCCGCAGGCGCGCGACGGCGTAGCGGTAGACGGCCAGCGCGTGACGGCGGTAGAGCACGCCGAACGCGTCGCGGGAGCCTCCCGCCAGCTCGCTCAGCAGGGCGACGTCGTCCGCGGCGGCGCTCTCGGCGGTCATCGCGACTCGAGAGCGTCGAGGCCCAGACGGGCGCACCACGCGGCATCCGGCTCGTCGCGCGCCGTCGGGAAGACGGCGGCGAGACCGTCGGGGCGGACGCAGACGGCGCTCACCGACTCGTCCGAGCCGCACATCGAGGTCGCGAGTGCGACGCGCTGCGTGATCTCGTCGGGCAGCCCCTCGACCATGATCGCCACCGCGGGATCGGGCTCGTTCAGGTCGGCTGTCGCGTAGCAGGCGGCACCGTCGCGGACGGTGCGGGAGGTGGCGGCCTCGAAGGTGGTGATCCCGGCCGCCACGCCCGCGGCAACGACACCGAGCCCCACGAGCACTCCGACGGTGCGCCGCTGCCGCGAGACTCGCCTCGCCCTGGTGATCCGCACCTCGAGGCGCTCCTCCACCCGCGCGAGCACCTCGTCGTCCCGAGTCGATGCCGTCATCAGTCCCCCCTCTGAACACTCTCACCCGGTAACGTCCGCCGCACCGTTTTCGTCTCACCGGAGTCCGACAGCAGGAACGGCGCATGATGCGGTCGCCCTGGTGCGCAGCGATCGAGCCGGAGTCACGACGTCGACCGCTGGCGGGCGGAGGAGCACACCGACCGGACGCTGCTCGGTGCGCAGTCGGGCTGATCGGTGGGGGCGGGGCCGGGCCCGGCCCCACCCCGTGGAATCGGGCGACGCGTCCGGTCATCTGCGGGGTACGGGACCGGAGGGCGGATTCCACCCCTCGAGCGGCGCGTGCGCGCTGCGCTCGAGAGTCGAGGGAGACGGGGGCCGGGTCTCGCGATCACCGGCAAGCTTCGCGCACGGCCGCGATCCTGACCAGGGTGACCGCTCGCGGCCGTCGCGGGCGCGACGGCCCGGCGCCTAGGCTCGCGGAATGGCGAAGCGGAGGGTGTCGGAGCGCGCGCAGGCGCTGCTCCTCGCCCGGCCGTGGACGCTGGCGGTGCTCAGCGGCGTGTTCGTGGCGATGATCGTCGTGCTCGCCGCGGACGTGGGCTGGGACCCGGCCGCGGTCGTCGGCGGGGGCCGCCGGCACGCACCGCTGTGGCTGGTGGCGGGGATCGGGCTGCCGTTCTTCGGCACCGGAGTCGTCGTGGGAGTCGTCAAGCAGGTGCAGCTCGTGCAGCGGCGGCGGGGCGCGCCCGTGTCGCCGAGCCCGGAGGTCGAGCGGCTGCGTCGGGAGGGCCCCGGCTGGCTGAGCCGCCGCGAGGACGAGGCGCGCTAGCGGGAGGAGTCCGCGGTCGTCTCGCCGGAAGCGGTCGGCCGGCGCGCAGGGCGAGCAGCCCGACGGAGGGGCCGTCGTGAGCAGTAGGCGGCCGGCGCCTGATCGCGCAGCCTGCGGTCGTGACTCTCGTGGAGCGGCAAGGCGCCGTCCGGCTCCTGAACCGCGCGGAACGCGCGCGCCCCGTCGCTGATCGAGCAGGCCGCATCGTGGGCGCATCGAGATCCACCGTCTACCGGAGTCGAGTCTCGATACGCCCTCCGGGCTACTCGACCAGCATGGGGTCGCGTCCATGCTGACCGCGCAGCCCACGAAGCGGGCACTGCATGCTGATCGAGTAGCCCGCATCGCGGGCGTATCGAGATCCACCGTCGTCAGAACGGTGCGGGCACGTCGACGAAGCGGGGCTCGGGTGGCGGGTCGGGCGGGCGGCCGGGCAGAGGCGGCGGCCGGTTGCTGATCCGCCGGCCGGTGGGGCTCGTCCAGACGATCGTCCCGCCGGAGTCGGCCGGGTCGTAGCTCCACTGCTCTCCGTGCCGGACGTGGTGGTGGGAGGTGCAGAGCATGACGAGGTTCTCGAGGCACGTCTCGCCGCCGTTGCGCCACTCGAGCGTGTGGTCGGCCTCGCTGGTGCTGGCGGAGCGGGTGCAGCCGGGGAAGCGGCAGGTCTGATCCCGCAGCTGCAGGTGGAGGCGCATCCGGGCGGGCGGGAGGCGCTGGGTGCGTCCGACCGAGACGACGACACCGGTGTCCGGATCAGTAAGGACCCGGGTGAAGGAGGCCGCGGTGCGGATGAGCTCACGGGCGATCGGGGCGGGGACGGGTCCGTAGCCGTCGAGGTCCGCGGGCGCCTCGTCGAGGCCGACCGCTGTGGATGCGGCGAGCGTCAGCCGCACCTCGGCGCGGACGCCGGGGACGAAGGTCGGATCCGGCCGGTGCTCGGCGTTCGGCGTGGTCCCGGCGATGTCGCCGTCGCAGAGCAGGTCGATCGCGGCGTCGGCGCTGAGCTGCTGCAGGGTGCGGGGGTCGCCCTCGTCGCGGAGCGTGCGGGCGATGCGGCGCAGCCGTTCGTGCGCGCCCACCACCGCGGGTGCCGGGCCGTGGATGCAGAGCGTGGCCATTCCGTCGATGTCGGGCGTGACCCAGGCAGCGCGGTCCTCGCGGGCGCGGGCGTGCCGCTGGGCGAGGGGATCTTCGTGCAGCTCCTCCCGCCAGCGGCGCAGGGCGCGGCGCAGCTGCGTGAGAGTCATCGACGGTGCCGCTTCGGCGGCACGCTCGTCGAGAGCGGCGCGGGAGGATTCGGGGAGACTGCCGGCGGTCGCGCAGATCGCCTCACCTTCCTCCCAGTGCAGTCGCGCCTGCGCGAGCAGCGCCCGGGTGAGCGGCAGGTACTCCATCAGCAGCTGCGCGTTCTCGAGACGGCGCGCGATCACCTGCTCCGGCAGGCCCTCGGCGACGGCGAGCTCCGCGCGGATGGAGCGCTCGACGAGGTCGCGGGTCTCGCTTGGGGTCGCGCCGCGGGCGAAGACCTCTTGGTGGGCGAGGGCCGTGTGGTGGAAGTCGTAGAGGTCTTCGGCCTCGGTGAGACGGCGCTGGGCCGCGGCGCGGGCGTTCGCGGCGGCACGGGCGCTCAGTACGCGCAGGTGCGCGAGCGCCTCTTCAGTCGATCCGAACTCCGTCACACGAGTATTGAATCAGGGACCACCGACACTGGGGCCGGCTCGTGGGGGCAGCGGGACGATCGGGGGCTGAACCGGGGCTGTGGAGGAGGCACTGCGCCGACGCGGCGGGTCTCGATACGCCCTTCGGGCTCCTCGACCGACAGGCAGCGCCCTGCTGCCTCCTCGACCAGCACGCAGCGCCCTGCAAGCTCCTCGACCCGGTCGGCGCCCCGTGAGAGGCTCGCCCGGTGGACAGCGGGGACGATCAGCGCGACGGCGCGGAGCCGAGCCCGGTCGAGACGACCGAGCGGCTCCTGCTCCACCGACCCGCCGAGACGGACCTGGACGAGCTCTTCGCCCTCTACTCGGATCCCCGGCTGGCCGAGGGCGATCCCCTCCTCCTGCACCCCTCCCGCGCACACACCCGCGCGGTGCTCGACCGGCGGTGGGAGCAGTGGGCGCGCGACGGCCTCAGCAGCTGGGTGGTCCGCGAAAGGAGCCCGCGCGGCGGACCCGGCCTGATCGGCATCGGCGGCTGCTCGCTCCTCGCGGGCACGGCGTGGAACGTGGCGTTCACCCTCCACCCGGACCACTGGGGCAAGGGCTACGCGCAGGAGATCGCCAGCGCGGGCATCGACCGGGCCCGACTCCTCCGCCCGCAGCTGCCAGTCACCGCGGTCGTCGCGGAGCAGAACCGGCGCTCCCACCGCGCCGTCGAGCGCCTCGGCCTCGTGCGGGCGTGGACGGGCCCCGACGCGCACAGCCCGGACCCGACGGCCCGAGTCGTCCTGTACGCCGACCGCCCGCTCTCGGCGGAGCAGATCGGCCTGCTGACGAGCTGACCCCTCCTGTGGTTGGGTTGCCGCACCGACCACACCTGGAGGACGACGATGCCCGACCACGACGAGACCTGCGCAGCCGAACTCCGGAGCCGAGCAGCGGCGGCCTGCGCATGACCGGCCCCGGCCCGATCGACGTCGCCTTCACCGCGCCGATCGGCGTCACCGTGAAGGGCGACCTCTGGTCGTGCGTGGAGGTGCCCGACTCCGCCGCGCTGTTCGGCACCGGCAAGTCCGTGAAGGTCGTCGCGACCGTCGACGGCGAGCCGCTCACCGCCGGCCTGATGCCCACCGGCGCCGGCGGCCACATGCTCTCGATCAGCGCCAAGCTCCGCAAGAAGCTCGGCAAGGACCTCGGCGACGACGTCGCCGTCCACCTGACGGAGCGCCTGACCTGACGGCCGGACCGCGGGAGAACGGTGGATCTCGATACGCCCGCGGAGCGGGCTACTCGATCAGCATGCACTCCCCGCCCGGCGAGCAGCCACCCTTCCATGCTGGTCGAGTAGCCCCGGAGGGGCGTATCGAGACCCGCCGCCGTCAGCAGGGCGGGTCTGCAGACTCGACTTCTGACGCTGGTGGATCTCGATACGCCCGCGGAGCGGGCTACTCGATCAGCATGGGACGGCTCCTCGATCAGCACGGGGGTCACGGCAGGACGCCGTCCGGGCTCCGCCACTCCGGATGGCGGGCCTCGACGGCGTCGGTGATGGCGTACTGGGTGTCCGTCGTCAGGGCGAACGGGCTCTGGACGTCGATCTGCACGTAGTCGAGGCGGTCCCAGACGGAGACGTGCCAGTCGCCCGGGGAGTCGCCGTCCCAGGTCGCGGTGCCCTCGGCGCCCGGCCGGGTGAACCACAGCTCGGCGCCCTCGCCGGTCTCCGCGGCGTCCTGCGTCAGCTCGTCCGCGACCCAGCCGTCGGCGAGCAGCTCGCGCTCGATCGCCTCCTGGATCTCCCGACTCACCTCGGGCCCCGCCTCCTGCGGTACCAGGCGCAGGAACAGCTCGACCCAGCGCTCGTCGTCGCGGCTCACCGAGGGCTTGCCGCCCCGCACCGACACCCGGAGGTCCGCACCGATCAGCACCGGATGCAGCGACTCCGCGGCGGTCACCGCACTGTCGCCGAGTTCCTCCGCCGCGAGGATCTGCTCGTCGACGCCCGCCGTCGGCCCCGGCGCGCAGCCGGTCAGCAGCCCGAGCAGCACGACGCCCGCGATCGCCGCCCGCCTCGATCTCATCCGCCCACCGTATCGACAGGTGCAGTCGGGCCCCGCGAGGGCTAAAGTTCGCGAGACGCGACCCGACGCGGATGGACGGATCCTGGCCGGCCACGATCGTCGGTGCGCCCGCATTCGGAGACCCCTTGGACGCTCGACGACGCCTGCTGGTGGTGGCCGGAGCGGTCGCCCTGCTGCTGGTCGCGGGAGCCCTCGTGCTCGACGCGACCGCCGGTGGCCCCGGCGACGGCAGCCCGATCAGCGTGGGAGCGACCGGCTCCGCGGGCACCTCCTCCCCCGGCGCACCCTCCTCCGGCACCACCTCCTCCCCCGGCGCACCCGCGACCCCGGGCGCGACCTCCGCCGCCACCGTGACCCCGCAGGACCCGTCGAACCCCGCCGCCGTCGCCGACCCCTCCGCCCCGCTCGAGGTCTCCGGCCCCGCCCCTGTCGACACCGGCCTGCCCGACTCCACCCCGCGCGCCGCCCTCGTCTCCCTGCCGCTGCCCGCCGCCGCGAGCGCCACCCGCGCGCTGGTCGCCGGCTACCCCTCCGCCGTCGTCGCCCCGCTGCCCGACTCGGTCGTCGCCTCGAGCTCGGTCGAGCCCGCGGGCGGCGCGCTGCGCTCGGGACTCGCCGCGACCGTCGCCCTCGACGCCGAGCAGATCGTCGAGAGCTACCGCCGCTCGCTGGCCGCGCAGGGCTTCACCTCCGCCGCCGTCGACGCGCCCGCCGACGGCGGCGCGATGGTCTTCACCGCGGGCGAGGACAGCGTGAGCCTCTCGGTCACGCCGACCGGCACCCCGCGGATGAGCTACTCGCTGATCGCCGTCCTGCACCCGAACGGCGGCTAGACGTGTACATCTCCCTGTCCGACCGGCCCGAGGGCGCCGCGGAGCAGCCCGCGCGCAGCACCGGTCCGTCGCGCATCGCCCCCGCCGTCATCGCCCTCGGCATCGTCAGCCTCTTCACCGACATCTCCTCGGAGTCGACCGCCGCGATCCTCCCCTTCTACATCACCGCCGCGCTGGGCATGTCGACGCTCGCGTACGGCTTCCTCGACGGGCTGTATCAAGGCGTCAGCGCCTTCGTCCGCATCGGCGCCGGCTGGACCGCCGACCGCACCGACCGGCCCAAGCTCGTCGCCCTCGCCGGCTACGGCCTGTCGATGCTCGCGCGCCTGGGCCTGCTGGTCGGCAGCGGCCCGGCCGCGCTCACCGCGGTCGTCACCGTCGACCGCCTCGGCAAGGGCATCCGCACCGCGCCCCGCGACGCGATGATCTCCGCCTCGTCCGAGCCGGCGTCGCTCGCGCGGTCGTTCGGCGTGCACCGGATGCTCGACACCGTCGGCGCGACGATCGGTCCGCTCCTGGCCTTCGTCGTGCTGCTGCTCGTGCCGGACGGCTACTCCACGGTCTTCGTGCTGTCGGCCGCCTTCGCGACGCTCGGCGTGGTCGTGCTGCTGCTGTTCGTGCCGGACGTGCGGACGCGCATCGCCGGCGGCACGGCTCGAACGAAGCTGCCCTGGCGCCGCCTTTGGGACCGGCGCCCGCGCCGCCTGCTGCTCGCCGCCGGCCTGCTCGGGCTGCTCACGGTCGGCGACGGCTTCGTGTACCTGGTGCTGCAGAGCCGCAGCGGCTTCGCGGCGCAGTGGTTCCCGCTGCTGTACGTCGGGACGAACGCCGCCTACCTCGCCCTCGCGATCCCGTTCGGCCGCCTCGCCGACCGCTGGGGCCGCGCGCGGATGTTCGCCGCCGGCCATGTGCTGCTGCTCGCCGTCTACGTGCTCGCCGCGTCGCCCGCCGCAGGGCTCGCGGTGACCATCGCCTGCCTGCTGCTGCTCGGCGCCTTCTACGCCGCGACCGACGGCGTGCTCGCGGCCGTCGCCGGGGCGAGCGTGCCCGCCGAGATCCGGGCGAGCGGGATCGCCGCGGCCCAGACGGTCGTCGCGGTGGCCCGGCTGTTCGCGTCGGTCGGCTTCGGAGCGCTGTGGCTGTGGCTCGGCCGGGAGGGCGCGATGATCGCCGTCGCCGTGGGTCTCGTGGTGGCGCTCCCCCTGGCGGCGCTGCTACTGCGTGAGCGCTTCGCGGAGAAGGAGGGATGACGGCCGGGCAGGCGGGCCGCCTCTCGGACCGCGCGCGCTGGATCATCGCCGTGGTGGCCGCCGTCGCCCTGCTCGGCGGTGCGGCCGTCTACGGAGCGGGCGCCTGGGCGCGGTACCAGGCGCGCGCCTCCGCCGACTCGGCCGTCGCCGTCTCGACCGGCGCCCCCGCGGACGGCGACCGGATCGTCTTCCGCAACACCGCGAGCGGCCAGGGCTACGGCCTGGTCGCCTCCGTCCCGCTGGCCGACCCGGGCGCGGCGCGCACCCTCACCGACCGCGCCTGCGACCGCGTCGCCGCGACCGAGTCGATGGAGCTCTGTCTGCGCACCGACCGCGGCGTGCTGACCACCTTCGAGGCCGTGCTGACCGGCGCCGACGGCGAGACCCTGCAGCAGTGGCCGCTGCCCGGCATCCCCAGCCGCGCCCGCATCGGCGACGGGATGCTGAGCACCACCGCGTTCGTCACCGGGCACTCGTATGCGCCGACCACCTTCTCCACCCAGACGGTGATCCGATCGCTCGACCCGGCCGTGCCGGACCCGGGGGATCTGGAGTCGTTCGCGCTGAGCGTCGCGGGGGCGCCGCTGACAGCGGCCGACCGGAACCTCTGGGGCGTCACTTTCGCGGACGACGGGGACACCTTCTACGCGACCGCGGCGTCGGGGTCGCGGACGTGGCTGGTGCGCGGGAGCATGTCCGCGCGGACGATGACGGCGATCCACGACACGGCCGAGTGCCCGTCGCTCTCGCCGGACGAGACGCGGGTCGCGTACAAGAAGGACGTCGGGGACGGGGTGCCGGACTGGAGGATCGCGGTGCTGGATCTCGCGTCGGGGGTGGAGACGGTGCTGCCGGAGGAGCGGAGTGTGGACGATCAGGTGGTGTGGCTAGATGAGGGGACGCTGCTGTACGGGCTGCCGCGGAAGGGCGTTGCGGGGGATACCGACGTCTGGTCGATTCCGGCCGACGGCTCGGGCGAGCCCGAGCTGTATCTCGAGCACGCCTGGTCGCCATCGGTCGTCCGACCCTAACCCGAAGCCTGCGCCGTTGTACTGCAACTGCTAAGCCTGGAATTTCACGGCGCCGGGAGTCAAAGTGAGCGTCGGCATAAGCTGACCTTTAATAGCGAGATACATACACGATTTTTGTTTCTTGGTTGCTTCACATTTCGCATACGTCGAGGTGGTAGCTAAAGCCTTTACTACACCACACCTGATTGAGTTGCAGCCAATCACCAGCCGCCTCAGTCGAACTTGCGCGTTTACGACTACGCATAGAGAGCGCTTTGCCCGCCTTCTCGGGAAAGTAGCAATCGTACCGGGCACCCGCGCGGACTAGTCTGAGCCCGTGCACACGCTTGGATCCGAACTTCGCACTCGACGATTGCTACTTCGGCGTCTTGAACTCGAGGACGAAGCAGCTGTGATGAGCTACCGCGGCGACCCGAACGCGTCACGTTTCTTGCAACACGCGCCTATGCAAAATGGCGAATACAAAGAGTGGCATTCTGAACGATCCGAAGAGTGGCATTTGCACAAACCCGGCAACCGAAGATTTTACGGCATTACCGAATTGTTGTCCGGCGAGCTGATAGGCGACGCCGTTTTGGTTCGCCTCCCAGATGGACGTCAAGTTGAAATTGGAATGTTCCTTAATCCGCGAACAGCCGGGCTTGGTTACTCTATGGAAGCCGGGTCGGCGTTGCTTGAACTTGTATTCAACCGCTTGGAATTTCGAAGAACTGTATGCAAAACCAACTCCGCAAATCACGGCGCCATTAAAGCCATAACACGCATGGGCCTGAGCTTCGAGGGTCATTTTCAAATCAGAGAATCGGTTGACAATGAGTGGATGGATACCTTCATGTACTCTATCTCTGCCGACCAGTGGAAAAACTCCAACATTCGAGCAATCAGCCGGAATTAATATCCGTCTTTATTCAGCCTTAGGCATTAAGGTCAACTGGTCTGAAGGCGTGCTCCGGGAGAAGTCGAGATAAAAGCCCGCAAAAGTCTCCGGCTTCTTAACGGTAAGCCTGTAACGACTGTCGCCGAGATGAGTGACATCGACAAGCCGAAGATCCGAAATTGCGGTAGGTCCAACAGGTGCAACTAGTACCTGTTCAGGGGTGGACCTGATCGCCTCCATCATCGTATGAGCGATCCGTTCCAAGGCAGCTTCGAGCAATAGGCGAACATCTCCTGCGGGATCCAAAGAAAATGCGCACCACGCGGCAACGTCGTCAATCGGCCCGGGGATCGCGGCCGCTTTTTGAGCCGCTTCTCTGCTCTTAGAAGTGATGCCAAGAACGTCCTCGAGCGTCCCCTGCCGATGAAGCCATAGATCGGAGCGTCGCCAAATCTCGAGAAGAATATTGAAGCGCGCTTCATATCCTGATTCGGTAGGAATCTCAGCCGCGAGCCAGCTACTTCGATCCTTCGGACTGGTCGGCACAGCCTCCCTGTTCATTAAGTCCAGTAGCGGACGAAGTACCAAATGTGTATATGGGGGCTCCTGGCCGAGCTGAGTTTGATAAGATGAAACAACGTCGATATTCGAATCCATCGCGCGCTGGACCTCCGACGACAGGCAAGCGTCGAGGTCCGCTACCGCCCGTACGTCAATTCCTGCGGATCGCGATATCTCGTACCAGAGCGCTACGAATCCACTTCCCCCACACTCGATGAAATCAGTTTGAGCAACGACTTCAGTTGCGTGCGTCCGCGCTAGCGCAGTTGTCAGGGCTGCGACGTCCGTCACGCCTTCGACAAGGACAGGGCGCGGGGCAAACACCAATTGGCTTACAAGTTGCGGATTCGAGACAAGCGAAGAAGTGACTCTGTGCTCCTGCCCGGCTGGAATGTGAGTTAGAAGGGAAGAACTAGCACGTCCAGCCGAAAAGAGCCATATCGCACCAAGGTCATCAGCAGATTTTGGCTTTATTACCGAAGGCTCATGCGTGACAACAATAGCTCGCCTATTTGTTCCCTTGCAGACCTTTTCCAGCTCACTAAGCCAAAGTCTAGTCATAGAGGGATGAAGATGGAGTTCCGGCTCGTCGACCACAAGCAATGTCCAGTCTTCCCTATAAGCAGCAGCCAAGAGAATTACCAGCTCTCGAAGACCGTGGCCTTCGTCGCGGAGAAGCGAGTACTCGGTTCTCCCCACTCTAATGTACGGATCGAGAAATCCAGCATTCTCTCGAATGTCGATTATCCTACCTAGTGCTCTTCGCAAAAAGGCTGCTACCCTTAAAAGTACATCGGGATTATCTCGTAGCGCGTACATTTCTGCGACGCCTATCCCACTTTTGATTGACGCGTCTTCAGCTTGAGTTTTCTCTTGCGCCCCTAGAGGAATACCACGATTGTTTTCATTGTTTGGCACGGACATGTATCCGTAGTTACTATAGAGGGTTAGGCCCGCAAGTCGATCGGTCGAGAGAATGCGGCCCGAAAAAGACTCGGCGACCAATTTTGCAGTTCTAGATTTTCCGCTTCCGTTTCGCCCGACAAAGTATGTAATTGGATGCTCCCAAGTACCAGACTCATAAAATGTCTGACTGGAGCCTCCAGCCGGAAATACATCGCCGAATGTGAAGGAGACCTGACCTAGGGGCAGATACGGATTTTCCATACCTCATTATGACGGATGACTCGCTGGACGCACTCGAGCTCGTGTCAGTGTGGGTACACCGGCGAGCGGTTGCGTCATCGTATCGACGGCGCTAGCCGACAGCGGCCGCGATCGGGGACTTCACCCGGTGCGCCGCGGCTGGGCGGGTGGAGCACTCCGGAGGCGGACCGCGCCTCATCGACACCCGCCCGCAGGCGCTCCTTAATGCCCTCCGCGCTGATGCCCCTGTCGTTCCGACTGACCGCAAAGACCTCGTCTCACTCCAAGCAATTGTAGTTGTCGCCGACGTAGCTGTGAGCTGCCAGCGCGTGACCCGACTGGGCCGAGGCGGACGCATCGGCCACGGCGTCCCGGTAGGTATGCGCACCCGCTTCCCGCCGCCATACCTGACGGCCAGCTGCCCCTTTTCCGGGCGCGGTGCCACCGAGTAGCCGGCCACAACTTTTTCGCGGCCCGCTACGGAACGCTGGCGGACGACTGCGCCGGCCCGACGCATGCGTCATACGAACTCGACCTCATCCACGGACGCAGTAGCCGACACCCGCACCACCCACGTGAGACGGTGCATGTCCGATTCGCCCGGCCGCGAGGCCGCAGGGACTCGCGCGCTCCGAGCTTCTCCCCATGCTCGCCTACTGGCCGGTCGAAGTGCTCGATGATCTGGGCACGGACGGTCGTGGAACGAGTCGTTGCACAAACGTCTGCTCAGACCGCATTGCTGCGAATAGCAACCCTTGAGACCACAAAGTTCGAGACCAAAGAACCTTCTTCTTGCCACTGCGTCTCGCAGTCGTGGTGCAGTCGTCGGGAAGAAGCAGCGTTGTAGACAGCCTCGCCCCCGCCCACCCCATGATCGGGTCCACGCGCTGAGCGCGGCGTAGAGTGCATCGCGGACTGCAATGGATCGCCCGTAACGCCATCGTCGTCCGCCCTGAGTGGGGTCGGGAGCGCCTGCTCAACCGCTAACGGCTCGACGCGCAGGACAGCATCGGTCCTGGGCCGAAACCCAGCCAGCCTGCTCCGGCACTTCATGCAAGCGTCCCCGTAGCACCGCCGACACGAGCAGCACTCCGCGGATTTCGCCCACCGCATCGCTCTCTCAGACGCCCCGAGCTCTCGTCGGCAAGACCATCAGCGAGTTACGCCCCGAACCACCCCACGTTAGGAACTCAACATGAGCATGGAAGGCGTCGCCTGGAGCTCGCTCTACCGGATCTCCTCCGCCCAGAGCGGCAAGCACGGCATCTCCCGCGAGTCCGTGCGCCGCATCATGACCTTCGCGGTCCCCTACCGCGCCCGCCTCCTCCTCTTCATCGGCCTCAGCGTCGTCGGCGCGTTCCTCGCCGTCGCGACGCCGGTGCTCGCCGGGCGGGTGGTCGACACCATCGTCGCCCGCGGCGCGGTCGGCACGATCGTGCAGCTCGCCGTGGTCATCGCCCTCGTGGCCGTGGCCGACGCCGGCGTCTCGCTCGTCACGCGCTGGTACTCGGCGCGGATCGGCGAGGGCGTCATCCTCGATCTGCGCACCGCCGTCTTCAACCACGTGCAGAAGATGCCGATCGCGTTCTTCACCCGCACCCGCACGGGCGCCCTCGTCAGCCGGCTCAACAACGACGTGATCGGCGCGCAGCAGGCCTTCAGCGGCACGCTCTCCGGCGTCGTCACGAACGTCGTGGCGCTGGTCCTCACCCTGATCGTCATGCTCAGCACGTCCTGGCTGGTCACCGTCCTCGCGGTGATCATGCTGCCGATCTTCCTCATCCCCGCGCGCCGGATGGGCAGCCGCCTCGCCGCGCTCCGCCGCGAGGCCGCCGACCACAACTCCGCGATGAGCACGCAGATGACCGAGCGCTTCTCCGCGCCCGGCGCCACCCTCGTGAAGCTGTTCGGCCGGCCCGATGAGGAGGCGGAGGAGTTCCGCGTCCGAGCCGCCCGCGTCCGCGACATCGGCGTGCGCACGGCGATGCTGCAGCTGGTCTTCGTCACGGCGCTGACCCTCGTCTCCGCGCTCGCCCTCGCGCTCGTCTACGGGCTCGGCGGCGTCCTCGCGCTCGGCGGGCAGCTCGACACCGGCGCGGTCGTCACCCTGGCCCTCCTGCTCACCCGCCTCTACGCGCCGCTGACCAGCCTCGCGAACGCGCGCGTCGAGATCATGAGCGCGGTCGTCAGCTTCGAGCGCGTCTTCGAGGTGCTCGACCTCCAGCCGCTCATCCAGGAGAAGCCCGATGCGGGCACCGTCCCCGAGGGCCCGGTCTCCGTCGAGTTCGACGACGTCCGCTTCGCCTACCCCTCCGCGGACAAGGTGTCGCTCGCCTCCCTCGAGGAGGTCGCCGTCCTCGACACCCGCGGCGGCGAGGAGGTGCTGCACGGCCTCTCCTTCCGGATCGAGCCGGGGCAGACCGTCGCGCTCGTCGGCACGTCGGGGGCCGGCAAGTCGACGATCGCGCAGCTGCTCTCGCGCCTCTACGACGTCGACAGCGGCGCGGTGCGCCTGGCCGGGACCGACGTCCGCGACGTCACCTTCGCCTCGATGCGGCACACCCTGGGCATGGTCACGCAGGACGGCCACCTCTTCCACGAGACGATCCTGTCCAACCTGCGCCTCGCCCGGCCGGAGTCGACCGACGACGAGGTGTGGGACGCCCTGCGCCGCGCGCGACTCGAGCCGCTCATCCGCTCCCTGCCCGACCAGCTGGACACCCTCGTCGGCGAGCGCGGCTACCGGCTGTCCGGCGGCGAGCGCCAGCGGCTGACCATCGCGCGGCTCCTGCTCGCCCAGCCGCGCGTCGTCATCCTCGATGAGGCGACGGCCGCGCTCGACTCCACCTCGGAGGCCGCGGTGCAGGCCGCCCTCAGCGAGGCGCTCGAGGGCCGGACCGCGATGGTGATCGCCCACCGCCTCTCCACCATCCGCAGCGCCGACCTGATCCTCGTGATCGAGGACGGCACGATCGTCGAGCGCGGCACCCACGAGGAACTCCTCGCCGCGGCCGGCCGCTACGAGGAGCTGCACCGCACGCAGTTCGCGGTGCAGAAGGACGTGGCGGCGGAGGAGGAGGCGCTCAGCGGGTCTTGAGCGCGACCGAAGTCGCTGGGGTGGGCGGGTCTCGATGCGCCCCTGCGTGGCTGCTCGACCAGCATGTCTGCGGGCGTCTCAGGCAGAGGAGACCCACCGCCGTCTGTGGGGCTGGTCTGCACACTCGCTTTCGACAGGGACCGCGACGGACGCACCAGGAGCCCTGCTTCAGCGGCTCTCGGCTCGGCCCCGCCCGTCCTCCTCCCCGCCTCCGGGCGGCCACTGCCCTATCGTTACCGCTAACACGGGATCAGGCGGCGGGGGACGAGCATGGCCGACAGGCAGCAGCGCGCGGCGACCATCTACGACGTCGCGCGGGCGGCGGGGGTCTCGCATCAGACGGTGTCGCGGTTCCTGACGGGGACCGGCGGCATCCGCCCGGCGAACCGGGTCCGGGTGGAGGAGGCGCTGCGGACGCTGAACTACCGAACCAACGCCACCGCGCGCTCGCTCGCCACTCGCCGCACGCACCGGCTCGGGGCGCTGGTGCACGAGCTGTCCGGCACGGGTCCGGGCAAGACGATGCAGGGGGCGAGCGACGCCGCCCGCCGGGCCGGCTATTCGCTCGACATCATCAGCCTGGACACCTCGGACGACGTCGAGCTCGCCGATGCCCTCGACGCGCTCGGCAGCCGGGACCTGGAGGGCATCCTCGCCACGGCGCCCACCGACGAGGTCGATGCGGCGCTGCGCACGCTCGATCTCCCGATCCCGATCCACATCGATCGCGGCGGCGAGCGGACGGACGGCTCGTCGGTGGTCGGCACGCGGCTCGCCGTCTCGCACCTGCTGGAGCTCGGCCACCAGCGCATCGCGCACCTCGCCGGCCCCGAGCGCTGGATCTCCGCGCAGGACCGCGCGCGCACCTACCAGCAGTGCATGACCGAGGCGGCGCTGCCCGCCCTTCCGCTGGTGCACGGCGACTGGTCCTCCCGGTCCGGTTACGCGGCGGCTCCACAGCTCTTCGCGGAGGCCGGCGTCACGGCGGTCGTCGCGGCGAACGACCGGATGGCGCTCGGGCTGCTGCTCTGGCTGCACGACAACGGCCGGCGGATCCCCGAGGACGTCAGCGTCGTCGGCTTCGACGACATCGCCGAGGCGGAGTTCTTCCACCCGCCGCTGACGACCGTCCGCCAGGACTTCACGGCGATGGGCCGCGCCTCCGCGCTGGCGCTGATCGCCCTGGTCGAGGAGTCCGACCGGGCGGGCGCCGTCGACTACCCGGCGCCGGAGCTCGTCGTGCGCGCGTCGACCGCCCCTCCCGCCTGAGGGATCCGCGAGCCCGCGCAACCACGACCGCGGACCCTCCGATCCCCGAATCGTGACCGGTAACGATTCGCCCTTGCGGAGTCGCGGACGGCGCTCTACGGTGATCCTGTCGCACAGTTCGTTACCGGTAACGAAACCCGGATCCACGACGCGACGCGCCTTCTGCAGAGCAGCAGAGGATTCACGCAGGGATGAAGACACCGATGAGAACGACGAAGTTCCGCAGGCCGCTCGCGGCCGTGACCGCCCTCGCCGCCGCCGCCCTCCTGGCGGGCTGCACCGGCGCGACCAGCCCGGCCGCGACAGGCGACGCCGACGGCCCCGTCACCCTCGAGTACTGGTCGTGGGCCCCCAACATCGAGAAGATCGTCGACGTCTGGAACCAGGCGAACCCCGACATCCAGGTGGAGGTCAACACCTCGACCGGCGGCGCGGAGATCGTCGCGAAGCTCAGCGCGGCGAAGCAGGCCGGCACCCTGCCGGACCTCTCGAACACCACCTACGAGAACCTGCCGAACCTGATCACGAGCGAGATCGCCTCCGACGTCACCTCGATCATGGGCGACCGGGAGGCCGAGACGGCCGGCCCCGCCTGGGAGCTCACGACGTTCGACGACGTGAACTACGCCGTCCCACAGGGCACCGCGCCGATGTTCCTCTACTACCGCACCGACATCTTCGAGGCCAACGGCCTGGCCGTCCCGACCACCTGGGACGAGTACGCCGACGCCGCCCGCGCCCTGCACGCCGCGGACCCGACGAAGTACCTCGCGACCTTCCCCGCGAACGACGCGCAGCTGTTCGCCGGGCTCAGCCAGCAGGCCGGCGCCGAGTGGTGGAGCCAGGAGGACGGCACCTGGACGGTCGCGATCGACGACCCCGCCTCGCAGAAGGTCGCCGACTACTGGCAGGGCCTGGTCGACGACGGCAGCCTCGCGACCTTCAAGACCTTCACCCCCGAGTGGCAGGCCGCGCTCGCCGACGGCACGCTGGCCAGCTGGCTCGGCGCGGTCTGGACTCCCCCGCTGCTGCAGAACAACGCGCCCGACACGATCGGCAAGTGGGCCGCGGTGCCGATCCCGCAGTGGACCCCGTCCGACCCGAGCTCCGGAGTCCTCGGCGGCAGCGGCACGATCGTGACCACCGGCTCCGACCACCCGGAGCAGGCGCGCGAGTTCGCGCTCTGGCTGAACACCTCGACCGAGGCCCTCGAGGCGTACATCGAGTACGCCAGCATCTGGCCCGCCGCGCTCTCCGGCCGCGAGCTGCCCGAGCTGCAGCAGGCCCCGGCGCTGCTGCCCGAGCAGACCGACTTCTACGCCACCGCCGACGAGATCGACCAGATCACGGCCTCAGTGACCTGGGGGCCGAACGTCTCGGTCGCCTACGACGCCTTCAACAACGCCTTCAGCGCCGCCGTCAACGAGAAGGGCAGCTTCGCGGAGGCTCTCGCGAGCGTGCAGGAGGCGACCGTCGCGGACCTCGAGAAGTCCGGCTACGACGTCGCCGGGCAGTGAGGCTCCCGTGACGGCCACCGCCGCGCCCCGGACCGGGCGCCCCTCGACCCTCGCCCCGCGCGCGGCGCCCTGGTTCTTCGTCGCCCCCGCGGTCCTGCTCGCCGTCGCACTCCTCGCCCTCCCGCTGCTCTACACGGTCTGGCTCAGCTTCCGCGGCAACACCGTCAGCGGCAGCGGGCTGGGCGTGAAGAAGGAGACGTTCGTCGGCTTCGACAACTACGCGCGGACCCTGTCCGACCCCGCGCTCTGGGCCGGCTTCGGCCGGATGCTGACCTACGCGCTGCTCTCGGTCCCGGTGACGATGATCCTCGCGCTGGTGTTCGCGCTCCTGCTCGACAACCTGTCCACCCGCTTCGGCCGGTTCTCGCGGATCGCGATCTTCGTGCCCTACGCGGTGCCGGGCGTGATCGCCGCGCTGATGTGGGGGTTCCTCTACCTCCCGGGCGTCAGCCCCTTCGTCGACGCGGCGACCGCTCTGGGGCTGCCCGCTCCGGTCTTCCTCGGACCGGACTCGGTGTTCCTCTCGGTCGCGAACATCGCGATCTGGGGCTCGGTCGGCTTCAACATGGTGATCCTCTACACCTCGCTGCGCGGTCTGCCGTCAGAGATCTACGACGCCGCCCGCATCGACGGCTGCTCCGAGCGCCAGCTCGCGCTGCGCATCAAGCTGCCGCTGATCGTGCCGGGAGTGATCATGACCGGGCTCTTCTCCGTCATCGGCGCACTGCAGGTCTTCTCGGAGCCGAACACGCTCGTGACGCTCACCACGGTGATCGGCTCGGACTGGGTGCCGATGATGCTGATCTACCGCGACGCCTTCGTGACCAACGACCTGTTCTCGGCGTCGGCGACCTCGGTCGTGGTCACCCTCCTCACCCTCATCGCCTCGCTCGGCCTGCTGCGGTTCCTGCAGTCGCGCGCCTTCGGAGAAGACTGATCATGACCGACACCCTCACCAAGCTCCCGCCCGTCCTCGAGGATCCGCGCCGGGCCGCGCAGTCGGTCCGCTCCCGCCGCCGCGGCCCCACGGTCACCCGGCCGCGGGCGGCGTTCTGGCCGACCGCTGTCCTGCTCGTCGGGGCCGTCTACTGCCTCCTGCCCGTCTTCTGGCTCTTCACGGCCGCGACGAAGCGCTCGGGCGAGCTGTTCACCACCTTCTCGCTCTGGCCGAGCTTCACCGGCGGGTTCCAGGAGAACTTCGGCCTGCTGCTCGGGGTCGGCAACGGCGCGTTCTGGTCCTGGTGCCTGAACAGCCTGATCTTCGCCGGCGGCGGCGGGCTGCTCGGCACCGCGGTCTCCGCCCTCGCCGGCTACGGCCTCGCGAAGTACTCCTTCCGCGGGAAGAAGCTCGTCTTCAACTTCCTGCTGATCGGGGTGCTCATCCCCGGGGTGATCCTCGCGATCCCGCAGTACCTGCTGCTCTCCTCCGTCGGGATCGCCGGCACCTACTGGTCGGTGCTGCTGCCGTGCATGATCAGCCCGTTCAGCATCTACCTCTGCCGCATCTACGCCACCGCGGTCGTGCCCACCGAGATGCTCGAGGCCGGCCGGATCGACGGGGCGAGCGAGTGGCGGATCTTCTCGCGGATCGCCGTGTACCCGATGGTGCCCGGACTGATCACCGTTTTCCTTCTGCACTTCGTCGGCATCTGGAACAACCTCCTGCTCCCCTTCATCATGCTCTCGCGCACCGACATGTTCCCGTTGACGGTCGGCTTCTACTCGCTGATGAACCAGGGCAACGACCAGCCCAACACCTACAACGTCGTGATCATGGGCTGCCTCGTCTCGACCATCCCGCTGATCGCGCTCTTCCTCTTCCTGCAGCGCTACTGGCGCCTCGACCTCGTCAGCGGATCCCTCAAGGGCTGACCGCCCGGTTCCGCCGACCGCCCTGACCGCCCGGTTCCGCCGACCGCCCTGTCCGACCGCTTCTCCGCGCCGACCACCTCTCTCACACCGAAGGATCGACATGACCACCACCGAGACCGCCACCGCTCCGACCGCGACCGGCAGCACCCTCCCCGACGGCGGCTGGCCCGTCATGCTCACCCCGTTCCGCGAGGACCGCTCGCTCGACTTCGAGCAGGTCGACGCCCTCACGGACTGGCTGATCGACAACGGCGCCGCCGGCATCTTCACCGTCGCGCTCTCCAGCGAGATGTACGACCTCACCGAGGAGGAGCGCCTCGCCCTCGCGACGCGGGTCGTCGCCCGCTCCGCCGGTCGCGTCCCGGTGGTCGCCTCCTCCGTCTCCTCGGGCACCGCGGAGGAGCAGGCCGCGTCCGCCGCCGCGATGGCCGCGACCGGGGTCGACGCGGTCGTGCTGATCTCCTCGCTGGTCGGCGGGCTCACCACCACCGAGGAGGAGTGGCGCGCGACGGTGCAGCACATCCTCGACACCGTGCCGGGGGTCGACTTCGGGATCTACGAGTGCCCGGTGCCGTTCAAGCGCCTGCCCTCGACCGAGAACGTCGCCTGGATGGCCGGGACCGGCCGCTTCGTCTTCTACAAGGACACCTCGCACTCGCTCAAGACCATGCAGGAGCGCCTCGCCGCGATCGCGGGCACCCGGCTGAAGCTCTACAACGCGCAGATCTCCTCCCTCACGGACTCGCTCCGCGCGGGTGCCGCGGGCCTCAGCGGCTACGCCGCGAACATCTACCCGGAGCACGTGGCCTGGCTCTGCGAGCACTACGACGACGAGCCCGCCGAGACGGCCGTCGCCGTGCAGCGCCTGCTGACGGTCGCCGAGCACACGATCAACTCCCGCTACCCGACCTCGGCGAAGTACTACCTCCGGCACAGCTCGCGTCTGGCGATCGAGCCGATCAGCCGCTGGAAGCCCGAGGGGATCGGCGCGCACGAGGGCGCGCCGCTGCTGGAGCTCGCCGCCTACATCCGCGACCTCCGGCTGCCCGGGTCGGCGCGGGTCGAGGGCTCCCGCTAGATGCTCGTCGGGGCGTACCCGTCGCTGCCGGAGCACGCGCGACGCGACGCGGCGGCCTTCGACGCCTTCCACGAGCGGATCGCACTCGTCACCGGATGCTCGGGGTTCGAGATCCCGTTCGGCAGCGCCTTCGTCCCCGACGAGGCGGAGCTGCTGCGGCTGCTGCGCCGCGGGGGGACGCACGTGCTCACCCTGCTGCCGGCGGTGCTCGAGCGCGGGGTCGGGCTGGCGGATCCGGTCGAGGAGCGCCGGGCGGCCGCGGTCGCCCTCGTGCGGCGGGCCATGAGGGCGGCCGCGGCGGCGAACGACCGCGAGCAGCGGTCGGTCGTCGACGCCGTGCTGCTCCACTCGGCGCCGCGGACGACCCGCGGCTCCGCAGGGGCGGCCCGGGCGGCGTTCTCGCGGAGTCTCGCCGAGATCGCCGGCTGGGACGCGCACGGCGTGCGGTTCGTGATCGAGCACTGCGACTCCTTCGAGGGGCCCGGCCCGGCGAAGGGCTTCCTCGACCTTCCGACCGAACTCGACCTCGCCTCCCGCCACGGCTTCGGCACCGCGATCAACTGGGGCCGCTCCTACCTCGAGACCCGCCGCCTCGACGGCCCGCTCGAGCACGCGCGGGCCGCGCGCGACGCCGGCACCCTGGCGATGCTCGGCGTCTCGGGAGTCAGCGACACGGCCACGCCACTCGGCCCCGCGTTCAGCGACAGCCACGCCCCCGTCCGCACCGACGACACCGTCCCGAGCCTGCTCGATTCCGACACCCTGCAGCGCTTCCTCGGGGTGGATCCCGGAGCTCGTGTCGTCACCAAGGTCGCGGGCGGACCGCGCGCACTGGCCGCCTCCGCCCACGCCGCCCGCCGGCCCTTCCTGCCGGCCGAGCAGCCCCGCAGGCTTCCCCTGCCGGCCGAGCAGCCCCGCAGGCCCCACATGCTGGTCGAGTAGCCCCGCAGGGGCGTATCGAGACCCACCGTCCCCGGCAGTTCCGGCCTGACGACACGACGCCGACCACATCACCGCTCTCTGGAGACACGCCATGACCCACCACCCCGCCGACACCCGCTACGACCGCATGACCTACCACCGGACCGGCCGCAGCGGCCTGAAGCTGCCCGCCCTCTCGCTGGGCCTGTGGCACAACTTCGGCGAGACGAAGCCGATCGAGACCCAGCGCGCGATCGTCCGCCGAGCCTTCGACCTCGGGATCACCCACTTCGACCTCGCCAACAACTACGGCCCGCCCTACGGCTCCGCCGAGACGGCGTTCGGCCGGATCCTCGCGGAGGACCTGCGCCCGTACCGCGACGAGCTGGTCCTCTCCACGAAGGCCGGCTACGACATGTGGCCCGGCCCCTACGGCGATCACGGCTCGCGCAAGTACCTGCTCTCCTCGCTCGACCAGAGCCTCGGCCGGCTCGGCGTCGACCACGTCGACGTCTTCTACTCGCACCGCCCCGACCCGGAGACCCCGATCGAGGAGACGATGGGCGCGCTGGCGAGCGCGATCCAGCAGGGCAAGGCCCTCTACGCGGGCGTCTCGAACTACTCGCCCGAGCAGACGATCGCCGCCCGCGACGCGCTCGCCGCGTACGGGGTGCCGCTGCTGATCCACCAGCCCCGCTACTCGATGCTCGACCGCCGGCCCGAGGAGTCGGGCCTGCTCGACCTCGTCGAGCGGGAGGGCATCGGCGCCATCGTCTTCTCGCCACTGGAGCAGGGGCTGCTCACCGACCGCTACCTCTCCGGCGAGATCCCGCCGGACTCGCGCGCCGCGGTCGGGCACTTCCTCAAGCCCGGGGCCCTCGAGGGCGACTACCAGCGGCTGATCCAGGGCCTGAAGGAGATCGCGGACGGGCGCGGCCAGAGCATCGCCCAGCTCGCCCTGAACTGGGTGCTGCGCTCCTCCGCTGTCACCTCGGCGATCATCGGCGCCTCGAGCGTGCAGCAGCTGGAGCAGAACGTGGCGGCCCTCGACGCGCCGCCCCTCTCGGCGACCGAACTCGGGGCGATCGAGGATCTGCTCCAGCACTGACACCGTGCCGACCGGCGAGCTCGGATGCATCCACACGTCGGTTCCCGGCCCCGCGAGTCGAGGTCGTCCTGAGGGACGAGGCTGCACGCGACATCGGACATCGACGTCCGCTAGCCGATGATCCTGTCCAGGGTCGCGGCGGGAAGATCGAGCCGGTTCAGCAGGCGGAGGACGACGAAGACGCTGGGGTTGTCCTGGTCGCCGCGCTCGATGCGGCGCAGAGTCGCGGTTCCGACGCCTGCGTCGCGCGCGAGGTCCTCCTGGCGGAGCCCCCGCTCCAGCCGGGCTCGGCGCAGGTGCGCTCCGAGCCGGCGTGCGGAGTCGGTGGTGGGGTGGAGAGGTCGAGGCATCGGCGATCGGCCCTTCGGTGCTCAGTCGGACGGGATCGGGGTGCCGCGCCGGCCGTAGGCGCCGGCGGCGAGGAACGCGGCGGCCAGCAGTGCGGCGACGAGCCAGAAGGCGTTGAGGAGCCCGAACGACTCCGAGAGGCCGCCGATGACGGGCGGGCCGGCGAGGTTCGCGAGGTAGCCGACGGAGGCGACGATGCTGACGCGGGCGGCCGGGTTCGGACCGCTGTCGGCGGCGGCGGACATGCCCAGGGGGAAGCCCATCGAGACGCCGACCGCCCAGAGCACCGTCCCGAGGAGGATCAGCCAGGTGGGCCCGCCGAGGATGAACAGCACGAGCCCCAGCACCCCGACGGCGGCCGTGATCCGGATGGTGGCGACGCGGCCGAGGCGGTCGACGACCGGGCCGCCGACGACGCGAGCGATCGTCTCACCCAGGGCGAAGACCGTGAAGAAGAGCGCGGCGACCGTCTCCGTCTGTCCGTGGCCGTCCCGGGCCGAGAGCGACAGCCAGCTGTTCGCGGTCCCCTCCCCCAGCTCGGCGCCGAACATGACCACGCCGATGAGCAGAAGCCGCCAGTCGGCCAGGACCCGCAGCCGCTGACGCCAGCCACTCGAGGCCGGGGCTCCCGCGGCGCTCGCCTCGACGGCCTGCGCCGCCGGAAGGTAGCGGACCGCGATCAGGCCGGCGATCGCGATCAGCACCGCCTCGGCGCAGAACTGCCACTCGAAGCGGATCCCGGCCGCCGATGCGCCGGCGCCGAGCACGGAGCCGAGGATCGCGCCCGCCGACCAGGCCGCGTGCAGCAGCGGCATCAGCGTCTTCTGCACGGCGGCCTCGACCGCCGCACCCTCGACGTTGATCATCACGTCGAGCGAGCCGACCCCCAGGCCGACCGCGACGAACCCGACGATCGTGATGCCGAGGGAGCCGGCGACTCCGGCTCCGAGACCGACGACGGCCACGCCGGCAGCGGTCGTCAGGAGGGCGCCGAGGATCGCGCGCCGGGCACCGAGCCTCGACAGCAGCAGCGCCGCGACGCCCAGGCCGGCGATCGAGCCGACGGTCACGCCTGCCAGGGCGAGGCCGATCACGGCGTCCCCGATCCCCAGGGAATCGCGGATGCTCGGGAGTCGCGGACCCCAGGTGGAGACCGTGACGCCCCCGAGGGCGAACATCACCATGACGGCGTTCCGCCACGCGGCGGTCGAGTGGCGAGAGGGGGCGAGGGCGGTGCCGTGAACGTTCACAGGCCAGACGCTAGCAGAGGTCGGCGCAGAACCGTGAACGTTCCGATTTCTGCAGAGAAAGAGAGCCCGGGCGAGCGCATCGGTGCGCCGACCCGTGCAGTCGCGGTCAGGCGGAGTCGCGCAGGAGGAGTGTGAGCCCGACGACGGACTCCCCCACCGGCCCCGTTCCGCCGTCGGAGAAGGCCCGCTCGAGCAGCGTGACGGCCGCCTCCGCGAGCCGAGCCTTGTCGATCGCCAGGGTCGTCAGCTCGGGCGTGACGAGTCGGCCGATGTCGAGGCCGTCCACGCCGATCACCGCCACCTCTTCGGGCACGCGGCGCCCGGCCCTCGCCAGCGCCTTGAGCACGCCCAGCGCCATGATGTCGTTGTAGACGAGGACCGCGTCGAGCTCCGGGCACTGCTCCAGCAGCTCGCCGGCCCCGCGCATCCCGCCCTCCATGCTCTCCTCCGCGACGAGTGCCGGCAGGTCCCGCCAGGACAGGTCGTGCTCCTCGAGACCTGCGCGGAAGACGTCGCGGCGGACGTCGGTCCCCACCTCCGAACCGAGGAACGCGATCCGGCGCCGGCCCTGCGCGACGAGACGATCGACGGCCGCCCGGACCCCCTGCTCGACCTCGAGCACGACCCGCCCGTTCAAGCGCTCGTCGGCGGGCCCGTCGATCATCACCAGCGGCAGTCGCCGCTGCCCGCCCCGCAGCACGTCCTCGGGCAGCAGCGACAGGGTGTCCGTGCGGCAGCCTGTGAGCACCAGCGCGTCGACGCCCGAGACGATCGTCGCGAGCTGCCCGCGCGCCTTCCCCCGGTCCGTGCCGACGTCGCAGAGCAGCACGCCCCAGTCCCGATCGGCCGCGACCCGGTTCACCGCCGCGGCGAGTTCCGCGAAGTACGGGTTGCTCAGGTCCTCGAGCACGAGCCCGATGATCGTGCGGCGCCCGCGGACCATGCTCTGCGCCGCCCGGTTCGGACGGTAGTTCAGCTCCCGCGCCGCCGCGATCACACGCGCCTTCGTCGTCGCCCGGACATCCGCCATGTCGTTGAGAGCACGGCTGACCGTCTGCCGCGACACGCCTGCGACCCGCGCCACGTCGATGATCGTCGCCGGAGCAGGAGGAACGGACATGGCACGAGGGTACGCGCTGGGCGCGCCCCCCTCTCAGGGCCGTCGGAGTCGCTCTGCGTCCGCGACCTGCTCGTCGGTTGCGCTCTCGACGTCCAGCAGCAGCCGTTCCGAGGTCCCCGCCGCTCAGAACAGCCGGACCGCGTCCTCCGGCTCGTCCAGCCCGCGGACCAGCGTCGGGATCCGCTTCTTGAAGGCGAAGAACCCGCGCGAGGCCGAGGGCCACGCGGTGCCGTCCCAGCGGCGGCGGACGGTGACGAGCGCGATCCCCTCCTGGGCGAGGGCCGAGCGGAGCGCGTCCAGCCGCTCCTGCACGGGGCCGACCGGCGCGTACGGGACCACGACGGTGTCGAGGCGCTCGGACGCCGCCCAGTCGAGGACCGTCGCGGGGAGCGCGTCGGCGAGCACCCGCGCCGGTCGCCCGCCCTTGTCCGGCGTGCGCTCGGCGGCGTCGGCGATCGCTGCGGCCGTGAAGTCCTGCACCGCCTCCGAGACCGCGAACGGCGAGCGCTCCCCCGGGTCGGCGATGACCGCGGTCGCGATCAGCCGCTCCGCCAGCCCGGGCTGCTCGGCGAGCAGGCTCCCCGCGTCGAGGTCCTCCTCGTGCAGCAGCAGGCCGGGGCGGGTGCCGAGGGTGCCGACGACGTCATCCGGCTCGATCGGCGTGCGGGGCGGGAAGTGCTCCTCGCTGAGCGCGGGTGCCGAGCTGGCAAGGCCCTGCGGCGAGAAGCGGCCCTCGGTGTACTTGGCGATGTTGGACGCGGTCGCGAGGTAGGTCTTGCCCGGGGTCTGCAGGCCGGCGACCCAGCGCCAGGAGAGGGTGTTGGAGGCGGCGTCGCCGTCGAGCAGGTGCCGGTAGAAGAAGTCGGCGCCGAGCTGCCAGGGCAGGCCGAGCGTGAAGATCCAGATGCTGGCGAACCACATGCGCGTGTGATTGTGCAGGTACCCGGTCTCGACGAGCTCCTGCACCCAGGCGTCCATCGCGTCGATGCCGCTCCGGCCCTCGATCGCGTCGCGGTAGCCGGTCGGGAGGTGCCCCTCGAAGTCGCTCACCTCGCGGCGGTAGCGGCGCCACACCTCGGGGTTCTGCTCGAGCCAGCCCTTCCAGTAGGTGCGCCAGAACACCTCCTGGACGAACTTCTCCGCGGCGGTGAGCGTGTGGCGGGCGAGGACGGCGACGACGACCTCCCGCTCGGTGACGAGCCGGTGGCGGAGGTACGGGGAGAGCCCGGAGACATTGCTCCGGGACGGTCCGTGGTCGTGATTGCGCTCGCGCGTGTAGGCGGAGCCGGCGCGCGCGACGAAGTCGTCGAGCGCCTCGAGACCGGCGGCTCGGGTCGGGATGAACATCCCGCCATCATGCGACGCGCTCCGGGGCGGGGGCTGACAGCGGCGGAGTGAGCACGAGCCATCGGTGCGGAGAGCGGGCGGTTCGCCGCGGACCCTCCCGTGCGCGACGAAGGGCTGCCACCTCTGGAGCAGGTGGCAGCCCTTCGTCGCGCGAGTCGGAATCCCGGTCAGAACCGCCCGGCCATGGCGAAGCCGTTGGCGTCGACGTGCTTCTCGATGATCGTGATGCCGAGGGCGCCCGCGATGGAGGTCCAGGCGGTGAGCTCGTCGCGGTTCTCGAGACCTGTGCTGGTCTGCACGAAGCCCCGTCGGGGAGTGATGACCGCCGTGCTCCCGTAGCTCGGGCCGCGACCGCTTCCGGCGTCCTGGTAAATCACGATCATGTTCATTTCGTCATCCTCTGTGTCGGGGCCGATGGTCGATGTCGAGCCTGTGTACTGCCAGTGCCAGGGTTCGCTCGAGAAGGTCTGCGTGAAGTCGAATTCGCGGGCATGACGGACGAGCCAGTCGTGCTGCCTGTTCCAGATGTCGACCGCTGTCCCGAAGCCGTGCGTCGACGAGCCCGGGCGGGCGATGGACACCGGGCCCTCGGGGTGCTCGTAGCGGTACTGCTGCTGGACGAGGTCCCGGTAGCCGCCGTCCGGAGAGGTGACGACCATCGTGACTCCCGTCGCAGCCCTGCACGCCGCGACCATCGCCGTCCACTTCGCAGCAGTCGATCGTTCGAGCAGCACGGTCCCCGCACTGCCGGCGACCGTGGTCAGTCTCGCCGGGTCGATAGCACCGTTGCTCTCCGGAGGGGAAGCGGCGCGGGCGGCCGCTGCCGGGCCGAACAGGTGCTCCACCGTCAGGAGCGACAGGCCTCCGGCGGCCCCCGCGACGACCAGTCGTCTCGATAGCGATGTCATGTTCTCCCCGTGCGCGAGTCGGTGGCCCGCCGATCGGACCCGTGAGACGCTCTCGCTCGATGCAGACGCGGATCGGCCGAGAGGAACGGTGAGTCGGGATCGGATGAATCAGTGAAGAGACATCGGGCGGCGAAGGGGCTTCCCCCTGTGAAAGGCGGCGTCGTGGTCGACGTCGAAGGCATCACCTTCGCAGTCGAGCCGGGCTGCGACGGTGGCGTGCGCGTTCCGTGGCGCGTCCTGCAGCTCTGCACACCCGGGGCGGCGATCGGCGTCGGTCATGCTGGTGGCGTGGAGAGTGTCGCGGAGTGGCCGACCGGCGAGTGGGTCGTGGATCCGGTGACCCAGGTCGGGTGGCCGGTGCCGGAGGGGATCAGCCCCGAGCGGGTCGTCGAGCACGCGCGCCGCGCCGACGCGGGTGAGCTCGTCGACCTCCGCTTCTTCCTGGGGCCCGGGCACGACGGCGCACTGTGGGACGACGAGGGTCCCCGGGAGCCGAGCCACTTCGGAGTGTCGGAAGCCTTCGCGGCCGATCTGCGGGCCTGGATCGAGGTCTGGCTCACGCACCACGACGTCTTCGACGGGTGGGACGGGAGCGTCGACACCACCGAGTGGCTGCGCGAGGGCGCGCGGCTCGCGCGCCGGCTCCAGCGGGAGCTCTACGACCTCGCCCGCGTGCTGTCGTCGTACGGGCCGTGAAACCTCGTCCTCCGGTCCCGCTCCTGCGCGGCTCTTCCACGACAACACCCTCGCGAAGCGCCAGGACGCCGCTCGAAGCGCCATTGGCGCGTCGGCATCTTCACCGTCTCTGCGGCCGATCCTCGCGCGTCAGCGGCGCGGGAGCCCGGCGAAGCCGACCGAAACAGCGCAGAGTGGCGCAAATTGACCATCCGTGGCCCGTGCGCTGATCGCGGAGACCTCAGCCGGTGACGGGAGGTTCGATCAGGCGGCGGCGTCCGGTGCTAATCTCGCCGGGAACAACGGCAGACAGGATCTGCTCGTTACTCGTGTGAGAGCCCCGCGTGATGTGGGGCTTTTGCAGTTTCCTGGGGAAGCGATGCCGCAAAGGCTGATTCCGGCGGCCCCGTTCATCGGGCCCAGCCGCGACGGAACCGCGATGATCGAAGCCTTCGCGCACTTTAATCTGCGCGCTCAGGACGTCTTGATCTTCCATGTCACACCTCTGCGTCGCTCGACTCCCGAGCGGGCACGGAGACCACCGAGGAACGGAGGACCCCGCCATGAGCAGCAACCCAGAGACGGACCTGCTGATCGGCGGACCGGTCAGCGACGACGAGCAGCGCGTGTACTCCGCCTGGGCGGAGCGGATCGAAGCCGGACGGTACGAGCCCGCCGCTGACGGCGAGGTCTTCGAGGGAGCAGCAGCGGCCGAGAGGGTCCCCCGCGTGCTGTCGTCGTACGGGCCGTGAAACCTCCTCGTCCTGTCGGACCCCTAGGAGGCGAGCTCCTCCACCGCTACGCTCACGACATCCGGGACGGACTCGAGACGGGGTTTCCGATGAGAAGCACGCGGATCGCGCTGGGCATCGCCGGCGTGGTGCTCGCGGCAGGCGTGGTCGCGGCGACGACGACGAGCGTCTCCGCCATGAAAGCCGGCGAAGACGCCGCACGCCGCCCCGAGCAGATCGCCCACCACGACGCCGCGGGCGGCGAGCCCACGATCTCCCCGGAGGAGGCCCTCGCGGAGCGGGTGGCGGACTTCCCCGCTCTGCAGCCGTACGACACGACCGAGCCCCTGGTGCCCGTCTCCGAGCTCGTCGGCTCCCTGCGAGCGGGCAGCGACGACGGCGCCGAGAAGATCCCCGTCTTCGCCGCCGCCCTGGCCTACGGAGATCTGCACAGGATCGCTCCGCGCCTGGGCTCCGACCTGCAGATCGCAGCGGACCGCCCGGTCTGGGTCCTGACGGTGCACGACACTGTCCAGAACTACGGCGCGATCTCCGGCACGGTGGCGAAGACCTGGGACGTGTACACGGTCGTCGTCGACGGCCCCTCGGGCGACACGATCGAGTCCGGGACCGGCCTGGACATCGAAGCGCTCGGCGTCGAGGGGGCGTACGTCGACTAGCCGCCCGGACGATCTCGACGCACTGCTCCCGCGCCCCGCTACCCCTTCGCCTGGAAGTACACGTCCACGAAGTAGTTCGTGGAGTTGTACGACGACGACGGCATGACCCCGCCGGATCCGTAGCGGTAGACGCCGTTGTCGCCGGAGGCCGAGGTCAGCGCGCCGTTCGTGACCGGCGACGCCAGCCCGGCTCCCGTGGCGGCGTAGTAGCCCGCCGGCGCGAGGTACGACACCGTGTAGCGGGCGCCCGGCACGAGCTCGACCGGTGTCGCGAAGGCGGCGCTCTGCCAGCCGATCGCGGTCTCGCCGGTGAAGGTCACCTGCGCGATCCGCGTGCCGGAGGCGTCCCACAGCGAGCCGACGTGGGTGCCCGTGTTGCGGGAGCCCTTGTAGAAGGCGATGCCGGTGGCGCTGCCCGCCGTCGACGCGGTGAAGGACATCCCGACCTCGACCGAGGAGGAGTCCTCGGCGGAGGCGGTCGCCGGGGTCGTGTCCGCGAAGAGGCGCGTGCCCGACGGGGTGGTCGGCGTCGGGGTCGGAGTGGGCGTGGGTGTCGCCGACGGCGTGAACGAGACGTCGACCAGGTAGTTCGTGGTCGAGCGCTGCCCCGCGAAGCCGCCGGAGTAGGTGTACGCGCCGGAGTCGCTCGCGGTGACGAGCGGGCCGCGCGTGGATCCGGAGCCGAAGCCGTTGATCGTGGCCGAGTAGTTGCCGGTGGTCGTCGTGTAGGCGGCGACGTAGTCGGTGCCGCCGGTCACGGCCACCGGAGTGGCGAACGTCACCTGCTGCCAGCCGGCCGTGCTCTCGGCGGTGAAGGTCGCCCGGCCGATCTCGGCGCCGGTGTCGGCGTTCGAGAGCGTGCCGACGTGGGTACCGGTGTTGCCGGGGCCCTTGTAGAAGCGGAGCGACGTGATCGTGCCGTCGACCAGCGGGGCGAAGCGCGTGCCCAGGGTGACGGGCGTGCCCTCGGCGACCTGCGCGATGCCCGGGGTCGTCGAGTCGTCGAAGAGCCGGCAGGGGCAGGCTCCCGCGACGGTGTCCGGCGCCTGGGTGGTGAAGGTCCAGCTGCCGCCGGCGGTGACGGTGCCGCCGCCGGTCGCGGTGCCGGCGAGCGTCGCGGTGTACCCGGTCGACGCGGCGAGCGGGGCGGTGGGCGTGAAGGTGGCGGTGCGGGTGGTGGCGTTGTACGAGGTGTAGCCCGCGACGCTCGCGCCGGCGGCGGTCTTCAGGGTCATCACGACGGTGCTCGCCGTCACCGCCTTCGAGAAGACGGCCGCGACCTTCGTCGACGGCGCGACGCTCGAGGAGCCGGCCAGCGGGGTCTGCGACCCGACGCTCAGCGGCGTGGCGTCGACCGTGCTGTAGACGGCGTCGACGAAGTAGTTGTTCGCGCGGTAGCTGTCGGTCGGGAAGCCGCCGGTGGTGCTGTAGACCCCGGCGGGCGTCGCGCCGAAGCCGCCGGCGACCGTCAGCGGGGCGGCGGGGTAGCCGGTGCTCGACCAGAACCAGTCCGCGGCCGCGTAGTGGCCGGTCGTGGTCGTGTACGAGACGACGTAGGTGGTGCCGGCGGTCACGGCGACGGGGGCGCCGAACGTGGCGGTCTGCCAGCCGCTCGCCGTCTCGTTCGCGAAGGCGACGGTGGCCAGCTGCCGGCCGTCGACGCTCCAGAGGGCGCCGGTGTGCGGGCCGGTGTTCGCCGCGCTCTTGTAGAAGCGCACGCCCTGGATGAAGCCGTCGGCGCTCGGGGTGAAGCGCAGGCCGAGGGTGGCCGGGTCGACGTCGCCGGAGTCCGCGGTCTTCGGCACCTCAGCGCCGAACACGGTGGCCGTGCCGGTGATGGTGACGGCGCGGCTCGTGACGGCGCCGATGTTGGCGCTGTCGTCGACGGCGCGCACCCGGATCGAGACGGTGCCGGCGCCGTGCTGGACGTAGCTGTACGACCAGGACGTCGTGCCGGTCGCCGGGTGCCAGGTGGCGCCGTCGGTCGAGACCTCGACGCCGGCGACCTTGCCCGAGGCGTCGGTCGCGGTGCCCGAGACCGAGACCGTGCTGCCGTTGGCCTTGCTGGTGGCGCCCGAGGGGTTCGAGACCGCGACGGTCGGGCCCGCGGTGTCGGTGCTCTTCGTCGCGGCGACCAGGCCGCTCATCAGCGTGGTGGGCTGCACGCCCATGTCGGCGAAGAGGTTCACCTGCGCCTGCTGCATCCGGACGTCCGCGGCGGCACCGTTGCCGTCGTGCTGCTGGTCGAGGCCCCAGGTCCACTGCACGGAGCCTGCCGAGAAGACGAGCGCGCCGCTCGCCGCCTTGTACAGGGTGAGGTTGTGCCGGGTGGTGCCCGCGGCGACGGTGGTGCCGAAGTCCTGCAGGTACTCGGGGACGGCGCCGGTCGTCGTCGAGAGGCGGATCAGGCCGGGCGGCCGGGCGCCGTTGTCGACGTCCTCGTTGGACTCGTAGCCGATGGTGTGCGGGGCGAGCGCGGCGCTGCTCCCGGTGGCGAGGCCGGTGAGCGAGGTGTTGCGCCAGAGCCGCAGCTTCCCCTCCGCGGCGCTGACGGTCACCGGCAGATCCGAGTAGTTCACCATGTAGAGCGTGCCCGCGAGGCTGTTCTCGGGCCGGCCGCCGCCGTTCGCTACCGAAGCGAAGCGCGGGTCGCGCCAGGTGCCGGTGGACTCGGGCGACGGGTCGGTCTTGGCGTTCGCCCAGGTCTCCTTGTAGGTGACGACGGTGCGGTAGTCCTTGCCGCCCGCGGTCGGCGAGGGCTCGTAGCGGGTGCGCCAGTAGTTCTCATTGCCGGAGAGGAACTGGAGGTTCACGCCGGCGTCGCGCGCGGCGGTGACGTTCGCGCGCTGGGCGCCGGACCAGTACTCGTCGTGGCCGACGGAGAGGAAGGTGCGGTGCTGCTTCAGCGCCGAGCCGAAGCGGTCGGTGTCGACGCCGCTGAAGTAGCTGACGTCGTAGCCGTTGCGCTCGAGGAAGCGCACCAGCGGGAACTCGTTGGCGAAGTAGAAGTCGCGGCCCTGGTTGTCGCCGCGGGTGGTGACGGGCCGGTTGTAGCTGAGCTTGTAGGCGCGGCCGTTGGCGCCGCCGCTGTAGAAGTTCGAGCCGCCGTAGGTGTTGTAGGCCTGCCAGGTGGGGTCGGAGGTCTGGAAGAGCACGGCCGAGGTGCTGGCGGTGTCGCGCACGACGAAGGTGATCTGGCTCCGGCCGCCCGTGTCGGCGCGGGTGAGCAGGGCGACGTAGACGCCCGAGACGGCGGTGCTCGGCACGTCCCAGCCCGCCGAGACGGCCCAGGTGCCGCAGTCGTAGAGCTCGGTGGTGACGTCGGAGAGGCACTCGGGCTGGAGCTGCGGGAGGGCCGCGGTCGGGGTCACCGAGGTGATGAGACGCGCGCCCTTCCCGGCGTACCAGCCGGTGCGGTAGACGTCGATGGAGTAGGCCGCGGCGTCGGTGTCGATCTTGAAGTCGATCCGCTGGCCGACGTTGACGCTGATGTCGGTGGAGTAGCCCTGGATCGACGGGTCGCCGGCTCCGGTGATGTCCCAGACCGACGGGTCGGTACCGGGCTTCGCGTTCTCGCAGACGATGGCGTTCTGCCCCGGCGCGCAGGCGGTGTCGGCGCTCGCGGTCGGCACGACGAGACCGACCACGACGAGGGCTGCGGCGGCGGCGATCGCGAGGAGCGACGCGCGGAGGCGGCCTCGGCGGGTCGGCGGGAGGAGCCGCGGCGTCAGCGGGGTGCGCGGCGCAAGGGAGGTGCGCGGCGTCAGGGGGGTGCGCGGAGCGGGGGCGGGGTCCATCGGGGACGCCTTTCGGGGGTCGTTCCCGCGTCGGGTACGCGGGAGCCGGCGACGGGGCGCGTCCGGGGACGCGCCGAGCCCGGGCCCGCGAGGGTCCTGCAGCTCCCCCGCCAGGATCGGGGAAGAGGGGGACGCCGGGCGGGTGGACCGGGAATGCCGAGCGCTTCGAAGCTACCGGAAGCGGCGGGTGTCGGGGAGGGCGATCCGCTCCGGCGTGACCGCTGCAGGGACGCCGGCCGCGTCTCCGCCCGATCCGACGCCGGATCGTTACCGAGAGAGCGCTCTCTCACGACGTACTCTGGGCAGGCGCAGCTGGGGGGCTACTCCCCCTCGTCGCTCCATCACTCAACGAGGAGGAACCATGCGGTCATCCCTGCACCGTCGTCTCACCCTTCCGGTCGCCGTACTCGCGGCCGCCGGGATCGCCCTCGCGGGCTGCTCCAGCAGCAGCGACCCCAACGACCCGAACGCCGGCGGCGGCGCGAGCTCCGGCGGCGCCGCGGGCGACGGCTCGGTCACCGTCTACGGCACGATCAACGGCGACGAGGCGACCCTGCTCGAGCAGTCCTGGGCGGACTGGGAGAAGGAGTCCGGGATCGACATCAAGTACACCGGCGACAAGGGCTTCGAGCAGCAGATCGGCATCAAGGTGCAGGGCGGCGACGTCCCCGACCTCGCGATCTTCCCGCAGCCGGGACTGCTCGCCGACACCGTCACCTCGGGCAAGGTGAAGGAGCTGCCCGAGGGCGCCCTCGCTAACGTGAAGCAGAACTGGTCCGAGGACTGGCAGAAGTACGGCCAGGTCGACGGCACCCAGTACGGCGCGCCGCTGATGGCGAGCGTGAAGGGCTACGTCTGGTACTCGCCGGCGAAGTTCAAGGAGTGGGGCGTCTCGGTCCCGACGACCTGGGACGAGATGGAGGCGCTGGGGAAGACCATCGCCGAGAAGTCGGGCGGACCGTCCTGGTGCGCGGGCTTCGCCTCCGACGCCGCGTCGGGCTGGCCCGGCACGGACTGGATCGAGGACGCCGTCCTCCGCGAGGCCGGCCCGGACGTCTACGACTCCTGGGTCGCGGGCGACACCCCGTTCACCGACCCGGAGATCAAGGCCGCGTTCGACCGGGTCGGCTCGATCCTGCTCGACCCGACGCTCGTCAACGCGGGCTACGGCGACGTGTCCTCGATCAACTCCACGGCCTTCGGCGACGTCGCGCAGAACATCGCGAACGGCTCCTGCGCGCTGACCCACCAGGCGTCCTTCTTCGAGGGCTTCCTCACCGGAGCCGACGCGACCGTGGCCGAGGACGGCGACGTCTGGGCGTTCCTCACCCCGCCGATCGACGCGGACGACGACCAGGCCGTCACCGGCGGCGGCGAGTTCGTCGCCGCGTTCG
Organism: Rathayibacter sp. VKM Ac-2928; assembly: GCF_022815545.1. Taxonomy (NCBI): domain Bacteria; kingdom Bacillati; phylum Actinomycetota; class Actinomycetes; order Micrococcales; family Microbacteriaceae; genus Rathayibacter; species Rathayibacter sp. VKM Ac-2928. Next base: position 290,409 of record NZ_JALGRU010000002.1, read on the forward strand.
CGGACGACGCGGACACCGCGAAGGTGCAGGAGTACCTGGCGAGCGCCGACTGGGCCAACAGCCGAGTGAAGCTCGGCGGCGTCATCTCGGCCAACACCGGTCTCGACCCGGCGAACGCGAGCAGCGACCTGCTGCGCAGCTCCATCTCGATCCTGCAGGACCCGGGCACCACGTTCCGCTTCGACGCCTCCGACCTGATGCCCAAGGCCGTCGGCTCCGACAGCTTCTTCAAGGGCATGGTCGACTGGATCGACGGCTCGAGCACCGACCAGGTCCTCGACACCATCCAGGCGGGTTACACCTCGTAGCGCGCATGCTGATCGAGTAGCCCGCGCAGCGGGCGTATCGAGATCCACCGCCTCCAGCAGGGTGGGTCTCGATACGCCGCCTCCCGCGGCTACTCGACCAGCATGGAACGGCGCAGATCGGGTCACCCGCCCAGCTCACGCTGATCGAGCAGCCCGCGGAGAACATGCTGATCGAGTAGCCCGCGCAGCGGGCGTATCGAGATCCACCGTCTCCAGCAGGGCGGGTCTCGACACGCCGCCTCCGGCGGCTACTCGACCAGCATGAATGGCGCCGCCTGCGGCGGCTACTCGACCAGCATGAACGGCGGCACAGCCCGCGCAGCGGCCCTCCGCTTGCTGGTCGCGCAGCGGGGCCTCAGCAGGTCGCCGCCGGGTACGGAGCGGTCGTCGTGGTCGTCGCGGGGGTGCCGCCGACCGTGGCGGTGCTGGTCACCGTCGCCGTTCCGGCCGGCATGCTCGTCGCGCGGACGGTGAAGGCGGCGCTGGCGGACTTGCCCGGCGCGACCTTCGGGAACGACTTCGTGCCGTGGCTGGTCTCGACCTTCAGGTCGGCCGGGACCGTCGCGTCGTTGCGGGCGCTGACGGTCAGGACGATCTTGCCGGCGACGCAGCGGCTCGACGCGGTGACGGTCGTCGGCAGCGCCGGCGCGAGCGACACCGTGGTGGGCGTGCCGACGGCGACGGGCGCGATGGTGACCTTGTCGATGTTCGGGGCGTACGCCGTGGCGTTCCCGAGGACGATCGGCGCGGTCCCGGTGGTCAGGGTCAGGGGAATGGTGCGCTCCCAGAAGCTGTTCCACGAGATCGTGTAGCGGAAGTAGGCGCTGCCGACGGTGCCGGCGACCCCCTTCTCCGTCACATCGATACGGCGGTCGACGACCTGCGGGTTGTAGTCGTGGCGGCCGCTGAGCTCGGCGTTGGAGTAGGTCACCGAGAGGTCGTAGGCGCCGGCGGTGTCGAAGCCCGCGGCCCGCGCGATCTCGAGGGTGTTGGCCGCGCCGTTGCCGACGAAGCCCACGTACTGCCCGCCCGACACGTTGGAGCCGGTGCTCGCGGCGAGCGAGGCGTTCGCCGCCGCACCTGTCTTCGTCGCGTTCTCGGCCTCGATCGTCGTCGCGGCGGAGTCGGAGTCGGCGGCACGGGTCGTCGTCACGGTGCTGAGCAGCACGCCGGCGGCGGAGCGCAGCTCGATCTCGTTGATGCCCTCGACGAGGTGCAGCCGGGTGGTCGAGGACCACAGCCCGGCCGATCCGGCGCTGACGGTGCTGACCTTCCGGCCGTTCACGGACACGTCGATGCTCGACGCTCCGCTCGTGCGGTAGTCGAGCGCGACGTCGTAGTAGCCGGTCTTCCACGCGTTGGCGTAGACGTCGGCGCGCTGCTGGCCGGCGATGCTCGCGAAGCCGCGGGCACCCGCCGTGTCGTAGACGACCTTCGCGCCTCCCGCGTAGCGCAGGGTCGAGGCCGGGTAGACGGTCCTCTCGCCGTCGGTGACGTCGGTGAGGAGGAATTTGTCGAGCGTGATGTCGGCGTTCGGGAGGACGGTCGTGCCGTTCTCGCTGGCGCGCAGCGAGAGGGTGTGCTGGCCGGCGGTCAGCTCGACGGTCACCTCGGCGCTGCCGCGGTACTGCCACTTCTGCGTGGTCGTCAGGGCGAGGTCGGCGGTGTACTGCACGAGCTGGTTCTTCGCGCCGTCGACGAAGAGGGCGTGCCGGCCGGGGACGCCGGGCGTCGATCCGATCACCTGGAAGCGGTAGCTGCCGGTGCGCGGGACGGTGACGGTCCAGTCGGCCTTCGAGGAGGCGTTGTTGAACGATCCGACGTCGCGCCCGCCGGAGGCGAGGAACTTCCAGCCGCCGCCGTCGGTCGGGTTCTGCGTGTAGGCCTGGGCGCCGGTGAGCGCCGTGTTCTCGGCCTCGATGCTCGACTGCCAGCTCGCGGTGGTGCTGACGACGCGGTCCTGGGCGGGAGTGATGACCACCTGGTAGGCGGCGTAGCGGTCGTAGCTCGGGATCGCGAGGTCGAGCGAGCCGGCGGCGAGGGCCGCTCCGTCGACGGCGGCGATCACGCGCGGCGTGCCGTGCACGCCCTGCGCGCCGGAGAGGGTCGCCTCGCGGACCTCGACGTCCACGGTCGAGCCGAAGACGGCCGGATCGAGCCCGTCGAGATCGAGGGCGACGTTCTGCGCGCCCGAGCCGCCGTAGAGGACGGTCGCGCGCTTGTTCACCGCGTCGACCGCGCCGATGCCCTGCAGGGTGTCGGCGGTGTTCAGCTTCGGGGGCGTGACCGCGACGGTCTTCGAGCCCTCGAGGTCGCCGTACCACTTGAACATCCACCAGCCGGCGTTCGCCGCGTTGGGGCGGGCGCTGTTGTCGGAGAGGTTGCCGGCGTAGTTCCAGTAGGCGACCTGCGCGTCGACCTTCTCGTCCTCGAACATCGCGAGCCACTGGATCAGCTGGCCGGGCGTGCCCATGTCGCGCAGCATCCCGTACTCGGTGATGTTGATCGGGATGTCGGCGATCCCGCGGGCGTCCTCGAGGGCGCGGTAGTCCTCCAGGTGCGAGCGGAAGGTGGCGAGATTGTCGATGCCGAGCTCGTGCCAGATCATGACCTGCGGGAGCGTGCCGGTGGACTTCGCGTAGTCGAGGAAGTCCGCGGTGCGATCGGCGTGATAGGAGGCGTCGCCGGGTCCGCCGACGCGCGCGGTGCCCAGGCCGTGGCGGGCGTAGACCTTCTGGATGACGTCGTACGAGGCCTTCCAGTCGGCGAGGAAGGTGTCCTTCAGCGCACCCCAGTCGTTGTACCAGTTGCCGCCGTCCGGCTCGTTGAACGGGATGTGCACGTAGTCCTGCGGGCGGTCCGACTTCGTGGCGACCGCCTCGGTGACGAACTCGACGATCTCGAGGTAGTCCCACACTCCGTTCGGCGTGTTCGTGTACGTGCCGGTCGCCTGGTCGTAGGTGCGGGTGTCGCCCGGGCGCTGACCGCCGTTGTAGGCCCAGTCGGGGTAGTAGTCCTGCGTGTAGATGTACATGTCCTCGCCGTGCTTGGCGAAGAAGCCGTCCTCGACCTTGAGGGCGTCACCGCTCGGGTGCTGGGTGCCGAACGGCGCCTTCTGCGAGGTGTTGGTGATGTGCGCTCCGTCGATGAGCGCCTGCGTGGGCGCTCCTTCGTCGCCGAAGCCGTAGAGGGTGCCGGTCGCACCGCCGCGGAAATCACCGGTGGACCGCGAGAAGTCCACGGCGAGGGTCTCGGAGCTGCCCGCCGCGCTCGCGGGGGCGGCGACCGCGACGAGGCCGAATCCGCTGAGGGCGACGCCGATCGCGGCGGCGCAGGCCAGTGCTCTGGAGGCTTTCATCATCGAATGCTCTTCCTGTGGGAGGGGACGGCGAGGCGCCGCTGCCAGCACGATAGCGATTTCAGACTCGGCGAGCCAGAGAATTCTGAAATCGGTATCGCATGTCCATCGTCCTCAGCGATAACGGTTTCATCTCGCCCTTGCGCTCAACTGAAATCGGTATCAGTATCAGTCGAGCTTCCACCGGGAGCGAGCCCTTCCCACTCCACGACGACGAGGAGCCCCTGTGCCGAACGACCTGACCTGGGGAGACCCCGAGGACCTGCAGCTGACGTTCGCCTGCGACGCCGATGCTCCGTTCCGGCTGGTCGCGCTGACGGCCCGCGGTGTCGCGCTCCGGGCGACGCACGTCGCTCCGTTCTTCGAGATCACCACCGTCGCCGCCGGTCACGCCCCGGCGAGCAGCCGGCTGACCCACTCGCAGCTCGGCACCGCACTGCGCTACGTCTCGCACCGCGAGAGCGTCGTCGACGGCCTCGACGTGCTGGAAGTCACGGCCGAGGCGCCGGGACTGGTCGCGACCGCCGTGCTCCGAAGGGTGCCCGGCGTCGCCGCCGTCACCTCCGAGGTCGTCGTCCGCGCGGTCGAGCGGCAGGTGCTGCGGTCCGTCGCCTCGTGGAGCTGCGACCCGGGCGCCACCCCCGCCACCGGCACTGCGGGGCCGACCGGCAAGGAGTTCTTCGCCCGCTGGTCGCTGCTGCGCGGCCGCAACGACTGGCTCGGTGAGGGCCGCTGGAGCAGCACGCCGCTGCGCGAAGCCGGCCTGGTCACCCTCCGCGAGGACATCACCGGGCACGACCCGCGCGGCGCGGTCGGCGCGGTCTCGACCGGCAGCTGGTCCACCGGAGAGCAGCTCCCGGTCGCCGGCCTCCACGCCCCCGACGCCGCCCTCCTCTGGCAGATCGAGCACAACGGCGCCTGGCGCTGGGAGGTCGGCGAGGACATCGACGGCGGCTCGATCGCCCTCTCCGGCCCGACGGACCTCGACCACGGCTGGCTCTGCGTGCTCGAGCCCGGCGAGGAGTTCCGCTCCGTCCCCGTCACGGTCGCCGTCGGCGCCGACACGACGGCCGCCGCGGACGCGCTCACCCTCAGCCGCCGGGCCCGGCGCCGCGCGCACCCGGACAACGCGGCGATGCCCGTCGTCTTCAACGACTACATGAACACCCTCGACGGCGACCCGACCACCGCGAAGCTGCTGCCGCTGATCGACGCCGCGGCCGCCGCGGGCGCCGAGATCTTCTGCATCGACGCCGGCTGGTACGACGACAGCGGGGTCGCCGGCGGCTGGTGGAGCAGCGTCGGCGCCTGGCAGCCCTCCACGGTCCGCTTCCCGGACGGCCTCTGCGAGGTGATCGAGCGGATCCGCGCCCGCGGTCTGGTGCCGGGGCTGTGGCTGGAGCCCGAGGTCATCGGCGTGGACAGCCCCCTCGCCGGCGAGCTGCCGGACGACGCGTTCCTGCAGCGCGCCGGCGCCCGGATCGAGGAGCACGAGCGGTTCCACCTCGACCTGCGCCACCCCGCGGCGCGCGCGCACCTCGACGCGACCGTCGACCGGCTGATCGCCGACTTCGGCATCGGCTTCTTCAAGCTCGACTACAACATCGACGCCGGCCCCGGCACCGACCGCGACGCCGACTCGATCGGCGCCGGCCTGCTCGGCCACAACCGCGCCTACCTCGCCTGGCTCGACGGCGTGCTCGACCGGCACCCGACCCTGGTGATCGAGAGCTGCTCCTCGGGCGCGATGCGGCAGGACTGGGCGGTGATGTCCCGCCTGCAGATGCAGTCGACCTCCGACCAGCAGGACTTCCGCCGCTACCCGCCGATCGCGGCGGCCGCGCCGATGATGCTCCTCCCGGAGCAGGCCGCCAGCTGGGCGTACCCGCAGGCCGACATGGACGACGAGGAGATCGCGTTCTGCCTGGTCACCGGGCTCCTCGGCCGGTTCTACCTCTCGGGCTACCTCAACCGGATGTCCGACCCGCAGCTCGCCCTGGTGCATGAGGCGGTCGCCGCGGCGAAGCGACTCCGCGGGCCGATCGCGGCGTCCCTCCCGCGCTGGCCGCTCGGGCTGCCGGGCTGGACGGACGACGCGGTCGCCCTGGCGCTGCGGACCGAGGACGAGCACCTGGTCTCGGTCTGGCGCCGCAGCGGCAGCGACGACGTCGTGCTGCACGTCCCGGACCTGCGCGGTCAGGACGTCGACGTCTCGGTCGTGTTCCCGGTCGCGCTGACGGCCTGGCCCGTCGAGTGGGAGCCCAGCACTGCCCGCCTCATCGTCCGGCCCACCGGCTCCGGTCCCTCCGCCCGCACCTTCCGCCTGTCCCTCCGCACCACCTGACCCCTGCCGGATCCACCCGTCCCGGCACACCCTCTCCCCTCACAGAAAGCTCGAGTATTTCGATGAAGAAGTCACTCCTCAGCGCGGCCGTCCTCACGGCGGCCTCCGCCCTGCTCCTCGCCGGCTGCAGCGACCCCGGGGCCGGCGGCGGCACCGCGGGCGGCGGCGCCGCCCCCGCCTCCTGGCCCGCCCAGGACGCCGACCTGTCCGGCACCGATCTCACCATCTGGGCCGCGCAGAACTCCAACACCGTCCCGGAGTCGGTGATCGAGGGCTTCGAGGAGCTCACCGGCGCCAGCGTCGACGTCGAGACGATCCCGGACCCCTACGAGCAGGGCGTGCAGACCAAGGTCGCCACCGGCGACAAGCCCGACCTCGCCTTCTGGCAGCCCACCGCCTCGCAGCTCACCGCGCTGAACGCGTCGACGAACCTGCAGAGCCTCGACGGAGCGCCCTGGCTCGAGGACGTCGACCCCTCGCTGAAGGACATCACCGGCCTGCTCGACGACACCCGCTACGCCGCGCTGGTCACCACCCCCGCGGTCGAGGGCGTCTACTACAACAAGAAGGTCTTCGAGGCGAACGGCATCACGGAGACGCCGACCGACTGGGACTCGTTCGTCGAGCTCGGCCGGCAGCTGAAGGACAAGGGCGTCACCCCGTTCTTCGAGATGGGCGCCGACCGCTGGGCCACCCAGTGGTGGGTGCAGGTGCAGCTCGCCGACGCCGCGAAGGACGGCCTCTGGGACCGCGTGAACTCGGGCGAGGAGAAGTTCACCGACCCGACCATCCAGGGCACGATCGACACCTACAAGGGCCTGATCGACGAGGGCCTCTTCAACGAGGACATCAAGACCGCGACCTTCGAGGACCAGGGCGCGGCCCTGCTCGCCGGCGACGCCGCGATGGTCGTCCAGGTCAACTCCTTCTTCGGCCAGCTGCAGTCGCTGTCCGACACCGCGACGCTCAACGACACCATCGGCTTCTTCCCGATCTCGCCCTCGGGCAACGTCGGCACCTTCATCCCGGACCAGTCGAACGCGCTCGTCGCCTTCGCGACCGGAGACGAGAAGAAGGAGGCGGCCTCGCGCCAGCTCCTCTCCTACTGGCTCGGCGACGGCTACTCGGACTTCGTCACCGCGCAGGACACCATCTCGCTCCAGCCCTCGGTCACCACGCCCGACACCGTGCCCACCGCGCTCGTCTCGGTCAGCGACTCCGTCGGCGACTCGGTCGGCTCGATGCAGGCCCAGGCCATCGCGAACCCCGACCTGTACATCTACCTCGCCGACATGATCCAGGGCACCAAGACCCCGGAGCAGGTCGCGCAGGCCACGCAGGACCAGTTCGCGCAGCTCGCGAAGGCGCAGGGCGCCACCGGCTTCTAGCCGCTCGACACCGGGGCCCGGCCACGACGGCGGGCCCCGGACCCTCCCGCGCACGACCCCCTCTCTCGAAAGGCAGTGCCCCGCGTGTCCACCACCCGAGCCGCCGCGCCACCCCGGGTCCTCGCCCGCGCCGTGAAGACCGGCGGCATGCCGAGCGGACGCCGCTCCGACCACCCGCTGGTCTTCCTCGTGCCGGCCCTCCTGGTCCTGATCGTCTTCTTCTTCGTGCCGACGGTGTTCAACTTCGTCTACGCCTTCACCGACTGGTCCAGCTTCAAGGCCGCCATCGGCTTCGTCGGCGTCGCGAACTTCGTCGACCTCTTCCAGAGCGGCACGCTGATCCAGGCGCTGCGGGTGACGCTGGTCTACGCGGTGCTCGTCGCGGTCTTCCAGAACGTCTTCGGCCTGATCCTCGCGCTGCTGTTGGAGAAGGACACCCGGGTCAACCGCTTCGCCCGGGTGATGTTCTTCATCCCGGTGATCATGTCCGCCCTCGCGGTCGGCTACGTCTTCCAGGCGCTGCTCAAGCCCGACGGCGCGCTGAACGGGATCCTCTCCTTCGTCTCCGGGCAGCCGGTCTCGATCGCCTGGCTCGGCGACACCACCTGGACGATCGTCGTCGTCGCCCTGATCCACTCCTGGAAGTGGATGGGCCTGTCGATGCTCATCTACCTGGCCGGGCTCAAGACGATCTCCGGCGACGTGCTCGAGGCCGCGCGCCTGGACGGCTCCTCCTGGTGGCAGACCTTCCGCGACATCCGCTTCCCGCTGATCGCGCCGGCGCTGACCTTCAACGTCGCCACCGCGCTGCTGGGCTCGATGAACGGCTTCGACATCGTCCAGGCCACCACCGAGGGCGGCCCCGGCGGCACGACCGAGCTGCTCAACATCTTCATCTTCCGCACCTTCGGCCAGGGCCTGTTCGCGCAGGCGACCACCATGAGCCTGATCCTCTTCGTCACCGTCGCCGTCCTCGCCTTCCCCGTCATCCGCACCCTGCGCCGTCGAGAGGACGTCCTGTGAGCACCGTCATCGAGCGACCGGTCACGTCCACTCCCGCGGCCCCGGAGTCGCGGGTCCGCCGCTCCCGCCGCCCGCTGCTGCAGCCGATCGCCGCCCTCGCCGCCGTCGCCCTGCTGCTCGGCGTGCCGTTCTGGCTGATCATCAGCACCGCCGGCAAGACCCAGGCCGAGGCGCTGAACCCCAACCTCGCCGCCCCCTCGCAGTGGCAGCTGCTCGAGAACTTCGCGACCGTCTTCACCGACGGCCGCATGGTCCCCGCGTTCCTCGGCAGCGTCCTCGTGATGGTGCCCTCGGTGCTCGGCGTGCTCGTGCTCGGCTCGATGGCCGCCTGGATCCTCGGCCGCCGCACCGGCCGCGGGATGGCCGTCGTCTACGCGCTCGCCATCAGCGGCATCGTCCTGCCGCCCGCGGTCGTCACCGTGGTGCTGCTGCTGCGCCAGCTCGGCCTCGCCGGCACCGCCGTCGGCATGGTCGGCGTCTACATGGGGATGTACCTCTCGACCGTGATCTTCTTCGTCACCGGCTTCGTCCGCACGATCCCCGCGGAGCTGGAGGAGGCGGCCCGCGTCGACGGCGCGCGGCCGATCCGGGTGTTCTTCACGATCATCCTGCCGCTGCTGATGCCGGTGCTCGCGACCGCGACGATCCTGATCTGCCTCTACATCTGGAACGACGTCTTCTACGCGCTCTTCGTGGTCGGCGGCCGGCTCGACACCCTGCCGCTGAACCTCTACCAGGTGGCCAGCGCCGGGCTCTACCTGCAGAACTGGCACCTGATCTTCTCCTATATCATCCTGATGAGCCTGCCCCTGCTCCTGGTGTTCGTCTTCGCGCAGCGCAAGATCATCTCCGGCATCACGAGCGGCGCGGTGAAGTGACCACCGCCGGAGCCCGCGGCACCGAGCCGGTCGCCCTCGCTCCGTCGTGGCTCGCCGGGCACTTGCAGGACGGTCGAGGACGGAAGCGGGACGGCGTGACGCGCGACAAGGCGACGAGAGCCCCGGTCATCGCCGACGTCGCCCGCCTCGCCGGCGTCTCCGTGCCGACCGTGTCGCGGGTGCTGACCGGTGCCGCGCGGGTCGCTCCCGACAAGCGCGAGCGGGTGCTCGCGGCCATCGCCGAGCTCAACTACCGGCCCAGCGCCGTCGCCCGGAACCTCGTCACCCGGCGCTCGCGCACCATCGCCGTCGTCGCCGGCAACACCTCGCAGTACGGCTACGCCGAGGCGATCCGCGGCATCGAGGAGGAGGCGCGCGCCGGCGGCTGGACCGTCACCATCACCGTCGTCGAGTCGGCGGACCCGGAGCACGTCGAGCGGGCGCTCTCCTCGGTGCTCGACCAGAGCCCCGACGGCATCGTCGTCCTCAAGTTCGATCCGCCCGGCGTGGCCGTGCTCGCGGCGATCCCGGAGACCGTGCCGGTCGTCGCGCTCTCGGGGGTCCGCGGGCGGCGGCCGCAGGCGGTGCTCGACGAGCTCCGCGCGGCTCAGGCGCTGACCGAGCACCTGCTCGAGCTGGGCCACGCGACGGTGCACCACATCCGCATCCCGCCGTCGCGGCGCGAGGACGGCCGGACGACCGGCTGGCGCCGCGCGCTGAAGGCCGCGGGAGTGGCCACGGCGCCGACCCCGTTCGAGGCGACCTGGGAGCCCGAGTCCGGGCGGCTGCTCGCCGCTCGGCTGGTCGAGGACCCGAGCGTCACCGCCGTCTTCTGCGGCAACGACGAGATCGCCATGGGAGTGATCAAGGGCATCACCGAGGCCGGGCTGCGCGTCCCCGAGGACATCAGCGTCGTCGGCTTCGACGACCACCCGCTCGCCCGGATGTGGACGCCGGCCCTGACGACCGTCCGCCAGGACTTCGCCGGCCTCGGCCGCCGCGGCTTCGGCCTGCTCCTCCCCGCGATGGAGGGCCGCACGGGCGCCGCCTTCTCCTCCGAGCTCCCGGAGCTCGTCCTCCGCGAGAGCGCCGCGGCCCCGCGCCCGCGCGCCTGACCGCCGGCTGCTCGAGGAGAGGCACGCCTCCCGGAGGGGTGGTTCTCGATACGCCGCCTGCGTCGGCTACTCGACCAGCATGCACGGCACGCGGACTCCCCGACCATGCTGACCGGACGGCCCGCGCAGCGGCCCCCACATGCTGATCGAGTAGCCCGCGCAGCGGGCGTATCGAGATCCAACGTCCCCCGGAGCCCGGGTCTCGATACGCCGCCTCCGGCGGCTACTCGACCAGCATGCTCTGCACGCGGGCTCCTCTTTCATGCTGATCGAGTAGCCCGCGCAGCGGGCGTATCGAGATCCACCGTCGCCGGACACGTCGAGCGCCTTGCTCCTGCCGCAGCGTCATGTGGTCTGCTCGAAGCACGTCCCGACCCGACCCGGAAGGCCCGCCATGCATCCGTTCCCGACCCCGCCCCGTGAGGTCCTGATCGGCGACGCCGCGGCGTTCGTCGGCGTCACTCCCCGGGCGATCCGTCACTACCACCAGGTCGGCCTGCTCCCCGAGCGCGAGCGCGGCGGCGACGGGCGCCGCCGGTACGGTTACGAGGAGATCATCCGGCTGCTCTGGATCCGCCGGATGGCCGAGGCGGGCATCGCCCTCGACGACGTGCGCGACGCCTTCGCCGGCGCCGCGCCGGACAGTGCGGACGGCGCGGACGAGGTCGCGGACGTCCTCGCGCGGCTGGAGGACACCCTCGCCGCGCAGGAGGCCGAGCTGCAGCGGCAGCGGGCCTCGGTGCAGCGCATGCGCACGCTCGGCAGCCGGCTGGGCCTGCTCGACGACCTCGTGTCCGGCCGCCTCGAGAGCGCGCCCGAGGGCTCGCTGCGCCAGGACGACCTGGACGTCCTGCTGGTCACCGAGCGGGTGTTCGGCCCGCTCGGCGCCGCCATCCAGGCCGGCCGCTTCGCCGCTCTCGCCGCGCACCCCGACCTGCGCGCCGCGTCCGACCGCGTCGACGCCGCCGAGGAGGCCCTGGACGATACCGTCGCCGTCGACGACCCACTCGTCGCGCAGGTGGCGGCCGAGCGGCACGCCTTCGAGACGGAACTGCTGCGCGTCTGCGTCGAGTCCGGTCAGCTGGAGGAGGACGACGCTCTCGCCGACGCCTGGGACGAGCGGCACCCGCCCGAGGACGCCGAGACGCCCGCCCCCGCGGCCGATCCGCGTGCCCGGAGCGCGGCGGACGTCATCCGGAGTCTGCCCTACGACTTCTCCCCCGCCCGCGTGCGCTGCATGGAGCTGGCCGTGCAGCTCGGCGTGGAGGAGCCGCCGGCGTCCTGACCGCCCGGGTCAGCCCGCGCGGATGCGGTCGGCGAGCTCCTGCGCGTCCTCGTCGCCGGGGAGGATCTGCACCGAGTCGCCCTCGATCGCCTGCATCACGGCCACGGCCGAGACGACCACGTCGCCGGCTCGCAGCAGCAGGCGCGCGTCCGGGCCGGCGCCGGCCGCCTCCGCCGTCGCGTCCCGGAAGAGCTCGGCGCCGTCCTCGTCGAAGCGCACGTCGACGGTCTGCGCGTCGCCGGTGCCGGACACCTCGACCGAGGCGACACCCGCCCGGGTGAACGCCGCCGGGTCGACGAGCACGTCCTGGCCGCCGACCGCGGTGCACTGCGGATCCGCGCCCGCCTCGCAGACCGCGGACACGGCGAGGTCGAGCCCGCCGCCGGACCCCTCCGGCTCGGGATCCGCGGGCGAGGCGCAGCCGGAGAGCGCGAGCAGAAGGATCCCGACGGCTCCTGCGATGGTGTGCTGACGCCCCACGATGCCCCCCTCGGGTCTCGGAGCGCGCCACGATACCGAACGCTCGCGGGCACCGCACCCGCCGGCCTCATCGACCCCCTGCCGATCGAGCAGCCCCTTCTTGCCGATCGAGCAGCCCGCGCAGCGGGCGTATCGAGATCCACCGTCCCCAGCACGCCGGGTCTCGATACGCCGCCTGCGGCGTCTACTCGACCAGCATGAGGCGGGCGCGCGAGTGGACCCGGACCGGGCTCCGGCCTGGGCGTAGCGCCCGACGCGCGTCCACTCGCGCGAGCCGGAACCGCCGAGTGGACGCGTACAGGGGCCTGCTCGGGACTCGAGGCCCGTCGCGGGTCCACTCGAGGATTCGTGCTGATCGAGGAGGCCGCAGACCGGGCGCATCGGGTTCAGGAGGGTGGGTCTCGATACGCCGTCTCCGGCGGCTACTCGACCAGCATGAAAGACACGCCGTCTGCGGGGGCTACTCGACCAGCAGGGAAAGGCTCGTCGCCGGGGGCGGCTACTCGACCACCATGATCACTCGAAGAGGGAGAGGGTGAGCGTCGAGCTGTAGTCGCCCGCGTCGACGGTGGTGGGGGTCTTGAGGGTCAGCGCCGCGTTCGCGGTCCAGGAGCCCTCCTCGGCGACGCCGGCGGAGTCGTTGGTGATGGCGAGGAGCTCCTGGTCGACGAGGCCGACGCCGTCGGGGCCGCCGTCGAGGGCGGTGTCGACGACGTCGCCCTCGGCGACGAGGCCGGAGTCGCCGCCGTCGATCAGGTTCGGGGCCCAGCCGAGGTTCTCCGCGCCGATGGTGTCACCGGTCGACGAGGTGAAGTCGCTCGCGGTGCCGAGGACGTACCAGCCGGCGCCGTCAGGGATGTCCGCGGCGTCGCGGGTGTCGGTGACGGTGACCGTGGGGAGGGTGCCCGTGAACTGGCGAGCCACGCTGTTCGAGCCGTTCTCGGTCAGGGCGGTGGAGTCGCTCGCGACGGTCATCGAGAGCGAGCCGGGCGTGGTCAGCGGTGCGATCTGCACGTTGACGTCGACGTCGTCGGCGCCCTGCTGCTCGTCGGCGAAGGCGGTGCCGGCGACGCCGAGCAGGAGCAGGAGCAGGCCCCCGGCGATGCCGACGGCGCCGCGCGTGAGGAGGGGGCGGATCCGTGTGGAGCGGGTGGTCATGGCGGGGTCTCTCCGTTCTCCGGTCGGCACCGTCGCCGACTCGTGTCGCGCACTCCGACTCCCGAATCGATCAGTATCGATCACGAAGGAACCCTCGGTCGCGCTGCCGAGCACACTACCCCGTGGTGCGTCCGCACGGAAAGACCCTGCTTGCACGCTGCTTCGCGCCGTTGCGCCCGGGAAAGCCCTCGGTTACGGTGACCTCAGCGATCGCTCTCTGCCTGTCCTGAAATGATCGGATGTGGCGGATCGCTCATCCCATTCGACTCGACGACGAGGCGCAACCATGCTCAACCGCTCCCCCTGGCACGCTCGAGGCTCGCAGCCCGAGCCCTCCTCCCGCCGCAGAAGGGAGGGCAGGGGACGCGGCCTCGTCGCGGCAACGGCGCTCGGCGCCCTGCTCGCCTCCGGACTCGCGCAGGCCGCACCGGCGCAGGCGGCCCCCTCCGACGTCCAGGCCGTGACGATCACGGCGGCCGACGTCGCCGCCGCGGCGAAGAGCGTCAACGCCCTGACCTTCAAGGGCTTCGGCATCCTCTCCGCGAACTCGACCAGCGCGCTGCTGCTCGACTACAAGTCGCAGCACCCCGAGAAGTACTGGGAGCTGATCGAGACGCTCTTCGGCGGCGAGCACCCGATCATGACCACCATCAAGATCGAGATGGGCAACGACCGCAACACCTCGACCGGGCCGAACGTCGCGACGATGCGCTCGCGCGACGAGTACCCGAACGTGCAGCGCGAGCCCGGCTTCCAGCTGGCCGCGGACGCCCAGAAGGTCGCCGAGGGCGACGTGCACGTCAGCATCCTGCGCTGGAGCCGCCCCACCTGGGTGACCAGCGACGAGGACCAGTACATCTGGTTCAAGAACACCGTCCTGGCGGCGGAGCGCGAGTACGGGATCATGGTCGACTCGATCAACCCGGACACCAACGAGACCACGAGCCCGAACGCCGCGCTCTACAAGAAGTTCTCGACCTGGCTCCGCACCGACACCAAGGGCTACGAGGGCGCGAGCGCGCAGGACCCGAGCAACGGCTTCGCCTCGGCGGACGAGGGCGAGCGCTACCGCGCGATCCGCACGGTCGCGGCGGACACGGTCGGCACTCCCCCGACCTCCTTCGGCGACCAGCTGAGTTCGACCACCGACCCGTCGCTCCGCGACGCCGTCGACGTCGTCGGCTTCCACTACGCCACCTCGGACGACGCGAACGGGAACCTGAAGAGGTTCGCGCAGACCTACGACAAGGAGATCTGGAACTCCGAGGGCCAGGCGACCTTCTCCAACTCCGCCGACCGCCCGAACAACACGAACCCCGACGGCCAGGGCGGCACCGGGACCGAGTTCGGCGGCACCAACAGCGCGCTCGAGATGAGCAACTGGGTCACCTCCGGCTTCGCGAAGTCGCTGCGGACCCTGAACATCTTCCAGCCCGCGATCGGCTCCTTCTACGACGGCTTCCAGTACTCCTCGAAGGAGCTCGTCAGCGCCCGCGACCCGTGGTCGGGCTGGCTCTACTACGACGGCGGCCTGGCCGCGGTCGAGCAGTACACGCAGTTCGCGCAGCTCGGCTGGGAGAACGAGGACAACACCGCGGGCGTCTGGCGCGGCATCCCGCAGGCCTCCGGCAGCGCGCTCGGCGGCGGCAATCCGCCCAGCGGCGCCTCGACCGGCGCGGTGTCGTACACGACGCTCGCCGCGCCGGACGGCTCGGACTTCTCGACCGTGATCGTCAACGACAGCCCGTTCGAGAAGACCTACGCGATCTCCGCGGAGGACCTCGACCTGGGCGACGACCGCACGATGGAGGTCTGGGAGACCCGCGCGGCCGACGCCGGCGAGGCCTACGACGCGAACTACGTCGTGCCCGTGTCGGAGCTGTCCGCCGTGGACGGCGTGTACACGGTGACCGTGAAGCCCTGGTCGACGGCGACCGCCACCACGCTCGACCACGCGGCGAGCGCCGGCGGTGTCCTCACTCCGCGTGAGGGCTACGGCTCGACCCTGCCGACCTCGCCCGAGTACACCGACGCCGACGGCGGTCGCGACGTGCTCGACACCGACGCGAGCGGCGACGTCAACGGCGTCACGACCGACTCCGTCCTCTACGCGGACGACTTCGACTACGCCGAGGCCGCGGACATCCGCTCCTACGACCCGGCGACCGGCGCGCTGAGCGACTCCGGCGAGTCGTTCCTCGACAGCCGCGGCGCGAAGGCGAAGCCCGCCGGCACCCCCGCGGTGCAGCCGGAGGACGACGGCGCGATCCCGCGCTACACGAACGACACCAACGGCGCCTTCGAGTCCGTGGCCACCGGCGACGCCGCGCGCGACCGCGTGCTGCGCCAGCAGGTCGGCCCGGGCATGAACGGCCCCGCCTGGAACGGCGGCGATCCGAAGACGACGATCGGCGACTACCGCTGGGCGAACTACCGCGCCTCGGTCGACGTGCTCTTCGAGAACGGCGGCACCCCGTACGCGACCCTCGGCGCCCGCGAGCAGGGCGGGACGCCCAACGGTCAGAACGTCTCCGCGGCCGAGCTGCGGGTCGACGCGACGGGCGCCTGGAGCCTGCTGCGCTACGGCACCTCCGTCGCGTCCGGCACCGCCTCCGCCACCCCCGGCACGGCGTTCCGCACCGGCACCGGAGTGTGGAACCGGATCGCCGTGCAGGTGGCGGGCGACCGCTACACCGCCTACCTCAACGGCGTGCAGGTCGCCGCGTACGCCGACCCGGCGCCGCAGGCCGCGGGGCGCGTGCAGCTCGGCTCGGCCTTCACGTTCACGCAGTTCGACGACCTCGTCGTCGAGCAGGTGCCCGGCTTCACTCCCTACTACTCCACCGTCGTCGACGGCATGCACCAGACCAGCTGGAGCGACGGCTCGACGCCGATCCTCGAGTTCGACGAGCAGTGGACGCACGTCAACGGCCAGGGCATGTTCGAGTGGCAGCGCACGGCGTCGAAGAGCACCGGCAAGGGCGCGGCGCTGAGCTACTCCTTCACCGGGACCGGACTCGACGTCCTCGGCAGCAACACCGGGGCCGCGACGCTGAACGTCACGGTGGACGGCGTCCGGGTGGCGACGAACGCGCCGACCTGGGCGGCGGGCAGCGAGCGCACGGCGTTCCAGCTCCGCGGTCTCGCGGACGGCGCGCACACGGTGGTGCTGGAGACGGCGAACGACGGCGTCCTGAACGTGGATGCGGTCGGCGTGGTCGTCGCGAACGCGGACTCGTCCGCGGTCGACACCACCGCCCTCGCGGCGGCGCTGGCGACGGCCGAGCGCTTCGTCGAGGCGGAGTGGAGCGCCTCCTCCTGGGCTCCGTTCGCGAGCGTCGTGGGTTCCGCCCGATCGGCGCTGGCCGACCCGGCCGGCTACGGCCTCGACGCGGAGGGGGCCGCCGCTCTGGTGGCGCGCCTCAGCCGGACCGCCGCGGAGCTCGTGCCCGAGGGCGTGAGCACCGACGTCCGCGACCTCGGCCTGATCGCCGGGACCACCTCCGCCGGACTGCCGAAGACCCTGACCCTCGAGGGCGCCGACCGCGCCGTGACCTGGGACGCGGGAGCGGCGCAGGCCCTCGCCGGGACGGCCGAGCTCGGCACGGTGCGGCTGACCGGCCGGACCACCGAGAAGGTCGCCTCGACCGGAGTGTTCCAGCGCTTCTCGGTGCCGCTGCTCGTCACTCCCGCCGACCTGCGCTACTTCGTCGACTCGGGTTCGAGCGGCTCGGCGGCCGGATCCGCCTACGCGGCCGTGAAGGCGAGCCAGCCGGGCGTCCTCAACGACGCCGCCGACCGGAAGTGGGACGGGGTGTCCGCGGGGAGCACGTGGGGCTACTCGACCACGTCGACCGGCGCGGTCGTCCCGGGCAACCCCGCGGACTGGAGCTCCTCGTACGTGCCGGCCGACTTCGGCAAGCCCGTCGTGACGCACCTGACGCTGCCCGCCGGGACCTACGACGTCGTCGCCGTGCAGGCGCCGCGGGCCGGATTGACCACCAACGTCGTCTCGACCGTCACCGCGGCCGGCACGACGAAGCGCGCCACCGCGGTCTCGACCGGGGCGGCCACGCCGGTGCGCCAGCAGGTGACCCTCGCGGCGCCGGGCGTCGTCGACGTGTCCTTCGGGACCGACGGGACGAGCGGCTACAACGCGCGGCTCGCGCTGGTCTACGTCCAGAGCGTGACCCGCGACCTCGGCTACCAGGGCGCGCTCACCGCGAGTGCCGCCCTGCCGACCACTGTGACGGTCGACGGCGCCTCCGTCGGCATCACCTGGGACGCGGACTCCGCGGCGCAGACCCGCACCGACTACGCGCCGGTCACCCTGCGCGGGACGCTCGCGAACGGCGCGAAGGTGACCGCGCGCTACGAGATCGTGCCGGAGGGGCTCGTCTACTACATCGACTCCGGCACCGCGGCGACCTCCTCGCCGCAGTACGGCGCGGTGCAGGCGGCCGTCCCGTCGCTGCTCAACGCCGTGTCGGACCGGGCCTCGACCGCCGCCGACCAGTGGGGCTTCGCGCCGGAGGGCATGAAGGTGAAGACCGGGACGGACCTGAACGACAAGTTCTCGACCGGTCTCTACCAGGACACGACGCAGCTGATCTACCGGCTGCCGCTGGCCGCCGGGACGTACACGCTGACGGGCGGGTTCACCGAGTGGTGGAACCTCAGCCGGACGATGAACCACACGGTCTCGGCCGGGGGCGTGGAGCTGGCCAAGGGCAACATCCCGCTGTCGGGCACGAGCACGCCGCTGACCGGGGCGCTGACCTTCACCCTCGCTGCGCCGACCACGGTGGAGTACCGGGTGACGAACGAGGGCGCGGGCGGCGAGAAGCCGGTGATCTCGTGGCTCGGAGTCGCGGCGGTCGCCCCCGCCGCCCCGGCGCTGCCGGACCTGGACGTGACGGTGCAGAGCCGGTGCGTCGCGGGCAAGGTGCAGCTGGGCGTCACCGCGGTCAACACGGCCGACGTGCCGGTGGGGATCACGATGACGACGGCCTACGGCGAGAAGGCGTTCACCGCCGTCGCGCCCGGGAAGAGCGCGTTCCACTCCTTCACCACCCGGGCCAAGACGGTGCCGGCCGACGCGGTCGACCTGACCGTGACGGGCACCGTCGACGGCGAGGACGTGGCGCGCGAGCAGAGCGAGGAGTACCCGGCCGCGAGCTGCTGAGGATCGGTGCGGGAGCCGGCGCCGCCTTCGTGAGGAGGGCGGCGCCGGCTCCAGCGTGTGCGGGGGCTGGAGCCTGGAGTGAGCCTGTGCGAGTTCTCAGTGTCCACTCCACGGAGCTCGGGCGGGCGGCGGTCGCGCCTACGGTCGAGCACGAGCACGACGGCGTGCGGCACTCCCCCTCGAGATCCGCTCCGACCGGAAGGCACGCCATGACCACCACGCTCGACCGCCCGACCACCTCCTCCTCGGCCCGCCGCGGCGCGCTGCCGGGGGCCTCCGCCGGACTGCTCGTCCTCCGCCTCGCGCTGGGCGCCGTGTTCCTCGCGCACGGCTGGCAGAAGATCGCCGTCGACGGCCTCGCCGCGACGACCGAGGGCTTCGGAGCGATGGGGATCCCGTTCGCGGCCGTCCTCGCCCCGGTCGCCGCCTTCACCGAGCTGCTCGGCGGCGCCGCGATCATCGTCGGCCTGCTGACCCGGATCGCCGCCGCCGGCCTCGCGATCACGGCGGTCGTCGCGCTCGTCGTCGTCCACCTGCCGAGCGGCTTCTTCGCCGCTACCGGCGGCATCGAGTTCGTCCTGGTGCTGGCCGCCGGAGCGGTGGCGCTCGTGCTGACCGGCCCCGGCCGCCTCTCGCTCGACGCGCTGCTGCGCCGCCGCCGCTGACCCCGGATCTGCTCGGGAGAGATGCCCGCAGAATGCTGGTCGAGTAGCCCCGCAGGGGCGTATCGAGACCCACCACCGCTGGCACGGTGGTCTGCAGGCTCTCGTCTCGGACCGGGTGGATCTCGATACGCCCGCTGCGCGGGCTACTCGTTCAGCATGGGGGGCGCAGTCCGCGGCCAGGGTGCCTGGCCGACCGCCTCATGCCGGTCGCGCAGCCCGCAGGGCACTCCCTGCTGGTCGCGCAAGCCGCAGGTCGATTCATGCTGGTCGAGTAGCCGCCTCCGGCGGCGTATCGAGACCCACCATCACCGAGACATCCGGGAACGAGCCTCCTCCCCAACCCCCGATCCGCCTGCCCTCTCCCCCGATCGGCCCTTGCCCCCGCTTCGATGTCGGTGGTCACTGGTTCAATATACGTATGGCAGAAGATGAGAATGCAGCAGTACTCGCGGAGGTGCGCAACTGCTTCGACGACTCCGCGGCCGCCGAGCGCGCCGCCTCCCCGACGCGCCTGAGGGCGGCCGAGCGGATGCACCGCGGCTACCGCGTCGCGCTCACCGTCCCGGAATCGTTCGCCCGCGGCGCGTCCCGGAGCGAGACCCGCGATCTCGTCGAGCGCTCGATCCGAGCCGAGCTCGCGGTAACGCTCGGCGTGTCCGAGCGGGAGGTCTGCCGACGGCTCGAGACCGCGGAGATGCTGATGGAGCACCTTCCCCTCACCCGCGCCCTGCTCCGCGACGCGCGGATCCTCTGGGAGGCCGGCGAGGCCGTCTGCAGAGCGGCGAGCAGCCTCCCCGAGGCCTCTCGCGCGGCACTCGACGAGCGCGCCGCCGACGCCGCCCTCACGATGACGACGACCCAGCTGCGCCGAGCTCTCAGTCGCTGGCGCGAGGAGCTGCACGAGCAGCCCCTCGCCGAGCGCCACGCCCGCGCCTGCCAGGACCGCGCGGTCTGGGTCACCCCGGACGTCGACGGAATGGCGACCCTCTGCGTCCACGCTCCCGCACCGGCGGTGACGGGCGCCTACGACCGGCTGCGCCGCATCGCCCGCACCCTCCGCGACGAGGGCGACCCCCGCACACTCCAGCAGCTCAGCGCGGACGCGGCGGTCGATCTGCTCTGCGACGGCGACATCGCGGGAACGACCCCCGATCCCGATCATCAGCCGGACCCGACCTTCGTCCCCGGAGTGCGGGCCGAGGTGCGACTCACCCTCGCGGCGTCCACCGCCGCAGGTCTCGACGACGCGCCCGCGGACCTCGACGGCTACGGACCCGTCCGCGCCGACGTCGCCCGCGAGCTCCTCCGCACAGGAGCCTCCTTCACGCGGGTGCTCATCGATCAGGACACCGGCGCCGTCGTCTCCGTCGGCCGCACCTGGCGCGTCCCACCCGCGCAGATGCGCCTGCACCTCCAGCTCCGCGATCAGACCTGCCGCTTCCCCGGCTGCACCCGGACTGCCGCGACGGCCGAGGCCGACCACACCCTCGAGTGGCGCAACGGCGGCGAGACGTCCCTCGAGAACCTCGTCATGCTCTGCACGTCCCACCACCACATCCGGCACGGAGAGCAGTGGAGCTACGACCGGATCGACGACGACGGGACCCTCGAGTGGACGAGCCCGACCGGGCGGCGGATCAGCAACCGGCCACCACCTCTGCCCGGGCGGCCGCCGAATCCTCCGCCGGGGCCTCGCTTCGACACTGTTCCCGCACCGTTCTGACGGTGGTGGATCTCGATACGCCCGCGAAGCGGGCTACTCGATCAGCATGGAGTGGGTGCACAGCGCGTCGGCGTGCCCCGACCCATGCTGGTCGAGTAGCGCGCAGCGCGTATCGAGACGCGGCGGTCAGGGGCGGGCGGCGGCGAGGAGGGCGCCGAGGCGGGCGAGCTGGGCCGGGTCCTCGAGGGCGGAGCCGACGGCGGCGACGCGGACGCCGGCGTCGAGGAAGTCGGAGACGTTGGCGGCGTCGAGGCCGCCGGTCGCGACGAAGCGGATGCCGGGGAAGGGGCCGCGGATGTGCTTGAACCAGCCGGCGCCGAGCCAGGTGGCGGGGAAGGCCTTCAGCCAGGTGAGGCCGAGCGAGGCGGCGAGCTGCACCTCCGACGGCGTCGCGACTCCGGGCAGCAGCGGGAGATCGACGGCGCCGGCCGCGGCGAGGATGCGCTGGTCGAGGCCGGGCGAGACGAGGTAGCCGGCGCCGGCCTCGCGGGCGAGCGCGACCTGCTCGGGGCGGACGATCGTGCCCGCTCCGACGGTCTTGCCGCGCTCGGCGCCCAGGCGCGCGACCTCGCGGAGGGCGACCTCGTCCTCCGCGGTCTGCAGCGGCACCTCGACCGAGTCGATGCCGAGGTCCCAGGCGGTCGTCGCGAGGGCGATCGAGCGCTCCACGCCCATGCCGCGCAGGATCGCCATCAGCGGGGCGCCTGCGAAGACCTCGTCGAAGGGGCTCGCGGTCGGGCTTGCAGTCGGGGTGGTCGCGGGGGTGGTGGTGAACACAGTCATCGTCGTGCCGTTCTCTCGTCGAGGGAGTCGCCCGCCACGGCGAGGGTGAGGGCGGCGCGGTCGTGGCCGCGGCGCAGGCGTGCTCCGGGGTCGGCGCCCTGGAGCAGGGCGGCCAGGTAGCCGCCGGCGAAGGCGTCGCCCGCGCCGACCGCATCGAGCACCTCCACCTCGTGCGAGGGCTCGAAGACCCCGCCGGCAGCGTCGGCACCGGCGCAGAACACCGTCGCGCCGATGTGGCCGTCCTTGACGACCAGCTCGGCGACGTCCGGGAACAGCGCCCGGACGTCCTCGGCGGTGCGGGTGCCCCACAGGGTCTCCGCCTCGTCGCGGCCGACGAAGACCACGTCAGCCAGCCGGACCAGCTCGGCGAGGACCGGCGCCGCCCGATCGACGCTCCAGAGCGCGGCGCGGTAGTTGACGTCGAGGCTCACCGGAATGCCGAGCTCGCGGGCGCGGAGGGCCGCGCGACGGAGGAACCGGTCGGCCGGCTCCGAGAGCGCCGCGGTGATCCCGGACAGGTGCAGCAGCGCCACGTCGTCGAACGGGGCAGCATCGGCGTCGGCGGTGTCGAGGTACGCGGCGGCCGATCCCGCTCGGTAGTAGGAGACTCCGCGGCCGGGGTCCTTCACGTAGACGCCGGTGGGATGACCGGGGTCGCGGACGACGCGCGAGACGTCGATCCGCCGCGCCGCGAGCTGCCGGAGCACCCGCTCGCCGAGCGCGTCGGCACCGAGCCGGCTGTGCCAGCGCACGGGGACGCCGAGCGCCGCCGCGTGCGCGAGCACGTTCGACTCCGCACCGCCCGCGTCCACCAGGAAGTCGTCCGCGTCGGCGACGGAGCCGCCGCAGGGCACCAGCACGGCCATGGTCTCCCCCATGGCCAGCAGCACGCCGCCGACAGCGGATCCGGACGTCACGGCAGGTCCTTCACCGGCGCCGCATCCATGTCGTCGAACGCCTGGTTCTCGCCCGCCATCGCCCAGACGAAGGAGTAGGCGGCCGTGCCGACGCCGGAGTGCAGCGACCAGCTCGGCGAGAGGATCGCCTGGCGGTCGGCCACGACGAGGTGCCGGGTCTCCTGGCGCTCCCCCAGCAGGTGGATGACGCGGGCGTCCTCGGGCAGGTCGAAGTAGAGGTAGCACTCGGTGCGGCGGTCGTGGGTGTGCGCGGGCATGGTGTTCCACATCGAGCCCTCGTGCAGGGTCGTGACGCCCATCACGATCTGGCAGCTGCGCACGCCGTTCTCGTGGATGTACTGGTTGAGCGTGCGGCGGTTGCTCGTCGCCTGCTCGCCGAGCTCGCGGACGGTGCCCTCGCCGGGCGCGACGAGCACCGACGGGTACGTGGTGTGCGCGGGGGCCGAGAAGAGGTAGAACTGGGCGCCCGCGTCTCCCGAAACCACGGCACCCGAGCCGGCGTCCTCGAACGCCACCGCCTCGATCCCGCGCCCCAGGTACAGGCAGGCGCCCGACACCAGCGTGTACGTCTCGCCGTCCGCGGTCACCGTGCCGGTGCCGCCGACGTTGACGATCCCCAGCTCGCGGTGCTCGAGGAAGGTGTCGCTCCGGATCTCCTCGTAGCCGGTCAGCTCGAGCCGCTGCCCCGCGGGGACGGCGCCGCCGAGCACGATGCGATCGTGGTGCGTGTAGACCAGCCGGATCTCGCCGGCGACGAACACCTCCGGGACGAGGTACTCCCGGCGCAGGTCCTCGGTGGTCATGCCGGGGATCTGCGAGGGGTTGGTGGCGTAGCGCTGCTCCATGGGGAGACTCCTGTCGGGTCGGTTCTGGTCGGGTGGGTTCGGGGAGCCGGTCGGCGTCAGCGCACGAGCCAGCCGCCGTCGACGGGGAGGATCGTCCCCGTGACGTAGGCGGCGGCGTCCGACGCGAGGAACACGAAGGCGCCCTGCAGGTCCGCGGGGGTGCCCCAGCGGCCGGCGGGAATGCGCGCGACGATCGACGCCTCGCGGGCCTCATCGGCGCGGATCGCCGCGGTGTTGTCGGTGGCGAGGTAGCCGGGGGCGATCGCGTTGACGGTCACTCCGGAGGCGGCCCACTCGTTGGCGAACGCCTTGGTCAGGCCCGCGACCGCGTGCTTGGAGGCGGTGTAGCCGGGCACGGTGATCCCGCCCTGGAAGGACAGCATCGACGCGACGGTGATGATCCGCCCGGAGCCCTGCGCGATCATCCGCCGGCCGGCCGCTTGGGTGAGGTGGAAGACCGAGTCGAGGTTCACCTTCAGCACCTCGTCCCAGTCGGCGGCGCTGTGCTCGGCCGCGGGGGTGCGCTTGATCGTGCCGGCGTTGTTGACCACCACGTCGATCCGGCCGAGCTCGGCGACGACCTCGTCGATCGCGGAGTGCAGCTCCTCGGACGTCGCGGTCGCGAAGTCGCGGCGGATCAGGTGCGCCCGGCGGCCCAGCCCGCGGATCAGCTCGGCGGTCTCGCTCGCGTCGCCCCGGTCGATCAGCGCGATGTCGGCGCCGGCCCCGGCGAGCGCCAGCGCGGCGCCGCGGCCGATGCCCCGGCTGGTCCCGGTGACGGCGGCGACGCGGCCGTCGAGCCGGAAGGCGTCCAGGGTGAAGGCGGCGAGGGTGGAGGCGGCGGGGGTGGGCACGGCGGCGGTCATGGTCGTCCCTTTCGGAAGGTCGTGGTGAGGGAGCCGATCCCGTCGACGCGGATCGTCACCGCGTCGCCGTCGGCCAGCGGCCGGTGCGCCGCGAGCGCCTCCGGCAGCTTCTGCGGGCTGCCCGTGGCGATCACGTCGCCCGGCTCGAGGGTCATCCCCTCGCTGAGGTGGTGGACGAGCGCCGCCATGCTGAAGACCAGGTCGGCGGTGCTCTGCGAGACGGTGACGACGCCGTCGCGGACCACCTCGACGCAGAGGTCGCCGGTGTCCGCGATCTCGTCGGGCGTCACGAGCCACGGGCCGAGCGGGGCGAAGCCGTCGGAGCACTTGCCGAGCGTCCACTGGCTCGAGCGGCCCTGCCAGGTGCGCTCGGAGACGTCGTTGATCACGGTGTAGCCGGCGATGTGCGAGGCCGCCTCCTCGAGCGGGATGTCCCGCCCGCCGCGGCCGATCACGAGCGCGATCTCGCCCTCGTAGTCGACGTCGGTCGCCGTCAGCGGCAGCGTCACCGGGTCGCCGGGGGCGCCGAGCGTGTTCGGCGTCTTGACGAACACGTCGGGCGTCGTCGGCACGGGCCGGTCCTCACCGCCGGCGGGCACGTGCCCGCGGTAGTTGTAGCCGATGCAGAGGATCTTCCCCGGCACGACCGGCGGCAGCAGGCGGAGGGAGTCGAGCGGGACGGTCGAGGTGCCGACCGCCCGGGCCGCGGTCAGCAGCGCGCGGTCGGCGAACAGCTCCGTGACGGTCGCGGTGCCCAGGTCGAGCACGCGGTCACCGGCGCGGTCACCGTCGCCGTCGCCGTCGAGCACGACCCCGGTCCGAGCGCCCTCGGCGCTCTCGAATCGGACGAGTCTCACCAGTAGGGCCGCCATTCCGGTCGCGAGACGCGCATCAGCGCCTCCAGGTAGAAGTAGTCGCCCCAGAGCGTTCCCTCGTCGACGCCCACGTTCTTCGGCAGGTCGTAGACGCTGTGCAGCAGGACGGTGTCCGCCGCCTCGGGGCTCTCGGGAGCGCACTCCCGGATCAGCGCCGCGAGGATCCGGTGCGCGGCGTTGCGCCAGCGCGCGGCGCACTCGGCGTCGGTCTCGACCAGGGCCAGCTCGAGCAGCCCGCAGACCGCGATCGCCGCCGCCGAGCTGTCCCGGGGCGCGTCGCTGCCCTCGGTGTAGACGAGGTCCCAGTAGGGCACGAGGTCGCCCGGCAGGTGCGCGAGGAAGTACTCGGCGCAGGCCCGCGACGCCTCGAGCAGCGCGTCGTCGCCGAGCACGCGGAAGCCCATCGCGAAGCCGTAGACCCCCCAGGCCTGCCCGCGTGCCCAGCAGGAGTCGTCGAAGGCGCCCTGCTCGGTGCCGCCGCGCAGCGGCTCGCCGGTCTCGGCGTCCCAGTAGAAGGTGTGGAAGGTCGACGAGTCGGGGCGGAGGATGTTCACCCGCAGCGCCTCGATGTGGCGCGCGACGGCCTCGGCGTAGCGCGGGTCGCCGGTCTGCTCGCCGGCCCAGGTCAGCAGCGGCATGTTCATCAGCGAGTCGATGATCGTGCGGCCGCGCTGCTTCGGGTCGCGGAGGTCGCCCCAGGCCTGGACGATGCCGGCCGTCGGCAGGAACCGCGTCATCAGGTGCTCGGCGGCCTCGAGCGCCGCGGTGCGGCCGAGCTCGTCGCCGAGGAGCCGGAAGGGCGCGACGCAGGAGAGCGTGTAGAGGAAGCCGAGGTCGTGGGTCTCCAGGTCCTCGCCCTCCCGCACGCGGCGGGCGAAGTCCTGCAGGTGGCCGCGGGCGGCGTCGAGGAAGACGTCCTCGCCGGTCGCCTCCCAGGCGATCCACTGCATGCCCGGCCAGAAGCTGGTCGTCCAGCCGCGGTTGGCGCCGGCCGCGAAGCCCTGTGCCGCGGGGCGGATCGGGTAGCGGCCGTCCGTGGTGGTGTCGTCGGGGTAGGCGGAGCCGAAGGCCCCGATCATCCGGCGGACGACCTCGAGGGCGTCCGCCACGGCCTGCTCGGTGGTCGTCCTCCCCGTGGTGGGTGGAGTGGTCGTCATGGGGAGAGTCCTTCGTGGGAGGTCAGGCCGCGACCGGCTGGTCGGCGGCGAGCGCGGGGCGGAGGGTGAACCGGGCGTTCGCCCAGACCAGGTAGAGGGCGGGAGCGGCCGAGACGCCGAGGGCGAGCGCGGGCGAGGCGGTGAAGAGGTACGCCTGGAACGCGAGGACCAGCAGCGAGACCACCGACAGGTGCCAGCGGCGGGCGGCGAGGAACACCGCCGCCTTCACGGCCCGCCGGAGCGTCGATCCACTCGCCTCCGCGAGGGCGACGAGCGCCACCGGCACGCAGCCGACCACGAGCAGGGCGATGACCGCGAGGAACGGGATGACGACCACGCCGATCTGCGTCGGCGCGAGGAACCGCACGTCGACGAGCACCAGCACGACGACCGCGGTGGCGGCGGCCAGCAGCCGCACGGGGCGGCGCCAGCTCGCGCGCCACGCCCGCCAGAACGTCCGCACGACCGCGGTCTCGCCGCGCGAGTGCGCCGCGAAGACCGCGGCGGCGCCCATCAGGGCCGGCGCGCAGAGCGGCAGCGCCACCGCGAGGAGCGGCCAGGAGAGCACCGGATCCGTCGTCACCAGCAGCAGCACGAGCGGCAGGCAGGCGACCAGGAGCAGCACGTTCGTCACCAGGATCAGGTAGGCGACGCCGAAGAGCGAGGCGTAGAGGCCGTTCGGGATGCGGCGCACGATCAGCCCTTCAGTCCGCTGGTCGCGATGCCCTCGACGAAGTACTTCTGGCCGAGGAGGAAGATCACGGCGATCGGGACCACCGAGATGACCAGGCCCGCGAACAGCAGCGCGTAGTTGGCGTCGTAGAGGGTACTGACGAAGCTCTGCAGTCCCAGCTGGATCGTCCACAGGTCCGGGTTCCGTAGGTAGATCAGCGGCCCGAGGTAGTCGTTCCAGGTGGCGACGAAGGTCAGCAGCGTGAGGCTCGCGATCGCGGGGATCGACAGCGGCACCATGATCCGCGCCCAGATGCCGTACTCGCTCAGGCCGTCGATCCGCGCGGCCTCGGAGAGCTCCTCCGGGATCGTCTCGTAGAACTGCTTCATCAGGAACACGCCGAAGGCGCCGAAGGCCTGGATCAGGATGATCGCCCAGAGGGTGTTCGAGACCTTGAGGTTCGACAGCAGGATGAACTGCGGGATCATGTACGACTGCCACGGCACCGCGATCGTGCCGATGTAGACCAGGAACAGCACGTCGCGGCCGGGGAAGCGCATCCGCGAGAAGCCGTAGGCCGCGAACGAGCCGGTGACCACCTGCAGGATCGTGACGACGACCGCGAGCAGCAGCGTGTTCCGGATCCAGGTGAGCATGCCCGACTGGGTCCAGATCTGGACGTAGTTGCTCCAGACCCAGGTCTCCGGGAACCACTTCACCGGCACCGAGAAGACCTCGTTCGGCGTCTTCACCGAGCTCGTGATCATCCAGAAGAACGGCAGCAGCAGCGCGGCCGCGGCGACGATCATCACCGCGTAGCCGAGGAGGCGGCCCGCCTTGCGCGCCGGGGAGCGGCCGGCCTCCTTGCGGCGCGGCGGCAGCGGCTCGTTCACGCCGACGACGGTGGGAGCGCCGTCGGGGATGAGAAGTCCGGTCATCGGGACTCGCTCCTTCGGTTGAGGAAGAACTGGGCCAGCGTCACGAGGATGCAGAGCAGGAAGAGCACGACCGAGACCGCCGACGCGTAGCCGAACTGGTTCTCCTGGAAGCCCTTCTGGTAGATGAACTGCGAGAGCACGAGGGTCGCCTGGCCCGGGCCGCCCTGCGTCATCACGAGGATCAGGTCGAAGATCTTGAACGAGTTGATGGTGAGCATCACCGTCACGAAGAAGGTGGTCGGCCGCAGGCACGGGATCGTAACGTTGACGAAGCGCTGCCAGACCGAGGCGCCGTCGACGCGGGCGGCCTCGTGCAGCTCGCGCGGCACGGTCTGCAGCCCGGCGAGGAACAGGATCATGTAGTAGCCCATGTCCCGCCAGGTGCTGATGATCACGACCGCGGGCATCGCCCACTCGGACGAGGTCAGCCAGCCGGGCGGGTCGGAGATGCCGATCAGGCCGAGCAGCTGGTTGATCGGGCCGTACTCCGGGCTGAAGAGCAGGTTCCAGACCACGGCGATCGCGACGATCGAGGTGATGTAGGGGAAGAACGCGGCCGTGCGGAAGAACGCGACGCCGCGGAGCTTGTTGTTGAGCAGCAGCGCGAGCCCGAGCGAGACGACCAGCGTCAGCGGGATGTGCAGCGCGGCGTAGTAGAGCGTGTTCAGCAGCGCGATGCGGAAGCTCGCGTCGCCGATCAGGCGCTGGAAGTTCGCGATGCCGACCCAGTTCGCCTGACCGAAGACGTTCCAGTCGGTCATCGACATGTAGAAGAGGGTGATCACCGGCACGAGCGTGAGCGCGGCGAAGCCCAGGAAGTTCGGGAGGATGAAGGTCCAGCCGATCAGCATGTTCCGGACGGCGTACGCAGAGCGTCGTCGTCGGGGCGGCAGGGGCGACGGCGTCGGCGGAGTCGACGGGCCGGCGTCCGCGGCGGCGAGGGTCGTCATGAGACCTCCAGGGTTCGAGGGGGGAAGAAGAGGGGGCGGTGGCCGGCCCGTGCGGGGCCGGCCACCGCGGGGAGTCAGTTCGTGCCGACTTCGTTCTTCACGCGGTCCTCGGCGGTCTTCACGGCGTCGTCGAGGCTCGTCGAGCCCGACATGACGGCGGTGTGCAGGTCGAGGAGCACGTTCTGGACGGCGGCCGTCTTGGCCGAGGTCGGGTTCTCCGGCTTGGTGTCGTGCGACGACCAGGCGAACTTCGAGACCTCGTCGGTCGGCGCGCTGTCGACCGCGAAGTAGGTCTCGGCGACCGCGTCGCTGGTCAGGGCCGGGGTGATGCCGAGGGAGGCGACGACCTCCGCGCCCTCCTCGCTCGACGCGAACTCGAGGAACTCCTTGGCCGCGGCCTGCTTGCCCGAGTCGATGCCGGCGTTGATGCCGAAGCCGGTCGGGTCGCCGAAGGTCACGGGGGTCTGGTCCATGCCGGTCGTCGACTCGTCGAACTGCGGGATCGGTGCGAAGCCCCAGTCGAAGGTGTCCGAGTCGCCGGACGCCTGCTGGGCGATCAGCGACGCGACGAACCACGTGCCCATCGGCATCATCGCGGCGTTCTGCTTGCCGAACTCGGCCTGGTAGGTGAGCTTGTTCGCGACGATCGTGTTGTACTCCGCCTGCGCACCCGCGTCCTGGAGCGCGAGGGCGCGCTCGTAGTAGGGCTCGAGGTAGCCGTAATCGGCGTCGAGGATGTCGATGTCCGGGGTCTGCGCGCTCGCGAAGCCCTGCACCGTCGACTGCCAGCTGTGCTCGTAGGTGCCGGCGGCGCTGCTGCCGGCCGCGGCGAGCGCGGTGGTCAGCTGCTCGGCGGTGGCCTCGTAGTCGTCCCAGGTCCAGGAGCCGTCGGGGTAGGCGACGCCTGCCTGGTCGAAGAGGGCCTTGTTGTAGAAGAGGACCCAGGAGTCCTGACGGTAGGGCGCCGCCCACTGCTTGTCGTCGACCTGGTAGGCCTCCACGCCGCCGAGGTCGTCGGGCAGCTCGATGTCGGAGACGTCGAGGAGCTGGCCGCCGGCCTGGTAGGTGACGACGTTCTTGACGTTCTTCTGCGTGACGATGTCCGGACCGCTGCCGGCCGCGAGGTCCGCGGTCATCAGGGTGTCGTAGTTGGTCGCGTCGTACTCCTTGACCTCGATGGTGACGTCGGGGTCCTTCTCGTGGAACGCGTCGGCGAGCGCCTGGAACTCCGGCGTCGTGCTCAGGCTCCAGCCGGAGAGGCTGAGCGTGATCGGGCCGTCGGCCGCGGGCGCGTCACCGCCGTCCCCCGCCGAGCAGGCGGTGAGGGACAGGGCGGCGACCAGGGCCACTCCGGCTGCGGCGAATCTTCTCTTCATGCGTGCTGCTCCTTTGCATCTGCGTCCGGGACTCCACCTCGGGTCCTCGGGTACCGGAGCTGCCGAGCGGCGCGTCCGGAATCTGGGAGTCGGTGCTCGGTGACGAGGCCGTCGGGCCAGGTCGCCGTCACGGACAGGGCGTCGCCGTCAGTGGCGACATCGACGGCGGCGGGGCCCGCGACGGGGGCCTCCGAGCCGGCTGCTTCGTCACCGGTGAGGCCGACCAGCGCGACGACGAGCACGTCGACCTCCACCGGGAGGGTGAGCGTCGGCACGCCGACCGCGGGGCCGAGCGGGCTCGCGCCGTCGCGGGCGACGACCTCGGGGGCGGCGCCGGGGGTGAGGGAGGTCAGGGTGCTCGTGAGGACCCCGGCGGTCGCTCGAGCCGTCGCGCCGTCCGCGGTCGCGTCGATCCGCTCGCCGGCGATCGCCCAGCCGCCGATGCGCAAGGCGACCTCCTCCGGCCGCACGCCCTCGGCGAGCTCGTCGATCCGGACGAGGCGCAGCTCCCACGGACCGCGGACCAGCGAGTGCGCGCTGATCCGGCCGGCGGCGCGGACGGCTCCGCGCAGTCCCTCGCCGTGGCGGTGGCTGCTGCGCTCCGGAGTGATCCAGTGCGCGTCCCAGCTCGAGCCGGCCACGCCGACCCGGCCGTCCGCGTCCAGGCGGACCTCGGTCAGCGTCATGCCGGTGCGGTGGGTCGCGTCGCCCGCAGCGTCGACCAGCGCGACGCTCTGCTCGAGCGCCTCCGTCCAGCCGCGCTCGTCGAGCAGCGGCGCAGTGGCGGTCGAGTAGCCCAGGCGGGCGTAGAGCGGGGAGTCGCCGGTCGTCGCGCCGGGCAGCGCCTTGTCGGTGCCGTGGTTGACGACGCGGACGATGCCGTCGGCCTGCGTGCCCGAGACGATCCAGCCGGGCGAGACGATCGCGCGGAGGTCGTCGCCCTGCTCGATCGGGAGCAGGGCGGCCGGGAGCGGCTCGGTGGCCGCGGACCAGACCGGGTGCTCGGCCGGGAGCAGGATGCCGAGCATGCCCTTGACCGCCCAGTACGGCGAGCCGGGGCCGGAGTAGGACTGCGCGAGCTCGCGCCACGGGTCGTGCCAGCCCATCGAGAGCAGGCCGTCCTCACCGGGCGCGCCGTTCTCGGCGAAGTGTCCGACGATCGCGCTCGCGGCGCGGCGGAGCCGGCCCGGGGCGTGCGAGGGCACCTCGGCGATCACGCCGGCCCAGAACGGCGCGGCGGCGGCGAAGCGGTAGATCAGGCTGCGGCCCTGCAGCAGCGGCGAGCCGTCGCCGCCGACCAGCGCGAGGGCGTCGTCGAGGTAGCGGTCGAGCCGGGCGACGTCGGCGGCGGCCCGCGGGGCGGCCAGCTCGGCCGCGCCGGACATCCGCGCCCAGAGCACCGGGTACACGTGCAGGGCCCAGCCGACGTAGTGGTCGTAGGCGCGCTCCGCGCCGTCGGCGAGCCAGCCGTCCTCGCGGACGAAGGAGTCGTGCCGGGCGAGGTCCGCGGCGACGTCCTGCGCGGACCACGGGCCGCCGACCGAGCGGAGGAAGGTCTCGACGACCAGGCGGAACCAGACCCAGTTGGTCTGCGGGTAGCTGTCGTCGCCGACGACGGGGGCGAGGTAGTCGACGACGCGCTGCTGGGTCCGCGCGTCGAGGCGGTCCCAGATCCACGGCCGCGTGAGGTCGAGCACCAGCGCGATCGACGCCGCCTCGACCTTGGCCTGGGCGTGCTCGTCGATCCGGACCCAGCGGTCCTCCGCGTCGGGGTCGACGCCGGTCTCGACGCCGCGGCGGTAGAAGTCGATCAGCTCGTCGACACCCTCGCCGCGCGCTCCGGCGATGCGGAAGCCGGCGAGCAGGAAGGTGCGGGCGAAGCCCTCGAGGCCGTCGACCGCGCGGCCGTAGCCGCCCTCGGCGCCGGGGAGGGTGATCCGGCCGTGGCCGGCGCTGGCGTGGGGGGCCACCGCGGCGAGGAGCGCGTCCGCGACGGCGAGCCAGTGCTCGCGCGTCCAGTCGGCGCGGAGGTTCCCCTCGTCCACGGCGGTTCTCCTTTGAATCGTGATGTCCACGCTCTCTCCCACGTGACGTGAGCGGCACTGAACAGAACAGGACTATACATACGGAAATCGATCACCTCAATGTTTTGGTTGAAGCAAAATGATTGATTATGATCAGTTGCATGCCCCAGCACCCCGCCCCGGCACTGTCGCCGGGCGTGATCGAGTCCTTCCGCGGCCCGCTCGCGGCCGCGTTCTCGCCCGACCGTCCGCTCTCGGCGCGCGGGGTGCTCCTCTCCCCCGAGCAGTCGCTGCCGGTGCCGACCGCCGCCGACCGGGACGCCTGGGCCGCGGCCGATGCTCCGACCCTCGCCGCGGTCGCCGAGCGCGCCGCCGCCGATCTGCTCGCGCCGTGGCCGCAGCCGCTCGCGAGCCAGGCCGTGCGCGTGCACCGCGACGGGAACCGGGACGGCTGGGAGCAGCGGGCGTTCGAGCGGCAGCGTCGGCTGAGCCGCGCGGTGCTGCTGGCCGCGAGCACGAGCGGCGGCACATCAGACGGCTCAGCAGACTTCTGGCTCGATCAGGTCGCCGACGGCGTGCAGCTGCTCTGCGAGCAGAGCTCCTGGTGCTGGCCGGCCCACGACGACGCGCTGCGCCGCCACGGCTCGGTGCTCGCGGACGTCGCCGACCCCTTCCTCGACCTCGGCGCCGGCGAGGTCGCCGGCCAGCTCGCCTGGCTCGACCACGTCCTCGGCGAGCGCCTCGACGACCGCTATCCCGGGCTGCGCCGCAGGATCCGCCGCGAGACCCGCGAGCGCGTGCTCGCTCCGTTCCTCGCCCGCGACGACTGGCACTGGCTGGGCCTGGACGGCGACGTGCACAACTGGAATCCCTGGATCACCGGCAACGTGCTGGTCGCCGCGTTGCGCCTGCTCGACGCGCCGGGCGAGGAGGACGAGCGCGCCGCCGTCGTCACCCGCGCCGTCGCCGCCCTGGACCGCTACGTCGCCGTGCTCCCCGAGGACGGCGCGATCGACGAGGGCTACGCCTACTGGTGGAACGGTGCCTGCCGCGCCCTCGAGGCGCTCGACGTCCTCGCGCACGCGACCGGCGGCGCCTGGGACGCCTCGGCCGTGCCCGCCCTGCGCGCGACCGTCGCCTTCCCGCACCGCTCGCACCTCGGCGGCGACTGGTACGTCGCGCACGCCGACGGCCAAGCGCTGCAGTCGCGCGACCAGCCCTGGCACGCGGTGCACCGGGCCGGCCGCCGGGTCGGCGACACCGCCGCGATGGCGCACGCCGCCGCGCAGCGCTCCCCCGGCGAGCCCGCCGCCTCCGAGAAGGAGGGGCTCGGCCGCCTGCTGCGCGGAGCGACCGACCCGCTCTGGACCGCGGCGCCCGCCGCCCGGCCGCCCCTCCCCCGCGAGGTCTGGCTCGAGTCCGTCCAGGTGCTCCTGGCCCGCACGACCGCAGGGTCGGCCGAGGGCCTGACCCTCGTCGCCAAGGGCGGCCACAACGCGGAGCACCACAACCACAACGACGTCGGCGCGTTCCAGGTGGCGAGCGACGGCGTGCCCGTCGTCGTCGACGCCGGCCGCCCCACCTACACCGCCGCCACCTTCGGCCCGGAGCGCTACGGCATCTGGACGATGCGCAGCGAGTGGCACAACCTGCCCGTCGTCCGCGGGCTCGGGCAGCCGCCCGGGCGGGAGGCGGCCGCGGCGGACGTCTCGGTCGCGCTGAGCGACGCGTCCGCCGCGTTCTCCGCGGAGCTCGCCGCCGCCTACCCCGGGACGGGCCTGCGCTCCTGGCGCCGCACCGTCTCCCTCGACCGCCCGTCCGCAAGGGTCGTGCTCGAGGACCGCTGGGACCTCGCCCCGTGGGACGATCAGGACGATGAGCCCGGCACCGCGATCCGACTGCTCCTCGCGGGAGACGTCGTGACCGAGCGCGGAGCCGCCCGGGTCCGCCCGCTCGGCGGCGCTCGGCCGCTCCGGATCGCCTGGGATCCGTCCTGCGAGCACCGCACCGTCGTCCGGGAGCTGGACGATCCGATGCTCACGAGCGTTTGGGGCGAGCGGCTGACGCTGCTGGAGATCGACGCCACCGCGCGCAGGGAGCTGCGGATCGCGATAGACCTGGACCCACCGATCGGAGAGCAACGATGAGCGACCAGACCCAGTCCCCACCCCTCGCCGCCGAGCGACGGGCGCACATCCTCGCGGCCCTCGGCGTCGACGGCGCCGTCCGCATCTCCCAGCTCACCGAGGCGCTCGGCGTGGCGACGGTCACGCTCCGCCGCGACCTGGTGCAGATGGAGCGCGAGGGCCTGCTGAGCCGCGTGCACGGCGGCGCGGTCGTCCTCTCCGGCTCGGCCGGTCACACGGCGCCCGCCCCGGAGCCGGAGGAGGTCAAGCTCGGCTCGATCGCCGTCCTGGTCCCCTCGCTCAACTACTACTGGCCCGGCGTGCTGCACGCGATGGAGGCGACCGGCCGCAGCCTCGGCTACGACGTCGTCCTGCGCGGCGCCTCCTACGAGCTGCAGGACGAGCGCCCCGTGCTCGAGCGCCTGCTGCGCTCCGGCGACGTGCGCGGGCTGATCGTCGCCCCCAACACCGACACGGAGCACTCGGGCGACGTCCTCCGCTGGCTCGCCGACTGCGGTGTCCCGTCGGTCCTGGTCGAGCGCGACGCGGTCCTCGAGCCCGAGGGCACGCCCGCCGAGTCGGTCACCACCGACCACGCGCTCGGCGCCGTGCTCGCCGCCCGGCACCTCGCCGAGCTCGGCCACCGCAAGGTCGGCCTGATCCTGTCGCGGAACTCGCCCACCTCGCGCAAGATCGCCGCGGGCTGGCTCTCGGCCTGCGAGGCGCTCGGCCTCACCCCCGCCGACCACTTCGAGGAGACGCTGCCCGACCGCGGCAGCGCCGACTTCTCCGAGGTGGTCAACGCGGCCCTGGAGACGGCCCTCGAGACCGGCGTCACCGCGCTGCTCGTCCACTCCGACCCGGAGGCGATGGCCTTCGTCGACCTCGCGCTCAACCGCGGCATCTCGGTGCCCGGCGACCTCTCGGTGATCGCCTACGACGACGAGGTCGCCCAGCTGTTCACGCCCGCGCTGACCGCGGTGAGTCCGCCGCGCGCCGGCGTCGGCGAGGCCGCGGTGCGCCTGCTCGTGCAGCGGATCGAGGACCCGGAGCGGCCGGTGCACCGCGTGCAGCTCAACCCGAGCCTGATCGTCCGGGCCTCGACGGCGGCGCCCGGGCGCCCGGCGGACGGGCAGCCGGACGGCGCGCGGTGATCGACCGCCACGAGCACTCGCCGTGGTCGTTCTGGGCGGAGGCCTCGCCGGAGCAGCAGTCCCGCCAGCTCGACCTGCAGCGCGAGCTGCTCGCCGCGCACCCCGGCTGGAGCGTCGGCGCCGACTGCTTCGTCGCGGAGTCGGCCGCGGTCGACCCCGAGCGCCTCGTGCTGGGCGACCGCTCGTACCTCGCCGCCGGCGCGTACCTGACGGGCGACGTCGAGATCGGCGCCGACTGCTCGCTCAACCCCTACACGGTGGTGCGCGGGAGCGTCGTCCTCGGCTCGGCCGTCCGGGTCGGCGCGCACACCTCGATCCTCGGCTTCAACCACTCGATGGAGCCCGGCACCGAGGTGTTCCGCCAGCCGCTGAGCTCGCGCGGCATCCGCATCGGCGACGACGTCTGGATCGGCTCGCACGTGGTCGTGCTCGACGGCGTGACGGTGGGCGACCACGCGGTGCTCGCCGCCGGTGCGGTCGTGACGAAGGACGTGGCGGCCGGTGCGGTCGTCGGCGGCAACCCCGCGCGGCGGCTGCGCTGGCGGGTGCCGCCCGTCGCCGCCGAGGTCTCGGACGCCGCGCGCCTGGCGGACCGGGCGCGCGAGGAGATCGAGGGGATCCTGCGCGGTGCGCTCGTCGACGGCGGGCCGGCGCCTCAGGACGGACCTGCACTCCACGACGGACCTGCACTCCACGACGGGCCCGCCTTCCGCGACCGGCCGGGCGCCGCCCCGACCGACCGCGCGCTCGGCGACGCGGTCGAGCTCGCCGACCTCCTGCTCGGCTCGCCTCCTCCCGGCGTCGATCCCGCCGCGGTCGTCGCGCGGCTCCGCGGGCTGCCGGTCCCGGGGGCCGACCTGTGGACCGATCCGGAGGCCGCGTACCGCGTGCTGAGCGCGGGCTACGCGCTCGACCTGCTCGGGTCGGAGTTCGCCCGGCCGCTGACCGCCGTGACCGAGGAGACCCCGGAGGGCCTCGTCGCGCGGCTCGACGGGCTGCGTTGGCGCGACGACCCGTGGAACGCCGGCCACCACGTCGACGCGCTCGGCACCGCGCTGCACTGGACGCGCCGCCGCGGCGACGCGGTCCCGACCGGCCTCGAGGAGGCGCTCTACGGCTGGCTGCTCACCCGCGCCGATCCCCGCAGCGGCATGTGGGGCGAGGCGTCGGCCGACCGCGGACTGCTCCTGCTCGTGAACGGCGCGTACCGCGCGACCCGCGGCACCTTCGTGCAGGACGGCCGCCCGCTCCCCTACCCGGACGCCGTCCGCGACACCGTCCTCCGGCACGCCCGCGACGACCGCTGGTTCCGGCCCGAGCGCGTCGACGCCTGCGCCGCCCTCGACC
The DNA here is from genome assembly GCF_022815545.1 of Rathayibacter sp. VKM Ac-2928. Classification (NCBI taxonomy): domain Bacteria; kingdom Bacillati; phylum Actinomycetota; class Actinomycetes; order Micrococcales; family Microbacteriaceae; genus Rathayibacter; species Rathayibacter sp. VKM Ac-2928. Next base: position 327,350 of record NZ_JALGRU010000002.1, read on the forward strand.
TCGTCCACCCGCTCTGGCTCACCCGCGGCAGCACCTACCGCGCCGCCGAGGTGGAACCGCTGGCGCGGACCCTGCTCGCGGACGTCCTCGGCCAGTGGCGCCCCGGCCGCGGCTTCGCCTTCCGCCTGCACGCCGACGACGCCGGCCTCCAGGGCACCGAGATGTGGCTCGCCGTCCTCTGGTACCTCGCCGACCTCCTCGGCGCCTCCGACGCCCTCGGCTACCGCCCCCGAGGCGTCCACCGCCCGGAGCCGGCCCCGCCCCGCCCCATGCTGATCGAGTAGCCCGCGCAGCGGGCGTATCGAGATCCCCACCCCCAGCACGCCGGGTCTCGATACGCCGCCTCCGGCGCCTACTCGACCAGCATGGGTCGGCCCACGAGTGGACCCGAATCCGGGCCCGACACAGGGCCACACCCCGATACGCGTCCCCTCGCGCGCCTCACCGCCTCCGACTGGACGCGCACCGGGGCCTGCTCGGGGCGCGAGGCCCCTCACGGGTCCGTTCGAGGACTCCTGCTGATCGAGTAGCCCGCGCAGCGGGCGTATCGAGATCCCCCCTGACCAGCACGCCGACTCCCAGCGCGCCGCCTCCGGCGGCCGCGCTCCACCCGCGCCGCTCAGGGGATCAGCCGCCGGTCGCGGAGGTCCTGGAAGAGGCGCAGGAACATCGCCTCGGTGTCGACGTACTCGTGGAAGCCCGCCCGCCGGGACTTCGAGCTGTCGGCGATGACGTCGTAGTCCCAGCCGAAGACGAAGTCGCCGAACCGCCAGGACGACACGTCCTCGTACGGGGTGGGCACGAGGCCGTGGCGCTCGATCATCGCCTGCCACAGCGCGCCCTTGTCGGCCATCACCTCGGTGAGGCTCATCGGCAGCGGCGGGGCGACCTCGAGGTCGAAGAAGGCGGCGATCCTCGGCCACATCGACGACCAGCGGAACAGATCGCCGTTGGTGATGTTGTAGGCCTGATCGCGGCTGCCGGGGTCGGTCGCCGCCCAGACGGTGGCCTTCGCGAGGAGATCCGCGTCGGTCATCTCGATCAGGCTCGTGTACGCGCCGGGCGCTCCGGGGAAGCGCAGCGGGATCCCGAGCTCCCGGCTCATCGAGGCGTACACCGCGATCACCATCGCGAGGTTCATCGGGTTGCCGAGGCCGACGCCGGCGACCACCGAGGGACGCAGCGCGGACCACGACCACCGGGCGCCCGCCCGCCGCCGCTCGAGGAACCGCTGCTGATCGACGTTGAACTCCGGCGGCATGTGCGGCGGGTCGTCCTCCCGCGCGGGCGTGGCGAACGGGCCGAGGTGCGCGCCGTAGACCTTGTAGCCCTGCATGAGCGAGATGTGCTCGAGACCCGGGGCGACGGGCTCGATCGCGTCGACGACGTGGGTGAGCATCGCCAGGTTCGGCGCGACGAGCTCCGCCCAGGTCGCCGGTCCTGGTACGCGGCGTAGAAGACGTGCGTGACCGCCGCCTCCTCCGCGAGGGCCGCGGCCGTCGCCTCCCGGTCGAGCAGGTCGACCGCGATCTGCCGGACGCGGGCGGTGTCCGCACCGCCGCGCCGCGAGACGCCGACGACGTCCCAGCCGCCCTCCTGCTCGAGATGCCGGATCAGGTTCCCCCCGATCACCCCTCGCGCTCCGACCACCAGTGCTGTCCTGTTCATGCGGCTCTCTCTTCACATCGCGTTTTCACGATGCCCTTTCTAGCAGACATCGGGATATCGCGATGTGGCGATAAGCTGAGGCCATGACGGAGCTGAGCGACGAGGAACTGGTGACGGCCTTCAAGGCGCTCGGGCATCCGACGCGTCTGGCGATCCTCGGCTGGCTGAAGGAGCCCGCGTCCTTCCCCGCGCAGGACCGGCCCGCCGAGGAGGTCGGCGTGTGCCTCAAGCACATCCAGGCCCGCGCCGAAGTGTCGCAGTCCACGGCGTCGCAGTTCATGGCGACCCTGCAGCGCGCGGGCCTGGTCATCTGCACCCGGATCGGCCCGTGGTCGCACTACCGGCGCAACGAGGAGACCCTCGCCGCCCTCGGCCTGGCCGTGCTCGACGGCGTTCAGACCCCCTGAGGACGCTCCGGCCGCGTCGCCAACGCGGCGGCGGCCGCCACACCGACGGTGTCGACCGGCTCCCGGCCGAGGAGCGCGGCCAGGTCGCCGCTCGGCTCCCCGAGGAAGCCGTGGCGCACCGCCGAGTGGATCGACATCAGCATCGCGGGCTGGAACGGCTTCAGTCCCGCTGCCCCGTACGACGCTCGGCGCTCCGCGAGATCGAGGTCGTCGAGCGGGACGCCCAGCCGCTCCGCCACGTCGCCCGCCGTGATCGCCGGTCCGACCAGGTCGTAGGCGCGGCCCTCGTGCTCCCCCGGCGCCGCGGCCACCGTCGCGGCGACGTCCGCCAGGTCCTCGCGGGCGACGGCGGCCAGCGCTCCCTCGCCGAACGCCGAGACGAGCCGCCGCCCGGACCAGGTGAGGAGGGAGCCGAAGAGGTCGGCGTAGAGGCCGTTGCGGAGGACCGTCCAGCGGACGGCTCCGCGGGCGAGACGGCGCTCGGTCCAGCGGTGCGCGAGGGCGAAGGCGAGGTGGTCGCCGGCCGCGGTGACGCTCGTGTAGACGACGTGCCCGACGCCGTCGCGCTCCGCCGCGGCGAGCGCCGTCTCGTGCCGCGCGACGACGACGTCGTCCTCCGCCTCCCCCGCCGACACGAGGACGAGGGTGTCCACGCCCGCGAAGGAGACGGTCGACGGATCGTCGAGGTCGATCCTCCGCAGGCCCGGCCGCTCCTGGCGGCTGCTGCCGATCGCGGGGACGCCGCGCCGGAGGAGGGTCTCGAGGATCGCGGAGCCGAGCTGCCCGGTCGCGCCGGTGATGAGGATCACGGTCTCACCTTTCGTGGTTCTTCGGGATGACTACGCTCTGATCGTGCTGCGCCCCGTCAGCCCCGACAAGGAGGCACTCTCGTGTCACTCACGCACACCGGAGTAACCGCGGACCTCGAGCCCTGCGGTCGGGAGGATCATCCCGACTGCGGCATCAGGGACGTCCTGACGCGGGTCGGCGACACCTGGTCGGTGCTCGTGATCGTCGAGCTCGCGAGCGGCGACCGGCGGTTCCGCGAGCTCCAGCGCGCGATCGACGGGATCTCGCAGCGCATGCTGACGCTGACCCTGCGCCGCCTCGAGCGCGACGGCCTGGTCGAGCGAACCGTCTTCCCGACCGTGCCGGCCCAGGTCTCCTATGCCCTCACCGCCTCCGGCAGCAGCCTCACCCACCTCGTGAAGGCCCTCGCCGACTGGTCGCTCGAGCAGCGGCCGGCGATCGCCGCGGCCCGCGACCGCTACGACGAGCGGAACCCGGGCCACGCCATCCGCTGACGCCCGGCCCGGGGAGGAGAATGGCCCGGTGGACATGCGGACCGTCGAGGTGCTGAAGGCGCTGGGCAACCCCACCCGCCTGCAGATCATGGAGTGGCTGCGGACGCCCGAGGCCTCCTTCAGCGAGTACGAGCCCATCGCCGACCGCGCGGAGTTCGGCGTGTGCGTCACCCATCTCGCCGCGAAGACCGGCCTCGCGCAGTCCACCATCTCCTCCTACATGGGGTCGCTGGAGCGCGCCGGCCTCGTGCGCTCGACGCGGGTGGGGAAGTACACGCACTACCGCCGGAACGCTGCGGACGTCGACGACCTTCTGCACCGCCTCGAGGACACCCTCTAGCGCTCGGGACGTAGCGACGTTTCGAGGATCGTCGATACGATGGCGGCATGAGCACCTCGTCGACGGCCGCCCCGGTGCGCCGCGCCCTCCTCGTCCAGGCCCATCCGGAACCGGGCTCGTTCTCCTCCGCCCAGGCCGACGCGGTGGCCGAGCAGCTGCGCACGGACGGGATCGAGGTCCGCCGGATCGACCTCTACGCGGACGACTGGGACCCCGTCCTGCACCGCGACCAGTTCGCGAGCGCACCCGGGTACTTCAAGCCGCAGGCCGAGCAGAGCGCCGCGGTCGCCGCGGGCACGCTCGGAGACCCGGTGCAGTCGCACCTCGACGCGCTGCGGGAGGCCGACCTCCTGGTGCTCTCGTTCCCGCTCTGGTGGTTCTCGATGCCGGCGATCCTCAAGGGCTGGATCGACCGGGTCTTCGTGATGGGCGCCGCGTTCGGCGGCGAGCACGGCGTCTTCGCCGAGGGCGGGCTGCGCGGACGGCGGGCCGTCCTGCTCCTGACCACCGGCGGCGGGGAGCCGGCGTTCGCGCCCGGCGCGGCCGACGGCTACGGCGAGCTGGACGTCTTCCTCGCGCACATCCACCGCGGCATGCTCGAGTTCGTCGGCTACGAGGTCCTGCCGCCCGTCGTCACCTACGCACCCGCCCGCCTCGACGCCGCCGAGCGCGCGGAGGCCCTGCGGAGCGCCCGCGCCCGGATCGCGGACCCCTTCATGCTGATCGAGTAGCCCGCATCGCGGGGCCTCATGCCGATCCAGCAGCCCGCATCGCGGGCCCCTTTCATGCTGATCGAGTAGCCCGCGCAGCGGGCGTATCGAGATCCACCGTCTCCAGCACGCCGGGTCTCGATACGCCGCCGGAGGCGGCTACTCGACCAGCATGGAAGGCACCGCCGGAGGAGCCTGCTCGACCAGCATGCGGGGCACCGCCTGAGGCTGCTACTCCGCAGGCGTCGTGGGCAGCAGCTCCGCCACCAGCGCCTGCACGCGGGCGCGGATGTCGTCGCGGATCGGGCGGACCTCCTCGAGGGGGCGGCCCTTCGGGTCGGCGAGGTCCCAGTCCTCGTAGCGCTTGCCGGGGAAGACCGGGCAGACGTCGCCGCAGCCCATCGTGATCACGACGTCCGAGGCCTGCACCTGCTCGGTCGTCATCAGCTGCGGCACGGCCTGCGAGATGTCGATGCCCTCCTCCGCCATCGCCGCGACCGCGACCGGGTTGATGCTCTCGCCCGGCTCGGAGCCGCCGGAGCGCACCTGCACGGCACCGCCCGAGAGCTCTCTCAGATAGCCGGCGGCCATCTGCGAACGGCCGGCGTTGTGGATGCAGACGAAGAGGACGGTGGGGGCGGTCATACGGCCGAATCTACCGACAGAGTCCACCGCGAGCACGCCCCTCGGGCGCCGGCGTGGACCAGCGCCCGCCCGCGCTTCTGGAGTCGCGGGCGCCCGCCCGCTCGACGCACACTGGCCGGGCCCCCTCCCGCGACGACCCCTCGGACGGATCACCGTGCTCACCGGACTCAGCGCCTTCCCGCTCACCCCGCTCCGCGACGACGCCGTCGACGAGCCGGCCTTCGCCGCGCTCGTCGAGCGCCTCGCCGCGGCCGGTGTCGACTCGATCGGGGCGCTCGGCTCGACCGGCTCCGCCGCCTACCTCGACCGCGAGGAGCGGCGCCGGGTCACCTCGCTCGCCGTGCGGCACGCGGGCGCCGTGCCGGTCGTCGTCGGGATCAGCGCACTGCGGACCTCGCAGGTGCTCGCCCTCGCCGAGGACGCGCAGGAGACGGGCGCCGCGGCGGTGCTCCTCGCTCCGGTGAGCTACCAGCCGCTGACCGACGACGACGTCCTCGGCCTCTACGAGGACGTCACCGCCCAGCTCTCCGTGCCACTCGTCGTCTACGACAACCCCGGCACCACGCACGTCACGATGACCGATGAGCTCTACGGCGCGATCGCCCGGCTGCCCCGCGTCGCCTCGATCAAGATCCCCGGCGTCCCCGCCGATCCGGCCGCCGCGGCAGACCGGGTGGCCGCGATCCGAGCGCAGGTGCCCGCGGGCGTCACGATCGGCGTCTCCGGCGACGCGTCCGCCGCCCGCGGCCTGCTCGCCGGCTGCGACGCCTGGTACTCGGTGATCGGCGGCACGCTCCCCGGCCCCGCGCTGACGATCGCGCGCGCCGCGCGGTCCGGCGACCGCGCCGCCGCCGAGGCCGAGTCCGCCCGGCTGCAGCCGCTCTGGAACCTCTTCGCCGAGCACGGCGGCAGCTACCGGGTGATCGCCGCGATCGCCGAGCAGCTCGGCCTCGCCGCCCCGGACTGCCTGCCCCGCCCCATCCGCGGCCTCGACGCACCGGCGCGTTCCCGGGTCGCCGAGGTCGTCGCCGCCCTCGACCTCGGCACCCCCACCGGCTGAGCTCACGGCGCGTCCACCGACCCCGGCGCGTCCAGCACCACCCGCCCGTCCAGCTCGAGCCGGTCGAGGAACGCGTCGTCGTGGCTGACGACGAGCAGTCCGCCGCGCCAGGCCCGCAGCACCTCGACCAGGTGGTCGGCCGTCGCCAGGTCGAGGTCGTTCGTCGGCTCGTCGAGCACGAGCAGCTGCGGCACCGGTCGCGCGAGGACCACGCCGGCGAGCGCCACCCGGAAGCGCTCCCCGCCTGAGAGCGTCGACGCGGGCCGGTCGACGATCGCGCCGCGCAGCAGCAGCCGCGCGAGGGCGTCGCGCAGGGCCGGGATCGGCAGGTCCGGCGCGGCCCGGGCGACGTGCTCGAGCACGGTGCGGTCGTCGTCGAGCATGTCCTCGCGGTGCTGGGCGAGGTAGCCGATGCGGTCGGTCAGCGCCCGCGCGTCCGTGCCGGGCACGGGATGCGGATGGTCCGGCTCCGCGCCGACGAGCCGCTCGAGCAGCAGGGTCTTCCCGGTGCCGTTGGCGCCGATCAGGCCGAGGCGCTCGGGGCCTTGCAGCACCGTGGTCCGGCCGCGGACGGTCAGCTCGGCGAGCCGCCGGGTCGCGGGCACAACCGGGTCGGGGAGGTCGAGCCGCACCGCGTCGTCGTCGCGGCGCCGCCCGGACGCCTCGTCGACCCGGTCCTTCGCGCGCGCCTCGGCCTCGGCGTGACCGGAGCGGAGTCGGCCCGCGGTCCCCTCCGCGCGGCCGCGGCGGAAGTCGGAGGCGCCCTTCGGCATCGACCGCCCCGACTTCTCGCCCGCCTTCGCGCGCCGGGCGATCGTGGTCTGCGCCTCGATCCGCTGGCGCTTCTCGGCGCGCAGCACCTGCTCGGCGACGCGGACGTCGCGCTCGACGGCCGCGCGCTCGACGGCGAGCCGCTCCTCGAAGTCGGAGAACGTGCCCGCCGAGGTGCGCAGGTCGCCGTCGCGCAGCTCCGCGATCTCGTCGACGTGCTCGAGCAGCTCCCGGTCGTGGCTGACGACGACGAGGGTGCCGCGCCAGCCGTCGACGAGCGCGAGCAGCAGCCGCCGGGAGCGGCGGTCGAGGTCGTTCGTCGGCTCGTCGAGGACCGCGATCGGCCGGCCGCGCAGCGCCACCCCCGTCACGGCCGCGAGGACCGCCTGCCCGCCGGAGAGCATCGAGACGGGGCGGAGCAGATCGGTGGCGTCGAGATCGAGTCCGGCATGGCCCAGCGCGGCGACGGCCCGAGCCTCGACGTCCCAGTCGTCGGCGAGCGCCTCGAACCGGTCCGCCCCGGCGTCGCCGGCCAGGATCGCGTGCAGCGCGTCGAGCCGGCCGCGGATCCCGAGCAGATCGGCGACGGTGTCGTCGGCGCCGCGCGGAAGGCGCTGCGGCAGCAGGTCGACCGCGCCGGTCGCGGTGACGGTCCCGCCCGTCGGCGCGAGGTCGCCGGCGACGAGCCGCACGAGCGTGGACTTGCCGGCGCCGTTCGCTCCGACGAGGGCGGTGCGGCCGCGGCCGAAGGCGGCGGTCACATGGTCGAGGACGATCGAGCCGTCCGGCCAGGCGAACGAGCAGTCGGTGAGGACGAGGGACGGAGGGGTCGGTGAAGAGAAGGGCACGGTGCTCCCGGTGGTCGCGTCGGCGCACGACGACCACCGCTCTCCGCCGGGGCCGGAGCGCGCGTCCGCCCGGTTCAGCGGGCGGGAGCAGGGGTCGTCAGTGCGAGGGCAGCTGCTGCGTCGTGGACGCAGTACCGGTGCTGGTGCGCACGAGACCGTCTTTCCTGCGGGGAGCCCCCGTGTCCGCGAGCCGATCGGCCGGCCGGTGAGGTGGCCGCCCCGACGTCGCGGCTCGCGACGAGGTACGTTTCGACGGTACGCGCGGTGCGGGGGCGGCCGCAAGGGTGGGGTGTCTCTTCGCTACTGCACCAGCGCCAGCAGCGCGCGGATGTCGGCGGCGAGCAGGTCCGGCTCCTCGTGTGGCGCGAAGTGGCCGCCGCGGGGCATCGGCGTGTACCGGACGACGTCGTAGCTGCGCTCTGCCCAGCTGCGCGGCGGGTGCGTCAGATCGAAGGGGAAGACGGCGAGCGCGGTCGGCACCTCGACCCGGCCGACCCGCGCCGTCCGCCCGGTCGCGTACTCCCAGTAGGGCCGGAGCGACGTGGAGATCGAGTCGGTGAACCAGTAGAGCGAGGCGAGGGTGAGCAGGTAGTCGTCGTCGAAGCGGGTCGCGAGGTCGCCGCTGCAGTCGCTCCAGGCCCGGTGCTTCTCCAGGATCCAGGCGAGCAGGCCGACCGGCGAGTCCGACAGCGCGGGCGCGAGGGTGAGCGGCCGGGTCTGCTGCTGGTGCTCGTAGGCGCCCTCGTCCGCGAACCAGGTGCGCTGCTCCTCGAGGTGCTCGCGCTCCTCGGCGGTGAGGGAGTCGTCCTCGACGTGCTGCGGCGAGGCGACGGCGAGCAGATGGATCCCCGCCACCGCCTCCGGGTGGCTCTCGGCCAGCCGCGAGGTGATGCCCGCACCCAGGTCGCCGCCGTGCGCGGCGTAGCGGGCGAACCCGAGCTCCTCGGTCATCAGCCGGTGCCAGAGCTCGTGCGTCTGCTCGTCGAGGCCCGGCCGCTGCGGCGAGAAGGGGAACCCCGGCAGCGCGGGCACGACGACGGTGGCCGCCTCCGCCGGGTCGCCGCCGAACCGCGACGGCGAGGCGAGCCGCTCGGCGAGCGCCACCAGCTCGAGCGCGGTGCTGGGCCAGCCGTTCGTCAGGACGATCGGCAGGCGGCCGGGCGTCTCGGCCTCGAAGCGGAGATAGGCCATCGGCGTCCCGTCGAGGTCGGCCTGCGCCCACGGCAGCTCGCGCATCCGCCGCTCCTGCGCCGACCAGTCGAACTCCTCCGCCCAGCGCCGGGCCAGCCGCCGCAGCTCGGCCTGATCGGTCCCGGCCGGCCAGCCCTCGACCGGCCACTCCGGCGACCAGCGGGTCCGCCGCACGCGCTCGCGGAGCCCGGCCCACTCCTCGGCGGAGACAGCGGGAACCGGAGAGTCGGAGCGAGACCAGATCATCGCTCGACCGTAGCGGCGGGGCCGACATCAGAACAGGTCGGGGCTCTCCTGCTCCCGCGCCGTCGACGACTCGACGTCGGCGACCTCGTGGCGCAGCGACGCGGTGACGTCGCGGGCGCCGGCGACGGACTCGACCCGCACCGTCACGCGCTCGACGGGGACGACGGTCCGGGTGAGGGCGATCCGCTCCTCGTGCAGGACCACGACGATCGGCTCCTGCGGGGCCGCCGCGATCGCGTCGGGCAGCGGCGGGCCGTCGGCGATCGGCTCGCGGGTGACGCGCAGCTCCTCCCGGCGGACCTCGACCGTGATCGTGCGCTGCTCGGTCACGACGACCCGGCTGACCCGGACGCGCTCGGTGGCGTGCCTGCGCGTGCCGACGAGGAGGCGCTCCTCGTGCAGGACCACCTCGGCGGTCGGCGCCGGCTCGGACGCGGTCGGCTCGGTCGGTGTCGGCTCGGTCGGTGTCGCGCTCATGCGGTCCCCTCGATCTGCTGCGGACGCGGCCGGCCCTGCTCGGAGCGAGCGGAGCCGGCCGCGGGTGATGCGGGTGGTGCGGTCGTGCGCCTAGCGGGGGCGGCGCGCGGTGGTCGCCGGGGCGGCCTGCTTCGCCTGGTCGGCGGCGCGCTTGGCCTGCTCGGTGACGGAGGGGGCGTTCTGCGCCTCCTGCTGGATCTTCGGCGCCTCCTCCTCGGCCTTCGTGAGGATCGCCTCCCAGCGCTGCTGCATCGGCTTGATCAGGCCGCCGCCGGCGCCGACGATGATCACGCCCGCGATGATCGCGAGGACGGCGACGAGGATCGGCGTGGTGACCGTCGTCGCGACCTCGATCTGGTTCAGGGCCGCGGTGACCCCGAGGAAGAGGATGAACACCGCGACGATGTTCCCGAGGGCCTTGCCGTAGGAGAGGCCGCCCAGGGTGTTCTGGATCAGGCCCTTGGCACCCGCGGCGATCGCGGCGGCGAGGACGACGATGATGATCGCCACGATGATCTTCGGCAGGAAGCCGATGATGCCCTGCAGCAGATCGCTGACCGGGTTGGGGCCGAAGACACCGAAGGCGAACTGCAGCACGAAGAGCACGAGCGTGTAGTAGATGATCTTCGACACGATGTCGGACGCGTCCAGCGTCGAGTTCGCGAGGGCCTTCTTGATGCCGCCGCGCTCGACGGCGCGGTCGAAGCCGACCTTGGTGAGCAGGCGCGAGAGGCCCTTCTCGATGAGCTTGGCGACGATCAGGCCGACGATGAGGATGAGCAGGAACAGCAGCGCGAGCGGGACGAACGCGATGACCGCGGCCAGTCCGTTCTGCAGAGCGGCGGGGAGATCCATGGGGGAGCCTTTCGGGCACGGTCCGGAGCAGGACGGGTGAGGGTGGTGCAGGGGGTCGTGCGGGGTGGTGCGGGTGCGGCGGCCGGCGAGCGGTGCTGCTCACCGGCCGCCGCGGGTCCCGCTAGGAGCGCGCGTCGCGGTCGACGACGGTCTCCTCGGCGCCGGAGCGGGTGCCGGTGCGGGTGTCCTCGGGCTCGACGAGCTCGATCTCCTCGTGCGAGACGTCGGCGTCGACGGTGCGCTGCTCGGTCACGGTCTCGGTGCCGAGCGACACGCGCTCGACGGGGACCGTCTCCTTCGCGGTGACGACGCGCTCCTCGGTGAGGATCACCTCGTGCTCCTCCTCGCTGAGGTCGGGACCGGCGAGCGCGTCGCCGGCGTTCGCCTCGGTGATCGGCTCGCGGGTGAGGGTGACCTCGTCGTGGCTGACCGGAACCGTCTTCGAGACCTGCTCGGTGACGATGTGCTTGCGCAGGCGGGCGCGGCCGGCCTCGACCCGCTCGGTGCCGACGCGCAGGCGCTCCTCGGAGCGGGTCATCGCGTCGTCGGTCGTCGGGCCCGAGGTGTCGTGGCCCTCGGTGCCGCGGTCGCGGTCGGCGGCGCTGTCGGCAGTGCGGTCGACCCCACTGTCCGTGCCGGCGCCGCGGTCGGCGTCCTGGTCGTAGAGGGGCGCCTCGGTCGGCGCCGCGTCGGTGCCGCCGAGCCCGTAGTAGGAGTAGAGGGCCTGCTCCTCGTCGGCGGAGAGCTGTCCGTCGTCCTCGATGCGCGGGGCGTCCTTGACGAAGGCCTTCTCGTAGCCGACGCGGAGGACGCCGCCCTCGTAGCTCGCGTCCGCGAGGGGCGCGAACGACTCCGAGGAGCCGAACAGGCCGGTGCGGACGGTGACCCAGGTCGGGGTCTGCGTGCTGTCCTCGACGTAGACCTGGCCGACGGTGCCGATCTTGGCGTCGTCGCTGCCGTGCACGTCGGCGCCGATCAGGCTGTCGATGCTGCTGCTGTCGATCATGGTGCTCTCTCTTCTCTCCCGGGACGGTGCCGCGGGGTCGCTGGTGCGGGGCGGAGGCGAAACGGGGCGCGGCCACCGGCGCAGCGGGTTCTGCGGGGTGGTGCGCGCTCCTCGGGGAGGCGGACCGGCGCGGGGATCGCAGGGAGCACGGTCCGGCAGCGGCACACTTACAGCGTAAGCCTGGTCGGAGCTTACGGTGTAAGCGTTGTTACGGTGGAGGTGCTTGCCTTCGCGGCACCGCACCTGGTATCCGGGCGGGCGGGCACTGCAGGAAGGCGCGGTGCATGACCGACAGCGAGAAGCCGAAGCGGAGCGGCTCCCCCGCCCGCAAGCTCAGCCGGGACCTCATCGTGGAGACCGCGCTCGCGATGATCGACCGCACCGGCCCCGAGGCGCTCTCCATGCGCACCCTCGCGCAGGAGCTGGGCGTCGAGGCGATGTCGCTCTACCGCTACGTGCACGGCAAGGAGGACCTCCTCGAGGGCGTCATCGCGCTGCTGATGCGCGAGCTCACCGTGCGGCTGGACGAGGCCGAGAGCCGGCACTGGCAGGAGTTCCTGCAGACGGCCGCCCACGAGGTCCGGCGCATCGCGACCGACCACCCGAGGGCCTTCCCGCTGGTCGCGACCCGGCACCCCGCGGCCCCCTGGCTCCGGCCGCCGCTGCGCAGCATCGAGGCCGTGAACACCTTCCTCCGCTCGCTGACCGGCAGCGGGCTCACCGACGCGCAGGCCGTCGGCGCCTACCGCTCGTTCAGCAGCTTCCTGCTCGGCCAGCTGCTGCTGCAGGCCGTGGTGCAGGGCGCCGAGACCTCGCCGACCGACCTCCCGCTCGACGAGGGCGACGCGACGATCCCGCAGGGCGACGGGAACGTCTCCCTCGACGTCGCGCCCGAGGTCCGGCGGCTGCGCGGCCTGCTCAGCGAGGACCACAGCGACGAGGAGTTCGAGATCTCGCTCGAGGTGCTCCTCGACAGGCTCGACCGGGAGCTCTCGCAGTAGCCCTCTCCGGCTCCGCGGGGCACGGCGACCCCCAAAGACCCGTTTGACGGTTCGCGGGGCCGGGCGTGACGATGGCCGCATGTCCACTCTCGAGGAGCTGCGCGCCACCGCCCACCCGATCCGGCTCCGGCTGCTGTCCCTGGTGACCGGTGCCGCGGCGAGCGCCGCTGAGGCCGCGCGCGAGCTGGGCCTCTCGCAGGCGACCGCGAGCTACCACTTCCGTATGCTCGAGCGGGCCGGGCTGGTGCGGGTGGTCGAGACGGTGCGGCTGCGCGGCGGTGAGGCGAAGCGCTACCGGCACGAGTCCTCCGGGCGGCCGTTCGACGTGACCGCGACCGTCGAGGCCGGGCCGGCGGAGGACCGGCAGCTGTACCTGGAGGCGCTGATCGAGGAGCTGCGGCGCCGATCCGCGGCCCGCGCCGACGGACCGCAGCTCTCGACGGACGCCGAGCTCTGGGTCGACCAGGAGACCTGGCGGCGGGTCGTCCGGCACGTCGGCGAGGCGTCGGCTCTGCTGCACGCCGCGGCCCGGCCGCCCCGGAGCCCGGGCACGGTGCCGGTGTCGATGACGACCGCGCTGTTCCCGCTGCGGCGGCCGTGACTCCGCCGCCCGGGAGCCGAGCACGCGGCCCCCTCGCGCACCGCCCGTTCCGCCGGCTGCTCGCCGCCCGGACGACCGCCGTGCTCGGCAACGCCGTCGCTCCGATCGCCCTCGCCTTCGCGGTCCTCGACCTGACCGGCTCGGCGACCGACCTCGGCCTGGTCGTCGCCGCGCGCTCGCTCGCCAACGTCGCCGTGCTGCTGCTCGGCGGTGTCCTCGCCGACCGGCTGCCGCGCTCCGTGATCCTGGTCGGCACCTCGCTCGCCGCCGCCGGCACCCAGGCGGTCGTCGCCGCCCTGGTGATCAGCGGGACCGCGAGCATCCCCGCCCTCGTCGTGCTCGGCGTGCTGAACGGCGCCGTCGCGGCCGTGAGCCTGCCCGCCGCGTCCGCTCTGGTCCCGGAGACCGTCCCCGTGGGCGAGCTGCGCCCCGCGAACGCGCTGCTCCGCCTCGGCCTCACCGCCGGGACGATCGTGGGCGCGTCGGGCGGGGCGGCCGTCGTCGCGCTCGTCGGACCGGGGTGGGGGCTCGTGATCGACGCGGCCGGGTTCGCACTCGCCGCTCTGCTCTACTCCGGGCTGCGCCTGCCCGCGGCGACCCGGTCCCGCGCCCCCGGCTCCGTGCTCGGCGACCTCCGCGAGGGCTGGCGGGAGTTCTCCGGCCGGCGCTGGGTCTGGATCGTCGTGGCCCAGTTCACGGTGCTGAACGCGGCCTTCGTCGGCGCGACCACGGTGCTCGGGCCGGTGATCGCCGACGAGTCCTTCGGCCGCGCGGCCTGGGGGCTGGTGATCGCCGCGCAGACCGTCGGCCTCGCGATCGGCGCCGTCATCGCGCTGCGCTGGCGGCCGCGGCGGGCGCTGGCCATCGGCGTCGCGCTGATGGCGGTGACGGCCCTCCCGGTCGCGGCCCTCGGCGTCGTCCCCGCGCTCCCCGCCCTGATCGTCGCCTTCGCGCTCGGCGGCGTCGCGCTGGAGGTGTTCGCCATCGCCTGGGACCAGTCGCTGCAGACCCACGTGCCGCGCGAGGCGCTGGCCCGGGTCTACTCCTACGACATGGTCGGCTCGTTCCTCGCTGTTCCGCTCGGCGAGGCGCTCGTCGGGCCGCTCGCGGACCTCGTCGGCACGCGGGCCGTTCTGCTCGGCTGTGCGGCGGTGATCGTGGCGGCGTCGCTGCTCGCCTTCGCCAGCAGGAGCGTCCGCGGCGTGGGCAGCGCGCCGGCGGGCACAATGGCGGGCATGGACCCCGAGAACAGCCCGGCCGCGACCGAGACCAGCCCGCCCGACGCCGCCCCGGCCGCGACCGGCCGCTACGCGCACGGCCACCACGAGAGCGTCCTCCGCTCGCACCGCTGGCGCACCGTCGAGAACTCCGCGGGATACCTGCTGCCGCACCTCGCGCCCCGCGTCTCGATCCTCGACGTGGGCTGCGGCCCGGGGACGATCACCGTCGACCTCGCCGAGCGGGTCGCCCCCGGCCGGGTGCTCGGCGTGGACGCGTCGGCCGAGGTGATCGCGCAGGCCGCGGCCCTCGACTCCGCGGCGGAGTTCGAGGTGGCGGACGCCTACGCGCTGCCGTTCGCGGACGACTCCTTCGACGTCGTGCACGCGCACCAGGTCCTGCAGCACCTCACCCGTCCGGTCGACGCGCTGCGCGAGTGGGGCCGGGTCGGCCGCCTCGTCGCCGCGCGCGACGTCGACTACGCCGGCGTGCTGATCCACCCGTTCACGGAGGGCCTGCAGGCCTGGGCCGCGCTCTACCAGCGGGTGCACCGCGCCTCGGCCGGCGAGCCCGACGCGGGCCGGCGCCTCAAGGCCTGGGCGCGGGAGGCCGGCTTCGAGAGCGTCGAGGTCACCGCGTCGCTCTGGGTGTTCGAGAACGCGGAGGACCGCGCCTGGTGGGGCGGCATGTGGGCGGACCGGGCGGTCTCCTCCTCCTTCGCCACCGTCGCCCTCGAGCGCGGCCTCGCCACGCAAACCGAGCTCGAGGCGATCAGCGACGCCTGGCGCGCCTGGGCCGCCGACGAGGACGGCTGGCTCTCGATGCCCCACGGCGAGCTCCTCGCGCGCTGAGCGTCGCCGCGGCAGAGGTGCCTTCAGCGTCTGGACTCGTCCGACGTCTTCCGCGGCGCTACGAGCTGGCTCATCCGCTGCGGGGTGATCTGGAGCACTCGTGCCGCCTCCGCTTGCGTCAGCCGGTGATCGGCGAGCAGGGACCGGGCGGCCTCCCGGCGGAGGCGTGCGCTGCGGGCCATCGACGCCCGCCCTTCGCGCTCCGCCGACTCGGCCTCGGAGAGCAGCACGGACACCTCGGCCGGCAGTTCGATCACGACGTCGACCCCGCCGTCCCAGCTCTCGAGATCCAGCCAGAGCGCGGCGACGTCGCGCACGTCCTCGTCGAGATCCTTGAGTGAGCGCGACTGTCCCATCGCGACGATCTCCGCTCCAGTCGGACCGGCGCTCGTCAGCGCGGGGATCGTGAACACCCACCAGCGGCCCTCCCGGTGTGCGTGGGCAGCGATCGTCTCCTCGGTCATGCCGACCGACCTCCTCGTTCTCGTGTCATCGCCAGCTCGGCGGCGTCGCGGGGAAGACGGCGACGATCTGCCGGACCACTCCCGCCGACACCTCGCCGTGCGCTGGAATGCTGATCCGGCCCTTCCCGTCCGGGTCTCCCCACCATTCGTGGGACCCCTTCGCATCGCGGAGCCGTTCCCAGCCCTGCGAGCGGAGGAACTTCGCCACGTCGCGATACTTCTGCGGCTTGGTCATGGAATCTACCCCCGCTTGTCAACGGCATCAAGTGGCGCTGAATTCGATGGCACGACTTCGCACCTCGGATCGGCGCTCTCGGGAGAGAATCCTGACGACGGGAGAGAGGCACCGGCTCATCTGGCGCAGAACGTCGCGCTGCTGGATGAACGGGGAGGCAGAGGGATGACGTTCGCGCTGCTCGTGTGCTGAACCGTTCCGCTGCCGGCGGACACGGCTACGGAGCGGAGCGGTGATCCGGTTCAGTAGGGGCATGCGCAGAGTCCTGATCCTGGGTGGCAGCGGATGGCTGGGGCGCCGGCTCGCGGAGCGGGCGGTCGCGGCGGGGGACGAGGTCACCTGCGTGGCCCGCGGCGAGGCCGGAGCGGTTCCGGGCAGCGCGCGGCATCTGCGCGTCGACCGGCGCGACCGCGACGCGTACGACGGACTGCGCGGCGAGTGGGACGAGGTCGTCGAGCTCGCCCACGCTCCCGAGCTCGTCGGGCCGGCCCTCGACCGCCTCGCTCCGGCCGCCGCGCACTGGACGCTCGTCTCCTCCGTGTCGGTCTACGCCGACGTGGAGCGGATCGACGCCGACGAGTCCGCCGCCCTGGTCGAGCCGGTGGACCCGGAGCAGTACGCGGACGCGAAGGTCCTGGCCGAGCGCGCCGCCGCCGACGCCCTCGGCGGCCGGCTGCTGATCGCGCGCCCCGGCCTGATCGCCGGGCCCGGCGACCCGAGCGACCGGCTGGGCTACTGGCCGGCCCGCTTCGCCCGCGGCGGCACGGTCCTGGCGCCCGAGACCGACGGCCGTTTCGCGCAGGCGATCCACGTCGACGACCTCGCCGACTGGCTGCACGCGGCGGGCTCGGCGGGAGTGACCGGAGCCGTCGACGCCGTCGGCCCGGCCGCGCCCCTGGGCGACCTCCTCGCGACCGCCGCCGAGCTCGCCACCTTCCGCGGCGACGTCGTGCCCGCCGACGACGAGACCCTGCTCGCGCACGGCGTCGGCTACTGGGCCGGCCCGCGGTCGCTCCCGCTGTGGCTGCCCGCCGAGGCGGTCGGCTTCAGCCGGCGCAGCACCGCCTCGTACCTCCGCGCCGGCGGCCGCCACCGTCCGCCCGTGGAGACGCTGCGCCGCGTCCTCGACGACGAGCGCGCCCGCGGACTGGACCGGCCCCGCCGGTCCGGCCTGGAGCCTCGGGACGAGCGGGCCGTCCTCGACGCACTGCGCTGACGGCGCCCTCGGCGAGCCCGTCCACTCGCCGCCGCCGCACAACATCAGCTGAGACGGGTGGGCCTCGCCCCACAGAGGAGGCCTCCCCTTCTCGGCTGATGTTCTGCGCGAGTCCGCCCCGCTCCGCCCCCTCGTTCGCCGACACCCGTCGGCGAAGAGCCGCGGATCGGCGCCGATCGGGCGCCGCGAGCGCCTTCTGTTACGGCGAGCGTCGGCCGCCGTCGCGCCCGCTCGCCGCACCGCGCCATCATCATCAGCACACCGACGCGGACGCCGTCTCCGAGCACCCCGCGCCCCCTCTCCCACCCCCACCGGGCGCTCTCCGGCGCGCCCGCACACCCTCCCGGAAGGACCGACGCCATGATCCGCCTCGAGCAGCTCACCAAGGTCTACGGGCAGGGCGCCGACGCCGTGACCGTGCTCGACCGCCTCGACTTCTCGGTCGGCACCGGCGAGATCTTCGCCGTCGTCGGGCCGAGCGGCGCCGGCAAGAGCACGCTCGCCGCCTGCGTCAATCTGCTCGAGCGGCCCACCTCCGGCTCCGTCGTCGTCAACGGCGACGCCCTCTCGCAGCTGTCCGAGCGGGAGCTGCGGGTCGCCCGCCGCCGCATCGGCACCGTCTTCCAGTCGGACGGCCTCTTCAGCCGCCGGACCGCGGAGCAGAACGTCGCCCTCCCGCTCGAATACCTCGGCGTGACCGCGGCCGAGACGAAGCGCCGCGTCGCCGAGCTGCTCGAGCGCGTGGGCCTCGGCGACCGCGCCCGCTACTACCCGCACCAGCTCTCCGGCGGTCAGCGCCAGCGCGTCGGGATCGCCCGCGCGCTCGCGCTGCGCCCCTCCGTCCTGCTCTCGGACGAGGCGACCTCGGGCCTCGACCCCGCCTCGACCACCGCGATCACCACGCTCCTCAAGGAGCTGCGCGACGACCTCGGCCTGTCGATCCTCTTCATCACGCACGAGATGGAGACGGTCCGCCAGGTCGCCGACTCCGTCGCGCGCCTCGATCAGGGCCGCATCGTGGAGTCGGGGCGCCTCGTCGACCTGCTGCGCGACGCGTCCTCTCCTCTCGGCCTCGCGCTCAACCCGGTGCGCCCCTCAGTGCTGCCGGGCGCGGGGCTCGACGAGTGGGTCGTCGGCTACGCCCGCGACGGAGTGCCGGCCGACTGGGTGACGCGGCTGTCCGACGCGGTCGGGCCGGTCGCGCTGCTCGGCGCGGCGATCGAGACGGTCGACGGACGCGCCGTCGGCCACGCGACGATCGGCCTCGGTCCGGTCGAGGAGCGCCGGCTCGCGCACGCCGCCGACGCTCTCGGGCTGTCGGTGCGGCGGGGCGCGGTCCGGTCGGACGCGCTCGTCGAGGAGGCGGCGGCATGAGCGCGCTCATCTCCTCGGCGGCCCTCGGTGCGCTGCACCTCGACACTGTGCACGCCCTCGGCGCCCTGCACCTCGACAACAAGGTCCCCCTCACCGACATCCCCGCGCTCGTGCTGCCCGCGCTCGGCGAGACGCTGATCATGGTCGGCATCGTGATGCTGATCGTCGTGCTCGTCGGCGTCCCTCTCGGCGCCGCCGTGCACAACCTCGCTCCGGGCGGTTTGTTCGAGAACCGCGCCGCGCACCAGAGCCTCAGCTGGATCATCAGCATCGGCCGGTCGCTGCCGTTCCTCATCCTGATGGCCTCGATCATGCCGTTCACCCGGCTGATCACCGGCACCAACATCGGCATCGCGGCGGCCGTCGTGCCGATGTCGATCGCCGGCATCGCCTTCTTCACCCGCATCGTCGAGAACGCGCTGCGCAGCGTGCCGCTCGCGCTGACCCGGGTGGCCCGCGCCTCCGGAGCGTCGCGGCTGCAGGTGATCCGCTCGGCGCAGCTCAGCGAGGCGGTGCCGCAGATCCTCGGCGGCCTCACCATCAACACCATCGCGATGATCGAGTACTCCGCCATCGCCGGCACGATCGGCGCAGGCGGCATCGGCTATGTCGCCGTCACCTACGGCTACCAGCGCTTCGACACCACCGTGATGCTCGCGACGATCGTCATCCTCGTCGCGACCGTCGCCGTCGTGCAGCTCACCGGCGACGCACTGGTCCGCGCGACCACGCCGAGCGCCTCCCGGTCCCGGCGCACTCCGCGCGTCGCCGTCACGGTCTAGCCGCTCCTCCCCCTGATCCCGCCCCGGGCCCTCCGCCCGGGCGTCCCTCCCGCGCGCCGCCGCCCGGCCGCGACCGCTCGAAAGGCACTGCCATGTCCACTGAGAACCACGGCCCTGAGAACCCCCGCTCCGAGAAGTCCGGCCCTGCGAAGTCCGGCGTCGAGGACCTCGGCTTCGAGCTGAAGAAGAAGCGCCGCTGGCCCTGGATCGCCGGAGCCGCCGTCGTCGTGGTCGGCGTCGGCGCGCTCGTCGCCGTGCCGCTGCTGTCGCCCGCCGTCTCGGCGAACGAGCAGGAGGGCGCGACCCTCTACGTCGCGACCGCCGAGGGCAACGCGTCGGAGCAGGCGCTCGTGAACTTCGTGGCGGAGGAGGTGGCGCCGCGCTACGGCATCACGGTCGCCTTCAAGGGCCTCTCGGACAGCAACACGATCAACCGCGCCGTCAGCGAGGGCGAGGTCGCCGCGACGGTCTACCAGCACAAGCTCTGGCTCGGCCAGGTGCTCGAGGCCAACCCCGACTTCGAGGAGGAGGCGGCCACGCCCGTCTTCCGCTGGGGCTTCGGCCTCTGGAGCGATAAGTACGGCGACGTCTCCGAGATCCCCGACGGCGGCACGATCTCGCTCTACTCCGACCCGGCGAACGAGGCCCAGGGCCTCTGGCTGCTGCAGTCGGCCGGCCTGATCACGCTGAAGGAGGGCACGGAGCCCGGCACCGCGACCCAGGACGACATCGCCTCGAACCCGAAGAACCTGCAGTTCACGCTGCTCGACTTCGCCGCCCAGTCCCGCGCCCTGCCCGACCTCGACGCGGCCGTCGGCTACACCGAGTACTACCTCGCCGCCGATATCCCGATCGAGAAGCAGATCTTCGCGCCCCAGGCCCCCGACGACTTCGCCGGCCAGCTCACCATCGGCTCGAAGTACAAGGACACCGCCAACATTGAGAAGCTCGTCGCCGCCTTCCAGGACCCGGCCGTGCAGGAGTTCCTGGCCACCGACGAGACGGTGAAGGGCATCCTGCTGCCGATCGAGGGCTGACCGCGCGGGCGGCGGGGGTGCGGCCGCGTCCTCCGCACGACATCAGCTGAGAGCCGGTCTCATCGCTGAGGGGAGATGAGACCGTCGCCCAGCTGATGTTCTGCGCGAGCCCCGCGCCGCCGCCCCTGCCGCCTCCGCACCTCCGGCACGCGGAACCA
Source organism: Rathayibacter sp. VKM Ac-2928 (assembly GCF_022815545.1). NCBI lineage: Bacteria > Bacillati > Actinomycetota > Actinomycetes > Micrococcales > Microbacteriaceae > Rathayibacter > Rathayibacter sp. VKM Ac-2928. The sequence continues at coordinate 347,815 of NZ_JALGRU010000002.1, forward strand.
CCCCCGGCACGCCGAAGCCTGCAGATCCCGCGAGCCGGAGCAGGAATCGCGAGCCGGGGGCGGCTCCGGCCCACACGCACACGCCCGATACCGCCGCCGCGGGAACACGGAGGCCGCCGCCCGCGTTGGCTCTCTCATGACCGTTCCCCTCTCGATCCTCGACCTCGCCCCCATCGCGCCCGGAGAGACCGCGCGCGACAGCTTCGCCGCCTCCGTCGCTCTGGCGCAGCAGGCCGAGCGGAGCGGGTACCGGCGGGTCTGGTACGCCGAGCACCACAACATGGCCTCGATCGCGTCGAGCGCCACCTCGGTGCTGATCGCCCACGTCGCCTCGCAGACCTCGACCATCCGCCTCGGCTCCGGCGGCGTCATGCTGCCGAACCACTCCCCGCTGACCATCGCGGAGCAGTTCGGCACCCTCGAGACCCTGCACCCGGGCCGCATCGACCTCGGCCTCGGCCGCGCCCCCGGCAGCGACCAGGCCACCTTCCGAGCCCTGCGCCGCGAGCACGACTCCTCGGAGCGCTTCCCGCAGGACGTCCTCGAGCTGCAGGGCTTCCTCGCCGGCGAGTCCCGCATCCCCGGCGTCAGTGCGACGCCCGGCGCCGGCACCCGCGTCCCCCTCTACATCCTCGGCTCGTCGCTCTTCGGCGCCCAGCTGGCCGCCGCCCTCGGCCTGCCGTACGCCTTCGCCTCGCACTTCGCGCCGGATGCGCTGCACCAGGCCGTCGCCGAGTACCGCCGCGGCTTCCGCCCCTCGGAGCAGCTCGACGCCCCCTACGTGATCGCCGGAGTGAACGCCATCGCCGCCGACAGCGAGGAGGACGCCCAGGAGCAGTTCGCGCAGATGAAGCGCGCGCGCCTGATGATGCTCCTGCGCCAGAGCGGCCAGATCCCCGTCGACCAGCAGTTCTCCGAGGAGGAGCTCGACCACCTGCTGACCGCCCCCGTCGGCGCGCACGTCGCGAGCATGACCCACTACACCGGCGTCGGCACCGGCGAGCAGGTCGCCGACTACGTGGCCGAGTTCGCGCGCTCGGCGGAGGCCGACGAGGTCATCGTCGCCCACGCCTCGCTCGCGACGCCCGCCCGCCTGCGCTCGGTCGCGCTGCTCGCGGAGCACTCGCTCGTCGCCGCGTAGCCCGCCGACCTGCCGACCCCCGTCCGATCTGCAGGCGATCCTGCCGACTACGCGCTGACGCCCACCCGGCAGCCGCGTCCGCTCCCGGATCGCCTGCACAACGGACCGCCACCCACCCGACGAGCAGCCCCTAGGTCCGATCTGCAGGTGATCCCGCCCACAACGCGCTGACGCCCACCCGGCAGCCGCTCCCGGTACAAGATCACCTGCACAACGGACCACAGCGCGCACGGCGGGCGGGACCCGGTCCGATCTGCAGGTGATCGCGCGTGGAACGTGCTGAGGCCCACTCGGCACGCGCGCCCCGTGCCGGATCGCCTGCACAGCGGACGTCACCCTGCACAGCGGACCGGTGACCGTCGAATCGGCGCCACGCGGAATGACCGTGCCCCGCCGGAGGTTGCACGGGTGGGCTCCGACACGCCCGATGGAGGCTCCCCGTGCAGATCGTGGACTGGCTGTTCGACGCGCAGATCGTCATCGGCGACCAGACGGTGCTCTGGCGCGAGGTCATCGGCAACGTCTTCGGCCTGCTCAGCGCCCTCGGCGGCATGCGGCGCAAGGTCTGGGCGTGGCCCGTCGGCCTCGTCGGCAACGCGCTGCTCTTCACCGTCTTCATGGGCGCGCTGTTCGACACCCCGAACCCCGTGAACCTGCTCGGCCAGGCCGGCCGCCAGATCATGTTCATCATCGTCAGCATCTACGGCTGGTACCGCTGGACGCACCGCCCCAGCGACGCGACGACGCTGATCTCGCCGCGCTGGGCCTCCTGGCGCACGCGCGGGCTGCTGGTGCTCGGCATGATCGGCGGCACCGCGATCCTCACCCCGGTCTTCCGCGCGCTCGGCTCCTACGAGCCGGTCTGGAGCGACGCCTGGATCTTCGTCGGCTCGCTGCTGGCCACCTACGGCATGGCCAAGGGCTGGGTCGAGTTCTGGCTGATCTGGGTCGCCGTCGACATCGTCGGCGTCCCGCTGCTCTTCTCGGCCGGCTACTACGCCTCCGGCCTGATGTACGTCTTCTACGGCGCCTTCACCCTGCTCGGCTTCTTCGTCTGGATGAAGGAGGGGCGCCGCCCGTCGGCCGCCCCGGTCACCGTCGGCTGACCCGCCGCCGCTCCGCGCCGACCCGTCACGAACGGTCGCCCGACTCGCGCGGACACCGCCGTTCCTGACGGATCGATGGCGCCCGGCGTCGCGAATCCAAGACGGAGGGAGTTGGATCGACGGATGAGGACGACGATGACTCCCCCGACCGCCTTCGTCCTCGCCGCGCTGTGGGCGGCCCTCGCCGCCTGGGGCGCCGCGATCGGCAGCATCCCCTTCCTGATCGGCGGCCTCGTCATGGCCGTCGCCTTCGCCGCGCTCGGCGTCGTCCTGCGCCGCCGGGCCCGCCGCTGACCGCGGAAGCACATGCTGGTCGAGTAGCCGCGGAACGCGGCGTATCGTGACCCGCCGTTCTCAACAGGGCGGGTCTGCAGACTCACCTGCTGACGGCGTCGGATCTCGATACGCCCGCTCCGCGGGCTACTCGATCAACATGGGAGGGCCGCTCGGTCAGCAGGCGAGCGACCGCGCTCAGCCATGCTGGTCGAGTAGCCGCGGAACGCGGCGTATCGAGACCCACGCCGTTCGGAGGGTGGATCTCGATACGCCCGCTCCGCGGGCTGCTCGATCAACATGCGGGGGCCCGCGACGCCGGCTGCTCGATCAGCATGCGGGCTCGAGCGCCGCGTCAGTGACCGCGCGCGATCCACGCCTCGCGGTCCGGCTTCTCCGTGCCGATGGTGGTCGTGGGGCCGTGCCCGGTGCGGACGACCGTGTCGTCCGGCAGGGTCAGCAGCCGGTCGGTGATCGAGTCGATGATCGTCGGGAAGGAGCTGTAGGAGCGGCCGGTCGCGCCGGGTCCGCCCTGGAACAGCGTGTCGCCGGTGAAGACGGTGCCCAGCTCGGCGGCGACGAAGCAGACGGCGCCCGGCGTGTGGCCGGGCGTGTGCCGTACCTCGAGCTCGGTGCCGCCGACGCTGATCACCTGGCCGTCCTCGAGCGCACCGCTCGGCGCGGAGTCGGGGTAGTACGCGTCCCAGAGCACGCGGTCGCCCTCGTGCAGCAGCACCGGCACGTCGACGGACTCCAGCAGCGCGGCGACCGCGTCGATGTGGTCGGTGTGCGCGTGCGTGAGCAGCACCGCGCGCAGCGTGCGGTCGCCGACGGCCGCGAGGATGGCCTCGGCGTCGTGGGCCGCGTCGATGACGACGCACTCGGAGTCGTCGCCGACGATCCAGACGTTGTTGTCCACGTCCCAGGTGCCGCCGTCGAGGGCGAAGGTGCCGCTGGTGACGAGGTGGTCGATGCGGGCGGCCATCAGAGCACCACCACCGAGCGGAGCACGTCGCCGCCGGCCATCGTGGTGAAGGCCTGCTCGATGTCGCGGATGCCGATCCGCTCGGTCACGAACTCGTCGAGCGGCAGCCGGCCCTGCAGGTACAGGTCGGTGAGCATCGGGAAGTCGCGCTCGGGCAGGCAGTCGCCGTACCAGCTCGACTTCAGCGAGCCGCCGCGGCCGAAGACGTCGAGCAGCGGGATCTCGAGGGTCATCTCCGGCGTCGGCACGCCGACCAGCACGACGGTGCCGGCGAGGTCGCGGGCGTAGAACGCCTGGCGCCAGGTCTCGGGGCGGCCGACCGCGTCGATCACGACGTCGGCGCCGAAGCCGTCGGTCAGCGCCTGCACGGCGGCGACGACGCCGTCCTCGTCGAGTCCGCTGGAGTCGATCGCGTGGGTGGCGCCGAGCTCCTCGGCCTTGACGAGCTTCTTCGGGTCGCGGTCGATCGCGATGATCGTGCTCGCGCCCGCCAGCTTCGCGCCGACGACGGCCGCGGTCCCGACTCCGCCGCAGCCGATGACGGCCACCGAGTCACCGCGGGTCACGTTGCCGGTGTTCATCGCGGCGCCGAGGCCCGCCATGATGCCGCAGCCGAGAAGGCCGACGGCGGCGGGGTCGGCGGCCGGGTCGACCTTCGTGCACTGCTTGGCGTGCACGAGCGTCTTCTCGGCGAAGGCGCCGATGCCCAGCGCGGGGCTGAGCTCGGTGCCGTCAGTGAGGGTCATCTTCTGCGTCGCGTTGAAGGTGTTGAAGCAGTACCAGGGCTCCGCGCGGACGCAGGCGCGGCACTCGCCGCAGACGGCCCGCCAGTTGAGCACGACGAAGTCGCCGACCGCGACGTGGGTGACGCCCTCGCCGATCGCGCTGACCCGCCCCGCGGCCTCGTGGCCGAGCAGGAACGGGAAGTCGTCGCTGATCCCGCCCTCGCGGTAGTGGTAGTCGGTGTGGCAGACACCGCAGGTCTCGATGTCGACGACGGCCTCGCCGGGTCCGGGATCGGGGACGACGATGTCGACGAGCTCGACGGGAGCCCCCTTCGACCGGGCGATGACGCCGCTCACAGTGGTGGGCATGGGGGCTCCTTCGGGCGGGGGCGGGTGGTGCGGGGAACCGTTCCACAGTACCGAGCGGCGCCTGCGCGGGGGCCGTCGGCGGGGCGCGGGCGGACGCGCGGATCCGGCGCCGACGTCCCACCTCCAAAAGTTGTCGTACTCGACCGCCCGGTACGACAACTCCTGCGCAGTAGATCGCGCGGATATCATTAGTAATCGATGTAAGGGTTGACGAAGCCGCACGGAGGGCTCAGGGTGACCGTGCGGGCGCTCACCGACGAGGGTCCGCGGAGAGGACCACCATGACTCGACGAGGAGTCACCACCCGCGCATCCCGCGCCCGCCGCAGCCCGCTGCGCCGCACGCTCCTGGCAGCCGCCCTCGGGGCCGCGCTGCTCGCACCGCTGGTCACGCCGTCGCCCGACGCGGCGCAGGCGTTCCCGGCGACGTCGAAGGCCGCCGTCCTGCAGTACCTGCAGTCGATCACCGGGACGAGCATCGTCTCGGGCCAGCACAACAAGGAGCCGGCGAGCTCCCCCGCGCAGTACACGCAGCAGGTGAAGGACATCACCGGGCAGTACCCGGGCCTGTGGGGCGGCGACCTGTTCTTCACCGCCGCCGACGCCGCGAACCGCCAGCGCGTCGTCGACCAGGCGAAGACGGAGTGGGCCAACGGCTCGCTGGTCACCCTCGCCTGGCACGCGTGCCCGCCGACCGGGCCGAGCACCTGCGCGTTCGACGGCGGCGTGAAGAGCCGCATCAGCGACGCGCAGTTCCAGCAGATCGTCACCGGCGGCACGGCGCTCAACACGACCTGGAAGCAGCGGATGAGCGAGGTCGTCCCGTACCTGCGGCAGCTGAAGGACGCCGGCGTTCCCGTGCTCTTCCGGCCGTTCCACGAGATGAACGAGACCTGGAACTGGTGGGGCGGCCGCTCCGGTGCGAACGGCGGCGCGAAGATCTACCAGCAGATGCGCGACTACTTCGACTCGCAGGGCCTGACCAACCTGATCTGGGTCTGGAACGTGCAGGACAACCCCGCGGGCGGCTGGGCGGGCTACTACCCGGGCGCGAACTACGTCGACGTCGTGTCGCTGGACGTCTGGTACAAGGGCTTCCCGAGCTCCGGCGACTACCAGCAGCTGCAGTCGATCGCCGGCTCCAAGCCGATCGCGATCGCCGAGATGGGGAAGGTGCCGGACGCGTCGCTGCTGCAGAGCCAGACGCGCTGGTCGTACTTCATGATCTGGTCGGAGCAGCTGCGCGGCAGCAACACGAACGCCGCCATCCAGAGCGCCTACTTCCACCCCCGCGTCCTCAACCAGGGCGAGCTGACGCTCCCCTGACCCTGCGGCTTCGGCGATCCGTCAGGAACGGCTGCCTCCCGCGCGAAGCGGGAGCCGTCCGTGACGGATCGCCGGGGCCGGGGCCGGGAGTAGGGTCCTGCGCATGAGTGCTGCGGACGAGAGCGGGCCGTTCTTCCACGGGACGAAGGCGGATCTGCGGGTCGGCGATCGGCTGGTGGCGGGGCGGCGCTCGAACTACCGGCCCGAGATCGTGATGAACCACGTGTACTTCACGGCGTTGCCGAACGGAGCGGGGCTCGCGGCCGAGCTCGCGCCCGGCGACGCGGAGCCGCGCGTCTATGAGGTGGAGCCGACCGGGCCGTTCGAGGACGACCCGAACGTCACGGACAAGAAGTTCCCGGGGAATCCGACGCGCTCGTACCGCAGCGTCGAGCCGCTCCGCGTCGTCCGCGAGGTGCACGACTGGACGCGGCTGACTCCGGAGGCGCTGCAGGCCTGGCGCACGCGCCTCGCCGAGCTCCGCGACGACCCGCGCGGCGAGATCCTGAACTGAGCGGCCGGTGCTCCACGGTCGCCAGGGACCGCGGCGCGGGCCGACCGGTCGGTGCATTCATGCTGGTCGAGTAGCCGGCCGAAGGCCGGCGTATCGAGACCCACCCCCGTCAGCAGATGGGTCTGCAGACCATGGTCCTGACAACGGTGGATCTCGATACGCCCGCTCCGCGTGCTACTCGATCAGCATGAGTGGCCCGCTCCACGGGCTACTCGATCAGCATGAGGGGCCCGCGGCGCGGGATCGGCAGTCAGCAAGCACCCCGGCGCGGGCCGACCGGTCGGGCGGGCGTTCATGCTGGTCGAGTAGCCGGCCGAAGGCCGGCGTATCGAGACCCACCCCGTCAGCAGGTGGGTCTGCAGGCGCTGGTCCTGACGCCCGTGGATCTCGATACGCCCGCTCCGCGGGCTACTCGATCAGCATGAGGGGCCCGCGGTGCGGGCTGCTCGATCAGCATGGAAGGCCCCGCTGCGCGGGCTGCTCGGTCAGCAGGTCGGCGGCAGCTCCGCGGCTGCTCGATCAGCGGGGGCGCGGGCCGTCAGGACGCCGCCGTCATGCGGGCGTAGCGGCCGCCGGCGGCCAGCAGCTCCTCGTGGGTGCCCTGCTCGAGGATGCGGCCGGCGTCGAGGACGACGATGCGGTCGGCCGAGCGGACGGTGCTCAGGCGGTGCGCGACGATCAGGGTCGTCCGGCCGGCGAGCAGCCGCTCGAGGGCGCCGCGCACCTCGGCCTCGGCGCGCGGGTCGAGGGCGGCGGTCGCCTCGTCGAGGATCAGCAGCCGCGGGTCGCGGATCAGCGCGCGGGCGATGGCGAGCCGCTGGCGCTGGCCGCCGGAGAGCTGCGCGCCGCGCTCGCCGACGGTCGTGTCCCAGCCGTCCGGGAGCTCCAGGACGAAGCCGGCGTTCGCCGCCCGCAGCGCCGCCTCGAGCCGGTCGTCACCCGACTCCCCGGGGACGGGCTCCGCGGCGCCGTAGAGGATGTTGTCGCGGATGCTCCCGCGGAACAGCACCGACTCCTGCGGCACCACCGAGACGAAGCGCCGCACCGTGCGCATGTCGAGGGTCGCGACGTCGCGGTCGTCGAGCAGGACCCGGCCCGCCGAGGGGCGCAGGAAGCCGAGCGCGAGCCGGGTCAGCGTCGACTTCCCCGAGCCGGAGGCGCCGACGAGCGCCACCGTCTCGCCGGCGGCGACGTGCAGGCTCACGTCCAAGAGCACCGGCCGCTCGCCGTAGGAGAAGGAGACGTCCTCGAAGGCGAGGCTCCCCTCCAGCGCGTCGACGACGGCGCGGCCCTCGTTCCACTCCACGTCGGGGTCGGTGAGGACGCCGGTGATCGAGCGCTGCGAGGCGAGGCCGCGGGTGATCAGGGGCGCGGTCTGGAAGGCGCCGGTGATCGCCCCGGTCAGCAGGGCGAAGTACGAGCTGAGCAGCACCACCTCGCCGACGGTGATCGGGAGGGCGCCGGTCGCGCTCGCCCACGCCGCAGCGAAGAGCGAGCCCAGGGTGATCACCTGGTAGCTGCTCCAGGACAGCGCGCCGAAGCGCCCGTTCAGCCGGTCGAGCCGGGTGCCCGCCCGCTCGACCCGGTGCGCGGCCTCGACGACCCGCCGCACGGAGACCTGCTCCAGTCCGTGCGCGCGGGTGACCTCCTGGAGCGAGGACATCTCGCCGACGGCCGAGGACATGGTCTCGACGTCGAGGCGGAAGGTCTCGTTGCTCGCGGCGGTGCGCGAGCGCAGCCAGAGGATCAGCCCGGCGGCGAGCGGCAGGGTCAGCGCCAGCACGGGCAGGAACTGGGGCACCCGCACCGCCGTCGCGACGCCGGCGCCGACGAGGATCACCAGCGCGTTGAGCAGCGGGCCGAACGCCTGCTGCAGCATCAGCTCCAGGTTCTCCACGTCGCGCACGATCTTGGTCTGGACCACCGACGCGCTGCCGCGGGAGTGGTAGCCGAACGACAGCAGCTGCAGCCGCACCGCCAGCGCCTCGCGCAGCCGAGCGCCCATCGAGCGCACGGAGGAGGAGAACAGCCGCACGAAGACGCCGTTCGCGGCGATGTTGACGGCGATCGTCGCTGCGCCCGCGGCGGCGGGAGCGAGGAGCGCCTCGGGCGGGTCGCCGGCGACGAGGGCGTCGACGACGGCCGCGGTCACGAGCGGGAGGATCCACAGCGGGCTGTCCTTGACCGCGAACGCGAGCGCGGCGACGACCAGGCGGCCGCGCGAGGAGCGGAGGGCCGAGCGGAGCGGGTGCTCGGCGTCGATCGCCGGTGCGGCGGTCACCGGGAGCCGGGCCGGGAGTGCGTGCGCGGGGATCTCGAGACGCCGGCTGCGCCGGCTACTCGATCAGCATGGGGTGGGCGCTCGTCATCGGCATGGGGCGGGTGCTCGGCGGCAGCCGTCTCTGCGGGGGTGGATCTCGATACGCCGGCTGCGCCGGCTACTCGATCAGCATGGAGCTCGCTGGCGTGCGCTGCATGCTGGTCGAGTAGGCCGCCGGAGGCGGGCGTATCGAGACCCTCACCCCCGCCCGGCGCCGACCCGTCGAGACCCGCCCGCTCAGCGGAGCCGCCGAGCAGGCTCGGCAGGTGCACCAGGGCCGCCGCGCCGATCAGCGGGCCGGCGCCGCCGAGGCCGGAGGCGCGGATCGACAGGCCGCGGGCGTAGTCGAAGACCGCGCGCTCGCAGGCCGCCTGGCGCACCAGGTCGAGGTACGACGCCGTGACCGCGGAGAAGCCGCCGCCGACGGCGAAGTCGCGGACGTCGAGCAGCGTCGCCACGTCGGCGATCGCCGTGCCGACGGCCCCCGCCGAGCGCGCCACCGCGGCCAGCGCCACCGGGTCGCCGGCCGCGGCCGCCCGCGCCAGGTCCTCGCCGGTCGCACCGGCGAAGCCGCGGCGCCGCGCCCACGCGACGCTGCTCGGTCCGGAGGCGATGCTCTCCAGCGTGCCGTCGCTCCCCTCCTCCGGGTCCGCGTCGCCGACGTGGATCTGCCCGATGTGCCCGGCGTTCCCGGAGCGGCCCGCGACCGCGCGGCCGTCGAGCACGACGCCGCCGCCGACTCCCGTCGACACCACCAGGCTCACCGAGGACGCGGCGCCGCGGTTGGCGCCCACCCAGTGCTCGGCGAGCGCGATGCAGGTGCCGTCGAGCCGCAGGGCGACCGGCCGGCCGGGCAGCAGCCGCTCGACGACCGCGCGCAGGGCGAACCCGTGCAGCAGCGGCAGGTTCTTCGGCCGGATGCGCCCCTCGGCGAGGTCGAGCGGGCCGGCGGAGCCGATGCCCGCGCCGACGACCGAGCCCGCACCCGCAGCGGCGAGCGCCTCCACGACGCACCCCTCCACGGCCGCGCCGAACTCCGCCGGGGTCAGCGCAGGCCCGGTCGGCCGCCGGCTGCGCGAGCCCGGCACGAGCACTCCGTCGGCGCACACGAGCGCCGCCTCGATCTTGGTGCCGCCGACGTCGACGGCGAGCGCGAGCTGCGGGGTCATCTCTTCCTCCGGAAGGGTGTGGGCGATGCGGGTCGTGGCCGGCGCGGGTCGCGAACGGCGCGGAGGAGCCGACCGGGAGGCCTGCGCCGGTCCCGGTCGGCTCCGTCGATCGCCGCGGAGAGCGCCGCGGAGAGCGGCGCGTCAGCCCCAGTCGGCGACGAGCTGGTTGGCGGTGCGCAGCACGCTCGGCGAGACGAGCGCGGCAGGATCGAGCCCGGCCCCGCTCACCCGGAACGTCACCGACTCCCTCGGCAGCAGCGTGATCAGCTGGTCGTCGACGACCGCGGCCGGGTCGACCTTGTCGACGAGCAGCGTCAGGTCGCGCACGAGGTTCTCCGCGGTGACCGTCACCTCCGCCCCGCCGTCGACGGCGCGTACGGAGGTCGTCAGCCGCGCCGCCTCGAGCGCCGACTCCCGGTACTCCGCGAAGAACCAGAACGCGCGCTCGCCCGCGAGCTCGGCGACGAGCAGCTCGGCAGCGACGTCGTCCGCGGCACCCACTCCGACCGGCACGGTGACAACCGACCGCGCGTCCAGCGACACCGCCTGCCGCTCCTCCGCGAGCACCGTGCCGTCGAAGCGCACCCGGCGCACGACCACCTCGCCCGCCCACTCCTGAGCACTGTCGTTCACCGCGACGACCGCGAGCCCCTCGGCGCGCGGCTGCACGGTCAGCAGCCGGTCCGCGTAGACGTGCTTGAGCGCGTAGAGCAGCGGCTTCGCCGTCCCGTCGCCGTCGACCGCCGCCCACGAGGTGACGGGCCAGCAGTCGTTCAGCTGCCAGACCACCGAGCCCATGCAGCGCGGGCTCTCGGAGCGCTGGTGCTCGATCGCCAGCGTGACGGCGAGCGCCTGGTTGAGCGACATCGCCCAGTGCCAGTCCTCGGTGTCGTCGGGCAGCGGGAGGTGCGCGACCAGTCCGTCGGTCAGCTTGTCGTTGCCGTCGGTCGCCTTCTGGTGGTGGATCATCCCGGGCGACTCGGGGGTCAGCGGCGAGTCCGAGATCGAGCGCTGGATCGTCGACCAGGAGGCCGGGCCCTGCCAGCCGAACTCGGCGACGAAGCGGGCGTGCACGTCGCGGTAGGCGGGGTAGTCGACCCGGTTCCACAGCTCCCACAGGTGCACGGAGCCGTGGTCGACGTCGTTCGCGAAGATCGCGGTGTCGCCGGACCAGGGACTGCCCGGCGTGTAGGAGCGCTCGGGGTCGAGCTCGGCGACCAGGCGCGGCAGCAGGTCGAGGTAGTAGCCCAGGCCCCAGGTGCGGCCCTGCAGGCGCTTCTCCCAGCCCCACTCCTCGTAGCCCCAGATGTTCTCGTTGTTGCCGTTCCAGAGCGCGAGGCTCGGGTGCGGCATGATCCGCGTCACGTTGTCGCGGACCTCCGCCTCGACCTCGCTCCAGAGCGGCTCCTCCTCGGCGTAGGAGGCGCAGGCGAAGAGGAAGTCCTGCCAGACGAGGATGCCGCGCTCGTCGCAGAGCTCGTAGAAGTCGTCCGACTCGAAGTAGCCGCCGCCCCAGATCCGCAGCAGGTTCATGTTCGCGAACTCGGCCTGGTCCATCCGGTGGGCGAGGCGGGCGCGGTCGACGCGGGTGATGAAGGCGTCGTCGGGGATCCAGTTGGCGCCGCGGATCCAGACCGGCTCGCCGTTGACGACGAAGCGGAACGAGGTGCCCTCCTCGTCGCGGTCCAGCTGCACCTCGATCGTGCGGAAGCCGATCCGCAGCGTCCGGCCGTCGACGACGGCGCCGCCGACGCTCGCCTCGACGTCGAGCAGCGACAGCGGCTGCTCACCGAAGCCGCGCGGCCACCACAGGGCCGCATCCTCCACGGAGAGCTCGAGCACCGCCGAGCGCTCGCCGGCCGGCACGGTGACGGAGGCGGTCACGCCGTCGACGCTCGCCGTCAGCTCCACCTCGTCCTCCGTCGTCCGCTCCAGGTCGACGTGCACGGCGACGCGGCCGGTCGTCCCGTCCACCGTCACGACCGGGCGGACCGCGGCGAGCCGCACCTCGCTCCAGGCGTGCAGCGAGACCGGCTTCCACAGCCCGACCGAGGCCGCGTCGAGGCCCCAGTCCCAGCCGAAGTTGCAGGCCGCCTTCCGCAGCGCGTTGAAGGGGTGCGAGTAGGTGTGCGGGCGGTAGCCGATCTCGAGGCTGGCCCGGTCGGCCTCCGCGACCGGCGAGGCGAAGCGGACGACGAGCGCGTTGTCGCCCTCCACCAGCAGCCCGTCGACAGCGAAGCGGTATGTGCGGTGCTGGTTGCGGGTGCTCGCGACGACGGTCCCGTTCAATGTGATCGTCGCGACCGTGTCCAGGCCCTCGAAGACCAGCTCGTGCCGGTCGTGCCCGTCGGGCGACCAGGCGAAGACCGACGCGTACTCCCAGTCGGTCTCGCCGATCCAGGTGACCTTCTTCTCGTTCTGGTCGAGATACGGGTCGGGGATGAGGCCGGCGGCGAGGAGGTCGGTGTGCACGAGTCCGGGGACGGTCGCCGGGACCGTCGCGCCCGCGATCTCCGCGGGGATCGGGCCGCGGAGCGCGCGCACGCTCCAGCCGTCGTGCAGGGGGCGGAGGGTGGCCGAGAGTCGCTCGGTGCTGAGGTGGGTCACTTGGTGGCTCCTGAGGTCAGTCCGTTGTAGATGAAGCGCTGGAGGAAGAGGAAGGCGATGAGCGTCGGGACGATGACGAGGATCGTGCCGGCGGCGATGACCTCCCACTGTGCTCCGAAGGGGCCCATGAAGCGGAAGAGCGAGGTCGAGATGACCCCGAGATCCTGCGAGGGCATGTAGAGGAAGGGGATGTAGAACTCGTTGTAGACCGCGATCCCCTTGATGATCACGACCGTGGCGATCGCCGGCTTCAGCAGCGGCAGCACGATCCGCCAGTAGACGGTGAAGCGGCTGGCGCCGTCGAGCATCGCCGCCTCGTCGAGCGAGACCGGGATCGACTGCATGAACTGCAGGAAGATGTAGATCGCGACGATGTCGGTGCCGGTGAAGAGCAGGATCGCCGACCAGCGGGTGTTGAAGAGGTCGAGGGCGTTGATCACCTGGAAGGTCGCCACCTGGGTCGTCACCGACGGCACGAGGGTCGCCAGGAGGAACAGCCCCGTCACGAGCCGGCGCCCGCGGAAGCGGAAGCGGTCGATCGCGTAGGCGGCCATGGTGCCGATCAGGATCGTGCCCGCCACCGACACCAGCAGGATGATGCCGGTGTTGAGGAACCCGGTCACCATCCCGCCCTGGCTGAAGGCGATCGCGAAGTTCTCGAAGTTGAACCAGTTGCTCGGCGGGACGAGCGGACCGGTGCTGCGGTACTCCGTCGACGTCTTGAAGGCGAGCATGAAGATCGTCACGATCGGCACCAGCGCGAACAGGCAGGCGACGATCAGCGAGGTGTACTTGCCTATCGCGCCGAGCGTCGAGCCGCGGCGGGGCCGGCGGGAGCCTCGCGGGGCGGGAGTCACGGGCAGGCCGGTGACGGCCTCCGTGCGGGGCTGCGTGGTGGTCATTCCTGGCCCGCCTTCTCGTCGGGGAACACGCGGCGCTGCACCGCGGTGATGATCAGCACGATCGCGAGCAGGACGACGGCCATCGCCGAGGCGAGGCCGACCTTCGAGTAGCGGAACGCGGTGTCGACGGTCTGGATCACGAAGGTCTCCGACCCGTTGGCGCCGCCGGTCATGATGTACGGCATCTCGAACGCCGACAGGGCGCCCGCGATCGCGAGGATGAAGGACAGCCCGAGGATCCGGCGGATGCTGGGCACGATGATGTAGCGGAACTTGTCGAACGACGTGGCGCCGTCGATGTCCGCGGCCTCGTACTGCTCCTCCGGCACCGACTGGATCGCGCCGAGGAACAGCACGAAGTTCAGCCCCATGTAGCGCCAGACCGAGGTCGCCGCGAGCGAGACGTTGACGACCGACGGGTCGCCGAGCCACTGCGGGGTGTCCTGCACGCCGAAGGCGCCGAGCACCGCGTCGAGGGTGCCGTCGGGGCGGAAGAAGTAGAGGAACATCAGCCCGATCGCGACCCCGTTGATCAGGTACGGGAAGAAGATGACGCCCTTGAAGAAGTTGCGGAACCGGGTCTGGAAGCTCAGCAGCGTCGCGAAGAACAGCGCGAGCCCGAGCTGCGCGACCGCGCCGGCCAGGTAGAAGAGGCTGACGAAGAAGACCTGGAAGATCTCGGGCCGGGTGAAGATCTCGACGTAGTTCTCGAGGCCGACGAACGTCTTGTCCGGGTCGAGGCCGTCCCAGTCGGTGACGCTGTACCAGAACATGTTCGCGACCGGGATGTAGGTCAGGACGACGAGGAACGCCAGCGGCACGGCGAGGAACAGCCAGGGCGTGCTGCGGCGCCCGGTCAGCCGCTGGCGGCGGCCGGAGGGCCTGTCGCCGCGACGGCCGCCGCCGGCCCGCTTGCTCGCTCCGACCTCGAGGGGCGGAGCGTCGGTGATCGCCATGTCGATCCTTTCGGCATCCCGGGGAATGCGGTCGTGAGGGGGTGGGGAGGGGGGCGACCCGCGAGTGGCGGGTCGCCCCCGAGGGGCGGCTGCTACTCCGCGACGTCCGCGCGGGCCGCGGCCCAGCGCGAGTTGAGGTCGTCGAAGAGCGACTGCTTGTCGCCGTCGCCGGCGCCGCGGGCCGCGTCGATCAGCTTCTGGCGGTAGGAGTTGCCGAAGAGGTCGATCTCGGCCTCGTTGGCGATGTCGTTGATGACGGCCTCCTTGCCGACCGGGTCCGGAGCGAGCTCGAGGTAGGTCACGCCGAGCGCGTCGAAGTCGGCGAGGGTGTCGGGCGCCGGGTCCGAGATCACCGGGCTGATCGCGCCCTGGCTGGCGGCGAAGCCGGAGTCCTCGGTGAACCAGTCGATCCAGGCCCGGGCGGTCGCCTTGTTGTCGGAGTTCTTGTTGATCGCGAGGAACTTGTCCGAGGCGGTCACCGAGGTGAACGCGCCGTCCTGCGCCCACGGCATCGGCCAGAAGCCGATGGTGTCGCGCGGCTTGCCGGCCTTCTCGGCGGCGTCCTGCATCTGCGAGACGGCCCAGGAGCCGAGGACCATCGAGCCGATCTCGCCCTGGGCGAGGAGGTCCTTCGACTCCTCCCAGTTCGTGGTGGTCGGGTCGTCCTCGCTGAGGCCGGCGGCGACCGTGTCGTAGAGCAGACCGTCGATGTTGTACTGGTCGTTGCCCTCGGTCCAGGGCGCGTCGTCGGCGATCATCTCGGTGCGGACGTCCTCGCCCTGCACCGTGCCGAGGTTGCCCTCGATGGTCGCGAGCGGCCAGCCGTCCTTGTAGTTCGTGTAATAGGGAGTGACGCCGGTCGCCTTGATCGCCTCGAGGTCGGCCAGGTACTCCTCCTCCGTCTGCGGCGGGTCGGTGACACCGGCCGCGGTCCAGACGTCGCGGTTGAAGACGTAGCCCATCGCGGAGCCGAAGGTCGAGATGCCGTAGGCGGTGCCGTCGAACGAGCCCTCGTTCGTGAAGCGGTACTTCTCGGAGAGCTCGTCGGTCGAGCCGAGCGGCTCGAAGTAGTTCGCGTAGTCGTCCTTCGTGACGTTCGAGCTCGGGATGAGCAGCACGTCGCCGTAGTCCTTCGAGTTCAGGCGGATCTTGGTGTCGCCCTCGTAGTCGGTGAGCGCCTCGAACTTCACAGTGGTGCCGGGGTACTGCTTCTCGAAGGTGGAGGCGTAGTCGGCGAACGTGGTGTCCACCAGGTCGGTGCGGTTGGTCAGCACGGTGATCTCGCCGGCGGGCTCGCCGGAGTCGTTGCTCGCGCCGGCGGAGCAGCCGGACAGCACGAGCGAGGCCGAGGCGGCGACGGCGGCGAGGCCGATCAGCGTGCTGCGGCGGGCGGGCGTCGGGCGGCGGGTGGTGGGTCGGTGCACTGGGTCTCTCCTCGGTGGGCCGTCGCCGCCTTCGGCGACGGGAGGTGGTGAGTGGTGAAGGGAACGGATGGAGGGTGCGGGGGGTGCTGCGGCTCGCGGCTAGTGGCGGCCGAGCCACCACTGCCAGAGGTTCGGCAGGTACTTCTTCACCAGCGACTCGAGCCACGAGGGCACGGAGGGCGCGGGGGTCGGAGTGGGCGACGGGGTCGCTATGGGCGGGGTGGTGGGCGTGGCCGTGGGAGTCGCGGTGGGCGTCGCGGTCGGGGTCGCGGTCGGGGTCGCGGTGGGCGTGGCCGTCGGCGTCGCGGTCGGCGTCGGCGTCGCGGTGGGCGGAGCGGTCGGAGTGGGCGTCGGCGTCGGCGTGCTCGCCTCCGCCACCACGGTCTCGACGTCGTCGAGCACCAGCGAGCCCGCGCCCGAGCCGTTCACGTACAGCGCGTACTGCGTGACCGAGGTGAGGTCGAGGTCGGCCTGCGGCGCCCAGGCGGGCGGCGCGAAGTCCTCGAACGGGATCTCGATCCGCTGCGCGCCGTCGGCGGACGGGGTGACGGTCGCCTCCCAGTACGCGCCGTTCGCGACGAACTGCACCGCGAGCGGCACCGCCCGGTCGGCGTCGACCGTGAGTGACAGGCCGGAGTAGCCCCACCAGTTCTGCGCGGCGTCGAAGGTCCGCACCGTGCCGGCGTAACCGGCCGTGCCGGTGTCGTAGTCGAAGCGAGCGGCGCTCGTGTCGTTCGCGGGGCTCGGCACCAGCGTCGGCGTGATGGTGCCGCCGCCGGTGTTCCGGACGTAGGCGGCCTGCAGCGCGGCGTCGTCGGCGTAGCCGTCGAAGTCCTCGACCACGACCGGCTCGGTCGGCAGCGCCGCCGTGCTGAAGGTGCGCGTCGCCGACGCCGTGGCGCCGAGCCCGTTCACCGCGGAGACCTGCCAGTAGTACGGCGTCTCCGGGTCGAGCTCGACCGGGGGCCGGTAGCTCGTGGCCGAGAGCCCGGTGGCGGAGACCAGCGGGTCCGCGAGGTCGCTCGAGCCGGAGAGGACGAAGCGGTAGTACGCGGCGTCCGCGGCCGGCTCCCACGAGAAGGTCGGCGTCGCGGTGACGTCCGCCGTGCCGTCCGCGGGCGCCCCGAGCGCGGAGGCCGCGGGCAGGCCGAACGGCGCCGCGTTCGGGGAGGAGAGGCTCACCGATCCGATCTGCGGCGTCCAGACCTCGCCCGCGCCCTGCGGCCAGGAGATCCGGAGCCGGTTCACGCCGGTCAGGTCGCGGACCGAGTACGTGTACTCGCGCCAGTTCCCGGTGCCGCCGCGCGTCTCGACGGCGAGCGGCGTCCAGCTGGTGCCGTCCGCCGATCCCTCGACCGCGAGCGGGACGACCGGCTGGTCGGGCCAGTACCAGGCGGTGATGTCGGCGCCGCTGATGTCGTCGAAGGCGTACTCGAGGCTCGCCGGGTCGGCGCTGTCGCGCTTGATGCGGGAGGCGTCGCCGCCGAAGAGCGCGGGATTGCCGGTGTCGAAGGAGAGGCTGCCGGTGTGGGCCGCCGTCCGGGAGAAGTCGTCCAGCGGGTCGACGAGCGCGACCTGCGCGGCGGCGCTCGTGATCGTCGCCCGCTGCAGCACGCCGGTGCTCCAGCTCACCCGCACTCGGTCGCCGGAGAGGCCGGTCGCGGCGACGACGCTCGCGCCGTCGCGCTCGGTGGCCGTGGTGGCGGCGTCGGTCCAGGTCCGCCCGTCGCTGCTCGTCGCCACGGTGATCGCGGACGGGTCCGAGACGACGAACTCCGCCGCGCCGATCCCGTCGCGCTGCCAGGTGACGCTCGCGTCGCCGGTCGCGCTGACGACGCCGCCCGCGGGGGTCGGGGCGATCTCCGCGTTCTCGTGGCCGGCGGTCAGCAGCCAGCTCTGCAGCGGGTCGACCAGCACGGCACCGCCGGCGGCGGCGGCGACCGCGTCGGAGGCGGGACCGCGCTGGTCGTCGTCGCCCACCGGGACGACGCGGTAGCGCGCGGCGGCCGGAGAGTCGTAGTCCGTGACGGGCGAGGCCGAGGCGGAGACGGCTCCGTCCGTCACGTCGCTCCACTCGCCGCCGGTCGAGCGCTGCACCAGGTAGCCGGTGGCGCCCGCGGTGCCGCGCCAGGAGATCTCGTTGATCCCGTAGTCCTGCTCGATCGCGGTGATCAGCGGGGCGCCGAGCTCGAGCTCGCCGGGCGTGCTGCCCGTGGCGGTGCCGTACTGCTCGATCGCGTCGACGCTCTCCTGCTCGCGCGGGGTCTCGCCGGGGTAGTGCAGGGTGAAGCCGTCGTCGTGCGGCACGAAGCCGCCGCGGTCGTTGTTGCCGAACAGCGACCAGAAGAAGGTGCCCGAGACGTTCGGGTCGGCCGCGGCCGCGCCGAGGAGGTCCTCGCTCGCGGCCGTCGAGGCGTACTCGCCCGCGATGTAGACCTTGTCCGCGCCGGCGACCGTCGCGGCGTCGGCCGAGACCCGCTCGGCGGTCGGCGGGTAGTAGTGCACGTCGACGATGTCGAGGTCGGGCGCCGCGAGCGTGTCCGGGTCGATGTCGAAGCGGCGGCCGGCGGCGACGAGCTGCTCCGGGGCCTGCTCCTTGATGTGGGCGACCTGCGCGTCGATCCACTCGAGGGTCATCCCCTCGAGCTCGTTGCCCAGCTCCCAGGCCATGATCGTCGGGTCGTCGACGAAGCGCGTGCCGGTGATCGTGTTGGTGTGGCCGAGGATCACGTCGACGTAGTCCTGGTACGCGGCGATCGCGGCCGGGTCGGAGTAGAAGTCGTCCGACTCCAGCCCGAGCGGGGTCGTGAAGTCGCGGTGACCGCCGTGGTAGTACGCCCACTCGTCGGTGAGGGGCAGCACCAGGCGGATGCCGAGGGTGCCCGCGTAGGCGACGGCGAAGTCGATGGTGCGGAACGCCTCCTCGTTGTACTCGCCGAGGCGCGGCATCAGGGCCAGCGGGTCCTCGTCGTTCTGCCCGGTCGAGGTCATCATGTGCGAGCGGACGACGGTGACGCCCATCTGCGCGGCGGTGTCGAGGGCGTCCTTGATCCGGAAGTAGGTGGGGTAGTCGACGCCGCCGACGTTCTCGTCGAGGCCGAGCCAGTAGATGTTGGTGCCGCTCGCGCGGAACCGCTCGCCGTCGAGGGTCAGGGCGCTGCCGTCGCGCTGCACGAAGGCGGTGTTCTCGCTCGTCCAGTCGACGGCGGTCGCCGCTGCCGAGGCGGTCGGCGCCGAGGCCGGCGCGAGGACGACCAGCGAGCCGGCCGTGACGGCCAGCAGCGCGGCTCCGGCGAGGGAGCGGCGCAGGGGGACCCGCGAGAACGCGGAGGGGGTGCGGTGGGCACGTGTCATGGGTTAGCCAGGCTCCTTCGACCGGTGACGTGTCTCGGCGCCGCAGCTGATCGGGAGTCGATCACCGCGGCGACGTGCCCAGAGTCGCTGATGCTCCTGCCCCGCGTCAAGTACAAAGATTAATAATTTATGTAAAGATCGGGCATGGCGAAACAGCGTCGACGCGACCGTCCCGGGGGCTCAGGCTCCGCGGGGCCCGGGCTGCGCGGGTGCGCTCGTCGTGCCGCGCGCCACCACCACGACCGGCGGGCTGGCGATCGATCCGCTCGCCGACTCGGCGATCTCGCTCAGCAGCTCCTGGCCGGTCAGCATGCCGATCACCTGCACGTCGTGCGAGACCGCCGAGAGCGGCGGCTCGCTCAGCTGGCACTGCGCGGAGTCGTCCCAGGCCAGCAGCGACATCGCCCCCGGCACGTCGAGCCCGAGCTCCCGCGCCGCGTCGAGCGCGCCGATCGCCATCAGGTCGCTGTCCAGGATCACCGCGGTCGCCCGCTCCGGCTCCTCCGTCAGCGAGCGCAGCGCCCGCCCGCCGGACTCGCGCGAGTAGTCGCCCGAGCGCTCGACCGCCTCGATCCCCCGGTCGGCGCACTCCTTGAGGAAGCACTCGCGCCGGATCCGGGTGTGCAGCAGCTCCTCCGGACCGCCGACGTGCGCGATCCGCTCGTGGCCGAGGTCGGCGAGGAACTGCACGGCGTCGCGCATCGCGTCGTCGTCGTTCGTCCAGACCGCGCGCAGCTCGCGCGCCGCGGAGGGCGGGCCGACGATCACCGCGGGCAGCCCGAGCTCGCGCACCAGCGCCGGCCGCGGGTCGTCCACCTCCAGGTCGACGAGCACCACGCCGTCGACCTCGCCGTCGCGGGCCCAGCGCCGGTAGGTCTCGATCTCCGCGTCGCGGTCGGGCAGCACGTTCAGCAGCACCGAGTGCCCGGCCGGGCGGACCGCGTGCTCCACCCCCGCGATGAACTCGTGGAAGTACGGCTCGGCGCCCATGATCTCGGTGGCGCGGACGAGGGCGAGCCCGAGGGGCCGCGGCGGTCTCGGATCGGTCATGGCGGCTCTCTCTCGGACGGGCGGTACCAGCGTAGGCGCGGGCGCGGGCCGCGGCGCCCGGTCCCGTACGCTGGCGGTCGAGCGGTGAGGAGCAGGCATGGCGCGTCGTGAGGCGACCCCCGCGGCCCCGGGCAGCCGCGCCCTCGTCGTCGACCTGATCCGCTCCTCCGGACCGATCAGCCGCGTCGAGCTCACCTCGGCGACCGGCCTGACCCAGCCGTCGATCTCGCTGATCGTGCGCAAGCTGCTGACCGACGGCATCGTCCGCGAGACCGGATCCACGGCCAGCGGCGGCAAGCCGCGGCAGATGCTCGAGATCAACACCCGGGCGCGGATCGGCGTCGGTGTCCAGCTCGGCTTCGAATCGATCACCTTCGTGGCGACCGACGCCGGCGGCGGAGTGCTCGCGCGCCAGCAGATCCGCGGGGCGGCGCTCGCGGCCCCGGAGGAGGTCACGCGGCGGATCGTCGACGGCTACGCCGCGTTCGTCCGCGGCACCGGCCTCGACCGCCGCACCATCGCCGGCGTCGCGGTCGTCGCGCCCGGGCCGATCGACCAGGCCGCCGGCCGGATCCTCGGCCCGCCCACCCTGCAGGGCTGGCGCGACTTCCCCCTGCGCGAGGAGCTCGGTGCCGGCTTCGGCATCCCGATCCTGCTCGACAACGACGCGGCGGCCGCCGCCATCGGCGAGTTCTGGAGCCGCGGCGTCTCGCGGCACGAGACCTTCGGCAGCATCTACGTCGGCACCGGGATCGGCGCCGGCATCGTGCTCGACGGCGCGCTCTTCCGCGGAGCCAGCTCCAACGCCGCCGAGATCGGCCACATCACCATCGCCCCGGGCGGCCGCGAGTGCTTCTGCGGCAACATCGGCTGCCTCGAGCGCTACGCCGCGCCTTCCGTCGTCGTCGAGGACGCGAGCGTCGACCGGGCCGCCTTCGCCGACCTCGACCTCACCTTCGAGGTGGAGCAGAACGCCCGCGACTTCGACGTGCTGAGCCTCGCCGCGATCAACGGCCACCCCGCCGCGGAGGCGCTGCTGCAGCGATCCGCCGGGCACCTCGCCGACGGCGCCGTCACCCTCGCCAACCTGTTCGACCTCGACGCGCTCGTCCTCACCGGCCCCGGAGTCGCGATCGCCGGCTCGATCTATACGCGGGCGCTGCGCTCCCGGCTCGAGGGCCGCCGGTTCGCCCGCCGCGCGCACCCGATCAGCGTCGAGCTGTCGGCGAATCCGCGCGACGCCGCGGCGATCGGCGCCTCCTCCCTCGTGCTGCAGAGCACGCTCTCGCCCGGCCACGGGCCCGTGCTGCACCAGCCCGCATGACCGAGGTCGTGACTCCGGGGGGCATCGTGCGCGGCCGGGTGCTGGAGACGCCGGACGGCGCGGTGCACGCCTTCCTCGGCGTGCCGTACCTGCGGGTGGCCGAGCGCTTCCGGCCCGGCGCGGCGGTGGAGCCGTGGACGGGGGTGCGCCCGGCGATCTCGCGCGGGCCTGTCGCGCCGCAGCCGTTCGCCGACGCGCCCGTCTCCGAGCGGGACTCCCTGCACCTGAACATCTGGACGCCCGATCCCGCCGCCCGCGACCTGCCCGTGCTCGTCTGGGTGCACGGCGGCCTGCACATCGTCGGATCGAACGCGGAGCCGCTCTCCGACGGCGCGCGCCTCGCCGCCGCGGGCCGCATGGTCCTCGTCTCCGTCAACCACCGCCTCGGCGCCCTCGGCTTCCTGACGCTCGAGCACCTGCTCGGCGCGGAGTACGCCGACTCCGCGAACCTCGCCTTGCTGGACGTCATCGCCGCGCTCCGCTGGCTGCGCTCGGGCATCGCCGCGTTCGGCGGGGACGCGTCGCGGGTGACCCTCGCCGGGCAGTCCGCGGGTGCGGTGCTCGTCTCGGCGCTGCTCGCCGCGCCCGCTGCCGCCGGGCTCTTCCAGCGGGCCGTGCTGCAGAGCGGCAACCCGGAGCGGATCGGCACGCGGGCCTTCGGCGAGGGCGTCACCGCTGAGCTGCTCGCGCTCCTGGGCCTGGCGGACGACCCGTCGCGGCTGCTCGCGCTGCCGTGGGAGGACGTGGTCGCCGCCCAGCAGCGGCTGATCGAGCGCCGCTCGGCCGGCCACCCGAACCCGACGCCCGCCTTCCGGCCGAGCCTCGACGGCCGCGTGCTGCCCGCGGCGCCGGTGGACGCGGTCGCCGCCGGGGCGTCCTCGACGGTGGATCTGATCGTCGGCACGAACGTGAACGAGGGCTCCGGCTTCGTCGATCCCGGCGGCCCGGACCCGTCCCCGGAGCTCCTCGAGCGCGAGCTGACGCTGCTCCTGCCGCACTGGCCCGCGTCGCGCGGCAGCCGGACGGAGGCGTTCGCCGCCGCCCTCCGCGCCGACCTCGGCCGCGAGACCTCCCCGGCCGAGCAGCTCGAGGCCTGCCTCGCCGAGACGATCTACCGGCAGCCCAGCCAGCGCCTCCTCGACGCCCGCGCCGGCGCCACCGGCTCGACCCGCGCCTACCTCTTCACCTGGGAGCAGCCCGCCTCCGCCGGACCGCGCCGCGCCGGCCACTCCCTCGAGCTGCCGTTCCTCTTCCGCCACCTCGACGACTCGGACGTCGCCCGCACCGAGGTCGGCGACACCGCCCCCACGTCCCTCCGCGACACCCTCACCCGCCACTGGTCCGCCTTCGCCGCCACCGGCGCCCCGGGCCCCGACTGGCCCGAGTACGGCGCCACCCGCGCGACCCTCCTCCTCGCGGAGCCGCCCCGCGTCACCCACGCCCCCCGCGACGCCGTCCGCCGCCTGGCCGCGTCGTCCTGTCCGCCGACCCCCTGACCTCGCCCGCCGGACCCCCTCCCTCTCCGAAAGTTGTCGTACCCGAGAACCCACTACGACAACTTCTGCGCACCCGAGGCGTCCGCCTGCCGCTACTCCACTGTGTCGATCACGTCGATCCGCCAGCGGCCGTCGAAGACCAGGCCGATCCGCACGCGGTGGATCAGGTCCTTCTCCTCGGTGCTGCGGAACGTCTCCTTGCCGTTGGCGAGGACGCGGATGCCCGTCGTGTCCAGGAGCGCCCCGACGACGGCGTCGGAGCTCGAGTACGACAGCAGCTCGACCTCGGAGACGACCATGCTCCCGACCTGCCTCACCTTGCCCCGCGAGTACCAGCGAGCATCCGAGTCGAGGCCCGGAAGCCCCTTCTCGGTCACCGCCTCCACCAGCTCCTCCGGAATGCTCGGCGTGTAGCCCCGCTGGGCCCATTTGTCGTAGGCGTTCACGAAGGCCCACACGGCCTCGACCGGTCCGACATCCTCGACACACACAGCTCCGTCCCTCCTCTTCTCCTCCTCGACGAGGAGACGTGACGAGGGTGCCGGAATCGCCGCACGAGCTGCCGACCCAGGCGCGGAATCCTCGCCGAGGGCTCCGAGCAGAGATCACCTCGTGAGCGGGGAACTCCATGCTGACCAGGAAAGGCCACCTCGTCAGTGCGGGGAACTCCATGCTGATCGAGTAGCCCGCACAGCGGGCGTATCGAGATCCACCGTCATCAGAACAAGAGTCTGCAGACCCGCCCTCCTGACGACCGCGGGTCTCGATACGCCCCTGCGCGGCTACTCGACCAGCATGAACAGCCACCACCGCACCCGTCCCTCTTGAAGAAGATCACCTGGTCAGTGCGGAGATGTTCATGCTGATCGAGTAGCCCTGAGCACCCGCACCGCGCGCCGCTCCTTCGAACTCGACGCGCGCCTGCCCGGTGGTGCCGCGTGATCCGGGTGCTCCTCGCCGACGACGACGACATGATCCGCACCGACCTCGCCGCGCTGCTCCGGCTGGAGCCGGACCTCGAGATCGTCGGCGAGTGCCGCGACGGCGCGGAGGCGGTCGCCGAGGCCGTGCGGCCCGAGCCCGACGTCTGCCTCTTCGACGTCGAGATGCCCGGCATGGACGGCATCGAGGCGGCCGAGCGCCTGCGCCGCGTCTCGGCGACCCGGGTCGTCGTGGTCACCCGGCACGCGCGGCCCGGCGTGCTGCGCCGCGCGCTGGCCGTCGGGGTCAGTGCCTTCCTGCCCAAGTCGCGGCGGGTGGAGGACGTAGCGGAGGTGATCCGCCAGGTGGCAGCGGGCCGCCGCTACGTGGATCCCGAGATCGCGGCCGACGCCCTCGCGACCACGCGCAGCCCGCTCACCGACCGCGAGCTGGACGTCCTGAGCGCCGGCTCCCGCGGGGAGACCACCGGCGAGATCGGCAGGGCTCTGCACCTGTCCGCGGGCACCGTGCGCAACCACGTCTCGTCGATCCTGCGCAAGCTCGACGTCGACACCCGCCAGCGCGCCGTGATCGAGGCCCGCGAGAACGGCTGGATCTGACGCCTCAGCCCGGCACTACCCCGTCCGATCTGCAGGCGATCCGCCCCTCCTGCCTCCCGCCCTCGCGCCGGTGAGCGGCTTCCCCGCGGATCACCTGCACAACGGAGGAGCACCTGCACAACGCGCGCACACCTGCACACCGGACGCGCACCTGCACTGCGGAAGGCTGCTGTCCGATCTGCAGGCGATCCGCCCCTCCTGCCCCCGCCCTCGCGCCGGTAGACGGCTTCCGCGCCGAATCACCTGCACAACGGAGGAGCACCTGCACAATGCGCGGGCACCTGCACAACGGAGGAGCACCTGCACCTCGGCCCGGCACCCTTCCGGAGGGGTTCTGTCCGATGTGCAGGCGATCACGCCGGCACGAGACGCACGGGCGCGGCGGAAACCGCGTTCCCGCGCGGATCGCCTGCAGATCGAACCGGCGGCGGGCTCAGAGCGCGATGACCACGCTCTTCAGCTCGCAGAACGAGCGCAGCGCCTCCTCGCCCAGGTCGCGCCCCATCCCGGACTCCCCCACGCCGCCGAACGACAGAGCCGGGTCGAACAGGTTGTACGTGTTGACCCACACCGTCCCCGCGCGCAGTCGCCGCCCCATCCGGTGCGCCCGCGCCAGGTCGTTCGTCCACACGCCGGCGGCGAGGCCGTAGGTCTGGTCGTTGGCGAGGGACACCGCCTCGTCCTCGTCCTCGAACGGGATGATGCCGACGACCGGTCCGAAGATCTCCTCGCGCGCGATGGTCATCGTGTTCGTGACGCCCGTGAACAGCGTCGGCTCGACGTAGTAGCCCGGCCGGTCCGGCACGCCGCCGCCCACCGCGACGACCGCGCCCTCCGCCTCGCCCTGCGCGATGTAGCCGAGCACCTGCTGCCGCTGCTCCTCCGACACGAGCGGCCCCACGGTCACGCCGCCGGCCAGCCCGTCGCCGAGCGCGACCCTCCGCACCGCCGCGGTCAGCCGCTCCGTCGTCTCCTCGAGGATCGAGCGCTGCACCAGCAGCCGGCTGCCCGCCGTGCACATCTGGCCGGAGTGGCCGAACGACGCGCGCATCGCGGTCAGCACCACAGCGTCCAGGTCCGCGTCCTCGAACACGATGTTCGGGCTCTTGCCGCCCAGTTCCAGAGTCAAGCGGGTGAAGTCCTCGCTCGCGGCGCGCATCACCTTCCGGCCGACCTCGGTGCTGCCGGTGAAG
The DNA here is from genome assembly GCF_022815545.1 of Rathayibacter sp. VKM Ac-2928. Lineage (NCBI taxonomy): Bacteria > Bacillati > Actinomycetota > Actinomycetes > Micrococcales > Microbacteriaceae > Rathayibacter > Rathayibacter sp. VKM Ac-2928. Next base: position 373,589 of record NZ_JALGRU010000002.1, read on the forward strand.
GAGACCTTGCTGACCAGGGGGTGCTCGGTGAGCGCCGCGCCGACCCGGCCGTCGCCGGTGAGCACGTTGACGACTCCCGCGGGGACGCCCGCCTCCTCGCAGAGGGCCGCGAGACGCAGCATCGTCAGCGGAGTCTGCTCCGCCGGCTTCACGACCACGGTGCAGCCCGCGGCGAGCGCCGGCGCCAGCTTGAAGCTCGCCGTCATGATCGGGAAGTTCCACGGCAGGATCAGCGCCGCGACTCCCACCGGCTCGAGCGTCGTGTAGACGTGGTGCTGCGCGTCGACGGGCACGACCGTTCCGGTCAGCCGCGACGGGGCGCCGGCGTAGTAGCGGAAGACCCGGGCCGAGGTCGCCGTGTCGGCGCGGGAGCGCTCGATCGGCTTGCCGTTGTCGCGGGTCTCGAGCACCGCGAGCTCCTCGAGACGCTCCTCGATCAGGTCGGCGACGCGGTTCAGGATGCGGCTGCGGTCGTGCGGGCTCATCCCGCTCCAACGCGCGTCGTCGTGCGCGCGGCGGGCGGCGGTGACGGCCGCCTCGATCTCGGCGGGGCCGGCCTGCGGGACGCGGGTGAGCAGCTCCTCCGTGGCGGGATCGACGATGTCGAGCAGCTGCGCGCCCTCGGGAGCGAGCCACGCGCCGTCGACGAGGAAGGGCTCGATCGGCGCGAGCGGGGCGAGGGTGTCTCTCATGGGGTCTGCGTCTCTCTCATCGGGGGCCGGGTCGGGGCCGGAGTCGTCGGGGCCGAGGGGGCGGGGCGGTCGGTCAGGGCCGGTCGGTCACGGCCGGTCGAGCAGCCGGGCGGGCTCCTCGACGCTCATCCGCCGCAGCACGTCGTCCTCGACGCCGAGCGCGCGGAGCCCCGGCAGGACGCGCGCGCCGAGGTGGTCGAAGCCGTGCCCGCCGAAGCGGCGCAGCTGGCCCTTCGTCCAGGTGCTGTGGCCGAGCACCCAGCGGATGCCGGGGTCGGTGCCGAGCAGCTCCAGCAGCGCATCCAGGCGCTGCGGGTCGCTCGCGTTGCGGATCCGGCCGACGTGCGCGCCCTCGTTGCCGAAGCAGAGCTCGAGCACGGCGCCGGCCCGGCCGAGGTCGCGGAGGTAGGGCAGGTCGAGGAACTCGTCGACGGTGCTGAACACGACGCGGGAGGGATCCACTCCCTCGGCGACGACGTGCGCGAGCACCTCGAGCCCGTTGCGGGCGTCGGCGGCGAGCCGGACGGTGATCGCGGAGCCGGTGGCGGCGGCCGCGCGGGCCGCGGCGGTGAGGCTGATCCGCTCCTGCTCGCCCTCGGGAGTCGCGAAGGCGCCGGTCGTGCCCATCAGGCCGAGCAGTCCCGCGCGGTAGGTCGTGCCGGGGATCGCCTCCGTCAGCGCGCGGGTGAAGAGCTCGGTGCGGCCGTCGACATCGAGGGCGAGGTACCACTCGGGCAGCAGCCGCGGGAGGTAGGCGCCGTAGCCGGCGACGATCGCGACGCCCGCCTGGCCGGACAGCTCGGGCAGTCGGGCGTGGTCGGGTCCGAAGCCGAGCGAGCTGAGGTCGACGGCGGCGGTGAGCCCCGCGGACGCTCCCGCGCGCAGCTCGTCAGCGAGCAGCTCGACGTCGTCGAGGCGGAGGTTGTCGGCGAGCGCGAGCTGGCTCCAGCGGAGGGCGGCCGCGAGCGCGGCGGTGACGGGGGCGTCGGGATCGAGCGCCTCGACGCCGGGCCGCTGCAGCGCGCTCGCGTCGGTCAGCAGGTGCTCGTGCATCGACACGACGCCGAGTTCCGCCGCCTCGACCGGGCCGAGGACCGTCTGGATGGCCATGCGCCGCCTCTCGCGCGGCACGCTGCCGCTGGATCCAATATAGAGCGGTATGGATCCAGGAGCGACGTGTCGGTACTCTCCCAGCCTCGCGATCGCAATCCCTGAGTAGAATCGCAGACAGCAAGGGGAGTACTCCCGACTGCGGTGAGCCCGTCATTACGGATGCGAATGAGCGTCCCGGGCCATCGGCTCCGCCACCACCTCCGAGAGGTCGCGGCCGGAGTGGAGGAGACCTTGGTCCCTCATCGACCGACCCTCTTGGAGCACCCCCGTGCAGATCACACCCGTCATCTGGCTGATCACCATCGCCGTGACGATCGCCTTCTTCGTCTACGAGTTCTTCGCGCACGTGCGGAAGCCGCACGAGCCGACCATCGGCGAGTCCGCCCGCTGGTCGGCCTTCTACATCGGCCTCGCGCTGCTGTTCGGCGTCGGGATCGGCTTCGTCGCCGACTGGCGCTACGGCGGCGAGTACTTCGCCGGCTATCTCACCGAGAAGGCGCTGTCGCTCGACAACCTCTTCCTCTTCCTGATCATCATGACCGGCTTCGCGGTGCCGAAGATGTACCAGCAGAAGGTGCTAATGATCGGCATCGTCATCGCGCTGATCATGCGCGGCGGCTTCATCGCGGTCGGCGCGGCCCTGATCGAGAACTTCTCCTGGGTGTTCTACCTCTTCGGCGCCCTGCTCTTCGTGCTGGCCTACCAGCAGATCAAGGGCGACCACGGCGACCCCTCGAACAACGCCTTCATGCGCCTGGTGCGCCGCGTCCTCCCCGTCACCGACGAGTACCACGGCGACAAGCTGACGGTGAAGAAGGACGGCCGCCGCTTCGTCACCCCGATGCTGCTGACCATCGTCGCCATCGGCTTCATCGACCTCGTCTTCGCGCTCGACTCGATCCCCGCCATCTACGGACTGACCAACGAGGCCTACATCGTCTTCACCGCGAACGCCTTCGCGCTGATGGGCCTGCGCCAGCTGTTCTTCCTGATCGGCGGACTGCTCGAGCGCCTCGTCTACCTCAGCCAGGGCCTTGCCGTCATCCTCGGCTTCATCGCCGTGAAGCTCGTCTTCCACGCCCTGCACGTCAACGAGGTCCCCTTCATCAACGGCGGCGAGCCGCTGCTCTGGGTCCCCGAGATCCCGATCTGGTTCTCGCTCACCTTCATCGGCTCGACGATCGCCGTCGCCACGATCGCCAGCCTCCTGAAGACCCGCGGCGACCGCTCCAAGTCCGACCGCGCCACCGTCCAGGACGCCCCCCTGGAGACCCCGGCCGACGTTCCCTCCCGCCGCGAGCACTGACCCCCTCCGCGAGATGCCACTTGTGCACGCGACACGCCGTCAAAGGCGTGCACAAGTGGCATCTCGCAGCAGCGCGCCGCGCCGATCGAGTAGCGCCCCCTCTTTGCTGATCGAGTAGCCCGCGCAGCGGGCGTATCGAGATCCCCCACCTTCAGCAGACAGGTCTGCAGACCCGCCCTGCCGGGGACGCCGGGTCTCGATACGCCCCTCCGGGGCTACTCGACCAGCATGCGTCTCCACGGACGACGTGAGTGCGTCGCGAGATGCCACTTGTGCACGCGACACGCCGTGAAAGGCGTGCACAAGTGGCATCTCGCGGGGGGCGCCGGGCGTCAGCGGAAGGGGACGGGGACCGCGTCGGGGGTCGACCAGCGGAGGGCGAGCCGCTCGCGGAAGCCGTCGCGCCGCAGCTCCGCCTCGAGAGCGTCGATGACGATCGGCAGCAGCGCGCGCCGCTCCACCAGCACGTCGAGCACGAGCTCGGCGCCGTCCGTGAGGAGCACCGAGCCGACCTCGGGCAGCACCGCGATCCACTGACTCCCGCCCACCTGCACGTGCCGGTGCCGGCGGAGTCGGCGGAGCAGCTCGGGCAGCGCCCGCGAGTCGAGGCCGCCGACGTCGGCGCGGAGAGCGATCATGCGCCGACAGTGCCCGCCCGCGGCGTCCGCCCGGTGAACACGCGCCCCTCCCCCGGTGTCCCGGCGTCGGCGAACGGCTCGGGAACGACACGGCCGGGAACAGCTCGACCGGGAACAGCACGGCCGGGAACAGCACAGCCCCCGACCGGATTCCGATCGGGGGCTGTGTCTCTGGTGCGCGAGGGGGGAGTTGAACCCCCACGCCCTTTCGGGCACACGGACCTGAACCGTGCGCGTCTGCCTATTCCGCCACTCGCGCTCACCAACGGCACCGAAGCACCGACGAGAAAGACTAGCACCCCCACGGCCGACACCGGAAACCGGGCCCCGCGACCACGGGAGTCGCGTGCCACCTCGGGCTCGCAGAACGGTCCTCGGCTCGCGAGATCGGCGCATTCGAGCGTGCCGGACGACGTTCCGCGAGCCGGAGCCCCGCGTCCGGACGGGTGCGGTCCACACTCCGAATCCCGCTCGGGGAGGCCGTATCCAGAGCATCCCAGTAACATGCCCGTAGCCGTGCGCGGCGCAGACACGAGATCGGAAGCGGACCGGGCGCGCAGACACCTCGATCCCAACGCGACCGCCGAGAGGCGAAGAAACGGAAGATCGGAAGACTGTGGGCATTCTGGACAACTTCGAGAAGGGACTCGAGCGCGTCGTCAACGGCGCTTTCGCTCGGACCTTCAAGTCGGGTCTGCAGCCGGTCGAGCTCGCCTCCGCTCTCCGCCGCGAGCTCGACACCACGGCGGCCGTGGTCACCCGCGACCGCATCCTCGTGCCCAATCAGCTGACCCTGCGCATGTCCGCCGCCGACCTCGACCGGATGGAGCGGATGGGCCCGACGCTGATCGACGAGCTCACCACGGTCGCCACCGAGCACGCCAAGAAGCAGGGCTTCCGCTTCTCCGGCCCGATCGACATCTCCCTCGCCGCCGACGAGTCGCTCAGCGCCGGGATGGTCGAGGTCGACTCCCGCAGCGTCAAGGGCGTCGTCGCCTCCACGCCCGCGCTCGAGATCGACGGCAAGCGCTACCCGATCACGAAGTCCAGGACGGTCATCGGGCGCGGCAGCGACGCCGACATCACGGTCGACGACTCCGGCACCTCCCGCAAGCACGTCGAGATCCTCTGGGACGGCGTCCGCGCCCAGGTCCACGACCTCGGCTCCACCAACGGATCCAAGCTCGACGGCAAGCCCGTCACCCAGGCGCCGCTCTCGCCCGGGCAGACCATCTCGATCGGACGCACGCGGATCGTCTTCCGCGTCGTCCAGGGCGCCGCACCCGCGCGCGCCGACCGCTCGCCGTCCGGTCCGTCCGGGCGCTCCTCCGAGGGATTCTGGGACGACCGGCTATGAGCGAGCTCACTCTCTTCCTCCTGCGCATCGCGTTCCTCGCGCTGCTGTGGTTCTTCGTGTTCGGCATCGTCTACGCGCTGCGCTCCGACCTGTTCGGCCAGCGGGTGCGCAAGCTGCCCGCCGGCCAGCAGCCCGCGGCCGCGCAGGACGCCGCTCCGTTCGTCACCGCCGCGCAGCCCGTCGTGGCCGCCGCGGCCGCCGCCCCCGCACCCCAGCCGTCGGCCCCCTCCGCTCGGCGCCCCCGCGAGGAGCGCACCGACTCCGGCGGCGTGGCCACCGTGCACACCGCGCAGCGCCTCGTCATCACCTCGGGCCCCAAGCGCGGCACCGAGCTCGAGCTCAACGGCGAGCCGCTCACGATCGGCCGCTCCTCGGAGTCGGCGCTGGTGATCCGCGACGACTACACCTCGACGCACCACGCGCGCCTGCTGATCTGGAACGACGAGTGGATGATCCAGGACCTCGACTCCACCAACGGAACGTTCCTCGACGGCCGTCGCGTCGGCGCTCCCACCAAGGTGCCGCTGAACACCCCGGTCAAGGTCGGCACGACGACCTTCGAGCTGCGGCGGTCGTAGCGCGTGGCAGCCACACCCGACAGCGCCGCGGAGACGGGCGTCACGCGCGAGAGCGCCGCCGTCTCGCACGTCGGCCGCATCCGCTCCAACAACCAGGACTCCGGCTACGCGGGCCGGCAGCTCTTCGTCGTCGCCGACGGGATGGGCGGGCACGCGGGCGGCGACGTCGCCTCCTCCATCGCGATCAAGCGCATCGCGCAGGCCGACCGCACCTACGCCTCCACCTACGAGGCCGAGGACGAGCTCAAGCGCACCCTCCTCGCCGCGAACACGATGCTGGCCGACGCCGTCGTCGACCACCCCGAGCTCACCGGCATGGGCACCACCGTCAGCGCCATCGTCCGCGTCGGCGAGTCGGTCGCCATCGCGCACATCGGCGACTCCCGGATCTACGTGCTGCGCGACGGCAAGCTCGAGCAGGTCACCACCGACCACACCTTCGTCCAGCGACTCGTCGACTCCGGCCGCATCACCGAGGAGGAGGCGATGACGCACCCGCGCCGCTCCGTCCTCATGCGGGTCCTCGGCGACGTGCACACGAACCCCGAGATCGACACCCTCACCCTCGAGACCGAGCCGAACGACCGCTGGCTGATCTGCTCCGACGGCCTCTCCGGCGTCGTCCCGCACGACGAGATCCAGAAGGAGCTCTCCCGGGACGAGACGGCGCAGCAGGTCGCCGACCGCCTGATCCGCGACAGCCTCTCGCACGGCGCACCGGACAACGTGACCGTCGTCATCCTCGACGTCCCGGGCGCCGGCGACACCGCGCAGATCCTCGCGCCGACGGCCGAGCCCGTGATCGTCGGCTCCGCCGCAGCGCCCACGCCGCTCAGCACCGACGACTCGCAGAACCGGATCCGCATCCCCGGCCTCCGCCTGCACACCCGCGCCCCGGCCGCCCAGGGCCCGACCCACTTCGAGCCCGCGTCCGAGGACTACCTCGACGAGCTGATCGAGGAGGACCGCCGCCGGCACCTGCGCCGCCGGATCACCTGGCTGGTCGGCCTCTCGCTGGTGCTGATCGCCGGCTTCCTCGGCGTCCTGCTCGCCTACGACTGGACGCAGTCGCGCTTCTACGTCGGCACCGACGGGCAGAACGTGATCATCTACCAGGGCATCCAGCAGTCGGTCGGCCCGCTCTCGCTCTCCGGAGTGAAGGAGGACACGGGGATCCCCCTCGACTCCCTCCGCGACTACGACGTCGAGCAGCTCGAGCAGACGATCAGCGCCGACTCCTACGCCGGCGCCGTCGACATCGTCGAGCGCCTGACGGACGCGAACGGAGCACCGTGACCGCCACCGCCACTGCCCCCGCCACCCGGGAGCGCCCGCGCTTCCTCCGCCAGCGCCTGCGCAACCTCGAGCTGCTGCTGCTGATCGGCGCGTGCCTGATCGACGCGTCGGCGATCGTCCTGGTCCAGCTCGGCGCCCTCGGCGCGGTCGACACCACCCTCGTCTCGCTCGGCGCCGGCCTCTCCGGGCTCGTGCTCGTCGTGCACGTCGTGCTGCGCTTCGCGGCGCCCGAGGCCGATCCCTTCCTCCTCCCGATCGCCACCGTCCTCAACGGCCTCGGCGTCGCCGAGATCTACCGGATCGACATCGCCGACGGCGCGACCGGCTGGGAGTCGGTCGCCGTCCGGCAGATCATCTGGAGCGGCCTGGCGATCGTCGCCGCGATCGTCGTCCTGCTGGTGATCCGCAACCACCGCGTCCTCTTCCGCTACACCTACGTCGCCGGATTCGCGGCGATCGTGCTGCTCCTGCTCCCCCTGCTGCCGTTCATCGGCAAGGAGGTCAGCGGCGCGCGCGTCTGGATCGGGATCGGCGACTTCTTCAGCTTCCAGCCCGGCGAGATCGCCAAGATCGCGCTCGCGGTCTTCTTCGCCGGCTACCTGGTCCGCAACCGCGACTCGCTCTCGATGGTCGGCAAGACCTTCCTGAAGATGCGCTTCCCGCGGCTGCGCGACCTCGGTCCGATCCTCGTGGTCTGGGCCGTGACGATGGGCGTCATCGTCTTCCAGCGCGACCTCGGCACCGCGCTGCTCTACTTCGGCCTCTTCCTCGTGATGCTCTACGTGGCGACCGGCCGCACCAGCTGGGTGCTCATCGGCGTCGGCCTCTTCCTCGGCGGCGCGATCCTCGCCAGCCAGACCCTCGGCTACGTCGGCAACCGCTTCGCGAACTGGCTCGACGCCTTCAGCTCCGACCGCTACGGCGCCGACCCCGGCGGCAGCTACCAGCTCGTGCAGGGACTGTTCGGCCTCGCGCACGGCGGCCTGCTCGGCACCGGCCTCGGCCAGGGCATGCCCGACATCACCCCGGTCCCGCAGTCGGACTACATCATCGCGAGCCTGGGCGAGGAGCTCGGCCTCGCCGGCCTCTTCGCGATCTTCGGCCTCTACCTCCTGCTGGTCTCGCGCGGCTTCCGGATCGGCTTCGCCGGCCAGGACGACTTCGGCAGGCTCCTCGGCGTCGGGCTCTCGTTCGTGATCGCCCTGCAGTGCTTCATCGTCATCGGCGGTGTCACCCGCGTCATCCCGCTCACCGGCCTCACCACGCCGTTCCTCGCCGCCGGTGGCTCGTCGCTCGTCGCGAACTGGATGATCGTCGCCGTCCTGCTCCGCCTGTCCGACACAGTGCGCAATCAGCCGCGTCTGGTGGTGTGACTCCCCGATGAACCGAGAACTCAAGCGCGTGAGCTTCGTCGTCCTGGCGATGTTCGTGGCCCTCTTCGTGTCCACCTCCACCATCCAGGTCCTCCAGGCCGACACCCTGTCCGAGGACTCCCGGAACACCCGGACGCTGTACGAGAGCTTCTCGACGGAGCGCGGCGTCATCCTCGCCGGCGGGGAGCCCATCGCCTCCTCGACGCCGTCGGACGACATCTACAAGTTCCAGCGCCAGTACGCGAACGGCCCGCTCTACTCGGCGGTGACCGGCTACTTCACCCTGAACCAGGGCACCACCGGCATCGAGCGCTCGCTGAACGACTACCTCTCCGGCACTTCGAACTCGCAGTTCTTCGACGAGATCAACAACCTCGTCACCGGCCAGGATCCGAAGGGCGCCTCGGTCGAGCTCTCGATCGACCCGGTCGCGCAGCAGGCCGCGTTCGACGCCCTCGGCGACTACACCGGAGCGGTCGTCGTCACCGAGCCGGCCACCGGCCGCGTCCTCGCGATGGTCTCGAAGCCGACCTTCGATCCGACCGCCCTGGCGTCGCACGACACCGACGACGTCCTCGCGGCGTACCGCGCGCTGAACGACGACCCGACCGATCCGCTCATCAACCGCGCCATCGGCGGCTCGCTCAACCCGCCCGGCTCGGTCTTCAAGCTCGTCGTCGCCTCGGCCGCCCTCGAGTCCGGCCGCTTCACGCCGGACTCCAGCTTCCCGAACGTCCAGGCGTACACACTGCCGGGCTCGAGCTCGCAGGTGACCAACTCCGGCGGCGGTCTCTGCGGCTCCGGAGACACGGTGACCCTCGCCACGGCGGTCTCGCTCTCCTGCAACGTGCCGATGGCCGAGATGGGCGTGCAGCTCGGCGCCGCCGCGATCCGCGCGCAGGCCGAGAAGTTCGGCTTCGACACCGAGCTCGAGATCCCGATGTCGGTCGAGGCGAGCACCTACCCGCAGACCACCGACGACGCGCAGACGGCGCTGACCGCCTTCGGCCAGTACGAGGTGCGCGCGACCCCGCTGCAGATCGCGATGGTCTCCGCGGCGATCGCGAACGGCGGCGAGGTGATGCAGCCGAACCTGGTGGACGTCATCCGCTCGCAGGACCTCAGCGTGCTGCAGCGCTTCGAGGAGAAGTCGCTCGGGCGGGCCGTGAGCACCGAGACGGCGGACGCCGTGAAGGCCATGATGGTCGCCAGCGTCCAGGGCGGCGCGGCGACGAATGCAACAATAGGTGGCGTCACGGTGGCCGGTAAGACCGGCACCGCTGAGAACGGCGGGGACGACCCGTACACCCTCTGGTTCACCGGATTCGCTCCTGCGGACGATCCGCAGTACGCCATCACCGTCCTCGTGGAGGACGGCGGGGGGCTCGGCCAGACCGGGTACGGCAACCTGATCGCCGCACCCATCGCACAACAGGTACTAGAGGCGGTGCTGAACAAATGAGACCCACATCAGGCCTCACCTTCGGGGGACGCTACGAACTGCAGTCCCGGATCGCCATCGGCGGCATGGGAGAGGTGTGGCAGGCGACGGATCTCGTCATCGGCCGCACGATCGCGATCAAGATCCTCAAGGACGAGTACCTCGGCGACCCCGGGTTCCTCGAGCGCTTCCGCGCCGAGGCCCGGCACGCCGCGCTCGTCAACCACGAGGGCATCGCCAACGTCTACGACTACGGCGAGGAGGACGGCTCGGCCTACCTCGTGATGGAGCTGGTGCCCGGCGAGGCTCTCTCCACGGTCCTCGAGCGCGAGCGCGTGCTGTCGACCGACAAGGTCCTCGACATCGTCGCGCAGACCGCGCTGGCCCTGCACGCAGCACACGCCGCGGGCCTGGTGCACCGCGACGTGAAGCCCGGCAATCTCCTGATCACGCCCGACGGCCGCGTGAAGATCACCGACTTCGGCATCGCCCGCATCGCCGACCAGGTCCCGCTCACCGCGACCGGCCAGGTCATGGGCACCGTTCAGTACCTCTCCCCGGAGCAGGCGAGCGGCCAGCCCGCCTCCCCTGCGACGGACATCTACTCGCTGGGCATCGTCGCGTACGAGTGCCTGGCGGGCCGCCGGCCGTTCACCGGCGAGTCGCAGGTCGCCATCGCGATGGCCCAGATCAACGACACCCCGCCGGAGCTGCCGGTCACGGTCGCGGAGCCCGTGCGCAACCTGGTCTACTCCTGCATCGCGAAGAAGCCGGTCGACCGGCCGGCGACCGCCGCGCACCTCGCCCGCGCCGCGCAGGCCCTGCGCTCCGGCGACGTCCGCGGCGCCGCGCTCGCGGTGCCGGCCGTCGCCGCCGACCTGCCCAACACCCAGGCCACGACCGTCCTGCCCTCCGCGGCGGGCAACGCGACCCAGGCGACGACGATTCTCGGCGCCGGAGCGACGACCGCCTTCGCGGCGAACCCGCCGACGGGCGCCCTGGACGAGACGATCGAGGCCGAGGAGCCGCGCAAGCGCAGCCCCTGGACCTGGCCGCTCGTGGCCCTGATCGTGATCCTCGCCGTGGTGATCGGCGGCACGATCTTCGCGCTGACCAGCAACGGCGGCACCGAGGCCGAGCCGACGCCGAGCCAGACGGTCAGCCAGACCCCGTCGCAGGCGCCGTCCCCCTCGCAGACGCCGTCGGCGACGCCGAGCTCGAACATCGTCGTCATCAACTCCTCCGACTACGTCGGCCGCCCCTTCGACGAGGTCGAGGCCGAGCTCACCGAGCTCGGGATGGGCGTCCAGCGCGAGGAGGGCTCCAGCGCCCCCAGCTCGGACCAGGTCGGCGCGGTCGAGGAGGTCAATCCGACCGCCAACGTGATCAAGGGCACCACGATCGTCGTCACGACCTACACCGAGGTCGCCGTCCCCGGTGCCCCGACCGCCGTCCCGACGGTCACTCCCGCCGCGTCGAGCGTCGAGCCCGGCGACACGTTCAACGTCACCTGGAGCAACTACAACCAGTGCCCGAGCGGAACCTCCGTGACCGGTTACCGGGTGACCGTCGCCGGCGAGGGCGCGACCGTGACGAGCACCAACCCGTCGACGTCGACCACCGCGACGATCCAGGCCGGCGAGTCCGCGGGCACGATCGACATCACCTACACGGTCCTCTGCGGCGAACCCGAATCCCCCGCCTCGCCGACCCTGTCGGTCCCCGTCGTGGCCCCGACCCCGACGCAGACCCCGACGTCGACGGCCACCCCGACCTCGTCGGCGCCGGCCTCGAACGCCCCCGACGAGCGCTGACCCTCCCCGCTCGAACGAGCCCGCCCTCCGACCGCGACCGCGGCACCGGAGGGCGGGCTCCTCGCTTTCAGCGGCCTTCCGGTCTGCGCATCGAGGACCCGGCGTCGCGCGCCGGGCTGCCAGGAGGCGCCCGGGTACACTTGCCGTGGCTCCCCGGGGGCCGTGCCACACGGAAGTACAGGGCGGGAGCGTGCGCGTGACGGATGAGGGACGCCTGATCGCAGGACGGTACCAGGTCGGGCTTCGGCTCGGTCGCGGAGGGATGTCCGAGGTCTACCTCGGCACCGACACCCGCCTGGGGCGCACGGTCGCGATCAAGGAGCTCAAGCTCTCACTGTCCTCCGACTCCGCGTTCCGCCTGCGCTTCCGGCAGGAGGCGCAGTCCGCGTCCCGCATGTCGCACCCGACAATCGTCCGCGTGTTCGACGCCGGCGAGGAGGTCTCGCTCGACGACACCGGTGCGGAGTCGCGCCGTCCGTTCATCGTGATGGAGCACATCGAGGGGCGCCTGCTGAAGGACGTCATCGCGGAGGGACCGGTCGAGGTCGACGAGGCCGTCCGCATCACCGAGGGCATCCTCACCGCGCTCGAGTACTCCCACCGCGCGGGGGTCGTCCACCGCGACATCAAGCCCGGCAACATCATGCTGACCCCCTCGGGCCAGGTGAAGGTGATGGACTTCGGGATCGCCCGCGCCGTCTCCGACTCCGCCGCGACCGTGGCGCAGACCACCGCCATCCTCGGCACCGCCGCCTACTTCTCGCCGGAGCAGGCGAAGGGCGAGCAGGTCGACGCCCGCAGCGACCTCTACTCCGCCGGCATCGTCCTCTTCGAGCTGCTCACCGGCCGCGCTCCCTTCCGCGGGGACACCCCGGTGGCCGTCGCCTACCAGCACGTCAGCGAGACGCCCCCGGCGCCCAGCTCGATCAACCCCGCCGTCTCGCCCGCCCTCGACGGCGTCGTCGCCCGAGCGCTGTCGAAGGATCGCTACGAGCGCTTCCAGGGAGCCGCCGAGTTCCGCGACGACCTGCGCGACGCCGCGGCCGGCCGCCTCCCCGACCACCGCCCGATCGACGAGCTGACCACGTCTCTCTTCGCCGCGCGCAGCGGCGGCGGCATGAACGACTCCGAGCTCGCCCTGCGCCAGCTCGCCGAGGACAACTCGATCGTCCGCACCCAGCGCCGCCCGCCGGTGCTCTGGATCTGGTCGTCGATCGTCGTGCTCGCCGTCATCGTGGCGGCGCTGGTGATCTGGGTGCTCACGCTCCAGCCGACGACCACCCTGCCCTCGCAATCGCGCGAGGTCCCCGTGCTGACTGGCACCAGCTACGACAGCGCGCAGTCGACGCTCACCGAGCTCGACCTGGTGGCGAGTCAGCTCGCCGAGTTCAGCGACACGGTCCCGGCCGGCGAGGTGATCCGCACCGATCCCGGCTCCGGCACCATCGTCGCGCCCGAGACGGTCATCCGGGTCTACGTCTCTCAGGGCGCCCAGCCGGTGGCCGTTCCCGAGACGGCGGGGTCGACCCTCGAGGAGGCGATCGCCGCCCTCACCGGGGCCGGCTTCTCGGAGGGATCGCAGACGCGTCAGAACTCACCCACCGTGCCGGGCGACGTGGTGCTCTCCAGCACTCCTGCCGGCGGCCAGCAGCTCGCCCCGGGAACGCCGATCGACCTCGTCGTCTCCTCGGGCCAGGTGACCCTGCCCGACCTCGTCGGCCAGACGCTGAGCACCGCCCTCGCCACCCTGGCGTCCGAGCAGCTCCAGCTGATCGGCGAGGAGGCTCCCGACGAGACCTGCGACTCCGTCCGGGCCAACCCCCCGATCACCACCCAGTCGATCGCCCCGGGCGACGTCCCCCAGGGCTCGACCGTCGAGCTCGGCTTCTGCGCCGGCTGACCCTCGCCCCCTGAGGGGCGCATCGAGACGCTGCGTCGCCAGAAGGGAAGGTCTTCTGACTCGTCCTCCCGGCGCTGGTGGATCTCGACACGCCCGCGGCGCGGGCTACTCGATCAGCATGGACGACACCCGCTGCTCTACGCGCGCCGGGCAGCGTCGGCGAGCGGCGGCGCGAGCCGCAGCACCCCGTCGTCCGGCGAGCCGGCCTCCATCGACGTCCCCACCCTTCCGCGGATGTCGCTCGGAGTGAGACCCTCGCGGCGCTTCAGCGCCCGGCGGAGGTGATCGGCGGACGAGAAGCCCGACGCCGCAGCGATGGCCTCGAGCGGCACCTCGCGCGGTCGGCGCCGGAGCAGCTCGACGGCGCTGGCGACCCGCGCGCGCTCGATCTCGCTCGCCACCGTCGTCCCCGCGTCCTCGAAGAGCCGCTGCAGCGACCGCGTGGACACGTTGACCGCGTCCGCGACCGCCTCCGGGGTGCACCGCGGGGTCCGGTGAGTCCGGTCGATCACGGTCCGCGCTCGGCCGAGGGTCGCCGCGCGCACGCTCGTCGTCCCGGGCTGAGAGCCGGCCGAGGCGAGGAAGGCGCTCACGAGCAGCTGCTTGACCACGTGCCCGAAGCCGTCGACCTCGTGGTCGGACGGGAGTCCCGTGCCCGACTCCGCCGCGAGCGCGAACGCCGTCGTGAAGGCGAAGGCCGCACGGGTGGACCGGGCGTCCGGATCGAGCGCGTAGACGTTCGAGCCGAGATCGAAGCCGTAGCGGCGCATCTCGTCCGCGCGGATCGTGATCTGGAGGGAGGTGACGGGCATCGTCGACTCGGTGGTGAAGGTGGTCGTCCCCGGCTGGTAGGCGATCGAGCCGGGCCGCAGGAGCACTGTCCGATCCGGCCCGACGAGCCGGACCGCGCCCTCGATCAGGAAGCTGAAGCTCAGCATCGACGTGTCGTCGGCGCCCCAGGTCCCCCGGAGGACCCGCAGCGGCGAGGTCGTCAGGAGGACGACGCTGATGCCGGCCGCGGTGAAACCGGAGCCCGCCATGCGCGGAACAGTGCCCGGCTTGACGACGATGCGCGGGCCCAGTGTCTCGAGCTCGCGAATTCCGGAATAAGCCCAAGAAATCGATTCCACCATGTGATGCCTCGGAATTCTCTTCTCGACGGCACCGGTCCCCTAACCGGCGCCCTCCGATTATGCCCGTCGAGCCCCCCGCATCATCCGCCAGGGCTCCGTCAAATCACGCCACCCGCTCGGGGGGATCGCGGAAGCACGCGAGCGGGACTTCCCTGTTGTGGCGCGGATCCCGGAACGAGTGCGCGCTCTCATAGCGCGTCGATGGCGCGGATCGCACCCCTTCTGACGCCCAGGTGGGCCCCCCATCAGGGGGCCGCAAGTACGGGTGATTTCTCGGACCGCACGCTGCGAATGGTGCGTCGATAAGCGGTGAATGGGCCTGCTCGGTCGGTTCGATAAGCGGCGCCCGAGCGTTCGCAACGACTGGGCTCCGCATTCCGCTCCGCGCCTATCGGGTCGGACGGGGCCGCTCCGTCTCGACGAGCCAGTTCGAGATCAGCCGACGACCGCCCTCGGTGAGAACGGATTCGGGGTGGAACTGGACGCCGACCGCGGGCGCGGTCCGATGGCGCAGCGCCATCACGACCCCCTCGGCGGTCCCCGCGATGACGGCGAGCTCCGCAGGCAGTGTCGAGCGCTGGACGGCGAGCGAGTGGTAGCGCATCGCCGTGAACCCCGACGGGATCCCGGAGAACAGCGGATCGCCGTCGTGCACGACCGCCGAGGTCCGGCCGTGCATCAGCTCCGGAGCCTCGCGGACGCGGGCACCGAGGGCGTGAGCGAGAACCTGGTGCCCGAGGCAGACCCCCAGGAGCGGCTGCGCCTCGGCCAGGGCGTGCCGCGCGAGCGCCACCGATGTGGGGACCTCCTCCGGTCGGCCCGGCCCGGGCGACAGCACGATCCCGTCGCTCCCCGCCGCGCGCTCGATCGCGTCGCGGGGAGCCAGCTCCGCTCCCTCGACGACGTCGACCTCCGCCCCCGCCTCGCGCAGGTAGGCGACGAGCGTGAAGACGAAGCTGTCGTAGTTGTCGACGACCAGGATCCGCGTCATCGCGGCGACCGCCTCGGGGGCCCGCTCACGTCCCGACGGTGACGTTCTGATCGAGCACGAGCGACTGCACCCAGGGGAAGACCCACTCGGCGAGTGCGGCGAGCACCGCCACCACCAGGACGATCACGAGGAGCAGCCGGAGCCACCAGGGTCCGGGCAGGACCCGCCAGAGTGCCGCGTACACGGTCAGCCCTCCTGCGCGAGAGACGCGGCGATCTCGGCCGGCGCACCCGCGGAGCGCGGATGCCAGGACTCGAAGACGCCGTAGGCGATGATCCGCTCGGCGGTGGAGTAGAGCGGATTGCAACTCGTGAGGGTGATCAGCCGGTCGGTCGGCGTCACTCCCGTCGTCCACGGGACGGGATCGATGACCTGGATCTCCGAGGGCTGCACGTACTCGAGGTTCCGGAATCGGTAGGTGTACCAGCCGTCCGCCGTCTCGATGTAGATCGCGTCGCCGAGCTGGAGCTCGTCGATCAGGTGCATGCCGCCGCCGTAGGCGCTGCGGTGCGCCGCGAGGGCGAAGTTTCCCGCCTCGCCCGGCATCTGCGTGCCCGGGTAGTGGCCGATGCTGCCCTCGTCGAGGACGTTCTCGGCGTCCACGCCCTCCGCGATGGTGCGGACCCAGCCCTCGCCGTAGCGCGGGATGTAGAGGTTGCCGAAGGAGGTGTCGAGTGCCGCCACCGGAGCGATCACCGGATCGCCGAAGCCGGCGGGGGTCTCGCTCGGCGCCGTCGAGGGCTCCGGTGCGGGGGCGGCATCACCCCAGCTCTGCCGGAGCTCCGCGGCCTCGGAGGTCTGCTGGCCGGCGATCACCGCGTCGTTCCACCAGAGCTGCCAGCCCAGGTAGAGCAGGACGAGCGCTCCGGCCGTCATGAGCAACTCGCCGAGGACGCCGAAGAACGTCAGGCGGCGGCGCGGTCGCCGTGTGCGCTCTCGTCGGTCGCGCGGTCGCAGCGGTGCGGCGGCGGGCGACGGGGCGGTCATGCGACGAGTCTAGGCGCGGGGCGCGCACGTCCCACGGGCTCCGCGGCCCCTGGCGCGTTCCGCACAGCCGCTCCTGCGCGCCTGCACGGCATCCCCGCGGCCTCGCGCTCCCGGTCGGCGGCCGTCTCCCGGTACAGTGGAAGGCATGGCACGAGCGACGAAGAGCCCGAAGCCCGAGCGCGACGAGGCCCGGACCGGTGAGGACGCACCCAATCCCGTGTGGTTCAAGCCCGTCATGTTCGGGTTCATGCTGCTGGGCCTCGCGTGGATCATCGTCTTCTACGTGAGCCAGGGCACGCTCCCCGTGCCGGATCTCGGCAACGCGAACATCCTCATCGGCTTCGGGATCGCCTTCATCGGCTTCCTCATGACGACCCGCTGGCGCTGATCACACCAGCATGAACGACGCCCCGTCCGGTCCGCCGACGGGGCGTTCGTCGTCCCCGGGGGCGGGTCTCCCGCCGGCCCTCGCATCGTCCGTCGCGCGCCTGCGTGCGGCGGGCTGCGTCTTCGCGGAGGAGGAGGCGGAGCTCCTGCACGAGGCGGCGGCCGGCTCCGACCGCCTCGACGCGCTCCTGCGGCTCCGTGAGGCCGGGGAGCCGCTCGAGCAGATCCTCGGCTGGGTCGCCTTCCGCGGGCTGCGCGTCCCGGTCTCCCCCGGCGTCTTCGTCCCCCGACGGCGCACCGAGGCCGTCGTCGACGCGGCGCTCGAACTGCTGGACGGGAGAGGGCCCGCGACCGTCCTCGACCTCTGCTGCGGTGTCGGAGCGATCGGGCGGGCCCTTCTCGAGGAGCGCGACAGCCTCACCCTCCACGCGGCCGACCTCTCCCCCGCCGCGGTCGCCTGCGCCCGGCGGACCCTGGCGGGACTCGCCACGGTCCACCGAGGCGACCTGTTCGCCGCCCTTCCCGAGGATCTCCGAGGCCGGATCGACCTCGTCGTGGTCAATGCGCCCTACGTGCCGACCGCGGCGATCGCTCTGATGCCGCCGGAGGCCCGCCTGCACGAGCCGGCG
The DNA here is from genome assembly GCF_022815545.1 of Rathayibacter sp. VKM Ac-2928. Lineage (NCBI taxonomy): Bacteria > Bacillati > Actinomycetota > Actinomycetes > Micrococcales > Microbacteriaceae > Rathayibacter > Rathayibacter sp. VKM Ac-2928. The sequence continues at coordinate 391,224 of NZ_JALGRU010000002.1, forward strand.
TCGACCCTCGACGGCGGGGCTGACGGCCTCGCGCTGCACCGCCGGATCGCGGCGGGGGTCCTGCCCTGGTTGAGCGACGACGGCGCGGTCGTCATCGAGACCAGCCGAGAGCAGGCGGAGCGGACGGCGGCACTCTTCGCGGACGTGGGATTCGACCCGTCGATCCTCCTCGACGAGGACCTCGACGCCACGGTCGTCTCCGCCCCGCGACGGCGAACTACACGCGTGTAATTATCCCCAGGTGTTGAAACTCCTGTGGACAACTCCGGACCTCGCGCCAGTCCGCGGATGCGGAGCCTGATCGGGCACGCATCGGCGGCGTGACAGGGCAGGATCGCCGATCAGGAGGCCGTCCCACCGGCTGCTCCGAATGACAGCGGCGTAGTTCTCCCCAGTGTTAACAACTCTGTGGATAACTTCGTCCCCAGCTGTGGACGGATGCTGTGGACAGTCTTGGACGCCCTGTGGACGAGCTCGTGGGGCGGCGCCGAGGCGGCTCAGGCCAGGACGTACGCCCCGACGGTGACCGCCACGAGGCCGACGCCGATCAGCCCGACGAGAAGGTTCTGAGTGCGCCGCTGCGAGCGCTGCCGCGTCCGCGTGAAGACCAGCCCGATGAGAGCACCGGCCACCAGGCCGCCGACGTGCGCCTGCCAGGCCACGTTCATCCCGGGCAGGAAGCCGATCACGAGGTTGAGCCCGACCAGCACCAACAGCTGCGAGGCCTGCCCGCCGAGGTGGCGGAGGATCACGAGGTAGGCGCCCATCAGCCCGAAGATGGCGCCCGAGGCGCCGATCACCGGCGTCAGCGGGCTGGAGAGGAGCAGGACGCCGACCGAGCCGGCGAAGCCGCTGAGGAGGAACAGAGTCAGGTAGCGCCCGCGGCCGAGCATCCGCTCGAGCGCCATGCCGAAGACCCACAGCGTGTACATGTTCAGCAGGAGGTGGAACGGCACCACGAAGAAGAGGGACGTGCTGTGCGCGAAGATCGACGTGATCATCCGCCACGGCTCGAAGCCCGCGCCGAAGCCGGGCAGCGTGTACGCGGGGAAGTAGGCGATCGCGTTGAGCACGGTGTTCCCGATGAAGGGGAGCACCTCGAGGATCCAGACCAGGACGCAGAGCGCGATGATCGCGTAGGTGACGGTCGGCTGGTCGGCCCGTGTCATCGCCCGGACCCGCGACACGAGCGGTCCGCGGACGCGCGGGGCCTCGCTGCGCTGCTGCGCCATGTCGTCCGGGCAGATGACGCCGACCGGAGCCGGGGTCTGGCACTCGCCGCAGATCGTGCGACCGCACCGCTGGCAGCGCACGAAGCTCTGGCGATCGGGGTGGCGGTAGCAGGTGTAGGTGCTGCTGCTCGGCGGGACCTGGGTCACGGACGTTCCTCCGGGAGAGAGAGAACGAGGGCCGGGCCCAGACGGACCCGACCCTCGATGAGTGGTGGAGAGGCGCTCAGACCTCGGTGATCTCGACGCTCTCGATGACGACGTCCTCGAGGGGCTTGTCGCGACCGTCGGTCGCCACGGCCGACAGCGCGTCGACGACCTTCTTGGACTCGTCGTCGGCGACGGCGCCGAAGATGGTGTGCTTGCCCTGGAGCCAGGTAGTCGGCGCAACGGTGATGAAGAACTGCGAGCCGTTGGTGCCGCGCCCCGCCTGCTTGCCGGCGTTCGCCATCGCGAGGATGTAGGGCTGGGTGAAGTCGAGCTCCGAGTTGATCTCGTCGTCGAACTGGTAGCCCGGGCCGCCGATGCCCTGGCCGAGCGGGTCACCGCCCTGGAGCATGAAGTCGGGGATGATGCGGTGGAAGACGGTGCCGTTGTAGAGCGGCTCCTTCGTCTTCGCACCGGTCGCCGGGTGGGTCCATTCGATGTCGCCGGTCGCGAGACCGACGAAGTTGCGGACCGTCTTCGGCGCGTGGTTGCCGTAGAGGTTGACGACGATGTCGCCCTTAGTCGTGTGGAACGTCGCGACTGCGGTGTGCAAAGGCATGGGTGGATTCTCGCACAGCGGCTCTGTAGGGCTCCGCAACGCCGGGTGTCAATGCGCTGGGTGCGCGATGCGCGGGCCGCGGGATGAGTGGCAGTATTGAGCCGTTGTTCGCCGCTCGTAGCCGATGGAGGACCAAGTGGGTCTGTCACGTAAGCACAAGAAGGATCTCAAGCGCCTCCGCAAGAACGCCGAGGCGGTCTGGAGTGAGCAGCAGGAGGTGCTGGCGCACGCCGCCTCCGTTCTCGAGAAGAGCCGCCGCCACGCGACCAAGTACGCGAAGAAGGAGGTCGTGCCGGCCGTCAAGGACGCCTACTCGAGCCGGGTGAAGCCCGTCTACGACAACGGGGTCTCCGCCGTCGAGGGCACGTACTCCTCCGCACGCGACGCCTACAAGCACAAGGTGCTCCCGACCTTCGCCGCTGTCGGCGGCACCGCCGCGGCCGCGTTCGAGGCCGCCAAGGACTCGAAGAACCGCGCGAAGCTCGCCGAGATCTCGAAGGCGCGCTGGGAGGAGCTCACCACTCCCCCGAAGAAGAAGAACAAGGTCGGCACGGTCTTCGCGATCGGCGCCGCTCTCGTCGCCGTCGGAGGCATCGGCTACGCCGTCTGGCAGACGTTCCGCGCCGACGACGAGCTGTGGGTCGCCGAGGACGAGCCGGCCAGCGCCGCGCAGTCGCCGGCGTCGACCGCTTCCTGAGTCGCCGCGTGAGGCCCGGACACCGCACTGCGGGTCCGGGCCTCACGCGTGTCCGGTGGTGCGCGGTCCGCGGTTAGGCTGCTGAGGTGGACATCCGGGTCGCCGCGTACGGCGTGATCATCGACGGCGAGCGCATGCTCCTCGCGCACTGGAGCCAGGGGCCCTGGGAGGCGTGGACGCTTCCCGGCGGCGGGATCGACGAGGGCGAGTCGCCCGCGGACGCTGCCGTCAGGGAGATCTTCGAGGAGACCGGCTACCACGCCGAGCTCGAGGGGCTGATCGGCGTCGACTCGCACGTGATCCCCGCGCATCGCCGCAGCGACCCCCAGGCCGGACCCCTGCACGCCATCCGCGTCGTCTACCGCGCCCGCGTGACCGGCGGTGAGCTGACCCACGAGGTCGACGGCTCGACCGACGCCGCCGCGTGGTTCCCCCTGGCCGAGGTCGAGGGCCTCGAGCGCGTCGAGCTGATCGACGTCGCCCTGACGATGAACGAGGCCTGGTCGCTGCGCTGACGACGGGTCTCGATACGCCCCTGCGGGGCTACTCGACCAGCATGCAGCGCCGGCCGGCCGTGCTGCATCGCCGACGGACTGCGATCCTCCTCCGCGTCAGCCTCGGTCCGCCGCGGTCCGGCCGCTCCATGCTGATCGAGTAGCCCGCGCAGCGGGCGTATCGAGATCCGCCTCCCGAGGAATCGTCTGATGCCCGCCGGCGTTGTCTCCCCTGTGATCGTCGAGCTCTACACGTCCGCGTTCTGCGGCGCCTGCAACGCGGCCCGCAGCGTGCTCGAGCGCGCGGCGGAGCTGGTCCCCGCTGCGGAGATCCGCGAGTTCGACGTCGCCTTCGCGCCCGAGGCAGCGGAAGCCGCGGACATCCGCTCCACCCCGACGGTCGTGGTCCGCGACGCCGACGGCCGCGCGGTGTTCCGTGCGGAGGGAGCGCCCTCGCTCCCCCAGGCGCTCTCCGCGCTCGCCCTCGCCGTAGGGTGACCTCGTGCCGCATCGTCGTCGAGTCGCCAGCGTCGCGGTCGTGCTGGCGGCCACGGCCTCGCTGACGCTGTCCGGCTGCGCCACGGAGCCCGTCTCAGAGGCGACCGTCGGCATCGGCCGCGGCGGGCAGCGCGCCGAGGTGCTCGGCGTCGTCGTCGTCTGCTCCGGAGCCGTCGACGGCCTCGACCTCGCCGTCGAGGACACCGCTCCGCTGCTGATCGGCGATCGCGCGCGGCGGATCACCCGCTGGGTCGCCCCGGAGCCCGTCGACGACATCGGCGCGACCGACCTCGCCGGCCGCACCGTCTGGCCCGCCGACCGGGAGATCGAGAGGTTCCCCCTCGGCGTCGACCTCACCCTCGGCGCCTACTCGGTCGGCGGCTCGGTCATCGGGCGCCCCGTGGTCTTCACCGCCGAGCAGTTCGACACCCTGTCCGTCGGCGAGATCATCGTCGGCGACATCCGCGACGGCACCTCCGAGACCCTCTCCGTCGAGAACTTCCTCGGCCTGGCCTGCCAGCCCCGCTGACCCCGCCGCCGCCCGCCAGAGGACGAGTTGCTCGTAGCCCGATGCTCAGGTCGGCACCCTCACCGCGCCCTTCGCCTCCATCCTGCTGCGGACCGAGAGCGCATCGAGCTCCGAGGTCGAGCAGCTCACCGCGAGTGCCAAGCAGGTCGCGCTCGCCGAGCTCGGCGATTCCACGTCGACGAACGCTCAGCTGGTCGTCCGTAACGTCGCCGCGACGGAAGCGGCGATCGCGCTGTCCGACGAGCTGGACACCGATGCCGTGCTCACCACGCATCGCGTCCTGCTGGAGAGCACGGTCCCCGACATCGTCGGGCACTGGCGCGACCAGCAGGTGTGGATCGGCGGAGGCGGGGTGTCCCCGCACGGAGCGCTCTTCGTTCCTCCGCATCACGAGCGCGTCCCGGCGCTGATGCTCGATGTCATGGAGTTCGCGCGCCGGGTCGACGTCCCCGTCCTCGCGCAGGTGGCCATCGCGCATGCGCAGTTCGAGACCGTCCATCCCTTCCCGGACGGCAACGGCAGGACAGGTCGCGCGCTCGTCCAGGGCATGCTCCGCGCTGCCGGCGTCACGGAGAACGTCACCGTCCCCGTCTCCGCCGGGCTGCTCGGCGACATGAAGCGCTACTTCGACGCGCTGACCGCCTACCGCTCCGGGGATGTCCGCCCGGTCATCGAGACACTCGCCGACGCCGCCTTCGCCGCCGTGCAGAACGGACGGCGACTCGCCGCGGACATCGCGGCGATAGGAGCGCGGTGGGACGTCGGCATCCGCGCGCGGAGCGACTCCTCGGTGCATGCACTGCGGCAGCTGCTGCTCCGTCAGCCCGTGGTCACGATCGCGCTCGTCACCGCCGAGCTCGGGGTGAGCTTCCCGACAGCGGATGCTGCCGTGCAGAAGCTCGTCGACGCCGGAGTCCTCACCCAGTCGCGAGCGGGACGCAGGAACCGATCGTTCGAGGCCGTGGAGGTCCTGGCGGCCCTCGACGAGTTCGCCGCCAGAGCACGCCGACCGCGGTACGGCACGCACAGCGGGTGAGGAGAACCGGCGGAGGGGTTCGAGTGTGGAGCCTAGGAGATTCGAACTCCTGACATCCTGCTTGCAAAGCAGGCGCTCTACCAACTGAGCTAAGGCCCCGGACCGGCGGCGGAACGCCGGCGAGAGTGGAACGGCCCGACACCTCGCGATGTCGGGCCGTTCGGCACGTGGGGGTACCAGGACTTGAACCTGGGACCTCTTCATTATCAGTGAAGCGCTCTAACCGCCTGAGCTATACCCCCGAAATGGCCAGATGTGACTCTACCCGACACCGGGTCAGAATCCCAATCGGCCGCTCCGCCCTACTGGTTGGTGAAGCCGACCAGCAGGCCGCCGGTGATCTTGACGCTGAGGTTGTACAGCAGCGCCACGATCGCCCCGAGCGCGGTGGTGACGATGGTGTTCAGCACTGCGACGACGACCGCGAAGCCCATGATCTGGGGCAGCGAGATGATCGTGTTGAGGTCGAACGCCTCCGCGCCGGCGATGTCCTGGACGAGGCCGTTGACCTCGTCGAAGACGCCGGTCTGCGCGAGCACCGTGTAGACGAGGTAGACGACGACGATCGTGATGATCGCCAGCGTCAGACCGAGCAGGAACGACAGCTTGACGGCCGACCAGAAGTCGACGTACACCAGCTTGAGTCTGACCTGCTTCGCCGCCGGGCTCTTCGCGGACTTCTTGGCGAGCTTCTCGGCGACCGTGCTACTCATCGACGGACTCATCCTCCTCCGACACCACGTCGGACTCGGCCGACGCCGCGGCGTCGGGATCCTCGTCCTGGGCGTCGAGATTGCGTTCGGTGTTCTTGGCGAGTGCGATGATGCGGTCGTCGTCTGCGAATCGTGCGAAGACGACTCCCATGGTGTCGCGACCCTTGGCCGGTACCTCGGCCACGGCAGAGCGTACCACCTTGCCACTGGCGAGGACGACGAGCACCTCGTCGTCCTCCCCCGTGATGATGGCGCCGACCAGGTCGCCGCGCTTCTCCTCGAGCTTGGCCACCTTGATGCCCAGACCGCCGCGGCCCTGGAGCCGGTACTGGTCGACTGCGGTGCGCTTCGCGTAGCCGCCCTCGGTCACGACGAAGACGTAGCCCTCGTCGCTGACGACGTTGGCGTCCAGCAGTCGGTCGTCGCCGCGGAACGACATGCCCATCACTCCGGAGGTGGAGCGGCCCATCGGGCGCAGCGCCTGGTCCGAGGCGGTGAAGCGGATCGACATGCCCTTGCGGGAGACGAGCAGCACGTCGCTGTCCTCGTCGACCAGGAGCGCGGAGACGAGCTCGTCGCCCTCGCGGAGCTTGATCGCGATGATGCCGCCGGAGCGGTTGGTGTCGTACTCCATCAGCGCCGTCTTCTTGACGAGGCCGTCGCGGGTGGCGAGGACGAGGTAGCGGGCCGCCTCGTAGTCGCGGATGTCGAGGATCTGCGCGATCTGCTCGCCGGGCTCCAGCGCGAGGAGGTTCGCGATGTGCTGGCCCTTCGCGTCGCGGCTCACCTCCTGCAGCTCGTACGTCTTGGCGCGGTACACGCGGCCGGTGTTCGTGAAGAACAGCAGCCAGTGGTGCGTCGTCGTGACGAAGAAGTGCTCGACGATGTCGTCGGCCTTGAGCTGGGCGCCGCGCACGCCGCGGCCGCCGCGGTGCTGGGCGCGGTACGAGTCGCTCCGGGTGCGCTTGAGGTAGCCGCCGCGGGTGACGGTGACGACCATCTCCTCCTCGGGAATCAGGTCCTCGACGCTCATGTCGCCGTCGAAGCCGAAGAGGATCTCGGTGCGGCGGTCGTCGCCGAAACGGTCGACGATCTCGTCGAGCTCGTCCGAGATGATCGTCCGCTGGCGCTCCGGGCTCGCGAGGATCGACTTGTAGTCCTCGATCTCGGCCTGGATCCGGTCGTGCTCGTCGATGATCTTCTGGCGCTCGAGGGCGGCGAGCCGGCGCAGCTGCATGTCGAGGATGGCGCGCGACTGCACCTCGTCGATGTCGAGGAGCTCCATCAGGCCGTCGCGGGCCTCCTCCACTGTGGGGGAGCGGCGGATGAGGGCGATGACCTCGTCGAGCGCGTCGAGCGCTTTGAGGTAGCCGCGCAGGATGTGGATCCGCGCCTCGGCCTCGTCGAGCAGGTACTGGGTGCGGCGGACGATGACCTCGACCTGGTGGTCGACCCACGCGCGGATGAAGCCGTCGAGCGAGAGCGTGCGCGGGATGCCGTCGACGATCGCGAGCATGTTCGCGCCGAAGTTCTCCTGCAGCGGGGTGTGCTTGTAGAGGTTGTTCAGCACGACCTTCGCGACCGCGTCGCGCTTGAGCACGACGACGAGGCGCTGGCCGGTGCGGCCCGAGGTCTCGTCGCGGATGTCGGCGATGCCGGAGACGCGGCCGTCCTTGACCAGCTCGGCGATCTTGATCGCGAGGTTGTCCGGGTTCACCTGGTACGGCAGCTCGGTGACCACGAGGCAGGTGCGGCCCTGGATCTCCTCGATCGAGACGACGGCGCGCATCGTGATCGAGCCGCGGCCCGTGCGGTACGCGTCCTGGATGCCGCGGACGCCGAGGATCTGCGCGCCGGTGGGGAAGTCGGGGCCCTTGATGCGCTGCAGCAGCGCCTCGAGCAGCTCCTCGCGCGACGCCTCCGGGTTCTCCAGCGCCCACTTCGCGCCGGCGGCGACCTCGCGGAGGTTGTGCGGCGGGATGTTGGTGGCCATGCCCACCGCGATGCCGACCGAGCCGTTGACCAGCAGGTTGGGGAAGCGCGCGGGCAGGATCGCCGGCTCGCGGGTGCGGCCGTCGTAGTTGTCCTGGAAGTCGACGGTGTTCTTGTCGATGTCGCGGACCATCTCGAGGGCCAGCGGGGCCATCTTGGTCTCGGTGTAGCGGGGGGCCGCGGCGCCGTCGTTGCCGGGGGAGCCGAAGTTGCCCTGGCCGAGCGCCAGCGGGTAGCGGAGGCTCCACGGCTGGACGAGGCGGACGAGGGCGTCGTAGATCGCCGAGTCGCCGTGCGGGTGGAACTGGCCCATCACGTCGCCGACGACGCGGGAGCACTTGGAGAACGCCTTGTCGGGGCGGTAGCCGCCGTCGTACATCGCGTAGATCACGCGGCGGTGCACAGGCTTCAGGCCGTCGCGCACCTCGGGCAGCGCGCGGCCCACGATGACGCTCATCGCGTAGTCGAGGTAGGAGCGCTGCATCTCGAGCTGCAGGTCGACCGGCTCGATCTTGTCGTGCCCGTGGATCACGACACCGGTCTCGGTGACGATGTCCTCGCCGTCGTCCGGTCCGGTGGGGGTGTCTGATTCGTCTGCCATGATCTCTGTCTTCTCAGGTGGGTCCGGGCCCCGGGTCGTGACGGGGGCGGGTCGCGCTGGGTGTCAGTTCAGTTCTTGTGATGCGGTGGTGCGAGGTGGCGCTTGGTGGCGCGCGGGTCTCGATACGGCCTGCGGCCTACTCGACCTCGACATCTGTCGGTTATCGCGGCGCGATAACCGATCAGATGTCGAGAAACCTCACGTCCTTGGCGTTTTTTTGAATGAAGGAGCGGCGCGACTCGACGTCCTCGCCCATCAGGGTCGAGAAGATCTCGTCGGCGGCGGCCGCGTCGTCGAGGGTGACCTGGAGGAGGGTCCGCGTGGCGGGGTCCATCGTGGTCTCCCACAGCTCCTTGTAGTCCATCTCGCCGAGACCCTTGTAGCGCTGGATCCCGTTCTCCTTGGGCATGCGCTTGTTCGACGCTGCACCGTGCGCGATCAGCGCGTCGCGCTCGCGGTCGCTGTAGACGTACTCGTGCGGCGAGTTCGACCACTTGAGGCGGTAGAGCGGCGGCTGCGCGAGGTAGACGTAGCCGAGGTCGATCAGCGGGCGCATGTAGCGGAACAGCAGGGTCAGCAGCAGCGTCGTGATGTGCTGGCCGTCGACATCGGCGTCGGCCATCAGGATGATCTTGTGGTACCGCGCCTTGTCGGGGTTGAAGTCCTCGCCGATGCCGGCTCCGAAGGCCGTGATCATCGCCTGGACCTCGTTGTTGCCCAGGGCGCGGTCGAGGCGGGCCTTCTCGACGTTGAGGATCTTGCCGCGGAGGGGGAGGATCGCCTGGGTCTCGGGGTTCCGGCCCTGGACGGCGGAGCCGCCGGCCGAGTCGCCCTCGACGATGAAGATCTCGGAGATCGACGGGTCCTTCGACTGGCAGTCCTTGAGCTTGCCCGGCATGCCGCCGCCCTCGAGCAGCCCCTTGCGACGCGCGGTCTCCCGCGCCTTGCGGGCGGCCATCCGCGCGGAGGCGGCCTGGATCGCCTTCCGGATGATGTCCTTGGCCTGGTTGGGGTTGCGGTCGAACCAGTCCGCGAGCTGCTCGCCGGCGACCCGCTGCACGAACGCCTTGGCCTCGGTGTTGCCGAGCTTGGTCTTGGTCTGGCCCTCGAACTGCGGCTCGCCGAGCTTGATCGACACGACGGCGGTGAGGCCCTCGCGGATGTCGTCGCCCGAGAGGTTCTCGTCCTTGTCCTTGAGCAGGTTGTTCGCGCGCGCGTACTTGTTGACGAGCGTCGTCAGCGCCGCCCGGAACCCCTCCTCGTGCGTGCCGCCCTCGTGCGTGTTGATCGTGTTCGCGTAGGTGTGCACGCTCTCGGTGTACGCCGTCGTCCACTGCATCGCGACCTCGAGGGAGATGCGGCGCTCGGTGTCCTCGGACTCGAAGTCGATGATCTCGGAGTGCACGAGATCGGACTTCTTCAGCGAGTTGATGTACTCGACGTAGTCGACGAGGCCCTTCTCGTAGAGGAAGACGTCGCTGCGCGGGCCGGAGGTCTCGTTCTCCCCCTCGCCGTCGAACTCGATCTCCTTCTCGTCGGTCAGCGCGATGCGGAGGCCCTTGTTGAGGAACGCCATCTGCTGGAACCGGGCGCGGAGGGTCTCGTAGTCGAACTCGACGGTCTCGAAGATCTCGGCGTTCGGCCAGAAGGTGATGGTGGTGCCGGTCTCGGCGCTCGGCCCGCCCTTCGCGAGCGGCGCCTCCGGCACTCCATTGGCGAAGGTCATGCTGTAGGAGGCGCCCTGGCGCTTCACCTCGACCTCGAGCCGGGTGGAGAGCGCGTTGACGACGGACGAGCCGACGCCGTGCAGACCGCCGGAGACCGCGTAGCCGCCGCCGCCGAACTTGCCGCCGGCGTGCAGCACGGTCAGGACGAGCTCGACGGTGGAGATGCCCTCGGTGGGGTGCATGTCGACCGGGATGCCGCGGCCGTTGTCGACGACGGTCAGGCCGCCGTCGGCGCGCATGACGACCTCGATGTTGTCGCAGTAGCCCGCGAGCGCCTCGTCGACGGCGTTGTCGACGATCTCGTAGACCAGGTGGTGCAGACCGCGCGGGCCCGTCGAGCCGATGTACATGCCGGGGCGCTTGCGGACCGCCTCGAGGCCCTCGAGGACCTGGATCTGGTTCGCGCCGTAGTCGCCGGAGGACTTCGTCGACATGCCGGCGGAGTGCGCGGCCTCCGACGGGGCGGCCTCGGCCGGAGCGGAGGCAGCGGAGGGGCCGGTGGAGCCGTTCGCGTCCAGGTCGTTCGCTGCGGGGGCTGACGTGGAGTCGGTCGGCTCGGGTGTCATAGCTGTGGAGTTCTCCTCTGACGGTCCGTCGCGGCGCGCAGGCGGATCTGGAGATCTCGCGCACGGGGTCGACGCTGCGGTTCGGCGGCCCTCCATTCTATCGCGCGGCGGCCGGTCGCGCGGCGCTCAGTGGCGATCTGACGAACGATTTCTCCGGGGTCGACCGAAAATGCGTCCTCAGCCGTAGGTATCGCGCGGACCACGCCCTGGAATCGACCTGGGGCCCTTTTTCCAGTTCGGGACGTCGGGCCCCTGGAAACGGATCGCGGTGATCCCCGCGTCCGGGTGGTTCACCGCGATGTGGTTCATGATCTCGATCCGCATCAGACGCAGCTGGGTCGACCAGGCCGTCGACTCGCACGCCACCGTGAGCACGCCGTCCACCACGCCGACCGGAGTGGAGTGCTTCGCCGTCTCCTCGCCGGCGATCGCGGTCCAGGACGACATCAGGTCGCCCTGGGCGAGGGGAGCGGTCCAGCCGAGCTTCACCGTGAGAGAGGAGAGCACGTCGCCGAGGTCGTGCGGATCGCGGCCCCCGCCGAACGGGGCGGCGTCGCCCTTGGGCTCGGCCCGGTCGACGGTCTTGCGCACCCGGCGGGGGGCGTCGCCGCCGAAGACCTCCTTGAGGTGCTGGTAGACGCGGGCGGCCTCGGAGTCGGGCGCGGGGGAGGGCGCGCCGCGGCGGGGGGAGTCAGCCACGGTCGGGCACCGGAGCGTCGTCCGCGCTGTCGTCCGGCGCGGGGGACGCATCCGTGTCGGCGGGCTCCGCCGGAGCGGACGCGGTCTCGACCGGTGCGGTCAGGGGCGTCTCCGGGACCACGACCGCGTCGGACTCGACGATGCGGCCCGCCTCGATCCGGACCGTGTGCGCCGCCAGCGCCGCGGGCACGTCGTCGAAGACGGCGGCCGTGATCAGCACCTGCTCGTAGTCGGCGACCACGGCGGCGAGCCGCTCGCGGCGGCGGGCGTCGAGCTCGGCGAAGACGTCGTCGAGCATCAGCACGGGGTCGCCCATGGGGGAGTCGCGCCGGAGCAGCTCGGCCGCGCCGAGCTTGAGCGCCAGAGCGAACGACCAGCTCTCGCCGTGGCTGGCGTAGCCCTTCGCCGGGAGGTCGTTGAGCTCGAACTGGACGTCGTCGCGGTGCGGCCCGACCAGCGAGATCCCGCGGTCGAGCTCGCGTCGGCGCACGGAGAGCAGGGCCGCGGAGAAGGTCGCGGCCAGCTCCGCCGGCGCCGCGGAGGCCTCGGCCGTCGCGACGGGCTCGTCGTCGTCGTCGACCGCTCCCTCGATGCTCAGGCGCGAGCGCAGCACCGGGCGCTGGTCCGCTCCGGCGACCGCCTCGTACGCGGCTCGGACCGGGCCGCTCAGCTCGTCGACCAGGGTCAGCCGCGACTGGATGATCTCGGTGCCGAGGGCGACGAGGCGCTCGTCCCAGATGTCGAGCGTCCCGAGCTTCGCAGGATCGCGGACGCCGCTCGCCCGCGCGGACTTGAGGAGCGAGTTGCGCTGGCGGAGCACCCGCTCGTAGTCCGCCTGCACCGCGCTCATCCGCGGGGAGCGGAGGACGATCAGCTGATCGAGGAAGCGGCGGCGCGCGGACGGGTCGCCGCGGATGAGGAGGAGGTCCTCCGGCGCGAAGAGGACGCTCGAGAAGAAGCGGGGCAGCTCGCGCGGCTTGATGCCGCCGCGGTTGATCTGCGCGCGGTTGGCGGAGGAGCGGTTGATCTGCACCTCGGCGAGCAGGTCGCGGTCGCCGTTGCGCAGCCGTGCGCGGATCACCGCACTGTCCCGACCCGCGCGGATCAGCGCCTGATCGGTGGACACCCGGTGCGAGCCGAGCGTGGAGAGGTAGCCGAGCGACTCGACCAGGTTCGTCTTGCCCTGGCCGTTGCGCCCGACGAAGAGGTTCGGGCCCGGCGCGAGCGCGACGTCCACGGAGGCGTAGTTGCGGAAGTCGCTCAACGCCAGCTGCGTCACCTGCACGCGCTCACCTCCTCCGTGTCCACTCTGCCCGATGCTCCTGCGCCGGGCGCGGGGTCTCGATACGCCGCTGCGCGGCTACTCGACCAGCATGGAACTCCGCCGTCCGCAGGACGCGACCCAGCATGGAACCCCGCCGTCCGCAGGACGCGACCCAGCATGGAACCCCGCCGTCCGCAGGACGCGACCCAGCAAGCCACCGCGTCGTCCGAAGGACGCGCCTCTCCCACCGAGCACAGCAGAAGCGGCCGCGCTCCCAGTGCAAGGTGCAGGCGGCCGAAGGCGCCGCCGCCGCCGTGAGAGCATCCCTGCCTCACGGTGGCGGCGGGCCGCAGGTCGCCGTCCGCGACCGGCTCTGCATGACGCCACAGCTTCGAGAAGCCGACCGCCGTGAGGACTGCCGCAGGCAGTCCGAACCGGTCGACTCAGTCGACCGCTTTGACGGAGTGCCCGCCGAACTGGTTGCGGAGCGCCGCGACCGCCTTCATGGCGGGGGAGTCCTCCTGGCGGGAGACGAACCGCGCGAAGATCGAGGCGCTGATCGTGGGGACGGGGACGGCGTTGTTGATGGCCTCCTCGATCGTCCAGCGGCCCTCGCCGGAGTCCTGGACGTAGCCCTCGATGTGCTCGAACTCCGGGTCCTGCTCGAGTGCGCGGACGAGCAGCTCGAGGAGCCAGGAGCGGACGACCGTGCCGCGCTGCCACGCCTTGAAGGTGCCGGTGACGTCCTTGATGATGTCCTTGCGGGTGTCGAGGAGCTCGTAGCCCTCGGCGAACGCCTGCATCAGCGCGTACTCGATGCCGTTGTGCACCATCTTCGCGTAGTGGCCCGCGCCGACCTCGCCGACGTGGACGAAGCCCTCCTCACGGGGGCCCTCGGGGCGCAGCGCGTCGAAGACGGGCATCGCGTACTCGACGAGCTCCTTGGGGCCGCCGACCATCAGGCCGTAGCCGTTCTCGAGGCCCCAGACCCCGCCGGAGACACCGGCGTCGATGTAGTGGACGCCCTTGGGCTTGAGCAGCGCGTCGTGCTTGAAGTCCTCGGTGAAGCGGGAGTTGCCGCCGTCGATGACCAGGTCGCCCTCGCTGAGCTTCTCGGACAGGTCGGTGACGACGGCGTCCGTGATGGCGCCGGCCGGGACCATGACCCAGACGATGCGCGGCGCGGGGAGGGCGGCGATCATCTCGTCGAGCGAGGCGGCGTCCGAGACGTCCGGGTTGCGGTCGTAGCCGGTGACCTCGACGCCCTTCTCCCGCAGGCGGGAGCGCATGTTGTCGCCCATCTTGCCGAGTCCGACGAGTCCGATGTGCATGGTGAACCTTCCTGGGATTCGATGTCCGGCGGGCGGGTGCTCGTCGGGAGCAGGGCGGTCGCGGCGCTGCGATCGGGGAGGAGCGGTCAGCGCAGGAGCAGGTTCGGCTGGAGCAGGTAGCGGTAGCTGTCGCTCCCGGGCTGCTCGCGCGAGGTCTGAGCCGTGATCAGGACCGGTCCGGGCTTGTTGGGGTTCTCGGTCTTCGTGAACGCGATGCGCACGAACTCCGAGTGCACGGCGGCGAGGCCGTCGAGCAGGAACTGCGGCTTCAGCGACACCACGACGTCGACGCCGGTGACGATGGCGTCGATGCTCTCGGACGCCTGCGCCTGCTCGGAGCCGATGGCCTCGAGGGTGAGCCCGTCGCTGCTGAAGCTGAAGCGAAGGGCGGCCTCGCGCTCGAGGACGAGCGAGACGCGGCGGGTGGCCTCGATGAGGTCGCTCGTCGCCATCACGGCGTAGTTCTCGACCGAGGCGGGGAAGAGGCGCTTCACGGGCGGGAAGTTGCCCTTGATCAGGAGCGACGTGACGGTCTTGCGATCGGCGGTGAAGGCGATCAGCTCGCGCTCGTCGCGCTGGGTGATCGCGACCGAGACGGTGCCGGAGTGGCTGAAGGTCTTGCCGACCTCCTGCAGGGTGCGCGCGGGGACCAGCGCGGTCAGCGGCTGGCTGGGAGCGGCGTTGTCGCCGTTGTCCCAGTCGATCTCGCGGACGGCGACGCGGTAGCGGTCGGTGGCGACGAGGCCGATGGTGTTCTCGGTGATCTCGAGCTGCACGCCGGTGATCACGGGGGTGACGTCGTCGCGGGAGGCGGCGACGGCGACCTGCGAGATCGCGGCGGAGAACGCGTCGGCGGGGACGAGGCCGGTGGAGGCGTCGATCTCGGGGATGCTCGGGTACTCCTCCACGGGCATCTGCAGGAGCGTGAAGTGCGCGGAGCCGGCCGAGACCGAGACGCGCGACTCCTCCGTCGCGACGCGCACCGGGGCGTTGGGGAGGCGGTTGGCGATGTCGGCGAGCAGGCGGCCGGAGACGAGGACCGTGCCGATCTCCTCGACGTCCGCGGCGATCTGCGTCTGCGCGGAGACCTCGTAGTCGAACGAGGAGAGCGTGAGGCCCTCGGCGGTCGCCTCGATGAGGATGCCCGAGAGGATCGGCAGGGTCGTGCGCTGCGGCAGCAGCTTGACCGCGAACGACACCGCCTCGCTGAAGACATCGCGGTTGGCTTGGAACCTCACGAGAACACCCCTGACGAGTCGTGGACGAAGACCGACGCCCATCGTACTCGTCAGCTTCGACGTGCCCGGAAGCACGGCGCCCTCCCGGCGCAGCCGAGCCCTGTGGAGAGGTTGCCGTTCCGCCCCTGATTAAAGAGAGAACTGCGTTAACAGTGTTAACACGTGTGGAAACTGTGGAAAACGTCCGGGACCCCTACTCACGACTGCGATGCGGAGGGGGTCGAACTGTGGACGGAGTGTGAGCGCGGTCGTGGACGGCCTGTGGAGGGATTCGACCGGGTCATCCGGAGTGCACAGGCGGGTGCTCGGAGCGCACAGGTCGAGGGTGGTTGTCCACAGTTATCCACAGGTTGCTCACACGTGTGGAAATCGACCGGAATCGTTCGATGTGGCGAACGACGGCGGGCGTGGCGGGGAGGCGAGGGGGCGTGGTGGGAGACGGCGTCACCGGGAGGGGTGGGTCTCGATACGCCGCTGCGCGGCTACTCGACCAGCATGGAAGGGCCGCTGCTCGGCTGCTCGGCCGGCATGGAAGGGCCGCAGCTCGGCTGCTCGACCAGCATGGAAGGGCCGCTGCTCGGCTGCTCGACCAGCATGGAAGGGCCGCTGCTCGGCTGCTCGACCGGCAAGTGGGGGCCGCTGTGCGGCTGCTCGGCCGGCATGCGGCCGCGGCTGCTCGACCAGAGAGAGAGGGAGCAGCCGGCGGCCCGGGGGTCAGCGGTTGGTCTTGATGCGGGTGGTCAGCTCGGTGACCTGGTTGTAGATGCTGCGGCGCTCCTTCATGAGCTCCGAGATCTTCTTGTTGGCGTACATGACCGTGGTGTGGTCGCGGTTGCCGAACAGCTGGCCGATCTTGGGCAGCGAGAGGTTGGTCAGCTCGCGGCAGAGGTACATCGCGATCTGACGGGCGGTGGCCACGGCCTGCGAGCGCGACGAGCCGTAGAGGTCGTCGACCGTGAGCTTGAAGTAGTCCGCGGTGTGATTGATGATGTCGACCGGCGAGATGACGTTGTCCTCGTCGAGCGTGATCAGGTCCTTCAGGACCGTCTGCACCAGCGCCATGTCCACCGGGGTTCGGTTGAGGCTCGCGAACGCGGTGACGCGGATCAGCGTCCCCTCCAGCTCGCGGATGTTGCTGGACACCTTCGACGCCATGAACTCGAGGATGTCGTCCGGGACGAGCAGCTTCTCGCTGACGGCCTTCTTGCGGAGGATCGCAATGCGGGTCTCGAGGTCGGGCGCCTGCACGTCGGTGATCAGGCCCCACTCGAACCGCGAGCGCATGCGGTCCTCGAAGCCGGTCAGCGCCTTCGGCGGCAGGTCCGAGGTGATCACGACCTGCTTGTTGTGGTCGTGCAGCTGGTTGAAGGTGTGGAAGAACGCCTCCTGCGTCTCCGCCTTCCCCTGCAGGAACTGGATGTCGTCGATCAGGAGGATGTCGACATTGCGGTACCGGCCGTGGAACGCGTTGCCGCGGTTGTTCGCGATCGAGTTGATGAAGTCGTTGGTGAACTCCTCGCTCGACACGTACCGCACGCGGATGCCCGGGTAGAGGCTCATCGCGTAGTGGCCGATGGCGTGCAGGAGGTGGGTCTTGCCGAGGCCCGAGTCGCCGTAGACGAAGAGCGGGTTGTACGCCTTCGCCGGCGCCTCGGCCACGGCGACCGCGGCGGCGTGCGCGAAGCGGTTGGAGCCGCCGATGACGAAGTTGTCGAAGCTGTACTTCGGGTTCAGCCGGGTGTCGGTCGCCGGCACGGTGCGCAGCTCCTCGACGACGCGGACCGGCGGGGCGACCGTGGCGGAGGAGCCGGTCACCGGCTCGAAGGGGTTCAGCGAGTCTGACGAGGGGGAGCTCATCGGCTCGTGCTCGATGTCGGGGTTCACCACGAAGGCGAAGGTCGAGACGCCGAAGGAGTCGTCGAGGGCGCCGATCGCGCTGAGCAGCGGCACGCGGACCCGGTGCTCGAGCATCCCGCGGGTGAACTCGTTCGGGACCTCGAGGTAGAAGGTGCCCGCCATGATGCCCTTGGGCTCCACCAGCGAGACGAAGCCGTACATCGGCGCGGTGATGCGCTCGTCCCGCGACAGCTCGCCGCGGATCACGTTCCACGCGTCGATCATCGACGTGTCGTCAGGCATCTGTCTCCGGTCCTCGGTCGCTCTCGAAATCCTGGCCGCCGCCTCGGGCTGTCGTCCGTCACGGCGGGCCCTCGGTTCCAGCGGAGATCCGGGGCCCGATCCCTGCACAGGCGCTTCCACAGGCCTCGCCCGATCCCCGCGATCACGCGGGAGGGGGCGGTTCGCGCCTGTGGATAACTGCGGCTCAACACCGTAGCCAACGGAGCCGACGGGAGACAAATCCACCACAGCGACACCCGCGTGTCAATGCGCGGAACACCGCGTCCCGTGTGCAGAATCGAGGTTTCGCCCGGCGCACATTTGACCGGTGGCGGCGGAGGACGTAGTTTAAGTCAGTTGACGCCTGCCCGGCGTCGGGAGCACGGTCCTCGGGGATCGGGCCGATCGGCACCCGGGCACCCCCTCTTCCCGGACGAACCGGAGCCCCCGCCACCGGCGTGGAGCCCCGCTCGCACCGCGGAACCCGTACGTGGAGATCTGACTATGAGCAAGCGAACCTTCCAGCCGAACAACCGTCGTCGCGCCAAGGTGCACGGCTTCCGTCTGCGCATGCGCACGCGCGCCGGTCGCGGCATCCTGAGCGCTCGCCGCGCCAAGGGCCGCACCGAGCTCTCGGCGTAGCGCCTAGCGATTCCGTCCAGCGGTGCTGGCCAGAGCCCATCGCATCGTCCTCGGTGGCGAGTACCGGGCAGTCGTCCGTCGCGGTGTGCGGTCCACGGGACCGCACACCGTCACGTATGTCCGGAGGTCCTCCGGCGACGCACCGGTGCGGTTCGGCTTCATCGTGGCCAAGACGGTCGGGACGGCCGTGAAGCGGAACACCGTGCGGCGCCGGCTCAAAGCCGTCGCCTTCGAGCTCGTGCCGCAGCTGGAGTCCGGGACCGACGTGGTCGTCCGGGCGCTGCCCGGCAGCGCCGACGCTCCGTGGTCCGCGCTGCGGCAGGACGTGGTCGCCGCCGTCACCCGTGCGCGCGCCGTCCGCGCGGGCGAGGCGCTCCGGTGACGGCCGCTCCGTCCACGGCCGCACCGGTCGTCACCGCTCCCGGATCGTCGCCCGCGGCCTCCTGGACCGCCCGCCTGGGCTGGTTCCTCCTCCTGCTGCCGCGCAACATCGGCATCCTGCTGCTCGTCGTGTACCGGGCGGTGATCTCGCCGCTGTACGGCGACGTCTGCCGCTACTACCCGTCGTGCTCCTCCTACGCACTCCAGGCGGTCCAGCTCCACGGGCTCGTCCTCGGGTCCGTCCTCGGCGCCCGCCGACTCCTCCGCTGCCACCCGTGGGCGGCCGGCGGGGTCGACGACGTGCCGACCTCGATCCCCCTGCACCGACCGGCTCCCGGCCGGACCCGCTTCGCCGTGACGCGTCTCGGGTTCGTCGCGGGCCCTCGAAAGGACTGACCCCCTCCCATGGACCTCCTCGGCACGATTCTCTGGCCCCTCAAGTGGGTGGTCGAGCTGCTCCTCGTCGCCTTCCACCAGCTGCTGACCTTCACCGGCCTCGACGCGGCGGCAGGCATCACCTGGGTGCTGTCGATCGTGGGGCTGGTCCTCGTCATCCGCGCCGCGCTCATCCCGATCTTCGTCAAGCAGATCAAGAGCCAGCGCCGCATGATGGAGGTGGCGCCGCAGCTCAAGAAGATCCAGGACAAGTACAAGGGCAAGCGCGACCAGCTGTCCCGCGAGGCGATGTCCCGCGAGACCATGGAGCTCTACAAGAAGACGGGCACCAACCCGCTCGCCTCGTGCCTCCCGCTGCTGATCCAGATGCCGATCTTCTTCAGCCTGTTCTCCGTGCTGAACTCGGCGCAGCACAGCCAGCGCGGCGTCGGTCCGCTGGACGACGTCCTCGCCCGCCAGTTCGGTGAGGCCAACCTCTTCGGCATCGCCCCGCTGCACCAGTCGATCCAGGGTGCGCTCGCGGAGGGCGGCCAGGAGCTCGTCGTCGTCATCGCCGTCGTCATGGTGGTCCTGATGACCGCCTCGCAGTTCATCACCCAGCTGCAGATCGTCTCGAAGAACATGTCGCCCGAGGCCAAGGCCTCGCCGACGTTCAAGCAGCAGCGGATCCTGCTCTACATCCTCCCGCTCGTCTTCGCCTTCTCGGGCTTCGCCTTCCCCCTCGGCGTCATGTTCTACTGGCTGACCTCGAACATCTGGACGATGGTCCAGCAGTTCATCGTCATCCGGAACATGCCGACCCCCGGCAGCGAGGCCGCGAAGGCGCGCGAGGAGCGCCTGCGCCGCAAGGGCAAGCTCGTCGAGGAGACGACCGACGCCGGCACCGTCACGCTCGTCGAGAAGAAGGTCGTGCAGCGCGCTCAGCCCGTCAGCAAGAACCGCTCCAAGAAGCAAGCCGGAAAGAAGTAGGCCCCCAGAATGACCGATTCGACGCAGATGTTCACCGGTGCTCCGGCGGCCCCGGACGCGCAGGCTCCGGCCGACGAGGAGCTCGCTCCGCGGGCGTCCTCCACCGACGGCGGTGCCGCGCCGACGCTGTCGCAGCTCGAGGAGGAGGGCGACGTCGCCGCGGACTACATCGAGGAGTTCCTCGACATCTGCGACCTCGACGGCGACATCGACATCGAGGTCCGCAACGGCCGCGCCTACCTGTCGGTCACGGCCTCCGGCGACACCAACCTGCGCGTGCTCTCCCGCCCGGACGCGGTCCAGGCGCTGCAGGAGCTCACGCGCCTCGCGGTGCAGACGAGGACGGGCGGCTTCTCGCGGCTCATCCTCGACATCGGTGGTTCCCGGGACGCCCGCGAGGCCGAGCTGGCCCAGCTGGTCGACCGTGCGATCGAGCGCATCGAGGAGGGCGCGACGTCGGCGTCGCTGCCCCCGATGTCGTCCTACGAGCGCAAGCTCGTCCACGACATGGTCGGCGAGCGCGGTTTCGTGTCGGAGTCGCGCGGCGAGGCCCGCGAGCGCCACACCGTCATCACCCGCGGCTGAGCGCTGTGGAGCCGACCCTCGAGCCGGAGCCCGCTGCCGCCGCCGCGATCGCCGGTGAGCGACTGCCCGTCCTGCGGCGCTTCACGGAGGCGCTCGCCCGCGAGGGGGAGGAGCGGGGCCTCATCGGTCCGCTGGAGCTCCCGCGCCTGTGGACGCGGCACGTGCTCAACAGCGCCCTGGTGGCCCCTCTCCTGCGTCCGGGGCTCGTGGGTGATGTCGGCAGTGGTGCCGGCCTCCCCGGCGTCGTGCTGGGCATCGTACGGCCGGACGTCCGGTTCGTGCTGATCGAGCCGATGGAGCGCCGGGTGCTGTGGCTGCAGGAGCAGGTCGACGCGCTCGAACTCGAGAATGTCTCGGTTCTGCGGGCCCGCGCCGAGGAGGTCCGGCTGGCGGAGCCGCTGGATCAGGTCACGGCGCGCGCGGTCAGTGCTCTCTCGAAGCTGATTCCGTTGACGGCACCGCTGCTGCGACCGGGCGGCGAGCTCGTCCTGCTGAAGGGCATCAACGCCGAGAAGGAGATCGAGGCCGCGGCCAAGCAGATCCGTCGCTTCAAGCTCTCCCCGCCCGAGGTCGTCGTGCTCGGCGACGGCGTGCTCTCCGAGGTGACGAGGGTCGTCCGAGCTAAAGTGGGATGATCGCCACGACGTCGCACGCGATCCCCTGAATCCTCGACTGTCGGTTCCTCGGTGCTGCCCCACTTCCACCCGCTGAGCGAAGGTTTCACGTGAAACGATCCGACCCCGCCGGACTGACCGGAGGTTTCGACGCCTCGACCCCGCTCGCCCGCGAGATCGCGGACATGACGCGCCGGCGCGCGCTGCTCAACGCGCAGCCGCTGCCGAAGCCGGAGACGACCCGCGTCATCACGATCTCCAACCAGAAGGGCGGCGTCGGCAAGACCACGACCACCGTCAATCTGGCCGCGGGGCTCGCTCGGGGCGACGCGAAGGTCCTGGTCATCGACCTGGACCCGCAGGGCAATGCCTCGACGGCGCTCGGGATCGAGCACCGGGCCGAGACGGCGAGCGTCTACGACGTGATCGTGAACGACACGCCCCTCGCGGACGTCGTGCAGAAGAGCCCGGAGTTCGCCTCGCTCTACGGGGTTCCGGCGACGATCCATCTTGCCGGCGCCGAGATCGAGCTGGTCTCCCTCGTCGCGCGCGAGCAGCGGCTCCGCCGCGCGCTGGACCGGATGCTCAAGGGGATGGACGAGCCGTTCGACTACGTCTTCATCGACTGCCCGCCGTCGCTCGGGCTGCTGACGATCAACGCGTTCGTCGCGGCGCGCGAGGTGCTGATCCCGATCCAGTGCGAGTACTACGCGCTCGAGGGTCTCAGTCAGCTGCTGAAGAACATCGACCTGATCGAGCGGCACCTCAACCCGAACCTGGCGGTTTCGACGATCCTGCTGACGATGTTCGACGGGCGGACGAACCTGTCCAACCAGGTCGCGGCGGATGTGCGCGAGCACTTCCCGAAGGAGGTGCTGCGCGCCGTGATCCCGCGCAACGTGCGGATCTCGGAGGCGCCGTCCTACGGGCAGAGCGTGATCAGCTACGACCCGCAGTCGTCCGGTTCCCTCGCGTATCTCGAGGCGGCGGCGGAGATCGCGCGCCGAGGCGTACCCAAGACCCCGGCGGCGACGCCCGATGGAGAGGACCGCTGATGGCGACCAAGCGCACGGGACTCGGCCGGGGCATCGGCGCCCTGATCCCGGTCAGCGACGACACCCGCTCGCGGCCCGTCGACGTCTTCTTCCCGGATCAGGTGGGTGCAGCGAACGCCGAGGACGAGCTGCTGCAGGTACCCGGCGCACGGCTGGCGCAGCTGTCGCTGTCGGAGATCGTGCCGAACGCGGCGCAGCCCCGGTCGGTCTTCGACCAGGACGAGCTGGCCGAGCTGGTGCACAGCATCCGCGAGTTCGGGGTGCTGCAGCCGATCGTGGTGCGGCCTGTCACCGGGCGCAAGGGCGCGAAGTACGAGCTGGTGATGGGGGAGCGGCGCTTCCGCGCCTCCAAGGC
Source organism: Rathayibacter sp. VKM Ac-2928 (assembly GCF_022815545.1). Taxonomy (NCBI): domain Bacteria; kingdom Bacillati; phylum Actinomycetota; class Actinomycetes; order Micrococcales; family Microbacteriaceae; genus Rathayibacter; species Rathayibacter sp. VKM Ac-2928. Next base: position 413,719 of record NZ_JALGRU010000002.1, read on the forward strand.
CGCCGGCCTGAAGACCATCCCCGCGGTGGTCAAGGACACGGCGGACGAGAACATGCTCCGGGACGCGCTCCTGGAGAACCTGCACCGCGCCGAGCTGAACCCGCTCGAAGAGGCCTCTGCGTACCAGCAGCTGCTGAGCGACTTCGGCATCACGCAGGAGGCGCTGGCGACGCGCCTCGGCCGATCGCGCCCGCAGATCTCGAACACGCTGCGACTGTTGCGGCTCCCCGCCGATGTGCAGGCTCGGGTGGCTGCCGGCGTGCTCAGCGCGGGGCACGCGCGTGCGGTGCTGTCCGTGGAGACGCCGGAGCTCATGCGCCGGCTCGCGGACAAGATCGTCAACGAGGACCTGTCGGTGCGGGCCGCTGAGGCTGCTGCTGCGCAGATGAAGGCTCCGAAGACCACCTCGCGCGAGCCGGAGGAGGAGCAGGGCGGTCATGCCGGGCACCTCAGCACGGTGGCGGACCACCTCGGCGACCGGTTGAATACGCGGGTGAAGGTGACGCTGGGAGCCCGCAAGGGGCAGGTGGTCATCGACTTCGCGACCATCCATGATCTGAACCGCATTCTGGCCGAGATCGGTGAGCCGACCGAGGTGTCGCTGGCGCCGTGAGGTGCGCGGCCGTTTCACGTGAAACGGTGTGCGTACGGGGCCGGGTCTTGAGACGCCGTTGACGCGGCTACTCGTCCAGCATGGTGAAGTGGCCAGCTCTTGAGCTGCCTTCGCCTCTTGCGGGTGGAGTGGGTGCAGAGCGCCATATCGAGACCGGCGCGTGCAGTTCTGGAGCGAACCGGGCTGTTGGCGGGTAGGTCTCGATACGCCGCCGGTGGCGGCTACTCGACCAGCATGCTTTGCGGGAGCAAGGCATGAGGGGTGCCTGGCTTCCCTTTGTCCTCCGCATTCGGGACCATGTTGGTCGAGTAGGCGCGCAGCGCCGTATCGAGACCGAGCCCGCCGATGCTGGCGATCGTTGTACTCATGAATGGGGTCTCGATACGCCGCCGTGGGCGGCTACTCGACCAGCATGTTCTGCCGGGACGAGGCCTGTGGAAGAGCCTGGCCCCGTGCGGTACTTCGCAGGCGGCAGCATGTTGGTCGAGTAGGCGCGCAGCGCCGTATCGACACCGGGCCCCCTGCTCCTGGCGGTAGCTGGGGGGAGGCGGGTGGGTCTCGATACGCCGCCGGAGGCGGCTATTCGACCAGCATGGAGCGTTTCACGTGAAACGGAGGTGGGGCTGACGCTCCGCACGACCGGAGCGGCGGGCCCGGATGTTTCACGTGAAACGGGGGGGGCTAATGGGTGAGAGCCAGGCGGGCGAGGGTGGAGTAGACGTCGCCGAGGTAGCGGCCGGAGGCCTCGATGGCTTGGGGGACGAGGGAGGTCTCGGTCATGCCGGGGAGGACGTTGGCGTCGAAGAACCAGGGGAGGCCGTCGGGGTCGACGATGAAGTCGATGCGGGAGAGGTGGCGCAGGCCGAGCAGCTCGTGGACGGCGACCGCGACGCGGGAGGCGTCGTCGAGAGCCTCGTCCGGGAGGCGGGCCGGGGTGTAGAAGCGGGTCTCGCCCGCGTTGTAGCGGGCCTCGAAGGTGTAGCGACCCGCAACCGGGGCGATCTCGACCGGGGGGAGAGCGAAGGGGCCGTCACCGAGGTCGAGGACACCGACGGAGACCTCGGTCCCGATGATCTGCTGCTCGATGAGCGCGACCTCGCCGTAGGTGTAGGCGTCGACCATCGCACGCGGAAGCTCGTCGGTCTCCGTCACGATGCTCACGCCCTGGGCGGAGCCGCCCTGCGCCGGCTTGACGACGAGCGGGCCGGGAAGGTGCGCGCGGACCTGATCGAGGATGCCTGCGGCGCCGAGCTCGCGGAACGTCTCGCGGGGGAGGGTGATCGAGCGAGGAGTGGCGATGCCGGCCCGCGCGACGAGCGTCTTCGCGGTCGGCTTGAACCACGCGAGGCGGGCGGCGTCCGTGCGCGAGCCCACGTAGGGGAAGCCGGCCGCCTCGAGCAGGCCGAGCAGAGCACCGTCCTCGCCGCTCGCGCCGTGGACGGCGGGCCAGATCACGTCGGGACGCTGGTCGAGCAGCGCCGCCAGGAGACCGGAATCCGGTTCGCGGTGGGCGACACGGTGCCCCATGGCCGAGAGGCGGTCGGCGACGCGACGGCCGGAGCGCAGGGAGACGTCGCGCTCGTGGCTGATGCCGCCGCTGATCACGACGATGTCGAGGGTGCGGTCGAGGGTGGAGAAATCGGTCATGACCGGGCCTTCTGTCGTTCGTGGATCACGGAGTCAGGAGATCTGGGGCGGGAGGACGGCGTCGCGCTGATCGACGCCGGCGCCTCTCCGCACTCGGGCGTCGGCGAAGGTGGACAGCAGGTCGAGTTCGCCGTTGATGACCGTCGCGAGGCGGCGGATGCCGTCGCCGATGCGCTCGGGAGTCGGGTAGCAGAAGGACAGCCGGATGTTCTGCCGCCCGTCGCCGTTGCCGAAGAAGGCCGTGCCGGGCGTGTAGGCGATCAGCTCCTTGACCGCGCGCGGCAGCATCGCCTTCGAGTCGAGCTCCTCGGGGAGGGTGACCCAGACGTAGAAGCCGCCGTTCGGATTCGTCCAGCTGAGACCGGGGAGGTGCGTCTCGAGCCCGCGGATCATCGCCTCCTTGCGCTCGCGGTAGACACCGCGGAAGGTGTCGATCTGCGCGCGCCAGTCCGCCGTCGCCAGATACTGCGAGATCACGAGCTGACTGAAGGACGACGGGCTGAGCACCGCCGCCTCGTTCGCGAGGATCAGCCGCTCGCGGATGGCGTGCGGCGCCAGCGCCCAGCCGATGCGGAAGCCGGGCGCCAGAGTCTTCGAGAAGGTGCCGAGGTAGATCACGCCGTCCTCCTCGAGGGAGCGCATCGCCTTCGGCGGCACGTCCTCGAAGTAGAGCAGACCGTAGGGGTTGTCCTCGAGCACGAGGATGCCCTCGCTCTTGCAGATCTCGAGGATCTCGACCCGCCGGTCCCAGCTCAGCGTGACTCCCGCCGGGTTGTGGAAGGTGGGGATCGTGTAGAGGAACTTGATCCGCTTGCCGGCGGCGCGCACGTGGGCGATGTGCTCGCGCAGCGCCTCGGGGATCAGTCCGTGCTCGTCCATCGCCACGTGCTCGATCTCGGCCTGGTACGAGCGGAAGATCACCATGGCGGTGACGTAGCTCGGGCCCTCGGAGAGGACGACGTCGCCCGGGTCGAGGAACAGCTTCGAGACGAGCTCGAGGGCGTGCTGCGAGCCGGTGGTCACCACGACGTCGTCCGCGCTGGCCGAGATGCCCTCGAGCGCCATCACCTCGAGGATCTGCTCGCGCAGCACCGGGACGCCCTGACCGGAGCCGTACTGCAGCGCGACGGGTCCCTGCTCGCGCATCACGGTCGCCATCGCGTCGGTGACGAGGTCCTGGGGGAGGGCGGAGACGAACGGCATGCCGCCGGCGAGCGAGACCACCTCGGGGCGGGAGGCGACAGCGAACAGTGCTCGGACCTCGCTGGCCGCGAGGCCGGCCGTGCGCTCCGCGTAGGAGTCGTACCAGGGATCGAGGTTGGTGCCGGCGTTGATCACGGTGATGTCGCTCCGCTCGATGGACAGGGTCTCCGACCGTCAGCCGGATCGATCCAGACTACTCGGCGGGGTTCAGGAGGACAGGGGGAGGGGGACGCCACTGTGCGGGCCGTGGCCTGCCTTCTGCGGCCGTTTCACGTGAAACATGAGGAGCGGCCAGTAACGACGAAGCCCCCGCGTCACAGGGGCGCAGGGGCTTCGTCAGACGGTCGAACCGTCGGGAGTCGAACTCAGAGGAACGCGGCCAGGTCGGCCTCGAGGGCGGGCTTCGGCTTGGCGCCGATGACGGTCTTGACGACCTCGCCCTTCTGGTAGACCTTCATCGCCGGGATCGAGGTGATCTGGTACTTCGCGGCGATCTGCGGGTTCTCGTCGACGTTCAGCTTGACGATCTCGATCTTGTCGCCGTGCTCGGCCGAGATCTGGTCGAGGATCGGGGCGACCATGCGGCAGGGGCCGCACCACTCGGCCCAGAAGTCGACCAGGACGGTCTTCTCGGAGTCGAGGACATCGGCCTGGAACGATGCGTCGGTGACGCTCTTCGCGGTGGACATGACGATTTTCTCCTTCGTGAGCCGGCGGCGCCGACTCGAGTGCGGGTGGTGGGAGGGCTAGAGGGTGAGGAGCTCGGCGGCCGGAGTGCCCTCGGTGCTGGCGATGCCATCGGTGAGGGCGGCGAGGTAGTGCTCGGCGTCGAGGGCGGCGACGGTGCCCGAAGCGGCGGCGGTGACGGCCTGACGGTAGGTCGGGTCGATCACGTCGCCGGCGGCGAAGACGCCCGCCACGGAGGTCTGCGACGAGCGGCCGGTGACGGCGATGGTGCCGTCGGTCGTCAGGTCGAGCTTGCCGTGGACGATGTGGGTGCGCGGGTCGTTGCCGATCGCGATGAAGAGGCCGTCGAGCTCGAGCTTCGACTCGGTGCCGTCGACCGTGTTGCGCAGCTTGACGCCGTTGACGTGGTTCTCACCGGTGATGCCGGTGACCTCGGTGTTCCAGACGAACTCGATCTTCTCGTTGTCGCGGGCGCGCTTCTGCATGACCTTGGAGGCGCGGAGCGAGTCCTTGCGGTGGATGACGTAGACCTTCTCGGCGAACTTGGTGAGGAAGGTCGCCTCCTCCATCGCGGAGTCGCCGCCGCCGACGACAGCGATGGTCTTGCCCTTGAAGAAGAAGCCGTCGCAGGTGGCGCACCATGAGACACCGTGTCCCGAGAGGCGGTCCTCGTCGTGCAGGCCGAGCTTGCGGTACGCGGAGCCGGTCGCGACGACGACGGTCTTCGCCTCGATGCTCTCGCCGGAGCCGAGGTGGATCGTCTTGGTCTCTCCCTCGAGGTCGAGGGAGACGACGTCGTCGTAGAAGGTGTCCGCGCCGAACTTCTCGGCCTGCTTCTGCATGGCCGTCATCAGCTCCGGGCCGAGGACGCCGTCCGGGAAGCCGGGGAAGTTCTCGACGTCGGTGGTGTTCATCAGGTCGCCGCCGATCTCGACGGACGAGGCGACGACCACCGGGTGCAGATCGGCGCGCGCCGCGTAGATGGCGGCCGTCCAGCCTGCGGGGCCGGATCCGATGATGACGATGTCGCGCACGGCAACTCCTCGAGGTCTGTGCTGAGCGGGGCTGATCCGGCGGTCCGCCGGAGGGGGTGGTCTGCCCGGATCCGGTGCTGGGAGCGGATCCGCGGAGCCGGTCCCGCTCGCTCTGTCGTTCCCGGGCTCCAGGGGCTACAACACATCCTAGGCGGGGCCTATTCCGCGGCGTCCGGGGCACTCGGCCCGCGGTCAGGGTCGCCGAACGGCTCTCCGCGAGACGGCTCAGAAAGCCGCGTTGACCGGCTCTTTCTCCGCCGAGCCCGCGGGAGTGCCGCGCTGCCCGATCGACCGGCGCGAGATCAGGACCGTCAGCCAGCCGGCCGAGGCGAAGACCGCCGTCATCGCGACGACGTAGAACACCACCGCGATCATCCCACCGGGGACGATCGGCGGGTCCGCCAGGCGCGGATCGAGGAAGGGGTACGGGTACCAGACCTGCTCGTGCTTCATCTGGTCGTAGACGAGGGGCGCCCGGATGATCGTGTAGACGAACCAGGCGACCGGGAACGCGAGCAGCGCCGGGACGACCGCCCAGGAGAGGCGGCGCCGGCCGGGCGCGAAGAGCCAGTCGAGGATCAGCGCGAGCGGCGCCATGACGTGCATGACCTCGTTGGTCCAGTCCTGACCGGCACCGGCGCCGGTGACCACCGTGCCGCGCAGGAGCAGGTTGTAGACCACTCCGATCACGACCATGTAGGTGACGACTCCGGCCCGCAGCCAGGCGAACCAGCGCGGTTCCGGCAGGGCGCCGCGGGCGAGGACGACGGCGCCGATCAGCAGGACGACGACTGCGAGCAGGCAGACCTCGACGGTGATGTAGCTGAAGAAGTTGGCGGCGAGGGTGGCGCGGTCGCGGAAGCGGGCCTCGACCCAGAAGGCGTGGGAGTCGAGGAAGCTCACCGTGGTCGCGGTGAGGACGGCGGCCGCGACGAGCACGCGGAGCAGGACGAAGGTGGAGCGCATCGCGCCTTCCGGATCGGCGGGAGGGAGGAGGGGGGAGGCGGCTCTGCCGGAGGACGCCCCCACCCTTCCACGTCGCGCCCGGGGGCGCACCACCGGTCCGGTGACGTCCCAGTGTCGCGACGACGGCTCTCAGGAACGCTCGGGCGTCCCGTGCCGCGTCAGCGCCCGAGGCGGCGGAGCAGCGGCGCGGCCATCGCGCGCAGCTCCGGGACGCGGAGGACCCAGAGCACGCCGAAGTAGACGAGGGCCATGACGACGCCGGTGAGCACCATCGAGATGAGGGCCTGCGGCCAGCCGGCGGCCGGGTAGTCGTCGGCCTGGGCGAGGACGAACATCACCAGGACGCCGGCGCCGATCGAGGGGAGGGTCGCGGCGGCGTAGGTGGCGAAGCGGAACACGATGCGCGTCCCGCCCCAGCCGCCGAGCTTCTTCCTGAGCATCAGGCACGCCATCAGCGCCTGGACGGCGACTCCCGCCGAGATCGAGAGCGCGACGAAGAACGCGGTCGAGTCGTCGGGGAGGAGGAAGGCGATCCCGCAGCCGACGACGATGATCGCGGTCTGCACCAGCGTGTAGAGGAACGGCGAACGGCCGTCGTTGAGGGCGTAGAACCCGCGCTGCACGATCGCGAGCGTCGAGAACAGCGGCAGCACGATGACGTAGGCGGTGATGATCATGGCCATCTGCCCGGCGGCGACGGGATCGGTCGGCGCGAAGATCGTCGCGAAGGAGCGGGCGCAGACCACGAGGGCCGCTGTGGCGAAGAACAGGAAGAGCCCGACCACCCGGATCGAGGTGGAGATGTCGCTCCGGAAGTCCTTCATCTCGTTGCGCGAGGCGTGGCCGCTCATCTTGGTGTAGTACGCGGTGGCGATCGAGACGGCGATCACCGAGTGCGGGAGCATGAAGACGAGCCAGGCCTTCTGCAGCGCCGTGGCGGAGGCGTCCTCGCCCGAGGAGGCGCTCACGGTGTTGTTCTCGATGAAGCCTGCAGCGACCGTCAGGAGCAGGGTCGCGAAGGTCCAGACGGCGATCCTCCCGGCGCGGCCGAGGCCGACCCCGCGGACGCTGAAATCGGGGCGGTAGCGCAGACCGACCCGCTTCCAGAAGAAGACGAGCAGCATCGCCTGCAGTGCCACTCCGAGGGTGGCCGAGCCCGCCAGCACAGCGATCATCTCGGGCGACCACTCCGTCGCCGTGCGGAGACCCTTGCCGTCGGAGCCGAAGAGCTGCTGGAAGGCCAGGAGCCCGCCGATGGCGACGACGTTGTTCACGACCGGGGTCCAGGTGAACGGACCGAAGGAGCCGCGCGCGTTGAGCACCTCGCCGAGGATCGTGTACAGCCCGTAGAAGAAGACCTGCGGCAGGCACCAGTAGGCGAAGGTGACGGCGAGGCGGGTCTGCTCCGGCCCGTACTGCGAGGCGTTCAGCTGGATCAGCAGGGGTGCGGCGAGCGTCGCGATCACGGCGGCACCGAGGAGGACGAGGAGCGCGAGGGTCAGCAGCTTGTTGATGTAGCGCTGACCGCCGTCGGCCTGGAGGCCGGCGCGCACGATCTGCGGCACGAGGACCGCGTTGAGCGCACCGCCCGCGATGATCGCGTAGATCGTGTTCGGGAGGCCGTTGGCGACGGTGAAGGCGTCGGCGCCCTGGCCGACGAGGCCGATCGTCTGGGTGAAGACCAGCGACATCACGAAGCCGAGGACCCGCGAGACCATCGTGCCGGAGGCGAGGACGGCGCTCGCGCGACCGAGGGAGAAGCTAGCCACGGGGATCCGTTCGGTCGTCGTCGAGGCCCGGCTGGACGGCGAGCGGGGCGTTGGGGTCCTCCTCGTCCTCCTCGGGGGTGTCGCCGCGGCGGCGCCGGCGGATGTTGCGGAGGATGCCCGCGCCGAAGACGAGGACGAGGAGGATGCCGACGCCCAGGGTGCCGACGGTCTCCCAGTCGGCGCGGACGTTGGTGACGATGCCGGTGGGAGCGCCGATGGGCGTGCCGTCCTGCGACGTCAGCTGCATCCGGAGCTCGGTCTCGCCGTTGCCGACGCGTGCCTTCACGGGAATGAGGACGCGGCCCTGCGAGCGGGCGTCGATCGCCGTCGGCTCGACCGAGGACTCGTCGATGTCGAGGACGGCGTTCGAGGTCGAGGCCTGGATCCGGACCGTCACGGGCCACGGCAGGTCGTTGCGGACGTAGACCGGGATGCTGGAGTCGCGGGAGAGCTGGGTGACGCTGTCGGAGCTCTCGATGGCGACGGAGGAGAGCGTGGTGTCGGCCTGCTCGCGGCTGGCGGTGACCGCCTCCTGCCAGCCCGCCGTGTCCTCGCGCCAGGTCACGGCGAGCAGGGCGAGGAGGTCATTGCGGCGCTTGCCGCTGAGCAGCTCCGGTTCGGTGAGGACGGCCGAGAACGACTCCACGCGGGCGGCCGCGGTCAGCAGGTCGGACACGCCCTCGAGGCGCTGCTCCGACTCCGGGCTGTCGATGATCGTCGCGTCCTCGGTCGCCGGCGAGGTGAGGGCGGCGGCGAGCGATGAGCCCTCGGCCCAGGGCAGGGCGTCGACGGCGTCGAGGGTCTGCGCGAGGCGGACGCCGTCGATCGCCGCGCCGCGGTCGAGCGCGAGGACCACGTCGGGAGACTCGCCCTCCCGCTGCACCTGCGCGAGGTCGGCGGTGAGGTCGGCCGTGCTCGCGCGCCACTCCGAGTCGGTGCTCGCGCTGACCGCACGGTCGAAGGCGCTGGAGAGGGCACTGTCGGCGACGATGACGTCGTGGTCGTCGACGGAGGCTCGGGTCGTCGTGGTGACGCCGTCCGGCAGCTCGAGATTGTCGGAGGAGACGACCGTGCGGGTCATGCCGCCGGTGGCATACACGCCGAGATCCGCCGCGCGGACGGTGCCGTCGTCCGGCCAGGCGATGCGGCCGACCGTCGGCGACCAGTCGAACGCGAGGAGCGACTCGGTCGTCGGGCGCTCGGGGAGGTTCTGAGCAGTCGAGTCGCCGGGAACCGCCGTCGGGGTCGGCGTCCCCGAGCTCGTCGGCGCGAACAGGGTGGGATCGAGCGCGTACTCGAACGAGGTCGGCGCCAGGAGCGTGGACAGGCCGGACTGCGCCTGGGCGGCGACGTCCGCATCCGCGTAGGGCAGGGCGAAGACCTCGTTCGGCACCGACTCGAGCCGGTCCAGCCAGGCGGTCGCCGACTCCGGTGCCGTGTCGCCGAGGACCCGGATCGACGCGAGGATGCGCGGATCCACTCCGATGGTCACGGCGCGGCCGTCGACGGTGTCGAGCTGGCGCGAGAGCGTGCCGGTGGTCTGGGTGTAGTCCTGCAGCGTCTCGGCGGAGAGCATGCCGTCAGCGGTGTCGGGGACCGTGAGCGGCACGAGGACGCTGACGCCGGTCTCCTGCTCGCTGGGGAAGCCGGTCGAGAGCTCGACGACGCCTCGGGCGGTCGCGACGGTGCCACCGGGGCTGCTGACGGTCACCGAGATCGCGTGGGTGCCGAACGCCTCCGGGTCGCGGATCGAGTCGGTGGAGAAGGGGAGCGAGGCCGCGGGGACGGTGACGCCGACCTGGGCGGAGCTGGAGGGGAGCAGTCGCACGTCGGCGCCGTCGCCGGTGCTCGTGCCCTCGTCCTCGGACTCGCCGTCGAGCCACTCGGCGAGCTCGGCCCGGGAGTCGAGGGTGTCCTCGTCGATCGCGACCTCGACGCGCGCGCCGTCGATCGACTCGGTGGTGCCGTTGCGCACGGAGATCGCGAGCTGGAGGTCGTCGCCGGGGAGGAGGACGCCGTCGTTCGCCGCGCCGACCGTCGCCGTGACGGTGGCCTGTCCGGACTCGAGGGCCGTGCGCTCAGCGGCGTGCGCCGCCGCGGGGAGGGCGCCGCCGAGGAGCGCGATCGACAGCGCAGCGGCACCGGCGGAGCGGAGCAGCTGCGGGACCGCTCGCCGGGGGCGGGGGCGATCGGAGGGGGTGAGGTCGCGCCGACGCATCGAACTCACTCGGCCTCCATGCGGGTGATTCTACGGGCAGGCCTCCGGGCAGCCGTCTGCCGGGCCGCGGGATGCGCTGCGGAGTCGCTCAGGAGCCGTAACCGGTCGAGGCGGTTGCACTCCGGCGCGCACCGCGGCCCGGTCACGGCTCCCCGGTAGGATCTGCCGGATGCACAGCGTCCAGACCGCCCTCGAGACCCTCCGAGCTCTCGCGGCGACACCGACGGTGGCCCGGCTCGCGGAGGCTTTCGCCGCGCAGGGCCACGAGCTCGCGCTGGTCGGCGGCCCCGTCCGCGACGCCTTCCTGGGCCACGGCGTGCACGACCTCGACTTCACGACCTCGGCGCGGCCCGACGACATCGTGCGGATCGTCGCTCCGATCGCCGAGGCGCACTGGGACATCGGCCGGGCGTTCGGCACGATCGGCGCGCGGATCGCCGGCGAGACGGTGGAGATCACCACCTACCGCAGCGACAGCTACGACGGGGTCAGCCGCAAGCCCGAAGTCGAGTTCGGCGACAGCCTCGAGGGCGACCTCGTGCGCCGCGACTTCACCGTCAACGCGATGGCGCTGCGGCTGCCCGAGATCGTGCTCGTCGACCCGGCCGGGGGAGTGGAGGACCTGCTCGCGGGCCGGCTGCGCACGCCCGCCGCGGCCGACCTCTCCTTCGGCGACGACCCGCTGCGGATGCTGCGCGGCGCGCGGTTCACCTCACAGCTCGGCTTCCGGACCACCGACGAGGTCGAGTGGGCGATGGCCGAGCTGGCCCCGCGCATCGACGACGTCTCCGCGGAGCGGGTGCAGGAGGAGCTGCGGAAGCTCCTCGCGACCGCCTCGCCGCGGGCCGGACTCGAGCTGCTCGTCGACACCGGTCTGGCAGGTTACTTCCTCCCCGAGCTGCCGGCCCTGCGCCTCGAGCAGGACGAGCACCACCACCACAAGGACGTCTACGTGCACAGCCTCACGGTGCTGGAGCAGGCGATCGCGCTGGAGGGACAGCGGAACCCCGGCGCGGCGCCGGACGTCACCCTCCGCATCGCGGCGCTGCTGCACGACATCGGCAAGCCGGCGACGCGGCGGCTGGAGCCGGGCGGAGCGGTCAGCTTCTACCACCACGACCTCGTCGGCTCGAAGCTGGCGATCAAGCGGCTGCGCTCGCTGAAGTTCGACAAGCAGACCATCGCGGACGTCGCCCGGTTGATCGAGCTGCACCTGCGCTTCTTCGGCTACACCGAGGGTGCCTGGACCGACTCGGCCGTCCGCCGCTACGTCACCGACGCCGGCCCGCTGCTCGAGCGGCTGCACATCCTGACCCGGGCCGACGTGACGACCCGCAACACCCGCAAGGCCGACCGGCTCGCGCACGCCTACGACGACCTGGAGCAGCGGATCGCGGAGCTCGCCGAGAAGGAGGAGCTCGCCTCGAAGCGGCCCGACCTCGACGGCACGCAGATCATGGCGATCCTGGAGCTGCCGCCGGGGCGCGAGGTCGGACTCGCGTACAAGTTCCTGCTCGAGCTGCGACTCGAGGAGGGACCGCTCGGCGAGGAGGAGGCCGCCCGGCGGCTGAAGGAGTGGTGGGCGGCGCGCTGAGCGTCGTCGCGCGGGATCGGGAGCCGATCAGTCCCGGTCCGTGAGAACGGACTGCCAGTCGCGCGGCACCCGGTCCGCCGGTCCGGGCGTCGACTGGTCGGCGGGGTGGCTCTGCGGGTCGGCGAGACGCGGACCGTCGGCGTAGTCGTCCGTCCGGTAGTCCCAGAACCACTCCTCGCCGGGCTCGAAGCTCCGGATGACCGAGTGGCCGGTCTCGTGGAAGTGCGCGGTCGCGTGCCGGTTCAGCGAGTCGTCGCAGCAGCCGATGTGCCCGCAGAGCGCGCAGCGGCGCAGGTGCAGCCACCACGAGCCGGACTGCTCGCACTCGACGCAGCCGGGGCCGCTCGGCGGGACGGAGGGGTCGATCGTCTGCTGCGTCGTCATGCGCTCAGCTTGTCCCTCCGCGCCGTCCGGCACCAGATCCGTCCCGTCCTCCGGACGACCGTCTGAACGGTTCTCGAACTTCGGAGCGATCCCTCCGTGTCGCGACGCGGCAGGCCTATCGTGGAGCCACTTCTCCCCTGCTTCGGGGAGGAGCGCACGCTGACGTCGACTCGGGCGTGCCCCGGGCCGACCCGAGCACGGAGGTACGACCATGCCGTATGTGACCACGGACGACGACGTCGAGATCTACTACAAGGACTGGGGATCCGCGGACGCGCAGCCGATCGTGTTCCACCACGGCTGGCCGCTGTCCTCGGACGACTGGGACGCGCAGCTCCTCTTCTTCCACGCGCACGGCTACCGCGTGATCGCGACCGACCGCCGCGGGCACGGACGGTCGGAGCAGGTCGGCACCGGGCACGACATGGACCACTACGCCAGCGACGTCGACGCCGTGGTGCGGCACCTCGACCTGCACGACGCGGTCCACATCGGCCACTCCACCGGCGGCGGCCAGGTCGCGCGCTACGTCGCGCAGTACGGCCAGCCGCAGGGCCGCGTGGCGAAGGCGGTCCTCGTCTCCTCCGTGCCGCCGCTGATGGTGCAGACGGAGGCGAACCCCGAGGGCACGCCGATGAGCGTCTTCGACGGGTTCCGCGAGGCGCTCGCCGCGAACCGCGCCGAGTTCTTCCAGGCCGTCGCGTCGGGTCCGTTCTACGGCTTCAACCGCGACGGCGCGGAGGTCTCGCAGCCGGTGATCGACAACTGGTGGCGCCAGGGGATGACGGGCAGTGCGCTCGCGCACTACGAGGGCATCGAGGCGTTCTCGGAGACGGACCAGACGGAGGACCTGAAGGCGATCACCGTCCCGGTGCTCGTGCTGCAGGGCGACGACGACCAGGTCGTGCCGTACCAGGACGCGGCGCTGAAGCAGCACGAGCTGCTGCAGGACTCGACGCTGAAGATCTACGAGGGCTACCCGCACGGCATGCTGACCACCCACGCCGACGTGCTCAACCCGGACCTGCTGGCGTTCATCCAGCGGTAGCGCGTCCCGGTGACGGCGGGATCCGGCGGGCGACCGCGGATCCCGCCGGATCGGCCCTGGGCTCGGAGTCCCGCGGATGGTAGGGTCGTCAGGTTGTCCATGACCAGACGCACTCGCGTCCGCGGGAGTGGGCAGATGCTACATACCCTCCTGTCACGGAAATACCGTGGCCGTTCAGTCCGAAGGAGGTGGGTTAGTGACGCATCAGTACGAACTCATGGTCATCCTGGATCCCGAGATCGATGAGCGCACCGTCGCTCCGAGTCTCGACAAGTTCCTCAACGTCATCCGCACCGATGGTGGATCCATCGACAAGGTCGACGTCTGGGGCCGCCGTCGTCTGGCGTACGAGATCAACAAGAAGTCCGAGGGCATCTACGCCATCGTCGACTTCACGTCGACCTCGGCCGCCGCGAACGAGCTCGACCGTCAGCTGAAGCTGTCGGAGGCCGTCATGCGCACCAAGGTGCTCCGCGCCGAAGAGGGCATCGCCCAGGTCGCCGCCGCCAAGAAGCTCGCCGACGAGAAGGCCGCCCGCAAGGCTGCCAAGGCTCCGGCCGCTCCCAAGGCGTAACGCTGATGGCCGGCGAGACGATCATCACCGTGGTGGGGAACCTCACCGCCGACCCCGAGCTGCGCTACACGCAGGGCGGGCTCGCGGTCGCGAACTTCACCATCGCCTCCACGCCGCGCACCTTCGACCGTCAGGCGAACGACTGGAAGGACGGCGAAGCGCTGTTCCTCCGGGCCTCCGTCTGGCGCGAGTTCGCCGAGAACGTCGCGGGGACGCTGACCAAGGGAAGCCGTGTCGTCGCGACCGGCCGCCTGAAGCAGCGCTCCTACGAGACGAAGGAAGGCGAGAAGCGCACCAGCATCGAGCTCGAGATCGACGAGATCGGCCCCTCGCTGCGCTACGCGACCGCTCAGGTCACGCGCGCGGCCGGTGGCGGCGGTGGACGCGGTCAGGTCGGCGGCGGCGGTGGCAACCAGGGCGCGAGCCAGGGCGGCTTCGGCGGCGGCAACGGCGGCAACCAGGGGGGCTCCGGCGGAAACGGCGGCGGCAACCGCGGTGGCGGCCAGGCCGAGGAGCCGTGGGCGCCCAGCGCTCCGGCCGGTGGCGACGTGTGGAGCACGCCGGGCAGCTACAACGACGAGACGCCGTTCTGAGCCTCCGGCTCGAGCGCGCCCTCACCTGAATCACGCGTCCCCGCCCCGAGAGGGGTGCGGACGGACGCGAACCAGAATCTAAGGAAACCACTATGGCTGGAAAGAGCAGCGGCGACCGCCGCAAGCCGATCCGCGGCAAGGGCGCGAAGAACGCGGCCCCCGCGAAGTCGGTCCGCGTGGGCGTCATCGACTACAAGGACGTCCCGACCCTTCGCAAGTTCATCTCCGAGCGCGGCAAGATCCGCGCCCGTCGTATCACCGGCGTCTCCGTCCAGGAGCAGCGCCTCATCGCCCGCGCCGTCAAGAACGCCCGTGAGATGGCGCTCCTGCCCTACGCCGGCAGCGGAAGGTAGGTAGAAGATGTCCAAGGTCATCCTGACCCACGAGGTCGACGGACTCGGCTCCGCCGGCGACGTCGTCGACGTGAAGAACGGGTTCGCCCGCAACTACCTCATCCCGCAGGGCTTCGGCGTCGCGTGGACCCGCGGTGGCGAGAAGCAGGTCGAGCAGATCAAGTCGGCGCGAGCCGCTCGTGAGCACAAGACCATCGAGGAGGCTCAGCACACGAAGCAGGTCCTCGAGGCCAACCGCGTGAAGCTGACCGTCAAGGCCGGAAAGGACGGGCGCCTCTTCGGCTCCGTCAAGACCTCCGACATCGCGACTGCGGTGGCGGCGGCCGGCTACGGCGAGCTCGACAAGCGCAAGATCGTGATCTCGAACGCGATCAAGAACGTCGGCGAGCACGAGGCCGTGGTGCGTCTGCGCGACGACATCCAGGCCACCGTGAAGCTGCAGGTGGTCGCGGCCAAGTAAGGCCGCGAGAACGCCGCGGAGGGCGGTGCGACGGGACTTCACGGTCCCCTCGCACCGCCCTTCGTCGTTGCGGTTCTCCACAGCTCCATCCACATACACCCTCGCGGGAGGGCAACCTTCAATGTGGTCTGGAGACTCTTTTCCCCACACACCTGTGGAAAGCGGGAAAGGCCTGGTCAGGCGGCTGAAAAAACTTGTCCGACAGTCGAGTTCCCACAGGGTTCTCCACATGTTGCCCACAGCGGGCGCGGCGTTTCCCGCTCGTTCTCCACAGTTCTCTCCACAGGGTGGTTTGACCCCGGCGGCGGGCGGTCCGTAGTGTGGCGCAGCGCCCCGCGAGGGGAGCGGGGCGGGCGCCGAGCGGCCGCTGTCGGAGGTCGGGCGTAGACCTGTGTCCGGCACTCGCGACAGGCGGCTCGACCGTGTCGCCACCCGTTCCGCGAGGCACCCGACAGGAGGAGGCGAAGGCATGACGATCGCGCACCTGGCGGTTCCCGGCTCGGACGGACGAGACGGGCGGGACTCCCGAGGGGACTCCCCGCGCAGCAACGAGCGCACGCCCCCGCACGACCTGCTCGCGGAGCAGTCGGCGCTCGGCGGCATGCTGCTCTCGAAGGACGCCGTCGCCGACGTCGTGGAGAGCGTCAAGGCGACCGACTTCTACATCCCCAAGCACGAGATCGTCTTCGAGGCGATCCTGGCGCTCTACTCGCACGGCGAGCCGACCGACGTCATCGCCGTCACCGACGAGCTGACCAAGCAGGGCGAGCTGCAGCGCGCCGGCGGCGCCGACTACCTGCACTCGCTCACCGCGATGGTGCCGACCGCGGCGAACGCGGGCTACTACGCGTCGATCGTGGCCGAGCGCGCGCTGCTGCGCCGCCTGGTCGAGGCGGGCACCCGCATCGCGCAGATGGGCTACCAGGGCGAGGGCGAGGTCCTCGACCTCGTCAACACAGCGCAGGCCGAGATCTACAACGTCACCGGGTCGGAGACGGCGGAGGACTACGTCCCGTTGACCGACGCGGTGACCGTCGCCATCGACGAGATCGAGGCCGCGGCGCACAAGGACGGGGCCTTCACCGGCGTGCCGACCGGCTTCGCCGACCTGGACGACCTCACCAACGGCTTCCACCCCGGCCAGATGATCATCGTCGCGGCGCGACCGGCACTCGGAAAGTCGACGCTCGCGCTCGACTTCGCCCGCGCCGCCGCGATCAAGCACAACATGGCGACGATCTTCTTCTCGCTCGAGATGGGGCGCAGCGAGATCGCGATGCGCCTGCTCTCGGCCGAGGCGTCCGTTCCGCTGCAGCACATGCGCAAGGGCACGGTCGACCAGCGCGACTGGACGACCATCGCCTCCACCCGCGGCCGCATCAACGACGCCCCGCTCTACATCGACGACTCGCCGAACCTCACGCTCGTCGAGATCCGCGCGAAGTGCCGCCGGCTCAAGCAGCGCATCGGCCTGAAGATGGTCGTCATCGACTACCTCCAGCTGATGACCTCGGGCAAGAAGGTCGAGAGCCGCCAGCAGGAGGTCTCCGAGTTCTCCCGTGCGCTGAAGCTGCTCGCGAAGGAGCTGCAGGTGCCGGTCATCGCGCTGTCGCAGCTGAACCGTGGACCGGAGCAGCGCGCCGACAAGCTGCCCGCCATCTCCGACCTCCGCGAGTCCGGCTCGATCGAGCAGGACGCCGACATGGTGATCCTGCTGCACCGCGAGAGCGCCTACGAGAAGGACAACCCGCGCGCGGGCGAGGCCGATCTCATCGTCGCCAAGCACCGCAACGGTCCGACCCGGACGGTGACCGTGGGCTTCCACGGCCACTTCTCCCGCTTCGCGGACATCCCGGCGGTCTGACGCTCGTGGCTGCACAGGAACCGGTCGAGGAGGTCGCGCTCGACGGGGAGAGCATCCGGCTCGGGCAGTTCCTGAAGTTCGCGGGGATCCTCGACTCCGGGGGCGAGGTGAAGGAGGCCGTCGCGGACGGCTTCGTCAGCGTGAACGGCGAGGTGGACCGGCGGCGCGGGCGGCAGCTTGTGGTCGGCGACGTCGTGGAGTTCGGCGGGCGACGGTTCCGCGTCGGGGCGTAGGGCTCGTTCGGACGTCTTCTCGTTTGGACGTCTCCTCTTCCCTGTGCCGCGGGTGCGTGGCTAGCATCGGGGCGTGCGACGCCGGGGTCGCACCGGTCAGGAGGCTCCGATGGGGTTCGTCAGCTACGGGATGCTCGTGTCGATCGACGGCTTCGTCGCGGCGGCGGACGGCGACATCTCCGGGTTCCCCGCGCCCGGGCCCGCGCTGCACCGGGTCTTCAACGAGGGGCAGCGGGCCGCCGCCCTGTCGGTCTACGGCAGCCGGATGTGGCGGATGATGGCGTACTGGGGCCGGCCCGATCCGGAGTGGGACGAGGTCGCCGAGGACTTCGCGCAGGCGTGGGTCGAGACTCCGAAGGTCGTCTTCTCGTCGACGGTGACGGAGGTGCCCGAGGGTGTGACGCTGATCGCCTCCGACGCGGTCGACGCGTTCCGGCGGATCAAGTCCGGGACCGACGGTGCGATCGAGGTGAGCGGGCCGACGCTGGCCGCCTCGCTCGGCGCGGCCGGGCTGATCGACGAGTACCGGCTCCACACGCAGCCGTTCGTCCTCGGCGGAGGGACGCCGTACTTCGCCGCCGGGTTCCGACCGGAGCTGCGCTTCCTCGGCAGCGAGCCGCTGCCGGAGGGCGCGGTGCTGACGCGGTACGCGCCGCGCTGACGGGTCCATTGCTGTGGCTGACGCCACTGCTTCGACGTGGCGCACCGGCTCTTCCGGAAAGGACTGCGCGAACCGCAGACCTCCGTCATCACCAGGCCCTCAGCTCATGAGCTTCCGCGCCTCAGCCTGAGGCACGCAGCGCAGTGAGCAGCGAAAGCGCTCAGGGCGCGTGACCGGGTCCGCGCTGCGTGACAGGCTCGGAGGACACTGACGTCAGGAGCGCGCGCATGCAGGTCGGCATTCATTTCATGAACTTCACGCTGCCGGGGGGCAGTGCCGGGATCGCGCCGATCCTGGGGGCCACGGCGCGGACGGCGGAGGACGTCGGCTGCGAGTGGTTCACGCTGATGGACCACTACTTCCAGATGGAGCAGTTCGCGACGAGCGAGGATCCGATGCTCGAGGGGTACACCTCGCTCGGGTTCGTCGCGGGGCGGACGGAGCGGCTGCGGCTGGGGCTGCTGGTGACCGGGGTGACCTACCGGCACCCGGGGCTGCTGGCGAAGATCGTGACGACGCTCGACGTGCTGTCGGGCGGGCGGGCGATGCTCGGCATCGGTGCGGCCTGGTACGAGCGGGAGCACCTCGGGCTCGGCGTGCCGTATCCGGCCCTGAAGGAGCGGTTCGAGCGGCTCGAGGAGACGCTGCAGATCTGCAAGCAGATGTGGAGCGAGAACGACGGGCCGTACTCGGGGAAGCACTTCCAGCTGGCCGAGACGCTGAACCACCCGGAGCCGATCCAGCGGCCGGGTCCGCCGATCCTGATCGGCGGCAGCGGCGAGAAGAAGACGCTGCGTCTGGTCGCGGAGTACGGCGACGCCTGCAACCTGTTCGCGATCGGGGCGGAGGGGATCGCGCACAAGCTCGACGTGCTGCGCCGGCACTGCGACGAGCTCGGGCGCGACTACGACGCGATCACGAAGACGATCATCGGCGGCGGGGACCCGGTCGGCGACCCGGACGGGTTCGTGCGGGTGATGGAGGAGTACGCGGCGCTCGGGATCTCGCTGGTCGAGCTCGCGCCGCAGGGGCCGGACCCGGAGGCGTACGTGGCGCAGTTGGGCGAGGGCGTCGTGGGGCGGCTGGCGGCGATCGGCTGAGGGCGGGGTCTCGATACGCCGCTGCGCGGCTACTCGACCAGCATGAAAGGGCGCCGCGCGGCTGGTCGACCGGCAGGGAAGGGGAGCTGCGCGGTTGGTCGACCGGCATGGAAGGGGAGCTGCGCATCGGCGGCGGCAGGACGTCAGCCGAGGACGTGCGTCGTCGCCGAGGGGCGCTGAGAGTGACTCCCGGCTGATGTTCTGCGTCCGGATCGGGTGCCGTGGTCTGCAGATCCGAACTGTCGGGCGCGCCCCATGCTGATCGAGTAGCCCGTGGAGCGGGCGTATCGAGAGCCGGCAGCGCCGGAAGGACGAGTCTGCAGACCTGGCCTTCATCGGACGGTGGGTCTCGATACGCCGCTGCGCGGCTGCTCGACCAGCATGAGGGGGCCGCTGTGCGGCTGCCCGACCAGCAGGTCTGCGGGCGACTCTTCCCAGTGGATCCGGCGTCAGGGGGCGGGGGTGCAGCCGCAGGTCTCGCCGAGGACGAGGGTGGTCGGCAGGAGGACGTGGCGCACGGGGGCGTCGGCCAGGGTCTCGTCGAGGAGCTCGAAGGCGATGCGGGCCATCTCTCGGACGGGGACGGCGACGGTGGTGACGCGGACGCCGCCGAGCAGTGCCTCGCGGATGCCGTCGAAGCCGACGATCGCGAGCTCGGCCGGGACGCGGATCCCCTCCTGGGAGGCGGCGCGGAGGAGGGCGAGGGCGTGCTCGTCGGTGGTGGCGAGGACAGCCCGCGGGCGCTCGGTGCGCAGGATCGTGCGGAGGGCGGCCTCGGCCGAGACGCGGTCCATCGGCACGCGGTGCAGGCGGCCTCCGGCGCCTTCCATCGCCTCCGCCCAGAAGCGGGCGCGGAGGCCCGAGGGGCCGAAGTCGTCGGGGCCGGTGACGCAGTGCACGTCCTCGTGGCCGTGCGAGAGCAGGTGCTCGACCGCGGCTCGCACGCCCTGCTCGTCGTCGAAGACGACGCTCGGCTCGGTGTCGGTGGGAGCCGCGGAGTGCAGGAAGACGCGCGGGGCGGTGTCAGCGGTGCTGGCGGGATCGATGGTGATCAGGAGGATACCGGCGGTGCGGAGGTCGGCGAAGGTGCGCTCGTAGCCGCGCTCCACCTCCGGGTCGTACTCGGTGTTGCCGAGGAGGGTCAGCAGCGAGCGGCGGCGGGCCTCGTGCTCGATCTCGCGCGCCAGCTCGCCGAAGAAGGCGTTGGAGGAGTCGGGGACGAGCAGACCGACGAGGTTCGAGCGGCCGACGCTGAGCGCCTCGGCGAGGGTGTTGCGGCGGAAGCCGAGCTCGGTGATGGCGGTCTCGACGCGGGCGCGGAGCTCGGGGGAGACGGGGCGCGGGCCGTTGTTGACGACGTAGCTGACGACGGTGGCGGAGGTGCCGGCCGAGCGGGCCACATCGGCGAGGGTGGGGCGCCGGGGGCGGGCTGACATCCGGTCAGCTTATGGGAGGGGGGATCTCGATACGCCCGCTGCGCGGGCTACTCGATCAGCATGATCGGCGCGGGATGCTCGGGATGTGCGATCAGCATGATCGGCGCGGGATGCTCGGTCGGCGTGATCGGTCCAGGCGGCGAATGTTTCACACGGGCGTAATAAACGGGCGGGTGGGGGAAACAGGGCGCGACTATGGTCACGCTAACCGCTTAGAATCGCCGACTCCCCTGGAGCGTCATGCACGCCACCCTCACCCCGTTGCGCCGCGCCGCGCTGCCCGCGACGGCGGCCGACGCGTCCGGTGACTCCCGGGTCGTCCGAGCGCTGACCCGCACCGCGTGGGCGCAGGCCGTGCTCCGCGCGGTCGCCGCGGCCTCCAACCTCTCCTTCGCGCACACCCGCGTCGCCGTGCTCGGGACCGGGCCGCTCGCGGTCGAGCTGGCGACCAGGACCGCCGCGACGGGCGCTCGCGTGATCGTCGTCGGCGACGACCCGCTCGCGCTGGTCGAGATCGCCCAGCTCGGGCTGACGGTGCAGACAG
This sequence comes from Rathayibacter sp. VKM Ac-2928, assembly GCF_022815545.1. Lineage (NCBI taxonomy): Bacteria > Bacillati > Actinomycetota > Actinomycetes > Micrococcales > Microbacteriaceae > Rathayibacter > Rathayibacter sp. VKM Ac-2928. The sequence continues at coordinate 434,700 of NZ_JALGRU010000002.1, forward strand.
CGCACTCGGCGGACCTGCGGGATGCGACGATCGCCTTCGCGACGGGAGAGCTGACGAGCCCGGTCACCGCGGCGCTGCTCGGCACCGGCGGTCCGCTGCTCCTGGTCGACGCGGCGGAGGACCACCCGGCGGTCGCCGCGGCCACCGACCCCTCCTCCGGCCGCCCCGGGATCGACCGGATCGCGGACGCCGAGCGCGAGCTCTTCCTCCTCGTGGCGCGCGACGTCGCCGACGGCTCGGCCCGCCGCACTCGGGAGCAGCTGTCCGCGCGCTTCGCGGCCGCTGTCGAGGCCGCCCGGGAGCAGGACCCGTCGCCCGGCCTGCACGAGCGCGCCGACCGTGCCCTCGCGCTGGAGCTGCTCCGATGACCGCGCCGATCCGGGACCCCTCGCTCTGGCGGCAGGGCCAGGACAAGATCGACTGGGCCGCGCGCTTCATGCCGGTGACCCGCGGGATCGCCGGACAGCTCCGCGAGAGCGGCACCGTGCGGGGCCTGCGGATCGGGCTGGTGCTCGTGCTCGAGCCCAAGACGGCGACGCTCGCGCTCGAGCTGGCGGCGGCCGGCGCGGACGTCAGCGTGATGTGCGGCGCCTCCAACACCCACGACGACACCGCGGCCGCCCTGCAGCACGCGGGGATCGCGGTCTTCGCCCGCTCGGACGCGAGCGCCGCCGACGACCGCGCGTTCGCGCTCGGGCTGCTCGACCGGCGCCCGGACATCCTGGTCGACGACGGCTCGTCGGTCACGCGGCTCGCGCACACCGACCGGCCCGCTGTCTTCGAGACGCTGCGCGGCGCGACGGAGGAGACCACGAGCGGCCTGCGCCCGCTCCGGGTGATGGAGCGCGAGGGCGCGCTGCGGATCCCGGTGCTCGCGGTCAACGACGCGCGCTGCAAGACGCTCTTCGACAACCGGCACGGCACCGGGCAGTCGACGCTGCTGACCATGCTCGACCTGCTCGCGACTCCGCTCGACAGAGCGCACGTCGTCGTCGCGGGCTTCGGACCTGTCGGCCGCGGGGTCGCCCAGCACGCCCGCGCGCTCGGCGCCCGCGTGACGATCGCGGAGGTCGACCCGGTCCGCGCGCTCGAGGCGGTTTTCGCCGGCTACGACGTCGACGCGCTGGAGTCGGCGGCCGGCAGCGCCGACCTGCTGATCTCGGCGACGGGCATCGCGCACACCGTCGACGTGGAGCACCTGCTCGCCCTGCCGGAGGGGGCGGCCGTGGCCGTCTCGGGCGGCGTCGCGCAGGAGATCGCGATCGACGCGGCGCTCGCCGCGGGCGCGATCCGGCAGAGCATCGGCCACGCGCTGGAGAGCTTCACGCTGCCCAACGGCCGTTCGATCGTCGTGCTCGACGACGGCGGCTGCATCAACTGCACCGCCGGTGAGGGGAACCCGATCGAGATCATGGACCTGTCCTTCGGCGTCCAGGTGGCCGCCGTCGACCTGCTCGCGCGGGAGGCGGGGAGCCTCGCTCCGGCCGTGCACCTGCTCCCGCCCGAGGTCGACGACCGGGTCGCCCGCGCCAAGCTCGACGCGCTCGGTCTGCGGATCGACGCGCCGAGCAGCGCCCAGCGCGACTTCCTCGGCAGCTGGACCTCGACCGGCCGCCGGGCCGCGCCGCAGCGGGACGGAGCGCGCTCGTGACCGAGCTGCTGCGCCTGGACGGCGTCGGAGTGACCTACCGCAACGCCGAGCAGCCGTCGCTGGTCGACGCGAGCTTCTCGGTGTCGAGCGGGGAGGTCGTGCTGGTCGCGGGTCCGTCCGGCTGCGGCAAGAGCACGCTGCTGCGGGTGCTGAACGGACTGGTGCCGCGCTCGTACCGCGCCGAGGTGACCGGGCGGATCGAGGTCGAGGGGCGGGACGCGACTCCGCTCGCCCTGCGCGACATCTCGGAGGTCGTCGGCACGCTGCTGCAGGATCCGGGCAAGCAGGTCGTCGGGCACAGCGTGCTCGCCGAGATCGCCTTCGGGCTGGAGAACCGCGGGACGCCTCCCGCCGAGATCCGCGAGCGCGCGCACCAGGTCGCCGAGCGGCTCGGGCTGACCGCGCTGCTGGCGACGCCGCCGCACGAGCTCTCCGGCGGGCAGCTGCAGCTCGTCGCCTTCGCGGGGATCCTCGTGCTCGATCCGCGGGTCATCGTCATCGACGAGCCGCTGGCGAACCTCGATCCCGACGCGGCCGACGTGCTGCTGCGGGCGGTGCGCGCCTACGTCGACGGCGGCGGGGCGGCCGTGATCGTCGAGCACCGCGTCGACGAGGTGCTCGCGCTCGAGCCGGACCGCGTCGTGTACCTGGAGGAGGGGCGGGTCGTCTACTCGGGCGGTGTCGCCGGGTTCCTCGAGGTCGCGTCACCCGAGTCGGTGAAGCTGCCGTTCGAGGCGCTGCTCGCCGGCGCCGCGGGGGAGGAGTCGCCCGAGGAGGAGGCGCGTCCGGCCCCGGCCGGTGCCGCCCGCCTGCACTTCGACGGCGCCGAGCTCGGCTACGGCGCGCGGACGATCGTGGCCGCCGTGGACCGCCGCTTCCACGCGGGCGAGCGGGTGGCGATCCTCGGCCGGAACGGCGCCGGCAAGTCGACGCTGATGCGCGCGGCCGTCGGCCTCGTCGCGCCGACCCGCGGCCGGGTCCTGCTGGACGAGCGGCCGGTGCACGAGCTGACCGCGGCCGAGCTCGTCTCGACCTGCGGCTACCTCTTCCAGAACCCCGGCCAGGCGCTCTTCAGCGAGACGGTCGAGGCGGAGCTGGCCTTCGGGCCGCGCAATCTCGGGGTGCCGGCGGAGGAGATCCCCGCGATCGCCGACGCCGCGCTGCGCGCCGTGTCGCTCGACGACGTGCCGGGGATCCTGCAGCGGCCGCCGCGCACGCTCTCCTTCGGGCAGCAGCGCCGGCTCGCCGTCGCGCTCGCCCTCACGCTGCGGCCGCGGACGCTGATCCTCGACGAGCCGACGGCGGGGCAGGACGAGCGCTCCTCCCGCCACTTCCTCGACGCGGTGTGGGCGATCGACGGGATCGACAGCGTGTACTTCATCACCCACGACGTCGACATGGCGCTCGCCCGAGCCGACCGCGTGGTGGTCGTCGACGGCGGCGGGATCGTCGCCGACGCCAGTCCCGCCGAGGTCGTGCACGACACGGCGCTCTGGCACGGCCCGGGCGTCGACCCCGGCCACTCCCGCGCGGTGCTGCGCGAGACCGACTTCGTGCGCGCCGCCCGGCGCCACGGACCCGCGAGCGGTCGCCTCCCGCGCCCGCTCGACCTCGCCCGGCGCCTCCGCCGTGCGCAGCAAGGCCCCGGCAGCACCCCCGACGCCGGACGCACCGCCGATCCCCGCAGCTCCTCTCCCTCCCTCGAAAGGACACACCCGTGACCGCCACCACCTCCACCGCCGCGAAGACCGGCCCCTGGGCCGTCTCCTCCCGCACGATCGTCTTCGGCGCCGTCGGCGCCGCCCTCTACGGCGCGCTCGGCGCCCTGAGCTTCGTGATCCCCGGGACGATGATCTCGATCCGCCCCGCGATCGCGATCATCCCCTTCGTGGGCCTGCGCTTCGGACCGGTCGCCGGCTTCTTCACCGGCGCCGTCGGCAACGCGATCGTCGACCAGATCATGGGCTACGGCTTCCTCACCTACTGGAACTGGAGCATCGCGAACGGCCTCGTCGGCCTGCTCGCCGGACTGATCGGCTACTACGCGAAGGAGCCGCGCACCACCGGCCGCCAGCTCGTCTGGGCCGCCGCCATCGCGGTCGCCGCGGTCGTCGTCGGACTGCTCTTCACCGCCACCGACTTCCTGTTCCTCGGCCAGACCTTCCAGTACTGGTTCTTCGGCTCCTACCTCCTGGCGATCCTCGCCACCGGCATCACCGCGGTGATCCTGGTGCCCGTGCTCGACCGGGTCTGGAAGCCGCTGCAGAACCTCGCCGGACGCTGACGGGCGCCCGGGATGGAGGTCTCGCCTCGATACCTCGGCGGTGACTCCTTCCTCGGCCGCCGGGATCCGCGTGTGCTGATCCTGGTGCCGGTGATGTTCGTCGTCACGGCCAGCCAGGTGCGCGATCTGCGCTGGATGGCGGCGCTCGCCGTGGTCGCCTTCGCGTACTACCTCAGCGCGCGGATCCCGTTCCGCGAGGTCCGCTCGAACTGGGCCGTCGTGGCCGTGTTCGTGCTGGTCTTCGCGGGGATCAACGGGCTCATCGTCGGCGCGACCGGCAGCGGCGAGCCGGAGGCCGGCGCGACGCTGTTCACGGTGCCGGTCGTCGGGCTGGCGATCACGGAGGGGGCGGTGTCGTACGCGGTCAACCTGCTGCTGCGCTTCCTCACGCTGGTCGCGGTCGGGTTCCCGCTCGCGTTCGCCATCCGCCCGGGAGACCTCGCGGTCGCGTTCGCGCGGCTCGGGGTGCCGGCGCGCTTCGCCTACGGCATCGACCTCACCTTCAAGTTCCTGCCCAGCGCGGCCTCGAACCTGCAGGAGACGGCCGCGGCCCAGCGGCTGCGCGGCTACGAGCGGACGCAGACCCGCAATCCGATCCGGCGCCTGCGCGAGGTCGCACCGCTGATGGTGCCGGTCACCATCACGTCGTTCGTGGACGCGGAGGACACGGTGGACGCCCTCGATCTGCGCGGCTTCGGGACGCGCAAGCGCACCTGGCTGCGGGAGATCCGGTACACGCCGGTCGACTGGACGGTGACGGGCGCGGCGGTGCTGCTGGCGGTCGCGGCGAGCACGGCGAGCCTCTCGGGACTGATGCCGTCGGCGTGGATCCCGTGAGCGGCGCGGTGTCGCTCGGGCGCGAGAGCGCCGGAAGCTCGACGTCGGTGCTCACCGTGCACAGCGCGCCGTGGGTGCTGCCGGTGGCGGGTGAGCCGGTGCGCGACGGGGCGGTCGCCGTGCGCGGCGAGCGGATCGTCGCGGTCGGGACGCGGGACGAGGTGCTGGAGGGGCTCCGCGACGAGTCGCCCGCGGTGCGGGAGTGGCCGGGCGCGATCGTCCCGGGCCTCGTCAACGCGCACTCGCACCTGCAGTACACGTGCATGTCCGCGGTCGGCCGGGGCCGGTACGCGGGCTTCGAGGACTGGTCGCGCGCCTTCCAGGAGGTCTACGAGCAGCCGCACGACTGGGGCGCCTCGGCGGCCGCCGGGCTCGAGATCGCGGTCTCGACCGGGACGACGGCGATCGCCGACATCGTCACCGACCTCGATGCGCTGCGCGTGCTCGAGGACGGCCGCGTGCACGGGATCGCCTACTGGGAGCTGATGAGCCTCCTCGAGGACGACTGGCGCGGCAGCGGGCGCGCGATCACCGCCGAGCTGGTGCGCACCTCCGGCGTGACCCGGATCGGGCTCTCGCCGCACGCGCCGTACTCGCTGGACACTCCGGTGCTGAGCGACCTCACCGGGCTCTCGCAGGAGCTCGGCGTGCGCCGGCACCTGCACCTGGCCGAGTCGGCCTGGGAGGCGGAGTACACGATGCACGGCCGCGGCGACCTGGCGGAGCAGTGGCGCCGCTGGGGCTACGACGGCTTCCACCTGCTGCGCAACGGCGGCAGCGCGCTGCGGCCGGTGGCGTACGCGGAGACGATCGGGGCGCTCGGCGACGACGTGCACATCGCGCACGGGATCTACGTGGACGCGGACGATCGCGCGACGCTGCGGCGCACCGGCACCTCCGTCGCGCTGTGTCCGCGCTCGAACGCGGTGATCGGGCTCGACGAGGCGCCGGTCGCGGACTACCTGCGCGAGGGGAACGCGATCGCGGTCGGGACGGACTCGCTGTCGTCGACGCCGTCGCTCGACCTGCTCGGGGACGTGGCCGAGCTGTGCCGGATCGCGCGGGCGCAGGGGTACGCGGGGCGCGATCTGCACGCGCGGCTGCTCACGGCGGCGACGCTCGGCGGCGCGGTCGCGATGGGGGCGGCGGAGTCGTTCGGCACGCTGGTGCCGGGGGCGCTCGCCGACCTCGCGGTCCTGGGCGTGTCGGGCTCTTCTTCCGACGACGTGCTCGCCGCCGTCGTCGAAGCCGGTGAGGGGACCGCCCTCGCCACGATCATCTCCGGGGAGGTCCGATGGCAGGCGCGGAGCTGAGCGGGTTCGTCGACCGGCTGAGCGTCGACGGGCGGGTGCTCGAGCGGGTGCGGCGGCCGGCGCTCGCCGAGACGATGGGGCTCGAGCCGCATCCCGAGGGCGGCTGGTACCGGCGGACGTGGGAGTCGCCGGAGCGGCTGACGCTCGTCAGTGCGGACGGCTCGGTGCGGGAGCGGCCGGCGGCGACGCTGATCGTCTTCCTGCTGCCGGCGGGCGAGGCGTCGGCCTGGCACCGGGTGTCCTCGGCGGAGACCTGGATCTGGAACGGGCCCGGCCGGGTGGCGCTGCAGTACGGCGGGCTCGGCGAGGAGCCGGAGGACGGCGAGACCGTGGTGCTCGGCTCCGCGTTCGAGGGGCTGCCGGTGCAGGCGCTGGTGCCGGCCGACGTCTGGCAGCGGACGCTGCCGTCGGCGGAGGACGCGGTGGTGAGCTGCCTGGTGTCGCCGGGCTTCGACTTCGCGGACTTCTCGATGCCGGAGTAGCGGCGGGCGGGGTCTCGAGACGCCGCTGCTGCATGCTCGGGTCTCGATACGCCCCTGCGGGGCTACTCGACCAGCACGGAGGGGGCCACTGCGCGGGCTGCTCGGCCAGCAGGGGCGTGCGCCGCGGCGGCTGGACTGCTCGGGACGTCGACAGGCACGGATCCTGTCAGCAGTGACGTGAACGCGTCATCGTTGTGCTTCAAGCGCCTCGAATTATCCTGACGCGGCGTGAGGGCACCACCCTGGTGTGCAGGTACGCCGTCGCCAACCGTGGCAGCGGTCGTACCTCGACACCACGGGAGACGCACTCATGGCGCACGACGACGATCGGCCGACGACCTCCGACGGTCGAAGCGCGGTGCACCGGCGGACGCTCGTCGCCGGAGGGGTCTGGACGGTACCCGTCATCGCCCTGGCGGCGGCGGCTCCGGCCGCATCGGCGTCTCCTGCGCCCTGCCCGTCGGTCACCGATTCTGCTCAGTGGCGACGCTACGACAACGGCTACGGCTATCACGGGGTGTCCGGCATCGAGGAGAAGAACGGCGCCGTCTTCTTCTACCAGCAGGCGGACGATTCGGGCTCCGCCGAGGGGTTCAACCTGGAGGTCTGGTGGGGGGCCAGGCTGCCGGTCGTCGCCAGGACCACCTACACCTTCCTCTACCGGGCCGGTGGCTCGTACGCACAGACCGGCAACGACAGGACCCGCGGCGCGCAGTACGCCCGGCTCGAGACCGACGACGTGCCCATCTCGCCGAACTACAGCACCGACACGAGTCAGTACGGCGACGTGCAGCTGACGAAGGACTTCTCGTTCGTCGACTACTCCACCCGGTGGACGGCGACCACCACGGGATCGGTTCAGCTCATGTGGCACTTCATCGTTCCCGGACGAAAAGGAGTGAGGACCGACGCGAACGACGACATCCGCATCACGCTGCCGATGATCGCCTGCTCGTAGAGGTGCCGAGCAGGCCGTGGGGCGGGCCTCTGCATGGTGATCGAGTAGCCCGCGCAGCGGGCGTATCGAGATCCACCGTGGCCTGGAGGGTGGGTCTCGATACGCCGCGTTCCGCGGCTACTCGACCAGCATGGAGCGCGCGGCCTGCGGCCGGTCGACCGGCATGGAGTGCGCGGGTTGCGGCTGGTCGGCCGGGATGGAGTGCGCGGGTTGCGGCTGGTCGGCGGGCAGGAAGCGCGCGTTCCGCGGCTGGTCGACCGGCAGGGGTGCGCGGAGCGGGCGGGTATCGTGAGCCGCATCATGCCCGTCGACTCCGCCCTCGAGGCCTCCGGCTCCGGCAGACGCCTGCAGCGCCGGGTCGCCGAGGGGCTCGGGCGGGAGATCGCGTCGGGGGTCCGGGCGGCGGACTCGCAGATCGTGCCCGAGGAGATCGGCCGCCGGTACGACGTGTCGCGGACGGTGGTGCGCGAGGCCTTCCGTGCTCTCGAGGCCCGCGGGATGATCCGCGCTCGCCCGCGTGCGGGGACGCAGGTCCAGCCGGAGAGCTCGTGGAACCTCCTCGATCCCGATGTGATCCAGTGGCGGGCCTCCGGACCGGCGAGCGAGACGCAGCTGCAGGAGCTCCTCCTGCTGCGCGAGGCGGTCGAGCCCGCCGCGGCCCGGCTCTTCGCGACGAGCGGCCGGACCGCTGGGCAGCAGGAGCTGTCGGCCGCGGCGGCGGAGCTCGCCCTCGCGGCCGAGGCGCGATCGCTGCCCCGGTTCACGAGCGCGGATCAGAGCTTCCACCGGATCCTGGTCGAGGGGTCGGGCAACGCGGTGCTCGCCCAGCTGCTCGGCACCCTCGCCGCCGCGCTCGACAGCAGGTACGGCAGCGGCGTTCCGACCTTCACCGCCGCCACCGATCGAGCGGTCGACCAGCATCGGCGGCTGGCGGAGGCGATCGCGGCGGGGGACGCCGATCGCGCGGAGAGCGCGGCACGAACGCTCGTCCGCGACACCGCTGCGGAGATCCGGGCGACGTCGACCGGCCGAGGGACGGCCTGAGTCGAGGCGGGCAGGGGTGCCCTCAGGCGCCGGCGGGATCACTCCGCGGGTGAGAGGCCCTCGTACGCACGGGCGGGGATCTGCGTGGCGAGCTTGCCGCCGCTGACGTCGACGAGCGTGCCGGTGATGTAGCTCGCGGCGTCGCTGGAGAGGAAGCAGAGCAGGTCGGCGATGTCGTCGGGCGTGCCCCAGCGGCGCAGGCTCAGCGTGTCGAGGAGCCGCGCCTTCGCCGCCTCCGGCATGTCCGCGAAGCCGTTCATCGCGGTGGGGATCATGCCCGGCGCGTAGGCGTTGACGGTGATGCCCCACGGCCCGAGCTCGCCGGCGAGGACCCGGGTGAACTGCACGACGGCCGCCTTCGAGGCTCCGTAGGCGGCGGCGCCGATGCTCGGGACGATCGCGGCGAACGAGGCGGCGTTGATGATGCGGCCGCGGCCGCGCTCCTTCATCACGGGGATGACGGCCTGCGAGACGAGGAAGGTGCCGCGGACGTTCACGTCGAACGCGGCGTCCCAGCGCGACGGATCGAGGGTCTCGACGGTGCCCTCGACGTTGATGCCGGCGTTGTTCACCAGGACGTCGACGTGGCCGAACCGCTCGACCACCGCGTCGATCGCCGCCCGTACCGACGCCGGATCCGTGACGTCGCAGACGATCTGCTGCGCGTCGCCCGAGGGGGAGGGGAAGGCCAGGTCGAGGGCGGCGACCCGCGCGCCCTCCGCCAGGAAGCGGTCGACGATCGCGCGGCCGATGCCGCGCCCGCCTCCGGTGACCACGACGACCAGACCGGTGAGATTGATGAGCACGGCAGCCTCCTATTAGTATGATTAATCGATCGTCACCGTAGCATCGAAGGGCTGCCCCATGGACACTGAAGTCGCTCGCAGAGTCGCCTGGATCACGGGAGCCGGCTCCGGGATCGGGGCCGCGTCGGCCGAGCGCCTTGCGGCGTCGGGCTGGACGGTGGCGCTCAGCGGGAGGTCACGCGAGCGCCTCGACGCCGTCGCCGAGCGGATCGGCAGTGCCGGCGGGGACGCCCTCGTCGTCCCCCTCGACGTGAGCGACGGGGAGGCGGTGCCCGCCGCCCGGGACGCGGTGCTGGCAGCGACCGGCCGGATCGACGCGCTGGTCCTGTCGGCCGGGCTCAACTCCCCGCGGCGGACCTGGGGGGACCAGCGGCTGAGCGAGCTCGAGGAGATCGTGCGCACCAACCTGCTGGGGCCGGTGGGCGTCATCGACGCGGCGCTGCCCGAGCTGAGGGCGCACGCCGGCGCGGTCGTGCTGGTCTCCTCGTACTCGGCCTGGGCGTTCGCCCCTATCGCGGGGGTCGGCTACAGCGCGAGCAAGAAGGCGCTGGCCGAGATCGCCCGCACGCTGAACGCGCAGGAGGCCGCCTCCGGGATCCGCGCCTGCCACCTCTGCCCCGGCGACGTCGCGACGGACTTCCTCCGCCACCGGCCGCAGGTCCCGGATGATGAGGCCCGCGCCCGGATGCTCGCGCCGGACGACGTGGCCCGCGCGGTCGAGTTCGTCCTCGACTCGCCGGCCCACGTCCGCATCGACGAGCTGGTGATCTCGCCGGTGTCGCAGCGCTGACGGCCGCCGGGCCTTCGTCGGCGACCGCTCGACGGTCGCGTTCGTGCCGGGCTGTGCCCGCGCGTCCGCGGACGGCCGACCCTGCTACTTCGGAGTCGGCTGCGTCTTCGGCTGGGCGGGAGACGCAGCCGACTTCCCGACGGAAGCACTGCTGCGGGTGACGTACCGGCCAGTGGTCGGGCTGATCCGCGCGCCGCTGACTCGGAAGCCGCCGTTGCCGAGGCTCTGGAACGAGTTGCTGCTGCTGTTCGTCATCGCTGTCTCCTTGTCCTTCGTTGATCGTAGTTGCGCGAGGCGGCTCACACGAGGGAGTCGCTCAGCCGTTCGCTCCACGCGTTCGCGATGTCGAGCACCTGGTCGAACCACATCGCCTTCGACGTGGAGAACGCCTCCGCGGTGCCGGGAAGGCCGACGCTCAGCACCGCGGTCGCGATGTCCGGCAGACCCGCGAACGACACCCTGATCGGAAGGGCGAGCACAGTGCCCCAGCGATTCGTTCCGGCCGGGTCGAGATTCTGGAACACGATGCTCTCCGCACCGAGGGTCCGGCCGGCGACCCAGGCGCTGTCGTGTCCGCTCGACACGCGGCGGATGTCGGACGCTGCTCGATAGGTCCGGTCCTGGGAGGCGTACCGTCCGACGCTGCCCGCTCCGTCCGCGAGCCACAGGCTGACGCCGAGCTGCTCGACGTCGAAGGCGTCGCGCAGCGTCCGCGCGTCGTCGTCCAGTGCGTCGGAGTACTCCGGCTGGCGGACGTCGAAGCCGTCGACGTGGAGATCCCAGAGCGCGGTCGCCCGCTGCTGCGGCGAGCGGTACCGAGGTCGATGCAGATGACGGAGCTCGCGGATGATCTGCGCGGCATCGGTGAAGTCCTCGAGAAGGATCGGCTGCAGTCCGGCAGCTCTCCACTGCCCGGCGAGGGCGCTCTTGATCTCGTCGAATCGCTCTCTCGAGACGCCGAAGGCCTGGCGCGCGAGAAGCACCAGCGCCGCGTTGCCGTCAGGCGAGTCGGCAAGAGCGACGTGGAGCCAGCGCCGGACGTCCGGATCTCGGTAGGACGTTCCGGCGATGACGATGGCGCCGTCCTGCGCTGCCTTGGTGAGCAAGCGCTGCTGCCAGCAGTCCTGGTCGCCGAGCAGCTCGTTGTAGTCGGACAGGGTCAGGACGACGCCCTCGCTCCGCGAAGGGGAGGCGATTCCGTGCAGGTGGTGCACGACGTACGCGGTCGAGGACTCGTCGTCGTCGACACGACCCTCCGCGGTTCCTTCGATGTCGATGGCGTCCTCGAGGAGGACGTCGAAGTTCAACGTCGCCACCGTGGTCTCGTCGGTTCTCCCGTCGAGGGCGTGGCCGGCAGCCGCGAAATGCAGCGACGAAGGCGACAGATCCTGCAGCCCTTGGTAGAGCGCGGCCCTGACGCGCTGGTCCCACCGGTCCAGAGTGCTCTTCGCGGCTTCAGCGACGAGGAGTGGGTCCTGCCGTTGCACGAGCTCCTGCGCGGCGGACTCCGAGGAGACGGCCCCGCTCTTCAGGAGGAGCCGAACGGCGAGCTCGTCCCACCCGGGCAGCCCCGATGATGTCGACGCACCGGCACCGAGCAGCAGGGTGACATGCCGATCGACGCCGGAGTCTCGGAACGGAGCCAGGACATCCGCGTTCAGGTCGGGGGCGCTCACCAGCGCATGATGCCATGCGGGTCAGCTGCGCCCGGCAGCCAGGCGCGACACGTTCTGATCGGTCGGGGTGGGTGGGTCTCGATACGCCCCTGCGGGGCTACTCGACCAGCATGAACAGGCCCGTTCGACCGGCATGAACAGGTCCGTTCGACCGGCATGAACGGGCCTGGTCGACCAGCAGGGACGGGGCTGCTCGACCTGCAGGAAGAGGCCTGCCCGACCGGATGCATGCTGGTCGAGTAGCCGCGGGACGCGGCGTATCGAGACCCGACCGCCGGACCGCCGCAGGCCGGCCGGTCGCGGTCAGCCGGAGGACTCGCGGGGGACGAGGCGCACGGGCATCGAGCGGACGCCGGGCGTCGCGCGGCCGTGGATGGCGTGGGAGAGCTCCTCGGCGGCGGCGCGGCCGAGGGCCTCGAGCTGCATGTCGATGCTGGTGAGCGGGGGGCGGGCGGCCTCGACGAGGAGGTCCCAGTTGTCGAAGCCGACGACGGCGACGTCGCGCGGCACGGGGTGCCCGCTCTCGCGCAGGTGGTCGAGGGCGCCGCGGGCGATCTGGTCGCTCGCGCAGATGATGGCGTCGAGATCGGGGTGCGCGGCGAGCAGCGACTCGGCGCACTGGCGGCCCCAGCTCTCCGACCACTGGCCGTAGAGCACGTCGCCGCCGACCAGCGGGAGGCCCGCCTCCGTCAGCGCGCGCTCGACGCCGCGGGCGCGGTCGTGCGCGGCGGTATAGCTGGGCTCCCCGTTGATCAGCGCGATGCGCGTGCGCCCGCGCTCGATCAGGTGGCGGGCCGCGAGCACGCCGGCGAGCGTGTTGTCGGGCGTGAAGGAGGAGTCGCGCTCGTCCTCGGAGGGTGCGTAGGCGTAGACGACCGGGACGGGGATCGTCGCGGTGATCGACGGGCGCGGGTTGGTCGTCCGGCCGAGCACGACGATCCCGTCGACGCGCTTGGCCAGCAGGTTCTTGATGTGGTGCTGCTCGCGGATCGAGTCGCCGCGGGCGTCGCAGAGGAACACCGAGGTGGAGCCGGCGCCGAACGCGTCCTCGGCGCCCAGCAGCACGGGCAGCACGAAGCGGTTGTCGAGGTCGTTGGTGAGCATCCCGATCGTGCCGGTGCGGCGCGAGTTGAGGGCCTGCGCGAACGGGTTCGGGGTGAAGGAGAGCGCGGCGGCGGCGTCGAGCACCTTCTGGCGGGTCTCGGCACGGACCTGGTCGCGGCCGTTCAGTGCCTTCGACGCGGTGGCGATCGAGACGCCGGCCTCGCGGGCGACGTCGGTCAGCGTGATGGTGCCTGTGGGCTTGCGCGGCGCGATGACGTCCTCCTTCCGCGGGACGCCGGTGCGCCCTGGACGATCCTCGCACAGGATCCCGCGAACCGAAAACACCGAAAACGCGACAACTCTTGACTCGACCTTCCCGCCCTGTCTACTTTGAACCCGCAGAAAGTAGTTTCGGTCCGGCGGTCGCCGAGACCGGCCAGCACTACCCGTCAACGACGAAGGGAACATCCGCGATGAAGAGGAAGCACACTCGGGGCCTCGCCGCCGCCGTCCTGCTCGGGACCGCAGCCGCAGCACTGACCGGCTGCGCGGGAGGCTCGGGAGGCGACTCCTCCGCCGCCGGCGGCACCTACACCTTCTGGGACCCGTACCCCCAGTTCGACGAGTCGTCCGACTGGGCGAAGCTCATCGACTCCTGCGGCACCGAGGCCGGCGTCACCGTCGAGCGAACCGGCTACGACACCACCGACCTGACCAACAAGGCGCTCCTCGCCGGGCAGCAGGGCAGCTCGCCGGACATCCTGCTCGTCGACAACCCGGTCGTCTCCACGCTCGCCGAGTCGGGCATCCTGACCACCACCGCCGAGAACGGCCTCGAGACCGGCGACATCGACGCCAACATCCTGGCCGCGGGCGAGGTCGGCGGCGACACCTTCGGCGTCCCGATCGGCGCGAACACGCTGGCGCTGTACTACAACAAGACCGTGCTGGCCACGGCCGGCGTCGACGTCTCCTCGATCACCGACTGGGCGAGCCTCACCGCCGCGCTCGAGAAGGTCACCGCCTCGGGCGGCAAGGGCATCACGTTCTCGGGCATCGGCACCGAGGAGGGCACCTTCCAGTTCCTGCCCTGGTTCTGGGGCTCCGGCGCCGAGCTGACCGAGCTCGACTCGGACGCCGCCGTGGACGCGGTCTCGCTCTGGACCGACTGGCTGGAGAAGGGCTACGCGCCCAACTCCGTGATCGGCAACACCCAGACCACCAGCTGGCAGGAGTTCGAGACCGGCGAGTACGCCTTCGGCGAGAACGGCACCTGGCAGCTCGCGAACGCCAAGGCCTCCGGCATCGACTACGGCATCCTCACCATCCCCGCGAAGGACGGCGGCTCGGCCCCCGCCCCGACCGGCGGCGAGTTCCTCACCCTGCCCGTGCAGAAGGACGAGGCGCGCTACGAGACGTCGACGGCGATCGCCGAGTGCCTCACCTCGACGGAGAACCTGGTGACGACCGACGACACGCTGTCGTACATCGCCCCGACGGCCGCGGCGCAGGAGGCGCAGGTCGCCGGGAACGCCGACCTCGAGCCCTGGGTCGAGGCCGTCCAGGCCGCGAAGGGCCGCACCTCGGACGACCTCGGGACGAAGTACCCGAAGATCTCCGAGCAGCTCTGGTCTGCGGTGCAGACCGCGCTGAGCGGCTCGCAGTCGCCGGCCGACGCGCTGAAGGCGGCGCAGTCGGCGGCCGAGTCCGCGACGCAGTGATGAGCGGTGTGGAGCCCGTTGCTGATCGAGCAGTCCGCTCGGCGGGCGTCTCGGGATCTGCCGGCGTCGGAGGGGTGGTCTGCAGAACCGAGGTTCTTGCGGTGGTGGGTCTCGATACGCCCCTGCGGGGCTACTCGACCAGCATGCAGGGCGCGATGCGGGGCTACTCGACCAGCATGCGGGAGGAACGATGACGACGGCCACTGAGACGGGGCGGCTGCTGCGCCGCGAGGCCGAGCCCGGGGTCGCGGCCGTCGCGGCCCCGGCGCCCAGGCGGCGGCGGCCGGGCGGGCAGCTCGCGGCGTGGGCGTTCCTCGCCCCGCTCGTCGTCTACCTGCTCGTGTTCTACGCCTTCCCGCTCTACCGCAACCTCGAGCTGAGCCTGAAGGACTACACGGTCCGCTCCTTCGTGCAGGGCAACGCCCCGTTCGTCTGGTTCGACAACTACGTGCAGGTCTTCCGCGACCCGACCTTCGGCCCCGCGCTGCTGCACACCGCGGTGTTCACGGGAGTCTCGCTGATCTTCCAGTTCACGCTGGGGCTGGCGCTCGCGGTCTTCTTCTACCGGCGCTTCCCGCTCGCGAGCACGCTCCGGGCGCTGTTCCTCGTGCCGTGGCTGCTGCCGCTGATCGTCTCGGCGTCGACCTGGTCGTGGATGCTGAACAGCGACTCCGGGATCGTCAACGCGTTCCTCGAGTCGTTCGGGATCGGGCAGATCAACTGGCTGACCTCGCCGTCGACCTCGCTGATCGCGGTGCTGATCGCCAACATCTGGATCGGCATCCCGTTCAACCTGGTGATCCTCTACTCCGGGCTGCAGAACATCTCGCAGGACCTCTACGAGGCGGCCTCGCTCGACGGCGCGACCGGCGCCCAGCAGTTCTGGCGGATCACGCTGCCGCTGCTGCGCCCGGTGTCGGCGATCACGATCCTGCTCGGCCTCGTCTACACACTGAAGGTGTTCGACATCATCTGGATCATGACCAAGGGCGGGCCGGCCGACTCGTCGACGACCCTGGCGACCTGGACCTACCAGCTCGGCTTCGGGTCGATGCTGCCCGACTTCGGCCCCGCGGCGGCGGTCGGCAACCTGCTGATAATCCTTGCGCTGGTCTTCGGCCTGATCTACATCCGCGTCCAGCGGAAGCAGGCCGACGCATGAGCGCCCGGCGCCCCTGGTGGCTGACCCTCGTGGGCGTGCTGCTCACCGCGGTCATGCTGTTCCCGGTCTACTGGATGATCAACGTCTCACTGACGCAGACCGGATCGATGCGGAAGGATCCGCCGGACTGGTTCCCGTTCGCGCCCACCTTCTCGGGCTACCAGGCCGTGCTGAGCGAGCAGCTGCCGTACCTCGGCACCAGCCTGATCGTCGGGCTCGGCACGGTGCTGCTGACCGTGGCGATCGCCGCTCCGGCCGCGTACTCGCTCGCGAAGCTGCGGCCGCGCGGCGGGCAGGGGCTCTCCTTCGTCCTCCTGATCGCGCAGATGATCCCGGCGATCATCATGGCGATGGGCTTCTACGCCATCTACCTCAACCTCGGGCTGCTGAACTCGATCCCCGGGCTGATCGTGGCCGACTCGACCATCGCGGTGCCGTTCGGCGTGCTGATCTTCACCGCGTTCATGTCCGGCATCCCCGACGAGCTGACCCAGGCCGCGCGGATGGACGGCGCGAGCGCCTGGCGCACCTTCACCTCGGTGATCATGCCGATCAGCCGCAACTCCGTCGTCACGGTGTCGCTCTTCGCGTTCCTCTGGGCCTGGTCGGACTTCATCTTCGCGTCGACCCTCGACAGCGGCGGGAAGCTCCAGCCGATCACGCTCGGCATCTACAAGTACATCGGCAACAACAACCAGGAGTGGAACTCGATCATGGCGACCGCCGTGGTCGCCTCGCTCCCGGCCGCCCTCCTCCTCGTCGTCGCCCAGCGGTACGTCTCGGCGGGTGTCACCGCCGGTGCCGTCAAGGACTGACCCTCTTCCTCCTAGGAGATCCTCGTGACCCTGACCACCACCGTCGCCCTCGGCGGCCCCGTCGCCCCGACTGCGGGCGCGCTCCGGCCGCTGCGCCAGGACGAGATCCGGCTGACCGGCGGCTTCTGGCAGCACTACCAGCGGCTCGGCGCGGACGCCGTGATCGGCCACTGCCTGAGCTGGATCGAGCGGGTCGGCTGGGCCGGCAACTTCGACCGCGCGGCGAACGGCGCGATCTCCTCGGCGGCCGGCGGCGACCTCCACGCGGGCATCGAGTTCGTCGACTCGGAGGTCTACAAGCTGCTCGAGGCGATGGCGTGGGAGCTGGGCCGCTCCGACGATCCGGCGCTCGCTGCGCAGTACGAGGCGCTGGTGCTGCGGGTCGCGGGGGCCCAGGACGAGGACGGCTACCTGCACACGAGCTTCGGCCGGCCGGGGCAGCGCGCGCGCTACTCCGATCTGGAGTGGGGCCACGAGCTGTACTGCTTCGGCCACCTGATCCAGGCCGCCGTGGCGCGGCTGCGCACCGGGTACGACGACCTGCTGCCGGCCGTCGCGCGGCGTCTCGCCGATCACGTGATCGAGGTGTTCGGGGCGGAGGGGCGCGTCGCGGTCTGCGGGCATCCCGAGATCGAGCCGGCGCTCGCCGAGCTGGCGCGGGCCACCGGCGACGGTCGGTACCTGGAGCAGGCGCGGCTGTTCGTCGAGCGGCGGGGCACTGGGACGCTCGGTCCGATCGCCTTCGGGCCGGAGTACTTCCAGGACGACGTGCCGGTGCGCTCGGCCGAGGTGCTGCGCGGGCACGCGGTGCGGGCGCTGTACCTCTCCGCGGGGGCGCTCGACGTCGCCGTGGAGACGGGCGACGCGGAGCTCGAGGCCGCGGTGGGGAGGCAGTGGGCGGCGACGGTCGCGCGCCGGACCTATCTGACCGGCGGGATGGGCTCGCACCACCAGGACGAGGCGTTCGGCGCCGACTTCGAGCTGCCGCCGGACCGCGCCTACGCCGAGACCTGCGCGGCGATCGCGTCGAACATGCTGTCGTGGCGGCTGCTGCTGCGCTCGGACGACGCGGTCTATGCGGATCTGATGGAGCGGACGCTGCTGAACGCCGTGCTGCCCGCGACTCGCGAGGACGGGCGCGCCTTCTTCTACACGAACACGCTGCAGCAGCGGGTGGACGGGGTGGCGCCGGACGAGAGCGTCGAGACCGACCGGGCGCAGTCGAGCCTGCGGGCGCCGTGGTTCTGGGTGTCCTGCTGTCCGACGAACACGGCGCGGACCCTCGCGAGCGTCGAGCTGAGCTTCGCGACCGCGACGGACGACGGGGTGCAGCTGCACCAGTACGGGGCGTACCGGGTGACGACGGGCGACGTGTCGCTCGAGGTGGAGACCGCGTATCCGGAGGACGGCGAGATCGCGGTGCGGGTCCTCGCGGACGCGGAGTTCGCGCTGACGCTGCGGATCCCGCCGTTCGCGCGCGGGACGGCGCTGCTGGACGGGCAGGCGGTGGACGCGGGGCTGTCGACGGTGACGGTGCGGCGGGCGTTCGCGGCCGGCGACGTGGTGCGGCTGTCGCTGCCGATGCCGGCGCGCTTCGTGACGCCGCACCCGCGGATCGACGCGGTGCGCGGGCAGGTCGCGGTGGAGCGCGGGCCGTTCGTGCTGGCGCTGGAGTCGCTCGAGCTGCCGGACGGCCTCGACACGGAGCACGTGGCGGTGGACGCCGAGGTCTCGCCGGTCGCTGTCGGCGACGGCGCCCGGGTGGCGCTCGTGTGCCGCGACGCCCCGGCGTCCGCGTGGCCGTACTCCGTCTCGGCGGAGCTCGGCGAGCGCTTCACCGCAGAGTTCCACCCCTACTACCGCTGGGCGAACCGCGGCCCCTCCACGATGCGCATCTGGACGCCCACCCTCTGACGCGCCCCCCCGCGAGATGCCACTTGTGCACGCCTTTCACGGCGTGTCGCGTGCACAAGTGGCATCTCGCGGCAGTCCGGCTTACGCGGACTCGGCGTCCTTGGCGGCTCGCTCGGACTTGAGGCGGGCCTGCTCGCGGCGGACCTCGGCGTAGGAGTTCTGCTCGACGCGGAGCCACTCGGGGACCTCGTCGAGGAGGGCCTGGATCTGCTCGGTGGTCAGTGCCTCGTCGATGCCGCCGCGGGCGAGGCCCGAGATCGACACGTTGAGGCGCGAGGCGATCACGGGGCGCGGGTGCGGGCCGGTCTCGCGGAGCGTCGTCAGCCACTCGGGCGGGTTCGCGACGAGGTCGTCGTACTGCTCGCGGGTGATCGCCGACTCCTGGAACTCCTCCGGAGTCGCGGGGAGGAAGATCTGGAGCTTCTTCGCCGCGGTCGCAGCCTTCATCGTCTGTGTCGCCTTGGCCATGCGGCAACCCTACCGGTGGGCGCGCAGGACCTACCCTGGACGGATGAGCGACGAGCCGGACCCCCGCGAGCAGCCGGCACCCCGCGAGGACGCGGTCGGCCTGGACGACGGGGCCGATGCCGCTGAGACGGACCTCGAGATGCCGGAGCCGGACGACGTCGAGCCCGACGCCACCGAGCCCGTTGACGCCGAGCCGGAGGGCGCCGAGCCCGAGGGCCCCGCGCTCCTGATCGCTCTGGTGCCCGGCGTCACGCCGACCAAGTGGACCCGGGTCTGGTCCGAGCGCCGCCCCGACCTGCGGCTCCGCGTGCTCCCGATCGCGGAGAGCGAGCAGGAGGAGGTGCTGCACGACGGCCGCGCGCAGATCGTCTTCGTGCGCGGGGACGTGCGCAGCGACTCCGTCAGCTCGATCCTGCTCTACGAGGAGCAGCCCGTCGCGATCCTGCCCCGCGAGCACGCGTTCGCCGACGCCGAGGAGATGGACGTCGCCGACCTCGCCGACGAGCACCTGCTGCAGGAGCCGGAGACGGTGCCGGAGTGGGCGGCGCTCGCCGCGGAGATCGCGGACGGCACCCGCCGGGCGCTGCCGCGGATGGCCGGCCTCGACGACGCCGTCGAGCAGGTCGCGGCCGGAGTCGGCGTGCTGATCGTGCCGCAGTCCGTCGCCCGCGTGCACAGCCGGAAGGACGTGCGGGTCGTCCCCGTCACCGGAGTCGCGCCCACGAGCGTCCGGCTCGCCTGGGCGACCGAGGACAAGACCGACGACGTCGAGGACTTCATCGGCGTGGTCCGCGGCCGCAGCGCGAACACCACGCGCGGCACCGCGGCGACGCCGAAGGTCGAGTCGCGGGCGAAGGCGGCGAAGGCGAAGGCCCGCGAGGCGCGGGAGAAGCTGGAAAAGGCCGGCGGCGGGAAGAAGAAGCCCGCCCGCCCCGGCGGTACCGCGCGGCCGGCGGTGCGGCGGACCCGGAAGCCCCGTGGGCGCTGAGCTCGACGGGGTTCCGCGCTGGAGCCTCCGGGCGGGGCGGCTCGACGACGCCCCGGTGATCGCCGAGCTGCGCGCCGTCGTGATGCGGCCCGACCTCGAGCGGCTCGACCGCTACGACGAGCACCGGGTGCGGCACCGCTTCCTGGACGGCTACCGGCCCGAGCACACCCGCGTGATCGAGGCGGACGGCCAGGTCGTCGGCTGCATCGCGTCGCGACTCGAGGACGACGCGGTCTGGATCGAGCACTTCTACCTCGCGACCGCCGCGCAGGGGCGCGGGATCGGCGGGGCGGTCCTCCGGCGGGTGATGCTCGAGGACGGGCGCGCCGACCGGCCCTTCCGCCTCGACGTGCTGCGGGGGAGCGCCGCGCGCCGGCTCTACGAGCGGCACGGCTTCCGCTGGGAGCGGCCCGAGGGGGAGTGGGACGAGATTCTGGTGGCGCCGCCGCTCACTGCTGCGGCGGGCTGAGCGCACCTCCGGGGCACCTCCGGCTCGCGGAATCGGCTCCGGCTCGCGGGAATCGGCCGGTTCGACGAGCCGGACGAGGTTCTGCGTGCCGGAGGTCCACCGGTGGGTGTGCTCCCGGCCGGCGGGGCTAGGGTGCGCAGATGCCCACGAGCGATGAGACCTGGACCCTGGCCGACCACGATGTACCGGTGTACTGCAGCGGAGAGGGCGGGCGCGTCCTGATCCTGATCCACGAGGTGTGGGGGGTCGACGGCCACATCCGCTCGGTCGCCGACCGCTACGCGGCAGAGGGCTTCCGCGTCGTCGCGCCCGAGCTGCTCGCCGACAGCGGGCTGCTCGAGCAGCTCGAGACCGAGCAGCGCGCGGACTACGACCACCCGGTGCGCCGGCTGCCGCGCCAGGTGGAGCTGCGGACGTTCTTCGCCCCGGTGTTCACGCCGCAGCACGCGGTGCGGACGATCGCGATCCTCCGGGCGCTGGTCGAGCGGCTCCTGCGCGAGGAGGGGACGACGAGCGTCTCCGTCACCGGCTTCTGCTACGGCGGGACCTTCAGCTGGGCCCTCGCGCTCGCGGAGCCGCGCGTGGCCGCGGCCGTGCCGTTCTACGGGCACAACACGGCCTCGGCGGAGGAGCTCGGCTCGCTGCGCGTGCCGGTCCTCGCATTCTACGGCGACCAGGACGAACCGCTGATGGCGCAGGTCCCCGGGATCCGCGAGGCGACCGCGGGCAAGGACGTGGAGATCGTCGTGTATCCGGGAGCCGGGCACGCGTTCTTCAACGACGCGAACGAGGGCATGTACCGGGCGGACGCGGCGACGGACGCGTGGCCGCGTGCACTGGCGTTCCTGCGGGAGCACGCGGGCTGAGGCGGGGCCTCAGCGGGAGGCGCGGCCGACCGAGGAGCAGGCGCATTCTGCTGGTCGAGTAGCGCGCAGCGCGTATCGAGACCCGCTGTTCGAACGGTGGTGGATCTCGATACGCCCGCTGCGCGGGCTGCTCGATCAGCATGGGCTCAGGCGACGTCGCGGACGTGGCCGTTCTTGAGGTGCAGGCGGCGCTGGGCGCGACGGGCGACGGCGGAGTCGTGGGTGACGATGACGAGGGTGAGGCCGAGGTCCTTCCAGAGGGTCTCGAGCAGGGTCATGATGTCGTCGCGGGTGTCCTCGTCGAGGGCGCCGGTCGGCTCGTCGGCGAGGAGCACCGTCGGGTTCTTGACCAGTGCGCGGGCGATCGCGACGCGCTGCTGCTGACCGCCGGAGAGCTCGGCGGGCAGATGGTCGAGCCGGTCCGCGAGGCCGACGGAGGCGAGGGCCGCCTTTGCCCGCTCGGCCCGCTCCGCCCGCGGGATGCGCTGAGGAGCGAGGGCCGTCTCCACGTTCTCGAGCGCGGTGAGCGTCGGGATCAGATTGAAGCTCTGGAAGACGATCCCCACCTCCCGCGCCCGGATCGAGGCGAGACGCGCGTCGCCCGCCGAGGAGATCTCGTGCTCGCCGAGGACGACGGTGCCCGAGGTGGGCCGGTCGAGGGCGCCGAGCATCTGCAGCAGCGTCGACTTGCCGCCACCGGTCGGTCCCTGGATCGCGACCATCTGCCCGTCCGGGATCGTGAGGGTGACGTCCTTCAGCGCGGTGACCGTCGTCTTCGCGCCGTCGTAGCTCTTGGTGACGTTCGTGAGGGTGTACATGCGGGTGTCCTTCCGGGGACGAGGAGTCGAAGAGTCGAGGGGGTCAGCCGACCGAGCGGAGCGCGGCCGCGGGGCGCAGGCGCGAGGCGCGCCAGCCGCCGAGGGCTCCGGCGAGGAGTCCGCCGAGGACGGCGAGGCCGACCGCGAGCAGGATCACCGGCACGGTGACGGGGAGCGAGAGCGCCACCTCGGTGGCCGCGGCGGTCTGCGCGGCGCCGGGGCCGCCTCCGCCGAAGCCGCCGCCGGGACCGCCGGCGCCCATCGCCGAGGTGGTGGTGGAGGTGCCCGAGAGCGTGGGTGCGATCAGATTCACGATCGTGACGCCGACGAGCCCGAGGACGATGCCCGCGGCTCCGCCGATCAGCCCCTGGACGACGGACTCGCCGGCCACCTGGCGGACGATCGCGCCGTTGCTCCAGCCGATCGCCTTGAGCGTGCCGAACTCGCGGGTGCGCCGGGTGACGCCCGAGACGGTGAACAGGATCGCGATCAGGAACGCGGCGGCGAGGACCAGCAGCGAGAGCCAGGTGCCGAGGTTCGCCACGAGGCTGCCCGCCGTGGAGAGCGAGCCGGAGACGCTCGAGGCGAGGTCGGCCTGCGTTGAGACGGTCGCGTCGGGCAGCGCGGTCTGCAGGGCGGTCTGGATCGAGGAGATGTCCTCGGAGGAGGCGGCCTGGACGTAGACGGAGGAGATCAGTCCGGCCTGGCCGGAGAGAGTCTGGGCGACGTCGAGCGGGATGTACGTGTCGGAGGCGGTGCTCGCGTCCGTGGAGTCGGTCGTGACGATGCCGATCACGCTGAAGTCGGTGCCGCCGATGTCGACGGTCGAGCCGACGGACAGCGCGGCCGTGGTCGCGTAGGAGGAGTCGACGACGACGACGTTCTGGCCCGCGTCGTCCGCGGTGAACGTGCGGCCGTCGGTGAGGCTCACGTCGGCCAGGGGGCCGATCGCGGAGCCGGCCGGGTCGAGGCCGAGCACCGAGAAGGAGTCGACGCCGAAGGAGGAGCCTCCCGCGCCGTCCGGGCCGCCCGTGGGCGCCTCGCCAGCCGCCGGAGCGGTGCCTGCGGCGCCCTGACCCGCGGTGCCGCCGGTGCCGCTGGTGCCGCCCTGCTGGGCGGAGTCGGGCAGCTGTCCGCTGAAGGTCGTGTTGTTCAGCGCGAGGACGCCGATCGCGGCGGAGACGTCGGTCACGCCCTGCGCGGTGGCGACGGCCGAGGCGTCGAAGGTGGTCGTGCCGCGGTCGGCCTCGAGGCGCGACTGGCTGACGGAGGTGGTGCCGTCGTCGGTCGTCCCGTCGGTCGAGCCGAAGTCGAAGCGCTGGCCGGGGGCCTGCCCCTCCGTCGGGGCGACGGCGGCCTGGGTGACGGTGATGTCGGTGCCGACGCCGTAGACGGACTCGAGGACCGAGGCCTGGGCGCTGCGGACTCCGGCGGAGAACGAGGTGACGAGGATCACGAGGGCGATGGCGAGCGCCATTCCGGCGGCGATGATCATCGTCTGCCGGCGGCGGTTGGTCAGCTCTCGCCGGAGATAGGTGGCGAACATGGCGTCCTTCGGTCGGGGAGGCCGAGCGGTGGGGTCCGCTCGACGTCCCGACAGTAGGAAGGCGCGCTATGCGGCTCGTCTCGGTCGTCTATGAGTCGCCGATGTGCGCCGCCGGGCCCGTCGGCTCGCCATGGGGTGCCGTGCCGGTCAGCGCCGCTCCGCGCCGGGACGGAGGAGCCCGGCGACCAGCTCGAAGGTCCGCTCCGGCGCCTCGAGGTGCAGGTCGTGGTGCACGCCGGGGACGCGCCGCACGCCCCAGCCCGCCGCCTCGAGCCGGTCGACGACGGCATCGGGCAGCACGGCGGGCGAGTCGTCGGAGAGCACGAGGACCGACGGCACGGCCGGAGCGCCGACCGCGACCGGGTGGAAGGCGACGTCGCGGAAGACGCCGATCGCCATCGAGGCGTCGAACCGGCCGCGCGCGTCATCCAGCGCGGCGCGGATCTCCGGCGGGTAGCCGCGGCGCACCGCGGCCCCCTTGCGGGCCTGCACCAGGCCGGCGACGCCCATCGTGAGCTGCGGGACCGCCCAGAACAGCCGCCCCGCGATTCCGGCGGTGGGCAGCGCGAGCGCGAAGCCCGGATCGAGGTAGACCGCCTGCGCGGGGCGGAGGCGCGGCACCGCGCGCACCAGCACCGCGCCGCCGAGCGAGTGCCCGACGACGCCGTCCAGGCCCGCCGGCAGGGTCTCGACGAGGTCGTCGGCGAAGTCGTCGAGGCGGTAGCGGGAGGCGCGGTCGCTCAGGCCGTGCCCGCGGAGGTCGACCGTGGTGACGGTGTACTCGCCGGTCGCGACCAGCCGCTCGGCGAGCGGCGCCCAGGTCGCCCCGTCGGCGCCGAGGCCGTGGACGAGGGCCAGCCGGCGCTCGCCGTCTCCGGTCGTCGTGGTGTGGAGTCGCATCGGTCCGTCTTTCTCGAGGGGCGGCCAGGGGAGCAGGGGGCGGCGGACGCAGGTCGGCCCCGGGACCCCGCCGCGGGTCCCGGGGCCGTGCCGGTCAGCGGACCGACTTGATCGGGATCACCGCGAGCGCTCCGAGCACCACGAACACGATGCCCGAGACGAACAGCACGGGGTAGCCGCCGGTGAGCGAGACGAGCCCGGCCGCGATCGAGGGGCTGAGCGCTTGGGGGAGCGTCGTGGCGAGGCCGAGGATGGCGAGGTCGCGGCCCGCGGTGCTGGCGCCGGAGGTCATCGAGACGGGCAGCACCTCGGTCATCAGGGCGAGGTCGATCGAGATGTAGGCGCCGAAGCCGAGGCCGAGCAGGAAGCTGTAGATCAGGATGCCGGTGGTGGTCGGCAGCACCAGCGGGACGGCGAGGCCGATCGCCATGATCACCGAGGCCCAGACGATGAAGGGCTTGCGGCGCCCGATCCGGTCGGACAGCACTCCGCTGGTGAGCGCGGAGATCAGCACGCCGAGCAGGAGCACGATGCCGATCTGCGCGGCGAAGCCGTTGGACGCCTCGTCGCTGAGGCCGATGTAGTCGCGCAGGATGTAGAGCCCGAAGGTCTGCGCGCCGTAGAAGCCGATGACCATCAGGAAGCGCGCGGCGAAGGCCCAGGCGAAGTCGGGGTGCTTGCGGGGGTCGACCCAGAAGCCGCGGAGGAACTCGCCGAGGGTCTGGCGGGGAGCGGCGACGTCGTCGCGGCTGGAGCGGTCGGGGTTGACCACGACGAAGAGCGCGACGATCACGAGCAGGAGCACAGCGAGGACGACGTAGGGCAGGGCGCCCGAGCCGACCGTGGAGCCGGCGATGACGGCGCCGGCCGCGTTGCCGACGGTGATGCCGAGGCCGATCATTCCGGAGACGCCGCCGCGCTTGGCCGCGGGGAAGCGGTCGGGCACCAGGGCGGTCGCGGCGGCCTGCAGGGCGTTGAGGCCGAGCTGGACCACGAGCCAGATCACGGCGACCATCACCACCGAGCTCGCCAGCGGGAGGCCGAGGACGAAGCCGCCCGCGAGCAGCGCCCCGCCGATCATCCAGGGGGAGCGGCGGCCGAAGCGCGAGCGGGTCGCGTCCGACAGCGCGCCGGCGATCGGCTGCGCGAAGACGTTGGCGAGGAAGGCGACCGTGGTGACGATCGCGAGGTTGCCGATCTTGTTCGCGGCGTCGAGGTCGGCGACGAGGTTCGGGATGAGGATGCCGAGGCCGCCGGAGTTGATCGCGAGGATCGCGACGTAGACGAGGGCGAGGCCGACCGAGAGCCGGCGCAGCCGGAGCGGTCCGGTGAGGACGGGCGGGGTGTCGGCGACGGCGGCGGGGCCGGCGCTGCCGGGCGTCGGCGCGACGTCGGAGAGGCCGTGATCGGGGTGGGGAACGACGTTGTTCATGGGGAGCTCCTGAGCTGGGGGCGGCGGTGCCGCTCGGGGACGCTCCACTCTCGGTCCTCCCCGCCCTCGCCGACAATGGACGGACCTTCCACTCTCGAGCCTCAGGGTGGAGGATGCCTCCATGGCACGGCAGCAGTGGCTCGACCTCCTCGCGGACCAGGCCGACCTGCCCGCGCTCGAGGCGCACCGCGTCGCGCTGCTGGCGGCGGGCGCTCAGGAGTCCGTCGTCGACGCCGAGGCGCGCGCGGCCGTCGAGATCGCGGTGCTGCTGCAGGAGCGGCGCCACCGGGCGGTCGAGCTGGCGGCACTGAACGACATCGCAGGCCGGCTCGCCTCCGTCGCCGATCCGGGCGAGCTGCTGGTCGAGGTGGTCGACCAGGCCCGGCGGCTGCTGGGCGTCGACCTGACCTACGTGGTGCTGATCGCCGAGGACGACCTCGAGATCCGGGTCGCCAGCGGGGACCGCTCGGCGCACCTGGTCGGCGTGCGCCTGCCGAGCTCGGCCGGGCTCGTCGGCGCCGTGCTCGACGCGGGAGCGCCCCGGTGGACCTCGGACTACGCGGCGGACGAGACCCTCGTCCACGAGCCGCGCGCCGATCGCGCCGCCGCCGCCGAGTCGATCCGCGGCCTGCTCGGCGTGCCGCTCAGCGTGCGCGGGCAGATCCTCGGCGTGCTGCTCGCCGCCAAGCGGGAGGAGCGGCGCTTCGGGCAGCACGAGATCAGCCTGCTGACGGCGCTCGCCGCGCACGCCGCGGTCGCGCTCGACAACGCCAGCAGAGCGCAGGAGCTGCGGGCCGCGCGCGACGGGCTGGCGGCGACGCTGCGCCTGGACGCCGAGCTCACCGCGGCCGTGCTCGCGGGCGGCGACCCCGACTCCCTCGTCGAGCGGGTGCGGGCGATGACGGACGCGCCGGTGCGCTGGTTCGCGCACCCCGGTGCCGGGCCGATCGGGGTGGCGCTCGCCCGAGCGGGCGAGTCGGGCGATCCGGGCCGGATCCGGGTGGGAGAGGCGCTCGTGCAGCCGGTGCTGGCGGCGGGCACTCTCTTCGGCGCGCTGGTCGTCGACGACGCGGAGTCCGCCGACTCCGCTGCACCCGCCGTCGATGCGGCGCTGCTCGTCGAGCGCGCCGCTCCGCTGATCGCGCTGACCCTCGCCGGCGCTCGGGCGACCGCCCGCGCGGTGCAGCTCGGCCGCGACATCGCCACGATCGACCTGCTCAGCCGGAGCGAGGAGGACCCGGCCGCCGAGAGCCGGCGCTGGTGGGGAGCGGGCCTCGATCCCCGTCGGGCGCACCTCGTGGTGGTCGCGGGCGGCGACCCCGAGCGCGCCCGGCGGTACGTGGCGGGCCTGCGCCTCGGCGAGCGCGTCGCCTCGGCGGTGCACCGCGGTCAGCTGGTGCTCGTCGTCCCCGCCGACCTCGACCTGTCTCTGCGCTGGGGCGGCGAGGAGGCGCCGGCGGCGGGCCTGGCCGGGCCAGTGCTCGAGCCCGCGGGGCTGCGCGCGGCGCACGCGGAGGCCAGCCGGACCGCGCGGGTCATGACGACGCTCGGCCGGACGGCCGTGCTGGCGCGGGCGGCCGACCTCGGCGTCTTCGCGGTCCTGCTCAGCCGCACCGGCCGGCAGGAGCTGCGCGACCAGACGGCGCGCGAGCTGGGGCCGGTGCTCGCCGAGGAGGCCGCGCGCGGCGTCCCGCTGCTCCGGACGCTCGAGGTGTTCCTCGACCAGGGCCGCCGGCCCACGGCCACCGCAGCGGCGCTGCGCGTGCACGTCAACACCGTCTATCAGCGGCTCGCGGCGCTCGACCGGCTGCTCGGCCGGGAGTGGCGGGGGCGGGCGCTGGAGCTCCAGGTGCTGCTGCGGTTGCGGCGCGCCGCGGAGGACCTCGACGACGCCTGAACCGGCGGGACGTCCGGAGACGCGACCGGCGGGGGAACCGTCCGGGGCCGACAGCGGCGCGCTGTTTCGCGACGCCTGATCCGCCTCCTCGGCGGGTCCGCTCGCCTCGGCGAGGAACGCGACCGAGGCGCCGCTCGCCGGATCGGCGCTCGGCGGCGCCCGGAACGGCGCGGATCCTCGCGCGCGGCCGTGCAGGCGGCTCTCAGCCCGGAGACAGGTTCTGCCGGATTCGAGTGATCCTCGCCGTGTTCGCCGGGATGGATCGAAAGGGGGACAGCTCCCTAGCTTTCCCCTTGTCCGGTCGCGGGGGTCTCCTCCGACGCACGGCCTCCGCTCCGACTCCTCGAAAGGGAACCCGTGCCCGAGAACTCCCTCTCCCGCCGCTCGCTCGCCAAGACCGCCGCCTGGAGCGTGCCGGTCGTCGCCGTCGCCATCGCCACTCCCGCTGCCGCCGCGTCGAACGCGACCGTCGACATCGTCGTCTCGAAGAGCTGCGCGACCATCGGCCTGCTCGGAACCTTCCCCGAGTTCACGATCAGCGCCGCCTCCGGGAACATCCCGGCCGGCACCACCTTCACGCTCTCGGGCCCGTCGCTCGCCGACGTGACGCTGACGGCGACCGCGGCCTCCGTCGGCGTGCTCGTCGGCTCGAACCGCACGATCACGATCGGCAGCGCCACGCCGTCCGCCACGGTGCGCTTCACCGGAGTCCTCGGAGCGTTCGTCGCGACCAACTTCACCCTGTCTCTGGCCAGCGTCCCGGCCGGCTACACGGAGTCGAACGCGGGCAACAACTCCGCCACCGCCCGCCTGACGGGCCTCGGCAACCAGGCCCTCGGCTTCACCGGTCTCTGCAACCTGCTGCCGATCATTCTCTGACCCCACTGCCACAGAAGCGCCAGGACCGGTTCGGGGTCCTGGCGCTTCTGCGTTCCCGGACGCGCTCGCGCCGTCGTTCCCGTCCTCGGGGCTTCCCCCTGCCTCCCGCGCGGCCCTAGGCTCGCGCCACCCGGTACGAACCGATGGAGGCGCGATCATGACGGCGACCAGCGAGAAGACGGCACCTCCCGAGCTCAAGCGGGTCCTCGGTCCCAAGCTCCTCCTCCTCTTCGTGGTGGGGGACATCCTCGGCACCGGCATCTACGCGCTGACCGGGCAGGTCGCCTCTGAGGTGGGCGGTGCCGCCTGGCTGCCGTTCGTGATCGCCTTCGTCGTCGCGACGCTGACCGCCTGCTCCTACCTCGAGCTGGTGACCAAGTTCCCGCAGGCCGCCGGCGCCGCGCTCTACGCGCACAAGGCGTTCGGGATCCACTTCGTCACCTTCCTGGTCTGCTTCACCGTGATGGCGAGCGGGATCACCTCGGCCTCGGCCGCCTCCGGCGCGTTCGCGAGCAACTTCGCGATCGGCTTCGGCCTGGGCGACGGCGCGGGCACGCGGCTGAGCATCGCGCTGATCTTCATGGTCTGCATCGCGCTGGTCAACCTGCGCGGAGTCGCCGAGAGCGTCGGCCTGAACGTGGTGCTCACCCTGATCGAGCTGTCGGGCCTGCTGCTGGTGATCTTCGTCTGCTTCTTCGCGGTCTTCGGCGGCCAGGCCGACTTCTCCCGCGTCGTCGCGTTCGAGACGCCCGAGGACAAGTCGCTCCTGCTCGCGGTCAGCACCGCCACCTCGCTGGCCTTCTTCGCGATGGTCGGCTTCGAGGACTCGGTCAACATGGCCGAGGAGACCAAGGACCCGAGCCGCATCTTCCCGAAGGTGATGCTGACCGGTCTCGGCATCACCGCCGTCGTCTACGTGCTGGTCTCGACGCTCGCCGTCGCGATCGTGCCGATCGGCGAGCTGGCCGGCAACGACACGCCGCTCGTGACGGTCGTGGAGACGGCCGCGCCGGACTTCCCGATCTCGACGCTGCTGCCCTTCATCTCGCTCTTCGCCGTCGCGAACAGCGCGCTGATCAACATGATGATGGCCAGCCGCCTGCTCTACGGGATGAGCAAGCAGGGCGTGCTGCCGCCGTTCCTGAAGAACGTGCTGGCCGGCCGGCGGACGCCGTGGGCGGCGATCCTGTTCACCACCGTCCTCGCGCTGCTGCTCACCGCGTACGTGTCGCGCGACCCGTCCGACCCGATCGCGGTCCTGCTCGGCGGCACCACGTCGCTGCTGCTGCTCGCGGTCTTCGCGGTGGTGAACGTCGCGGTGCTCGTGCTGCGGCGCCAGCCGGTGGAGCACGCGCACTTCCGGACGCCGACGGTGCTGCCGGTGCTCGGTGCGATCGCCTGCCTCTACCTGGTGCTGCCGATCACCTCCGGCCGCGACATCGCGCAGTACGAGATCGCGGGCGTGCTGCTCGTGATCGGCGTGCTCCTCTGGTTCGCGACCTTCATCGACCGCCGCGTGCGCGGCTACGCCCGCTCGGCCGTCGTCGACCCGGAGGAGTTCGACGCCGACCCGGCCGACGAGCCCGCGCCGTCCTCCGAGCGCTAGGTGCACTTAGCCGCGGGAGTCGACGCGCAAGCCCATGCTGGTCGAGTAGCCCGCGGAGCGGGCGTATCGAGATCCACCGGCGCCGGAAGTGGAGTCTGCAGACCCAGCCTGCTGAGGACGGTGGGTCTCGATACGCCCCTGCGGGGCTACTCGACCAGCATGTCGGGGAGCCGCCCTCTGCTGGTCGAGTAGCCCGCGGAGCGGGCGTATCGAGATCCGCCCACCGTCTGAAGGAAGAGTCTGCAGACCAGCCCTCGTGAGGACGGCGGGTCTCGATACGCTCCGGCGGGGCTACTCGACCAGCTCGACGTCCGCGCCGACGCCCGCGAGCAGGTCCCAGAACTCGGGGCAGGTCTTGTCGACGGAGCGCGGGTGGTCGAGCGCGGCGCCTGCTCCGCCGAGGGCGACGAGGGCCGTGGACATGGCGACGCGGTGGTCGTCGCGGGTGCCGATCTCGGCGAAGCGCGGGGGGCCAGGCTGGATCAGCCAGCCGTCGGGCCGCTCCTCGACCTCGATCCCGAAGGCGGTCAGCGCGGCGGTGAGTGCGTCGATCCGGTCGCACTCGTGCTGGCGGATGTGCTCCACTCCGACGATCTCGGTCGGGGCGTCGGCGAAGACCGCGAGCGCGGCGGTCGTCAGCGCGACGTCGGAGCAGTCGTTGAGGTCGAGTCGCGCACCGCCGCGCAGGCGGTCGAGATCGCCGGGCCGTGTGACGGTCACGCCGCGACCGCCGTCGTTCCAGACGCTCTCGCAGCCGAACCGCTCGAGGATCTCGAGGAAGCGCGTGTCGGGCTGCCGGCTAGCGCGCTCGACGTTCGGCAGGTGGATCGACCCGCCGAGGATCGCGGGGAGCGCGGCGAAGTAGGAGGCGGTCGACGCGTCCGCCTCGATCTCGAGGTCCACCGCGGAGGTGGGCCCCGCGTGCACGGTGATGGCGCGGCGGTCGGCGCTCCGCTCGACGGTCGCGCCGAAGCGGCGGAGCGAGTCGACGGTCATGTCGACGTAGGCGCCCTGGACGACGGCGCCTCGCGCGCGGACGATGATGTCGCGGTCGAGCAGCGGCGCCGAGAGGAGCAGCCCGCTGAGGTACTGGCTGGAGACGCCGCCGTCGACCTCGATCGCCGCCGGCGCGTGGCCGCCGCCCCGGACGCGAAGCGGGTAGCGGTCGGGCTCGCCGAGGGCGGTGAGCGCGCCGGGGAACGCCTCGAGCGCGGCGAACAGGCCGGCCATCGGGCGCCGCGTCATCTGCTCGCTCGCGGTCAGCGTCCACTCGCCCGGCCCGCCGAAGGCGAGGAAGCAGGGCAGGAAGCGGGCGATCGTGCCCGCCGAGCCGACGTGCAGCTCAGCCCGATCGACAGGGCGGAGGGCACCGAGCCCGGTGATCGAGATCGCGTCGTCCTCGTCGATCGCGGTGGCGCCCAGTGCACGGGCGACGGTCGCGCCGTGCCGGGTGTCGTCGCTGGGGAGGGGGCGCCGCAGCACCGACGTGCCCTGCGCGGCGAGGGCGAGGACGATCGCCCGGTTCGTCAGGCTCTTGCTTCCGGGGACAGTGACGAAGCCCGAGACGGCGGCGTCCAGCGGCCGCACGATCGCCCGCGAGGAGTCCGGCATCGTTCTGCTCCGTCCGTCCGGGCGCGCGAGTGCACGCCCGCTGCACGATAGCGGCGGGCGATCCGCCCGCTGTCCGTGGTGGCGCGCGGTGCGGCGGTCGTCGTCGCGCTTCTCCGGCGGCGCACAGCCGCCCCATCGCCCGGGCATAGCGCGCTCATAGAAAACTCCTGATACTGGGGAGACATGAGCACCCCGGCCCCCTCGAAGCACCTCGCCTCCGCGCAGCGCACCCGCCTCAAGCGAGCGGACGGCACGCCGATCCGCGTCCTCGTCGTCGACGACGAGAGCACCCTCACCGATCTGCTGCAGATGGCGCTGCGCTACGAGGGCTGGGAGGTGCGCACCGCCGCCGAGGGCCGCTCCGCGATCACCATCACCCGCGAGTTCCGCCCCGACGTCATCGTGCTCGACGTGATGCTGCCGGACATCGACGGGCTGCAGGTGCTCCAGCGGATCCGCGCCGACGGCAGCGAGACCCCCGTCCTCTTCCTCACCGCGAAGGATGCGCTCGACGACCGGATCGCCGGGCTCACCGCCGGCGGCGACGACTACGTCACCAAGCCGTTCTCCCTCGAGGAGCTCGTCGCCCGGATGCGTGGGCTCATCCGCCGCTCCACCCTGCTCGCCAACGACGCCGACGACCCCGAGGTCGTGGTGGGTGACCTCGTCCTCAACGAGGACAGCCACGAGGTGCGCCGGGCCGGCACCGACATCGAGCTGACCGCGACCGAGTTCGAGCTGCTGCGCTTCCTGATGCGGAACCCCCGCCGCGTGCTGAGCAAGGCGCAGATCCTCGACCGCGTCTGGTCCTACGACTTCGGCGGCAAGTCGAGCGTCGTCGAGATCTACATCTCCTACCTCCGCAAGAAGATCGACGCCGGCCGCTCGCCGATGATCCACACGGTCCGCGGCGCCGGCTACCTGCTGAAGCCCGCCGAGCAGTGACGACCGAGGGCGGGCGGCTGCGGCCCACACTCGGCGACTTCGCGACCCGGTCGGCGCTGCGCCGCTCGAACGCGTCCCGACGCGCGCCCTGGACGCTGCGGCGCCGGATGGTCGTCGCCGTCGTCGCGCTGGTCGCGGTGATCGCGGGGATCGTCGGGACGGTCAGCGTGCTGTCGCTGCGCGGCATCCTCTACGACAACGCGGAGACGCAGCTCTCGGAGTCGCTGGACCGGCTGGCCGGCTTCGACGGGCCGAGCCAGTTCGCCGGCTCCAGCGCCATCGAGCGCGCGACCACCTGCCCGAGCGGCGACTTCGAGGGACGCCCGAACCAGGACACCCAGACGATCACGGCGGTGCTCGGGGCGACCGGTGCCTACACCGGCGCCTACATCGACAGCTCCGGGGCCTGCCAGGAGTTCGCCGACCCGGCCGACTCCGTGCTGGCCGCCGCGGTCGCCGACGCCGGTGACGCGACCACCCTCGATCTCGGCGACGCCCTCGGCCAGTACCGCGCCGAGGCGCGCGTGATCGACGGCTCGGTCGTGATCGTCGGAGTGCCCCTCGGCGAGGCCGAGGACACGCTCCGGACCCTGACCACCGTGGTGGTCGTCGTCGTCCTGCTCGCGATGCTGCTGGTCGCCCTGATCGCGACCGCGATCATCCGGGTGGCGCTGCGGCCGCTCGAGCGGGTGGAGGCGACCGCGACCCGCGTCGCCGAGCTGCCGCTCGAGCGCGGCGAGGTCGAGCTGATCGAGCGGGTGCCGGAGGAGGACGCCGACGTCCGCACTGAGGTCGGCCGGGTGGGTGCCGCCTTCAACCGCATGCTCGACCACGTCGGCGGTGCGCTGGAGTCGCGCCAGGCCAGCGAGAACAAGGTCCGCCAGTTCGTGGCCGACGCCTCGCACGAGCTGCGGACGCCGCTCGCGGCGATCCGCGGCTACGCCGAGCTGCCCCGCCGCGGCGACGTCGAGCTGTCGGAGTCGGCGAGCTACTCGCTCGACCGGATCGAGTCGGCGGCGACCAGGATGACCTCACTGGTCGAGGACCTCCTCCTGCTCGCGCGCCTCGACGAGGGCCGCGATCTGGAGAAGGAGCCGGTCGACCTGACGATGGTCCTGATCGAGGCCGTGTCCGACGCCCACGTCGCCGGCCCCGACCACGAGTGGGACCTTGACCTGCCCGAGGAGCCGATCGAGATCCGCGGCGACGGCTTCCGGCTGCACCAGGTGGTCGCGAACCTGCTGCGGAACGCCACGGTGCACACGCCGCCGGGCACGCGCGTCGTCGCGGCGCTCGCCGAGGACCGCGACGAGCGCGGCCGGCCGATCGCGGTCGTGACGGTCACCGACTCCGGTCCGGGGATCGACGAGGCGCTGGTGCCGGTGCTGTTCGAGCGCTTCGCCCGCGGCGACTCCTCGCGGGCGCGGACCACCGGCTCGACCGGGCTGGGCCTGGCGATCGTGGCGGCCGTGGTCGAGGCGCACGGCGGACGGGTGCTGGTCGAGTCGGAGCCGGGGCGCACCAGCTTCCGGGTGGAGCTGCCCGCGGGCTGACGTGCGATCTGCAGGCGATGCCGTCCGGAACGCGCTCTCCTCCGCGGGGGAGTGCCGCGCGGTGGCCGGATCGCCTGCAGATCGAACCGCTGTCGTCAGACCTCGACGCCCAGGCGGCGGCGCGCCTCGTCCAGCGTGCGCACCACCTGCACCGTCTCGTCCAGCGGGTGCACCGGCGACTCGGTGCGCCCCTCCGCCACGTACTGCGCGAGGTGCACCGCCTCCCAGGCCAGCCCCTCGCCGCCCTGCAGCCCCGTCTCATCCCGCCATGAGGCGCTCTCGGAGCCGCGGGTCAGGGTGACGCCGCTCGGCGTCCAGAACGAGGGGTGCACGTCGATCCGCCCCTCGCTGCCCGCGACGCTCGCCGCGTGCAGGGTGTCGGCCAGCACGGTCGACGTCGCGACCGACTGGACCCCGTGCGCGTGCCGCCCGACGATCGTCGCCATCGCGTCCACCCCGGTCGAGGTCAGCGCGCCGGCGACGACGGTGCTCTGCGGCGCCCCGGCCACCATCGAGACGAAGGACGAGGCGTAGACGCCCACGTCGAGCAGGCCGCCGCCCGCGAGCGCCGGATCGAAGATGCGGCTGGCCGGGTCGAACGCGAACGCCGCGCCGAAGTCGGCGGAGACCAGCGCGGGAGCGCCGACCGCGCCGTCCGCGAGGAGCTGCCGCACCACGTCCATCTGCGGCAGGTAGCGCATCCACATCGCCTCCATCGCGAAGACGCCGGCGTCGCGCGCCGCATGGACGATCATCTCGGCCTCACCCGCCGTGGTGGCGAACGGCTTCTCGATGAGGACGTGCTTGCCCGCCGCGATCGCGCGCAGGGCCTGGCGCGCGTGCTCCGAGTTCGGCGAGGCGATGTAGACGACGTCGACCTCGGGGTCGTTCACGACCGCGTCGGAGCCGACCGAGGCCCGCTCGACGCCGAAGCGCCGCGCGAACTGATCGGCGCGCTCCTGCGAGCGCGAGCCGACCGCGACCACGCGCTGCCGGGTGTGCTTCTGCAGCGCGGCGACGAAGGTGCCGGCGATCGAGCCGGGGGCGAGGACTCCCCAGCGCAGCACCGGGGAGTCGAGGAGCGAGGGGAGCCGGGGCTCGGGAAGCGTCAGTGCCATCCCGCCACGCTATTCCCTCCTCCTGGACGACGCCGAGCCCCCGCCGCGCGGGCCCGGAGCTCCTGAGTCGCCCGAGAAGGTTCGCTCTCGGGCTGGAGAACGAGCCTTCCCGGGCGACTCAGCGGACTTCAGCGGAGTGCAGCGGACCTCAGCCGACCGCGGTCATCGCCGCTCCGAAGCCGCGCAGCCGGGCGACCGTCAGGGTGCCGATCGGCTGCGGGGCGCCCTCCGGCGAGAGGACGAACGCGTTGCGGGCGACGTAGAGAGCGCCGTCCCGCAGCTCGATCGCCGCGGGCGAGACGACCGCGAGTCCGGTGATCGGCGTCGAGGTGCGCGGCAGGATCAGCGCCACGCGTCCCGTGCCGTCCGGGCCGCCGAACAGCTCGGTCACCACGACCGTGCCGGTGACGCGGTCGACCGCGAGGCCGGTCGCGCTCAGCAGGCCGGTGGCCACCGTGCGGATCTCGCCGGTCGCCGGGTTCACCCGCACCACGGAGCCGCGAGCGCCGAGGCTGGCGTCCTCCGGTCCGCCGGGCAGCGTCGACACGTAGAGCCAGCCGCCGGGGCCGACCTCGACGTCGGTCGGGACGGGCTCGAACGAGTAGCGGTAGCCGGCTGTGCAGGCCGGGAAGCCGAAGGCCGCCGCCTGCTCCGCCGTGATCGTGATCGGGGCCGTGGGCGGCAGCACCGCCACGGTCGAGACGACGCCGTTCGGCGTGACCTTCAGGATCGCGTTGCCGGCCGCGTCGGCGACGTAGACGCCGGCGCTGGTCGCGGCCGACGCGTAGGGGTGCACGTCGATCCGGCCGGTGTAGGAGGCGGGACCGGCGACCGCCGGGTCCACCTGGGCGGCGCACTCGGCGGGCAGGCCGAGGAAGCCGTAGCTGTTGCCCGCATCCGGGTTCGCGCTCGCCTCGTACGCGCCGAGGTCGGCGAGGGTCGTCGGCGCGCCGCCGCCGCTCGGCACCGATCGCAGCAGCGCCTCGCCCTCCTCCTGGACGCCCTCGCTGTAGTAGACGGTGGAGCCGTGGACCGAGACGGCTCCGATCTCGGTTCCGGGCGCGCCGACCAGGGTCGAGGTCGCGCCGGAGGGAGCGACCTTCGTCAGCATCCCGGCGAAGTTCTGCGCGACGTAGGCGGTGCCGCCCGCGTCGACGGCGAAGCTGAGCGGCGAGACGAGTCCGGTCGCTCGATCGGTGACGGAGACGAAGGACAGCGGGGAGGGGGAGGCCTGGGCGACGGGGGCCGAGACGAGAGTCGTGACCGCGACGGCGGCGGCCGCGGTGAGGAGGAGGCGTTTGTTCACGAGGTGCTCCTTTGCACTCGGGGTGCGGGCAGAGCAGTGCTGCGGGTCGAACGATCCGCGGCTCCGACCGCGGCGACGGGAATCGCCGATGCGCACACCGTAGGACCGCGGTGGCCAGGAGTCCATGGGGCGGACCCGTCACGCGGCAGACCCGCGTGGCGGCGCGGGTGCTCTGCGCCGGATCCTCCGCACCCCTAGGGTGTGAGAGCCCGCATTGCCGCGGGCGGAGGAGGCGTCATGCCGGAGTGGTACACCCTCGGCGTCGTCGCCCTGGTCATCGTCGTGGTCGTCGTCGCGATCGTCCGCTTCCGCTTCAACCCGGTGCTCGCGCTCGCCGTGGGCGCGGCGGCCATCGGGCTGCTCACCGGGCTCGGCCCCGTCGACACCGTCTCGACGATGACCCGCGGCTTCGGCGAGGTGATGATGGAGGCGGGGCTCCTGATCGGCTGGGGGGTGCTGATCGGCGCGATGCTCAACGAGATGGGCGCGGTCGTCCGCCTCGTCGAGGGGCTGCTGCGGGTCTTCGGCAAGCGCGGCATCCCGTACGCGCTCGGGCTGTCCTTCGCCACCTATCTGCAGACGATCTTCGTCGACGCCCTGATCGTCATCGCGGCGCCGCTCGCCCGGAGGATCGCGCCGCGGCTCGGCCCCGCCGGCACGGGGATCGTCGCCGTCACCTTCGCCGTCGGTCTCGAGATGGGCATCGTGATGATGGTGCCCGGCTTCGCGGCCGTGGCGCTCGCCGGGCTGCTCGGCGTTCCGCTCGGCGTGATGCTGCTGGGCGGCTTCGTGGTGGTCGCGCCGACCGTCGTGGTCACGATCCTGCTGATGTCGCTCGCCTTCCGCCTGGGCTTCTGGGATCCGGCGCGCGACGAGCAGCTCGTCGTGCGCGACGAGACCGCCGGGCTCGCGACGGTGCCCGCGGGGGAGCGGGCCGGGAGCGAGGCGGTCGGCGGATCCGGGTCGGAGGGGTCCGGGCGGTCGTCCGGCGGCGCCTCCGAGGGCGGTCGCTCCGGCGGTGACGGCGACGCCGACGCACGCGACGCCGACGCCCCGCGCGAGCGTCCGCTGCTCCTGCTGTTCGCCCCGATGCTGCTCGCGCTGCTGCTCATCGCCGCGCAGGCCGTGCTCTCGGTCGCGGGCGCGGAGGTGCCGGTGCTGCAGTTCCTCGGCAACCCGGTGATCGCGCTGCTGCTCGCCGTGATCGCGACCGGCCTCGTCGGCCGCTCCGTCGTCGGGACTCCGCGGATGGAGAAGGCGGTCGCCAAGGGCTTCCAGGACGGCGGGCAGATCTTCCTGCTCACCGGCGTCGGCGGCGCGCTCGCGGCGGTGATCGCGGAGGGCGACCTCGGAGAGCTGCTCAAGGGCTACTTCTCGGCGAACGCCGCCGCACCGCTGCTGCTGGTCTGGCTGATGGCAGCCGTGCTGCACATCGCCGTCGGCTCGGTCACCCTCTCGGCGATCACCGCCGCGGGTGTCGTGGCCCCGGTCGCCGCGACCCTCGGACTCGACCCGCTGCTGATCGCGCTCGCCGCCGGCTCCGGCGCGCTGTTCTGCATCCACGTCACCTCGAACACCTTCTGGCTGCTGCAGAGCTTCCTCGGCCAGTCCGTCCGCGGCGCCCTCAAGTCGGTGACGGTCGGCGTCTCCCTCGCCTCGGTCCTGGCCCTCGGCATGGTCCTCCTCCTCTCCCTCTTCCTGGGCTGACCCCCACCGATCCCCGCCGCGAGATGCCACTTGTGCACGCCTTTCACGGCGTGTCGCGTGCACAAGCGGCATCTCGCGGAGGGGGACCGGCGTGACACGTGCCGGAAACACGGGTGGCCTAGGTTCCTGAGAGGGTTCACACGTTGCTCCGAGGTCGATGACGCAGGAGCGAGCGCGGAGCCTCGTCCGCGCCGACCTCCGACACGAAAGATCTCCGCTTGAGAACACGCACCGCCCTGACCTCCGGTTGCGCGGCCCTCGCGCTCGCCGCCGGCGGTCTGCTGATCGCGCCCGCCGCGACAGCGACCACCGCGACACCGACCACCGCGACACCGACCGCGACCTCCGCCTTCGAGCGGGTGGACCTCGTCCGCCCCGCCTCGGCGCCGATCACCGAGCCCGCGAGCTACCCCTACCGGGAAGCCCTCACCGAGGTCGCGGTCGACCCGACCGACGCCTCGCTGACCCGCGGCGTCACGCCGTACGACCGGATCGCCCCAGCCCTGAACGACCTCGCCGCGCGCTCCGACCGCGTCTCGACCCAGGTGGTCGGGAAGTCGGGCCTCGGCCGCGACATCTACCTGGTCACCGTCACCGCTCCCGAGACCGCCGCCGAGACGGCGCAGCAGGCCGAGTGGCGCGACCGCCTGAAGAACGAGCCGGAGGCGGCCGCCGCCGACGCCGAGCTGATGGCCGAGTACAAGGTGCCGACCTGGTTCAACGGCAACATCCACGGCAATGAGTGGGAGGGATCCGACGCGATCCTGAACTACATCGAGAAGGTCGCCACCGCCGAGGACGCCGAGACCCAGGCGCTCCTCGAGGGCAACCGCCTCTACTTCACCGTCACCAACAACCCCGACGGCCGGGCCCTCGGCCAGCGCGCCGTCGCGGCCGGCTACGACCCCAACCGCGACATGATCACCGGCGCGACCAACGAGGCGGCGGTCATCCGCGACCTCTCCAGCGTCCTGCAGCCGACCTACTTCATCGACATCCACGGCTACACCGGCATCCTGCAGGTCGAGCCCTGCGGTCCGCCGCACGGCGAGAACTACGAGTACGACCTGTTCCTGCCGCACGCCTACGCGACCGCGCTCGAGATCGAGCGCCGCGTCGTCGAGGCGGACGTGCCCGGCAACACCTACAAGGCCGCCGACGGCAGCGTCACCACCGAGAACACCGGCCAGATCCTGATCCCCTACCGCGACATCCGCGCGGGCTGGGACGACTGGCCTCCGATCTTCGCGCCGCAGTACGTCGCCTTCCAGGGCGCGATCACCAACACGGTGGAGCTGCCGCTGGGTCGCACGGCGAACGAGACGCCCGAGGAGATCGCCGAGGGCCAGGCGAACGCCGACATCGACATCGAGGTCGCCGGGATCGTCATGGACGCCTCGGTCGACTACATCGAGGCCAACCGCGACGCCCTGCTGAGCAACCAGGTGCAGATCTTCGAGCGCGGCGTCACCGGCGCCCCGGCCGTCGAGATCCCCGCCGACGTCGCCGCGTCCGACCTGCCGGCCGGCACGCCGACCGAGTGGACCG
This sequence comes from Rathayibacter sp. VKM Ac-2928, assembly GCF_022815545.1. NCBI lineage: Bacteria > Bacillati > Actinomycetota > Actinomycetes > Micrococcales > Microbacteriaceae > Rathayibacter > Rathayibacter sp. VKM Ac-2928. The sequence goes on from NZ_JALGRU010000002.1 coordinate 474,854, forward strand.
AGATCTGGGACGAGACCGACGTCTACACGACCGAGTACCCCCGCGCCTACGTCATCCCTGCGGGCGACGCGCAGCGCTCCTCGTCCGACGCCGAGACCCTCGTCGCGCAGCTGCTCGCGCACGGCGTCGAGGTCGATCGCACGACCACGGCGATGACCGCGGGCGGCACGACCTACGCCGCCGGCTCCTACGTCGTCGACATGCACCAGCCCGTCCGCGGCCTCGCGAACGTGCTGCTCGCCGACGGCACCGACATCTCCGACCGCGTGCCCGAGATGTACGACGTCTCGGCCTGGAGTCTCTCGCTGCTCTGGGGCGCCGACGTGATCCCGGTCGGCTCCACGCTCGACCCGATGCCCGCCGTCGAGCTCGAGCCGGTCACCGCCGTCGCCCCGAGCGGCAGCGTCCCCGCCGACGCCGGCTACCTCGCCTTCGAGCCGCGCGGCGTGCTCGAGTACCAGGCGGTGAACGCGCTCCTGGGCGCCGGAGTCGCGCTCGAGCAGTTCGCCGACGGCACGATCGCCCTCCGCGCCGACGCCGACGGTCTCGCCGCCGCGAAGGCCGCCGCCGCCGAGTTCGGCGTCGACTTCACGGCGACCACGGCGGAGCGTATCGAGGACGAGGACGGCACCGCGCTCTCCGCCGTCCGCGTCGCCTACTCCGGCTCCCACGAGGACCGCGACGCGCTGGCCAAGCTCGGCTTCGCCGACGCGGTCGCCGTCACGGCGGACACGCTCGCCTCGGGCGAGACCGTCCTCACCGACGCCGACGTGCTGCTCCTCGGCCGCGCGCTGTCCTTCACCCCGGAGCAGGCCGCGGGCCGCACCGCCGTCGAGGAGTTCCTCGCGGCGGGCGGCGACGTGGTCGGCCGCGGCGGAGCGGGAGCGGCGTTCGCGACCGACTTCGGCCTCGCGACGCTGACCGCGCAGACCGGCACCAGCGGGTCCAACGGCATCGTCTCGGTCGAGACCCCGGCCGACGGGATCCTCGGCGACCACCCGCAGGACACCGCCTTCGTCTCGCCGGCGCTCTGGTTCGAGGGCTTCGACGCGTCCGTGACGGTGGAGCAGAGCTACGCCGCCGAGGACACCTTCGTCGCCGGGCACTGGGTCGCCTCCGAGGGGCAGTCCCGGAGCGACGCGGCCGGGCAGGCCTCGGCCGTCTCGTTCGCGACGGAGTCGGGCACCGAGGGCTTCCTCTTCGGCACCTCCCCGGTCTTCCGCAACCACCCGGTCGGCGCGTTCAGCGACGTCGCCCGGGCGCTGCTCGCCGTGGCGCCCGAGGGCGCGGCCGTCGAGCTGCCGGGGGCGCCGGAGCCGACGGCGACGCCGACCGCGACTCCGGAGCCCACGGCCACGCCTGAGCCGACGGCGACTCCGGAGCCGACGGCCACCCCGGAGCCGACCGCGACTCCCGAGCCGACGGCGACTCCTGAGCCGACAGCCACCCCGGAGCCGACCGCGACTCCCGAGCCGACGGTGACCCCGGAGCCCTCCGCGACTCCGGAGCCGACCGCGACCGCCACGCCGACGGCCGCGCCCACCGCGGCTCCGGAGCCGACCGCCACGGCGACCGCGGCTCCCGTCGCGAAGCCGGGCACCGGCGGTCTCGCCTCGACCGGCGTCGAGACCGGCCCCTGGCTGCTGCTCTCGGGAGGTGCGCTCGTGCTCGGTCTCGGCGCCCTGCTGATCGCCCGCAGCCGCCGCGAGGTCGAGGAGGCGTAGCCTCCGCCGCGGGAGGGCCGGCGAGCACGATCCGCCGGCCCTCCCGCACTGCTCTCTCCGCACAACCCCACCACTGCACACCCGCACCGCCGCACCCGCACCACCGAGGAGTCCCGATGCCGCCCCGTACCGCCCGCACCCTCGGGATCGTCCTGGCCGTCCTCGGTCTCGTCGCCGTGATCGTCGCGATCGTCCTCCTCGTCCGCCCCGCCGACGGCGCCGGAGCCCCGACCTCCACCCCGGTCGCCCCCTCCGCCTCGGCCGCCGCCGCCCCGTCGACCGCGCCCACCGAGGCCGAGTCGACGGAGACCGCGACGGGACCGACGGCCACCGATGCCCCGACGGAGACCTCCCCGACGGAGACCTCCCCGACCGAGGGCGTCGTCGCCTCGGCCGCCCCCGGCGCCGCCGCCACTGCGGCCGCCGTCCTCTCCTTCACCGCTTCGCCCGCGACGATCGACTGCGCCGGCGACCGCACCGCCTCCGTCCCCGTCGCGCTCTCCTGGCAGACCGAAGGCGGTGTCGCCGCCCGCCTCGCCGTCGGCACCACCGACGCCCGGGCCGGCGACCCCGTCGACCTCTCCGCGACCGGCTACTCCGCCCTCTCCGTCCCCTGCCGCGACGCCGAGACCCTGATCACCCTTGCCGTCGAGTCCCCCGACGGCACCCTCACGCAGTGCACCCTCGTCCTCCCCACGTCCGAGTAGCTGCGCACTCCGCGAGATGCCACTTGTGCACGCGACACGCCGAGGAAAGCGTGCACAAGTGGCATCTCGCGGGGACGGCCGGACGCGCCCGCACGGCAGAATGGAGACGATGACCTCCACCCCGCCTCCGCTCGGCCTGCTCCTCGACGTCGACGGCCCGATCGCCAGCCCGATCAGCCGCACGATCGCCATCGACTCGATCGCCGACGACCTCGTCGCGCTCGCGAACGCCGGCATCCCGCTCGTCTTCAACACCGGCCGCTCCGACGCGTTCCTGCGCGAGCGCGTGCTGCCGCCGCTCCTCGAGCGCGGCGTCTCGGCCGACGCGCGGATCGTCTGCGTCTGCGAGAAGGGCGCCGTCTGGTTCACCGTCGACTACCGCGGCACCTCCGAGCCGATCGTCGACGAGTCGCTCGCGATCCCGGAGGCGGTCGCCCGCGACCTCGAGCGGATGATCCGCGAGGACTACGACGACCTGGTCTTCTTCGACGAGACCAAGCGCGCGATGGTCTCGGCCGAGCAGCTCGTCGACCTCTCCAGCGAGGACTACCTCGAGCGCCAGCTCGTCTTCGACGCCGACGCCCTGCAGATCATGACCGCGGCCGGCCTCGGCGTCGAGCGCCGCGGCATCCGCTACCCGAACGACACCGGCGCCGTCGAGTACCGCATCGACCCGACCGTGATCTCCACCGACATCGAGTCCAACCGCCTCGGCAAGGACCTCGGCGCCCAGCGCGCCGTCGAGCTGCTCGGCGCCACCGGCCCGATCCCGCAGCGCTGGCGCACGGTCGGCGATTCCCGCAGCGACTACGCCATGGCCGACTGGCTCTCCGAGCACGCCTACGACGTCGCCCACGTGGACGTCCGTCCCGCGGAGGGCGTCCCGGACAAGCCGTACCCGATCCTCGTGGTCGACGGCGCGATCAACGACGAGGCCGGCGCCGCCGTGCTGCGCCGCTGGACCGAGCTCGTCGCCGACGAGACGACGCCCGAGGTCGGCGACGGCATCTCCCTCCACGTCGCGGGCTGATCCGCCAGCCCCTCGTCCGCAGGCCCGCGGCCCGTTAGCGTTCGAGGCATGAGAATCGCAGTCACCGGTGGATCCGGGAAACTCGGCCGCAGCGTCGTCACCCGTCTCCGCGAGTCCGGCCACGACGTCTTCGTCCTCGACCGCGCGGGAACCCGCGGCGAGGGCGTCATCAGCATCGACATCACCGACTACGGGCAGGTCGTCGACGCCCTGCAGGCCGTGGGCGACCGCTACGAGGGGATCGACGCGGTCGTGCACCTCGCGGCCGTCCCGGCGCCGGGCATCGTCCCGGACATCGCGACCTTCCAGAACAACATGTCGTCGACCTTCAACGTCTTCCACGCGGCGATCCGCGCGGGCATCCGCAGCATCGTCTACGCGTCCAGCGAGACCGTGCTCGGCCTGCCGTTCGACGTGCCGCCGCCCTACATCCCCGTCGACGAGAAGTACCCGGCCCGCCCGGAATCGGTCTACTCGCTGACCAAGCACCTCGAGGAGCAGCTGGCGATCGAGCTCTGCCGCTGGCACGAGGACCTCACGATCATCGGCCTGCGCTTCTCCAACGTGATGAACGAGGAGGACTATGCCGAGTTCCCGTCCTTCGACGCCGACGCGACACTGCGCAAGTGGAACCTCTGGGGCTACATCGACGGCCGCGACGGCGCCCAGGCGGTCGAGAAGGCCCTCGCGTATCGCGAGCCCGGCTTCGACCGCTTCATCATCGCGGCGGCCGACACCGTGATGACCCGTCCGAACGACGAGCTGGTCGCCGAGGTCTTCCCCGGCGTCGAGCTGCGCGGCGAGCTCGGCGTCAACGACACCCTGCTCTCGATCGACCACGCCCGCGAGGTGCTCGGCTACGCCCCCGAGCACTCCTGGCGCGACTCGCAGTAGCCACCACCGCCTCCGCGCCGCCCCGGCTCGCGGAACGCCCTCCGGCTCGCAGGAATCCACGGATCCCGCGAGCCGGAGCCGTTTCCGCGAGCCGGAGCCGTTTCCGCGAGCCGGAGCCGTTTCTGCGAGCCGGAGCCGCGCCGGACCGATCTCGGGCTTGTGGAACGACGTCCGGCTCGCTGGAGTCCGCGGTTTCCGCGTGCCGACGGTGATCCTTCGTGCCGGAGGTGCGGTGCGGGGAGCTTCGGCTCGTGGATCGGTGTCCGGCTCGCTGGTGTCCGCCGTTTCTGCGTGCCGGGGGTGCTTCCGCGTGCCGGAGGTGCGGTGCGGGGAGCTTCGGCTCGTGGAACGGTGTTCGGCTCGCTGGAGTCCGCGGTTTCTACGTGCCGAGAGTGATTCCGCGTGCCGGAGGTGCGGTGCGGGGAGCTTCGGCTCGTGGATCGGTGTTCGGCTCGCTGGTGTCCGCCGTTTCCGCGCGCCGGGGGTGATTCCGCGTGCCGGAGGTGCTGCCTGGGGAACTTCGGCTCGCGGAATGGTGTTCGGCTTGCTGGAGTCCGCGGTTTCTACGTGCCGAGAGTGATTCCGCGTGCCGGATGTGCTGCCTGGGGAGCTTCGGCTCGCGGAACGGTGTCCGGCTCGCTGGAATCCGCGGTTTCCGCGTGCCGAGAGTGAGTCCGCGTGCCGGAGGTGCAGTCTGCGGAGCTTCGGCTCGTGGAACGGTGTTCGGCTCGCTGTAGTCCGGGGTTTCTACGTGCCGAGAGTGAGTCCGCGTGCCGGAGGTGCAGTCTGGGGAGCTTCGGCTCGTGGAACGGTGTCCGGCTCGCTGGAGTCCGCGGTTTCTGCGTGCCGGGGGTGCTTCCGCGTGCCGGAGGTCTCCCACGGGAGGTTCGGCACGCGGAAACGCCTCCGGCTCGCGGGGATCCGAGGATCCCGCGAGCCGGAGGCGTTCGTGCGAGCCGGAGGCACCGGCTCAGCAGCCGAGGGTCAGCTGGGGATGTAGTTGAACTCGTCCGGGTTCGGGCCGGTGCGCTCGTCGCGGTTGAGCGCGGAGATCGCGGTCATCGACTCGTCGTCCAGCTCGAAGTCGAACAGGGCGAAGTTCTCCTCCACGCGCTTGCGGGTGACCGACTTCGGGAAGACGATGTCGCCGCGCTGGATGTGCCAGCGCAGGACGACCTGCGCGGGGGAGCGGTCGACGCTGTGCGCGATGCGCACGATCGCCTCGTCGTCCAGGACCTTGCCCTGCGCGATCGGCGACCAGGCCTCGGTCGCGATGCCGTGCTCGACGCCGTAGGCGCGGAGCTCCTCCTGCGTGAGGAAGGGGTGCACCTCGATCTGGTTCACGGCCGGGACGATCGTCGCCTCGGCGCGGAGCCGGTTGAGGTGGTTGGTCTGGAAGTTGGAGACGCCGATCGCCTTCGCCTTGCCGCTGCGGTAGATCTCCTCCATCGCCTTCCAGGTCTCCAGGTAGTCGCCGACCTTCGGCAGCGGCCAGTGGATGAGGAAGAGGTCGACGTAGTCGAACTTCAGCTCGGCGAGGGTGTCGTCGATCGCCTGCAGGGCGTCCTCGCGGGCGTGGAAGCCGTTGTTGAGCTTCGAGGTGACGAAGACGTCGGAGCGGTCGAGGCCGGAGGCGCGCACGGCCTCGCCGACGCCGGCCTCGTTGCCGTACATCTCGGCGGTGTCGATGTGGCGGTAGCCGACCTCGAGGGCGGCGAGCGTCGCGTCCTTGGTCTCGGCGGGGTCGATCTGGAAGACACCGAAGCCCAGCTGCGGGATCTCGACTCCGTTGTTGAGGGTGATCGTGGGGACAGTGTTCGCGTCCGTGCTCATACTCGAGCGTCCTTTCGTCCGGGGATCGGCCGCATCGGAGAGCTTGCGGCCGGAGTACAGTCCACGCCCCGGGGCCTCCCAGGTGCAAGGCCTTGCGCGTTCCGCGAACATCGGCGGTCGTCCGGCGCCGTCGGACGCTCGGGGAACGACGAAGGCCCCCGGCACGGATGCCGGGGGCCTTCGGGGGTCGCGTGACTACGCGCGGGACTTGCGGCCGGTGATCGCGCCGTAGATCAGCAGCACGATGATGGCGCCGACGACAGCGAGGATGATGCTGACGAGGTTGAAGCCCATCGGGTCGTCGCGCCCGAAGAGCGCGCCGCCGATGAATCCTCCGAGGAGGGCGCCGACGATGCCGAGGATGATGGTGATGATCCATCCGCCGCCCTGCTTGCCGGGCAGGATGAGCTTTGCGAGTGCGCCGGCGATGAGGCCGAGGACGATCCAACCGATGATGCCCATGATGTGTCTCCTTCGTAGTGTGCTCGACCGGCCGTTCCGGTGCGAGCGTCAACGCCTGTCGTGAAGGCGTCCTTGCAGATGATGTCGATCAGCGGAGTGAGCGCTGCACCTTTGCGCGTGCCTTGTCGGCGACCGCGGTGAAGTGCTTCGCCTCGCGCTTCGAGGTCTTCTTGAGCTTCTTGCGCGTCTTCTTCGTGGCCGGGTCGTTCCACACACCGAGTGCGAGATGGCGGAGCTCTTCGTAGCGTCCGCGACCGGCGCGGGCGCCGAAGACGTACGCGGCGAGGGCGACGAGCGCCAGCAGGACGAGGCGGGGATTCATGCGGTGACCCTTCCATCGGAGAGAGCACAGGGTCGTGCTCGGCCCCCATTCCACTCTCCTGCGGATGCCGTGACAATTCAGGCCCGGACCGTTGACAACGGCCTCGCGGATCTGCTTGCGCCCGCGCGTTGTAGCAGAGGTCGTCCCCGACCGAAGCGGTCAGCAGACCGGAGCGTCCGCGAACCGGTCGTGCAGGTAGGGGCCGTAGCCGCCGTCCACGCGGTTGCGGCGGCGTCCGGAGGTGGTCACCTCGCCGCGGTCGGTCGCTCCCACCCGGGCGCCGGCGGCGTGCAGGCGCTCGACCAGCAGGACGTCCTCGTGCAGCGGCTCGCCGCCGAACCCGCCCGCCGCCAGGTAGGCGCTCGCGCGCACGCCGAGGTTCGCGCCGTGGATGCTGCCGATCGACTCCTCCCGCTCGCGGGTGCGCTGCCAGCGGCCGTACATCTCCGGCGAGAGGTCGGACGGGTCGGGCCGGACCGTGCCCACCAGCGCGTCGTGATGGCGGGCGTGCTCGACGTGCTCGAGCAGCCACTCCTCCGGAACGACCGTGTCGGCGTCGGTGTTCGCGAGCCAGACCCGGTCGTCCGGGACGGAGCCGGAGACGGAGCCGAGGGCGTGCGCGATCCCGGCCGCCCGCGCCGCGCCGACTCCGCAGCGCTCGAGCTCGAGGACCTCGGCGCCCGCGGCCCGCGCACGCTCCACCGTCGCGTCCGTGCAGCCGTCCGCCACGACGATCAGCCGGACCGCGACGTCAGGGGCGGTCGTGGCGAGGTGCGCGGCGCTCCGGAGGACCGACGCGACGGTGGCGCCGATCCGCTCCTCCTCGTCGTGGGCCGGCACGACCACCAGCAGCTCCTCGATCCGGGTCACAGCAGGCCCGTCCGCCGGGCCACCGAGCGGCCGTCGCGCGAGTGCACCTCGAGCAGGAGGTCCTCCTCCTCGTGCCGGGCGATGCGGTGCAGGCCGAGGCCGGCGACGGCGCTCTGGACGGCGTCGCCGTCGAGCTCGAGGCCGTCGATCGGGTGCCGCCAGTGCACGGTGACGAGCTCGCCGGAGGCGGAGAGCCGGTCGCGCACTCCGCGCAGCGTGCGCTCGAGCGTCTCGCGCCCCAGGTAGTAGCCGACCTCGGAGAGCACGATCAGGTCGAACGGACCCTCCGGCACCCCGCGGGTGATGTCGTGGTGCTCGACCCGCACGTGCGCGAGCGGCGCGAGCCGGCGGGCGGCGCGCTCCACGGCGGCCGCGGAGACGTCGATCGCCAGCAGGCGCTCGGCCCGCGCGGCGAGGGCCTCGGCCAGCACGCCGATCGAGGAGCCGATCTCGAGGACGGAGTCGTAGCGGCGCTCGGGCAGGCTCGCGAGGGTGAGGGCGCGCTTGCGCTCCTCGTACCAGCGGCTCGTGTACCCCCAGGGGTCCTCGTGCCGCTCGTACAGCTCGTCGAAGTAGCTCATCCCCGTGTCCTCGTCGCCGGGGCCGCGCCCGTCCGTCCCCCCGAGCCTAGGCAGGATCGGGGCTTCTCTCCGCCACTTGTCGGTCGGATCGCCGTGCGCTAGCTCCGGCCGGGCCATCAGCGGACCCGGATCAGGCGGTCGTCGCCGGCGAAGGCCCGGACGAAGAGCGGGTGGAGGACCGGGGCGATCCCGCCGGGTCCCGGCGCGGTCTGGCTCGGATAGCGCTCGCGGGCGCGGGCCTTCCGCTCCCGCAGGTCCTCGTCCGCCTCGACCCGGACGAGCGCCGGCCACGGCACCTCGGCGTCGTCGGGCGCGGCCCAGTGCCAGAGCCAGATCGGCGCCGCGAGCAGCGGGTGGCCGAGGGTCTCGGCCGCCTCGGCGCAGACCTCGCCGACGACGCGGTGGTCGCGGTGGCCGTCGCCGGTCCAGGTGGAGAGCAGGAGGACCCGGCCGGGCTCGGCGGCGGCGCGGGCGAGCACCTCGGCGAGGATCCGGTCGCGGTGCTCGGGAGTGCCGGAGTCGGGGACGTCGAGGAAGGCGAGGCCGATTCCGGCGCCGAGCTCGTCGAGCGCGGCCCGGGCCTCGGCGCGCCGCTCGGCGACGAGGGCGGCTGCGGCCCCGGGGGAGGAGGCGCCGTGCGCCGCGCCGCCGTCCGTCACGATCACGACGTCCACGGGGACGTCGAGGCGGCGGGCCAGGGCGATCGTGCCGCCGCAGCCGAGCGTCTCGTCGTCGGCGTGCGCGACCACGACGAGCACGCGGTCGACGGCGAGGAGTGCGTCCTCCGGCAGGACCGGCAGCCGGTCGAGCCGCCCGTCCTCGCACCAGCGCTCGACCGGGGTGCCCTCGAGGTGACCGTCGAACTCGATGACGCGGCTCACCACTCCTCCGTCTCGCCGCTGGCGAGGACCGCGCGGCCGAGGGCAGCGTCGTCGCGCTCGGCGTGGTGCTGGCGGACGTAGAGGGCGAGGTCGGCGACCCGCTTCGCGTGCTCCGCGTCGAGGGCCAGTGGAGCCGGCCCGAGGGCGCGACCCGCGCGCAGCAGGATCTCCTCCACGGCACTCGCGACCGTGCCGCGGACCCGCTTGGCCAGCAGTGCGCCGCGGGCGCCCTCGGCCTCGCCCCCGTCGATCAGCACCGAGGCCTCGTCGAGCGCGCGGCGCCCGGCGGACAGGGCGGTGTCCACCGCGCCGAGGTGCGCGAGCAGGTGCGGGTCCTCGCGGCGGGCGGCCGCACGTGCCAGCGTCGCGGCGACGCCCCGGGCCCCGCCGAGCCAGCAGGCGGCCACGCCGATCCCGCCCCAGCCGAAGCCCGGTCGCGAGAGGTACCAGCCGGGAGCGCCGACCTCGTGAGCGCGCGCACCGGCGAAGCGCACCGGTCCGCTCGGGATCTCGGTCAGCCCGCGGGGGTGCCAGGCGTTCTCCTCCGGGGTCGCGGTGCCGTCGCCGAGGCGCACGGCGAAGAGCCGGCGCTCGCCGGAGCCCTCGCCGACGTGCGACGTGATCAGCGCCGCGTCCAGGCGGCCGGCCAGCGAGCACCAGGGCTTCACGCCGTCCAGTCGCCAGGCGTCGCCCTCCGGAGTCGCGACGAGCGGCTCGTCGCCGCCCTCCGCCGCGAAGACGCCCCAGACCGCGTCGTCCTGGACGCCGACGTCCGCGGCGGACAGGCCCGCCTCGCCGAGGATCGCGAGCGCGTCGAGGTGCGGCTCGATCGCGCGGGCGACGCCGAGGTCGTGCCGGGCCAGGCGCTCGAGCAGGCCGTGCAGCTCGGCGGTGCGGCCGGTGCCGGGCCGCGGCGGGTCGGCGGAGAGGGTGCGGGCGAGGGCCAGAGCGCCGTCGACGTCGCCGGGAAGGGAGGCAGGAGCGAGCGATTCCATCCCCCTGGACGCTACGCGGTCGGCGCGGGGCCCGCGCCCGATTGTCCGTCGGCGGGCTCGGTGGTAGCGCCGCGCATGTCCAGGGCGGTGATGCGGCGCAGGAGGACGGCGAAGAGCTCGACGTCGCCCGCGTCCCAGCGGCGCAGCTCCTCGTGCATCAGCGCCTGGCGGGAGCTGCGGATCGCCCGCATCCGCTCGGCGGTCTCCGGCGGCACCGAGAGGATCGTCGCGCGACCGTCGCCCGGATCGGGGGAGCGCTGCAGCAGACCGAGGCGGTCGAGCGCGGAGATCTGCCGGCTGATCGAGGACTTGTCCGTCTCGAGCAGCTCGGCCAGGGCGCCCGAGTGCATCGGGCCGCGCCGCTCCAGGGTGGCGAGCGTCCGGTACCCGGCGGTGCTCAGCTCCGGATGCAGGCGCTCGGCGGCGGAGCGCATCGCGTCGCGCACCCGGTTGAAGAGGGTGCTCAGCTCGCCCTCGACGGCGGCGATCGCGGCGTCGGTCGCGCCCTCGGTCGCGCGGTCGCCTTCGGCGTGCCCGCCGGGCTCGGGGTCGGGAGGGGAGGACGGGCCGGTCATCCCTCCAGCATCCCGCGTCGAACCGACTTGCGCACGGCCCCGTCCACGTCGTACGCTTCCCGAAGCCAAAGACCGCCGGTTTCCGGTGTGCGCACGAGCAGGGCCCAGGCCCCGCGGATCGCCACCGGACGAAGGATTCGCGAAGCGAATGTCCCGCGCAGGTGTGCAAGAGATGTGTTCCGCGTTCATCGCGATCCCCAGGCTCCCGCGCTCCTGCGCCGGAGCCTTTTTCTTTGCGTGCCTTCGGGCTACCGGCACGAGAATTCACAGGAGTAGCCATGGCGAACAAGGAAGCCTCGGTCGCCGAACTCACGGAGAAGTTCCAGAGTTCGACCGCCGTTCTGCTGACCGAGTACCGCGGTCTCACTGTTGCTCAGCTCAAGACGCTGCGCAAGGACATCAGTGAGCACGCGACCTACGCCGTGGTGAAGAACACGCTGACCAAGATCGCGGCGAACAACGCCGGGATCTCGTCCTTCGACGCCGAGCTCGCTGGCCCTTCGGCCATCGCGTTCGTGCACGGCGACCCCGTCGCCGTCGCGAAGTCGCTGCGTGCCTTCGCCAAGGCAAACCCTCTCCTCGTGGTCAAGGGCGGTTACTTCGACGGTAACCCGCTGACCGCGGAAGAGGTGGGAAAGCTCGCCGACCTCGAGTCCCGTGAAGTGCTGCTCGGCAAGCTCGCCGGCGCATTCAAGGCCTCGCTCTTCGGTGCCGCTTACCTGTTCCAGGCGCCGCTGTCCAAGGCCGTTCGCACGGTCGAGGCACTGCGCGAGAAGCAGGAGTCCGCGAGCTGACGCTTCCCTCCGGGAGGCAGTGCGCACGCGGTTCGTAGACAAGAAACAACAAGGAGAAAAATCATGGCAAAGCTCACGCAGGACGAGCTCATCGAGGCCTTCAAGGAGCTCACGCTCATCGAGCTCTCTGAGTTCGTGAAGAAGTTCGAAGAGGTCTTCGAGGTCACCGCCGCCGCGCCCGTCGCCGCTGCTGGTGTCGCCGGCCCGGCCGCCCCGGCCGAAGAGGTCGAGGAGCAGACCGAGTTCGACGTCGTGCTCGAGGCCGCCGGCGAGAAGAAGATCCAGGTCATCAAGGAGGTCCGCGCGCTCACGAGCCTCGGCCTCGGCGAGGCGAAGGCTGTCGTCGACGGCGCCCCCAAGGCTGTCCTCGAGGCCGTCAACAAGGAGACCGCCGAGAAGGCCAAGGCCCAGCTCGAGGCCGCCGGCGCGACCGTCACCGTCAAGTAATCCCCTCGCACCCGTCAGGGTGCACGGGTCCTCCCTCGGGCGGGCCCACCGGCGCAGGGCGTCGTCTCCTCGGAGGCGGCGCCCTTCGTCGTTCCCGCTCGTCGTCTCCCTGTTCTCCCTGCGCTGTCGTCGCCGCCCCGGCGTCCCCGACCGGGGGTGATCGGCCTCCCCGGTGCCGCGCGATGCAGCCTCTAGAATCGGCGGGTGACTGCTATCGATCCGCTCGCAGGTCTGCCGGCCCGCGACGTGCCGCCCAGCGAGGTGTCGCTGAGCGAGCTGCTGAGCGACTTCGTCTCGGTGACGCACCGGATCACCCGCCTCGCCGCGCAGGCCACCGACAACCAGGAGTCGCAGGCGGTCTGGCGCACCCTGTCGGTGCTGCTGTCGATGGGGCCGATGCGCCTGGGCGAGCTGGCGACCCAGAGCCGCGTCTCGCAGCCCACGATGACCAAGATCGTGAAGAACCTCGTCGAGGCCGGCTGGCTCGACCGCATCGCCGACCCGGCCGACGCGCGGGCTTGGCAGATCCGCCTCGCCCCCGACGGCGCCGCCGCGCTCAGTGCCTGGCGCACCCAGCTGGGCGACGCCCTCACGCCGATCTTCGCCGACCTCCGCCCCGAGGACCGCCGCGTCCTCGAGCGCGCCGTCGAGATCATGCACGAGCGCCTCGTCGTCGCCCCGCGCGACTGACCCGCCCTCTCCATGCTGGTCGAGTAGCCCCGGAGGGGCGTATCGAGACCCACGATCGTCAGCGACTCGTGCAGGATGAGCGCGTGCAGATGCGACTCGAACTCGTCCCCGTGCCCGTCTCCGACGTCGATCGGGCGCTGGCGTTCTACGCGGACGTCGTCGGCTTCCACGTCGACCACGACGTCCGGCCCTCGCCGTCGATGCGGGTCGTCCAGCTGACACCGCCCGGCTCCTCCTGCTCGATCGTGATCGGCTCCGGGATGGGGCCCGGGCCGGAGGACGGCGTCGTCCGCGGGCTGCACCTCGTCGTCGACGACATCGCCGCCGCGCGCGCCGAGTTGGTCGAGCGAGGTCTCGAGCTGTCCGACGTCCAGGACATGGGCGGCGTGAAGTACTCCCACTTCGCCGACCCGGACGGCAACACCTGGTCCCTCCAGGAGATCGGCTCCCGCACCGCGCCCGCCTGAGCGGACGCGGGGATCTCGATACGCCCGCTTCGCGGGCTACTCGATCAGCATGCCGTCGCCGACGAGGTCCGCCGCCCCATGCTGGTCGAGTAGCCCCGCAGGGGCGTATCGAGACCCGGCGTCCTCAGTACGGCGGGCCTGCAGGCTCCTGTTCTGATGCTGGGGGATCTCGATACGCCCGCTGCGCGGGCTACTCGATCAGCATGGAGCAGGCGCGGCCGCCCCGCATCAGTCCTCGGGCCAGCGGACGCGGGCGCCCGAGTCCGGGTGCTTGCGGAGCCAGGCCGCGATGAAGGGGCAGCGCGGGACGACGGTGCCTCCCGCCTTCGTCACCGCGAGGACCGCAGCGCGGGCGAGGACGCTGCCGAGGCCGTGGCCCTCCCAGGCGTCGTCGACGACGGTGTGGGTCAGCACGACCTCGTCCCCGTGGCGGACGTAGGCCGCGAAGCCGGCCGTCTCGCCGCCGACGGAGATCTCGAAGCGGGAGCGCTCGGGCGCATCGCGGACGACGGGGGAGGGGGACTCGGAGTCGCTCATGCTCCGATTCTCGCGCCCCGCGGCGCCGACGTGCTGGTGCGGATGACGAGGGAGGCGGGGATGGTCGTGTGCCGGGCGGGCGGCGGCGCCTCGCCCCGGGCGATCGCGGCCAGCGCCTCCAGCACGAGGGCGACGGCGAGCTCGCCCTGCTGCCGCGGGTCCTGCCGGATCGAGCTCAGGCCGAACAGCTCGGCCAGCGGGTGGTCGTCGATCCCGATGATCGAGACGTCCTCCGGCACCGACAGCCCGAGCTCGCGCGCGGCGAGGATGATCCCGATCCCGATCTCGTCGGAGGCGGCGAAGATCGCGGTCGGCCGGGTCCGCGGGTCGCCGAGCACCTGACGCCCGGCCCGGTGCCCGCCGGGGATGTCGAACCGGGTCGGCACGAAGTGGCCGGCCTCGCGCTCGAGTCCGGCCGCCGCGAGGGCCTGCGAGAAGCCCTCGTGGCGCTTGGTGTGCACGTGGAAGTCCATCTCCTCCTCCGCCAGTCCGCCGATGTGGACGATGCGTTCGTGGCCGAGGGAGAGCAGGTGCTCGGTGGCGAGCCGGGCCGCGGCGACGTCGTCGATGCTGAAGGTGGGGATGCCGGGGAGCGAGCCGCCGATCCCGACGATCGGCTTGCCCAGGGCGAGCAGCGCTTCCGTCTCGTCGGGCGAGATCTCGAGGGTCACGGCGACGATCGCGTCGACGCGCTTGCGGACGAGGTAGTACTCGAAGACGCTGCGGCGCGCGTCGTGGTGCTTGTCGATGTTGTAGAGGAGCAGGTCGTAGCCGGCGGCGAGCAGGGCGCGCTCGATGCCCTCGATGATCCCGCCGAAGAACCACTGGTTGATCACCGGGATGATCACGGCGACGTTGTTGCTGCGGCCGGTGACGAGGCTCGAGGCGTTGGCGGAGACGACGTAGCCGAGGCTCGACGCGGCGTGCTCGACCCGCTGCTTCGTCCCGGCGGAGACGTAGCCGCGGCCGCTCAGAGCGCGCGAGACGGTCGCCTTCGACACTCCCGCGAGCTCGGCGACCTCTTCGATGCCTGGCACGGCGTTCCTCCCGGACCGTCCGGCGTCGGTGCTGGAAACGGTTCCAGAAAGTTATACCCCGGGCTCGACGCGAGGGGGAGCGTCGAGATCGATCTCCCGCGGCGCACGGCCCGATTTACCGCGGTTCGTCGCCGGATCGTTATCTGAGAGAGCGCTCTATCACCGCCGTTGTGCTTTCATCGATCTTGTGGAAAGGTTTCCCTCCGTGGAGGCCCGAGCCACACGAACCCGGTGTTCCGCTCGGAGAGTCTCCGCACGGAACCACCAACAGCATCCGAGTCGTCGCAGCACCTGCTTCGAGTCGCCTCAGCCCGCCGGCCCGCCGGACGGCACCGGCCCTCGGCTGAACCACCACTCAATGAGGAGGAACCATGCGGTCATCCCTGCACCGCCGTATCACCCTTCCCGTCGCCGTTCTCGCAGCGGCCGGGATCGCCCTCGCCGGCTGCTCGAGCAGCAGCGACCCGAACGACCCGAACGCGGGCGGCGGCAGCTCCGCCGGCACCGTGGGCACCGCCGACGGCGTCGTCAACGTCTACGGCACCATCAACGGCGACGAGGCCACCCTTCTCGAGCAGTCCTGGGCGGACTGGGAGAAGGAGTCGGGCATCGACATCAAGTACACCGGCGACAAGGAGTTCGAGAAGCAGATCGGCATCAAGGTCCAGGGTGGCGACACCCCCGACCTCGCGATCTTCCCGCAGCCGGGTCTGCTCGCCGACACCGTCGCCTCGGGCAAGGTCCAGGAGCTGCCCGCCGGCGCGCTCAAGAACGTCCAGGACAACTGGTCCGAGGACTGGCAGAAGTACGGCCAGGTCGACGGCACCCAGTACGGCGCGCCGCTGATGGCCTCCGTCAAGGGCTACATCTGGTACTCGCCGAAGAAGTTCGCCGAGTGGGGCGTCTCCGTTCCCACCACCTGGGACGAGATGGAGGCGCTGGGCAAGACCATCGCCGAGAAGACCGGCGGACCGTCCTGGTGCGCGGGCTTCAACTCCGGTGAGGCGTCCGGCTGGCCGGGCACCGACTGGATCGAGGACGCCGTCCTCCGCGAGGCCGGCCCCGACGTGTACGACTCCTGGGTCGCGGGCGACACCCCGTTCACCGACCCCGAGATCAAGGCGGCCTTCGACAAGGTCGGCTCGATCCTGCTCGACCCGACGCTGGTCAACGCCGGCTACGGCGACGTCTCCTCGATCAACTCGACCGCCTTCGGCGACGTCGCGCAGAACGTCGCCAACGGCACCTGCGCGCTGACCCACCAGGCCTCGTTCTTCGAGGGCTTCCTGATCTCGGCCGGCGCCAACGTCGCCGAGGACGGCGACGTCTGGGCCTTCCTCACCCCGCCGGCCGAGGCGGGCGACGCCCAGGCCGTCACCGGTGGTGGCGAGATGGTCGCCGCGTTCTCGAACGACGAGGACACCGCCAAGGTCCAGGAGTACCTGGCCAGCGCGGACTGGGCCAACAGCCGCGTCAAGCTCGGTGGCGTCATCTCGGCGAACACCGGCCTCGACGCCGCCAACGCCGGCAGCGACATCCTGAAGGACTCCATCGGGATCCTCCAGGACCCGGACACCACCTTCCGCTTCGACGGCTCGGACCTCATGCCGAAGTCCGTCGGTGCCGACAGCTTCTGGAAGGGCATGGTCGACTGGATCGACGGCTCGAGCACCGATCAGGTCCTCGAGGAGATCCAGGCCGGCTACACCTCCTAGCAGTCGCGGAGAGGGCCGTCGCTCCCCGGAGCGGCGGCCCTCGACCGATGCCCGTCCGGCCGGATCGCACCCGCGGTCCGGCCGGACCGGGCCTCACCAGAGTTCAGAGTCGCACTCGAAAGGGCGTCCATGTCCGGCTTCTTCCAGTGGCTGGCGAGCATCCCCCCGCTCGCGCAGATCCCCATCATCCTTCTGGCGTTCGCGGCGGTCGTCGCGATCATCCTCTTCTTCGTCGAGATCGCCCCGCGGCGCGGCACCGGCTACACGGTCCTCCGCCTCGCCGTCACCGTCCTCCTCCCGGTGGTCCTCCTCCTCGCGTTCGGCCTCTACAACTCGGTGATGTGGGTCGCGGTCGTCGCGGCGGTCATCGGCGGCATCCTCTTCCTGCTCGACTTCCGGTCCCGCAAAGGCGCGGGCTACGGACTGCAGCTGATCGCGTTCATGGCTCCGGCCGCCTTCTTCATCCTGATCGGCCTGATCTACCCGACGATCACGACCGCGCTGAACGCCTTCATGAAGAACGACGGCTCCGGCTTCGCCGGCCTCGACAACTTCATCTGGGTCTTCACCAGCCCGGACGGCGTGACCGCGTTCCTCAACACCGTGGTCTGGGTGCTCCTCGCCCCGATCACCGCCACTGCGATCGGCCTGGCCTACGCGGTGTTCATCGACAAGAGCCGCGGCGAGAAGTTCTTCAAGCTGCTGGTCTTCATGCCGATGGCGATCTCGTTCGTCGGCGCCTCGATCATCTTCAAGTTCTTCTACGACACCCGCCAGGGCGAGCAGATCGGTGTCCTCAACGGCATCCTCACCGCGTTCGGCGGCTCGCCCGTCGACTGGCTGGGCCTCGAGCCGTGGAACACGCTGTTCCTGGTCGTCGTGCTGATTTGGACCCAGGCCGGCTTCGCGATGACGGTCCTCTCGGCCGCCATCAAGGGCGTGCCGTCCGAGCAGCTGGAGGCGGCGTCGCTCGACGGCACCAACGCCTGGCAGTCGTTCTGGAACGTCGTCGTCCCGGGCATCCGCTCCTCGATCGTGGTCGTGCTGACCACGATCTCGATCGCGTCGCTGAAGGTCTTCGACATCGTCTCGGCGATGACCGGCGGCCGCTCCGACACCACCGTCCTCGCCTTCGAGATGGTGCGCCAGTTCCAGCTCGGCGCCCGCAGCGGCTACAGCGCGGCCCTCGCGGTCATCCTGTTCCTGCTCGTGCTCCCGATCGTCGTCTACAACGCCCGCCAGCTCGCCAAGCAGAGGGAGATCCGATGAGCGTCACGCCCACTCCGATCCAGGTTCCGGTCGACCGCAGCACCGAGCGCGCGCTCGCCCGCGGCGAGTCGAAGATCGAGGCGGCCAGCGGCAAGGTCCGCAAGGCGACCACCTCGCGCGGAGCGACGCTCGCGGCCGCGATCATCGCGGCGATCTGGACCATCCCGACCCTCGGGCTGTTCATCTCGTCGTTCCGCCCCGCGAACGACATCAAGACGACCGGCTGGTGGACGATCTTCGCCAACCCCGGCTTCACCCTCGACAACTACGCGAACGCGCTCAACTCCGGCGACAGCCTGACGCTGGGCAAGGCGTTCGTGAACTCGCTGGTCATCACGCTGCCGGCGGCGCTCATCCCGATCACGATCGCCAGCCTCGCGGCCTACGCGTTCGCGTGGATCGACTTCAAGGGCCGCAACACGCTCTTCGTGCTCGTGTTCTCGCTGCAGATCGTGCCGATCCAGATGGCCCTCGTGCCGCTGCTGCAGCTGTTCTCGGACGGCCTCCGCATCGGCAACCTCTACATCCTCCCCGGGCTCGGGGTGAACGGGTTGGACGGCTCGTACGCGAAGGTGTGGATCGCGCACACGATCTTCGCGCTCCCGCTGGCGATCTTCATGCTCCACAACTTCATCTCGGAGATCCCCGGCGAGGTCATCGAGGCGGCTCGCGTGGACGGAGCCGGCCACGGCCAGATCTTCTTCCGCATCGTGCTGCCGCTGTCGGTCCCGGCGATCGCCTCGTTCGGCATCTTCCAGTTCCTCTGGGTCTGGAACGACCTGCTGGTCGCGACGGTCTTCACCTCCGGGCAGGGCTTGCCGATCACGAAGGCTCTGCAGGACCTGTCGGGCTCGTACGGCCAGTCGTGGGAGCTCCTCACGGCCGGCGCGTTCATCTCGATCATCGTCCCGCTGATCGTGTTCTTCGCCCTCCAGCGCTTCTTCGTTCGCGGCCTGCTCGCCGGCGCCACGAAGGGCTAGCGGTCCGCGGCACCGCCGTCTGCGGCGTTGTCGTCGTCGGCAGTAGCTCCGCTACAGCTCTCCTCCTCCGCCTTGCAGCCGACGGCGCCGCGAACCGCCAGCGAGTGCGAGGGAAGGCCCGGGTCCTGCTCACGCAGGGCCCGGGCCTTCTGTCGTCCCCGGCTCGTCGGTACGGGGTGCCCCCATGCTGATCGAGCAGCCCGCATCGCGGGCCGCTCATGCTGATCGAGTAGCCCGCGAAAGCGGGCGTATCGAGATCCACCACCGTCAGAACCTGTGTCTGCAGCCCCGCCCTGCTGGTGACGTCGGGTCTCGATACGCCCCTCCGGGGCTACTCGACCAGCATGAGTGAGGGCGCTGCGCCGCTCAGCATGAGGGCGCCGGCCAGGCGGTGGACCGAGAGGGGATGCGGACGGTCGGCAATCCATGCTGGTCGAGTAGCCGCGGGACGCGGCGTATCGAGACCCGGAGAACGGAGTCCGCGGAACGCGGCCCGCGTGGGCCGACCGGACCGTCGCGGATCCCCCGCCGCTGAGCACATCTTCGCCGTGGGCGGAAGCCGCGGGCGGTGTCGGCGGCCGGGGTTATGGTCGAGCGATGAGCAGGATGGGTGACGTCGCGAGCGGCGGCGGGATGCGCGCGGGCGCGGTGCGCGGGAAGATCTCCAGCAGCGACCCCGACGCCCAGCGGCGGAAGAACTCCGACGCCCCGCGGATCGATCACCTCTTCTCCCGGATCGCCTCGCTCTTCCACGCCCACCGCACGAAGCTCACGCTCACCGTCGCCCTCGTGCTCGTCGGCGCCGCGCTCACCGTCGTGCCGCCGCTGCTCACCCAGCTGGCCTTCGACCGCGGGCTCTTCCCGCCCGGCGGCCGCCCGAACCTCCCCGTGCTGCTCGAGCTCGTCGGCGTGATGGTGCTGATCTGGGTGGTCTCCGCCGTGCTCGGCGTCTGGCAGACCTTCCTCACCGCCACGGTCGGCAACAGCGTGATGGGCGAGCTGCGCATCCGGCTGTTCCGCCACCTCCAGGCGATGGAGCTGGGCTTCTTCACCCGCACCCGCACCGGCGTCATCCAGTCGCGCCTCGCCAACGACGTCGGCGGCGTGGCCAGTGTCCTCACCAACACCGTCTCGAGCGTGCTCGGCAACACCGTCACCGTGATCGCGGCCGTCGTCGCGATGCTCCTGCTCTCCTGGCAGATGACGATCGTCGCGGTGGTGCTCACCCCGGTGCTCGTGATCGCGCAGCGCCGGGTCGGCCAGGTCCGCGCCCGGATCGCCACGAAGACGCAGGAGTCGCTGTCCGAGATGACGGCGATCACGCAGGAGACGCTGAGCGTCTCGGGCATCCTGCTCGCCAAGAGCTTCGGCCGCCAGGAGTCGGAGGTGACCCGCTACGCCGACGAGAACGGCCGGCAGATCGACCTCCAGGTCCGCCAGCAGATGTCCGGGCAGTGGTTCTTCGCGACCGTGCAGATCTTCCTCTCGGTGATCCCCGTGGTCGTCTACCTCGTCGCCGCCTGGCTGATCCTCGGCGGGACGACCGTCACCGCGGGCACCGTCGTCGCGTTCACGACCGTGCAGGCACGGCTGATGTGGCCGCTGCTCGGCCTGATGCGCGTCGCCCTCGACCTGCAGACCGCCGGCGCGCTCTTCGCCCGCATCTTCGAGTACCTCGACCTGCGGCCCGCCATCGCCGACCGCGCGAGCGCCCGCGACGTCGACGGCGAGCTCGGCCGCGTCGAGCTGGACGAGGTCGTCTTCCGCTACCCCGACCAGACCGACGACGTCCGGCCGACCCTCGACCACGTCTCGGTCTCGATCGCGCCGGGCGAGTTCGTCGCCTTCGTCGGTCCCTCCGGCGCCGGCAAGACGACCATCTCCTACCTCGTGCCCCGGCTCTACGACGTCACCGAGGGCTCCGTCCGCTTCGCCGGCACGGACGTCCGGGAGCTGCGGCAGGAGTCGCTCGTCTCGCACATCGGCATCGTCAGCCAAGAGACCTACCTCTTCCATGCGACGATCGCCGACAACCTCCGCTACGCCCGCCCCGGCGCGACGCAGGAGGAGCTGGAGGCGGCCGCCCGGTCCGCGAACATCCACGACACGATCGCGTCCTTCCCCGACGGCTACGACACCCTTGTCGGCGAGCGCGGCTATCGGCTCTCCGGCGGCGAGAAGCAGCGCCTCGCGATCGCGCGGGTGCTGCTGAAGGACCCGGCCGTGCTCATCCTCGACGAGGCGACGAGCGCGCTGGACACCGTCTCGGAGCGGATCGTGCAGACCGCCCTCGACGACGCCGCCCGCGGCCGCACCACCATCGCGATCGCGCACCGCCTCTCGACGGTCGTCTCGGCCGACGTCATCCACGTCGTCGACGGCGGACGCATCGTCGAGTCGGGCACCCACCTCGAGCTGCTCGAGCGCCGCGGCCTGTACGCCTCCCTCTACGCCCAGCAGGTCGAGACGGCCCTCAGCTCCTGACGCGCGCGCACACCATCAGCCGAGACGGCTCCTCATCGCCGATCAGCGATGAGAGCGGCTCCCAGCCGATGTTCTGCACGCGTGGCGGCGGTCGAGCGGAGAGCGCAGTGCTGCCACAACCCGACGCTCATCTGCCCGTGGCACCTCGAATGCACCAGATCCTCCACGACCTCGGACGACACCACCCCCGCGCCGACACGGACAGCCACTGCTTCTGAGTTCGTCGTCTCATTCCGGCGATCTCCGCACCCGGGACGAGTCATCTGTGGTCTGCTGAGCTGCGCGCGGTTGACCGACCGAGCATGTCCCGCCCAGCACGCCGCTCGGGCGCCGCGCTTCCCCTGAACAGAAAGAGATCCGTGGAGCAGTCCGCCCCTCAGCACCCGTCCACCTCTGCACCGCTGACGCGCCGAGCACTCACAGGCCTGGCATGGAGCGCTCCCGTCGTCGCTCTCGCAGTCGCAGCACCGGCAGCAGCCACCAGCCAGCCCCCTGAGACCGTCGGGCTTCGAATCCTCGATCCGACGATCGAGGCGGAACCCGGACAGACCTTCCCCATCCGGGTCCGGTTCCTCGACGCGGCCGGCCAGGGCGTCGTCGCGAACCTGATGATCGCCAATGGTGACGGCGCCCTGATGTTCTCCCACCCCGGATACCGCGGCGGTGAATTCGACGCCACCACCTACGCCACCACAGACCAGACCGGCTCGGCGACCTTCACCGCGGAGCTCGACTCCGGCACCTCCCCAGGCCAGAACTACGACTACAGCGTGCGCAGCTACGGCAGCACCAACACCGTCGCCCTCGGGAAGGTCGTCGTCGTCTAGCGGCACTCCCGTCCCGGGCTCCGGCATTGCCAGGTGCTCCACGCGCGCTTCCGCAGACGTCTCCGTGAGAAGGCCGTCGAGTTCGTGTCGCCACGACCTCTGCCGCGATCCTGGACAGCGTCCCCTCCGCCGGCGGCGTCGCCTGGTCGGTCGGCGACAGCTCGAAACGACTCACCGCAACCGGTCGCGTCAAGGGCCGGCGCGACCTCCACGGTCCGCGCGTCCTTCAACTGCGCACGCTGCACCGCCCGGTACGCGGTCGATCGAGCGACCTCGAAGTCAGTCGCAGGCTCCACGACGGTGCAGTCACCGGCACGATGCTCAGCGACCAGGTGCGCCTCGATCTTCGGCGAGAGCTTCGGCGCCCGCCCGCACAGCCGCCCCTTCGCCTTCGCGATCTTCGTGCCCCCTTCGTGCGAGAGCGAATGCGGGCGGCTCTCAGCCGATGTCGTGCGCGCGGAACGCCGGTCAGGCCGCCGGGCGGTCGGCGAGCATCTGCTCCATCAGCGAGATCTCGGCCTCCTGGGCCTTCACGACGGAGGAGGCGAAGTCGGTGGCGACGGTGGCGCGGCTGCGGGCGAGCAGCGCCTCGGCCATGTCGATCGCGCCGCGGTGGTGGGCGATCATCAGCTCGAGGAACCTGCGGTCGAAGTCGCGGCCGGTCAGCGTGCTCAGCTCGGCGATCTGCTCGGGCGTCGCGAGGCCGGGCATGCTCTCGGGGACGACGTCCTCCTCGGTGGACATGCCCATCGAGGAGTGCTCGTCGGCGGCGCCGGCGAGGGTCGGCCGGCCCATCCAGGTCATCGACGGCTCGGGGGCCGCCTGCGGGAGGCCCCAGGAGTTCAGCCAGCCGAAGAGCTGACCGGCCTGCTGCTGCTGGGTGAGCAGGATGTCCTTCGAGACGGTGAGCACCTCGTCGTCGGCGCTGCGGTCCCGCGCGATCATCGCCAGCTCGGCGCCCTGGAGGTGGTGCACCTGCATGTCGCGGGCGAAGCCGGCCTCCGCGCTGGTGCTCGACGGGGTGGCCGAGGAGGAGAACGGGGCGAGGGCGCCGAAGAGGTAGCCGCCCGCCGCGCCCAGGAGGAGGGCGACGACGGCGACGGCCGCGACGAGGAGGCGGCCCCTACTGCTTGCCGGGCGCATCGATGCCTCCGGTGCACGGGGCACCGGGCTCGGGCGCGGTCGAGGACTGCCAGAAGCGCTCGATGAACGCGTCGATGCGCGGGTCCTCGGGGGAGTCGATGGCGACCTGGGCGTCCCAGGCGCTGAGCACGATCGGCGACTCGAGGCCCTCGTAGGGCGAGACGACCGCGTAGGTGTCGGGCATCGCGGCGATCAGGGCGTCGACCTCGCTCTGCGGGAGGGACGGGTCGTAGGTCGCCCAGACGGCGCCGTGCTCGAGGTCGTGCACGGCGTTCTCGTTCGGGACGGGCTCGTTGTACACGCCGCAGTTCATCCAGACGGCGTTGTGCGGGCCGCCCGCGGGAGGGGTCTGCGCGTAGTCGACGGTGCCGGCGACGTGGGTCGCGTCGTTCTCGAAGGTCTGCAGGCCATCGATCTGCCGGGCCTCGACGATCTGCTGGTTGCCGAAGACGGTGACGGCGACGATGCCGCCGATCGCGACGACGGCGAGGGCCGAGAGCGACCAGATCCAGATCCGGCCGCTGCGCTTGCGCTTGGCCTGCTCGCGCTTGTAGGCCTCGACCTTGTCCTGGCGGGCGCGGTTCTTGGCGGACATCGTGTCTTTGGGCACGGTGGCGTCTCTCGTTCTGATCGCGGGGTGGCGCGCCGGGGGAGGCGCAGGCGCCTGAGAGGCGCTCTCAGAGGATAACGAGCGAGGCTCCGGATCGGATCAACGCGGGGTGGGAGTGCTCGGGGTGGGCGGGTCTCGATACGCCCCACCAGGGCTGCTCGACCAGCATGCAGCGCCTGCGGGTCAGCCGGTGAGCATGCAGCGCCGCGCTCAGCCGCTGAAGGTCAGCCAGAGGAGCAGGCCGTTGAGGACGATCAGGAAGAGGGCGGCGAGGATCGCGCCGAGGGTGGTGAACCAGCGGTTCGCCTGGTCGCCCATCAGGGCGCGGTCGCGGGTGAGGGCGACGAGCGGCACGAGTGCGAACGGGATGCCGAACGAGAGCACGACCTGGCTGAGCACGAGCGCGCGGGTGGGGTCGAAGCCGATCCCGAGGACGATCAGCGCCGGGATCAGCGTGACGAGGCGGCGGGCGACGAGCGGCACCCGCAGGTTCAGCAGCCCGTGCATGATCTCCGCGCCGGCGTAGGCGCCGACCGAGGTCGAGGCGAGGCCGGAGGCGAGGAGCCCGACCGCGAAGAGCGTCGCGACGACCGGGCCGAGGGCCGCGCCGATCGCGGCGTGCGCACCCTCGAGGCTGTCGGTGCCGGCGACGCCGGACAGCGAGTGCGCGGCGAGCAGCAGGATCGCGAGGTTCACGGTGCCGGCGATCGCGAGGGCGACGGTGACGTCGATCCGGGTAGCGGTGAGGATCCTCCGGCGGGCGGTCACCCCGTCGACGCGGCCGAAGCGATCGCGCGCGAGAGCCGAGTGCGCGTAGATCGCGTGCGGCATCACGGTGGCGCCGAGGATCGACGCGGCGAGGAGCACCGACTCCGAGCCGTCGAAGCGGGGGAGGAGCCCGGCCGCCGCCGCGCCCGCGTCCGGCGGATCGACGACCACGCCCACGGTGAAGCCGACGGCGATGACGACCATCAGCGCCGTGATCACGCGCTCGAACGGCTGCGCTCCGCCGCGGGTCTGGATCACCAGGAGCACCAGCGACACGGCCCCGGTGACGAGTCCGCCGGCGAGCAGCGGCAGTCCGAACAGCAGGTTCAGCGCGATCGCGCCGCCGATGACCTCGGCGAGGTCGGTGGCGATCGCGACGGTCTCGGCCTGCAGCCAGTACGCCCGCCGGCCCCAGCGGCCGCGGAGGCGCTCGCCGAGCAGCTCGGGCAGGCTCTTGCCCGTCATCAGGCCGAGCTTGGCCGAGAGGTACTGGATCAGCCAGGCCATCAGATTGCCGAGGACGACGACCCAGACGAGCAGATAGCCGAAGCGGGCGCCCGCCGTCATGTTGCTGGCGACATTGCCCGGATCGAGGTAAGCCACTCCGGCGACCATGGCGGGGCCGAGCAGTCTGAGCAGGCGTGCATCGGCCGGACCCCGCGTCGTGGCGGTGATCGGAGGGGTCATTGCAGGCGGTGTCCGTTCCGGTCGGCGGTGACGCGAGGACCCCCACGATAGGGCACTCCTCTGCGCTGAACCACTCTCGCGCGGACCGTGCCGGGGCCGCGTCCGGGGGTCTCGGCGACCCCCGTCATCCGGCGATCCGCGGTTGATACGCTGGCCCACATGACCCTCGATCGAGCCCTTCCCGCACGCCCGGACACCGGGATGGCGTACGCCGATTCGGTGCTCGACCTGATCGGCGACACCCCGCTCGTGAAGCTCGGCCCGGTCGCCTCCGGCGTGCAGGCCACCGTCCTGGTCAAGGTGGAGTACCTCAACCCCGGCGGCTCGTCCAAGGACCGCATCGCGACCCGCATCATCGACGCGGCCGAGCGCGACGGCCTGCTGAAGCCCGGCGGCACGATCGTCGAGCCGACCAGCGGCAACACCGGCATCGGCCTGGCCCTCGTCGCGCAGCAGCGCGGCTACCGCTGCGTGTTCGTCCTGCCCGACAAGGTCGGCGAGGACAAGCGGAACGTGCTCACCGCGTACGGCGCCGAGATCGTCGTCACCCCGACGGCCGTCGCTCCCGAGGACCCGGACTCCTACTACTCCGTCTCCGACCGGCTGGCGCGCGAGATCCCGGGCGCCTTCAAGCCCAACCAGTACGCGAACCTCAACGGACCGCTGAGCCACTACGAGACCACCGGCCCCGAGATCTGGCGCGACACCGCCGGCAAGCTCACCCACTTCGTGGCGGGCGTCGGCACCGGCGGCACCATCAGCGGCGTCGGCCGCTACCTCAAGGAGGTGTCGGAGGGCCGCGTGCAGATCGTCGGCGCCGACCCGGAGGGCTCGGTCTACTCCGGCGGCGGCGGGCGCCCGTACCTGACCGAGGGCGTCGGCGAGGACTTCTGGCCGAGCGCCTACGACCCGAGCGTGGTCGACCGGATCATCGCCTCGAGCGACGCGGAGTCGTTCGCGATGACCCGCCGCCTCGCCCGCGAGGAGGGCCTGCTGGTCGGCGGCTCGAGCGGCCTCGCCGTCTCGGTCGCGCTCAAGGCCGCCGCCGAGCTCGGACCCGACGACGTGGTCGTCGTGCTGCTGCCCGACGGCGGGCGCGGCTACCTCGGCAAGATCTTCAACGACCGCTGGATGCGCTCCTACGGCTTCCTCGAGCACCGCGAGGAGGGCACCGTCCGCGACGTGCTCTCGGCCCGCGCCGCCAACCCGAGTACCGGCGATCTGCCGGCCCTCGTGCACGTGCACCCCAGCGACACCGTCCGGGACGCGATCGAGATCATGACGACCTACGGCGTCTCGCAGCTGCCCGTCCTCACCGCCGAGCCGCCCGTGGTGATGGGCGAGGTCGTCGGAGCGGTCGACGAGCGCGAGCTGCTCGACCGCGTCTTCAGCGGCGCGACCTCGATGACCGATCCGATCGGCGCCTCCGCCGGCGACGCGCTCCGGCTCATCGGCCTCGGTGAGAGCATCACGGCGGCCCGCGCCGCGCTGAGCGAGGCGAACGCCCTGCTCGTCACCGACGAGGGGAAGCCCGTCGCCGTGATCACCCGGCAGGACCTCCTGTCGTTCGCGACGGCCTGAGCGCCGCCCTCCCCCTTCTTCTCCACCCCCTCGACCAGGAAAGCCCCGCGATCATGCCCAAGAAGCAGCACTTCGACACCCGCGCCATCCACGCCGGTCAGGAGTTCGACCCGACCACCGGCGCGGTCGTTCCGCCCGTCTACATGACGTCGACCTTCGTCCAGGACGGGATCGGCGGCTTCCGCGGCGGCTACGAGTACGCCCGCTCGGCGAACCCGACCCGCGATTCGCTGCAGGAGCTGATCGCCTCGCTCGAGGGCGCGGACGTCGCCTACTCGTTCTCCTCCGGCCTCGCCGCCGAGGACACGCTGATCCGGGCGGCGCTCGCTCCCGGCGACCACATCGTGCTCGGCAACGACGCCTACGGCGGAAGCCACCGGCTGATCGACCGGGTGCACGCGGCCTGGGGCATCTCCAACACCGCGGTCGACATGTCGAACCTGCGCGAGGTGCAGCACGCCATCCGCCCCGGCGAGACCAAGATGCTCTGGGTCGAGACGCCGTCGAACCCGCTGATGACCATCAGCGACATCGCGGAGCTGGCCGACCTGGCGCACGCGCACGACCTGATCGTCGTCGTCGACAACACCTTCGCCTCCTCGGCGCTGCAGCAGCCGCTCGCGCTCGGCGCCGACGTGGTCGTGCACTCGACGACGAAGTACCTCGGCGGGCACTCGGACGTGGTCGGCGGGGCGCTCGCGCTGCGCTCCGGCCCGCTCGCCGAGAAGGTCGCCTTCCTGCAGTTCGCGGTCGGCGCGATCTCGAGCCCGATGGACGCCTGGCTGACGGTGCGCGGGATCAAGACGCTCGCGATCCGGATGGAGCGGCACTCGAAGAACGCGCAGGCGGTCGCCGAGTTCCTGGCCGGGCACTCCGCCGTGACGGCCGTGCACTACCCGGGCCTGCCCTCGCACCCGGGCCACGAGCTGGCGAAGCGCCAGATGTCGGGGTTCGGCGGCATGCTCTCGGTCGAGCTGGCGACGCCGCGCGCGGCGCGCAAGTTCGCGGAGTCGACCGAGCTGTTCCAGCTGGCGGAGTCGCTGGGCGGCGTCGAGTCGCTGATCGGCTACCCCAGCGAGATGACCCACGCGTCGGTCAAGGGCACGCCGCTCGAGGTGTCGGAGTCGCTGGTGCGGCTGTCGGTCGGCATCGAGGACGCGAGCGACCTGATCGCGGACCTCGCGGCGGCGCTGCCGAAGAAGTAGCGGTGGTGCCGGAGGAGCGTGCGGACTGGCGCTCCTCCGGTGGCCCGTGGCAGTTCTTCGAGGGGCGCGGTGATCCTGCCACTGTCAGCATCGGAGGCATGACCTCCTCCGCGCGCCGCATCGTCGATCTCAGTCACACCGTCGCGGACGGGCTGGTGACCTACCCGGGCCTGCCGGCGCCGCGGATCCGGCCGCACCTCACGCGGGAGGCGTCGCGAGCGGCCTACGCACCGGGCACGGAGTTCGCGCTGGACGTCATCGAGATGATCGGCAACACCGGCACCTACCTCGACAGCCCGTTCCACCGCTACGAGGGCGGCACCGACCTGGCCGGGCTCGACCTCGAGACGCTGGTCGACCTCCCCGCCGTCGTCGTCGACGCGCGCGCGGCGGGACGGCGCGGGATCGACCTCGACGCGCTCGGCGGACTCGACGTCTCCGGGGCCGCGGTGCTGCTCTCGACCGGCTGGGACGCGCACTTCGCCACGCCCGGGTACGCGAGCGGCGCGCCGTTCCTCACCGCCGCCGGGGCGGAGGCGCTGATCGCCGGCGGCGCGGTGCTCGTCGGCATCGACTCCGTGAACATCGACGACGTCGAGGGCGGGGGCGAGCGGCCCGCCCACAGCCTCCTCCTCGCCGCGGGAGTGCACGTCGTGGAGCACCTCCGCGGGCTCGAGCAGCTCCCCGCCACCGGAGCCCGCTTCACCGCGGTGCCGCCCAAGGTGAGCGGCTTCGGCACCTTCCCGGTGCGGGCCTACGCGGTCCTCGGCGGCCGCTGAGACCACCGGCCGTCCAGGGGTGCCTGGTTATCCTGGACCGATGCACTCCGCCCTCGCCGCGCTCGGCCGACGTCTCCGGCCCCGCACGCGCCTCGCCGCGCTGGGGGCCCGGCTCCGCCCCCGCACCCGCCTGCTCCGCCTGGCGCACCGCGCCCGATCCGCCCCGCAGAACCTCCGTGAGCGCCGCGCCGCGGTCGTGGCCGCCCGCCCGATCGACCACCCGCGCTCGCTCGCGTTCCGGCGCGAGCTGCTCGGCCTCGACCTCGCCAACCGCGTCTCGCGCCGCTCGGTCGTCGACCCGGCCGGCGAGGTCGTCGTCACGATGACGACCCACGGCGAGCGGATCCGGCGCGTGCACGTGGCGATCGAGTCGATCGCCCGCGGGTCCGCCCGCCCGGCCCGGCTCGTGCTCTGGCTGGACGACCCGGCGCTGTTCACCGCGCTGCCCGCGAGCCTCGAGCGCCTGCGCCGCCGCGGCCTCGAGATCCGGCTGGTCGACGGCTACCGCGTGCACACCAAGTACTACCCGCACCTGCTCTCCGGGCGGGCGGGGGAGCGCGACCTGGTCACCTCCGACGACGACATCGTCTATCCGCGCAGCTGGCTCCGGGGTCTGCTCGACGCCCGCTCGCGCTACCCGCGCGAGACGGTGCTCTGCTACCGCGCGCACAGGGTGCTCGTCGCCGACGGTGTCGTCGCTCCGTACACGAGCTGGCCGCCCGTCGCGGACACGCGGGCCGGTTTCGACGTCTTCGGCACCTCGGTGTCCGGGCAGCTGTTCCCGAGCGAGCTGATGGTCGCGATCGCCGAGCACGGCGACGCCTTCCGGGAGGTCGCGCCCGACGCCGACGACATCTGGCTGCACGTGCGCGCCGTCGACGCGGGCTACCGCGTCGCGCAGATCGAGCCGGCCGCCGAGCTCTTCCCGTTCGTCCCGCGGACGCAGCAGACCGGCCTCTACCTCGTCAACTACTGGGACGGCGGCAACGACCGCCAGGCCGGCGCCAGCTACACGCCCGAGGTCACCGCCCGCATCGCCGCGGACGCCGGCAGGCAGGGGGCGAGCGCATGAGACTCCTCTTCCTCAGCAACCTCTACCCGCCGCAGGTGCTCGGCGGCTACGAGATGACCTGCGCCCGCGTCGCCGAGGCGATGGCCGCCCGCGGCCACGACGTGCGGGTGCTGACCACGCCGACCTACCTGCCGCCGGAGCCGTCCGGCGTCGAGGTGCACCGCACCCTGAGCCTCCGCACCTACTTCCCGCTGCCGCAGACCGGCGGCGAGATCGCCCGGCTGATGCACCACGAGAGCGCGGTGTCGCGGTTCGAGAACACCCGCATCCTGCTCGAGGAGCTGCGCGACTTCGCCCCGACCCAGGTGGTGGCCTTCAACCTGCTGGGCATCGGCGGGCTCGCGATCGTCGACCTGCTGCGCCGGGTCGAGGCGGGCTGGCTGTGGAACCTCGGCGACCGCACGCCGAACGCGCTCGTCGACGGCCTGCCGGAGAAGGTGCTCGCGGTCTACGGCGCGGACCGGGCCGACCACTTCGACCGCGGCGAGATCGTGGCCGTGAGCCGCTCGCTCGTCGAGACGATCGAGGCGGGCGGGCTGCAGCTCGGCGACGTCGAGGTGATCGGCCGCGGCGTCGTCGTGCCCGAGGACGACGGCCCGCGGACGTACCGCGAGGGCGGCGTCACGCGCTTCACCTTCGCGGCGTCGCTGGGCGAGCACAAGGGCGTCGACCTCGTGCTCGAGGCGTCGGCCGCGCTCGCCGAGCGGACCCGCGACTTCCGGGTCGACCTCTACGGCGACGGCGACGTGGATGGCTACCGTGCCCGCGCCGAGGCGCAGGGGCTCGAGGGCGTCGTGACCTTCCACGGCCCGCGCCCCCGCGACGAGGTGCTCGCCGCGCACGGGCGCGCCGACGCCTTCCTCTTCCCGACCTGGGCGGGCGAGCCGTTCGGCGTCGCGCCGGTGGAGGCGGCCGCGGCCGGCTGCGTGCCGATCGTGACCGCCGCGAGCGGAGTCGCCGAGTTCCTCGTCGACGGGGTCGACTGCGTCAAGATCCGCCGCTCGGCGCCCGCGCTGCTCGAGGCGATGAGCGACGTGGTGAGCGGCGCGACCGACCTCGAGGCCCTCGGCCGGCGGGGGCGCGCGGCGGCCCGCGGACCGCTCTCGTTCGGGCGCTCGATCGAGCTGCTCGAGCGGTCGCTCGAGCGCCGCTCGCGACCGGGCCTCGCCGAGCGCGCCGCCGATACGGCCCTCGAGGCCGAGATCATGGACAAGGACCACCGCGCGATGGACGTGCTCCACCGCCGCTTCTCCGGACGGGACGACGAATGACCGACGACCACGACTTCAGGGCCGACCCCGCCTCCGCACCGACCCGCTTCGGCCGGGGCGGCGTCGCCCTGCGCGAGGCGGTGCACCGGATGGTCGCGCCGTACTTCGAGCAGGCGCGGCTGCGCACCGAGGAGGTGCGCGAGGAGGTCGCGGCGGTCCGCGGCGAGCTGGCCGGGCTCCGGGACGAGCTCGCGGCGGTGCGCGCCGAGACGGCGGCGCTGCGCGAGGAGACGGCCGGGCTGCGCGCGGCCCTCGACGAGGACCGGGCCGCGCTGGCGGAGCTGCGCCGCGAGACCGAGGAGTCGCTGGCCGTCACTCCGCCGCTGCTCGCCGCCGGCGAGTCGCGGACGGCCGACCTCGAGGAGCGCGTCCGCGGCGCCGAGCTCGAGCTGCGCGCGGTGTCCCGCCGCCTGGCGGAGGCGCTGGACGCCGCCGACTGAGTCCGCGAGCCTCAGGGATCAGGCGTCGGGGTGCATGCGGGAACCGGGGCCCGATTCAGGTGTGTTCGTGGACGTCCGTCAGGCCGGGACGGCCGTGCGGGCCAGGAGCTCCGCGATCCGGCCGGTGCAGCCGCCGCAGCCGGTGCCGGCCCGGGTGGCCGAGCCGATGCAGGCGACCGTGTCGTGACCCGCGGCCGCCGCGTCCGCGATCGTGCCGGCCGAGACGCCGTTGCACCAGCAGACCGTCGCGTCCGGAGCGAACGGGTCGCCGGTCGGGGCCGCGCCCGCGTCCGGAGCGTCGAGCCGCAGCAGGCTCGAGCGGTCGGCCGGCAGCTCGGAGCCGCGCTCGAACAGCAGCGTCAGCTCCGCGCCGACGCGCGGCAGGCCGACCGAGACGAAGCCGCGCAGCACTCCGCCGACGGTGACGAGCTTGGCGTAGCCGCCCCGGGCGGGATCCGCCCAGACGGTGACCTCGGGGTGCGGGGCGCCGTCGCAGGCGTCCCAGGGCTCGGCCGTCGGATCGCCGCCCGCCACCAGGTCGACGCCCTCGGCCTTCAGCATCACCACGGCGGGGCGCGCCGACGGCACGCGCTCGTCGGCGAGGCGACCCGCCGCCTCCGCGACGATGCGGGCCGCGAGGCGGTCGGCCTGCTGCCAGCCCGGCCCGATCAGCCCGCTCGGACCGCCGGGCACGCGGCCGTCCGGCAGCGCCGAGCCCCGGGCCGCGACGTGGGCGCAGTCGCCGATCGCGAAGACGCACGGGTCCGTCCAGCTGCGCTGGTGCTCGTCGACGAGGATCCCGGTCGAGACCGCGAGGTCGGCGCTCGCCGCGAGCTCGGTGCGCGCCCCGACGCCGCAGGACAGCACGAGCAGGTCGCCCTCGATCTGCTTGCCGTCCGCGCAGACCAGCGCCTGGAAGTGCGCGCGGCCCAGGTCGTCGTGGGCGAGCAGGATGCTCTCGGAACGGGCGTGCGACACCATGTCGACGCCGGCGGCGCGGGCGGCCGCGGCGAGCATCCGCCCGCCGCCGTGATCGAGGTTCCGCCCCATCGGGATGTCGCCGTGATGCACCACGACGACATCGGCGCCCTGCTCGGCGGCGGCGAGCGCGAACTCGACCCCGAGCACCCCGGCGCCGAGCACCACGATGCGGGAGCGGGCGCGCACCGCGTCGAGCACGACGCGCGCGTCGTCGAGGTCGCGCAGCGCGACGACGCGCTCGGGCAGCGGGCTCGCGCCCTGATCGAGCGTCTCGGGCAGTGCCGAGCGCACCCGCCGGTCGCGCCGCGAGCGCTCCATCCCGGCGAGGGTCGGCACGTTCGCCCGGGCCCCGGTCGCGAAGACCAGGCGGTCGTAGGGGAGGCGCTCGTCGTCGTGCAGGCGGACGACCCCGCGCGCGCGGTCGAGGCCGACGGCGGCGGCCCCGAGCCGGAAGACCACGCCGGCCGTCTCGGCCGTGGCGCGGTCGCCGAGGTCGAGCCGCTCGCGGGTCGCCCGCCCGACGGCGTACTCGGCCAGCAGGACGCGGTTGTAGGCGTCGGCGGATTCCGCGCCGACGACGGTCAGCGCGACCGCCCCGGCGCGGACGGCCGGCAGCAGCTCCTCGACGAAGCGCGCGCCCACCGGCCCGTAGCCGAGCAGGACGATCCGCTCGGGCGCGACCGCTCCGCTTGCCGCCCTCATCGGCTCAGACATCGAGCACCCCTTCCGCTCGGATCCAGACCCGCGTCCGCTTGAACTCCGGCATCGAGGAGATCGGATCGACGACCGCCTCGGTCAGCAGGTTGGCGCACTGCTCGCCCGCGTAGTGGAACGGCAGGAAGACCGTGTCGTGCCGGATGTCGGCCGTGACGCTCGCGCGCGCCCGCACCACTCCGCGCGCGTTGCCGACCGAGACCGGTCCGCCGTCGCGGACGCCGAGCCGGGAGGCGGTGGCCGGGTGGATCTCCAGCCGCGCCTCGGGGCGCGCCGCGTCGAGCTCGGCGACCCGCCGGGTCTGCGTGCCCGACTGGTACTGCTGCAGGTAGCGGCCGGTGATCAGCGTCAGCTCGGCGCCGACGTCGACCGGCGCCGGGGGAGCGGTGCTGACGGCGACCATCCTGGCCCGGCCGTCGGCGTGGCCGAAGTGCTCGCCGAAGAGCCGCGGAGTGCCGGTGCTGCCGGCGGGGTACGGCCAGTACGCGGCGATCCCGGTGTCGAGCAGCGCGTGCGAGAGCCCGGAGTAGTCCGCGACGCCGCCGGCCGAGGCGCGGGCCAGCTCGTCGAACACCTCCGCCGGGTCGGTCGACCAGGTCGACGGCGCGGCGAGGCGGCGGGCGAGCTCGCTCAGGATCCACAGCTCGCCGCGGACGCCGGCGGGCGGGTCGAGCGCGCGGCGGCGGCGGAGGACGCGGCCCTCGAGCGAGGTCATCGTCCCCTCCTCCTCGGCCCACTGCGGCACGGGCAGCACGATGTCGGCCAGCGCCGCGGTCTCGGAGAGGAAGAAGTCGCAGACGACCAGCGTGTCCAGCGCGGAGAGCCCGGCCCGCACCGCGTCGACGTCGGGCGCCGAGACGACCACGTTCGAGCCGTGCACGAGCAGGCAGTGCACCGAGCGGCCGAGCTCGGCGAGGAGTGCGACGGCCGGCAGCCCCGGCCCGGGGATCGTCGACGGATCCACGCCCCAGACGCCGGCGACGTGGCGCCGCGCCTCCGGATCGCGGATCGAGCGGTAGCCGGGCAGCTGGTCGGCCTTCTGCCCGTGCTCGCGACCGCCCTGGCCGTTGCCCTGCCCGGTGAGGGTGCCGTAGCCGGAGCCCGGCCGCCCGACCAACCCGAGCACGAGCGCGAGGTTGATCGCGGCGGTCGCGGTGTCGGTGCCGTCCACGTGCTGCTCGACCCCGCGGCCGGTCAGCACGAAGGCGCGACCGGTGGCGAGGCGGCGGGCGGTGCGGCGGAGCAGCTCGGCCGGCACGCCCGTGACGGAGGCGGTGCGCTCCGGCCACCAGGACGCGACGCTCCTGCGCACCGCGTCGAACCCGGTCGTGCGCGCGGCGAGGTAGTCGCGGTCGGCCAGCTCCTCAGCGAGGACGAGGTGGGTGAGGCCGAGCAGCAGCGCGAGGTCGGTGCCGGGCGCGGGCTGCAGGTGCAGTCCGGCACCGTCCTCGGTGAGCCGGGCGGTGGCGGAGCGGCGCGGATCGACGACGATCAGCCCGCCGCGCGAGCGCGCCCCGGCCAGGTGCGCCAGGAACGGCGGCATGGTCGCCGCGACGTTCGAGCCGAGCAGCAGGATCGAGTCGGCCTCGTCGAGGTCGGTCACCGGGAACGGCAGCCCGCGGTCGACGCCGAAGGCCCGGTTGCCGGCGGCGGCGGCCGAGGACATGCAGAACCGGCCGTTGTAGTCGATCCGCGAGGTGCCGAGCGCGATCCGGGCGAACTTCCCCAGCTGGTAGGCCTTCTCGTTGGTCAGCCCGCCGCCGCCGAAGACCGCGACCGCGTCCGCTCCGTGCCGTTCCTGGGTCTTCGTGACGGCCGCTGCGACCGCGTCGAGCGCCTCCGCCCAGGTGACCTCGGTGAAGGTGCCGTCCGACCCGCGCATCAGCGGCGCGCGCAGTCGCTGCCCGCTCGCGAGCAGCTCCGCGGCCGTCCAGCCCTTCGCGCAGAGCCCGCCCCGGTTGGTCGGGAACTCCCGCCCCGCGATGCTCACCGGCGTCGGGCCGTCGACCCGGGTCAGCGTCATCGCGCACTGCAGGGCGCAGTACGGGCAGTGCGAGTCGGTCGGGGCGGGAGCGGCGGTCATCGTCAGATCCGGGTCCCGGTCTTCGCGGCCAGGCGGAGGTAGACGCCCGCCGTGATCGCGAGCATCACGGCGTAGGCCGCGACGAACCAGCCGAGCGCCGTCGTGTAGTCGCCGAAGGTCGTCTTCGAGTAGCCGAGCAGCTGCGGGATGACGAAGCCGCCGTAGGCGCCGATCGCCGAGATCAGGCCGAGGGCCGCGGCCGCGGTGCGCTGTGCGCCGACTCCGTCGTCGCCCTTCTGCCGGGCGCGCAGGGCGAAGACGGTCGGGATCATCCGGTAGGTCGCGCCGTTGCCGATGCCCGCCGAGGCGAACAGCACGAGGAAGCCGACGAGGAAGAGCCAGAAGCTGCCGAGCGGCAGCGTCGCGATGACGAAGAGGATGCCGGCGCCCATGGCGACGAACGCGGCGATCGTCACGGGTGCGCCGCCGAAGCGGTCGGCGAGCCGGCCGCCGTAGGGCCGCGAGAGCGAACCGACCAGGGCGCCGAGGAAGGCGAGCGTCAGCGTCGCGGAACCGACGGAGAACTGCGAGAACTCGGGGAAGGTGTCGGCGATGAGCTTGGGGAAGACGCCCGCGAAGCCGATGAACGAGCCGAAGGTGCCGATGTAGAGCACCGCCAGCAGCCAGAGGTGCGGCTCGCGCAGCGCGGCGAGGGAGGCGGCGACGTCGGCCTTCGCGGTCGAGAGGTTGTCCATCCGCTTCCAGGCCCCGATCATCGCGACGATGATCAGCGGCACCCAGATGAGGCCGGCGAGCGGCAGGTTCACCGTCGCCGCGGCGCCGATCGTGACGGCGATCGGCACGATCAGCTGCGCCACCGAGGCGCCGAGGTTGCCGCCCGCGGCGTTCAGGCCGAGTGCGTAGCCCTTCTGGGCGTGCGGGTAGAAGAAGGTGATGTTGGCCATCGAGCTGGCGAAGTTGCCGCCGCCGAAGCCGGCCAGCGCCGCGACCAGGAGCATCACGCCGAAGGGCGTGTCCGGGTTCCCCACCGCGAGCGCGAGTCC
Organism: Rathayibacter sp. VKM Ac-2928; assembly: GCF_022815545.1. Taxonomy (NCBI): domain Bacteria; kingdom Bacillati; phylum Actinomycetota; class Actinomycetes; order Micrococcales; family Microbacteriaceae; genus Rathayibacter; species Rathayibacter sp. VKM Ac-2928. Next base: position 511,313 of record NZ_JALGRU010000002.1, read on the forward strand.
GATGCTCGGGATGAGCAGCAGGCCGGCCGAGACGATCGTCCAGTTCCGCCCGCCGAAGCGGGGGACCATGAAGGTGTACGGGATCCGCAGCGTCGCGCCGACGAGGCTCGGCATCGAGATCAGCCAGAAGATCTCGCCGGTGCTGAAGTCGAAGCCCGCCGCGGGCAGCTGGACGACCACGACCGACCAGAGCTGCCAGACGACGAAGCCGAGGAACTCGGCGAAGATCGACCAGCGCAGGTTGCGGCCGGCGACCTGTCGCCCCTCCGCCTGCCACTGCGCGGGGTCCTCGGGGTTCCAGCCGTCGATCCAGCGGCCGGGGCGGCGGGTGAGGCCCGACGGGGCGGTCGTCGCGGGGCCGGTGGTGGCGGGGGCGGTGGTGGGCGGTGCAGCAGTCATCGGATCCTCCGGGGAGTGGGCGCGGGCGCGCCGAAGAGAGTGCGGGGCGAGAGAGCGGGGAGCGTGCGGGGAGAGAAGGACAGAGAGAAGGTCGAGCGGCCGGGCGCTTACGCGCTGCGGCCGAAGAGCTCGGAGACGATGTCGACCAGCTCGCGCGCGGGCGGGTCGACGGCGGTGAGCAGCGGGGCGGTGGCGAGGTCGGCTCCCGCCGAGGCGGCGAGCGAGGCGAAGTAGCCGGGGGCGAGGAGGTAGGTGGAGACGAGCACGCGGGCGCCGGGGTGGGCGGCGCGCTCGGCGGCCACCGCCTCCGGGACGCGCGGCTCGGCGGCCGAGATGAAGGAGACGGCGACGTCGCGGCCGAGCTCGGCGGCCAGGAGGCGGCCGGTGGCCCAGCAGTCGGCGACCGCGCCGGAATCGCTCGAGCCGGCCGCGGCCAGCACGACGCGGTCGCCGTCGGCGAGACCGGCCTCGCGCAGGCGGCGGGCGAGGACGCGGGCGAGCCGCGGGTCCGGGCCGAGGGCGCCGGTGACGCGGACGGGACGGTCCGCCTCCGCCGCGGCCTCGGCGAGGTCGACGTGCACGTGGTAGCCGGCCGAGAGCAGCAGCGGCACGACGACGGCCGGGCGGTCGGGCTCGAGCGTGCCGAGGGAGGCCGGCACGTCGGGCTGCTGCACGTCGACGAAGGAGTCGAGGACTTCGGCCGCGGGGTTCGCCTCGCGGACCGCCTGGACCAGCGCGGCGACCGCGGTGCGGCCGTCGTCGTCGGAGGTGCCGTGCGAGGCGCAGACCAGCGCTGTCCGCTGGGCGACCTCGATCACTCCGCCCGTCTCCCGCACGCTCCAGGTGGCGAGGTGAAGCCGCGGCGAGGTGTAGCAGACGCCCGTCTCGAGGTCGAAGACGTCCTTGTGCAGGGGCGAGGCGATCGTCGCCCGCTGCACGCCGTCGACCGCGCGGGAGCCGACGATGCCGCGGGAGAGGACGGCCGCGCCGGTCGCCGGGTCGAGGTTCGAGACGGCGAAGACGCGGCCGTCGGGGAGGAGGAACAGCGCGAGCTGCACGCCGCCGACGAGCGCGGCCTCGCCCCAGAGCGGCTCCAGCTCGAGCCGGTTGCAGACGGGGACCCAGGTCGCGGCCGGCGCGGTGCCGGCCGGAGCGCTGCGGGCCGTCGTGGGGCCGGCGGTGACCTGCTGATCGAGGAGGGTCATCGTCCCGCCTTCCGAGGAGGAGTGCTGCCCGCGGCCGGTCGGCGGCGGTGAGGCCCACGGTAGAGAGCCCACGTTTCGCGGGAGCACCCCTCCGGAGTCACGGGCGTAACGAAGCCCTCACGATGCCGGTCCGCTGTCGTGAGAGGTCGGTCACACGACGTTACGCAGGGGCAACGGGGGCGAAACCGCGCCTGCCTACGGTGGAGCCCATGACATCCCGAGGTGCGTTCCCCACCGGCCCCCGACGCGTGCTCGTCGTCGGCGCCGGCCCCGCCGCCCACCGCCTGGTCGACGCGCTCGTCGCCCGGGCCGGCGCCACCGCCCTCGAGATCACCGTCTTCGGCGAGGAGGCGCACCACCCCTACGACCGCGTCGCGCTCTCGAAGCGCCTCGAGGGCGCGACCGACCTCACTCTCGGCGACGGCTCGCTCTGGGAGTCGGCGACCCTCGTCACCTCCTCCCGCGTCGTGGCCCTCGACCCCGAGCACTGCCGCGTGCAGCTCGCCGACGGCCGCTGGTTCGAGGGCGACGAGATCGTGCTGGCCACCGGCTCCTCCGCCACCGTGCCGCCGATCGAGGGCGCCGAGCACGGCCGCGTCTACCGCACCCTCGAGGACGTCGACGGCCTCGTCGCCGACCTCGCCGCCTTCCGCGCTCGCCGCGGCCGCCCGGCGAGCGTGGTCGTCGTCGGCGGCGGACTGCTCGGCCTCGAGGCCGCGGGCGGCGCGCACCGGCTCGGCGCGCGCACCGCGCTGATCCACTCCGGCCGCTGGCTGATGAGCGCCCAGCTCGACGAGGGCGCGGGGCAGGCGCTCGGCCGCATCATCGCGGCGCAGGGCGTCACCCTGCACCTCGGCAACCGCCCCACCGCCGTCCTCACCTCGCCGCAGGGCACCGTGCTCGGCGTCACGATGACCGACGGCACCAGCATCGGCGCCGACATGGTCGTCTTCTCGATCGGCATCACGGCGCGCGACGAGCTCGCCCGCGCGGTCGGGATCGAGGTCGCGCCCCGCGGCGGCGTCGTCGTCGACGAGGCCTGCCGCACCAGCCGCCCGCACGTCTGGGCGATCGGCGAGGTCGCCGCGATCGACGGCCGCACCGTCGGCCTCGTCGCCCCGGCCAACGCGATGGCCGAGGTCGTCGCCGACCGCCTGCTGGGCGGCGACGCCACCTTCCCGGGCGTGGACGACGCGACCAAGCTCAAGCTCTCCGGGGTCGAGGTCGCGAGCTTCGGCGACGCGCTCGGCGCGGGGGAGGGGGCGCTCGAGGTCGTCTACGCCGACCCCGCCCGCGGGCTCTACCAGAAGATCGTCGTCTCGGACGACGCGCGCACCCTGCTCGGCGGCATGTTCGTCGGCGACGCCGGTCCCTACTCCTCGCTCCGCCCGCTGCTCGGCCGCGAGCTGCCCGCGGAGCCCAGCGCCTACCTCGCGGCGGCCGGCGGCGAGGCGCCCTCGGGCGACCTGCCCGACGACGCGCAGCTCTGCTCCTGCAACAACGTCTCGGTGGGCGACGTCCGTCACGCGATCGGCGAGGGCTGCACCGAGCTCGGCCCGCTGAAGGCCTGCACCCGCGCCGGCACCCAGTGCGGCTCGTGCGTGCCGCTGGTGAAGAAGCTGCTCGACACCGAGCTGACCCGCGCCGGCGTCGAGGTGTCGCGCGCGCTCTGCGAGCACGTCTCGCTCAGCCGGAGCGAGCTGTTCGAGTCCGTCCGGATCCTCGGCCTGTCCTCGGCCGAGCAGGTGATGGAGCGCTTCGGCTCGGGCCTGGGCTGCGACGTCTGCAAGCCGGTGATCGCCTCCGTGCTCGCGACCCAGACCAACGGCTACATCCTCGACGCCGGCCAGGCGCCGCTCCAGGACACCAACGACCGCGCGCTCGCCAACATGCAGAAGGACGGCACCTACTCCGTCGTCCCGCGGGTGCCGGGCGGCGAGATCACGCCGGCGAAGCTCAAAGTGATCGCGGAGGTCGCCGAGCAGTACGGCCTCTACACGAAGATCACCGGCGGCCAGCGGATCGACATGTTCGGCGCCCGCCTCGAGCAGCTCCCCGAGATCTGGCGCATCCTCGTCGACGCCGGCATGGAGTCGGGCCAGGCCTACGGCAAGTCGCTGCGCACCGTGAAGTCCTGCGTCGGCTCGACCTGGTGCCGCTACGGCGTGCAGGACGCGGTCGGCATGGCGATCTTCCTGGAGGAGCGCTACCGCGGCCTGCGCTCGCCGCACAAGTTCAAGCTCGGGGTCAGCGGCTGCGCCCGGGAGTGCGCCGAGGCGCGCGGGAAGGACATCGGCGTGATCGCGACCGACACCGGCTGGAACCTCTACGTCGGCGGCAACGGCGGCTACCAGCCCGCCCACGCGCAGCTGCTCGCGCAGGACCTCGATGACGAGACCCTGGTCCGCTACATCGACCGCTACGTCATGTACTACGTCCGCACCGCCGAGCGCCTGCAGCGGACGGCGCGCTGGCAGGAGGACCTGCCCGGCGGCCTCGACCACGTCAAGGAGGTGGTCTGCGAGGACTCGCTCGGGATCGCGGCCGAGCTGGAGGCGGCGATGGCGACCCACGTCGACACCTACGTGGACGAGTGGGCGGCGACGCTCGCGGACCCGGACCGGCTGCGCCGCTTCCGCTCCTTCGTCAACGCGCCCGACACCGCGGATCCGCGGGTGAGCACCGTGCGCGAGCGCGGGCAGAGCCGTCCGGCGGGGCGCGACGAGCGCTCGGACGGGCCGGTGCTCGTGGCCGGGACGTCGATCCCGATCGGGCCGGGCGCGGTGTCGGTCGTGGGGCCGTCGGCGTCGGTGCCGGCACCCGCGACGCTCGCGCCGTTCGCTCCCTCCGTCTCCTCCGGGTCCGCCGCCTCCGCCGCCTCCGCCGCCTCCGCGATGCCCGGATCGGAGGCGTGATGCAGCTCTCCGTCGATCTCACCGGCCGCCGCGTCCTCGTCGTCGGCAGCGTCGTCGGCACCCGCCGCGTCCTCGCCCGCTACCGCGCGGCCGGCGCCCTCGTGGAGCGCTGGTACCCGGACGACGCGCTGTGCCTGCGCCTCGCCTCCGCGTCGCTCCTGCCCGCGGCCCGCCCCGCCCTGCTCGCCTGGGTCGAGGGCGCAGCGTCCCTCCGCGCGGCCGCGGCCGCGGAGGCCGCCCGGCACGGCGTCTGGGTCGTCGACGAGGCGCCCGCCGCGCACCGCGGCGTCGGGCACGTGAGCATCGTCGGCGGCGGACCCGGCGACCCCGAGCTGATGACGCTCGCCGCGCACCGGGCCCTCCGCGAGGCCGACGTCGTGCTGTTCGACCGCCTCGGCCCGCACGACGGCCTCGCCGACTGGGCGCCCGGCGCCGAGCTGATCGACGTCGGCAAGACCCCCGGCCACCACGCCGTCCCGCAGCACGAGATCGAGCGGCTGATGGTCTCCCGCGCGCTCGACGGGCTCGACGTCGTCCGGCTGAAGGGCGGCGACCCGTTCGTCTTCGGCCGCGGGTCGGAGGAGGTGCGCGCCTGCCGCGTCGCCGGCGTGCCGTTCACGATCGTCCCCGGTGTCACGAGCGCGATCTCGGTCCCCGCCGCCGCCGGCATCCCGGTCACCCACCGCGAGGTCAGCCGCGCGTTCACCGTGGTCTCGGGCCACGCACCCTTCAGCGAGGAGGAGCTGGGGCACCTGGCCGGGCTGGGCGGGACGCTGGTCGTGCTGATGGGCGTGAACACGCTCCCGCACCTCGTCGCGGGGCTGCAGCGCGCCGGGATGGCCGCCGGCATGCCGCTGGCGATCGTCGAGCGCGGCTGGTCGCACGCCCAGCGCACCACGATCTCCTCCGTCGGCGGGGTGCTCGGCCTGCTCGCCGAGCTGGCGCCGCGCTCGCCCGCGGTCATCGTGATCGGCGAGGTGGTGCGCCAGGCGGCGTGCGATGATGCTCGGGATCCCGAGAGCATCGCCCGCGCGGTCGATGCACTCACCCTGTGACTGCCCGAGGGGGCCGCTGATGACCGGCACCGAGGCGAGCGGTTTCGAGGCGACCGGCGGGAGTGCGGCCGGTGCTGAGGCGACCGGTGCCGTCAGGACCGCGAGCGCCGGGCCCGGCGCCGACGGGCCCGATCCCGACGCCGCCTCGCCCGGCTTCCGGCCCGACCAGCTCGTCGGCTTCCGGATCGGCGTCACCTCCGACCGCCGCTCCGAGGACCTGATCGCCGCCTTCGAGCGCCGCGGCGCCGACGTCACCCACGCGCCCACCATCCGGATGCGCGGCGTCGACACCGAGGGTGTCCTCGAGGCGGAGACCCGCGCGATCGTCGCGGCCCGGCCCGACGTGCTGCTCGCGACCACCTCCTACGGCATGCGCCGCTGGCTCGAGGCGGCCGACGCCGCCGGCCTCGGCGACGACCTGACCGACGCGCTCTCGGACGCCCGGATCCTCGTCCGCGGCCCGAAGGCGCGCGGGGCCGTCCGCGCCGCCGGCCTCGACGACCACGGCATGAGCGAGCGCGAGACCACCACCTCCCTCGTCGACCTCGCCCTGCGCGAGGGCGCCGCCGGCCGCACCGTCGCCGTCCAGCTGCACGGCTTCACCGACCCGGCGCAGCTGCAGCGCCTCACCGACGCCGGCGCGACCGTCCTCACCGCCGCCCCCTACCGCTGGAGCGCGCACGAGGACTCGGCCCGCGTCCTCCGCCTGATCGAGGCGATCTGCTGCGGCGGCCTCGACGCCGTCACCTTCACCAGCGCGCCCGCCGTCGAGGCGCTGTTCACCGTCGCGGAGGCGGCCGGCCGGCTGGACGAGCTCCAGGCCGCCTTCCGCGAGACCGTCGTCGCGGCCGCCGTCGGCCCGGTCACCGCCGCCCCGCTCGTCGAGGCGCAGATCCTGCCGATCGTCCCCGACCGCTTCCGGATGGGCGCGCTCATCCGCCTTACCTGCGAGCACCTCGAGCAGTCCGCCCCCCGCATCGACACCGACTACGGCCCCCTCGAGCTGCGCGGCCGGCACGCGGTGCTCGCCGGAACGCGCGTCGCCCTCACCCCCGTCGCCCTCGCCCTCTTCCGCACCCTGGTCGCCGCCGAGGGCGCCACCGTCGCGCGCTCCGTCCTCGCCGCCGCCGCCCCCGAGCCCCTCGACGACCACGCCGTCGACGTCGCCATCAGCCGCCTCCGCCAGGCCCTGCCCGAGCCGCGCCTGGTCGCCACGGTGATCAAGCGCGGCTTCCGCCTGTCCACCCCCACGTAGGCCCGCGGACCTCCGCACGGCGATCCGCGGCGTTGTCGTCGGTTGCGATACCGCCGGTATCGCGCCCTCCTCCGCCTTGCGGCTCACCGCGCGGAGACCCGCGGGCGGTTCGGCTTCCGCACGGCCGCCTGCGGCGTTGTCGTCGGTTGCGATACCGCCGGTATCGCGCCCTCCTCCGCCTTGCGGCTCACCGCGCGGAGACCCGCGGGAGGTTCGCCGGAGCGCGGCCCCTGCGGCTCGAGCCTGGGCCGCGTCCGCGGCCATCCGGCGCGCGATGGGGTCTGAGCGTCCGCCCACGCCCCGTTCGGGTCCATTCGCGTGGGCCGGGGCCGTCGAGTGGACGCGTGCGGGGGTGTGCGCACGAGGCGGACCCCATGTCGCGTCTCTTCGAGGAGGCGGCTGCGGATCGATCCGCGAGTGGACGCATGCCGGGGCGTGCGCGAGTGGCGGCCCCCTGTTCGTGTCCTCTCGTGCGGCGCGTGGCAGGCGAGTGGACGCAGAACGGGCTGTGCGCGCGAGCCGGAGCCCGTTCGGCGTCTGTTCGTGAAGCCGCTGGCGAGTCGGTCTGCGAGTGGAGGCGGCGCGACGAGTGCAGTCAGCGCAACGGGCGCCAGCCGCCGGCCACCAGGGCGCGGCGGACGCGGTCCGTGCAGCCGGAGAGGTCCGCGTCGAAGGAGGCGGAGGCGACGCGCACGACGGTCCACCCCGCGGCGGCGAGGCGCTCGTAGCGGATCAGATCGCGGTCCCACTGCGCGCGGTCGGTGCGATGGTGGTCGCCCTCGTACTCGACGACCACCCGCCATCGGCGGAACAGCAGATCGACCCGCCCGATCCTCCCGTCGGCGTCGACGAGCTCCGCCTGCAGCTCGGGCTCGGGGAGACCGGCGGCCGCGAGCGCGAGGCGCAGGAGGGTCTCGCGGCGCGACTCCGCACCCTCGCGGACGAGCTCCAGCGCATGTCGGACCGCGCGGGCCCCGCGTCCCTCGTGACCTCGACCCGCCTCCGCAGCTCGCGCAGCGGAACCCACGGCCGCCCCGGCGGAGGCCGGACAGGGGCCAGCACCAGCGCGTCCCCGACGGCGACGAGGTCCTCCAACGACAGCATCGAGGCGAGCTGGAGGAAGAGACTCGCTCCGTCCGCGAGGAGGAGCCCGCCGCGGCGGACGGCGCGCAGCCGGGGGTCGCCGAGGGAGTGGCCGACGAGACCGCGTCCGCGCGGCGCATGGGCCGGCGGCCGCACCGCGACGTGCAGCGGCTCGCCGGGCGGTTCCCGCGGCAGATCGAGCGGCCACAGCCGGGCAGCGGTGATGCCGCAGAAGACCGATCCGTCCATGACGGTCGCGTAGGCGCGAGCGCGCTGCACCACGGTCACGGCCTGGCCTCGGGGAACGCGGACTCCCCGGAACGGCGCCTCGAGATCACTCGCGCGCAGCCGCTCGATCCCGACCCCTGCGGCCAGCGCTTCCTGCACCGAGAACGCCCGCCCCGCGAGCGCGGGAGGGAGGGGTGCGGGCCGCGGCATCGCGCCATCCTGCCCGAGGGCTGGAGATACCCGCTCTCGTTCTCCACAGGAGGCGAGCGAATGGCCGCGGAAGGGGTCCTGGGTCACGCGCAGACCCCATCGAGCGTCCATTCGCGGTCTGTTCGGGGCCGGGCGCGCCGCTGCCAGACTGGAGCGCATGAGCAGCGGAGCCCGCAGAGTGATCATCGCGCCCGACTCCTTCAAGGGGTCGGCGACCGCCGTCGAGGTGGCGGAGGCGCTCGCCGAGGGCTGGCGCGGTGTGCGGCCGGACGACGAGCTGGTGCTCGCTCCGATGGCCGACGGCGGCGAGGGCACGGTCGACGCGTTCGCGGTCGCGGTGCCGGAGGCGCAGCGCCGCACGCTCACCGTGGTCGGGCCCGACGACCGCCCCGTCGAGACGGCCTGGCTGCTGCTGCCGGACGGCACCGCTGTGGTCGAGCTCGCCTCCGCGAGCGGCATCACGCTGCTCGATCCACTGCGCCCGCTCACCGCGCACACCCGCGGCTTCGGCCGGGCGATCGCCGCCGCGCTCGACGCCGGCGCCCGCGCGCTGCTGCTGGCGATCGGCGGCAGCTCGTCGACCGACGGCGGCGTCGGGGCGCTGCGCGAGCTCGGCGCGCGCTTCCTCACCGTCTCCGGGCACGACCTCGGCGACGGCGGCGGCGCGCTGCACGAGCTCGCGGTCGTCGACCGGCACGCCCTGCGGCCCGTCCCCGCGGGCGGCGCTCGCATCCTCAGCGACGTCACCAACCCGCTGCTCGGCGACTCCGGAGCCGCGCACGTCTTCGGGCCGCAGAAGGGCGCGACCCTCGACGACGTGCTCCGCCTCGACGACGGCCTGCGCCACCTCGCGGCGCATCTCGACGCGGATCCGGAAGAGGCCGGCACCGGCGCGGCCGGCGGCACCGGCTTCGGCCTGCTCGCCTGGGGCGCGCGCCTGGCCCCCGGCTCGGCCGCGGTCGGCGAGGCGCTCGGACTCCCGGCCCTCGTTGCGGGCGCGGACGTCGTGCTCACGGGCGAGGGGCGCTTCGACGCGCAGTCCATGGCCGGCAAGGTCCCCTCCTACCTGCTCGGGCTCGCGGAGGCGGCGGGCGCCCGCACGATGCTGATCGCCGGGGCGATCCAGGCGCCGACCACCGCGTTCGCCGCGGCGGGCTCGCTCACCGTGGCGGCGGGGTCGGCGGCCGCCGCGATCGCCGACCCGCTGCCGCACCTGCGGACCGTTGCGGCGGAGCTGGCGCGCCGCGCGTCCTGACGGCGCGCGGCGGCGGGTGTCGGCCCTGCCGGTGCGGCTGCCCGAGTGCCCGTGGTGGTGCGTGAGGGCTGCGCGGAGGCCCCGCCGAGGCCGCCCCGGCGGCGCCTGTCCGCACCCGCGGGTGTCGGTGGTCGGCCGTAGCGTCGAGCCATGGACCTCGCAGCACGCCGACCCCTAGATGTAGTGGTCGACGTGCGCTCCGGCACCCGCATGTCGGGCATGCCGACACGCCGGGGAGCGTTGTACCCAGGGAACGGATCGCGACTGTCCACAGCGGTGGATAACTCGGGAAGATCCGCGTCCTTCCGCGGGTCCGCGGGCCCCGGCCTGTGGATGGATCGGGGGAGGACCGGTGGATAACTACACGGATGTAACTACTACTCCTAGTGGGCTGCCGCCGGGCCGCCCACTATATGTAGTATTGCTGAGCAGGTCGGGCTGAGAGGCCCACCGGCACCGCCGCCCGGTCTCCGAGCGCCCCGCACCACTCCACATCAGAACTCCCCACGACCGCCTCCCCGCCCGCCCGGACCCCGGCGCGGCACCGGATCCGGCCCTCGGGACACCTCCTTCCGAAAGGACGACACCCATGGCTGTGACGGTCTACACCAAGCCCTCCTGCGTGCAGTGCACCGCGACCTACCGGGCCCTCGACAGCAAGGGCATCGACTACGAGATCTTCGACCTCTCCGTCGACGAGAAGGCCCTCGACGCCGTCAAGGCCCTCGGCTACCTCCAGGCGCCGGTCGTCATCACGGACGACGATCACTGGTCCGGCTTCCGCCCCGACAAGATCTCCGCTCTCTGAGGCCCACGGGCGGCGATTCGCGGCGTTGTCGTCAGTCGCCGTAGCGCCGCTACAGCTCCTTCCTCCGCCTTGCGACTCACCACCCGTGGACCTCAGAGAGGTCCGGTGGAGTGAGGGCTGAGCTGGTCAGGAGCACACAGCTTCGCCGGTCCGGGTGCGCAGGTTCTGCCCCGGGCCGGCGGAGGATCCGCGGGAGCGGGTCCGCAAGCGCCCGCGAGGGCGGACGACGGAAGGACGGGGGAGGCGCGCGATGAGCGGACTCGTGTACTTCTCGAGCAGCTCGGGCAACACCCACCGCTTCATGCAGAAGCTCGGGCGGCCCGCACAGCAGATCCCCCTGCACTCCCGGCGGGACGGCGCCGCGGTCGACACGCTCCACGTCGACGAGCCGTACGTGCTCGTCCTCCCCACCTACGGCGGGGGCAACGGCGGGGGAGCGGTCCCCAAGCAGGTCATCCGCTTCCTGAACGTCCCGCGCAACCGCGCCCTGCTCCGCGGCGTCATCGGCGCGGGCAACACCAACTTCGGCGAGGCCTACTGCCTCGCCGGCGACATCATCGCCCGCAAGTGCGAGGTGCCGCATCTCTACCGTTTCGAAGTATTCGGCACACCCGACGACGTCCGCGCCGTCGACGAAGGATTGGACTCGTTTTGGACGCAGCAGTGATCGACGCCCCCCGGGACGCCGCGCAGATGGACTACCACTCGCTCAACGCGATGCTGAACCTGTACGGCCCGAACGGGGAGATCCAGTTCGACAAGGACCGCGAGGCGGCGCGCGAGTACTTCCTGCAGCACGTCAACCAGAACACCGTCTTCTTCCACTCCCTCAAGGAGCGCCTCGACTACCTGGTCGAGAAGGAGTACTACGAGAAGGCCGTCCTCGACCAGTACTCGTTCGACTTCATCCAGGAGCTGAACGACCTCGCCTACTCGAAGAAGTTCCGCTTCGCGACCTTCCTCGGCGCCTTCAAGTACTACACGTCGTACACGCTGAAGACCTTCGACGGGAAGCGCTACCTCGAGCGCTTCGAGGACCGCGTCGTCATGTCCGCCCTCGGCCTCGCCCAGGGCGACGAGAAGCTCGCGATCGCCCTCGTCGAGGAGATCGTCGCCGGCCGCTTCCAGCCCGCGACCCCCACCTTCCTCAACACGGGCAAGGCGCAGCGCGGCGAGCTCGTCTCCTGCTTCCTCCTCCGCATCGAGGACAACATGGAGTCGATCGCCCGCGGCATCAACTCCGCGCTGCAGCTCTCCAAGCGCGGCGGCGGCGTCGCCCTCTCGCTCTCCAACATCCGCGAGGCCGGCGCGCCGATCAAGCAGATCGAGAACCAGTCCTCGGGCATCATCCCCGTGATGAAGCTCCTCGAGGACAGCTTCAGCTACGCGAACCAGCTCGGCGCCCGCCAGGGTGCGGGAGCGGTGTACCTCTCGGCGCACCACCCGGACATCCTGCGCTTCCTCGACACCAAGCGCGAGAACGCCGACGAGAAGATCCGCATCAAGACGCTCTCCCTCGGCGTCGTCGTGCCCGACATCACGTTCGAGCTCGCGAAGAACAACGAGGACATGTACCTCTTCTCGCCGTACGACGTCGAGCGCGTCTACGGCCTGCCCTTCGGCGACATCTCGATCTCCGAGAAGTACCGCGAGATGGTCGACGACCCGCGCATCAAGAAGACCAAGATCTCGGCGCGCGAGTTCTTCCAGACCATCGCGGAGATCCAGTTCGAGTCGGGCTACCCCTACATCGTGTTCGAGGACACGGTGAACAAGGCGAACCCGATCAAGGGCCGCATCAACATGTCCAACCTGTGCTCCGAGATCCTCCAGGTCAACACCCCCACGACCTACAACGAGGACCTCTCCTACAACAGCATCGGCAAGGACATCTCCTGCAACCTCGGCTCGCTGAACATCGCGCTGACGATGGACTCGCCCGACTTCGGCCGCACCATCGAGACCGCGATCCGCGGCCTCACCTCGGTGTCCGACCAGTCGCACATCACCTCGGTGCGCTCCATCGAGGACGGCAACGACAAGTCGCACGCCATCGGCCTCGGCCAGATGAACCTGCACGGCTACCTCGCCCGCGAGCGGATCCACTACGGATCCGAGGAGGGCATCGACTTCACCAACATCTACTTCTACTCGGTGCTCTTCCACGCCCTGCGCGCGTCGAACAGCATCTCGATCGAGCGCGGCACGACCTTCGAGGGCTTCGCCGACTCGAAGTACGCGTCGGGCGAGTTCTTCGACACCTACACCGAGAAGGAGTGGGCGCCCGCCACCGAGCGCGTCTCCCGCCTCTTCTCCGAGGCCGGCATCGCCGTGCCCACCCAGGACGACTGGCGCGCGCTCAAGGCCTCGGTCATGGAGCACGGCATCTACAACCAGAACCTGCAGGCCGTCCCGCCGACCGGCTCGATCTCGTACATCAACAACTCGACGTCCTCGATCCACCCGATCGCGTCGAAGATCGAGATCCGCAAGGAGGGCAAGCTCGGCCGCGTCTACTACCCGGCGCCGTTCATGACGAACGACAACCTGGAGTACTACCAGGACGCGTACGAGATCGGCTACGAGAAGATCATCGACACCTACGCCGCGGCGACGCAGCACGTCGACCAGGGCCTCTCGCTGACGCTGTTCTTCAAGGACACCGCGACCACCCGCGACATCAACCGCGCGCAGATCTACGCCTGGCGCAAGGGCATCAAGACGATCTACTACATCCGTCTCCGCCAGCTCGCGCTGGAGGGCACGGAGGTCGACGGCTGCGTCAGCTGCATGCTGTAACGTCCCCCGTCGATCCCCCGACAGTCTCGAACGACCTATCCGCACGAAGAAGAGATCATGACTCCCCCTGAGAAGCTCAAGCTGGTCAGCCACGTCGACGCCATCAACTGGAACCGCATCCAGGACGACAAGGACGTGGAGGTCTGGAACCGCCTGACGAGCAACTTCTGGCTGCCCGAGAAGGTCCCGCTGTCCAACGACATCCAGTCGTGGAACACGCTGACCCACGACGAGCAGCAGCTCACGATGCGCGTGTTCACGGGCCTGACCCTGCTCGACACCATCCAGGGCACGGTCGGCGCCGTCTCGCTGATCCCCGATGCGCTCACCCCGCACGAGGAGGCCGTCTACACGAACATCGCGTTCATGGAGTCGGTGCACGCGAAGTCGTACTCCTCGGTGTTCTCGACCCTGTCGAACACCCAGGACATCGACGAGGCGTTCCGCTGGTCGGTCGAGAACCCGAACCTGCAGAAGAAGGCGTCCATCGTCATGGACTACTACCGCGGCGACGACCCGCTGAAGCGGAAGGTCGCCTCGACGCTGCTCGAGTCGTTCCTCTTCTACTCGGGCTTCTACCTGCCGATGTACTGGTCCTCGCGCGCCAAGCTCACCAACACCGCGGACCTGGTGCGCCTGATCATCCGCGACGAGGCCGTGCACGGCTACTACATCGGCTACAAGTTCCAGAAGGGACTCGAGCTGGTCGACCAGGCCAAGCGCGACGAGATCAAGGACTACACGTTCTCGCTGCTCTACGAGCTCTACGACAACGAGGCGCAGTACACCCAGGACCTCTACGACCAGCTCGGCCTGACCGAGGACGTCAAGAAGTTCCTGCACTACAACGCCAACAAGGCCCTGATGAACCTCGGCTACGAGCCGATGTTCCCCAAGCAGGTCACCGATGTGAACCCCGCGATCCTGTCGGCCCTCTCGCCCAACGCGGACGAGAACCACGACTTCTTCTCGGGCTCCGGCTCCTCCTACGTGATCGGCAAGGCCGTGAACACCGAGGACGAGGACTGGGACTTCTAGGCGTCGACACCACGTCCCGGCCTCCACGGCGAACGGCTCCTCCCCTCCCGGGTGAGGAGCCGTTCCTCGTTCCCGGGATCACTCAGTGGTCAGAGCTTGAGGAGCGCCGAGCGGATCGCGGTGAGCAGTGCGGGGGCGTGGACGGTGATCGTCGCCCAGAGGCGATCGTTGTCGAGGGCGGCGTAGTTGTGTGCGGCGATGTTCCTCGTCGCTCGCAGGCCTGCGACGTCCTGCGCGGGCAGCTGCCCGATAACCTCCGAGGGCAGATCGCGGTGGACGAGATCGGCGAGATTGATCAGCGCTAGAGCGCCGATGTCGCGTCCGTCCGAGTCCGCCGCGAGGAACTCGTCACGGCCGTCGCGTGCGGCCCTCTCCATCCTGGAGCTGAGGCGATCGACTTCGGCGACCAGGCGCTGAGTCTTTCCGTCGTCGTCGTCGGGACGTCGCGGACGTGCGCTGAAGCCGCTCACAGCGCTACCGCCTCTTCTCGGATCGCCCGGACGACGTCGTTGTCGGAGTCGTCGACGACCACGTCGACGGGGAAGCCGAGCAGCTCCTCCGCCCGGCCGCGGAAAGCTGCGAGTCCGAGGTAGTCGACCGCGAGATCGGCGGTGACGAGCAGGTCGACGTCGCTGCGCTCGTGATCGGTGCCGCGGACCGTGGAGCCGAAGACGCGGACGTCGTGCAGTCCGTGCTCGCCGGCGAGGTCCCGGACCTGGTCCGCGAGCAGCTCGAGAGCCAGCGAAGGACGCAGCTGGGCGGCCTGCAGGATGCGGGCGAGCAGTTCCGGGCCGGCACGCCGCGCACCTGTCTCGATCGCGGCGAGATTCGACTGCTGGAGCCCTGAGGCTCGCGCGAGCGCGCTCTGCGACATGCCGATGTCCTCGCGGGCGCGGCGGACCACGGAGGCGGTGTCGAGCGAGTTCGTCTGCACGAGGTGATGCTAGCAAAGCGATATCACTCTGATATCACGTCGCGTCAATCGAGCGGCAGCCGCATCAGCACGCGCGGGAAGCCGTTCAGCACGGAGGTGGTGTCCGCCGCCTGCGAGAAGCCGGCCTTCTCGAAGAGGGCGCGGGTGCCGACGTAGGCCATCGTCTGCTCGACCTTCGCGTCGGCGTTGTCGACGGGGTAGCCCTCGATCGCCGGGGCGCCGTGCGCGCGAACGAAGTCGACGGCGCCCGCGAGCAGGGCGTGCGAGATCCCGCGCCTGCGGAAGCCGGGGCGGACCCGGATGCACCAGACGCTCCAGACGTCGAGGTCGTCGACGTGCGGGATCCTGCGGTTCTTCGCGTAGCTGGTGTCGGCGCGGCGGTGCACGGCGGCCCAGCCCGCCACCTCGCCGCCGTCGTAGGCGAGGACGCCGGGCGGGGGATCCTCGGCGACGAGCTCGCGCATCCGCTCGCCGCGGGCCGTACCCCGCAAGGCGTTGTTCTCGGTGGAGGAGAGCAGCCGGTAGCTCAGGCACCAGCACACACTCGCGTCGGGCCGCTTCGGGCCGTTCATCGTCGCCAGGTCGTCGAAGACGGTGGCCGGACGCACCTCGATCGTCATGGCGGCAGCCTCCCACCGCGGCCTCTCCCCGGCAAGGCGCGCGATTCACCACTCCGGCGCATGAATCGCACCAGCACCCCCTGTTGGACGGCGCACAGGCGGCGCCCGTACCGTGGTCGAGGTATCCAACGAAGGAGCACTCCCTTGAAGCACGTCCCCCTCGGCGCCTCCGGCCTCGACTCCCCGAACGTCGTCCTCGGCCTCATGCGCATCCCCGACATGACCGACGACGCCATCCGCGACCTCGTCCGCACCGCCCGTGACTCCGGCATCGACTTCTTCGATCACGCCGACGTCTACGGCGGCGAGCTGCACCGCTGCGAGGAGCGCTTCGCCGAGGCGCTGGCGCTCACTCCGTCCGAGCGCGAGCAGGTCGTCCTGCAGACCAAGGCAGGCATCGTCGGCGACGGCCCGTACTTCGACTTCTCCTACGAGCACCTGATGCAGTCGGTCGAGGGCTCGCTGAAGGCGCTGCGCACCGACTACATCGACGTGCTCCTGCTGCACCGTCCCGACGCGCTGGTCGAGCCCGACGAGGTCGCCCGCGCCTTCGACGAGCTGCACGCCTCCGGCAAGGTCAAGCACTTCGGCGTTTCCAACCAGACGCCGTACCAGATCGAGCTGCTGAAGAAGTCACTGAACCAGCCGATCGTCGCGAACCAGCTGCAGCTGTCGATCACGCACTCGCCGATGATCGCGCAGGGCGTGGCCTCGAACATGATCGCCGAGGACCAGTCGGTGATGCGCGACGCGGGCATCCTCGACTACTGCCGCCTCAACGACATCACGGTGCAGGCCTGGTCGCCGTTCCAGAGCGGCTTCTTCACCGGCGTCTTCCTCGACAACCCCGAGTACGGCGAGCTGAACGCGGTCCTCGACCGCCTGGCCGCCCAGTACGACGTCCCGCCCCTCGCCGTCGCGACCGCCTGGATCACCCGCCACCCGGCGAAGATGCAGGTCGTCCTCGGCACGACGAACGAGCAGCGCGTGCGCGATGCAGCCCTCGGCTCCGACCTGCCGCTCACGCGGCCGGAGTGGTACGAGCTGTTCCGCGCCGCGGGCCACATCGTCCCCTAGAGCTCCCACCCCGGAGAAACGCGCGTCGGCGCACAGGGAGGCACGGACCGGACAGGGTCCGTGCCTCCTCTTCGTCTGCCCCCTCCGCGAGATGCCACTTGTGCACGCGACACGCCGCAGAAGGCGTGCACAAGTGGCATCTCGCGGGAGGGAATAGGGGAGGGGCCCCTGCGTTGAACTTGAGTGCAAGTGACTCAACTCTTTCAGGAGGACTGGTGCCCGACAACTTCAACGAGGCCGGAGCGAGCTCGTTCGACGACTTCCTCGCCCGCTACCTCGACGGTGAGCGCGCCCGCGCGGCGCGGTCCATCGACCTCAGCCGCTTCCTCAGCGCACGCACCCAGAGCATCCTGCAGTCCGCAGGGCGCTTCGCCCTCGAGCGCGGCCAGACCGAGCTCGACGCCCTGCACGTGCTGCGGGTCCTCGTCGACGACGAGGCCGTGTCGCAGGCGGTCCGCCGCATCGGCGTCGACCCCGGCGCCATCGCGACCGCCACGGAGGCGCGCCTGCCGCAGGCGAGCGAGGCCCCGGCCTCGCAGAACGCGGCGACCATCACCCCGAGCGCCCAGCGCGCGCTCTTCCACTCCTACCAGGTCGCCCGCTCCAGCGGCTCGACCTACATCGACCCCGAGCACCTCTTCTTCGCGCTCGTGCTCGGCCAGGACGCGCCCGCCGGGCAGGTCCTCGCCCGTGCAGGCGTGACCGCGGAGGCGCTCACCCAGGGCCTGCGCGATACCGTCGCCGGCGAGCAGACCGTCCCCGAGCAGGGGGCGCCCGCGTCCGAGACCCCGATGCTCGACAAGTTCGGCACCGACCTCACCGAGCTCGCCCGCGAGGGCCGGCTCGACCCGGTGATCGGCCGCTCCGACGAGATCGAGCAGGCCGTCGAGATCCTCAGCCGCCGCACCAAGAACAACCCGGTGCTCGTCGGCGAGGCCGGCGTCGGCAAGACCGCGGTCGTCGAGGGCTTGGCCCGCGCGATCGTGGCCGGCGAGGTCCCGGAGCAGCTGCGCGACAAGCGCGTCGTCTCGCTCGACCTGCCCGCCATGCTCGCGGGCACCCGCTACCGCGGCGACTTCGAGGAGCGCCTCACCACGACGATGGACGAGATCGCGGCCCACTCGGGCGAGCTGATCGTCTTCATCGACGAGGTGCACACCGTCGTCGGCGCCGGTGGCGCGGGCGAGGGCGGCATGGACGCGGGGAACATCCTCAAGCCCCGGCTGGCCCGCGGCGAGCTGCACCTGATCGGTGCGACCACGCTCAAGGAGTACCGCACCATCGAGAAGGACCCGGCCCTCGAGCGCCGCTTCCAGCCGGTGCGCATCGGCGAGCCGAGCATCGAGGACGCCGTGGCGATCCTGCACGGACTCCGCGGCGCCTACGAGGAGCACCACCGCGTCGCCTTCACCGACGACGCCCTGCGCGCCTCCGTCGAGCTCTCCGCCCGCTACCTGCCCGACCGGGTGCTGCCCGACAAGGCGATCGACCTGATCGACCAGGCCGGCGCGCGGCTGCGCCTGAAGCTCGGCGCGGGGGTCGACACCGACGCGCTGCTCGCGCGGCTCGCCACCCTCGAGGGCGACAAGAACGCGGCCGTCTCGGCCGAGCACTACGAGGAGGCGTCGCGCCTGCGCGACGAGATCACCGCGGTCCAGGCGTCGCTCGACGCGGCGACCGCCGACGGAGCCGTCTCGCAGGAGGCGGTCGTCGGCGAGGCCGAGATCGCCGCGGTCGTCGCCCGTGCCACCGGCATCCCGGTGTCGCGGCTGACCGAGGGGGAGCGCGACCGTCTCGCGCAGCTCGAGACCGAGCTGCACCGGCGCGTCATCGGCCAGGACGCCGCGGTCGCCGCGGTCGCCCGCGCCGTCCGCCGCAGCCGGACCGGGATGGGCGACTCCTCGCGGCCCGTCGGCTCGTTCCTCTTCCTCGGCCCGACCGGCGTCGGCAAGACCGAGCTGGCCCGCACCCTCGCGGGCTCGCTCTTCGCCGACGAGCAGTCGGTGATCCGGTTCGACATGAGCGAGTTCGGCGAGCGGCACACCGTCTCGCGGCTGGTCGGCTCCCCTCCCGGGTACGTCGGCTACGACGAGGCCGGTCAGCTGACCGAGCGCGTGCGCCGGAACCCGTACTCGGTCGTGCTCTTCGACGAGATCGAGAAGGCCCACCCGGACGTCTTCAACCTGCTGCTGCAGGTTCTCGACGACGGTCGCCTGACCGACGGTCAGGGCCGCACGGTCGACTTCCGGAACACGGTGATCATCATGACCTCGAACCTGGGGTCGGAGTTCCTCGCCTCGCGCTCCGGTGCGCTCGGCTTCGTCGCGCAGAGCGACGAGTCGGCCGAGGGCTTCGCCTCGGAGAAGGACCTGCACGACCGCGTGATGGGCCGGCTCCGCGAGGCGATGCGGCCGGAGTTCCTCAACCGGATCGACGAGATCGTGCTGTTCCGCCGGCTCGGCCGCGCGCAGCTGCGTGAGATCGTCGGGCTGGTGCTCGAGGCCAGCCGTGCGCGCCTCGCCTCGCGCGACGTCTCGCTCGAGGTCACCGAGGCCGCGGTCGACTGGCTCGCCGAGCACGGCTACGAGCCGCAGTACGGCGCCCGGCCGCTCCGCCGCCTGGTGCAGCGCTGGGTCGACGACCGCATCGCCGACCTGTTCGTCTCCGGCGACGTGACCGACGGCGGCGCCGTCCGCGTCGACGCCCTCGCCGACGACCTCGTCGTGACCTCGAAGGCGACCCTCCCCCTGGCGGCCTGACCCCGCACCGTCTGGTGAGCGGACGCCCCCGGCGTCCCTCCCGCGAGATGCCACTTGTGCACGCTTTTCACGGCGTGTCGCGTGCACAAGTGGCGTCTCGCGGAGGTGAGGCCGGGGGTTTCGTGCGTCCGGGGGCGGTGCGGGGGCGGCTGTCGAGTGGTTGCGGGGGGTGGCGCGGGTGGGTAGACACGAGGGACGAGAACCGGAGGCACGATGACGAACCCGCGCTACTACGACCCGGTCGGCAAGGCGGTCCGCGCGCTCCTGGTCATCAGCTTCGTCTGCTTCGGGCTCGCGGTCGGCTTCTTCGCCCTCGACATCGTGATGCCCGGCAGCATGACCGACGCGCACCGCCCCTGGTCGGAGGCGAGCGGCGGCCTGGCCTGCTTCGGGATCGCGGCGCTGATCGTGCACTACGCGACGGTCGCCATCGTCGGCGCGCTGCGCGGCCGCGGGTGACGCCCCCTCCTCTGCCGATCGAGTAGCCCGCGCAGCGGGTGCCTCGAGATCGACCAGCGTCAGAAGCTGAGTCTGCAGACCCGCCCTGCTGACGACGGTGGGTCTCGATACGCCCCTGCGGGGCTACTCGACCAGCAGGGGGCACGCGGAAACGGCTCCGGCTCGCGGGAACCGAGGGGTTCTGCGAGCCGGAGGCGGATTCACGTGCCGGAGGTGGGGGCTAAGGGCACTTCTTGGCGGTGATGGCGACACGGAGGGTGGCGTCGGGGGAGACGCCGGTGCCGCCCGCGGGGTCCTGGCCGGTGACCTGGCCGGCGTCGGGGGCGTTGCCGTTCTCGGTGCAGGACAGGGTGATCTTCGAGAAGCCGGCTGAGGCGAACGCGGCCTTGGCGGTCTCGAGGTCCTGGCCGACGACGTTCGGCACCGTCTGCTGACCAGCCGCGGGGGCGGCCGGAGCGGCGGGTTCCGCGGTCGGGGCGGGGGCGGGCGCCGGGCCCGAGCTCGGGACGATCGTCACCGTGGTGCCGCGGGTCGCGGTGCCGGAGGGGCTCTGGCGGACGACGGTGCCCGACGCGGCGGAGTTCGCCTCGGCGGCGCCCTCGCTCACGCTGAAGCCGGCCGACTCGAGCTTCGCCCGGGCGTCACCGACCGAGAGGCCGGTCACGTCGGGGACGTTGACGCGCGGCACGACCTGCAGCGAGCCGTCTGCCTCGGGGAAGGCCGTGCCGCCGTAGCGAGCATCGGCGGCGCGCATCACGACCGGCCAGATGCGGTGGCGAGCCGTCGCCGCGGAGCCGGAGTCGAACGAGAAGCGGCCGAGGCGGAGGTTCGCGTCGCCCTTGATGTTGAAGACGCCGACCGCGGTCGCGACGCGTGTGCTGGCACCGGTCATCCAGGTGGCCATCGCGTCATCGGTCGTACCGGTCTTGCCGATCAGCGGGACGCCGTCACCGGTGCGCGAGGCGACCGCCGTGCCACCGCCGGAGAACGTCGACTGCAGGGCGATCGCCGCCGTCGCGGCGACGTTGCGGTCGATCGACTGGCGGCAGTTCGCTGCAGGGACGGGCTGCTCGGCTCCGGTCGCGTCGACGATCTTGTCGATCGCGATCGAGTCGCAGGTCGATCCGCCGGACGCAATGGTGGCGAAGGCGCCGGCCATCGAGAGCGGGGACACGTAGTTGGTCCCGAGCACGGACGACGGGTTGTGCTCGAGCTCCTCGCCGTTGCCCCGCTTCACGCCCATGTCCGCCGCCGTGTTGCGGATGGCGCACAGGTCGAGCTCGCGGGCCATGCCGACGAAGCCCGTGTTGAGCGAGGTCTTGGTGAAGTCGACGGCGGTGCCGACCTGGCCGTTACCGCCCTCGTCGTTCTTGGCGCTGGTCGAGCCTGCGTAGTTGGTGCCGCCGGGTGCGCACGAGTCCTCGAAGCTGCCCCAGATCGCCTTCCGCGTCCCGTCCACGGACTCGTTGATGCTGTGCCCCTCCTTCAGCCATTCCACCAGGGTGAAGAGCTTGTAGGTCGAGCCGGGCTGGATGCCCGAGGAACCGCCGTAGGCCTGATCGGTGCTGAGATTGATCGCGCTGTAGGAGGGGTCGGCCGCGAGGACGTCAGGGTCCTGCGAGTACTTCTTGTTCTGCGTCATCGCGAGGACGCGGCCGGAGCCGACCTCGACGCTGACGGAGACCGCTCCGACATCGAAGTTCCAGGTCTGCGGGACCTGCGCATCGACGGCGGCGACGGCCGCGTTCTGCAGGTCGACGTCGAGCGTCGTGTAGACGTCGAGGCCACCGCGGCGGAAGTTCGTCCAGCGGGTGTCCTCGTCGTCGCCGAACACCGGGTCGTTCTTGAGGATGTTGGTGACGTAGTCGCAGAAGTAGCCCGCGTCGCCGGCGGTGGAGCAGCCGGTGCTCGGCTCGGTGATCTGCGGCTCGATCGGCGACGCGATGGCGGCGTCGTGATCCTCCTGCGAGATCTTCCCCTCCTCCAGCATCTTGCCGATGATGTAGTCGCGGCGGTCCTTGTTGCGCAGGTAGCCGTTCGCGGCGCCGTTGTCGGGGTTGTCCGGCTGGTCGAGGCGGAGCACGGCCGGGTTGTTCACGATCGCGATGAGGCTCGCGGCCTGGGCGACGGTGAGGTTCGCGGCGGTGGTGTTGTAGTAGTAGTTGGCGGCGGTCTCGATGCCGTAGGTGGTGCCGCCGAAGAAGGCGATGTTCAGGTAGCCCTGAAGGATCTGGTCCTTCGAGTACTCCTTCTCGAGGCCGATCGCGAGCTTCATCTCGCGGAGCTTGCGCTCGGGGGAGGTGCGCGTCGCGGCGTCGATGGCGGCGGCGCGCTCGGCCTCGTCGGTGATGTTGCGGACGGCCTTCTCGACCAGCACGTTCTTCACGTACTGCTGGGTGATGGAGGAGCCGCCCTGGGTGTCGTTGCCGAGGACGTAGGTCTGCGCGACGGCGCGCAGGGTGCCGGGGAGGTCGACTCCGCCGTGCTCGTAGAAGCGGGGGTCCTCGCCGGAGACGGCGGCGTCCTTGGCGAATTGCGAGATCTGGTCCAGCGGGACCTCGATGCGGTTCTCGACGTAGAAGGAGGCGAGCAGCTGCGGGGAGCCGTCCGCACGGGTCGCGTAGATGTTGCTCTTCTCGGAGAGCTTGTCGACCTCGAGGTACTCGGGGAGGCCGTCGAACACTCCGATGGACTGGTTCGCGGCGACGCCGGCGATCGCCACGGCAGGAGTGACGGTGGCGGTCACGAGGACTCCTGCCACGACACTCATGCCGAGGAAGCCCACGACCGCCTTGATCACGCCACCGGTTGTCCTGCTGTCGGACGCCAAACCTTCTCCTTCGGGTCACCCCCGATCATCGCGACGGCCGCCACCGACGCCCCGGACGCCCATCTGCGCCGGGTCAACCCCGACAGACTAACCCGAGACCCCGGAATGACGAAGGGCCGGTCCGGGGCCTGAAAAGGGCCTGTGCGCGGGCGACGACGGTGCGGAGCGTCACCGGAGCCCGCGCGGACGCCCGGATCGGTGCTCCGATTGCGGACGTCAGCCGGTGACCGGCCAGACGTAGTCGAGCCCGGGCGGGGTGTCCGGGAAGAGCGGCGCGTAGTGCTCCGGGTCCTTCTCCACCAGCTTCGAGCGGTGCGAGAGATGCACGTCGTCGCGGCCGAACCAGGGCGGCAGCTCGATCTCTCCGGCGCGATACAGCGCCAGGTCGGCGCGCTGCGTCGCCAGCGCCGCCTCGGTCTTCTCGAGGCAGGTGTCGGCGTAGCCGCGGTCGGTCCAGGCGTCGCAGGTCTCGCGCTGGTAGGCCATCACCGCCGGCCGGTAGCCGCGCCACATCCGCACGGCGGGGTGGTGCTGCCAGCCGTAGCCGGGCACGGTGAGCGCGCGCATGATCTGCAGCGTCTCGATCCGCTGCTTCCCGAGCCGCTTGCTGTCGAGGGCCCGGGCGCTCGCGCGGAGGTCAGGGACGGGGAGGAAGGTCTGCACCCGCCCCATCCAAGACGACGCGGATGCTCCCCGGCTGAGTCCGTCCGGACGCCGCCCGGTCACCGGACCGTCACGCCGATGTCGCCTGCGCGGCGTACCGTGCGGCGCATGACCGGTCTCCCCCTCCTCGCCACCGACGACGTCCAGCTGCGCTGGGCGCGCCCCGAGGTGCTCGACTCCGCCCGGCACCGGATGCTCCGGCTGCTCACCCTCGCCGAGCGCCTGCGCTACGAGGCGACCGGCCGCCGCGAGGTGCGCGACGGCTTCCTCCTCGGCCGGGTGCTGGTCCGCGAGCTGGCCGCCGAGACGCTCGGGATCGATCCGCTCGACGTCCGCGTCGACGCGCGCTGCGGGCAGTGCAGCGGACCGCACGGCCGCCCGGTGCTGGGCGGCGACCACCCGGCGCTCGAGCGGATGCGGATCAGCATCGCCCACTGCGACGGCGCGGTCGTGGCCGCGCTCGCCACCGGTCGCGAGATCGGCATCGCCGCCGCCCGGAGCCGCGCGGTGCGCGAGCGGATCGCCTCGGGGAGCGCGAGCGCGGAGCAGGTGCTGCAGGAGCTGCGGACCCGCGCCGTGAGGAAGGCCGACGGACGCGGGGCGTCGAGCGGCGATCCGGTCCTCTTCCGCACTCGCGAGGGGGCGACGGAGGCGTGGATCGAGGGCTCCGAGGGCTACCTCGCCGTCTCGGAGCCGGTGGTGCACTCGGCGCTCGTCGTCACGGTCGCGGTCGCGCAGGACTGAGGGCGCGTCGTCCTGCGCGGTGCTGGACGCGGAGCGCGAGCCCCGGCTCACTCGAAGAGCGAGAGGGTGAGCGTCGAGCGGTAGGAGCCGGCGGCGACGGTCGGCTCGGTGGCGAGGAGCAGGTCCGCGGTGGCGGACCAGGATCCCGATCCCGCGGGGGAGTCGTCGGCGGCACTGAGGAGCACCGCGTCGTGCACGCCCGAGCCGCCGTCGAGGACACCTGCGACGCGGGGGCCCGCGGAGACCGCACCGCCGGGGCCGGTGAGCTCCGGGGTCCAGCCGAGGTGCGCGGCGCCGATCGAGCCGCCGCTCGCCCTGGTGAAGTCGCTCGCGGAGCCGAGCACGTACCAGCCGGAGACGGCCGGGCCCGCCGCGGAGCCGCGGGTGTCCGCGACCGTGACGGTGGGCAGGGCGCCGAGGAACTGCCGGCGCACCGCGGTGGAGCCGGACTCGACCAGAGTGGACGCCGATCCGGCGACGGTCATCGACAGGGCTCCGGGGGCGGTCGGCGGGTCGATGCTGACGCCCACGTCGACGCCGCCGGCGTCCTGTTGCTCGGGGAGGCGCTCGGGGTCCTGGGGTGCGGGAGTCGCGGCCGGGGTGGTGCCGTCGGGGGAGACGTCCGCGCTGTCGTCCTCCGGAGGTGCGGCGGCGGCGGACTCCGCCGGGGGGACCGTGCAGCAGGCGGTCGCGGGGTCGGTGTCGGAGCCGCGACCGCTGCGCGTCGCGGACGACGGCCAGGGCAGCGCCGTCGGCGAGGCGGACGA
The DNA here is from genome assembly GCF_022815545.1 of Rathayibacter sp. VKM Ac-2928. Classification (NCBI taxonomy): domain Bacteria; kingdom Bacillati; phylum Actinomycetota; class Actinomycetes; order Micrococcales; family Microbacteriaceae; genus Rathayibacter; species Rathayibacter sp. VKM Ac-2928. The sequence goes on from NZ_JALGRU010000002.1 coordinate 536,416, forward strand.
CGTGGCGACGGGCACGGGCGCGGCCGTCGGCGTCCTCTCCGGCGCGGTGACCGCCTCCGGAGCGACAGCCGCCGAGGCGAAGACCAGGCTGAGCGCGAGGGCGGTGGAGGGGACCGCGGTCGCGAGGACGGCGCGGGTGGTGCGGATCACTGAGGTTCCCGTTCTGCCGGAAGCGGCGATGCACCGGCCTGAGATTCCTATCAGTGGCGGGCGGGCGGGGGAGACCCCGCTTCCGGGTGCAGTGGGTGGGTGGGTCTCGATACGCCGCGTGCCGCGGCTACTCGACCAGCATGCAGAGGAGGGGCTGCGGTTCGGCAGGCGAGGGCTGCGCTCCATGCTGATCGAGTAGCCCGCGCAGCGGGCGTATCGAGATCCACGGCGTCAGAAGGACGAGTCTGCAGACCTGCCTGCTGAGGACGGTGGGTCTCGATACGCCGCTGCGCGGCTACTCGACCAGCATGGACGGGGCCGCTGCGCGGCTACTCGACCAGCATGGACGGGGCCGCTGCGCGGCTACTCGACCAGCATGGAAGGGCCGGGTCAGCAGGTGCGGGCCGGGTAGCTCACCTTCTGCTCGAGGGTGGACGGGCCGGACGTCGCGGTGACGTGCACCTCGCCGGCCGGCATCGACGCCTGGCGCGTGGTCCAGCTGTGCGTGGCGTTCGCGCCGGCCGCGACGCTCGCGAAGGCCTTCTGCCCGTATGCGGACGAGACGGTGACGCCGATCGGCGCGGTCTCGCCGTTGGTGGCCGTCACCGACAGCACGGCCTTGCCGGCGATGCAGCGCGAGGACACGACGGCCGGGACCTTCAGAGCGGGAGCGGCCGCCTCGGGCACGACGATCTCGGTGATCTTCAGGTACGAGTTCGGCGTCGAGAAGCTGAGCTTCAGCCCCGTGGCGTCGACCGCGGTGAAGGGGATCGTCGTCAGCGCGCCGTTCGCCGCCGGAGCGACGTTCTGCGCGGACGTCGGGCGCCAGACGCCGTCGGTGCCGCGGTAGGCGATGCTCACCGAGGCGAGCGTGCCCTCGGTGTTCGTGAACGACAGCCCGGCGACGCGGTGCGCCTCGGTGTTGGTCAGCGTGAAGTCCGCACTGCCGGCGAACGCCTGGTCGGTCCAAGTCGACCACGCCGTCGCGACGTTCCCGTCGCAGGCGTTGCCGGCGGGCAGGGTCGCCCACTTCGTCTGACTGAAGGACGCCGAGACGGCGGCGCCCTTCACCCGGCAGACGTTCACCGGCGGCGCGGTGCCCCAGATCTGCACCTCGGCGATCGACTGCCAGGTGTTCGCGGCGCTCGTCAGGTGCAGGCGGAGGCCGGTGGTGTCCGGCAGCGAGGACAGGTCGAGCGCGACCGTCGGTGCGGCGTCGGTCGCGGCCTGCGAGAGGGTCGCGGCGACGGTGCTCGTGGTCCAGGCGCCGTTCACCTGGTACTCGACCTCGATGCGCGAGGGCCAGGTGGCCGTCGCGCCGTCCTTGAAGGCGTGCACCGTCACCGAGTCGAGGTTCTGCGGGCTGCTCCAGGAGAAGGCCAGCCGGCTGTCGCGGGGGTAGCCGGTGCCGGTCCAGTCGTCCCAGCCCTTCGCCTTCACGTTCCCGTCGATCAGCGTCGGCGCGAGGTCGGTGCGGCTCGAGACCGTGAGCGAGGCGCCGGGCGCGAGGTTGGCGATCCCGGGCTCCGCGACCTCGATGGTGCGGGTGAAGGTGCGTCCGCGCGCGAACTCGGAGTCGGCGGCGAGCGTACCCGTCACCGTCAGCGTGCCGAGGAGCGCGGGGCCGGTCGGCGCCCAGGTGACGGCGACGTCGCGGGTGGCGGTGTCGGTCTTCACCGAGACCGTGGCGGGCAGGACCGCGGCGACGTCGGCGTTCCGGCGCACCGCGTCGGGGAGGCGGTCGTCGACGACCGACCAGGTGCCGGCTCCGACGCCCTTGTCGTCCCAGTAGGACTCGTTCCAGCCCGCGGCCCAGCGCGCCGGGTCCTCGACGGCCGGGTTCCGCATCTCGAGCCGGCCGTTCTCGCCGATGGTCATCGGCAGCCAGACGTAGTTCGAGTTCGACTCGCCGTCGGCCCAGCGGTCGCCCATGTAGACGTACTTCCCGGGCGCGAGGGTCAGCACGTTGGTCGACTGCGAGCCGAAGGTGGTCTTCCGGGTGTCGCCGACGGAGAGGAGCCCGTCGCCGCCCTCGGGGATCGCGTTGTAGGCGACGTTCTCGTTGACGTCGCCCTTCTCCACTCCGCGGATCCACGAGCCGAGGATCGAGTCGGCCGTGTAGTAGGTCTGCGGGTTGGGCGCCCAGCCGGTCGCTCCGGAGGCGATCGTGTAGTACTTCCCGCCGTTCGCGAAGATGGCGGGCGCCTCGAGGTGGCCGCACTCCTTCACGATCTGGAAGTCGGTGCCGCGGACCGGCGCTCCGGCCTTCCCGTCGGCGAAGACGTAGGGATACGTGCCGTCGGCCGAGTACTGGCCGGCGTCGAGGGTGTCCGTCGTGGTCGTGCGCTCGACGTTCGTGTAGTCGGCGTCGAGCTTCGCGATGTAGAGGGAGTAGTTCTCCTCGGAGGAGTAGGAGATGTACGCGGTGCCGTCCTCGTCCTGGAAGACGGTCATGTCGCGCGCCTGGCCGGGGACCGCCGAGGTGGTGCAGGCCTGATAGTCCGAGCGGTTGTAGAGCCGGTAGACGCCCTGCATCGTGAAGGGGCCGGTCGGGCTGTCGGAGGTCGCGACTCCCGCCATCGACCGGGCGTAGGTGCTGCCGCCGGGGGTGATCCGGCCGTCGGAGTGCCACCACATGACCCACTTGCCGTTCTTCTCGTTGAAGAGCACCTTCGGTCGCTCGAAGATCGCGGTGTTCGGCGAGGCCTGGGTGGTGTCGAGGTGGTAGTCGAGCTCGGCGATGCGGTCGGCGCGGGGCTGGCCGGCGTCGTCGACGGTGTCGTAGAGGGCGTCGAAGTAGGGGTCCTGCAGATCCTCGGGCGCGGCGACGCTGCGCAGCGCGACGCCCTTGTTCTCCCAGTTGTGGCCGTCGGTCGAGCGGTAGACGGCGACGCCGGGGCTGCTCCAGTAGCCCTTGGTGCGGTCCTCGCCGTACCAGTACTGCACCTCCTGGCCGTTCTCCTGCGTGGTGACGATCTGGCCGCCGTGCGCCTGGATGTGGCGCCCGTCGGTGTCGTACCAGGAGGGCTGGAAGTAGCCCGCCGCGCTGCGGCCCGGGTCCTGGATCGCGGGGTAGTCGGTGTAGACGGGCGGCGGACTCGTCCGCGGGACGCCGTCGTTCGGGTCGGTGACCACGCCGGAGGGGGCGGCCGCCGCGGGCGACACTCCCGCTCCGAGGAGGACGGCCGCGAGGACGGCCGCCACTCCCGCCGCCACGGATCGCTGTCGAGGACTCATGCTGTGCTCCTTTGCACGCCGGACCGATGTTCACGCAAACATCGCACCTCGACCGTACATGGCGACGTCAACATTAAGCGAGGGGTCCGTGCTGCTCCGCTGGTCGACGCGGGTCTCGAGACGCCGCTGCGGGGCTGCTCGACCAGCACGCGGGCGCGTCTCGGGGTCCGCCGGTCGCGCGGTGGGCAGTCCATGCTGATCGAGTAGGCCGCGGAGCGGGCGTGTCGAGATCCACCACCGTTCGGAGTCAGGTCTGCAGGCCCGGCCTACTGAGGATGGTGGGTCTCGATACGCCCCTGCGGGGCTACTCGACCAGCAGGGAGCGCGGGGCGCGCAGCTGCGCGAGCGGGCCTTCGTGCAGCGGCTCCGTCTTCCAGCGCGACGTGAAGGTGCCGGCGGTGGGGTCGAGCGCGAGGTGCAGGCGGTGCGGCGTCTCGAGGAAGATCACGTCGACCAGGAGGGCCCCGCCCTCGCCGGCGCCGGCGCTCGCCGCGAACGCGCCCGTGACGGTCCACTCGCCGGAGCCGGGGGCGAGCAGCAGCCGCTCCTCGCCCTCGATCAGCGCGAGGGTCCAGCCGGCGGTGTCGCCCGCGATCTCCAGCGCGGTCAGCGAGCGGATCGCCGACCCGGGCGCGGGCGAGAAGCGCCCGGGTTCCGGCGCCGCGGACAGCGCGGGGAGCGGCGCGAGCCCGAGCGAGCCGAGGCGCTCGAGCAGCCGGGCGTCGGCCTCGGCCGTCGAGCCGCGGCCGACCGCCGGCAGCAGGTGCTCCCAGACCGCGGCGAGGAGTGCGCCCGTGTCGGTGCTCTGCCCGGTGATCGCGACCACGAGGTCGTGCTCGGGCAGGATCAGGCTGAACTGCCCGTAGGCGCCGTCGGCGCGGTAGCCGTGCAGCGAGCGCCAGAACTGGAAGCCGTAGCCCTGCTCCCAGTCGGGGGAGTCGGCCGGGGGAGTGTCGACGTGGGCGGTCGACGCCTCGGCGACCCACTCCGGTGAGAGGACCGCGGTCTCGTCCCAGCGCCCCTCCTGCAGATAGAGCTGCCCGAGCGCGGCGGCCGCCTCCGTCGTGGTGTGCAGCCCGCTGAAGCCGATCTCGCGGTCGGAGGCGTCGCGGATCCAGGCGACCTCGCCGATCCCGAGCGGGTCGAGCAGCCGCGGACGGAGGTACTCGGTCAGTGGCAGGCCGCTCACGCGCTGCACGATCGCCGCGGCGGCGAAGGTGCAGGGCTGGTTGTAGGCGAAGACGCTGCCCGGCTCCTGCTCCGGCGGCAGCAGCAGGAAGCCGCGCACCATGTCGACGGGATCGAGCTCTCGCGCCCGGTCGATGGTCTCGGCGGAGTGGCCGCTGGCCATCGCGAGGACGTCGCGGACGCGGATGGCCCGCGAGCGCGCATCCGTCACCTCGGCGTCGAGCTCGGGGAAGAAGGAGAGGACGGTCGCGTCGAGATCGACCAGCCCCTCGCCCACCGCGAGGCCGACCGCCGCGGCGGTGAAGCTCTTGCTGAGCGAGTAGAGCAGGTGCAGCCGCTCGGCCGAGTACGGCGCCCACCAGCCCTCGGCGACCACGGCGCCGGCGTGCACGACCATCAGGCCGTGCAGCTCGACGCCGGGAGCGGCCTCGATCGCGTCGAGCAGATCGAGGACGCCACCGGCGTCGAGGGAGTGGGTGGAGGGGGAGCTTCTCGGCAGTGAGCGCGTCATGCCTCGATGCTACGCAGGCGCGCTCACCGCCGAGGCGGGGTCGCTGCCGCCGACGGTCTCGTCGTCAGCGGCCTTCGCCTCCAGGGCTCGTGTCAGCCCGCTGCCGGTCCCGTCGGCAGGGTGAGGGTGCCGGTGAAGGGGGTGGAGTAGCGGGTGCCGAGGGGGGTGGTGCCGGAGAAGGTGCGGCTGAAGGTGATGCTCCCGGCGTCGAGGTCGGCCTGGGTGACCTGGGCTCGGACCTGGTAAGCGGGGGCGGGCTGGCCGGGGGTGAGCACCATGGTCGTGTCGTTGATGGCGCGGAGTTCGACGTCGCCGGTGTTCACGGGGCGGACGATCCAGGTGATCCGGGTGCCCACCTTCACGGTTTCGTCGTTCTTGAGTTCGAGGTGTCCCTCGAACTCTCCGGAGAGCCTGGGGCGCTCGGCGGGGGCGGGCAGGGCCATCGTCCCGGTGATGGCATCGGAGGTGTAACGGGTGCCGGCGATGGTGGTGGCGTCGTAGGTCTTGCTGAAGCTGACGCTGCCGGCGTCGAGGTCGGCCTGGGTGACCTGGCGCCTCCAGGAGAAGTGGTCGGTGGTCTCGCCGGGGGCGAGGTCGACGTCGATGCCGTCGATGGTGCTCAGCTCGACGTCGCCGGTGTTGGCGAGCTCGGCGGTCCAGGTGATCCAGGCGCCGGCGGTGACGGGTTCGCCGTCCTTGGTGTCGAGGACGCCGGTGAAGTGCCCGTCGATGCCGGGGTGCTGGACCGGGAGGGTGAGGGTGCCGTGGAGGGTGGGTGAGGTGTAGGGGGCGCCGTCGGGGGTGGTGGCGGAGAGGCCAGCGGTGAAGGTGGCGGTGCCGGCGTCGATCTCTTCCTGGGTGAGCTTGGTCTGCCAGAACAGGTGGGTGGTGGTCTCGCCGGGAGCGAGGTCGGTGTGGCTGCCGTTCAAGTCCTTGAGGGTGACGTCGCCGGTGTTGGTGGCCTCGATGCGCCAGGTGACCGTGGTGCTGGTGGTGGCGGGTTCGCCGTCCTTCTTGTCGAGGGTGCCGACGAGGCGTGCGCTGACGCCGGGGTGCTCGACGGGGAGGGTGAGGGTGCCGTGGAGGGTGGGTGAGGTGTAGGGGGCGCCGTCGGGGGTGGTGGCGGAGAGGCCAGCGGTGAAGGTGGCGGTGCCGGCGTCGATCTCTTCCTGGGTGAGCTTGGTCTGCCAGAACAGGTGGGTGGTGGTCTCGCCGGGAGCGAGGTCGGTGTGGCTGCCGTTCAAGTCCTTGAGGGTGACGTCGCCGGTGTTGGTGGCCTCGATGCGCCAGGTGACCGTGGTGCTTGTGCTGGCGGGTTCGCCGTCCTTCTTGTCGAGGGTGCCGACGAGGCGTGCGCTGACGCCGGGGTGCTGGACCGGGACGGTCGCGGGCGACGGGGTCGCAGTGTGCGCGGTGACGGTCGCCGTCCCCGGCGACGGCTCATCGGCGTGCGCGGCGGTCGCGGCGCCGCCGAGGAGGACGAGGGACAGCGCTGCCGAAACCGTCATGTCGAGGGCCCGTGCGGTGTGACGGCGGCCGGAGGTGGGTCTGCGGGAACTGTGTCGCGGGGTCATGGCGCTCCTTGACGTGAGGGTGAACAGAGGATGTGAAACATTGTCACATCCGCTGTCGACCCGGATCGCGCCCGTCGTTCCCTGTGGCGCGAGACGCGCCTCTCAGCCGGCCGAGGTGGGGAACGGCCCGAGGTCGAGCAGGAAGCGGAGGATCTCGCCGGCCGGGGCGCGGACGGCGGGGCCGGAGCCGAGCGACCAGGAGGCGTCGGTCGGCACGAGGGAGCTGCCGCGGGCCGCGGCGCGGATGGCCAGCGGGGCGCGGAGGGAGCGGTCCAGCGCCACGGCGCCGCTCACTTTCTCGGGGAGCACGGTCTCGGGGGCGAGGGCGAGCTCGACCCGGACCGCTTCGACCAGCTCGGCGACGCCGGTGGGGCCGCGACCGGCGCGGCGGGCGGTGGCGAGGGCGGTGAGCGCCGCCGGCAGCGCTGCCGGGGCGGGGGGATCGGCGGCCTCGCGAGCGCCGAGGCGGGAGGCGAGCCGCTGCGTCGTGCTGCTGGAGAGCCGCACGACGAGGGCGCCGAGAAGAGGGGTGGAGACGGCACTGGCCGCCCCGCCCTCCGCGAAGGAGGGGGAGGCGGCCAGGACGGCGAGCCGGTCGAGCCGATCCGCGACGAGCGGGCGCCAGTCGTTGCTGACCCCCGACTCGTCGACCGAGGCTCCGGAGCTGAGCGGCAGGAACCGCGACCAGTCGGCCACGACCGGAGCGGCTAGCGTCCGCCGGAGCGGCGCTTGTTGTAGACGTCGAAGGCGACCGCGAGCAGGAGCACGAGGCCCTTGACCGCCTGCTGCCACTCGATGCCGATGCCCATGATCGACATGCCGTTGTTCAGGACGCCGATGATCAGACCACCGAGGATCGCGCCGCCGATGGTGCCGACGCCGCCCTGGACGGCCGCGCCGCCGATGAACGCGGCCGAGATGGCCTCGAGCTCGAAGCCGTCGCCGGCCTTCGGGCCCGCCAGGTTGAGGCGGGCGGTGAAGACGAGGCCGGCCAGCGCCGCGAGGACGCCCATGTTGACGAACAGCCAGAAGGTGACGTTGCGCGTCTTGATGCCCGAGAGCTCCGCGGCGTGCAGGTTGCCGCCGATGGCGTAGACGTGGCGGCCGAAGACCGAGCGGTTCATCACGACGCCGTAGACGAGGACGAGGACGGCCAGGACGATCAGGGTCACCGGGATGCCCTTGAACGACGAGAGCGCGAAGGCGAACGCGGCGACGACGACGGCGATGAGGACGAGCTTGGTGACGAACCAGGCGCCGGGCTCGACGCCCTGGTTGTACTTCTGGCGGCCGCGGCGGGTGCGCACCGACTGGACGGTGAACGCGACGATCGCGAGCGCGCCGACACCGAGCGACAGCGGGTCGAGACCGGTGGTCTCGCCGAACAGGTCGGTGAGGAAGCCGTTGCCCAGGGCGCGGTACTCGATCGGGAAGGAGCCGATGTTCGCGTTACCGAGGACGACGAGCGCCAGGCCGCGGAAGATCAGCATGCCCGCCAAGGTCACGATGAACGCGGGTATCCCCACGAACGCGATCCAGAAGCCCTGCCAGGCGCCCACCAGAGCTCCGATGAGCAGCGAGAGCACGATCGAGACGAACCACGGCAGGCCCATGTTGACGGCGAAGACGCCGGACATGGCGCCGACGAACGCGGCGATCGAGCCGACCGAGAGGTCGATGTGCCCGGCCACGATGACCATCACCATGCCGATGGCGAGGATGAGGATGTAGCCGTTCTGGACGATCAGGTTCGAGATGTTCTGCGGACGCAGGAGGATCCCGTTGGTCATGATCTGGAACAGCAGCACCACCACGATCAGGGCGATGAAGATGCCGTTCTTGCCCAGGTCGCCCAGCACGTGGCTGAGGCGCTTGGTGAACGCGTTCTCGGTGGGGTTCACCTGCGCTCCCGCCGCCGTCGGCGGGGTGTTCTGCAGATCGGTCATCGTTGCTTCTCCTGGGTCATGAGGGTGAGGACGGCCTCGGGCGTGGCCTCGGCGATGGGCAGCTCGCCCGTGATGCGGCCCTCCGACAGCGCGTAGACGCGGTCGCAGATGCCGAGCAGCTCGGGCAGCTCGGAGGAGATGACGATGATCCCCTTACCCTCCGCCGCGAGCTTGTTGATGATGGTGTAGATCTCGTACTTCGCACCCACGTCGATGCCGCGGGTGGGCTCGTCGAGGATCAGGACGTCCGGGTCGGAGTAGATCCACTTCGAGAGGACGACCTTCTGCTGGTTGCCGCCGGAGAGCTTCCCGGTCTTGGCGAGCACGGTCGGCGACTTGATGTTCATGCTGCCGCGGTACTCGTTGGCGACCTCGAACTCGCGGTTGTCGTCGACGAGTCCGGCGCTGGACACCTTGGGCAGCGACGCGAGCGAGATGTTCCGCTTGATGTCGTCGATCAGGTTGAGGCCGTAGTGCTTGCGGTCCTCGGTGGCGTAGGCGAGGCCGTGGGCGATCGCCTCCGACACGTTGCGCATCCTGATCTCCTTGCCGGCCTTGAAGACCTGGCCGGAGATGCGGCTGCCGTAGGAGCGGCCGAAGAGGCTCATCGCGAACTCGGTGCGGCCGGCGCCCATCAGGCCCGCGATGCCGACGATCTCGCCGCGGTGCACGGTGAGGTTCACCTTGTCGACCATGACGCGGGTCGGGTCCTGCGGGTGGTGCGCGGTCCAGTCGACGACGCGGAGGATCTCCTCGCCGATGTGCGGCGTGTGGTCCGGGTAGCGGTGGTCGAGGTCGCGGCCGACCATGTCCTTGATGATCCGGTCCTCGGTCACGTCGTCGTGCGCGATCGTCTCGATCGTCTTGCCGTCCCGGATGACCGTGACGGTGTCGGCGATCTTCTTGATCTCGTTGAGCTTGTGGCTGATGATCAGCGAGGTGATGCCCTGCTCCTTGAGGTGCAGGATCAGGTCGAGCAGGTGGTCGGAGTCCTCGTCGTTGAGCGCCGCGGTGGGCTCGTCGAGGATGAGCAGCTTGACCCGCTTGGAGAGCGCCTTGGCGATCTCGACGAGCTGCTGCTTGCCGACTCCGATGTCCTGGATCTTGGTGGTGGGGTTCTCCTTCAGGCCGACCCGGGCGAGCAGCGAGGCCGCCTCCTGGTTGGTCTTGTTCCAGTCGATCAGACCGGCGAAGCCGCGGACCTCGTTGCCGAGGAAGATGTTCTCCGCGATGGAGAGGTAGGGGCTGAGGGCCAGCTCCTGGTGGATGATGACGATGCCCTTCGCCTCCGAGTCGCGGATGCTGGCGAACTGCATCACCTCGTCCTCGAAGACGATGTCGCCCTCGTACGTGCCGTGCGGGTACACGCCCGACAGCACCTTCATCAGCGTCGACTTGCCGGCGCCGTTCTCTCCGCAGATCGCGTGGACTTCGCCGCGCTCGGCGTTCAACGTGACGTCCTGGAGCGCCTTCACGCCCGGGAACGTCTTGGTGATGCCGCGCATCTCGAGGATGTTCGTGGTCACGCGTGCCTCCCTTCCTTCGTAGTGGGGGAGGGCGCCCGATGGGCGCCCTCCCGGGGTCGTGCTGTCGTCAGTGGAAGTGAGGCTTAGCCGTTGACTTCCGCGTCGGTGTAGTAGCCGCCGTCGACCAGCACGGACTGGATCTGGTCCTTGGTGACGATGACCGGCTCGAGCAGGAAGGAGGGGACGACCTTCTCGCCGTTGTCGTAGGTCTCGGTGTCGTTGACCTCGGGCTCGGTGCCCTCGAGGACGGCCTGGGCCATGGAGACGGCCTCCTTGGCGAGCTCGCGGGTGTCCTTGTAGATGGTCGCGTACTGCTCACCCGAGATGATCGCCTTGACCGAGTCGAGCTCGGCGTCCTGACCGGTGATGATCGGGAAGTCGGTGCCCACGGTGTAGCCGGCGTCCGTCAGCGCGGAGATGATGCCGCGGCTGAGGCCGTCGTAGGGCGAGAGGACGCCCTGGATCTTCGAGCCGTCGGAGTACGTCTTGGTGATGATGTCCTCCATGCGGCTCTGGGCGACCTCGGGGTCCCAGCGCAGCGTGGCGACGGTGTTGAACTCGGTCTCGCCCGACTTCACGACGAGGGTGCCCGCGTCGATGAACGGCTTGAGGGTGTCCATCGCGCCGTTGAAGAAGAACGTGGCGTTGTTGTCGTCGGGGCTGCCGGCGAAGAGCTCGATGTTGAAGGGGCCGGCCGGGGCGCTCGCCGCGGCAGTGCCCTCGAGGTCGGTCAGGCCGAGGCCCGCGAGGAGCGAGGTGGCCTGCTGGACGCCGACCTTGTAGTTGTCGAACGTGGCGTAGTAGTCGACGTTCGGCGAGTCGCGGATGAGGCGGTCGTAGGCGATGACGGGGATGTCGTTGGCCTTGGCCTCCTCCAGCACGCTGGTGAGGGTGGTGCCGTCGATCGAGGCGACGATCAGGGCCTTGGCGCCCTTGGTGATCATGTTCTCGAGCTGCGAGACCTGGGTGGGGATGTCGTCCTCGGCGTACTGCAGGTCGACCTGGTAGCCGGCGTCCTCGAGCTGCGACTTGACGTTGTTGCCGTCGGCGATCCAGCGCTCGGAGGACTTGGTCGGCATCGCGACGCCGACGAGGCCGCCGTCGCCCGAGCCGGAGCCCGAGTCGCCGGAGCCGCTCGAGCAGGCCGCGAGGGAGAGGATCATCGCGCCGCCGGCGAGGCCGGCGATGAGAGCGCGCTTCATTGTGGTCACTGTGATTCCTTCGTCATTGAATGCAGCGGGTGCTGGGCTGCCGCGGGGTGCCAGCGGCGGCGGGACGCTCATGTGAGCGATCACATGGAGTGATGCTAGACCCGCTGGCGGCAATCGTGCCACCACGGATGTCTCGACTCGATAACGGCGCGGATCATCGGTGCGCCGCGCGCACGACGGCCGCGAGCGACCGGGGAACGGCGGTGGAGCCGCGGACCATCAGCTGCGGGTCGATCGGCGGAGACGCCTCGGGGCGCTCGCCCTCGATCAGGCTCAGCAGCGTGGCCACGCAGCGTCGGCCGAGCTCGGCGAAGTCCTGCCGCACGCTCGTCAGCGGCGGCCAGTAGTAGGCGGCCTCGGGGATGTCGTCGAAGCCGATGACGCTGACGTCCTCGGGGACGCGGATCCCGCGCTCGTGGAACGCGCTCATCACGCCGAGCGCCATCTGGTCGTTGGCGGCGAAGACCGCGGTGACGTCGAGGAGGCGGCTGAGCTCGAGGCCGACGTGGTGGCCGCGCTCGGCGCTCCAGTCGCCGAGGATCGGCGGGCGCAGCGGCAGGTTCCGGTCGCCGAGCTCCACCAGGTAGCCGCGCATCCTGGCCTCGGCCTCGATCCAGTCCTGCGGACCGGAGAGGTGCACGATCTCGGTGTGGCCGAGCTCGATCAGGTGCGCGGTCGCCATCCGCGCGCCGGCCATCTGGTCGACGTAGAGCGCGTCGCCGCGCTCGGCGTCGGTGGTCTGCAGGGTGACGTTCGGGATCCGCAGAGCGACGCCGGAGAGGATGTCGAAGACGCGGATCTGCGGGGCGATGACCACGAGACCCTCGACCGCCTGGTTCAGCAGGTGCCGGATCCCGGCCTGGATGGAGTCGCCGTCGGTGCCGTCGACGTTGGCCGTGACGACGAGGTAGCCGGCGTCGCGGGCGGCGACCTCGATGGCCTGGATGCTCGACGCGGGGCCGAACTGCAGGCTCTGCGAGGAGAGCACCCCGATGGTGCGGGTGCGGCTGGTGACCAGGGCGCGGGCGGCGAGATTGGGCCGGTAGTCGAGCTCGGCCATCACGCCGAGCACGCGCTTCTTGGTCTCGGCGCGCAGGCTCGGGTGGTCGTTGAGCACCCGGGAGACGGTCTGGTGCGACACTCCGGCGGCCCGGGCGACGTCGTAGATGCTCGGGGCCCGCGGCGCGGGCTTGTCTTCCGGCATCGGGCACCGTGGCTTCCTGTGATCGGGCGGCGCTTCGTCGCAGGGACGCGGGTGCCGCTGCGATGCGGGGCCCGCCCGTCCGCGGGCGCGTGTGAGCACACCTTACGTCTCCCGCGGGGCGGAACCCCTCTCAGGGGGGACGCGGGGGTGCGCGGAGGTCCGGCTCGCGGGACGGGGCCGGGCTCGCGTACGTGCACGGCTTCCGCGTGCCGAAGGCGGTTTCGCGTGCCCGAGGTGGGGCGGGCGGAGGTTCGGCTCGCGGAACGGAGTCGGGCTCGTCGGATCGCGGGGTACCCGCGTGCCGGGGGTGGTTCCGCGTGCCGGAGGTGGCGCGGACGGAGGCTCAGGCGGGCGGGGTCGGCGCGTCGTCGGGGCCCGTGCCGGGGGCGGCGTGGCGGCCGCGGGTGGCGAGCGCGCCCTCGCTGATGCGGAGGACGCGGTCGGCCGAGGCCTGGACGGAGGCGTCGTGGGTGGCGATCAGGGCGGTCGCCGACTCGGCGTGCACGACCGCGCGGATGAGGTCCATGATCGCCGCGCCCGTCGCCGCGTCGAGCTGGCCGGTCGGCTCGTCCGCGATCAGGAGCCGCGGCGAGGCGGCGAGGGCGCGGGCGATCGCGACGCGCTGCTGCTGGCCGCCGGAGAGCTCACCCGGGCGGGAGCGGCCGCGGCCGGCGAGCCCGACCAGGTCGAGGAGGTGGGCGACGCGCTCGTCCCGGCGGGCCGGCTCCTCGCGGCGCAGGCGCAGCGGGAGGCCGACGTTCTCGGCGATCGTCAGGTGCGGCAGGAGCCCGAAGGTCTGGAAGACGAAGGCCAGGGAGTCGCGGCGCAGGCGGGTGCGGGCCGCTTCGTCGAGGCCGGTGACCGGCTCGCCGTCGAGCAGGACGGTGCCGGAGGTGGGCACGTCGAGGCCGCTGATGCAGTTCAGCAGCGTCGTCTTGCCGGAGCCGGAGCGGCCGGAGAGGGCGACGATCTGGCCGCGCGGGATGCGGAACGAGACGTCGTGCAGGGCGGTCACGTCGCCGGCCGGGGTGCGGAAGGTGCGGGTGAGGGACTCGACCACGAGCACGTCGGTCATCGCGGGGGCTCCTCGGGGGCGGAGTCGGCGGCCGGGTGGATCTCGCGGCGCTCGGGCCAGACGCCGACGTGGTCGCCCTCGAGCGTCAGCCGCACCCGGTCCTCGAGCTTCAGCGCGTCGCGGTACTCGGCGGGCAGTTGCAGCCGGCCGACCCGGTCGAGGACGGCGAACTCCTCCTCGGAGGTGGTGGTGCCGCCGCTCGCGTCGAGCTCGTCGCGGCGGAGGGTCTCGGAGGAGATCCGGCCGTCGCGGATCGCGACCGCGCGCTGCACCTGGCCGGCGACCGTCGGGTCGTGGGTGACGATCAGGATCGTGCAGCCGAGCGACTCGTTCACCGCGCGGAGGGCGGCGAAGACCTCGTCGCCGGTGCGGGCGTCGAGCTGGCCGGTGGGCTCGTCGGCGAGCAGGACGCGCGGCGAGCCGGCCAGGGCGACGGCGATGGAGACGCGCTGCTGCTCGCCGCCCGAGAGCGCGGCGGGCCGGCGGTCGGCCTTCTCGGCCAGGCCGAGCATCCCGAGCAGCTCGTGCGCCCTCGCCGCCCGCTCGCGCCGGCCGCGCCCCGCCAGGGCGAGCGGCAGGGCGACGTTCTCGGCGGCGGTGAGCGCGGGCAGCAGGTTCCTCGCGGACTGCTGACGGACGAAGCCGACGCTCGAGCGGCGGTAGCGGACCAGCTCGGCGCCGCGGAGGGCGGAGAGGTCGTGGCCGTCGAGGCGGGCGCGGCCGGCGGTGGGGGCGTCGAGTCCGGAGAGGATGCCGAGCAGGGTCGACTTGCCGGAGCCGGACGCGCCCACGATCGCCAGGACCTCGCCCGCGCCGACGAGCAGGTCGAGGCCCTGCAGCGCCTGCACCTCGACGCCGCCGGCGCGGAAGACCCGGACGAGGGCGTCGCAGACGATCAGCGCCTCGGCGCCGAACTCGCCGGTGCGCGTCTGCAGCAGAGTGCTGGTGGGGCCGGGCGCGCCGGCAGCTGCTGATCCGGGTGCGCCACCGGGGAGGTCCGCTCTCGGCGTCCTCGCTGCGCTGCTGGGGCTCATGATTCCTCTCCGGATCTCAGGATGTCGGCTGTGCGCACGCGGCGCGAGAGCGGGGCGTCGACCGCGAGGGCGAGCGCGAGGGCGGCGACGGCCGCGCCGAGCAGGCCGACGGGCAGCGGCCACGGGATCGAGAGGGCCGCGTCGCCGCCGACGAGGGTCTCCACGCCGAACGCCGGCCAGGCTGCGGCGAGGACGACGGCCGCGGCGACCGCTCCGCCGACCACTCCGCTCAGCACCGCCGGGACCAGCTCGCCGGCCGCCAGGACGAGCCGCGCGCGACCGGGGACGCCGAGCGCGCTGAGCAGGGCGAGGGTCCCACCGCGCCGTCGTGCGCCGAGGACCGTGGTGACCAGGAGGGCGAGGACGGCGAGCGCGGCGGTGGCCAGGAGGGAGAGTCCGGTCGCATCCGCGACGCCGGCGACGAGGGCGGAATCGCGCTGCCGTTCCAGCACGTCGGAGCGGAGGATCGTGCCGTCCGGGAGGGCCGCGCGGTCGACTGCGCCGACGGCGAGGACCGTGCCGGGCGGTGCGGGGGAGTCGCCGCCCGCGGCGGTGACGGCGGCGGTCAGGGCGTCGCGGTCGACCACGACGACGGAGGTGTCGATCCGGTCCGGGCCCGCCACCGGCTCCCCGGTGACCACCGCCTGCAGCAGTGCGCCGTCCACCTCGAGCCCGAACGGCGCGGTGCCGAGGGAGGCGGCGAGTCGCGCGTCGACCAGGACGGGCACCGGTTCGGCGGGGCCGGTGGCGACGAGGGAGCGGACGGCCTCGGCGGAGGCGTGCTGCGGCTGGTCGTCGGGCAGCGCGGCGAGCAGGTCGGCGTAGTCGTCGTCGACGCTGAGCACGGTCGCGGTGAGGGAGGCGGTGGGGCTGCGGACCTCCACGGCGTCGAGGGCGCCGATCGCGGCGGCGACCGCGCCGCCGTCGGCGAGGCTCGCGGCGAGCGCGGGACCGTCGGCGGCGTCGTCGACCCGGACGTCCGCGCCGACGGTACGCCAGGACAGCGACTCCTGACCCGCCGCGACGGTCTGCAGCAGCACCAGCGAGGTGAGGGCGGTGCTCGCCGCGAGCACCAGGGTCGCGAGGGTGAGCAGCGAGCGGCCCTCCTGCGCGCCGGCGCCGGCGAGCAGCGGACCGGGGCCGCGCGTGCCGGCGGCCGCCCGGCGCAGCGGGGCGAGCAGCGCGGCGGGCAGGGGCGCCAGCGCCAGCGCGATCACCGCCGCGCAGAGCACAGGGGCGACCAGGGCGAGCGGGTCGACGCCGCCGCCGCTCGAGCGCGCCCCGCCGCGCAGGGCGGCGACCGCGGTGACGGCCAGTGCCAGGAGGAGGCCGGCCCCGGCGAGGCGGAGGACGCGGATCCGGCGCGGCGGGCGGAGCAGCGGGCGCAGCACTGCGACGACGGGCGCGACCACGAGGACGGCGGCGACGGCGATCAGCAGGCCGGGCGACTCCGGCGGGGCACCGAGCGCGGCGGCGGTCGCGAGCCCGAGCGCGATGCCGAGGGCGGTGACGATCAGCGCCTCGAGGCCCGCGTGGCTCCCGAGCAGGCCGAGGGAGGCGCCGTGCGAGCGCAGCAGCGCGATCTCGGGGCGCCGCCGCCGGGCGAGCGCGGTACCGGCGAGACCGGTGACCAGCACCGCGACGCCGAGCAGCCCGGCGGCGAGGGTGGACAGCTGCCTGGTGGCGGCCGCGGCGGCCGGTGGGAGCGCGGCGAGGGCCTCCTCGTAGCCGGACTCCGCGGCGACGCTGAGAGGCGCGCCCTCGGTGATCGTCGAGGTCGACGTCTCGAGCGCGTCGATCTCGCGGCGCACGGTCTCGGTCCGCGCCAGGTCGAAGCGCGCGGGATCGACGCTGAAGCGGATCGTGCCCACGGCCGGTTCTTGAAGCAGCAGGCCGATCCGGTCGAAGACGACGGGACTCGTGAGGGCGACGACGACGGGCTGCGGCTCGCCGCCGCTGCTGCCGGAGGTGCCGGGCTGCCAGAGGCCGGGCAGGTCGGTCCAGGCAGCGGCGGACGGGTCGACGGGCTCGATGACGCCGGTGATGCGGAGCGAGGGGCCGCCGCCGCGGGAGGCGCCGTCGATCGCGTCGCCCACCGAGAGCCCGGCGGCGGCGGCGCTCGCCGAGGAGACGACGACCGGGGCGGGGTCGCCCGGGTCCTCCTCAGCGGGCAGCTCGCCGGCGACCAGCCGGACGCCGTCGGCCGCGGCCGGATCGAGGACGCCGACGCGGACGACGGCGTCGCCGGCGGGGATCCGCACGGGCTCCTCCGGACCGAGGATGGCGGTGTCGATGCTCCGGACGACGTCGAGCAGCGGCGCGGGCAGGCGCTCGGGGAGCTCGTCGGCGAGGGTGAGCAGGCGCTCGGAGGTGGTGGTGTCGTAGCCGGAGACGTCGGCGACGGTGCTGAGGAGGCGGAGGTCGGCGTCGCTCCCGGCAGCACCGACCGCCTCGACCGCGGCGGAGTCGAGGGTGCTGCGCAGCTGGTGGGGGACGGCGGCGGCGAGGGCGGCGGTCAGGGCGGTGAGCACGAGGATCCCGAGCAGGGCGACGAGGTCGCGGCGGGCGCGGCGGGCGATGAGGAAGGCGGCGGTGCCGACGGCGCGCAGGCCGTCGCCGCGGCGGACGGGGGCGGCGGTCGCCTGCGCCGGACGGGCGGCGGCGCTCGGGCGCCCGGACGCGGTCATCCGTCGGCCCCCTGCCGGAGCAGCTCGGACAGCGGCAGCCGCCGCTGGACGAGGGCGAGGGCCGCCGAGACGGCGGCGAGCGCGAGCAGCAGGGCCAGCGGCAGGAGCGAGACGGCCTGCCACGGCACCACCAGCTCGACCGGGCGGCCGCTCGCGCCCGCGGCGAGGCGGCTGCCGGTGAGCGCCAGCACGGCCCAGCCGCCCGCGAGTCCGACGAGCACGCCGGCCAGCGCGGTCGCGGCGGTGTCGGCCGAGAGGACGGCGAGCATCCCGCGCCGGGAGAGACCGATCGCTCGCAGCTGCGCCGCCTCGAGGCGCCGCGCGCGGGCGACGGCGGCGGCCCGGGCCGAGAAGCCGGCGAGCGCGAGCAGCAGGCTCGCCCAGACGACGACCGCGGAGGCGGCGGGGATCTCGGCGCGCAGCGGCGCCTCCTGCATCCGGCGGGCGAGGGATGCTGCGGTGACGGTCTCGGGCTCGTCCGCGGTGGTCGCGCCCGCCGTGTCAGGAGCCTCCGCCGACCAGTACTCGTCCACCAGGCTGCCGAAGGCGTCGGCCTGCACCAGCCGGTGCGCGAGCGCGCGGCCGTCGACCACGATCGTGGAGTCGGACCGCGGGCTGGACGGCAGCCCGGCGGCGAGCGACGCCAGGTCGTCGGAGGTCGCGGCCCCGGGCACCTCCGGAGTGTCGCCGACCATGCGCAGCGAAACGGGGGTGCCCGCGACGAAGGCGGTGACCGCGGCCCCCGCCAGGACGTCGAGGTCGTCGGCGAGCGCCTCGGGCAGGACCGCGCCGACCGGCTCCTCCGGGTCCCAGCCGACGGCGCCGTAGGTGGTCGGCGCGGAGGAGAGCTGGGTCAGGATCGAGAGCCGCACCCCGGTCGCGGTGACCGCGACCTCGGGCGGTCGGCGGCCGGTGTCCTGGCGCGAGCCGGCCCACTCGGCGGCGTCGGTCAGCGCGAGCGGAACCGGCGTGTCGGAGCCCGCGGACAGCGTGGCGAGCGACTCGAGCGAGACGTCGATGGTGACGAAGGTGTCCGTCTCGACGTCGCGCAGGGTCGCGGTCAGGGCGACGAGGCGGAGCGACGCGGCCGGATCGATCGCTCCCTCCGCGGTGGCCAGCGTCACCGGCTCGGTCGGCGAGGTCAGCGCGCCGAGCGGCAGGATGTCGATCCGCCCGCGCTCGTCCTCCACGGCGGCCGAGACCTCGACCGCGAGGCCCTCCGGCGCGTCGAGGGCGGCGAGCAGCTGCAGGCCCGTGGTCCCGCCGGGGAGCGCGGGGCCGGTGTCGACGCGGTCCTCGGCGCGCAGCTCCCGGGCGATGTCGGCGCCGCCCGCGCGCGGGACCGGACCCGCTCCGGTGCCGAGCAGCTGCCGGGCGCGGGCGTCGAGGGCGAGGATCTGCGCCGCCGCGCCGGGTCCCTCGCTCGCGAGACCGGGCGGGGCCTCCTTCGCCACCAGGCTCTGCCGGCGGAGCACGGGCGCGCCGTCGGCCGAGACCGACGACCGGGCGGGAGCGCCGAGGGCGACCGCGGCCTCGTCGCGGACGCCCTGCTGCCAGGTCGCGCTCGCACCGAGTGCCACGACCGAGGCGCCGACGGTGAGCGCGACGAGCACGATGCCGGTCGAGCGGCCGCTTCCGCGTGCGGCGAACCAGCCGGCGAGCGGAGCGACGGCGCCGCGGGAGCGGACGGCGACGGCCGCGACCGGCAGCGCGGCCAGCTCCGCCAGACGCGCGCCGACCACGGCGATCGCGCCGAGCAGCAGTGCGGGGGTGAGGGTGAGCAGGAGGTCGCCGCGCTCGATGCCGCCGGTCGCGGCACGCCAGACCAGCACGGCCGCGACGACGACGAGGACCGTCTGCCCGGCCGCGGCGAGTGGGCCCCTGCCTGCGGCCGGCGCAGGCGGCAGGGCGACGAGGACGCCGACGACGAGCGCCACCGCGGCGGCGCAGAGCAGCGCGGCGGCGTCCGGCGGCACCCAACGGGGGAGGCCCGCGGCGTCGAGCGGCGGTGCGGAGACGACCAGCGCGTGCAGCAGGACCCCGCCCCACGGGCTGAGGGCGGCGATCACCGCGGCGACCGCGAGGCCGTCGACGGCCACCGCGCCCACCCGCTGCAGGGGAGTCGCGCCGCGCTCGCGCAGCCGCTCGATCTCCTCCCGGCGCGCCTCGGCGAGCAGACCGGTGACGGCCCGCGCGCAGACCACGAGCACGACGACCAGCAGCAGCGCGACGACGAGGGCGGCGGCGCGGGAGCCGGCGAGGCCGTCCGCCACGTCGTCGAGGGCGGCGGGCAGCTCGGTGTCGACGAACAGCGAGCCGTTCGGATGCGGGACGGCGCGGGCGATCTCGAGGTCCGCGTCCCCGGCCGCGGCGCGCAGCTCGGCGAGGCCCTCGACTCCGGTGCTCGGGAACTCCGGGCTCTCGACGGCCTCGAGTTGCGCAGGGACGAGGCCGGAGGCGTCCAGTCCGCCCGGCGCGGTGATCAGTGGACCGACGGCGTGGACGGGGTTGTAGAAGGAGCGGTTCGGCTCGGCGAAGTCCTGCACGTCGCCCTGCGCGAGGAGCGGGTCGTTCTCCCAGTAGGCGGTGGAGTCGCGGGAGGCGGAGTAGAGGCCGTCGATCCGGAGGGGGGCTTCGTCGCCGAGGGTGATCGAGTCGCCGACGGCGAGACCCAGGGAGCGGGCGGCGATCTCGGGGAGGGCGACGCCGGGCGCGGCCGTCGGCCAGGCGCCCGCGGTGAGGACGGCGTCGGCGGCCGGGTCGTCGAGCTCGACGAGGTAGGAGTAGACGCCCTCCGCGGTCGTCGCCCACTCGGAGCTCGCCCAGCCGCTGCTCGTCCAGGCGGCTCCGCCTCCGTAGGCCTCGCGGGTCGCGGTGTCGGCCGCCTCGCGCGCCGCCGTGACGGGGCTGCCGGGGCCGAGGACGCGCACGGTGACGTCGACGCGCTCCGAGCCGAGGGAGGTCAGCGCTCCGCTGACGCCGGCCTGCTCGGACGAGCGGACGAGCAGGAGCGCCCCGCAGAGCACGGAGCCGGCGAGGACCGCGACGGCGACGACGAGCGCGAAGAGCCGGGAGTGGCTGCGCCAGCGGCGCACCGCCAGCGACCCGGCCCAGGCGGGCAGCGAGCCGGACGCGGTGACGACCGTGCACCTCCATCGGTGAAGCAGGACCAGCGGACGGGACCGCCAGCCGAGTCTAGGGCGGCGGTGCGGTCGCGGGGGAGCACGGAATGGTAGGCCCTCGGAGGCGGGTTGGCCAGCACCTCGCCCGCGGAGCAGAGGTGGACCGACGATGAGGAGGCGGGCGGGACGCGGACCCTCCAGCACGACCGGAGTCGCGGCCCGCCGATCCGCACCGCTCCGCATCACCGCGGGCACCGACGAGAGGACGACCGATGGGCTTCTGGGGACAGGACGACGACGACTCGCACGGCAGGCCGCGACCGGTCGACGAGCCGCTGGGCGAGCTGGAGCTCGTGCACGAGTTCCCCGACGGGCCGATGCCGACGGGTGTGAGCGTGTCGCACACGGGCCGGATCTTCGTGAACTTCCCGAAGTGGGGCGACGAGGTGCCGGCGACGGTCGTGGAGCTGCGGGACGGCGTCGCGGTGCCGTTCCCGGACGAGGCGTGGAACTCGCCCGACGGGGACGACGACGCGGGGGCGCTGGTCTCGGTGCAGAGCATCGTGGTCGATCCGGCCGACCGGCTGTGGATCCTGGACACGGGCAGCCCGCTGTTCCAGCCGACGAAGCGCGGCGGGCCGAAGCTCGTCTGCGTCGACCTGGCGACGGACACGGTCGAGAAGGTGATCGTCCTCGAGCCGGACGTCGCGCTGCCGACGACCTACCTGAACGACATCCGCTTCGATCTGCGGCGCGGGATCGCCTACATCACCGACTCGGCCGACTCCGGGCCGAACGGGATCATCGTCGTGGACCTCGAGTCCGGCACTGCTTGGCGCCGCCTGCACGAGCACCCCAGCACCAAGGCGCTGACGCCGCCCGAGCTCGTGCCGATGGCCGAGGGGCGGGTGCTGATGAAGCGGCCGGCCGACGGCGACCCCGAGCCCGTGACGATGGGCGCGGACGGCATCGCGATCTCGGCCGACGGCGAGCGGCTCTGGTACTGCCCGCTCGCCTCGCGGCGCTGGTACAGCGTGGCGACCGACGCTCTGGTCGACCGCGGCGTCTCCGACGAGGACGTCGCCGCGACGGTCGTCGACGAGGGCGACAAGGGCGGCGGCGCGGACGGACTCGAGACGGACGACCGGGGCCGCTTCTACGCGACGAGCTACGAGAACAACGCGATCGTGCGCCGCCGCACCGACGGCACCATCGAGACCATCGTGCACGACGAGCGCCTGCTCTGGCCCGACACGATGTCGCTCGCGACCGACGGGCACCTCTACGTCACCGCCAACCAGCTGCACCGGCAGGCCGACTACCAGGGCGGGACGGACCTGCGGACCTACCCGTACTCGCTGTTCCGCCTCGCGGTCGACGCAGGGCCGGTCTTGCTGCGCTGAGCGGCGATGCGTGCCGGTCGCGGACAGGACCACGCCGGTCGTGCGCCAAGACATGCTCGTCGCGCGCCGAAACATGCTGGTCGTGCGCCGAAACATGCTGGTCGAGTAGCCGTCCGCGGGACGGCGTATCGAGACCCCGCGTCTGCAGAACGGCGGATCCACTCAATGGAGGCGCCCGCAGACATGCTGGTCGAGTAGCCCCCAAGGGGCGTATCGAGACCCTGCGTCCCCCGAAGGGTGGATCTCGATACGCCCGCTGCGCGGGCTACTCGATCAGCATGAGCCGTCAGGCGACGCCGGCCGCGCGGCGCACGAGCTCGGCGACGGCGGCGCGGGTCGCGTCGTCGGCCGCGGTGAGCGCGTAGGCCGTCGGCCAGATCGTGCCGTCGTCGAGCTGCGCGCCGTCCTGGAAGCCGAGGGTCGAGTAGCGGGTGCCGAACTTCGCGCCCGGCTGGAAGAAGACGATCGCCTTGCCGTCGGCGCGCGCGTAGGCGGGGAAGCCGTACCAGGTCTTCGGCAGCAGCTCGGGCGCCTCAGCGGCCACGACCTCGTGCAGCATCTGCGCGATCGGGCGCTCGACGTCCGTCATCGCGGCGATCGCCGCCTCCGCGTCGGCCTTCTCCGCGGCGGTCTTGTCGGCGCTCTTCTGCCGCTTCGCCTCCTCGCGCAGCTCGGCGGCGCGCTGCTTCATCGCGGCGCGCTCCTCTTTCGTGAAGCCGTCAGCCATGGGAGTCTCCTTCGCGCGGGCCCGGGCGGTCCGTCGGGGCTCATCGTGGCAGTCGGGGGCGGTCGCGGCAACGGCGGAGACGGCCGTCCGCTCGGCAGCCGTGTCGGCGGCCGCCGGTAGCGTGGACGGATGCGCCTCCTCCTGATCCGCCACGGCCAGACCCCCTCCAACGTCGACGGCATCCTCGACACCCGCATCCCCGGACCCGGGCTCACCGAGCTCGGCCGCAGCCAGGCGGCGGCCCTGCCGACGACGCTCGCCGACGAGCCGATCGGCGCGCTCTTCGTCTCGACGATGAAGCGCACCCACGAGACGGCCGCGCCCCTGGCCGCCGCGCTCGGGCTCGAACCGGTCGAGCGCGCGGGCATCCGCGAGATCGCGGCCGCGGGCCTGGAGATGCGCGGCGACGAGGCCGCGGTCGAGGAGTACATGGGCACGGTCTTCCGCTGGGCGGGTGGCGAGACCTCGCTGCGGCTGGCCGGCGGTGAGACGGGCGACGAGTTCGCCGCCCGCTACGACGCGGTGGTGGCGGAGGCGGAGGCGACCGGCCACGACGTCGTCGCGCTGGTCAGCCACGGCGCCGCCATCCGCTGCTGGGCCGGGCTCCGCTCGCTCGACCTCGACGCGGACTTCATCGCCGACCACCTGCTCGACAACACCGGCATCGTTGTCCTCGAAGGCTCGGGCTCGGAGTGGTCGCTCGTCTCCTGGGAGGGCGAGCCGGTCAGCGGCGTCGGCGTCGCGGCCCCGTCCGGGCCGGCGGGCGAGACGACGGACTGACGGCGGGGGATCTCGATACGCCCGCTGCGCGGGCTACTCGATCAGCATGAGCGGTCCGCTTCGCGGGCTGCTCGATCAGCATGAGAGGTCCGCTGCGCGGGCCGCTCGACCGACCGGGCGCAAGCGGGCAACCGCGGGTAACGATCGGGCAACGGCACGGAAATCGGCCCTGACCAGCACCGACGCCGCCGCATAGCCCGGCTCTGCATCGTTGCAGAGCCCCTGATGCGGGGCTCTCCGTTTGTCCGGACGGGCACCCGCGGCTACCGTGGACGGCGGTCCTCGAGACCCCGATGAATCGGTCCGCGCTCGTGCGGCGTCCTCCCCGACGTGCCGCGAGCGTACGGTCAACGGGTGCGCGAGGCGGCCCCGTGGCCGCCTCCCGGACGAACCGGAATCGCCTCCGCGCCCCCTCCGCTCACCGCGGCGGGACGCCCGCTGTGGCTGGAGAGACGGCGTCCCCCGCACCCGACCCGGCACCACGAGATGAGAGTGCAGGGATGCGTCCCTGCGCGCCGACGGAGTGCACGTGCAGCAGAATCAGCAGGACATCAGCGAGCCCGGGAACGGAGCCGGAGCCGCCACAGCGACCCTCGAGCGGGAGGGTCCGGCCCTCGAGGCGAGGAACCTCTTCAAGGTCTTCGGGCGCCGGCCCGAGGAGGTCGTGCGGCGGCTGCGCGAGGGCGCCGACCGCGCCGACCTCGCGGGCCAGGGCACCGCGGCGGTGATCGACTCCTCCTTCGAGGTGCGCCGCGGCGAGATCTTCGTCGTGATGGGGCTGTCCGGCTCCGGCAAGTCGACGCTCATCCGCATGCTCAACGGCCTGCAGGAGCCGACCGCGGGCGAGGTGCTGATCGAGGGCACCACGATCACCGGCGTCTCCGACAAGGAGCTCCGCCGCGTGCGCCGCTCCTCGATCTCGATGGTCTTCCAGCACTTCGCGCTGCTCCCGCACCGCACCGTGCTCGACAACGTGGCCTACCCGCTCGAGATCCAGGGCGTGCCGGCGGCCGAGCGCCGCGAGCGCGCGCTGCTCGCGGTCGAGCGGGCCGGCCTCGCCGGCTGGCACGAGAAGATACCGGACGAGCTGTCCGGCGGCATGCGCCAGCGGGTCGGACTGGCCCGGGCGCTCGCCGCCGACACCGACATCGTGCTGATGGACGAGGCGTTCTCGGCGCTCGACCCGCTCATCCGCCGCGAGATGCAGGAGCAGCTGATCGAGCTGCAGCACGAGCTCGGCAAGACCATCGTCTTCATCACCCACGACCTCAACGAGGCCATGCTCCTCGGCGACCGGATCGCGGTCATGCGCGACGGCCGGATCGTCCAGATCGGCACCCCGGAGGAGATCCTCACCGACCCGGCGAACGACTACGTCGCGCAGTTCGTGCAGGACGTCGACCGCGCCCGCGTGCTCACCGCGTCCGCCGTGATGGAGCCCGCGCGCTCCGTCGTGACGCTCGCCGCCGGCCCCCGCGCCGCCCTGCGCACCATGCGCGACCAGCAGACCGCGGCGGCCTTCGTCGTGGGTGCCGGGCGGCGCCTCCTCGGCACCGTCCGCGACCGCGACGTGATCGAGCAGGTCCGCGCGGGCACCACCGACCTCTCGCTCGTCGTCACCGAGGCCGTCGTCAGCGTCGGCCCGGACACCGCGCTCAGCGAGATCATCGAGCCGGCGGTCGAGTCCGCGCTGCCGGTCGCCGTCGTCGACGAGGCGGGGCGGCTCCTCGGCGCGATCCCGCGCGTGACGCTGCTCGCGGCCCTCGGCAATCTCGGCCCGCAGGCCGGCGGCCTGCCGCTTGTCGAACCGCCCGCGACCCTCCCCACCGAGATGGTCACCGCGACCCTGCACGCCACCGGCGGCCCCGTCGACGACGCCGTGCTCGCGAGCGAGGGGGGCGTGCGATGAACCCGGACCTCCGCCTCCCGCTCGGCGCTGCCGCCGAGGGCGTCGTCGACGTGCTGACGCAGACCTTCCAGCCCGTCTTCGACCTGCTCCGCACGGTCTTCGGCGCCGCCTACACCGGCGTCGACTTCGTGCTGGCGACCCCGCCGTTCTGGGTCGTCATCGCCCTGATCGCGGTGCTCGCCTACGCGGCGCGCGGCTGGGTCTTCGGGCTCGGCTCCGCGGTCGGGCTCCTGCTGATCGCGAGCGTGGACCAGTGGGACAACGCGATGGACTCGCTCGCCCTGGTGCTCGTCGCCTCCGCCGTGGCGATCGCGCTGAGCGTGCCGCTCGGGATCCTCGCGGCCCGCAACCGGACCGCCTCGACGATCCTGCGCCCGGTCCTCGACTTCATGCAGACGATGCCGGCGTTCGTGTACCTGATTCCGGCGCTGATCCTCTTCCGCGTCGGCGTCGTGCCCGGCATCGTCGCGACGATCGTCTTCGCGATGGCGCCCGGTGTCCGGCTCACCGAGCTGGGCGTCCGCGGTGTCGACTCCGAGCTGGTCGAGGCGGGCGAGTCGTTCGGCTCGTCGAAGTGGCGCATCCTCCGCCAGATCCAGCTGCCGCTCGCGCTGCCGTCGATCCTGGCCGGCCTCAACCAGGTCATCATGCTGTCGCTCTCCATGGTCGTCATCGCGGGCATGGTCGGCGCGGGCGGTCTCGGCGGGGACGTCGTGGCCAGCATCGGCCGGATCGACGTGGCGCTCGGCTTCGAAGCGGGCATCGCGGTGGTGATCCTGGCGATCATCCTCGACCGGATGACGAGCGCCCTCGGCGCCCCGTCGCCGGCCCGCGTCGCCCGGGCGAGCAGCCGCAAGGCCGTCGTCGCGACCCGCACAGCCATCGCCGCGGTGTCCGTCGGCGTCGTCGCCTCACTCGGCGCCTCGGCCGTCGCCGGACCGGCGACCACCGCGTCCGTCGACAACGGCGACCGCACCGACGTCACCCTGGCCGTCTTCCAGGGCTGGGACGAGGGCATCGCCGCGTCGCGGCTCTGGGGCGCGGTGCTCGAGGAGGAGGGCTACGACGTGACGCTGCAGAGCATCGACGTGGCGCCCGGCTTCTCGGGACTCGCCAGCGGCGACTACGACCTCGCGCTCGACACCTGGCTGCCGGTCACCCACGGCGACTACCTCGACGAGTACAGCGACCGCATCGTCGACCTCGGCGCCTGGAACGACGACGCCAAGCTCACCATCGCGGTGAACGAGGACGCGCCGATCGACACCCTCGAGGAGCTCGCGGCGAACCCCGAGGTGGTCGGCAACCGCCTCGTCGGCATCGAGCCCGGCTCGGGGCTCAACGGGATCACGACCGACGCGGTCATCCCCGGCTACGGCCTCGAGGGGATGGAGTACCTGACCTCGTCGACGCCCGCGATGCTGCAGGAGCTCTCCAGTGCGACGGCGGCCGGCGAGAACATCGCAGTGACGCTGTGGCGCCCGCACTGGGCCTACGACGCGTTCCCGGTGAAGGACCTCGAGGACCCGAAGGGACTGCTCGGCGAGGCCGAGGGGATCCACGCCTTCGGCTCCGCGTCGTTCGACAGCGAGTTCCCGACGCTGAGCAGCTGGCTGCGCGACTTCCGGATGGACTCGGACACGCTGTACTCGCTCGAGAACGCGCTGTTCAACGAGGGCGCCGACGACCAGGACGCGGCCCTCGAGTCGTGGCTGGCGGAGAACCGGGAGTACGTCGACGGCCTGACGAGCTGACGGCGGGATCTCGATACGGGCGCTGCGCGCCCTACTCGATCAGCATGAAACGGAGGACGCCCGATGGGCGGCAGCTCTCTCCTCATGCTGGTCGAGGAGCGCGCAGCGCGTATCGAGACCCACGTCCTGCAGAGGGGTGGATCTCGATACGCCCGCTCCGCGGGCTACTCGATCAGCATGGAGGACGCCCGTCGGGCGGCTGCCTCCTCATGCTGGTCGAGTAGCGCGCAGCGCGTATCGAGACCCGCCCTCTGCACGCGGGTCAGGCGCGGGCCGCCGCGTACTGCTCGCGGATGACCGGGCGGTGGTCCGGCGTCGGCTCGGCGAGGGAGGTGACCTCCCAGGTCGGGCGCGCGCCGGTCAGCGCCCAAGCGGCCTGCACCGCGGCGCCGTCGGCGACGTACTCGCCCGGCGTCGGCACGACCACGGGCACGTCGAAGACCTGCGAGGCCGCGAGCTGCACCGCGCCGTTCTGCGCCGCCCCGCCGATCAGCAGGATGCGCCGGGCCTCGACGCCCTGCGCCCGCACGGCGTCCAGGCCGTCGGCGAGGCCGCAGAGCATGCCCTCGATCGCCGCGCGCGCCAGGTTCGGCCGCGTGGTCGACGCGATCGTCATCCCGTGCAGGCTCGCCGTCGCGTCGGGCAGGTTCGGCGTCCGCTCGCCCTCGAAGTAGGGGACGAGCACGAGGCCGCCGGAGCCCGGCTCCGCCTCGAGCGCGAGCGCCGAGAAGGCGTCGAAGTCGCTCCCGAGCAGCCCGGCGGTCGAGGCCAGCACCCGGGCCGCGTTCAGTGTCGCGACCAGCGGCAGGAACCGCCCGCTCGCGTCCGCGAAGCCCGCGACCGTGCCCGAGGCGTCGCGCACCGGGTCGTCGGTCACCGCGAAGACCGTGCCGCTGGTGCCGATGCTCACCACGACGTCGCCGGGCCCAGCGCCCAGGCCGAGCGCCGCGCCGGCGTTGTCGCCCGCGCCGGGACCGACGACGAGACCGCTCTCGGTCGTGCCCGCCTGCTCCGAGGGTCCGAGCACGCGGGGGAGGAGCGCCCGGTGCCCGAGCGCGCGCTCGAGCAGGTCGAGGTCGTAGCCGTCGGCGCCCCAGTAGGACGTGCCGGAGGCGTCGGAGCGGTCGGTCGTCAGCGCGTCCAGCTGCGGTCCGCGCGCGGAGTCGGGGCCGTAGCCGAGCAGGCGCCAGGTCAGCCAGTCGTGCGGGAGCGCCACGGCCGCGACGCGCGCGGCGTTCTCCGGCTCGGCGTCGCGCAGCCAGCGCAGCTTGGTGGCGGTGAAGGAGGCGACCGGGACGCTGCCGGTGCGCTGGGCCCACGCCTCCGCGCCGAGCTCCTCGATCAGCTCGCGCGCCGCGCCGGCGCTGCGGGTGTCGTTCCAGAGCAGCGCGGGCCGGATCACCTGCCCGTCCGCGTCGAGGACGACCATGCCGTGCTGCTGCCCGCCGACCGAGATCGCGGCGACGTCGTCGAGTCCGCCTGCGTCCGCGAGCGCGACCTGCAGCGCGTCCCACCAGGCGGCCGGGTCGACCTCGGTCCCGTCCGGGTGCGAGGCGCGGCCGGTGCGGACCACGGCTCCGGTGTCGAGGTCGCGGACGACCACCTTGCAGCTCTGGGTGGACGAGTCGATCCCTGCGACGAGCGTCATCGCCGTCTCCGTTCGTTGTGGCGGGTGCGGAGGCGCGGCCTCCGCTGAAGTCGGGGTGCGGAGGCGGCGCCTCCGTCGAGTGGAAGGGCGGGGGCCATGCCTCCGCGGAGGAGAGGCGGGGGAGGGCCGGAGCCGTCACCCCGGCATGCGAGAACGGACGAGACCCCCTGCCGAGGCAGAGGATCCCGTCCGTCTCAGGACGACCCGCGGCGCACCGCGGGAGCGGCCGGGTGGGTCAGCCGCGCGCGCCGAGCAGGTGCTCGGTCGCGAGCTGCTGCAGGCGGACGAAGCCGAAGCCCTTGCCGCCGAGGTACGCGTCGGTGTCGAACGACTCGTAGGACGCGGTGTCCGCGAGCAGGTCGTCGTAGGACTCGCCCTCGTTCAGCGTCGGGGTCGACAGCTCGCCGACCTTCGACGCCGCGAGCGCCTCCTGGACCTCGGGGTCGGCGCGGAAGGCCGCCGCGCGCTCCTTGAGCAGCAGGTAGGTGCGCATGTTGGCCGCGGCCGAGTCCCAGACGCCGGTCTCGTCCTCGGTGCGCGAGGGCTTGTAGTCGAAGTGGCGCGGGCCGTCGTAGGCCGGGACGCCGCCGGGGCCGCCGTTCTCCAGCAGGTCGACGAGCGAGAACGCGTTGTGCAGGTCGCCGTGACCGAAGACGAGGTCCTGGTCGTACTTGATGCCGCGCTGGCCGTTGAGGTCGATGTGGAAGAGCTTGCCGTGGTACAGCGCCTGGGCGATGCCGGCCGTGAAGTTCAGGCCCGCCATCTGCTCGTGACCGACCTCGGGGTTCACGCCGACGAGCTCGGGGCGCTCGAGCGAGTCGATGAACGCGATCGCGTGGCCGAGGGTCGGCAGCAGGATGTCGCCGCGGGGCTCGTTGGGCTTGGGCTCGATCGCGAAGCGGATGTCGTAGCCCTTGTCGGTGACGTAGTCGCCGAGCAGGTTGACGGCCTCGCGGTAGCGCTCGAGGGCCGCGCGGATGTCCTTGGCGGAGTCGTACTCGGCGCCCTCGCGGCCGCCCCACATCACGAAGGTCTGCGCGCCGAGCTCGGCGGCGAGGTCGATGTTGCGGAGGACCTTGCGCAGCGCGAAGCGGCGCACGTCGCGGTCGTTCGAGGTGAAGCCGCCGTCCTTGAAGACCGGGGCGCTGAAGAGGTTGGTGGTCACCATCGGGACGATCAGGCCGGTGGACTCGAGCGCGCCCTTGAGGCGGTCGATCTCGGTCTGGCGCTCGGCGTCGGTCGAGCCGAACGCGAAGAGGTCGTCGTCGTGGAAGGTGAGGCCGTAGGCGCCGAGCTCGCTCAGCTTCTCGACCGCGTGCACGGTGTCGAGGGGCTTGCGGGTCGGGCCGCCGAACGGGTCCGTCCCGTTGTAGCCGATGGTCCAGAGGCCGAACGAGAACTTGTCGGCGCGGGTGGGGGTCAGGGACATTGATCCGAATCCTTTCCGGCGGCGTCGCCGAATTGTTGTTGCGCCCAACATATCGATCGGGGGCGTGCGGCGCAACGGTCGTCGCGACGTGGCGCGCGGTGGTGCTCCTCGATCGACGCGATGTCTCGCGTCGATATGTGGAGTCGCCCGACGAATTCCTTGCGGAAGCGTTTCGACTGTGCGTACAGTGCTCAGCAGCAACCCGGTCGAAGCGTTTCGAAGCACTGCTCTCCCGAGCAGGGCGGAGCGGCCGGGCACCGACGACGAGGTCCGGCAGGAGGAACGATGGCGAGCATCCACGACGTCGCCCGCGTGGCCGGGGTCTCGATCAGCACCGTCTCCTACGCCCTCTCCGGCAAGCGATCGATCGCCGCCTCCACCCGCCAGCGGGTCGACGAGGCCGTCCGGCAGCTGGGCTACCGGCCGCACGCCGGCGCCCGCATGCTCGCCGGAGCGCGGACCCACATCCTCGCCCTCTCGGCGCCGATGCGCGGCGAGCTGCACCTGCCCACCCACATGCGCTTCGTCACCGAGGTGCTCGAGCGGGCCCGCGAGTCCGACTACGACGTCCTCCTCCTCGTCACGGACGAGGCCTCCAGCGGCATCGCCCGCGTCTCCTCCTCCTCGCTCGTCGACGGCGTCGTCCTGATGGGCGTCGACGACGAGGACGACCGCGCGGCCCTCATCCGCGCGGCCGGCGTCCCGGCGACCTTCATCGGCGTCCCGGCCGACGCGCACGAGCTCGCCTGCGTCGACCTCGACTTCGCCGAGGCCGCCCGCCGCAGCGTCCGCCTGCTCGCCGAGCAGGGCCACCGCTCGATCGGCCTGATCGAGCACCCGCAGTCGTACACCGACCGCAACGCCGGCTTCGTCCGCCGCTTCGACGACGCCTTCGAGGCGGAGTGCACGGCCCTCGGCCTCGCCCTCAGCGTCGAGCGCCCGCACATCGGCCGCGCGAGCGCGTCGGCGGCGGTCGACGCGCTGCTCACCGCCCCGGTCTCCGCCCTCGTGCTGCACTGCAACGAGCCGGTGGCGGAGGCGGCGATCGAGCGCCTCGTCGAGCGCGGCCTCTCGATCCCCGGCGACCTCTCGGTCCTCGCGGCCTGCGCGAGCTACGACGGCGCGGCGCTCCCGGTGCCGGTCAGCAGCATCCCTCTCCCGTTCGACGCGATGTGCCGCGCGGCCGTCGCCCGTACCCTCCAGCAGATCGACTCCGGCCGCACCACCGGCGTCGACCTCCTCCCGCCCCACTACGTCGACCGCGGCTCCGTCGCGCTCGCCGCGACCGGCGCCCCGGTGCCGGCCGCTCCCTGACCCCTCCCCAGTCCTCATCGCCTCAGCGCTCTCCGCGCCGATCGTCGAAACGCTTCGACAGCTCGGCCGGTCTCAGAGAGCGCTCTTCGACTCGCACGATCCACCACTCACAGCCCTCGTCCACAGCCCCGCGGCACCGTTTGAAGGAGAACTCCCGCTATGTCGCTTCGTCCCCGCACCGCCTTCCACCGCCCTTCCGCCGCCACCGTCGGCTCGCTGAGCCGCCGCGGCCTGATCGCCGGCGGTGTCGGCATCGGCGCGATGTTCGCGCTCGCCGCCTGCTCCGGAGGCGGTTCCGACGCCGGCTCCGACGCCCTCGCCACCGATGTCGACGGCGCCGGCCGCACCCTCACCATGTGGGACTTCGAGACCCCCGACAGCGACCGCGGCATCGCCTGGCTCGCCGCCCGCGACATCTTCACCGAGGAGACCGGCGCCGAGATCGCCTACGAGTTCAAGGCCTTCGAGCAGCTGCGCACCGGTGCCAGCCAGATCTTCAACTCCAACTCCGCGCCCGACGTCGTCGAGTACAACAAGGGCAACGCGACCAGCGGTCTGCTCTCCAGCCAGGGGCTGCTGACCAACCTCGACGAGGCCGTCGAGTTCTACGGTTGGGACAAGCTCATCCCGGGCGCTCTGCAGACCACGGCCAAGTACGACGACAAGGGCATCATGGGCTCCGGCTCCTGGTACGGCATCCCCAACTACGGCGAGTTCACCTTCGTCTACTACGACAAGGACGTCTTCGCGGCGAACGGCCTCGAGGTCCCGACGACCTACGACGAGTTCACCGCCGTGCTCGACGCCTTCGTCGCGAAGGGGATCACCCCGCTCGCCGAGGCCGGCGCGGAGTACCCGCTCCAGCAGCTCTTCTACCAGCTCGCGCTGCTGAAGGCCGATCGCCAGTGGATCACCGACTACCAGACCTACACCGGCGAGGTCGACTTCGAGGACGCGGCCTGGAGCTACGCGGCCGATCAGCTGCAGACCTACGTCGACAAGGGCTACTTCTCGGCCGACGCCTCCGGGCTCAAGGCCGAGGACGCGGGCACCGCGTTCATCTCCGGCGAGTACCCGATCTTCTTCTCGGGCTCGTGGTGGTTCGGCCGCTTCAAGACCGAGATCACCGGCTTCGAGTGGGACACGTTCCTCTTCCCGGGCGCCGAGTTCACGATGGGCTCCGCGGGCAACCACTGGGTCATCCCCGAGACGGCGAAGAACAAGGACCTCGCCTACAAGTGGATCGACATCACGATGCGCCCCGAGATCCAGAACCTCATCGGCAACAACGGCGGCATCCCGCTGGTCGTCGACGAGACCGCCATCACGGATGAGAAGAGCAAGGCGCTGCTGTCGCAGTGGAAGACGGTCGTCGACGAGGACCAGCTCTCCTTCTACCCCGACTGGCCCACCGCCACCTTCTACGACGACCTCGTCGCCGCCTCGCAGGAGCTCATCAACGGCTCGACCGACCCCAGCGGCATGCTGACGGAGCTGCAGGGCAAGTACGACGACGGCGTGGCCGACATCAAGTAACTGCAAGGTCGCCCCCTCCCGCGAGATGCCACTTGTGCGCGCGACACGCCGTGAAAGCCGTGCACAAGTGGCATCTCGCGGCCACCCCGGGCCCCGCCGCCCCCACACGACAGCACACGTTCAAGGAGTACCCATGACGACGACCGTTCCGCGTCGCGCGGAGAGCGCCCCGCCGCCTCCCACGGCGGAGAAGCCGCCCCGCGAGAAGCGCTCCGGCGGCTACTGGCTGTACCTGATCCCGGGCTTCGTGCTCTTCGTGTTCATCGTGCTGATCCCGCTGATCTGGAACATCTACATCAGCTTCACGTCGTGGCGCGGCATCAAGCCGCCGATCTTCATCGGCCTCGACAACTGGATCGAGCTGATGGGCGACGACCAGTTCTGGACGTCGTTCCTCAACTCCGTCTACATGATCATCGCGATGGTGATCGTGCCGACGATCCTCGGCCTCCTCCTCGCCGCGATCCTCTTCGATCTGGTCGGCAAGAAGTTCGGCGGGAGGATCGCCTCCTTCCTCCGCGCGACCTACTACCTCCCGCAGATCCTGCCGACGGTCATCGCCGCGATCGTGATCGGCTGGATCCTCCGCCCGGACAACGGCGCCCTGAACTCGATCCTCGAGGCGGTCGGCCTCGGCTCGCTCGCGCACGACTGGCTCGGCAAGCCCGACACCGCGATGCTCTCGATCATGGTCGTGATGATCTGGGTGCAGCTCGGCTACCCGGTCGTCATCTTCATGGCGGCGCTGCAGCGCGTGGACCCCGAGCTCTACGAGGCCGCCGAGCTCGACGGCGCGAACTGGTTCCAGCGCTTCCGCTGGATCACCATCTCGATCATCCGGCCCGAGGTCTTCGTCGTCACCCTCACCTGCACCATCGCCGCGCTGAAGGTCTTCGGCCCGATCTACGCGCTGACCCGCGGCGGCCCGGGCGACTCGACCATCGTGCCGAGCTACTACTCCTACACCGAGTTCTTCCAGAAGCAGCAGGTGGGCTACGGCGCCACCATCGCGACCGCGCTGACCATCGTCATCGTGATCCTGGCCGTCCTCTTCATCCGCGCCCAGGAGCGCGTCGAGCGCAGCGAAGGAGCCCGCTGATGTCGGCCATCGAAGCCCTGCCGTTCACCCAGGCCGGAACCGACGACACCGATCTGACCACGCCGAAGAAGACGCCCAAGGCCTCGAAGGGCGCGACCAAGCGCACCTTCGGCGACTGGGCGATCCTGATCGTGGCCGTCGTGATCGGACTCGTCATCATCAGCCCGGTGCTGCTGATCCTGCTCAACTCGTTCAAGACCCCGGCCGAGTACTCCGTGGGCGGCCCGCTCGCCTTCCCGACCGGCCTCTCCTTCGACGGCCTATCGACCTTCTGGGAGCGGGTGAACTTCCCGGAGAAGCTCGGCAACTCGATCCTGATCTCGGGCTCGGTCGCGATCCTCGCGGTCGCCCTCTCGGTGCTCAACGCCTATGCGATCGGCATCGGCCGGGTGAAGGGCCGGAGCTGGATCATCATCCTGTTCCT
The DNA here is from genome assembly GCF_022815545.1 of Rathayibacter sp. VKM Ac-2928. Lineage (NCBI taxonomy): Bacteria > Bacillati > Actinomycetota > Actinomycetes > Micrococcales > Microbacteriaceae > Rathayibacter > Rathayibacter sp. VKM Ac-2928. Next base: position 570,904 of record NZ_JALGRU010000002.1, read on the forward strand.
GCTGGCGAACATGCTGCCGCAGGAGGCCCTGCTCTATCCGCTGTACTACATGTTCAAGGCCGTCGGGATCTACGACAGCCAGCTCTCGGTGATCATCATCTTCACCGTCATCCAGTCGGCGTTCGGCACCTATCTGCTCTCCAGCGTCTACGGCACCTTCCCGAAGGAGATCCTCGAGGCCGCGGCACTCGACGGCGCCTCCAAGTGGCAGGTGCTCACCCGGGTGATCGTGCCGATCTCGCGGCCGACGCTCTCGGTGCTGATGATCTTCTTCTTCATCTGGACCTGGAACGAGTTCCTCATCCCGCTGGTCTTCCTGGTGAGCGACGCGACGCAGACCGTCCCGATCGCCATCTCCAGCCTCCAGGGCGACAAGATCATGGACGTCACGACGACCAGCGCGAGCGCCCTGCTGGGCCTGCTGCCGACGCTGATCTTCTTCCTGATCTTCCAGCGCACCCTGACCCGCGGCATCACCGCCGGCGCGGTCAAGTAGCCCCTTCTCACCGCGGCGCGGGTCCTTCCACCGGGGCCCGCGCCGCTGATCCCCCCGGCGCGCCCGGTAGGGAATCGAAGCGCTTCGACCTCGCTCCCGGCATCGGCCTCCCCATCAGAAAGGCACCACCCCATGAAGTTCACCGACGGGTTCTGGCAGACGAGGGCCGGATTCACGCCCCTCTTCGCGCAGGAGGCGTACGACATCCGCTCCCACGGCACCTCGCTCGAGGTGATCGCCCCGACGAAGGTGATCCAGGGCCGCGGCGACGTGCTGAACCGGCCGACGCTGACCGTCACCGTGTCCTCGCCCGCCGAGGGCGTCGCGAAGATCCGGATCGAGCACTGGCGCGGCACTGCGACCCGCCGCGGCTTCGACCTGGTCGACGACGCGGTCGGCGAGGCGAGCCTGACGGAGTCCGGCGGCGTGCTGCGCACCGGCGACCTCGAGGTGCGCGTCGCGCAGGGCGCGCCCTGGTCGCTCGAGTTCTGGGACACCGCGACGGACACGCGCCTCACCGGCTCCGGGCACAAGGCCGAGGGCTACCTCACCGGCCCCGACGGGAAGGCCTACCTGCACGAGCAGCTCGACCTCGGCGTCGGCGAGCTCGTCTACGGCCTGGGGGAGCGCTTCGGCCCGTTCGTCAAGAACGGCCAGACCGTCGACGTCTGGAACGCCGACGGCGGCACCTCCTCCGAGCAGGCCTACAAGAACGTCCCCTTCTACCTCTCCAGCCGCGGCTACGGCGTCCTCGTCAACGACCCCGGCCTGGTCTCCTTCGAGATCGGCTCCGAGACCGTCGAGCGCGTGCAGTTCTCGGTCGGCGGCGAGGCGCTGGAGTACCTGGTGATCCAGGGTCCGACCAAGAAGGACGTGCTCCGCCGCTACACCGGGCTGGCCGGCCGCCCGGCGATCGTCCCCGCGTGGAGCTACGGCCTCTGGCTCACCACGAGCTTCACCACCAGCTACGACGAGGAGACGGTGAACTCCTTCATCGACGGCTTCGCCGAGCGCGAGCTGCCGCTGTCGGCCTTCCACTTCGACTGCTTCTGGATGCGCGAGTTCCAGTGGACCGACCTCGAGTGGGACCCGCGCACCTTCCCGGACCCGGAGGGGATCCTCGCCCGCCTGCACGAGCGCGGCCTGCACACCTGCGTCTGGATCAACCCCTACATCGGCCAGGCCTCGGCGCTGTTCGAGGAGGGCCGCGAGAAGGGCTACCTGCTGCGCACCACCGCGGGCGACGTCTGGCAGTGGGACCTGTGGGTGGCCGGCATGGCGCTGATCGACTTCACGAACCCGGAGGCGACCCGCTGGTTCCAGGACAAGCTGCGGGTCCTCGTCCGCCAGGGCGTCGACTCCTTCAAGACCGACTTCGGCGAGCGCATCCCGTCCGAGGGCGTGGCCTGGTCCGACGGCTCCGACCCCGAGGGCATGCACAACTGGTACACCCAGCTCTACAACCGCGCGGTGTTCGAGGTGCTGGAGGAGGAGCTCGGCGAGGGACGCGCGGCGCTCTTCGCCCGCAGCGCCACGGTCGGCGGCCAGGCGCTGCCGGTGCACTGGGGCGGCGACAACACCTCCTCCTACGTCTCGATGGCCGAGACCCTGCGCGGCGGGCTCTCGCTCGCGCTCGGCGGCTTCGGCTTCTGGGCGCACGACATCGGCGGCTTCGAGGGCACGCCCGACCCGGGCGTCTTCAAGCGCTGGCTCGCCTTCGGGCTGCTCTCCTCGCACTCGCGGCTGCACGGGTCGTCCTCGGTGCGGGTGCCATGGGCGTTCGACGAGGAGGCGGTCGACGTCACCCGGCTCTTCACCCGGCTGAAGCTCTCGCTGATGCCCTACCTCTACGCGGCGGGGGCGGAGGCGGCGCGCACCGGCACCCCGGTGATGCGGCCGATGACGCTCGAGTTCGAGGACGACCGCAACGCGGCGCACCTCGACACGCAGTACATGCTCGGCCACGACCTGCTGGTCGCGCCGGTGTTCACTCCCGACGGCTCGGTCGAGTTCTACCTGCCGCGCGGGCGCTGGACGAACTGGTGGACCGGCGAGAGCACCGACTCGGCGGGGGAGTGGCGCCGCGAGGTGCACGGCTTCGACTCGCTGCCGCTCTACGTCCGCGAGGGCGCGGTGATCCCGGTCGGTGCGCGCAGCGACGTCGCCGAGTACGACTACGTCGACGGGCTGGAGCTGCGGGTGTTCCCGGGCGCGGACGGCGAGACGGTCGTGCGGGTGCCGGCGCACGACTCCGGTGCGGAGACGGTGTTCACGGTGACCCGCTCGGGCGGCGACGTGAGCGTCGACGCGCCCGCCGGCAGCTGGACCTGGACCCGCGCGGGGTCCTGACCGGCGAGGCCCGCGCACAACATCAGCTGAGAGAGGGGTCCCTCCTCTGTGGGGCGAGGGACTCCCTTCTCAGCTGATGTTGTGCGGCCGGAAGCGCCCGCACCCGCGGATAGGCTGGCCCCGGAGAGCAGAGGAGACCGCGGAATGGCCGAGAACGCGACGCGCGGCAACAACCTCGACCGGGTCCGCCGGCACAATCTGTCCGCGCTCCTCCGACTCGTGCACCGCGGCGGCCCGCGGTCCCGCTCGCAGCTCACCCGCCTCACCGGACTCAACCGCTCCACCATCGCAGCCCTCGTCGGCGAACTGGTCGAGCTGGGCGTCGTGCGCGAGCTGCAGCCCGAGACCCTCAACCAGGTCGGACGGCCCAGCCCGATCGTCGAGACCGATCCGCGGGTCGTCGCGATCGCGGTGAACCCGGAGATCGACGCGGTCACGGTCGCGATCGTCGGCCTGGACGCCGAGGTGCGCCGCCGCATCCGCCGCACCGCCACCGTGCCGAGCGCCGAGGCCGCTGCCCGGCTCGCGGCGGAGGCCATTGCCGAGCTGGTCGCCGACCTGCCGAGGGACGCCCGTACCGTCGGCATCGGCGTCGCCGTCCCCGGTCTCGTCCGGGACGCCGACGGCCTGGTCCGGGTCGGCCCGCACCTCGGCTGGACCGACGAGCCGTTCTCCCGGATGCTCGCCGAGGCGACCGGGCTCCCGGTGCTCTCGGCCAACGACGCGAATCTCGGCGCGCTCGCCGAGAGCGTCCTCGGCGCCGGGCGTGACGTGTCCCACCTCGTCTACCTCAACGGCGGCGCGAGCGGCGTCGGCGCCGGCGTGATCGTCGGCGGCACCCCGCTGCACGGGATCGACGGCTACGCGGGCGAGATCGGCCACACCCTCGTGAACAGCGCCGGCGTCGACTGCCACTGCGGCGCGGTCGGCTGCCTCGAGACCGAGGTCGGCCGGGCGGAGCTGCTGCGGGTGCTCGGCCTCGACGAGAGCGCCGACGTGAGCGAGCGGCTCGAGGAGGCGCTCGCCGCCTCGAGCGATCCCGCGGTGCGTGCGGAGGTGGAGCGGCAGCTCGGGCACCTCGCCGTGGCGCTGCGCAACGTCGTCAACATCTTCAACCCGCAGCTGGTGGTGCTCGGCGGGTTCCTCGGCGCGCTCGTCGGCGTCGCACCGGGCTTCCTCGAGGAGCGCCTGGGCCGCGGCGGGCCGTTCCGGGTGGCGCTCGACTCCGTGCGCATCGCCCGCACCGAGCTCGGCGCCGACCTGCTGATGCTCGGCGCGGCCGAGCTGGCCTTCGAGCGCCTGCTCGCCGATCCGCTGACCGCCGAGCTGCACCCGGCCGGCGGCGCGCGGCCGGCGGCCTGAGCAGCGCTCCCCGCATCCCGAAGGCGCACTCCGGTCCACGGGCTCGGCTCAGACCCTTGCGCGACACCCGGTCGAATTGATTCGATAGTCAGGGAATGAATCCGGTCTCCCGTCGCTTGGCGGTAGAGGCGGTGCCCTTCCGCGCTCCCCTCTCCCTTCTCCGCTCTGCGCTCCGCAGGAAGGCTCCGTGACCTCTCTCGCCCCGACCCCCACCGGTTCGATCCCCGTGCACCGGCACGCCGGCGACGCCCTGACCAACCGTCAGCGCCTCGTCTACGTGATCGTGCTCGGCGCGCTCACCGCGCTCGGCCCGTTCACGATCGACCTCTACCTCCCCGCCTTCCCCGCGCTGCAGAGCGAGCTGAACGTGTCGGAGGCGGCGGTGCAGCTGACCCTCACCGGCACGACGCTCGGCTTCGCGCTCGGGCAGCTGGTCGTCGGGCCGTGGAGCGACGTGGTCGGGCGGCGGCTGCCGATCCTGCTCGCGACCTCGCTGCACGTGCTGGCCTGCGTCGGCGCGGCGTTCGCCCCCGAGATCGTCTCGCTCGGCGTCTTCCGCTTCCTGATGGGGGCCGGCGCCGCCGCGGGCGGTGTCGTCGCGATGGCGATGGTCCGCGACCTGTTCGGCGGGCGTCCGCTGGTGAAGATGCTGTCGCGGCTCGCGCTCGTCTCCGGCCTCGCGCCCGTGCTCGCGCCGGTCATCGGCTCGCAGCTGCTGCTGGTGATGGACTGGCGCGGCATCTTCGTCTTCCTGGCCGCCTACGGCCTGCTGGTGATGCTGGCGGTCGCGCTGCTGATCGTCGAGACGCGCCCCCGGGTGGCGCGCGCCGACCGCGACTCCCGCTCGCTCGTGCAGCGCTACCGCGCGGTGCTCTCCGACCGGGTGTTCGTCGGCGTCGCGATCATCGGCGGCATGACCTTCGGCGGTCTGTTCACCTACCTCTCCAGCTCGTCGTTCCTCTTCCAGGGGCTCTACGGCCTGGACGCGCAGCAGTACGGCCTTCTCTTCGCGGTGAACTCGCTCGGCGTGGTCTCGGGCGTCCAGGCGTCCTCGTACCTCAGCCGCCGCGGCGTCGGCCCGCAGTGGATCCTCGCCGTCACCACGGTCACGCTCTTCGTCACCGCCGGGCTGATCGCGCTCTTCGACGGCCTGGGCTTCGGCATCTGGGGCACCCTCGTGCCGCTCTGGTTCTTCATCGCGGCCTGCGGCTTCAGCTTCCCCTGCGTGCAGGTGCTCGGCCTGGTCAACCACGGCCGCGAGGCGGGCACCGCCGCGTCGCTGCTCGGCGCCGTGAACTTCGGCACCGCCGGCATCCTCTCGCCGATCTCCGGCCTCTTCGGCGCCGAGTCGGCCGTGCCGATGGCCGGCGTCATGATGGCCACCGCCGCCGTGTCGATCCTGGCGCTCTGGCTCGTCGTCCGCCCCCGCACGGTCCCGGCCCTGCAGGACTGATCCGCCGGGCCGGAGGGGCCCGACCCGCGCGACCCGCCCGCAACCCCCAGCGCGCGAACGTCCGGTGGCGCCATCATGTCCGGATGGATCCTCGCCACGACCCCCTGAAGACCGAGCCCGGCGTCGCCCAGCCCGACGCCGTGCAGCGCGAGCGCCTCCACCGGCGCGCCCCCTCGGACGACGTCGTCTCGAAGGTCCTCACCACGGAGGCCGCCCGGCACGTCTCGCGCCGCTGGCCGCTGATCTCCGCCTCGATCGCGCTGGCCGTGACGATCATCCTCGCCGTGATCATCGCCTTCCGGCCCACCAGCGCGTTCTCGTTCGACGTCGAGTGGATGGACGAGATCGTCGAGCACCGCTCGAGCGTCTGGGACGTCCCGGCGCTCATCATGAACACCGTCGGCGCCGGGATCGTCGGCACGGCGATCATCCCGGTCGCGATCATCATCGTGCTGCTGGTCTTCCGCCGGCGCTGGGCCGCCCTCTACTACGCGCTCGCCGCCCTCGTCAGCGTCGGCGCCACCCAGCTCGTGAAGGAGCTGGTCGGCCGCGCCCGCCCCGAGGACATGCTGGTCACCAGCGACTACGGCTCCTTCCCCTCCGGCCACACCGCGAACGCCTCGACCACCGCGATGGTGCTCGCCCTGGTCTTCCCGCTGCTCTGGGTCTGGATCGCCGGCTTCCTCTACAGCGTCGCGATGATGGCCAGCCGCACCTACCTCGGCGCGCACTGGCTCACCGACACCATCGGCGGCCTGCTGCTCGGCCTCGCCGTCGCCCTGATCGTCTGGGCCCCCCTGGCCGGCCGCCTCCGCACCGAGTCCGAGCTCCCCCACCCGCCCATCTGGGTCCGCACCTCGCGCTGATCCCCACCGCGAGATGCCACTTATGAGCGCGACACGCCGCAAAAACCGCTCACAAGTGGCATCTCGCGGAGGGGGTCAGAAGTCGCGCAGGCCGTCCAGCTCGTTGAAGGTGTAGACGTGCAGGCCGGCGAGGCGGTCGCCCACGGCGGCTTCCAGCCGGCCGACGAAGGCGGACGGGTCGAAGCGGCGGCCGCGCAGCAGCCCGCCCGCCACCGACGAGCTCCGCTTGAGGAAGCCGAGCGACGACCCGACGCCGATCCGCGCGCCGAGCGAGAGCAGCCGCGCCCGCTCGACCGGCCCCGGCACTCCGGCCCACAGCTCCGCGTCGATCCCGTCCGCCCGCAGCCGGTCGGCGTAGCGGTCGACCGCGTCCACGTCGAAGCACATCTGCGTGACGATCCCGCGGAGGTACGGCGCCCGCTCGCGCAGGTGCTTCGCGATGCTCTCGTCCGAGAGGTGCGGGTGCCCCTCCGGGTAGCCGGCGATGTCGACAGCCAGCTCGGGCCGCAGCTCGCGGGCGTCGCGGATGAGCTCGAGCGAGGTGGAGTAGCCGCCGGCGGCGCTCCTCGCGTCGCCCGAGATCACGAACGCCTCGTCGATCCCCGCGTCCCGCATCCGCCCGAGTGCGCGCTCCAGCGCCTCGCGACCCTCGACGTTCCGCGCCGCGAGGTGCGGCACGACCCGGAAGCCGCGGCCGGCCAGCTCCACCGCGGAGTCGATCGTCCGCTCCGTCCCGTGCTTCGGCAGGCTCGTCACGGTCAGCGTCACCGCGGCCGGATCGGGGAACGCCCGCTCCGCCTTCTCGCCGATGCCGTCCGACGGGATGATCTCGAAGCGCGCCCTGGTCATCCGCCCAGCCTCGCACGCGCCGGTGTCGGAGGGTCGCCCTACCCTGGAGGCGGTCGTCGCCCGGCGGCCCGGGAGGGAGTCGCGTGTATCTCGAGGACGACCGCAGCGGGGGAGTCCGCCTCGTCACGAGCCCGACCGATCTCTCCTCCTGGTCGTCCTGCGAGTGGGCGGTGCTCCGCCGGCTCGACGCGACCCTCGGTCGGGCGCCCCGCGTCGTCGTCGAGGAGGACGCGATGCTCCAGCGCACCGCCGTCCTCGGCGACGAGCACGAGGTCGCCTTCCTCGCCGAGCTGAAGCGCACGCACGAGGTCCTCGAGTTCGCCCGCCCCGAGCGCGCGGACTACGCGAGGGCCGCCGACGAGGCCGTCGAGGCGATGCGCGCGGGTGTCGACGTGCTCTACCAGGCCACCTTCTACGACGGCACCTTCATCGGCTTCTCCGACTTCCTGCTCCGCACCGAGGACGGGGCCTACGAGGTCTACGACACCAAGCTCGCCCGGCACGCGAAGATCCCGGCGCTGCTGCAGCTCGCCGCGTACGCGGAGCAGATGGCGGCGCGGGGGATCCGTGTCGGCGAGAAGGTCCACCTGGTCCTCGGCGACGGCACGACCACCAGCCACGACCTCGCGATGATCGCCCCCGTGCAGCGGGTCCAGCGGGCGCGCCTGCGCGCGGTTCTGGAGGAGCATCTCGCCGCGACCGAGCCGGTGGCGTGGGGCGATCCGCGCGTCACCGCCTGCGGCCGCTGCGGGCTCTGCGCGCCCGAGGTGCAGGCCCACCGGGACCCGATCCTGGTCGCCGGCATGCGCCTCGACCAGCGCGCGAAGCTCGCCGCCGCCGGCATCACCACCCTCGACGCGCTCGCGGTCAGCGAGGGGCCGGTCCCCGGGATGAGCGCCGGCGCCGCCGAGACGCTGCGCGCCCAGGCCCGCCTGCAGCTCGCCACCGAGGCCTCGGCCGACCACGTCCCCGTCGTCGAGGTCGTCGACGCCTCCGTGCTGACCGCCCTGCCCGCCCCCGACCCGGGCGACCTCTTCTTCGACTTCGAGGGCGATCCGCTGCACGCGGAGGACGGCCAGTGGGGCCTCGACTACCTCTTCGGCATGGTCGACCAGGACGAGTCCTTCACCGCGTTCTGGGCGCACGACCTCGCGGCCGAGCGCCGCGCCCTCGTCGACTTCCTCGCCCTCCTGCGCGAGCGGCGGGCGCGCTTCCCGCGGATGCACGTCTACCACTACGCCTCCTACGAGCGCAGCCACCTGCTCTCGCTCGCGCAGCGGCACGGCACGGGGGAGGAGGAGGTCGACGCGCTGCTGCGCGACGGCGTCCTCGTCGACCTCTACCCGGTCGTCCGCCGGGCGCTGCGCGTCGGCTCGCGCAGCTACTCGATCAAGAAGCTCGAGCCGCTCTACATGGGCGCGGAGGCGCGCGACACCGAGGGAGTGACGAACGCGGCCGACAGCATCACCGAGTACGTCGAGGCGCGGGCGCTGCTGCAGTCGGCCGATCGGAACGCTGCGTCGGCCGACAGGGACCCCGAGAGGGCCGAGCTCGACCGCCGCGAGGGCGAGCGCCGCCTCGCCGAGATCGGCGAGTACAACGCCTACGACTGCCGCTCCACCCTGCGCCTGCGCGACTGGCTGCGCTCGCTCGCCCCCGCCCGCGAGGAGGAGCCGCTCCCGCTCGTCGACGTCGACCTGCCCGTGCCGCGCGAGCCGGACCCGGTCGCCGTCGCCCTCCTCGCCGAGGTCGAGGGCATCGAACCCCGCGAGCGCAGCCCCGACCAGACCGCCCTCGCCCTCGCCGGCGCGGCGATCGACTACCACCGCCGCGAGGCGAAGACCTTCTGGCAGGAGCACTTCGACCGGCTGCGCCAGCCGCTCGACGACTGGGCCGACGCCCGCGACGTGGTCGTCGTCGAGCGGGTCGAGGTCGTCCGCGACTGGTCGACACCGGCGCGGGCGCGCACCCTCTCCCGCGAGCTGCGGATCCTCGGCCGCCTCGCCCCGGGCAGCCGGCTCGGCATCGGCGCGAAGCCGTTCCTCGTCTACGACTCCCCGGCGCCGCCCGGGGCGCCCTCGCCCGGCCCGGGGATGCGCGGAGCCTCCGACCGCTCCGAGATCCTCGCCGCGTCCGACGACGGCGAGCGGATCGTCGTGCTCCTCAAGGAGGGCCTGCGCGCGGGGGAGGACCCGCACGACGACGTCCCGATCGCCCTGGCGCCCGCGCCGCCGCCCCGGGCCGCCCCGCAGCCCGAGGCGATCGCGGAGTGGGGCGGTCAGGTGCTCGACGCCCTGCCCGCGCTCCTGGCAGACCCCGCCCTCGACGTGCTCCGGCGCGTGCCCCCGGCCGTCGTCGCGCCGGTCGAGGGCGACGACGTCATCGCCGCGGTCGTCGAGACCCTGCTCGGCCTCGAGCGCGCGACGCTCGCCGTCCAGGGCCCGCCCGGCACCGGCAAGACCTACGTCGGCTCGCACGTCATCGCCCGGCTCGTCACCGAGCACGGCTGGCGGGTCGGCGTCGTCGGGCAGTCGCACTCCGTCGTCGAGAACGTGCTGACCGCGGTCGTCGCGAAGGGCGTCGACCGCGCCCGGGTCGCGAAGGTGCCCAAGGCCGGCAGCTCCGCGGAGGCCCTCGCCGCCGTCGCCTGGACGCCGGTGAAGAACGGCGCCGCCCTCGCGGCGCTCGCCGAGGGCGGCGGCTGCGTCGTCGGCGGCACCGCCTGGACCTTCGCCAACGCGGGCAGCGTCCCGCGCCGCTCCCTCGACCTGCTGGTGATCGACGAGGCCGGCCAGTTCTCGCTCGCGCCGACCATCGCCTCCGCGATCGCCGCCGAGCGGGTGCTCCTCCTCGGCGACCCGCAGCAGCTGCCGCAGGTCAGCCAGGGCTCGCACCCCGAGCCGGTCGACGAGTCGGCGCTGGGCTGGCTCGCCGACGGCCACGACGTCCTGCCGCCCGCCTTCGGCTACTTCCTCGCGCAGACCTACCGGATGCATCCCGAGCTCGCCGCCGCCGTCTCCGAGCTCTCCTACGAGGGCGCCCTCTCCTCCCGCGCCCCGGAGCAGCGCCGGCTCGACGGCGTCGCGCCCGGACTGCACGCGGTGCCGGTCGTGCACGCCGGCGACACCACGTCCTCCCCGGACGAGGCGCGCCGGGTCGTCGAGATCGCGCTGACCATGGTCGGTCGCTCCTGGACCGACGAGCACGGCGAGCGCGCGCTCACCGCCGCGGACGTCATCGTCGTCGCCCCCTACAACGCGCAGGGCGCGCTGCTCCGCGACGCCCTCGACGCCGCCGGGCTCGAGGAGACGCTGGTCGGCACGGTCGACCTCTTCCAGGGCCGGGAGGCGGTCGTCGCGATCGTCTCGCTCGCTGCCTCCTCCGGCGCCGACGTCCCGCGCGGCCTCGAGTTCCTGCTGCTGCCCAACCGGCTGAACGTCGCGATCTCGCGGGCCAAGTGGGCCGCCTACCTCGTGCACTCGCCGGCGCTCGCCGCGTCGCCGCCCACCTCGATGGCGGCGCTCGAGCGGCTCTCGCGCTTCATCCGCCTCCTTGAGATCGCGGAGGAGACGGCGCAGGAGTGACGGAATCCGTCGTGCGGATCCGCTCCACCTCCCGATTCCCGCGGTCCGGACCTTGAACCACGAGCGATTCCGTCGCTACGGTGGCTGCATGAGAATCCTCCTGGTCGGCGCCGGCGGCGTCGGCGACGCCTTCGCGAAGATCGCCGCCCGCCGCTCCTTCTTCGAGCAGATCATCGTCTGCGACTACGAGCTCGCCCGGGCCGAGCGCACCGTCGCCTGGATCCTCGAGCGGCACGGCGCCGACGGCGTCGAGAACCGCTTCGTCGCCGCGCGCATCGACGCCTCCGACGCCGAGAACGTCGAGACCGTCGCCCGCGCGCACGGCGCCACCCACGTGATGAACGCGGTCGAGCCGTCCTTCGTGCCGACGATCTTCGCGGGCGCCCTCGCCGCCGGCGCCGACTACGTCGACATGGCGATGAGCCTCTCCCGGCCGCACCCCGAGGAGCCGCACGCGAAGACCGGCCTGAAGCTCGGCGACGAGCAGTTCGCCGCCGCGCCCACGTGGGAATCCGCCGGCCGCCTCGCCCTGGTCGGCATGGGCGTCGAGCCCGGGCTCTCCGACGTCTTCGCCCGCTACGCCGCCGACCACCTCTTCGACGAGATCGACGAGCTGGGCGTCCGCGACGGCGCGAACCTCGTCGTCCGCGACGACTCTGGCGCCGAGATCTTCGCGCCCTCCTTCTCGATCTGGACGACCATCGAGGAGTGCCTGAACCCGCCGGTGATCTTCGAGAAGGACCGCGGCTGGTTCACGACGCCGCCGTTCTCCGAGCCGGAGGTCTTCGAGTTCCCCGAGGGGATCGGCCCCGTCGAGTGCGTCAACGTCGAGCACGAGGAGGTGCTGCTGATGCCGCGCTGGCTCGACGCGAAGCGGGTCACCTTCAAGTACGGCCTCGGCGCCGAGTTCATCGGCGTCCTCCGCACGCTCAACCTGCTCGGACTCGACCGCACCGAGCCGGTCCGGGTCCGCTCCGCCGACGGACCGGTGCTGGTCTCGCCGCGCGACGTGGTCGCCGCGGGCTTGCCCGACCCGGCGAGCATCGGCCCGCGGATGACCGGCAAGACCTGCGCGGGCCTCTGGGTCTCCGGCGCCAAGGACGGCGAGCACCGCGAGGTGTACCTGTACCACGTCAGCGACAACGAGTGGACGATGGCCGAGTACGGCACCCAGTGCGTCGTCTGGCAGACCGCACTCAACCCGGTGATCGCCCTCGAACTGCTCGCGACCGGCGCCTGGTCGGGCTCCGGGGTGCTCGGGCCGGAGGCGTTCGACGCCGAGCCGTTCCTCGAGCTGATGGCCCGCCCGCTCGACGAGGGCGGCTACGGCCAGCCGTGGCACGTCCGCGAGGACTGAGCGGGAGCGCGGTCGGCGGGGGCCGGGCGGGACGCCGGTCGATGCGGGGTGCGCGCGGATCGGGCCGGGGCGAGCCGGGCTCGGCCGGCGCCGCGACCCTAGGCTGACCCCATGAGCAACGACGACGGGCTCGCCTCGGCGAGGGACGACGCACGCACGGCCCTCGAGGCCGCCCGACGACTGCAGGCCGAGGCCGCCGAGGCGCTGGCCCGCGCGGAGGCTGCCGCCGCGGCCCTCGAGGCGGTCGCCGGTCCGGAGGAGGCGGCCGCGGTCGTCGACGACGTGCGGCTGGTCGACGGCGGTCCGGGGGAGGGGTCCGCGCCCGCCGCTGCACCCGCACCGGTCGAGGCGCCCGCACCGTCCGCCGCCCCCGCGCCCGGACCGCTCGCCGAGTCCGCCGTCGACGCCGTCCGAGCCGGCTACGCCTTCACCGGCCCCGCCCTCGAGATCGGCGCCCTCGTCAACGGCGACGCCCGCGCCGACGTCCCCGTCCGCATCCCGCTCGGGATGCTCAACCGCCACGGCCTCGTCGTCGGCGCGACCGGCACCGGCAAGACCAAGACGCTCCAGGTCCTCGCCGAGCAGCTCTCCGCGCACGGCGTCCCCGTCTTCGCCGCCGACATCAAGGGCGACCTCTCCGGCCTCGCGACCGCCGGCATCGCCGACGAGAAGCTGCTCGCCCGCACCCGCACCATCGGCCAGGACTGGACCCCCGAGGCCGCCCCCGCCGAGTACTTCGCGCTCGGCGGCGTCGGCACCGGCGTCCCGGTCCGCGCGACCGTCACCGGCTTCGGCGCCCTGCTGCTGGCGAAGGTCCTCGGCCTCAACCACACCCAGGAGTCGAGCCTCGGCCTGGTCTTCCACTACGCCGAGAGCGCCGGGCTGCCGCTCGTCGACCTCTCCGACCTGCGCGCCGTGCTCACCTACCTCGTCGGCGACGAGGGCAAGGCCGAGCTGGCCGAGCTCGGCGGGCTGTCCAAGGCCACCGCCGGCGTCATCCTGCGCGAGCTGATCGCCTTCGCCGACCAGGGCGCCGACGTCTTCTTCGGCGAGCCCGAGATCGACACCGCCGAGTTCCTCCGCCTCGCGCCCGACGGCCGCGGCGTGGTCAGCCTGCTCGAGGTCCCCGGAGTCGCGGACAAGCCCGCGCTGTTCTCGACGTTCCTGATGTGGCTGCTCGCCGACCTCTTCAACGACCTGCCCGAGGTCGGCGACCTCGACCGGCCCAAGCTGGTCTTCTTCTTCGACGAGGCGCACCTGCTCTTCCGCGACGCCTCGAAGGACTTCCTCGCGGCCATCACGCAGACCGTGCGGCTGATCCGCTCGAAGGGCGTCGGCATCGTCTTCGTGACGCAGACCCCGAAGGACGTGCCGAGCGACGTCCTCGCCCAGCTCGGCTCGCGGATCCAGCACCAGCTGCGCGCGCACACCCCCGACGACGCGAAGGCCCTGCGCGCCACGGTCTCGACCTACCCCGAGAGCGACTACGACCTCGGCGAGGTGCTGCAGGCGCTCCCCATCGGCGAGGCGATCGTCACGGTGATGAACGAGCGCGGCGCGCCGACCCCGGTCGCCTGGACCCGGCTCCGGGCACCGCGCGGCTCGATGGCGCCGACCCCCGAGGCCGAGCGGGAGGCGAGCGTCCAGCGCTCCCCGCTGCTCGCCCGCTACGGCACCCCGCTCGACCGCGACTCCGCCCGCGAGATCCTCACCCGCCGCCTCGACGCGGCCGCCGACGCCGAGGAGGCCCGCGCCGCCGCCGAGGAGCAGGCGGAGGAGGAGGCCCGCCGCACGAAGGAGCAGGCCGCGGAGGCCGCCCGCAGCGCCAAGGAGCAAGCCGCCGACGACGCCCGCCGCGCCAAGGAGGACGCCCGCGCCGCCGCTCAGCGGGCCAAGGACCGCGCCGCCGCCGAGCGCCGCGCCGACCAGGCCGCCGAGCGCTCCCGCCGCCGCACCGCGCCCACCACCCGCTCCCGCTCCCCCCGCCGCGACAAGACCGTCGTCGAGGAGGTCCTCGGCTCCTCGGTCGGGAAGACCTTGTTGCGCGAAGTCGTCCGAGGCATCTTCGGCACGGCCCGCCGCGGGCGCTGACGGGGCGATCTGCGGCGTTGTCGTCAGTCGCGATACCGCCGGTATCGCTCCTTCCTCCGCCTTGCAGCTCACCCCGTCAGCGCCCGCGGCGACTGCTGGCCCCTGCTGATCGAGTAGCGCACGCGGCGGAGGTCCATGCTGATCGAGTAGCCCGCGAAGCGGGCGTATCGAGATCCACCGTAGCCAGCCGGGTGGGCCTCGATACGCCGCCCTGCGGGCGCCTACTCGACCAGCATGTGCCGCCGCCCCCGGTGCTGTCGGCGGAGCCGGCCCCGCCGCCCTTGATGCTGATCGAGTAGCCCGCGCCGCGGAAGCCCATGCTGATCGAGTAGCCCGCGCCGCGGAAGCCCATGCTGATCGAGTAGCCCGCGCCGCGGGCGTATCGAGATCCACGGCACCACCACTCCCGGTGCGCGAGCGCTAACGCCGCCGTGTTAGCGTCGATACTCGTGACCGAGAGCCCGACGACCCGCGACCGCATCCTCAGCGCGACGGCGGCGCTGCTCGCGGAGGGCGGCCGCGACGCCGTCTCCACCCGGGCGATCAGCTCGGCGGCCGGCGTCCAGGCGCCCACCATCTACCGCACCTTCGGCGACCTCCGCGGGCTGCTCGACTCCGTCGCCGCCGCGGGCTTCGCCTCCGCCCAGGCCGAGTTCGACGCCGTCGACGCACCGGCCGACCCCGTCGACGCCCTCCGCGCCGCCTGGGACCACCACATCGCCTTCGGCCTCGCCGAGCCGCACCTCTACGCCCTGATGTTCACCGGGCGACCGGGGGAGGAGTCGGAGGCGGCCCGCCTCGCCCGCGGCGTGCTCGCCGCCCACGTCCGCGCCGTCGCCGAGGCCGGCCGCCTGACCGTCGAGGTCGAGCACGCTGCCCGCCTCCTGCAGTCCGCCGCCCTCGGCTGCACTCTCACTCTCGCGTCCGCGCCGGACGACGAGCTCTCCGCCCGCTCCCGCGAGGCCGTCCTGGCCGCGATCACCACGACGGAGGCGGGCCCGACCGACCCCGCGGCGCGCGCCTTCGCCGCCCACGCGGTCGCGCTGCGCACCGCGCTGCCCGGCGTCGACGGCCTCACCGCGGCCGAGTCCGCCCTCCTCGACGAGTGGCTCCTGCGCCTCACCCGCTGACGAGCGCGCTGACTCGCCCGAGAAGGCGCGTTCTCCGCACCGGGAACGAGCCTTCTCGGGCGACTCGGCGAGGGAGGCGCCGTGCGCCGGGAAACACCACGCGCCGGGAAACACCTGCGCCGGGAAGCAGAGAACGGCGCCGCAGCTGGCGAGAGCGTGCGGCGCCGTTCGGCGGAGGATGGGGGATTCGAACCCCCGAGGGCTTGCACCCAACACGCTTTCCAAGCGTGCGCCATAGGCCACTAGGCGAATCCTCCTGGCGCGACCGTGGCCGCGACTCATCGATACTAGCCGGTGCCGGCGCCCTCCGCTGACCACGGCAGTGCGACGGCCGTGCCCGCACCCCGCCGACGTCGGTTAGACTGTCTCCCGGCTCCCCGCGTGGCGCCATCCAGGCCAACTCCCCCAGGGCGGAAACGCAGCAAGGGTAACCGGGCTCTGGCGGGTGCGCGGGGGGTCTTTCCTTTTAACGGATCGCGCACCCGGCCCACCTCTCCTCCCCAGCCCGCCGCTCCTGCACGCTCTCCCATCCGGGGCACGCGCCCAGCCTCCGGAGGGCGCCCGTCGCTAGGCTTGCGCCGATGGTTCAGAGCATCTACATCTCGTCCGCCGAAGGTCATTCGGGCAAGTCCACGGTCGCCCTCGGCGTCCTCGACCTGCTCAGCAGTCAGGTGCAGCGGGTCGGCGTCTTCCGCCCGATCGCCCGCTCCACCTCCGAGCGCGACTACGTGCTCGAGATGCTGCTCGGGCACTCCGACTCGGGTCTCGCCTACGACGACTGCATCGGCGTCACCTACGAGGACGTGCACGCCGACGGCGAGGCAGCCCTCTCCCGCATCGTCGAGCGCTACAAGGCCGTCGAGTCGCAGTGCGACACCGTCGTGATCCTCGGCTCCGACTACACCGACGTCGGCAGCCCGACGGAGCTCGGCTACAACGCCCGCATCGCGGCGAACCTCGGCGCGCCCGTCCTCCTCGTCCTCACCGGTCGCGACCCGTCGCGGAGCGAGCAGCTCGGCCAGGCCCCCGCCCGCACGCCCGACGAGATGCGGCAGATCACCGAGCTCGCCGCGGTCGAGCTGCGCACCGCGCACGCGAGCCTCATCGGCGTCGTCGCCAACCGCGCCGACCCGGGCACCTCGGAGCAGGCCGTCGCCGCGATCCGCGAGGCGCTGCCCTCCGGCGCCCCGGTCTGGGCGATCCACGAGGACCCGTCCCTCGTCGCCCCGAGTGTCTCGCGCATCATCGACGCCGTCGACGGCGTCTTCGTCGCGGGCGACCCGGAGCTGCTCGGCCGCGAGGCGCTCGGCGTCGTCGTCGCCGGCATGTCGATGGTCAACGTGCTGCCGCGCCTGATGGAGGGCGGTGTCGTCATCGTCCCCGGCGACCGCCCCGAGGTCGTGCTCGCCGTGATCATGGCGCACGCCTCCGGCAATTTCCCGACGGTCTCCGCGATCATCCTCAACGGCGGCTTCGAGCTGCAGGAGCCGATCGTCCGCCTGATCGAGGGCGTCGACAACCGCCTGCCGATCGTGATGACCGAGCTCGGCACCTACGACACCGCCGTGCGCGTCACCGCCGCACGCGGTCGCCTCGCCGCCGACTCGCCGCGCAAGCGCGACACCTCCCTCGCCCTGTTCGCCGAGGCGATCGACCCCGTCGAGCTGCTCACCCTCCTCGACGTCGGCCGCTCCGAGGTCGTCACCCCGCTGATGTTCGAGTACGGCCTGATCGAGCGCGCCCGCATCGCCGACCGGCACATCGTGCTGCCCGAGGGCGGCGACGACCGCATCCTCCGAGCCGCCGCGACCGTGCTCAAGCGCGGCATCGCCCGCCTGACGATCCTCGGCGAGGAGGTCGAGGTGCGCTCCCGTGCCGCGAGCCTCGGCCTGGACATCGACGGCGCCCGCGTCCTCAGCGTCCTCGACCCGGAGCACCGCAACCGCTTCGCCGAGGAGTACGCCCGCATCCGCGCGCACAAGGGCATCACCTTCGACCACGCCTACGACACCGTCACCGATGTCTCCTACTTCGGCACGATGATGGTCCAGCTCGGCCTCGCCGACGGCATGGTCTCGGGAGCCGCGCACACCACCGCGCACACCATCCGCCCCGGCTTCGAGATCATCAAGACCAGCCCCGGCGTCTCCGTCGTCTCGAGCGTGTTCCTGATGGCGCTCGCCGACCGCGTCCTCGTCTACGGCGACTGCGCCGTGAACCCCGACCCGACCGAGGCGCAGCTGGCCGACATCGCGATCTCCTCCGCCGAGACGGCGCAGCAGTTCGGCATCGACCCGCGGATCGCGATGCTCTCTTACTCCACCGGCGAGAGCGGAGCGGGCGCCGACGTCGAGAAGGTCCGCGCGGCGACCGCCCTGGTGCGCGAGCGCCGCCCCGACCTGCTCGTCGAGGGCCCGATCCAGTACGACGCCGCCGCGGACGCGGCCGTCGCCGCCTCGAAGATGCCCGGCTCGCAGGTCGCCGGTCGCGCGACGGTGTTCATCTTCCCGGACCTCAACACGGGCAACAACACCTACAAGGCCGTGCAGCGCTCGGCCGGTGCCGTGGCGATCGGGCCGGTCCTGCAGGGCCTGCGGAAGCCCGTCAACGACCTCTCCCGCGGCGCGCTCGTGCAGGACATCGTCAACACCGTCGCGATCACCGCGATCCAGGCGGCGACCCAGGCCATCGTCCCGCCGACCTCCGCCATCCCCGTCGTGCGCTGAGGGCCACCCGCCCGAGCGCCCCGTCCGACCCCGAACCCCCAGGAGTCCCACCGTGTCCGTCGTCCTCGTCGTCAACAGCGGCTCGTCGTCCTTCAAGTACCAGCTCATCGAGATGACGACGGAGGAGACGCTCGCCAGCGGCCTCGTCGAGCGGATCGGCGAGGAGACCGGCCGCACCAAGCACAGCCACGACGGCGACACGGTCGAGTTCGAGACGCCGATCCCGGACCACACGGCCGGCTTCGACGCGATGATCCGCGCCTTCGCCGAGCACGGCCCGAGCCTCGACGAGTTCCCGCCGATCGCCGTCGGCCACCGCGTCGTGCACGGCGGCAAGCGGTTCTACGAGCCGACCGTCGTCACCGACCTCGTCAAGATCAACATCGAGGACCTCAGCGACCTCGCCCCGCTGCACAACCCCGCCAACCTCGAGGGCATCGAGGCCGCGCAGAAGGCCTTCCCCGACGTCCCGCACGTCGCCGTCTTCGACACCGCGTTCCACCACACCATCCCCGCGGCGGCCTCCACCTACGCGATCCCGGCCGAGCTCGCCGACAAGCACCGCATCCGCCGCTACGGCTTCCACGGCACCTCGCACAAGTTCGTCTCCGAGGCCGCCGCCGCGTTCCTCGGGCGCCGCCGCTCCGACCTCAAGACGATCGTCCTGCACCTCGGCAACGGCGCCTCCGCCTGCGCGATCGACGGCGGCGCCTCCGTCGAGACCTCGATGGGCATGACGCCGCTCGAGGGTCTCGTGATGGGCACCCGCTCCGGCGACCTCGACCCGGCCGTCGTCTTCCACCTCGCCCGCAAGGCCGGCCTCTCCACCGACGAGCTCGACACCGTGCTCAACCGCCGCAGCGGACTCCTCGGCCTCTCCGGCCGCGGCGACATGCGCGACGTGCAGGACGCGGCCGAAGCCGGCGACGAGACCGCCCTCGCCGCCCTCGAGGTCTACTACCACCGGCTCCGCCACTACGTCGGCGCCTACTACGCCCAGCTCGGCCGCGTCGACGCGATCGTCTTCACCGCCGGAGTCGGCGAGAACGTCCCCGCCGTCCGCGCCGGCGCCCTCCGCGGCCTCGAGGGCCTCGGCATCGAGCTCGACCCCGAGCGCAACACCGCCCGCGACCGCGGCCCCCGCCGCATCTCCACCGACGACTCCCGCGTCGCCGTCCTCGTCATCCCCACCAACGAGGAGCTGGAGATCGCTCGGCAGTGCTTGTCGGTCGTGTAGCGGCGGAGCCGCTACACGACTCGCGGTCGGCTTGCACGGGTGGGAGCGTTCTGTGGAGCGGGTCGCGTCGGGCTGCCCTGAATCGCTGGCACGCGATTCCGGGTCGTGCCCTCTGCCTCGTCCGTGCAAGCACGGTGCGGCCGACGCCACGGGTGGTCGCCTGAGCAGCGGTGGGGCCGCGCTGCGCGCGAGCCGCTTCCGACGACGGCGCCGGTGAACGTGCGAGCAGCGGAAGGGCCGCGCTTACGCGCGAGCTGCTGCCTTCCACGTCGCCGATGAACGTGCAAGCAGTGGGAGGGCCGCGCACGCGCGCGGGCTGCTGCCATCCGCGGTCGCCGTCCTGTGCATGCTGGTCGAGTAGCCGCGGTACGCGGCGTATCGAGACCCACCCTGCCCGAGCTTGCGGACCGAGACCCGCCCGCGTCAGTCTGCGGCGAGGCGGGCGTCGCCCGCGTAGACGTTGAAGCCGGCGCCGCGGCTGAAGCCGATGAGGGTGAGACCCGCGTCGCGGGCGAGGTCGACGGCGAGCGAGGACGGGGCGCCGACCGCCGCGAGGAGGGGGACGCCCGCCATCACGGCCTTCTGGACGAGCTCGAACGAGGCGCGGCCCGACACCTGCAGCAGCGTGCCGCGCAGTGGCAGCCGGCCCTCGCGCAGGCCCCAGCCGACGACCTTGTCGACCGCGTTGTGCCGCCCCACGTCCTCCCGCAGCGCCAGAAGCGAGCCGTCCGCGTCGAAGAGGCCGGCCGCGTGCAGGCCGCCGGTCCGCTCGAACACCGCCTGCGCCTCCCGCAGCCGGTCCGGCAGCGACACGAGCAGCTCGGTCGAGACCCGCAGCGGATCCTCCGCCACGCTCCACGCGGACTCCGTCGCGACGGCCTCGAGCGACGCCAGCCCGCAGACCCCGCACGAGCTCGACGTGTACACCGAGCGCTCGCGGTCGAGCAGGATCTCCGCGCGGCCCCCGCGCACCGTCGCGTCGATCACGTTGTAGGTGTTCTCGCTCGGCCCCGAGCCGCTCGCGCAGTAGCGCATCGCCGCGAGCTGCTCCGTCGAGGTGAGCACCCCCTCCGACACCAGGAAGCCGGCGACCAGGTCGAAGTCCTCCCCGGGCGTGCGCATGGTGACGCTGAAGCGCCGCCCGCCCACGCGGATCTCGAGCGGCTCCTCGACGGCCAGCACGTCCTCGCGGCGGCGGGTCGGCTCCCCGGCGCGGACGGCGATCAGGCGGGTCCGGGCGACGGCACGGCTCATGGGGTCCTCCTCGACGCGGCTGGCGCACCGCCCCGCGACCTGAGAGCCCGGACGGCCGGCGCTCATCCTCCCACCCGCTCCCCGACGTAGCATGCAGGAATGGTCGATGACGCCGAAGCCCGCGAGAACCCGATCGACGAGAGCGCCGTCACGGTCGGCGCCCCGAAGAGGCGGGCCGTCGGCATCCCCGGCGTCGCGCACGCGCTGCAGATCTCGCTCAAGCAGATGGGCCCGCTGCGCAGCGCCGAGACCCTCCTCCGCGTCAACCAGAAGACCGGCTTCGACTGCCCCGGCTGCGCCTGGCCCGAGGCCGACAAGCGGCACGTCGCCGAGTTCTGCGAGAACGGCGCGAAGGCGGTCGCCGAGGAGGCGACGCTGCGCACCGTCACGGCCGACTTCTTCGCCGCGCACTCGCTGATCGAGCTCGAGGGCTGGGACGACTACCAGCTCGGCCAGCAGGGCCGCCTCACCGAGCCGATGCTCCTGGACGAGGGCGCGACGCACTACCGCCCGGTCGGCTGGGACGAGGCGCTCGACGTCGTCGCGGACGAGCTGCGCGCCTGCGCCGACCCCGACCAGGCGATCTTCTACACCTCCGGCCGCACCTCCAACGAGGCCGCGTTCGTCTACCAGCTCCTGGTGCGCGGCTTCGGCACCAACAACCTGCCCGACTGCTCCAACATGTGCCACGAGTCCAGCGGCTCGGCCCTGACCGAGACGATCGGCATCGGCAAGGGCACGGTCAGCCTCCGCGACGTCGAGCGGGCACCGCTGCTGATCGTCGCCGGCCAGAACCCGGGCACCAACCACCCGCGGATGCTCACCGCGCTCGAGCGGGCGAAGCGCGCGGGCAGCACGATCGTCGCCATCAACCCGCTGCCCGAGGCGGGCCTGCTGCGCTTCGAGAACCCGCAGACCGTGCGCGGGATGATCGGCGGCGGCACGGCCCTCGCCGACCACTTCCTCCAGGTGCGGCTGGGCGGCGACCAGGCGCTCTTCCAGGGCTTCGGCAAGGCGCTCCTCGACGCGGAGGAGGCGAGGGGCGGCGTCTTCGACCGTGCCTTCATCGCCGAGAGCACCGACGGGCTCGAGGGCTACCTCGACGAGATCCGCGGCACCGAGTGGTCCGAGATCGAGCGGGCGAGCGGGATCGACGAGGCCCGGATCCGCGCGATCGCCGAGCTGATCGCCGCGAGCGAGGGCACCATCGTCTGCTGGGCGATGGGGCTCACCCAGCACGCGCACTCCGTCGCGACGCTCAAGGACGTCGTCAACGTCCTGCTGCTGACCGGCAGCATCGGCAAGCCCGGCGCGGGCGTGTGCCCGGTCCGCGGCCACTCGAACGTGCAGGGCGACCGCACGATGGGCATCTTCGAGCGGATGCCGGACTCCTTCCACGACGCCCTCGACCGAGAGTTCTCCTTCGCCTCGCCGCGCGAGCACGGCACCGACACGGTCGCCGCGATCCGCGCCATGCGCGACGGCAAGGCGCGCGTCTTCATGGGCCTCGGCGGCAACTTCGCCCGCGCGACGCCCGACACCGGCGTCACCGAGGCCGCGATGCGCTCGCTCGCGCTCACGGTGCACGTCTCGACCAAGCTCAACCGCTCGCACGTCGTCACCGGCCGCCGCGCGCTGATCCTGCCGACCCTCGGCCGCACCGACTCCGACAAGCGCGCCACGGGGGAGCAGCGGGTCACCGTCGAGGACTCGATGAGCGCCGTGCACGCCTCGCGCGGGCGGCTCGCGCCGCCGAGTCCGGTCCTGCAGTCCGAGGTCGCCATCCTCACCGGCATCGCGGAGCGCCTGCTCGCCGACCGCCCGAACACGCCGGTCGTCGACTGGGCGGCGCTGCGGGAGGACTACCGCCTGATCCGCCGGCACATCGCCGCCGTCGTCCCCGGCTTCGAGGACTTCGAGCGCCGCGTGAACGAGCCGGGCGGCTTCGTCCTGCCGAACCCGCCGCGCGACGAGCGGCGCTTCGCCACCGCGACCGGCCTCGCCCGCTTCACCGCGAACCCGCTGCAGTACCCGAAGGTCCCGGAGGGGCGCCTGCTGCTGCAGACGCTGCGCTCGCACGACCAGTTCAACACCACGATCTACGGCAAGGACGACCGCTACCGCGGCATCCACGGCGGCCGTCGCGTCGTCTTCGTGCACGCCGACGACATCGCCGAGCAGGGCCTCGCCGACGGCGCGATGGTCGACCTGGTCTCGGAGTGGGAGGACGGCCTCGAGCGCCGGGCCCCGTCCTTCCGCGTCGTCGCGTACGACACCCCGCGCGGCTGCATCGCGGCCTACTACCCCGAGACGAACGTGCTCGTCCCGCTCGACTCCACCGCGGCCGTCAGCGGCACCCCCACCTCGAAGTCCGTCGTCGTCCGCCTGGAGCCGGCCGCCTGATCCGCCCGGTCGATCTCGATACGCCCGCTGCGCGGGCTACTCGATCAGCATGAAGCCGGGCCACTCGCTACGGCCGCTGCGGAACATGCTGGTCGAGTAGCCGCGGAGCGGCGTATCGAGACCCGCCCCGTCAGCAGTCCGGTCGCGCTCACCACGGCAGCCGCAGCAGCCGCACCCTCTCGCCGGCCGCGGCACCGCCCGCCGGAACGACGGCGACAGCCTCCGCCACCGTGAGCCCCGAGAGCATGTGCGAGCGGATCCCGTGCACCGCCCGCCAGACGCCGTCCGCCTCGACGACCGGCACGAGCACGGTCGACCCGGCGCGGCCGAGCGGCTCGCCCAGCACGCCCTGACGCAGTACCGGCGCGGCGGCCCTGCTCGCCGCGTCCAGCGCCAGCGGCAGGAACGACAGCGCCGCGAGGAACGCGGCGAGCGGATTCCCGGGCAGCGCGAGCACGACCGCCCCGCCGGGCAGCGACGCGATCACCGTCGGATGCCCCGGCCGCATCGCGACCCCGTCGACCAGGACGGTCGCCCCCGCGATCCTCAGCGCCCGGCGCACCGCGTCCACCCGCGACCGCCCGGTCCCGCCCGTCGTGATCTGCAGCGGAGCCGTGCTCGCGAGCAGCGCGCGGGCGATCGCCTCGTCGTCGTCGCCGAGCCGCCGCACCGATCCCACCGCACCCCCGCCGCGCGCGACGAGCGGCGGCAGCAGCGGCGTGAACGCGTCGCGGACGCGGCCGGCCCCGGGCATCCCCGCGGTGTCGACCTCGTCACCGGTGAAGAGCAGATCGACCGTCGCCGGCCGCCGCACGACGAGCTCGTCGAAGCCCGCGATCGCGAGCAGCGCCAGGTGCGCCGGCCGCAGCCGCACGCCGGAGTCGACGAGCGCGGTTCCGGCCGGGGCCTCGTCGCCCGCGCTGCGGATGTGCCGTCCGAGCGGCACCGGGTGCTCCGAGGAGAGCACGTCCCCGGTCACCCGGCCGCGCTCGCTCGGGAGGACGCCCTCGCACCACTCCGGCACGACCCCGCCGGTGACGATCGGCTCGGCGCTGCCCGGTCCGAGGCGCCAGGGCGACGCCCCGCGGACGGCCCAGCCGTCCATCGCCGAGGAGTCGTAGTGGGGGAGCGGTCGCGGAGCGAGCACGGCGCTCGCCGTGACAGAGCCCTCCGCCTCGAGCAGCGCGACCGTCGCGAGCGGCCCGGGAGCGGTCGCCGCGGCGATCCGCGCGCGAGCGCCGTCCCAGTCGATGTCGCTCATCCGTCCATTCTGGTCGCGCCCAGGGCGGGACGGCGACGGCGCCGGATCCGAGGACCCGGCGCCGTCGACGGGCTCAGCCGAGGTACCCGTTCGGGTTGAGCACGAACTTCTTCGCGGCGCCCTTGTCGAAGTCGGCGTAGCCCTGCGGCGCCTCGTCCAGCGTGATGGCCGTGGCCTGCACCGCCTTCGCGATCTGCACCTTGTCGTGCAGGATCGCCATCATCAGCGAGCGGTTGTACTTCATCACCGGGCACTGGCCGGTCGTGAAGGACAGCGACTTCGCCCAGCCCAGCCCGAGGCGGATCGAGAGCGAGCCCTCCTGCGCGGCCTCGTCCACTCCGCCCGGGTCACCGGTGACGTAGAGCCCCGGGATGCCGAGCGCGCCGCCCGCCGCGGTGATCGACATCAGCGAGTTCAGCACGGTGGCCGGCGCCTCGGTGCCCGAGTCGGCCCCGTTGCCGTGCGCTTCGAAGCCCACGGCGTCCACGCCGCAGTCGACCTCCGGCACGCCGAGGATCTGCTCGATCTGCCCGGCCGGGTCGCCCTTCGAGACGTCCACGGTCTCGCAGCCGAACGAGCGCGCCTGCGCGAGCCGCTCCTCGTTGAGGTCCGCGACGATCACGACGGCCGCGCCGAGCAGCTGCGCGCCGACGGCAGCGGCCAGTCCGACCGGGCCCGCTCCGGCGACGTAGACCGTCGAGCCGACGCCGACGCCCGCGGTGACCGCGCCGTGGAAGCCGGTCGGGAAGATGTCCGAGAGCATCGTGAGGTCGAGGATCTTCTCCAGCGCCTGGTCGCGGTCGGGGAAGACGAGCAGGTTCCAGTCGGCGTAGGGGACCATCACGTACTCGGCCTGCCCGCCGACCCAGCCGCCCATGTCGACGTAGCCGTAGGCGCTGCCCGGGCGGTCCGGGTTCACGTTCAGGCAGATGCCGGTCTTGCGCTCCTTGCAGTTGCGACAGCGGCCGCAGGCGATGTTGAACGGCACCGAGACGATGTCGCCGACCTTGACGAACTCGACGTCCGGCCCGACCTCGACGACCTCGCCGGTGATCTCGTGCCCGAGGACGAGATCGGCGGGAGCGGTGGTGCGCCCGCGGACCATGTGCTGGTCCGAGCCGCAGATGTTGGTCGAGACGGTGCGGAGGATCGCGCCGTGCGACAGCTTCCTGCCGATGTTCGCCGGGTTCACGCCCGGCCCGTCCTTCAGCTCGAAGGTCGGGTAGTCGATGTCGATGACCTCGACGACGCCGGGGCTCTTGTAGGCGACTGCTCTGTTGCCTGACATGCGGTTCTCCTTCACGGGATGCGACCGCGGTGCGTGAGCGCCCGCGGGAGCCGCGCCGCGATCGTCCGGAGGAGGGCCGCGGCGTCGAGGCTCGAGCGAAACGTACGCCCGAAGCCTGGTGCCGGATCGAGGGGGAGGGAGTAGCGTCTCAGGATTCGTGCGTTCGCATGCGAATGGCCTCCAGAGACGTCCGCACCGCCGCGTCGAGCGCCGCCCGGTCGCCGCCCTGCAGGCCCGCGGCGTAGCCGGCGAGGAACGTCGTCAGCGGAGCGGCCGGCCGCACCACGCCGTGCGCCGCGTCGCCGGCCAGGGAGAGCAGGGCGTCGCGCTCGACCGGAACGTCGGCGAGCCCGAGGGCGGCGCTCAGCTCGTCCCACCAGGCGGCGAGCAGTGCGGCGGTGTCCTCGCGGGCGTCCGGGGCGGAGGAAGGGGTCGCGTTCGTGTCGTGGGTCACGCGTTCAGTCTGCGCCCGGTTCGGATTCTGCGCCCCGCGCGCTCTCCGCGCCCGGCACGGCGATGCCGTGGCGGCGGGCGTCGGCGCGGTCGTCGACGTCCGCGGTCGATCCGGCCGGCACCTCGACGAGCCGCACGGCCAGCCCCGCCAGGAGTGCGCGGACGGAGGCGCCGTCGACCGCGGGGAGCCGGGTCACGGCGGCGGTCAGTGCGGCTCGGCGGTGCAGACCCAGCAGGAGCTGTGCGCGGCCGTCCCCGTCGACGGCGAGCAGGGCGTCGGTCGCGGGATCGGCGGAGGCGGCGTCCGCCAGCAGTCGGTCGAGCGCGGGGGCCGGATCGACCAGGTCGGCCGCGAGCACGGCGATCCAGCCGGCCGCGTCGTCCCGCGCGAGCAGGGGCAGCGCCGCCGCGAGACCGGCGACCGGTCCGCCGAACGCGGGCCGCTCCTGGACGAGGAGCGCCGCTCCGACTCCGCCGCGGAGCTCCGGCGGTCCCGCGACCACGACGCGCCGGGAGCCGGCGACAGCGGCCAGGGCGTGCGCGAGCAGCGTCGAGCCGCCGTGCTCGAGCAGCGGCTTGGCCGCGCCGCCGAGGCGCTCGCCGCGTCCGCCGGCGAGGACGACGGCGTCGAACGAGGGAGTGCGGGGGCGGCCGGTCACGGCCTCGAGGCTACGGGAGGCGGCGGCTCCGGCGACCCGCGTCCGGTGTCGGAGGTCGCGGCTACTCTTGTCGGGTGGTAGCAGCCCTGTATCGCCGGTACCGGCCGGAGACGTTCGCCGAGATGATCGGCCAGTCCCAGGTGACCGATCCGCTCATGACGGCGCTGCGCACCAACCGCGTCAATCACGCCTACCTCTTCAGCGGTCCGCGCGGCTGCGGCAAGACGACCTCGGCGCGCATCCTCGCCCGCTGCCTCAACTGCGCCCAGGGCCCGACGGACACCCCGTGCGGCGTCTGCGACAGCTGTGTCGAGCTCAGCCGCGACGGCCAGGGCTCGCTCGACGTCGTCGAGATCGACGCCGCGAGCCACAACGGCGTCGACGACGCGCGCGACCTGCGCGAGCGGGCGATCTTCGCCCCGGCCCGCGACCGCTTCAAGATCTTCATCCTCGACGAGGCGCACATGGTGACGCCGCAGGGCTTCAACGCGCTGCTCAAGATCGTCGAGGAGCCGCCGGAGCACGTGAAGTTCATCTTCGCGACGACCGAGCCCGACAAGGTCATCGGCACGATCCGCTCGCGCACCCACCACTACCCGTTCCGGCTCGTCCCGCCGGCGCAGATGCTCGACTACACGCAGGAGCTCTGCGAGCGCGAGAAGGTCAGCGTCGCCGCGGGCGTGCTCCCGCTGGTCGTCCGCGCCGGCGGCGGCTCGGTCCGCGACACCCTCTCGCTCCTCGACCAGCTGATGGCCGGCTCCGAGGACGAGACGGTCGAGTACGAGCGCGCGGTCGCCCTGCTCGGCTACACCCACGGCGCGCTGCTCGACGAGGTCGTCGACGCGCTCGCCGAGCACGACTCCGCCGAGGCGTTCGGCGCCGTCGACCGGGTCATCCAGACCGGTCAGGACCCGCGCCGCTTCGTCGAGGACCTGCTCGAGAAGCTCCGCGACCTCATCGTCGTCGCCGCCACCGGCGGCGCGGCCTCCGCAGTCCTGCGCGGCGTCTCCCAGGACGAGCTCGACCGGATGGCCGGCCAGTCGCGCGCCCTCGGGCTCGGCGAGCTCTCCCGCATCGCCGACATCGTCAACGATGCGCTCACCGAGATGACGGGCGCGACCTCGCCGCGGCTGCACCTCGAGCTGATGATCGCGCGCACGCTGGTGCACGGCTCCGGCGCGGCGGCCGCCCCGGCGTCCGTCGTGGTACCGGCGCCGTCGCAGGCCGCCCCGGCGTCGACGCGGCCTTCCGCCGACTCGCGTGCTCCGGAGCCGCGCGCGCCCGAGTCCCGTGCCGCCGCCTCCCGCGCACCCGGGACCCGCGCGCCCGAGTCGCGCATGCCGGAGCCGCACCTCCCGTCGCACGCCGCGACGCCGGAGTCGGTGCCGGACTCGATCGCGGCGGCCCCGCGCGTCGAGGCCCCGGTCGTCTCCGCGGCGTCGGTCGAGGCCGGCTCCGGCACGGCCGCGGCGCCCGACGCCGTCCCGAGCGCCGCCGCCGACTCGACTCCCGCTGATTCGACTCCCGCCGACGCGACTCCGGCCGGCACCGCGGCTCCGCGCCCGGCCGCGCCCGCCGCAGCGCCCCACCCCTCCGCGGCCGACGAGCCCGGCGGTGTCACCCTGCAGCGGATGAAGGACAGCTGGCCCGAGATCCTCGAGGTCGTGCAGAAGGCCCGGATGACGGCCTGGCTCGTCGCCTACACCGCGCAGGTGCGGGCGCTGAAGGACGACGTCCTCACGCTCTCCTTCCCGAGCCAGAACGACGTCGACTCGTTCAAGATGGCCGGCAGCGCCGGTCAGCCCGGCGTCAGCGAGCACCTGCGCCAGGCGATCCAGCAGGTCCTCGGCCTCCGGGTGAAGTACATCGCCCGCGTCGAGCCCCGCGCGACCGCGCCCGAGGCCGAGCGCGCCGCCGTCGAGGCGACCCCGCCGCCCGCCGCCGAGCAGTCCGCCGCGCAGCAGCCCGCGGCGGCGACCGCCCCCAGCCACCCCGACGAGTGGGCGACGGTCGCCATCCCGGCCGACCCGGCCCCCGCCGAGGTCGCCGCCGAGCCCGCGATCGAGACGGTCGTCGCTCCCGAGCCGTCCGACGTGCCGGTCCTCGCCCCATCGCCGCGCTCAGCCCCGGTCGTCCCGGCGGAGGAGCCCCCGGTCCGCCCGGCAGCCGCGTCGACCGGCCCCTCGGACGACGAGCCGCCGTTCGACGAGGAGCCGCCCGAGGAGGACATGCCGCCGGTCGAGCCGCCGATGCCCGACTCCTGGGCGACCGTCGCGCCCCCCGGCGAGCCGTCCGCACCACCGGCGCCCGTCGCTCCCGCGCCCGTCCGTGCCCGCGAGCGGCCCGAGCCGGCGCCCCGCCCGGTGACCCGCACCACCCGCTCGGCCACGGCCGACGGGCGCCAGCGCTACGGCGAGGCCGTGGTGCGCGAGATCCTCGGCGCCCAGTTCATCGAGGAGCAGCCGCACGTCCCCCGCGGTCCGCGGGTGACCGGCGCATGACCGTCGCCCCGCTCCTCGCTCCCGCACTCCTCACCACAGAATCCGCATCCCGAGAGGAGGCGACCGCATGTACGAAGGAATCGTCCAGGAGCTGATCGACGAGCTCGGCCGGCTCCCCGGCATCGGCCCGAAGTCGGCCCAGCGCATCGCGTTCCACATCCTGCAGACCGAGACGTTCGACGTCACGCGTCTCGCCGAGATCCTGCTGGAGCTGCGCAACCGCGTGCACTTCTGCGACATCTGCGGCAACGTCGCGGAGGAGGCGACCTGCGGCATCTGCCGCGACCCGCGCCGCAGCCGCGCCGTCATCTGCGTCGTCGAGGAGGCGAAGGACGTCCCCGCCATCGAGCGCACCCGCGAGTTCCGCGGCCTCTACCACGTGCTCGGCGGCGCGATCAGCCCGATCGACGGCATCGGCCCCGACCAGCTCCGGATCCGCCAGCTGCTGCAGCGCCTGGCCGACGGCGAGGTCCAGGAGGTCATCATCGCGACCGACCCCAACCTCGAGGGCGAGGCGACCGCGACCTACCTCTCCCGCATGCTGAGCACCCTCGGCATCCGCATCACCCGCCTCGCCTCCGGCCTCCCCGTCGGCGGCGACCTCGAGTACGCCGACGAGATCACCCTCGGCCGCGCCTTCGAGGGCCGCCGCCTCGTCGAGAACTGACGCGGACCCGCCGGTCGGGCCCGCCGCCGCAACATGACCCCTCGCGCATGCGCCCGCCGGTAGACTCCTGCGTCGGGTCGCCACGGCCCGAGCCACTGACCCGGGAGTAGCGCGTGAGCCTGATCGTCCAGAAGTTCGGCGGGTCCTCCGTCGCCGACGCGGAGAGCATCAAGCGGGTCGCGAAGCGCATCGTCGCGACGAAGCAGGCGGGCAACGACGTGGTCGTCGCCGTCTCCGCGATGGGCGACACCACCGACGACCTGCTCGAGCTGGCCCACCAGGTCACGCCGATCCCCGCGCCCCGCGAGCTCGACATGCTGCTCTCCTCCGGCGAGCGGATCTCGATGGCGCTGCTCGCCATGGCGATCAAGAGCATGGGCTACGACGCCCGCTCCTTCACCGGCAGCCAGGCCGGCATGATCACCGACGCCCAGCACGGCGCCGCCCGCATCGTCGACATCACCCCGGTCCGCCTGCGCGCCGCGCTGGACGAGAACGCGGTCGTCATCGTCGCCGGCTTCCAGGGCTTCAACCGCGACACCAAGGACATCACCACCCTCGGCCGCGGCGGCTCGGACACCACCGCGGTCGCGCTCGCCGCCGGCCTCGGCGCCGACACCTGCGAGATCTACACCGACGTCGACGGCGTCTTCACCGCCGACCCGCGGGTGGTCAAGAAGGCCCGCAAGCTCGACCGCATCTCCAGCGAGGAGATGCTCGAGCTCGCCGCCGCCGGCGCGAAGGTCCTGCACATCCGCGCCGTCGAGTTCGCCCGCCGCCACGGCGTCACCCTGCACGTGCGCTCGTCGTTCAGCCCCAATGAGGGCACCATCGTCTACAACGCCGTGCCCGGCGAGGACGCCCCCGGAAGCACCGAGAAGAATGGACAGCCCGTGGAAGAGCCGATCATCGCCGGAGTCGCCGCCGATCTCAACGAGGCCAAGATCACCGTCGTCGGGGTGCCCGACATCCCGGGCAAGGCCGCGCAGATCTTCACGATCGTCGCGAAGACCGGGTCGAACATCGACATGATCGTGCAGAACGTCTCCGCCGCCGCGACCGGCCGCACCGACATCTCCTTCACGCTGCCCAAGGCCGACGGCCAGACCGTCCTCACGGCGCTGAACGCCGAGAAGGACGAGGTCGGCTTCGAGTCGCTGCAGTACGACGACCAGATCGCCAAGCTCGCGCTCGTCGGCGCCGGCATGCGCACCAACGCGGGCGTCTCGGCCAAGCTCTTCCGCTCGCTCTACGAGGCGGGGATCAACATCGAGATGATCTCCACGAGCGAGATCCGCATCTCGGTCGTGACCCGCGCCGACACGGTGAACGACGCCCTCCGCGTCGTGCACACCGCCTTCGGCCTCGACGCCGAGGACGAGGCCGTCGTCTACGCCGGCACCGGGCGCTGACCGCCGAACGCCCTCGCGATCCCGCCGATCGCACCCTCCGGCCCCATCGACTCCGCCGTCGTTCGGTACCGTCTCCGGGGAGCCCGCCCCGGCCCTCCCGCCAGCACCCCTTCGTGCCGCTCCTCCCGCGAGCGGCCCACGGACGAAAGAGCCCAGCATGAGCAGCACCCCCCTCCACGTCGGAGTCGTCGGAGCCACCGGCCAGGTCGGCACCGTCATGCGCCGCCTCCTCGAGGAGCGCGACTTCCCGATCGCGTCGATCCGCTTCTTCGCGACCGCCCGCTCGGCCGGCACGACCCTGCCGTTCCGCGGCGAGGACATCGTCGTCGAGGACACCGAGACCGCCGACCCCTCGGGGCTCGACATCGCGCTGTTCTCGGCCGGAGCGACGGGGTCGCGTGCGCAGGCACCGCGCTTCGCCGCCGCGGGCGCCGTCGTCATCGACAACTCCAGCGCCTGGCGGATGGACCCCGAGGTGCCGCTGGTCGTCAGCGAGGTGAACCCGCACGCGATCGAGCAGGCCGTGAAGGGCATCATCGCGAACCCGAACTGCACCACGATGGCCGCGATGCCGATCCTCAAGGTCCTCGACCAGGAGGCCGGGCTCACCCGCCTCATCGTCAGCACCTACCAGGCCGTCTCCGGCAGCGGCCTCGCCGGCGCGAACGAGCTGGCCGGCCAGGTCCGCGCCGCCGTCGCCGACGAGCACCTGCTCGACCTCGTGCACGACGGCTCGGCGGTCGCCTTCCCGGCGCCGGACAAGTACGTCGCGCCGATCGCCTTCGACGTCATCCCGTTCGCCGGCAGCCTCGTCGAGGACGGCCTGAACGAGACCGACGAGGAGAAGAAGCTCCGCAACGAGAGCCGCAAGATCCTCGAGCTCCCCGGCCTGCTGGTCTCGGGGACCTGCGTGCGCGTGCCGGTCTTCACCGGCCACTCGCTCTCGGTGAACGTCGAGTTCTCGGCGCCGCTCAGCCCCGAGCGCGCCCGCGAGCTGCTCTCCGACGCCCCCGGAGTCGCGCTGCGCGAGGTCCCGACCCCGCTCGAGGCCGCCGGCAGCGACCCGAGCTACGTCGGCCGCATCCGCGCCGACGAGGGCGCCCCCGAGGGCCGCGGCCTCGCCCTCTTCATCAGCAACGACAACCTCCGCAAGGGCGCGGCGCTCAACGCCGTCCAGATCGCCGAGCTGATCGCGGCGAAGCAGCCCGTCGCCTGACCCGGCGCGGATCTCGATACGCCCTCTGCGAGGGCTGCTCGATCAGCATGGAGCGCCGCCTGCGCGCCGCGGCGCCCGCCTGCTGGTCGAGTAGCCGCGGAGCGGCGTATCGAGACCCACCCGCCCGAGCAGCGGCCGCCGCCGCCGCCCGCCGACGGGAAAAGCCGTCAATTTGATGGGGGAGCGGCCCCCCTGCCCGCCTCCCGCCCGGCGCCCGACGGTAAACTCGACTCTCGTGAACTCCTCGGAACCGGTCGACGTCGCCCTCATCGGTGGGGGCATCATGAGTGCCACCCTCGGTGCACTCCTCACCAAGCTCCAGCCCGACTGGACCATCGCCGCCTACGAGCGCCTCGGCGACGTGGCGCAGGAGTCGTCGAACCCCTGGAACAACGCGGGCACGGGCCACGCCGCCCTCTGCGAGCTGAACTACATGCCCGAGGCGGCCGACGGCTCCGTCGACCCCGCCAAGGCGATCCAGATCAACGAGCAGTTCCAGATCTCGCGCCAGTTCTGGTCGAGCCTGGTCGAGGCCGGTGACATCCGCGAGCCCTCGAGCTTCATCAACTCCGCTCCGCACATGACCTTCGTGCACGGCGAGGCCAACGTCGAGTACCTCCGCAAGCGCTACGAGGCGCTGAAGGACCAGCCGCTCTTCGCCGGCATGGAGTTCACCGAGAGCACGAAGACCATCCACGAGTGGGCGCCGCTGCTGATGGAGCAGCGCCCCGCCGGCGGTGGACCCTACGCCGCGACGCGCATCCCGGCCGGTACCGACGTCGACTTCGGCGCGCTCACCCACCAGCTCTTCGACCACGTCGTCGCGCACGGCGGCACGCTCGACACCGGCCACGAGGTCACCGGCATCACCCGGCAGAAGGACGGCACCTGGCGCCTGGACCTCAAGCAGAAGGTCGGCGGCACGCCCAAGAAGGTCGTCGCCCGCTTCGTCTTCGTCGGCGCCGGCGGCGGGGCCCTGCACCTGCTGCAGAAGTCCGGCATCCCCGAGATCAAGGGCTTCGGCGGCTTCCCCATCTCGGGGCAGTTCCTCCGGACCGACAACCCGGCGATCGTCGCCCGGCACCAGGCGAAGGTCTACGGCAAGGCCGCCGTCGGCGCCCCGCCGATGTCGGTCCCGCACCTCGACACCCGCGTCGTCGACGGCCAGGCCTCGCTGCTGTTCGGCCCGTACGCCGGCTTCACCCCCAAGTTCCTCAAGCGCGGTTCCTGGCTCGACCTGCCGCTGTCGATCCGCCCGCACAACATCGGCCCGATGCTCGCCGTCGCCCGCGACAACCTCGACCTGATGAAGTACCTGCTCGGCGAGGTGCTGGCCGGTCGCGACAAGAAGATGAAGGCGCTGCGCGAGTTCCTGCCCACCGCCCGCTCCGAGGACTGGTACCTGATCACCGCCGGCCAGCGCGTCCAGGTGATGAAGAAGGACGAGAAGAAGGGCGGCGTGCTGCAGTTCGGCACCGAGGTCATCACCGGGGCGGACGGCACGATCGCCGGTCTGCTGGGCGCCTCGCCCGGCGCCTCGACGGCGGTGCCGATCATGCTGGACATCGTCAAGCGCTGCTTCCCCGACCGGATGAAGGCCTGGGAGCCGCGGATCCGCTCGCTCGTCCCCAGCTACGGCTCGACGCTCAACGACGCCCCGGAGACGGCCGAGCGCACCGTCGCCGCCACCTCGGAGGCGCTCGCGCTCCGCGCCTCCGTCTGAGCACCGAGGGCGCGAAGCCGCATGTTGATCGAGTAGCCCGCGCAGCGGGCGTATCGAGATCCACCTTCGTCAGAAGAAGGTTCTGCAGACCCGACCTGCTGAGGACGGAGGATCTCGATACGCCGCTTCGCGGCTACTCGACCAGCATGACTCCACCGAAACGTTCGAACACATGTTCTAATGGACGCATGAGGTGGAGCGGACAGGCGATCGGCGCGGCGGACGAGGCCGCGCTCCCGGGCCTGGTGAAGCTCACTGAGCTGGTCCGCACCGTCCGCACCCCCGAGTTCGACGGCATCACCTTCTACGAGGTGCTCGCCAAGTCGGCGCTGAACCGGGTGCACTCCTCGTCGAAGATGCCGTTCGGCTGGACGATCAACCCGATGCGCGGCTGCACTCACGCCTGCACCTACTGCTTCGCCCGGCCCACCCACGAGTACCTCGAGTTCGACGGCGGGCGCGACTTCGACTCGCAGATCGTCGTCAAGGTGAACGTCGCCGAGGTGCTCACCCGGGAGCTCGCCCGGCCGAGCTGGGAGCGGCACCCCGTCGCGCTCGGCACCAACACCGACCCGTACCAGCGGGCGGAGGGCCGCTACCGGCTGATGCCCGGCATCATCGCCGCGCTGGCCGCCTCCGGCACCCCGATCTCGATCCTGACCAAGGGCTCGCTGCTCCGGCGCGACCTGCCGCTGCTGCGCGAGGCCGCCGAGCACGTGCCCGTCGACCTCGGCGTCTCGATCGCGGTCTTCGACGAGGATCTGCAGCGCTCGATCGAGCCCGGCGCTCCGTCCGCCGCGGCCCGGCTGGCGACCGTCACGGCCGCCCGGGAGGCGGGCTTCGAGTGCTCGGTCTTCCTGATGCCGATCCTGCCGTTCCTCACCGACACCCGCGCCCACCTGGACGCCTCGCTCCGCGCCTGCCGCGAGGCGGGGGCGAGCACGATCATGTACTCGACCCTCTACCTCAAGCCCGGAGTCAAGGAGTGGTTCCTGCAGTGGCTCGCGCAGGAGCACCCCGAGCTGCTCGACCGCTACCGCTCCCTCTACCCCGGGCGCTCCGCCTACGCGCCCGCCGAGTACCGCCGCTGGCTGTCCGCCCGGATCCGCCCGCTGATGCGCGACCACCGGCTGGAGGAGGGGGAGGCCGACCCGGCGACCGGCTCGATGCGCTCCTCCGCGCTAGGGCCGACCGCGCGCGGCGCCTCGGCGCTGCCCTCGCTCGGTGTGCTGCGGACCCTGGGCGGCGAGCACGGCCGCCCGCAGGACGGCGATGAGCCGGCCCGGCACGCCGGTCTCCGCGGCGGCGGTCTGATCCTCCGCGAGCTGGGCGAGGACGGCGCCTCTCTGCTGCCCGGGGTGGGCCAGCCGACGCTGTTCTGAGAGGGCCGCGGAGGCGATCCGGCCCGCGGCTAGGATCGTCGCATGCTCCCTCGCCCCGGTGAGCCGACGTCCGGCTCCTCCGCCCGGGCCGCAGAGTCCCGGTCCGTCGAGACCCGGTCCGCTGAGTCCCGGTCCGCCGAGACCCCCTCCGCCGACGGCGGCGCGCGACCGGTCCGGCTCGGCATCCTCGACGACCACGAGCTGCTCCTGGACAGCATGAGCAGCTGGATCGCCGCCAACGCCCCGGACTTCGAGCTCGTCGTGAGCGCCGGCACCTGGATGGAGCTGGTCACCAGCACGGTGTTCCCGACGCAGGTCGTCCTGATGGACTTCGAGCTGAGCGAGCCGATCTCGATCGAGGCGCGGATCCGCACCTGCCGTGCCGCGGGCGCGACCGTGATCGTCCTCGCCGAGCGCGAGGACGATGAGATCCGCGAGCGCTCGCTGCGGGCCGGCGCCGCCCGGCACCTCACGAAGGCGCAGTCGATGCAGGACGTCATGGAGGCGGCGCGCTCGGCGATGGCGATGCGCTCCACCGCGGGGTCCGCCGCGCAGTGGCGCCCGCTGCCGATCGGGGTGGCCGCGCAGCAGCGTCCGCGCCTGAGCGCGGGGGAACTGGAGGCGCTGCGCCACTACGTCGCCGGCGCCAGCACTCCCGAGGTCGCCGCGAGGATGAACGTCCAGTTCGAGACGGCGAAGACCTATCTGCGCCGCGTCCGGCAGAAGTACGCCAAGATCGGCCGCCCGGCCAGCCGGCGCGCCGACCTGATCCGGCGGGCGGCGGAGGACGGCCTCCTCGAGTGACCGGCACGACCGCCGACGGCACGACGACCACCACGACCACCACGACCACGACGACCACGAGGACCGCGCCGGGCGCGGCCCGCGGGCACCGCCCGCCCACGAGCAGAGACAGGACCTGATGGCGAAGCTCTACTTCCGCTACGGCGCGATGAACAGCGGCAAGAGCACCTCGCTCCTGCAGGCCGCGCACAACTACGAGGAGCGCGGGCACCGGGTGCTGCTCGCGAAACCGGCCGTCGACACCAAGGGCGACGAGCTCATCGTGTCCCGCCTCGGCGTGACCCGTCCGGTGGACATCCTGTTCGAGCCCGACGGCGATCCGGTCGCCGTCTTCTCCGCCGCGCGCGCCCGCGTGCTCGCCGAGACGAGCCGCGACGTCAGCGCACTGCTCGTCGACGAGGCGCAGTTCCTGCCGGAGTCGCACGTCGACGATCTGCTCCGGATCGCGATCCTGGAGAACGTCCCCGTCCTCGCCTACGGCATCCGGACCGACTTCCGGACCGCCGCGTTCCCCGGAAGCAGGCGGCTCCTCGAGATCGCGCACAGCCTCGAGGAGCTGAAGACGATCTGCCGCTGCGGGCGGAAGGCGATCTTCAACGGTCGGGTGGTCGACGGCCGATTCGTCTTCGACGGCGACCAGGTCGCCATCGACGGGGCCGAGGTCACCTACGAGTCGCTCTGCGGCTCGTGCTATCTGCAGGAGAGCCGCGGACGCCTGCGCGGCTAGCAGTGTCGAGCAGTGCTCATCGGGCGTGACCCGAATGAAACAGGGAAGTGGGTAGCCTTGCGGGCGTGACATCACCGGAAACGCACGCAGGCCTTCCGACGCAGCACGCGAGACCGGGGGGTTCGATGGCTTCGCAGGAGACTCCGCCGAAGCGCCGCCCGTCCTGGGAGCAGGACTACCGCCGGCGCCTCCTCGCCACCGACGTCGTCGCGATCCTCGTCTCGGTCTTCGGCACGCAGCTGTTCTGGTTCGATCTCGACCTGAACTCCGACGTGGGCTTCAACAATCCCGTCGACATCGCCGTCAGCTACACCTGGGTGTCCGTCGTGCTCTCGATCGGCTGGCTCCTCGCCCTGCAGGTCTTCGACACCCGCGACCGCCGCATCGTCGGCACCGGCTACGTCGAGTACCGGCGGATCGTCGACGCCTCCATCTGGCTGTTCGGCATCGTCGCGATCATCGCCTACCTCCTGCAGATCCTGCTGGCGCGCGGCTACATCATCACGGCGTTCCCCGCCGGGATCCTGCTGATCTGCGTCGGCCGTCTGGTCTGGCGCTCCTGGCTGACCCGCCAGCGCAAGGTCGGCCGCTTCTCCAGCCAGGTCGTCCTGCTCGGCTCCCGCGCGAGCGTGCTGCACACCGCACGCGAGCTCCGGCGCGGCACCGAGGCCGGCTACAAGCTGGTCGGCGCGGTCTCCACCTCCGTCGGCGGCGCCGAGGCGCTCACGAGCGAGGCCGAGCTGGCGGGCCTCTCGCTGCACGGCTTCTCCGGGATCGACGGCGTGCGCGCCGTGATGGACGCGACCGGTGCCGACACCGTCGTCGTCACGAGCTCCGACGAGCTGGCCCCGCAGCGCATCCGCGAGCTCAGCTGGACGCTCGAGCCCGGCCGCGAGCACCTCGTCGTGGCGCCGAGCCTCACCGACATCGGCGGCCCGCGCATCCACACCCGGCCGGTCGCCGGCCTGCCGCTGATCCACGTCGAGACCCCGCGCTTCGACGGCCGCCAGCGCTTCGCGAAGCGGCTCTTCGACATCGCCGCGTCGACGATGCTGATCATCCTCAGCGCTCCCGTGCTGATCGTCGTCGCGGTGCTGGTGAAGACGACCAGCCCGGGCCCGATCCTGTTCCGCCAGGAGCGCATCGGGCTGAACGGCTCGACCTTCGAGATGCTCAAGTTCCGCTCGATGGTGGTCGACGCCGAGGCGCGCCTCGCCGAGCTCGCCGCCCAGCAGCGCGACGAGGGCAACAGCATCCTCTTCAAGATGGCCAAGGACCCCCGGGTCACCAAGGTCGGCACCGTCCTCCGCCGCTTCAGCCTCGACGAGCTGCCGCAGTTCCTCAACGTCTTCCGCGGCGACATGTCGCTGATCGGCCCCCGCCCGCCGCTGGCGCGCGAGGTGGAGCAGTACGAGGAGCACGTGCACCGCCGCTTCCTGATGAAGCCCGGCATCACCGGCCTCTGGCAGGTGAGCGGCCGCTCCAACCTGTCGTGGGAGGACACCGTCCGCCTCGACCTCTACTACGTGGAGAACTGGTCGATGACCGGCGACATCGTCATCCTCTTCAAGACTGCTCGCGCGGTCCTGGCGCGGGACGGGGCGTATTGAGCTCCTCCGTGCAGACGGGTGCCGACCAGCCCGGTGACGAGCGATCCGGACCGCGCAGCATGTCGCTGGCGATCCTCGAGGTCCCGTTCCGCGTCGAGTTCGGGCCCGGACTGTCCGACGAGGACGTCGCGCGGATCCGGAGCAGCTGGCGCTCCTGCGCCGCCGCCGACAGCGCCGACGCGCGCGTGATCTCCGCCGAGGTGTCGCTCCCCGGCTCGGTCCCGCCGGGCGGCGTCCGGGTCGTCTCGCACTCCGTCGCGCAGCTCGAGGAGTCGCTCACGTCGACGCTCACGCTCGAGGCCATCGGTGAGCGCCGCGGCGACCTCCTGATGCTGCACGCCTGCGGCGTCGCCGCCGACGACGGCCGCGTGCTCGCGTTCGTGGCCGCCTCCGGCACCGGCAAGACGACCGCCTCGCGGGTGCTGGGGGAGCGCTTCGGCTACGTGACCGACGAGACGGTCGCCGTCACTCCCGACGGCACTGTGCTGCCCTATCCGAAGCCGCTGTCGGTGAAGCCCGCGACCGGCAGCGCGCCGAAGGCCCAGCTCTCGCCGGTCGACCTCGGTCTGCGCCCCGTTCCGCAGGCGCCGCTCGTGCTGGCCGGGATCGTCCTGCTCGAGCGCCGTGACGGCGTCGACGTGCCCCGCCTCGAGCAGGTCGAGCCGACCGTGGCGATCGACGCCCTGGTGCCCCAGACCTCCTACCTCGCCGCCCGGCCCAGGGCACTCTCGGCGCTGGTCCGCACGATCGCCTCGGTCGGTGGCGCGAATCGACTGGTCTACTCCGAGGCGGCGGACGTGCTCGATCTCGTCGACGGTCTGCTCGCCGCTCCGGCCGAGCCGGCGCCGGCGGTCTGGCACGACGTCGTCGCGCTTCCGCTGGAGGCGGAGGACGCGGCCGCCGGCGGCTCCCTGCGCCGCGCGGAGGTCGACGACGCGCTGGCGCTGCCCAGCGGCGAGCTTCTCGTCTTCCGCCAGAACACGGTGATCCGGCTCGCCGGGATCGGGCCGGTCCTCTGGCGCTCCGCGGCCGGCTGCGCCGATCTGCCCGACCTCGTCGCCGCGGTGCTGGCCGAGCTCGGCGGACCGCCGGAGGGGATCGACGCCTCGGCCGCGGTGTCCGCCGCCGTCGACGAGCTGCTCGGGCTCGGCGTGATCGCGAGAGCGACTCCGCTCCAGCCCACCCCGGAAGGGGTGCACGTCTGACGGTCCCCGAAACGGGGCCGATACACCGGCGTGCAATGATTCTGAAGCCCGTCTCCGGCAGTCGCCGATCGGTCCGGACCAGTGAAGGAACTTGACACTGTGGAACTTAGAGACGTCCTCCGACTTCTCCGCGATCACTGGATCGCCCTCGTCGCAGCCGTGCTCCTGGGCACCCTCGTCGCCTACGGCTGGTCGCTGACCCAGAAGCCGCGCTACGCCGCGGAGGCGCAGGGCCTCGTCTCGGCGGCCGTCGCCGATGCCGGGGGAGACCCGAGCCAGGCGATCTACCTGCGCCAGATCGCGGACTCCGTCGCGAAGTCGAGCACCCTCACCTACGTCCCGATCGCGAAGTCGCGGAACGTCGCCGAGATCGTCATCGGGAACCTCGGGCTCGACGTGACGGCGGAGTCGCTGATCACCGCCGTCCAGGTCACTCCCGATCCGGAGTCGCCGATCCTCAACGTCCGCGCGACGGCGTCCACCCCGGAGGGCGCCCGCACCCTCGCCGACGCCTGGATCGACGCGATCGCCGTCCGCATCCAGCAGGTGAACCAGGAGTCGGGAGCGGGCGACACCGTCAGCCTCTCCGGCGTCCAGTCCGCCGCTCTGCCGTCCTCCCCGGAGTTCCCGAACGTGCGCCTGGTGCTCGGCGTCGGCGCGCTGGCCGGCCTCGTGCTGGGCCTCGTCTACGCCTTCGTCCGCAACACCCTCGACCGCCGCATCCGCACCGCCGAGGTGGTGGAGCGGCTGTTCGACCTCCCGGTCGTCGGCACGCTCCCCGTCGACAAGCGCCTGAACGAGACCAACCGCATCGTGCCCGAGGCGGACACGACCGACT
Organism: Rathayibacter sp. VKM Ac-2928; assembly: GCF_022815545.1. Taxonomy (NCBI): domain Bacteria; kingdom Bacillati; phylum Actinomycetota; class Actinomycetes; order Micrococcales; family Microbacteriaceae; genus Rathayibacter; species Rathayibacter sp. VKM Ac-2928. The sequence goes on from NZ_JALGRU010000002.1 coordinate 611,807, forward strand.
ACGTGAAGTCCGACGGCAAGCACGCGCTCGCCGAGGCGCTGCGCGAGCTGCGCACGAACCTGCAGTTCATGAACGTCGACAGCCCGCCGCGGATCATCGTCGTGACCAGCCCGCTGCCCTCCGACGGCAAGTCGACCGTGACCGCGAACCTCGCGGTGACGCTCGCCGCCTCCGGTCAGCGCACGGTCGTCGTGGACGGCGACCTCCGCAAGCCCACCGTCGCGAAGTCCTTCGGCCTCGTCCCCGGGGTCGGCCTCACCGACCTGCTGATCGGCAAGGCCGAGCTGCAGGACGTGCTCCAGCCCTGGGGTCCCTCCGGCAACCTCTGGATCCTCGGTGCGGGCTCGATCCCGCCGAACCCGAGCGAGCTGCTCGGCTCGAACGGCATGGACATGCTCCTGCACGAGATCGCCCGCGAGGCCATCGTGCTCGTGGACGCCCCGCCGCTGCTGCCCGTGACCGACGGCGCGATCCTCACCGCCCGCACCGACGGCGCCCTCGTGGTCATCTCGGCCGGCCGGACGACGACCGACGAGCTCGGCAAGGCGATCCAGAACCTCGAGCGCGTCAGCGGCCACACCCTCGGCGTCATCCTCAACCGCGTTCCCCCGCGGGGCCAGGTCGGCCGCGGCTACGGCTACTACTACACGAGCTACTACGGCTCGCAGAAGTCGGGCGCGCGTCCGGACGCGGCAGCCGCTCCGGCTCCTGCCCCGGCCCCCAGCGCGGTCTGAGCGGCCACGGATGACGTTCCCGGGGGACGACGGCCTGCGGCGCGCCCGGCGCGGGTGGCGCCCCGGTGAGGCGGCCTCGACGCCCGCCGCTCCGGTCTTCACCGTCCTCTCGGTCTGCACCGGCAACATCTGCCGCTCGCCGATGGCGGAGCAGCTCCTGCGGGCGCAGCTGGGCGACCTCACCGCACCGAGCGGAGCGGCGCTCCTCGCCTTCCGCAGCGCGGGCGTGCAGACGCGGGACGGCTACCCGATGGAGCCGACCTCCGCTCGCCTGTCCGCCGAGCTCGGCGGCGACCCGTCCGGCCACCTCAGCGCGAAGCTCTCCGACGCCCTCGCGGGCGAGGCGGACCTGATGCTCGCGATGACCCGCGACCACCTCGTCGACGCGTCGCGGAGCCACCCGCCGCTCCTGCTGCGCGGCTTCACCCTGCGCGAGTTCGCCCGCGTGCTCCCGTTCGTCCTCGCCGAGGTGCCGATCCCCGCGGTCGAGGACCCCGCCGCTCGACTGCGCTCGGTGGTGCGGCTCGCCGCGGCGAACCGGGGCCGGGCGCCCCGCGGCGAGGGCGACGACATCGACGATCCGATCGGCCGCAGCGAGAGCACGCACGTCCGCGTCGCTCAGGAGATCGCCGCGGCCGTCCACGACATCTCCCGGGATCTGAGAGCATTGGCGCGGAGCTGACCTCGCGCGTGCCGCGCGGGCTCCCTCCGCTCCACCCGTTCCTCCCTCCTGCAGTCGCCGACGCGACATCGACCCGCCTACGATTCGGAGAAATCCCGTGAAGCTTTCTGTCATTGGTTGCGGCTACCTCGGAGCCGTCCACGCCGCCGCGATGGCCGAGCTCGGCCACGACGTCATCGGCATCGACGTGGACCCCGCGAAGATCGAGGCGCTCTCCGCCGGCACCGCTCCGTTCTTCGAGCCCGGTCTGCCCGAGCTGCTCTCCTCGGGCGTGGCCTCCGGCCGCCTCCGCTTCTCGACCGACACGGCCGACGCCGCCGACGCCGCCGTGCACTTCATCGCGGTGGGAACGCCGCAGAAGAAGGGCGAGAACGCGGCCGACATGACCTACGTCGACGCCGCGATCGACGGCATCCTGCCGCTGCTGACGGCGGACTCGCTCGTCGTTGGCAAGTCGACCGTCCCGGTCGGCACCGCCGCGCGACTCGCCGAGCGGATCGCCGCCAGCGGCGCGACGCTCGCCTGGAACCCCGAGTTCCTCCGCGAGGGCTTCGCCGTCGAGGACACGATCAGCCCCGACCGCCTGGTCTACGGCGTGCCCGCGGGCGCGGCCGGCGAGGCCGCCAAGGCGACCCTCGACGAGGTCTACGCGACGGCGCTGGCCGCCGAGACGCCGCTCGTGGTCACCGACTACGCGACCGCGGAGCTGGTCAAGGTCTCGGCGAACGCCTTCCTCGCCACCAAGATCTCGTTCATCAACGCCATCGCCGAGATCGCGGAGGTCACCGGCGCCGACGTCACGCAGCTCGCCGACGCCATCGGCTACGACGTCCGCATCGGCCGCCGCTTCCTGAACGCCGGCATCGGCTTCGGCGGCGGCTGCCTGCCCAAGGACATCCGCGCCTTCTCGGCCCGCGCGGACGAGCTCGGCGTGGGCGACTCGGTCGCCTTCCTCAAGGAGGTCGACGCGATCAACCTGCGCCGCCGCCAGCGCGTGGTCGACCTCGTCACCGAGGGCCTCGGCGGCTCGGTCGAGGGCAGGAAGATCGCCGTTCTCGGCCTCGCGTTCAAGCCGGAGTCGGACGACGTCCGCGACTCGCCGTCGCTCGACGTCGCGACCCGCTTCCACGACCTCGGCGCCGACGTGGTCGCGACCGACCCCGAGGCGATCGAGAACGCGCGCCGCCGCTACCCCGACATCACCTACACGACCGACATCGACGAGGCCCTGCGCGGTGCCGACGCCGTCGTGGTCGTCACCGAGTGGAAGCAGTTCCGCGCGATCGACCCCGTCGCCGCGGGCGAGAAGGTGGCCGGGAAGCTCGTGGTCGACGGCCGCAACTGCCTCGACCAGGACGCCTGGCGCGCCGCCGGCTGGGAGTACCGCGGCCTCGGCCGCTGATCCACGGCGATCGACGGCCGCCCGCTGACCGGCGGCCGCTCCGTTCCACCCGGGGGATCGACCCCTGTCACGCCGGAGGGCGGCGGAGCGGGACACGTGCGCGAGCGCGGTTCCGCTCCGCCGCCCTCCGGCGTCGTCGTGCCGGGAGTCGTCGGCGCAGGACGACGCCGAGGACCGCGCCGATCGCGGCGCCCGCGGTGTTCGCCAGCACGTCGTGCACGTCCGCGTGGCGCTGGGGCAGCAGCAGGAGCTGCACGGTCTCCACGGCGGCGCTGGTCGCCGCGCCGAGCAGGACGGCGAGCCACGCCCGGTGCCGGCGGAGGTGCAGCGCCGCGAGCAGTCCGAGCGGGACGAAGAGCAGCACGTTCGCCGTCGCCTCGATCCCGCCGTAGCCGAGGAGCCCGAGGCTCTGGGCGCGGGGCTGCGCGAGGACCTGCTTCAGCTCGCCGGCGTGCCCGCCGTCGACCGGTGTCGGCCAGAAGACCACGGTGGCCAGGACCAGCGCGTAGGCGAGGGCGACGACGACGGTGAGCCGGGTCGGGGGTCGAGGCACGGTTCTCGTCTCGGCGAGGGTCGCTGCGGCGACGGGAGGGAGCGCGTCGTCAGCGACGGCGAGAGCGCTCCAGTCTTCCCGGCTGCGTCGGGCTCCGAGGGCCCTGGCGTCGGAACATCGGCGCTCTGGCGCCGCCCTGTCCGTCCGCACCGCGGCGTAGCCCTGTCCGTCCGCACCGCGGAACGACGAAGCCCGGCCGGATCATCGATCCTGGCCGGGCTTCTCACCGGTCGGGGTAGCGGGATTCGAACCCACGACCTCCTCGTCCCGAACGAGGCGCGCTACCAAGCTGCGCCACACCCCGGTGGACTCTTCGCGGTGAACCGCTCACGAGCCTCGTCAATAGTAGCCGATTTCCGCGGCGGTGTCGGACACCGGTCGCGGCGCCTCGCGCGGGACTCCTCGAGCGGGACCGCTCAGGCCACCGGCTCGAGCGTCAGCAGGCTGACCTCGGGGCGGCAGGCGAAGCGCACCGGCGCGTAGATCGAGGTGCCCACTCCGGCGGAGACGTTGAGGAAGGAGCTGTGCAGGCCGTTGTCCCAGGTGGAGAAGCCGGACACCTTGTCGCGGGGGATGTCGCAGTTGGTCACCAGTGCGCCGAAGCCGGGCACGCAGACCTGACCGCCGTGGGTGTGGCCCGCGAGGATCACCTCCGCCCCCCGCGCGACGAAGTCGTCCAGGACGCGCTGGTAGGGCGCGTGCGCGACGCCGATGCTCACGCCGGCCGGCTCCTCGGCAGAGGCCCGCAGCTCGTCCACGGCGCCCGCCACGAGGTCGATGCGGTCCAGGCCGATGTGCGGGTCGTCGACGCCGAAGAGCTCGACGCGGGTGCCGCGGACGGTGAGGGCGTGCGCCGTGTTGTTGAGGTCCTGCCAGCCGAGCTCCTCCGTGAAGAATCCGGTCAGCGCTGCGGTGTCGAGGTCGCTGGCGTTGCGCGCGGGGTTCTTCGACGGGCCGCGGAAGTAGCGCAGCGGGTTCTTCACCCGGGGTCCGAAGTAGTCGTTCGAGCCGTGGACGAAGACGCCGGGCACGCCGGCGAAGGGCTCGAGTGCGCGGCGGATGCCGAGGACGCCGTCGCGGTGCCCGAGGTTGTCGCCGGTGCCCACGACGAGGTCGGGGGCCAGGGCGGTGAGCGAGCGCAGCCAGTCCTGCTTCTTCGTCTGCCACGGCGCCATGTGCAGGTCGGAGAAGTGCAGGATCCGGAGCGGTGCGGAGCCCGCGGGCAGGACGGGCACCGACTCGTGGCGGACCGTGAACATCGTCCGCTCGACGGTGATGCCCCAGACGGCGGCGGCGCTCCCGACGGCGGCGACGGCCGCGAGGGCCGTGGTGAGGGGGCGAGCGCTGCTGCGTCCGGTCATGGATCCTTCTCTCGTCGGGGCGGGGCTGCGGGAGCGGCCGCGTACAGTCTGCCCGACCCGGCCCGGGGGACGACCCGGCGTCAGCCGCGCGGCGGCGGGGTGGACGGACCGGCGCTGATCTGCAGTGCGATCGGGGCCCCGCGGGAGAGGCGGGAGCCGGCCGGCGGGTTCGTCTGCGCGACCGAGCCCGCGGGTCGATCGGACGGCACGCGGTTCGGGTCGACCGTCACGACGAAGCCGAGCTCGCGCAGGCGCGCGGTGGCGGCGGCGGGGTTCTGGCCGGTCACCTCGGGCACCGCCTGCTGGGGCGCGTCGACGAGCGACTGCTGGGGCGAGGGGAAGGCCGAGCCGCCGTACTTCTGGTCGGCGACGCGCATGATCCGCGGCCAGATCTGGTGGCGCACCTGACCGGCGTTGACCCGGTTGAGGCTGAAGCCGCGCATCGAGGTGAAGCCGCTGACGTTGCCGACCCAGGTCGCCGTGGCCACCTCGGTGCTGGCGCCGACCATCCAGGTGTGCACCGCGTTGTCGGTGGTGCCGGTCTTGCCGATGTGCGGGACGCCGGTGCCGGTCGCGGAGGCGCGGCCGGTGCCGCCCGTCATCACCTGCTGCAGGGCGAAGTCGGCGGTCGCGGCGACCTCCTCGGACATCCCCTGCGTGCAGGTGCTCGCCGGCGGGGCGACATCGGCGCCGCCGCGGTCGACGATCCGGTCGATCGCGATCGGCGTGCAGACGGTGCCCTTGTTCGCGAAGCCGGCGAACGCGGTCGCCATGGTCAGCGGCGCGATCTCGTTGGTGCCGAGGATGGTCGGCGCGAACTTCTGCAGCTCGGTGCCGTCGGCGCGGTGCACGCCCATCGCGAGCGCGGTGTTGCGGATGCCGCAGAGGTCGAGCTGCTCCGCCATCGCGGCGAAGCCGGTGTTGATCGAGCCCTTGGTGGCGTCGAGCGCGGAGTAGACGCCGCCGTTGCCGCCCTCGTCGTTCTTGGGGTCCCAGGGCTCGCCGTAGTAGGTGCCGTCGGGCTCGCAGCTGTCGCGGAAGGTCGTGTACGCGCGACGGGTGCCGTCGACGGTCTCGTTCAGGGCCCGGCCCTCCTGCAGCCACTCGGCGAGGGTGAAGACCTTGTAGGTCGAGCCGACCTGGAAGCCGCTCGAGCCGCCGTAGCCGAAGTCGGTGCTGTAGTTGACGCTGGTGTAGTTGGCGCCGCTGACGTCGGGATCGTTCGAGTAGTCCTTGTTCTGCGTCATCGCGAGGATGCGCCCGGTGCCGACCTCGACCGAGACGCTCGCGCTGCCGATGTTCACCCGGGCCATCGACTTCGGCACCCAGTCCTCGGTGGCGGCGACCGCGGCCTCCTGCAGATCGGAGTCGAGGGTCGTGTAGATCTGGTAGCCGCCGCGCTTGAAGGTCGCGTCGCGCTCGTCCTGGCTGGCGCCGAAGGCGTCGTCGTTCTTGATCACCCAGGTCACGTAGTCGCAGAAGTAGGCCGCGATGCCGGCGGTCTGGCAGCCGGTGCTCGGCTCCGTGATCACGGGGACGACCGGCGTCGAGGCGGCCTCGCCGATCTGCTCGGGGGTGACCTTCGACTCGATCCCCATCCGCGTGAGGATGTAGTTCCGGCGGTTGAGCGTCTCGGGGTAGCCCTCCACCGCGAGGTTGGCCGGGTCGTCCGGGCGATCGAAGCGGAACTTCTCGGGATTGTTCACGATGGCGATCAGGGCGGCGGACTGCGCGAGGGTGAGGTCGCGGGCACTGGTGTCGAAGTAGTACCGCGCCGCCGCCTCGATGCCGTAGACGGTGCCGCCGAACAGCGCGATGTTGAGGTAGCCGAGCAGGATGTCGTTCTTCGGGTACTCCTTCTCGAGCCCGATCGAGAGCCGCATCTCGGCGACCTTGCGCTCGGCCGTGGTCTCGGTGGCCTCGCGGTAGGCGGCGTCGCGCTCGATCGGGTCGGAGAGCGCCTCCGCCTTCTGCACGAGCACGTTCTTGACGTACTGCTGCGTGATCGACGAGCCGCCCTGCACGTTGCCGCCGGAGGCGACCGTGGCCGCGGCGCGGATCGTGCCGAGCAGGTCGATGCCGCCGTGCTCGTAGAAGCGCGGGTCCTCCGAGGCGACGACCGCGTCCTTGACGAAGGGGGAGATGTCGTCCCAGCCGACCTCCACGCGGTTCTGCGCGTAGAACGAGGCGAGGAGCACGTCCTGGCCGTCGGCGCCCTTCGCATAGACGTCGCTCTTCTCGGCGAGCGTGCCGATCTCGAGGTAGCCCGGGAGGTTGTCGAACATGGTGACCGTGTTGTTCGCGGCCATCCCGCCGAGCGCGATCGCCGGAGTGACCGACGCCGCGACGAGGACTCCGGCGACGACGCTCATGGCGACGATCCCGATCAGTCCTCCGACCGCGGCGCCGATGGACGTGACGACCCTGTTCCCGACTGCCCCCGACATAGAATCAGCGTAACCGCCGCTCCTGACACCGGACGCGGCGCTCGACCCGCCGGCGCCGACTCCTCCGGGTGCGGTGCGCCCGGCATCCGCACCCCTGCCTCACGAGGAGAGCCATGTCCGTCCCCCGCTGGGAATACATCACGACGCCGCTGATGATCCACAACACCACCGCGATCCTGAACACCTGGGGCTCCGAGGGCTGGGAACTGGTCCAGATCGTCACCGGTCCCGAGGGCGGGCTCGTGGCCTACCTCAAGCGCCCGGTCGCCGAGGTCGGCGCGTGATCGCCGAGCGCCTGGCCGAGCTGGGCATCGAGCTCCCCGCGGTCGCGGTGCCGGCCGGCGCCTACATCCCGGCCGTCGTCGAGGGGAACCTGGTCTTCACGGCCGGGCAGATCCCCTTCGTCGACGGCGCGCTGCCCGCGACCGGCAAGGTCGGCGCGGGCGTCGATCCCGAGGCCGCCAAGGACCTGGCGCGCGTCTGCGCTCTGAACGCGCTGGCCGCGATCGCCGACGTGATCGGCTCGCTCGACCGCGTGACCCGGATCGTCAAGGTGACCGGCTTCGTCGCCTCCGCTCCCGGCTTCAACGGCCAGCCCGGCGTCATCAACGGCGCCTCCGAGGTGCTCGGCGAGATCTTCGGCGAGGCGGGCAGGCACGCCCGCTCGGCGGTCGGCGTGGCGGAGCTCCCGCTCGACGCACCGGTCGAGGTCGAGCTGATCGTCGCCTTCGCCTGAACCGGGTCCCGGCTCGACGCCGAAGGGCGCCGCTCTCCCCTCTCGGGAGGCGGCGCCCTTCGGCGTTCCGGGCGGCTCGGCCCTCGGCGGCTCAGTCGTCCGGGGCTCAGTCGTCGGCGGCGACCGCGGAGGAGATGACGGCCATCACCTGCGTGTCGGCCAGCGTGGTCGTGTCGCCGACGGCCCGGCCCTCGGCCACGTCGCGCAGGAGCCGGCGCATGATCTTGCCGGAGCGGGTCTTCGGCAGCTCCTGCACGATGAAGATGCGCTTCGGCCGGGCGATCGCGCCGATGTGCTCGGCGACGTGCGCCTTGAGCGTCGCCTCGAGCTCGTCGTGGCCGCTGGCGAGCGCCTCCGCCTGGCTCGCCTTGGCGATGACGAAGGCGACGACGGCCTGGCCGGTGGTCTCGTCCGCCGCGCCCACCACGGCCGCCTCCGCGACCACCGGGTGCGAGACGAGGGCCGACTCGATCTCGGCCGTCGACAGGCGGTGGCCGGAGATGTTCATCACGTCGTCGACGCGGCCGAGCAGCCACAGGTCGCCGTCCTCGTCGAGCCGCGCGCCGTCGCCGGCGAAGTAGCGGTCGCCGAACTTCGACCAGTAGGTCTCGACGTAGCGGTCCGGGTCTCCCCAGATGCCGCGCAGCATCGACGGCCAGGGCTCGGTGATGACCAGCAGCCCGCCGGAGCCCGCGCCGACCGGGGCGCCGGAGTCGTCGACGACGTCGATCGAGATCCCGGGGACGGGGACCTGCGCCGAGCCCGGCTTCAGGGTCGTGACGCCGGGCAGGGGCGAGACCATGATCGCGCCGGTCTCGGTCTGCCACCAGGTGTCGACGATCGGGGCGCGGCCGCCGCCGATGACGTCGCGGTACCAGATCCAGGCCTCGGGGTTGATCGGCTCGCCGACCGAGCCGAGCAGGCGGAGGCTCGAGAGGTCGAAGCGCTGCGGGATCTGCCGGCCGAGCTTCATGAAGGTGCGGATCGCCGTGGGGGCGGCGTAGAGGATCGTGACGCCGTGCTTCTCGATGATCTCCCACCAGCGTCCGGCGTGCGGGGTGTCGGGCGTGCCCTCGTACATCACCTGGGTGGCGCCGTTCGCGAGCGGTCCGTAGACCACGTAGCTGTGCCCGGTGATCCAGCCGACGTCGGCGGTGCACCAGTAGACGTCGGTCTCGGGCTTGAGATCGAAGACCGTGCGGTGGGTGTACGCGACCTGGGTGAGGTAGCCGCCGCTGGTGTGCAGGATGCCCTTCGGCTTCCCGGTCGTGCCGCTCGTGTAGAGGATGAACAGCGGCTGCTCGGCGGGGAACGGCCGCGCGACGTGGTCGGCGTCCACCGCGACGATCTCCTCGTGCCACCACAGGTCGCGGCCGGCGCTCCACTCGACGGTGTTGCCGCCGCGGCGGACGACGAGGACGTGCTCGACGCTCGACGCGCCGCCGTCCAGCGCCAGCGCCGCGTCGACCGCGGGCTTGAGCGGGAAGACCGAGCCCTTGCGCCAGCCGCCGTCGGCGGTGACGACGAGCTTCGCCTCGGCGTCGTCGATCCGCGCGCGCAGGCTCTCGGCGCTGAAGCCGCCGAAGACGACCGAGTGCACGGCGCCGAGCCGGGCGACCGCGAGCATCGCGATGACGGCCTCGGGGATCATCGGCAGGTAGATCGCGACGCGGTCGCCGGCCTGCACGCCCAGGCTCGTGAAGAGGTTGGCCGCGCGCTTCACCTCGGCGGTGAGCTCGGCGTAGGTCAGGTCGCGGCTGTCGCCGGGCTCGCCCTCCCAGTGGATCGCGACGCGGTCGCCGTGACCGGCCAGCACGTGCCGGTCGAGGCAGTTGTAGGCGACGTTGAGCTCGCCGTCGTCGAACCAGCGCGCGAAGGGCGGCTCGCTCCAGTCGAGGGTGCGCGTGAACGGCCGGTGCCAGTGCAGCAGCTCGCGGCTGCGGTCGGCCCAGAAGGCGAGGCGGTCGGCGGCGGCCTGCTCGGCCTTCCCGGCGGTCGCGGCGGCGTCGGCGGCGAACTCGGCGGGCGGCGGGAAGCGGCGCGTCTCCTGCTGGAGGCTGTCGATGGCGCTCGAGCCTGCGGCCCCGGACGCGTCGAGGGGTGTGGACATCTGCGATTCGCTCCTTCGCGAGTGCGACGTGCGCCGGCCGGCGTGGTCGGTTCCGGACCACCGTAGCGTCCGGCTCTCGGGTGGGGAGGGGGCGACGCGAAGCTGACCGTCCGGCGGGGTTTCGTGAAGAGTCGGCTCAGAACGCGGATCCGACTTGGCGAAATCGCCTCCGTGCCCTAACGTTGCATACGGCCGAATGAACTTCGGCTCAGCGGCGCGAGTGATTCCCCCCAATCCAGCGCCGCCGAGGCGGCACCTGTTCCCCCCAATGGGTGCCGCCCCCTTCTCTTCCCTCCGCTGGTCGAGCGTTCCGCTCCCCGGAGGTTCCGCACGGCCGGGCCGCATCGCCCGGTTGCACCTTCGGCTCGGCCGAACACGCTGGGCGCGCTGGATCGGTCGATTTCGGCGTGCCGGAGCTCGGATCGCGTGCCCGAGTCTCGACTGCTGGAGCTCCGGCTCGCGGAAACACATCCGGCACGCCCGATCGGCCGGTTTCAGCGTGCCGGGTCTCGGATCGCGTGCCCGAGCTCCGGCTGCTGGACCTCCGGCTCGCGGAAACGACGCCGATCCCGAGCTCGTCGCTCCTCCCCAGGGGCGTCCTCGGCCCTGCCGTCCACCGATGCGGTCCTCGGCGCGCCACCGGAGGGCGCGCGCTCCTAGCGTTCCCGGATGACCACCGGTTTCGTCCCGCTCGTTCCCGCCGCCTACCGCCCGGACGTACCTCGCCCGCCGGGTGAGGACGACGGCGAGGCACTGCGGGCCGCGCCGGTCCGTCCGGCGGCGGCGGCGCTCGGCCTGCTCGCGCCGTTCGCCGCCGACCCGGCGGTGACCGACCTCTTCGTCAACGGGGATTCGGGTCTCTGGGTCGACCGCGGCGGGGGCGCAGTGCGAGAGCCGACGTGGACGCTCGACGCGGCAGGAGCGCGACGGCTCGCGGTGTCGCTGGTCGCGGCCGGCGGACGCCACGTCGACGAGGCGAGCCCGTGCGTGGACGTGCGGCTGAAACACGGGCTCCGCGTGCACGTGGTGCTGCCGCCGGTCGCGACCGCGGGGACGCTGATCTCGGTGCGCGTGCCGCGGGCCGACGCCTGGAGTCTCGACGAGCTGCACGCGGCGGGGATGCTCGACGACGCGGGCCGCGGCCTGCTGCGGCGGGCCGTCGCCGCGCGCTGGAACCTCCTCGTCACCGGTGCCGGCGGATCGGGCAAGACCACGCTCCTCGGCGCCCTCCTGGGCTGTGCACCTCCGCACGAGCGCCTGGTCGTGATCGAGGACGTCGGCGAGCTGCGGCCCGCGCATCCGCACGTCGTCTCGCTGGAGGCGCGCCAGCCGAACCTCGAGGGAGCGGGCGGAGTCGGCCTCGACCGCCTCGTCCGCGAGGCCCTGCGGATGCGGCCGGACCGGCTCGTCCTCGGCGAGTGCCGCGGCGTCGAGCTGCGCGATCTGCTCTCGGCGCTGAACACCGGGCACGACGGCGGAGCGGGGACCCTGCACGCGAACTCGCTCGCCGACGTGCCCGCCCGGCTGGAGGCGCTCGGCTCGCTCGCGGGCATGGGCCCGGAGGCGGTCGCGCGGCAGACGGTCAGCGCGATCGATCTGGTGCTGCATCTCGAGCGGCGGGGCGGTCGGCGCCGGCTCGCGGCCTCGGGCTGCTTCCGGCTCGACGGCGCCGGGCGGCTCCGGATCGAGGAGGGCGCCGTGCCGCAGCGGGGCTCGCCGTGAAGCGCGGGGAGGGGGGCGACGAGGTGGCGGCCGTGGTGCACCGCCTCTCGGTGCTGCTCGCGGGGGGCGTCGCGCCGGCGTCGGCGCTGGCGCACCTCGCGGCGTCGGACGACTCGGAGGCGGCCGGTGCCGCGCGACGTCGTCGGCTGCTGCGCGCGGTGGCGGTCGAGGCGGCGCGCGGCGGGGACGTGACGGCGGCGCTCCTGCGGGGTGTGCCCGCCTCCCGCCGAGGTGAGGAGCGGCGGACCGCGGAGCGCGCACCTCGTCGCAGGGAGAGCGCGGCACGGGGTTCGCGTGATCGCGGCGAGGAGACGGCCTGGGCGGCCCTGGCCGCCTGCTGGCGGGTGGCCGCGGACTCCGGAGCGCCGATCGCCGCGGCCCTCGCCGAGCTGGCCGATTCCCTGCGGGAGCTCGGCCGGGCGCGGCGGGACATCGAGGTCGCCCTGGCGGGGCCGCTCGCGACGAGCCGGGTGGTCGGCGGGCTGCCGCTGGTGGCGCTCGGCTTCGGCACGCTGCTGGGCTTCGATGTGCTGGGCGTGCTGATCGGGACGGTGCCGGGATTCGCCTGCCTGGTGGGCGGGCTCGGGCTGATGCTCGGTGCCGTGGCGTGGACGCGCCGGCTCGTCCGCTTCGCCGGCCCGGAGGACCCGGCACCGGGGCTGGCGCTCGACCTGCTCGCGGTCGCGCTCGCGGGCGGGGGGTCGATCGGCGGCGGGCGGGAGCGGGTGCTGGCGGCGCTCGCCGAGTGCGGGCTCGCGTCGGGGCCGCCCGCGCTGGCCGCGGCGGAGCCCGTGCTCGCGCTCTCGAGCGCGGCGGGGGTCCCCGCTGGCCGGCTGCTGCGCAGCGAGGCGGCACTGGCGCGGGTGCGGGCCGCGTCCGAGGCGCGGGAGCGGGCGGCGAGGCTCGGTGTGACGCTGCTGCTGCCGCTCGGAGTCTGCGTGCTGCCGGCGTTCCTCCTGCTGGGCGTGGCTCCGATGATGATCTCGGTGCTGCTCTCGACGTTCGCGGCGCAGCGGTGAGCGGTCCCGCGGGAGCTCTCCACAGGCCGCTCCTCTCTCCTCTTGTCCACCGTTCGCGAGCTCGCCACCCCGACCCGCTCCGTGCTCGGCGATCCTCGAGTGGGGGCAGTGACGACGAACGGAGCGAGCGGATGAACGGCAGTCGGAGCAGTGGTGCGGGGACGATCGGACGAGTGCGGGGCGGTGCCGGGCGGGAGCGCTTCCCGGGCCCTGCCTGGGAGGCGGGGCCGCTGAGCGGATGGCGCGACGAGGAGGGCTCGGCCACGGCCGAGTACGCGATCGCGACGATGGCCGCGGTCGGCTTCGCAGGTCTGCTGGTGGTGATCCTCAAGGGCGACGAGGTGCGCGGGATCCTCACGGACCTGGTCACCCGGGCGCTCACCTCGGGGGGATGAGCGGTGCGGTGCCCGGGTGGCGCCCGTGCAGCAACGAGAGTGGACCTGGTCGCCGACGGCCGTCGAGGCGAGGACGGCTCCGCGACGGCCGAGCTGGCGGTCGTGCTGCCGGCGGTGGTGGTCGTGCTGGCGCTCTGCCTCGGCTCGGTGGCGGCCTCGGCGCAGTACGTCCGGCTGGTCGACGCCGCGGCGGACGGGGCCCGGTCGCTGGCGCGGGGGGACGATCCTCGTCGGCCCGTCGCGCGGGTCGATGCGGGAGCGAGTGTCGCGACCTCCGCGGACGGCGAGCTCGTCTGCGTGGACGTCGCCGCGCGGCTCCGGCCGCTGCCGGCGCTGGAGCTGCCGGTCTCGGTCCGGTCCTGCGCGCTGGGCGGAGGGCGGTGATCCCCCGGCCGGAGCCGGACCGCGCAGGGGAGGACGGCTCGGCGGCGGTCGTCGCGGTCGGCGTCGTCGCGGGGACGATCCTCGTGACCGCGGCCGTGCTCGCCGGTTGCGGGGGAGTGGTGGGGCACCAGAGGGCCGTGGCCGCGGCGGATGCGGCGGCGCTCGCCGCGGCCGACGTGTCCTCCGGGCTGCTGCCGGGCGAGCCGTGCGGGGCGGCCGAGCGCGTCGCGGGGGCGATGACGGCGACCGTCGCGGGCTGCGCGGTGGAGGGAGGAGTGGCGACCGTCGAGGTCGTCGTGTCCGTCGGGCCGCTCGCGCTCCCCGCCCGGTCGCGCGCCGGGCCGCCGCCGTGATGCTCCTCCCGCGCCGGGGACGGCGGCGACGGCTTTCGCCGCGCCCGGGGCGCAACGGCAGCGCGCTCCCGCGCTCGGTCGGGTCGCCGGTGTCCGACCCGCCCGGTGGGACCGGGGCTCAGTCGGCGCTGACCCGCAGGTAGCGGTAGGCCGCCGCGGTGGGCAGCGCGCCCGCTCCCTCGTCGTGCTCGAGAGCGCCGGCGAGGAGATAGAGGTAGCGGGTGCCCTCGCGGGCGGCCGGGATCTCGAGGCGGCCCGCCGGGGCCGTCGCCTCGCCGTAGGAGCGGCGGAGCGTCTTGCCCTCGAGCGGCCCGTCGAGGAACTTCGCGGTGTAGGCGGAGGTGGTCGGAGCGGAGGTGGTGTGCGTCGTTGCCATGCCCCTCATCATGCGCCGATCGCCGCGATCCGTCACCGGGTGCGGTCCTCCCGATTCGGCGGATTCCCGGGCGGCGGCCGGAGTGCTCCCAGCGCGCGGCGAGCGGAAGACGGCGAGGGACGCCCGGAGTCAGTGTGTATGGTGTGCCTGTCGGGCGCCCCGAAGCCGACGCGAACGGATCGTCGTTCCTCCTGCGGACGCCGCGCACCGCCTCCCCGCCGAAGGGGACCCGTCGGACTCGCTGAGCGTCCGATCCGACAGCATCAATCGAGGAGAACTGTGTCCGGCACGAAGAAGCTGGTGATCGTCGAGTCGCCGGCGAAGGCCAAGACCATCGCCCAGTACCTGGGCGAGGGCTACGAGGTGCTCGCCTCCGTCGGGCACATCCGCGACCTCATCGAGCCGAAGAACCTGCCGCCCGAGCTCAAGAAGGGCGGGCTGGGCAAGTTCTCCGTCGACGTCGACAACGGCTTCGAGCCCTACTACGTCGTCTCCGATCAGAAGAAGAAGACGGTCGCCGACCTCAAGCGCGCACTGAAGAACGCCGACGAGCTCTTCCTCGCGACGGATGAGGACCGCGAGGGCGAGGCCATCGCATGGCACCTCCTCGAGGAGCTCAAGCCCAAGGTCCCCGTGAAGCGGATGGTCTTCCACGAGATCACCAAGGACGCGATCCAGACGGCCCGCGACAACACCCGCGACATCGACACCTCCCTCGTCGACGCGCAGGAGACCCGCCGCATCCTCGACCGCCTCTACGGCTACGAGATCTCGCCGGTGCTCTGGCGCAAGGTCGGGCCGGGGCTCTCCGCCGGGCGCGTGCAGTCCGCCGCCACGCGCCTCGTCGTGGACCGCGAGCGCGAGCGCCTCGCCTTCGTCTCCGCCTCCTACTGGGACCTCGCCACGGTCCTCGCGCCGGAGGCCGACGCCTCGGCGGCGTTCGACGCGCGCCTGGCGCGCCTGGACGGCAAGCGGATCGGCAGCGGCCGCGACTTCGACGACCGCGGTCAGCTGAAGGGGGACGTCACCGTCCTCGACGAGGCCTCCGCCGGTGCCCTCGCCGAGGCGCTGCGCGACCCGAAGACGCTCGTCCGCGTCTCGAACCTCGAGTCCAAGCCCTACTCGCGCCGCCCCGCCGCCCCGTTCACCACCTCGACGCTCCAGCAGGAGGCGGCGCGCAAGCTCCGCTTCTCGGCGCGCCAGACGATGAGCGTGGCGCAGTCGCTCTACGAGAACGGCTTCATCACCTACATGAGGACCGACTCGCCGAACCTCTCGCAGCAGGCGCTGAACGCCGCCCGCTCGCAGGCGGCCTCGCTCTACGGAGCCGAGACGGTCCCCGACAAGCCGCGCCTCTACTCCGGCAAGAACAAGAGCGCGCAGGAGGCGCACGAGGCGATCCGCCCCGCGGGCGAGACCTTCCGCACCCCGGACCAGCTCGCCGGCACCCTCCGCGGGAACGACCACCGCCTCTACGACCTGATCTGGAAGCGCACCGTCGCCTCGCAGATGGCCGACGCCAAGGGCTCGACCGCGACGGTCACCCTGCTCGCCAACCCGGCCGGCGACACCGAGCGCACCGCCGAGTTCACCGCCTCGGGAACGGTCATCACCTTCCGCGGCTTCCTGCTCGCCTACGAGGAGGGCCGCGACGAGGAGCGCCACGGCGCCCGCGACGAGAAGGACGCCAAGCTGCCCGTGCTCGAGGTCGGCCAGAGCCTCGTCGTCGCCGAGGTCGAGGCCAAGGGCCACGAGACCTCGCCGCCCCCGCGCTACACGGAGGCGAGCCTCGTCAAGTCGCTCGAAGAGCTGGGGATCGGGCGCCCCTCGACCTACGCCTCGATCATCACGACGATCGTCGATCGCGGCTACGTCACTCCGCGCGGCACGGCGCTCGTGCCCAACTGGATCGCCTTCTCGGTGGTGCGCCTGCTCGAGGAGTTCTTCTCCGACCTCGTCGAGTACGACTTCACCGCCGCGATGGAGGGCGACCTCGACCGCATCGCCGGCGGCGAGGAGGACCGGGTCGACTGGCTGAACCGCTTCTACTTCGGCGGCGGCGACCAGCCGGGCCTGCGCCACGTCGTCGACAACCTCGGCGAGATCGATGCGAAGAGCATCAACTCGGTCCGGATCACCGACGACATCACCCTGCGCATCGGCAAGTACGGGCCCTACCTCGAGGTCGCCCAGGAGGAGGGGCAGGAGACGCCGCGCCGGGTCAACCTGCCGCTCGAGCTGGCCCCGGACGAGCTCACGCCCGCGAAGGCGCAGGAGCTCGTCGACGCTCCCGTGCAGACCGACCGCGTGCTCGGCAGCAACCCGGACTCGGGCAAGACCGTCGTGGTCAAGGACGGCCGCTTCGGCCCGTACGTGACCGAGGTCGACCCGGAGCCCGAGACCACCGCCGACCCCGCCACCGGTGAGGTCGTCGAGCCCGTCTCCGCTCCTGCTGCGAAGCGCGGCGCGAAGAAGGCGGCCGCGGTCAAGCCGCGCACCTCCTCCCTCTTCAAGTCGATGGACGTCGCGACCGTCGACCTCGCCACCGCCCTGCGCCTGCTCGACCTGCCGCGCACCGTCGGCGAGGACCCGGAGTCGGGTGAGCCGATCACCGCGCAGAACGGCCGTTACGGCCCGTACCTGAAGAAGGGGACGGACAGCCGCTCGCTCACCAGCGAGGACCAGATCTTCGAGGTCGACCTGCCGACCGCGCTCGAGGTCTTCGCCCAGCCCAAGTACGGCGCGAAGCGCGCCACGAGCGCCCTCGCGGAGTTCGAGGCCGACCCGGTCAGCGGCAAGCCGATCCGGATCCGCGACGGGCGCTTCGGCGCCTACGTGACCGACGGCGAGACCAACGTCACGATCCCCAAGGGCCAGCCGATCGAGGAGATCGACTTCGAGCAGGCGGTGCAGATGCTCGCCGACAAGCGGGCGAAGGGTCCGGCGCCCAAGAAGGCCCCGGCCAAGCGCGCCCCGGCCAAGAAGCCGGCGGCGAAGACCACGGCGGCCAAGACGACGGCGACGAAGACCACCGCCGCGAAGACCACGGCGGCGAAGGCGACGGCCGCCAAGACGACGGCGGCGAAGACCACCGCCGCGAAGAAGCCGGCCACCACCCGCGCCCGCAGCACTGCGGCGGAGGCGACGGGCTCGACGGAGTCGTGACCGGGCTGTTCGTCACCCTCGAGGGCGGGGACGGCGCGGGCAAGACCACGCAGGCCCGGCTGCTCGAGGAGTGGCTGGGCTCGCGCGGTGAGACCGTGCGGCGCACCCGCGAGCCCGGCGGCACCGAGGTGGGCGTGCAGATCCGCGAGATCGTGCTGCACCACCGCGGCGAGATCGATCCGCGGGCCGAGGCGCTCCTCTACGCCGCCGACCGCGCGCAGCACATCGGCACCTTCGTCCGGCCCGCGCTCGAGCGGGGCGAGGTCGTCGTCCAGGACCGCTACATCGACTCCTCCGTCGCCTACCAGGGCGCCGGCCGGGTGCTAGACGCCGCGGAGGTCCGCTCCCTCTCGGAGTGGGCGACCCGCGACCTCCGCCCCGACCTCACCGTCCTGCTCGACCTCGATCCCGCCGTCGCCCGGACCCGGCTGGACGCCGCGCGCACCCGCTACGACCGGCTCGAGGCGGAGAAGGCCGAGTTCCACGGCCGCGTCCGGCAGGCGTTCCTCGACCTCGCCGCGGACGACCCGGAGCGCTTCCTCGTCCTGGACGCGAGCCGTCCCGTCGAGGAGCTCGCCGCGGCCGTCCGCGCCCGCGTCGAGCCGATGCTCAGCGCCGGTCCCCAGGGCGCGCGGCCCGCTGTCGGACCTCGCGGTTAGCCTGGATCCGTGACCGTCTGGAGCCAGCTCGTCGGCCAGGAGCACGCCATCGGCGCCCTGCGCGACGCCTCGACCCCCCGCGACGAGAGGGGGCACGAGTCGACCTCGATGACCCACTCCTGGCTGATCACCGGGCCGCCCGGCTCCGGCCGGTCGAACCTCGCCTACGCGTTCGCCTCCGCACTGCTCTGCCGCCGCGGTGGCTGCGGCGAGTGCCCGGACTGCGCGCAGGTCGCCGCCCGCTCGCACCCCGACCTCGCGGTCCTCGCCACCGAGCGCGTCATCATCTCGATCGAGGAGGTGCGCCGCCTCGTCTCGTCCTCGCAGTACTCGCCGTCGGTCTCGCGCTACCGGGTGATGGTCATCGAGGACGCCGACCGGATGAGCGAGCGCACCTCGAACGTCCTGCTGAAGGCGCTCGAGGAGCCGCCCGAGCGCACCGTCTGGATCCTCTGCGCGCCCAGCGAGGCCGACCTGCTGCCGACGATCCGCTCGCGGGTCCGCTCGGTGCGCCTGCGCGTCCCCAGCGTCGAGGACGTCGCCGGCCTGCTCGAGCGCCGCGACGGCGTCGACGTGGAGACGGCGGAGCGCGCCGCCCGCCAGGCCCAGAGCCACATCGGCATGGCGCACCGGCTCGCGACCGATGCGAACGCCTGCGAGCGGCGGGAGGAGACCCTCCGGATCGCGCTGAGTCTGCGCGGGGTGTCCGACGCGGTGCTCGGTGCCGCGCGGATGATCGAGGTCGCCACCGAGGACGCGAAGGCCTACACGCTCGAGCGCGACGAGGTCGAGCGCCAGCAGGCGCTGCGCTCGCTCGGCGTCGAGCCCGGCGGCACGATCCCCGCCCAGCTCCGCTCGCAGCTGCGCACCCTCGAGGAGGACCAGAAGCGCCGGGCGACGCGCAGCCTCCGCGACGGCCTCGACCGCATCCTCGTCGACCTGCTCTCGCTCTACCGCGACGTCGTGCGCCTCCAGCTCGGCGCCCCCGGCGGCGTGATCAACGAGGAGGTGCGGAGCGAGATGACGGCACTCGCCTCGGCCACCGCCCCCGAGCGCACGCTCGCGGTGCTCGACGCCGTGGCGGAGGCCCGGCAGCGCATCGACGCGAACGTCTCGCCCGTCCTCGCCCTCGAGGCGATGCTCGTGGTCGCCGCGCGGCGCCCGGTGGCCGCGTGAGGCGCCCGGGCCGCTGGTCGGCGCTCGCCGCGGTCGGCGCCGCGGTCGCGCTGCTCTCCGGCTGCTTCGCTCCCGGACCCTCGCCCGAGCGCACCTCGACGCCCGCCCCGCAGGCGGTCGACGCCGATCTCGAGCAGTACTACGGCCAGGTCCTGGTCTGGGACGACTGCGGCGAGGGCATGCAGTGCACCGACGCGACGGTGCCGCTCGACTGGGACGCCCCGGCCGGCGAGACCGCCTCGATCGCCCTGGTCCGCCACCCGGCGACGGGCGGGGACGCGATCGGCTCCCTCCTGGTCAACCCGGGAGGGCCCGGCGGGTCCGGGGTCGACCTCATCCGGGACAGCCTGGACTTCGCCGTGGACGACGAGCTCGCCGCCCGCTTCGACGTGGTCGGCTTCGACCCGCGCGGCGTCGGCGCCTCGACCGCGGTGTCCTGCCTCGACGCCGCCGGCCTCGACTCCTACCTCTACGACATCGTCCCGGGCGAGCGCGGCAGCGACGAGTGGATCGCCGCCCAGCGCACCGCCTCGGCCGCCTTCGCCGCCGCCTGCGAGGAGCGCAGCGGAGCGCTGCTGCCCGAGGTCGGCACCACCAGCGCGGCCCGCGATCTCGACGTGCTGCGGGCGGCGCTCGGCGACCAGGCGCTGCACTACCTCGGCTACTCCTACGGCACCTTCCTCGGCGCCACCTATGCCGGCCTGTTCCCCGATCGCGTCGGCCGCCTCGTGCTCGACGGCGCGATCGATCCGGCCGCGACCTCGCTCGACGTCGTCCGCGAGCAGGCGATCGGCTTCGAGAGCGCCCTGCGCGCCTATCTCACCGCCTGCCTCGGTGGCGAGGGCTGCCCCTTCACCGGCACGGTCGACGAGGCGATGGCGCAGGTCGCCGCGATGCTGGAGCGGGTCGACGCCTCGCCGATCCGCGCCCAGGACGGCCGGCAGCTCGGCTCGAGCACGCTGCTCACCGCGATCGTCTACCCGCTCTACTCCGCCTCCTCCTGGGGCGGGCTGAGCGAGATGCTCACGGACGTGCGTCAGGGCGGCGCGGAGATCGCCTTCCAGTACGCGGACGCCTACAACGGCCGGACGGCCGACGGCGACTACAGCGACAACGCGACCGAGGCCTTCCTCGCGATCAACTGCGTCGACTACGCCTACGACGCCGAGACGGAGTCGATGCGGGCGGACGCCGCGGAGCTCGAGGCGGCGGCGCCGACGCTCGGCCGCTACCTCGCCTACGGCGACATCCTCTGCGGCGAGTGGCCGGCCGCCTTCGAGGGCTCGCGGGCGCCGATCACGGCGGAGGGCTCGGGCCCGATCCTCGTGGTGGGCACCACGAACGACCCGGCGACCCCCTACGTCTGGGCGCAGGCGCTGGCGGAGGAGCTGTCCGACGGGCACCTCGTGACCTTCGACGGCGAGGGCCACACGGCCTACAACAAGTCGAACTCGTGCGTGAACGACGCGGTCGACGCGTACCTGCTCGAGGGCGTCGTCCCCGAGGAGGACCCGCAGTGCTGACCGAGCAGGAGCGCCGGGGCGCGCCGGAGCAGCCGGGACTCCGGGAGCGCAAGCGCCTCGCGACCCGGCGCGCGATCGAGACCGCCGTGCTGCGGCTCGCGAGCGAGCGCGGGCCGGACCGCGTCACGATCGAGGACGTCTCGCGGACAGCCGACGTCTCCACGCGCACCTTCTTCAACTACTTCGCCTCGAAGGAGGACGCGCTGGTCGGCGGCCTTCCGGTGATCTCCGACGAGACGGCCGCCGCGTTCCTCGCGGGCGACGCGCCGCTGCTCGTCGATCTGCAGGCGGTCTTCGTCGCGGCGGCGGAGGTCCCGGGGGAGGAGGACCGCGAGCTGCACCTGCTGCGGCGCAGCCTCTTCCGCGAGCACCCGCAGCTCGTCGGCCTCAAGATCGCCGGCATGCGGGAGTTCGAGCTCGCGATCGAGGATCTGGTCGCCGAGCGCCTCACCCGCGGCGGGACGGACGCCGAGGCGGTGCGCAGCCGGGCCCGGATGCTCACCCTGCTCGGCCTCGCCGCCATGCGGCACGCCTGGGCCGGCTGGGTCGACCACGACGGTCGCGACGCGCTCCCGGGACTCATCGTGCACTCGTTCGACGAGCTGCGCGGCGCGCTCGCCGAGTAGCCGGCGGGCTGCGCGCCCCGATTCACGCCCCGGACCGCGAGCAGGCTATGCTGTGTAATCGTGTCCGGGGCCAGCGCCTCGCGAGCACGCCGCCTTAGCTCAGTCGGTAGAGCGTCTCACTCGTAATGAGAAGGTCGTCGGTTCGATTCCGACAGGCGGCTCCGCATTTTTCCCCGTGGTGCAGCCGCGAGTGTCGCCATCGCCCCCAGGCCCCGTTGATCCCGGTTCGTTACCCTGGGCCGGATGACCGACACCCCGCCCCGCCGCCGACCGCGCGCCCTCGTGGCCGCCGCAGCCGTCGTCGCCGTGCTGCTGGGCGTCGGAGCCTTCGGCGCCGGGACGGCGATCGGCCGCACGGCGACTCCCTCCGCGGCGCCCACCGCCTCGGCACCCGCCGCCGCGACGACGGCCACAGCGACGCCGACGCCGACCGCCCGGCCCGCCGGCACCGAGACCGCCGAGGCGCTGCGCACCTGCTCCGTCGCCGAGCTCGCGGCGGATCCGCGCCTCGGCTCGATGCAGGCGCGGGTCGTCGATGCGGCGACCGGCGAGGTGCTCTTCGACCGCGGCGGCACGACCGCCTCGCGCACCGCCTCCGCCCTGAAGATCCTCACCGCCGCCAGCGCGCTCGCCGTCCTCGGCCCGGACACCCGGATCGCCACGACCGTGGTCGCGGGCGACGCTCCCGGCAGCGTCGTGCTGGTCGGCGGGGGAGACCTCACGCTGAGCCGCCTGCCGAGCGGTCAGGAGTCGGTCTACGCCGGCGCCGCGCACCTCGACGACCTCGCCGCGCAGGTCGAGGCCGCCTGGGACGCCGACCCGGCGACCGCGGGCGCCACGATCTCCTCGGTCGTGCTCGACGCCTCGCTCTACTCCGGCGACACCTGGCAGCCGAGCTGGAACCGCAAGGAGCAGACCGACGGCTACATGCCCGAGATCACCGCCCTGCAGGTCGACGGCGACCGGGCGGACCCGAGCGCCGCCACCTCCCGCCGTGGCGAGGACCCGATCGGCCGGGCGGGCGACGCCTTCGCGGACGAGCTGTCCGGCTCGCCGACGGTGAGCACCGGCACCGCCCCGGCTGGAGCGCGGGTGCTCGGCACCGTCGAGTCGGCCCCGGTGAGCACCCTCGTGCAGCAGATGCTGCTCGTCTCGGACAATGCGATCGCCGAGATGCTCGCGCGGCTGGTCGCGATCCGGACGGGCTCCGGCAACGACTTCGGCGCCGAGCAGGCGGGCGTCCTCCAGGGCCTCGCCGGCTACGGAGTGGACACGGCCGGCATCACGATCGTCGACGGCTCGGGGCTCAGCGACGACAACGCGGTGGCTCCGGCGTACTTCACGAGCCTGCTGCGGAAGATCCAGGCCAGGGAGGGGCAGCTCGGCGTCCTCCTCGACGGCCTCCCGGTCTCGGGGCGCACCGGATCGCTCTCCTACGCCGACCGCTTCGCCGGCGACAACGCGGTGGCCGACGGCGCCGTCCGCGCGAAGACCGGCTGGATCGACACCGGCTACACGCTCGCCGGCGTCGTCGACGCCCAGGACGGCACGGCGCTCACCTTCGCGGTCTACGCGCTCGGCGACGTCTCCGACTCGGCGAAGTCCGCCATCGACACGCTCGTCACCGGCGTCTACCGCTGCGGCGGCGCGCTCTCCGACTCCTGACCGACCCGCCCCCACCGCCCCCCACCGCCCCCGCACCGCTCCCGCTCCCGCTCCCGCTCCGAGAGGACCACCATGACCACGGCACTCCTGATCGTCGACGTGCAGAACGACTTCACCGAGAAGGGCGCCCTCGCCGTCGCCGGCGGCAGCCGTGTCGCCGAGGGGATCACCGCCCACCTCGCCGCGAGCGCCGGCCGCTACACGACGGTGCTCGCCTCGCGCGACTGGCACGACGGCGACTCCGACAACGGCGGGCACTTCGCCGCCGAGCCCGACTTCGTCGACACCTGGCCGGTGCACTGCGTGGCGGGGACGGCCGGTGCGGAGTACCACCCGGCGCTCGCGGTCGACGCGGTCGACGTGCACATCCGCAAGGGCCAGGGCCGGCCGTCCTACTCGGCCTTCGAGGGGACCGCGGACGACGGCGCGCCGGTTCCGGCGCTGCTCGAGCGCCTGGGCGTGACCGAGCTCGACGTCGTCGGGCTCGCCACCGACTACTGCGTGCGGGCCTCGGCCCTCGATGCGCGCGCGGCCGGCCTGGAGGTGCGCGTGCTCTCCGACCTCGTCGCCGGGGTCTCGCCCGAGGCGAGCGCCGCGGCGCTGCGCGAGCTGGCCGAGGCGGGCGTCCGTGTCGAGGCGTCCTCCACCGTGCTTCCCTCCTCCACCGTGCTCCCCTCCTCCACAGGGGCTCCGTCGTCCACAGGGGTGACCGACTCCTGAGGTGCGTCCGGGGGCGGTCGTAGACTGAGAAGCGTCGTCGTGCGGGGTCCGCGCGACTCGATCCGCACAGGAAGAGTGTTCTCGTGAGTGATTCCGTCGTTCGAAGCGCCGCCGAGGCGGCCCTGCTCGCCCGCGTCCCGTCGCAGCTGCTCATCGGCGGCGCCTGGGTCGACGGCTCGGGCGGCGGCACGATCGACGTCGAGGATCCGGCCACCGGCGAGGTGATCCGCACCATCGCCGACGCGACTCCGGAGGACGGCCTGCGGGCGCTCGACGCCGCCGTCGAGGCCGGGCCGGCCTGGGCCGCGACCGCGCCCCGGAAGCGCGCGGAGATCCTCCGCCGCGCCTTCGACCTGCTGCAGGAGCGCAAGGACGACTTCGCCCTGCTGATGACGCTGGAGATGGGCAAGCCGTTCGCCGAGGCGCTCGGCGAGGTCGCCTACGGGGGCGAGTTCCTCCGCTGGTTCAGCGAGGAGGCGGTGCGCATCTCGGGCCGCTACGGCGTGAACCCGGAGGGCACGGGGCGGATGATCGTCTCGCAGCACCCGATCGGTCCGTGCTACCTGATCACCCCGTGGAACTTCCCGCTCGCGATGGCGACCCGGAAGATCGCCCCGGCCCTCGCCGCCGGCTGCACCGTCGTGGTGAAGCCCGCCGAGCTCACGCCGCTGACGACGCTCGCCTTCGCGGCCCTGCTCGCCGAGGCGGGGGTGCCGGACGGCGTCGTCAACGTGGTCACCACCTCCTCGGCCGGAGCGGTGTCGGAGCCGATCCTGTCGGACCCGCGGCTGCGCAAGCTCTCCTTCACCGGCTCGACGCCGGTCGGGCGGACGCTGCTGCAGCAGGCGGCCGAGGGCGTGCTGCGCACCTCGATGGAGCTCGGCGGCAACGCGCCGTTCGTCGTCTTCGAGGACGCCGATCTCGACCGCGCGGTCGAGGGCGCGATGCTCGCGAAGTTCCGCAACATCGGCCAGGCCTGCACCGCCGCCAACCGCTTCTTCGTGCACGAGTCGATCGCCGAGGAGTTCGCGGCCCGCGTCACGGAGCGCGTCCGCGCGCTGACCGTCGGCCGCGGGACCGAGTCGGGCGTCACGATCGGTCCGCTGATCGACGATCGCGCCGTCGAGAAGGCCTCCTCGCTGGTCCGGGACGCCGTCGAGCGCGGCGCCGAGGTCCGCGTCGGCGGGCACGGCATCGACGGAGCGGGGCACTTCTACGAGCCGACGGTGCTCGCGGGGGTCGCGGTCGGCAGCGAGATCCTGCACACCGAGATCTTCGGCCCGGTCCTCGCGATCGTGCCGTTCCGTGACGAGGACGAGGCGGTCGCCCTCGCCAACGACACCGAGTTCGGGCTGGTCTCGTACGTCTTCACCCGCGACCTCGCCCGCGGGCAGCGGATGATCGAGCGGCTCGCCACCGGGATGATGGGCCTGAACGTCGGTGTGGTCTCGAACGCCGCAGCACCCTTCGGCGGCGTCAAGCAGTCGGGGCTCGGCCGCGAGGGCGGGCTCGAGGGCATCCACGAGTACCTCAGCACCAAGTACACGCTCACCCCCGACCCCTTCGCCTGATCCGTGGAGCTGATCGAGGTCCGCTCGCTCGAGGACCCGCGGCTGCGCGACTACGCGCACGCCACGGACGTCGCGCTGAAGAACGCCCGCGGCCCGCACGGGCTCTACCTCGCGGAGTCGGCGCTGGTGCTCGAGCGCGCGCTCGCCGCCGGGCACCGGCCGCGCTCGGTGCTCTCGCTCGGCGGCTCGGTCGAGGAGGCCGAGCGGCTGCTCGGCGACCGCGACGTGCCGGTGTTCACCGGGCCCGGCGAGCTGCTGGCCGAGCTGACCGGCTACACGCTGCACCGCGGCCTGATCGCCGCGCTGGACCGGCCGGTGCTGGCCGACCCCGCGGAGCTGCTCGCCGGCGCGCGCCGCGTGGTCGTGCTCGAGAACGTGGTCGACCCGACCAACGTCGGCGCGATCTTCCGCTCGGTCGGCGCGATCGGCGCCGACGCCGTGCTGGTGACGCCGCGCTGCTCCGACCCCTTCTACCGCCGGGCGATCCGCGTCAGCATGGGCACGGTGCTGCAGGTGCCCTGGACGCGGGTCGGCGACTGGCCGAGCACGCGCGCGCTGCTGCACGGGGCCGGCTTCACGATCGCCGCGATGGCGCTGACCCCGGAGGCGGTGCCGCTGCGCGACTTCGCGGCGGCCGCCCCGGAGCGGGTCGCGCTCGTGCTCGGCACCGAGGGGGAGGGGCTCACCGCGGAGGCGCTGGCCGCCGCGGACGTCGCGGTGCAGATCCCGATGCGGCACGGAATCGACTCGCTGAACGTCGCGGCGGCGAGTGCGGTCGCGATGTGGGCGCTCGCGGCGCCCTGACCCCCCGTCAGGGCCGCGGCCCGTCGTTCCGCGCACCCCGGACGCCCCGGTCCGAGCGCCTGCGCTACGCTCGCCACGAACCCGGCCGGCACCGCTCCTCCGGCGCCGTGCCGCCCTCCGCCGTCATCCACTCCCGAGGTCGTCCATGTCCGAGCGCTCCCGGCTCCGCGCCGCCCGCCTGCCGTCGGCTGTCGCGGCCGTGCTGCTGCTGGCCCCGCTCGCGGGCTGCGCGCTGGACCCGGCCGAGGTGCCCGACTCCGGTGCCACGCCCGCGCGGACGATCCGCGCGACCGAGCCGACGCCCGTCGCGACCGGAGCGGTGACCGAGGGTGATGAGGTCTCCCAGCTGATCACCCGGTGCCTCGCGCGCTACGGCCTCAACGAGCGGCCTCCGGCGCCGGACGGCTCGCTCAGCGAGACGGAGTGGCTGGCCGCGCAGGAGGCGATCGCCGACTACGACCGCACCCTCACCGACT
This sequence comes from Rathayibacter sp. VKM Ac-2928, assembly GCF_022815545.1. Taxonomy (NCBI): domain Bacteria; kingdom Bacillati; phylum Actinomycetota; class Actinomycetes; order Micrococcales; family Microbacteriaceae; genus Rathayibacter; species Rathayibacter sp. VKM Ac-2928. The sequence goes on from NZ_JALGRU010000002.1 coordinate 638,466, forward strand.
GCTCCGCCGAGGCGCTCTCCACCGACGCGCCCGCGCCGACGATCGCCCCCTGATGCGTGTCGAGGGCTGCGCGGCGCTGGTCTCCGGGGGAGCCTCGGGTCTCGGAGCAGCGACGGCGCGGGCCCTCGCCGAGGCAGGAGCGCGAGTCGTCGTCCTCGATCTGCCGGCGGCGCTCGACAGCGCCGACCTGCCGGAGTCGGTCCTCCGGATCGCGGGCGACGTCCTCGACGGCGACGCCGTCCAGCGGGCCGTGACGGCCGCCGAGGGGCTGCGGATCGCGGTGACCTGCGCCGGCGTCGCCACCCCGGGCCGGCTCCTCGGCCGTGACGGGCCGCTGTCGCTCGACGCCTTCGAGCGGGTCCTGCGGATCAACACCGTCGGCACGCTGAACGTCCTGCGGCTCGCGGCGGCCGCGATCGCCGAGGGCGAGCCGGTCGAGGGGGAGCGCGGGGTCCTGGTCACCACCTCGTCGATCGCCGCCTTCGAGGGGCAGATCGGGCAGGCGGCCTACGCCGCCTCGAAGGGCGCCGTGGCCGCGCTGACCCTGCCGCTGGCGCGCGAACTGGCGGCCGCGCTGATCCGGGTCGTCTCGATCGCGCCCGGCACCTTCGACACCCCGCTGCTCGCCGGGCTGCGGGAGGCGGCGCGCACCGCCCTCGGCGAGGCGGTGCCGCACCCCGCCCGGCTCGGGAGGCCGTCGGAGTTCGCCGCGCTCGTGCGCCACGTGATCGAGAACCCGATGCTCAACGGCGAGGTGATCCGCCTCGACGGCGCGCTGCGGATGCCGCCGCGCTGACCGGGCGGGGGCCGCGCTCAGACCAGCAGCTGGTGCTTGGCCAGGTCGCGGTAGAGCGGCGTCGACTCGACGAGCTCGGAGTGCGTGCCGATCCCGACGACCTCGCCCTTCTGCAGCACCACGATCTGGTCGGAGTCGACGACCGTCGACAGGCGGTGCGCGATGACGAGCAGCGTCCGGTTCTCGGCCACGGCGTCGATCGCGAGCCGCAGGCGCTGCTCGTTGAGCCCGTCCAGGCTCGAGGTGGACTCGTCGAGCAGCAGGATCGGCGGGGCCGCGAGGAGCGCGCGCCCGATGGCGAGGCGCTGGCGCTCACCGCCCGAGAGCATGACGCCGCTCTCGCCGACGGGCGCGTTCAGTCCGAGCGGGTTGCGCTCGAGCACGTCGGTGAGGTTCACGGCCTCGAGCACCCGCAGGCAGTCCTCGTCGGAGGCGTCCGGTCGGCCGAGCACGAGGTTCTCGCGGAGGGTGCCGGCCAGCACCGGCGCGTCCTGCTCGACGTAGCCGATCTGGGCGCGGAGGGCGTCGCGGTCGATGGCGGTGATGTCGACTCCGCCGAGCCGGACCACGCCGGCCTCGGGGTCGTAGAAGCGCTCGATCAGCGCGAGGATCGTGCTCTTGCCGGCGCCGGACGGGCCGACCAGGGCGGTGCGCTTGCCGCGCGGGACCGTGAAGGAGACGCCGCGCAGGACGGTGCGGTCGCGGGCGTCCTCGTCGACGTCGAGGGCCTTCTCGTCGTAGGAGAAGACGACGTCGTCGAAGGCGATCGCGGAGTCGGCGACGCCCGGGCCGAGGCCGCCGCCGTCGCGCTCGCCGTCGCCCTCGATCGGCAGGTCGATGATCTCCTGGATCCGCCCGAGCGCGCCGAGCGCCGAGTTGACCGAGGTGATCGCGCCGATGAAGTTGCCGAGCGGCATCACCATCATGAAGAGGAAGAGGATGAACGACACCAGCTGCGCGATGTCGATCGCGCCCGAGGCGACGCGGTAGCCGCCGACGCCGAGCACGGCGAGGAAGGCGACCTGCATCGCGATCCCGGCCACCGGGACGACGAGCGCCGAGATGTGCGCGACGCGGATGCCGAGCCGGTAGGCCTCGGTCGCGTGGGTGTCGACGACGGCGATCTCGCGGTCGGTGGCGCCGGCGGCGCGGATGGTGCGGACGGCGCTGATCGCGCGCTCGACGGCGGCGGCGAGATCACCGACCTTCTCCTGCGCCTTCCGGCTGGCGACGCGGATGCCGCGGCCGAGGGTGAGGGCCGCGCCGAGGGCCACGGCGACGACCACGACGATGATCAGCAGCAGCACCCAGTCGATGATCGCCATGGCGACGATCGCGCCGACGAAGAGCAGCGAGCCCGCGATCGAGTCGACGAGGCCCTGGGTGAGCACGGCACGCAGGAGCGTGGAGTCGGAGCCGACGCGCGAGACGAGGTCGCCGGTGCGGCGGGCGTCGAACTCGCGGATCGGCAGGCGGAGCAGCCGCGCGACGAGCCGGCGGCGGCTGGAGAGCACGATCCCCTCACCGGTGCGCTGGAGCAGGTAGTGCGCGAAGCCGGAGATGAGGCCGGAGGCGACGACGAGCACGAGGAGCGCCCAGACCAGCGGGCCGAGGTCGAGGCCGTCCTGCACGCGGGTGATGACCTGGCCGACGACGAGCGGCTGGGCGAGGCTGGCGGCGGCGCCGAACAGGCTGAGCACCACCACGACCGAGAGGATGCCGCGGTGCTCCAGCAGGTAGGGGACGAGCTGCGAGAAGGAGGCGCGGGGTCCGTCGTCCTTGCCGCGGCGGGGCCGCCGTCCGCCGCGCGTGCTCTCCGTGGTGCTGCTCATCGCTCGTTCGTCCTCGCTCACGCCTTGCCGTACTTCTTGTGGACCGCCGTCCATCTTGCCCCTTCGTGGCTGCGAACCGGCCCTCGATCGGGACGGGACGCCATGCTGATCGAGTAGCCGGCGGAGCGGGCGTCTCGAGATCCGCCGGCGTCAGAACGCGAGTCTGCGGACCGGCCCTGCTGACCACGGTGGGTCTTGATACGCCCCTGCGGGGCTACTCGACCAGCATGAGAAGGGTCGACCAGCATGAAGGGTCGACCCGCATGGAGGGTCGACCGGCATGAAGGGTCGACCAGCATGAAGGGTCGGCGCCGCGTCCTCTCGCACGGGCCCGGAGACGGGTCCGGCCCGCCGGGGGAACCGACGGGCCGGACAGGCGGTGAGCAGGAGCGTCCTACGACACGTTGTCGTGGTACGCCGTGTGCTGCGTCTCCTTCGAGAGCAGCAGCGCGATGAGCGTGAGCACCGCCGCGCCGCTGAGGTAGAGGCCCACCAGCAGCGTGCTGCCGCCGGCCGACTGCCAGAGCGCCACCGCGATGATCGGCGCGAGCGCCGCTCCGAGGATCGACGCCAGGTTGTACGACATCGCCGAGCCGGTGTAGCGGACGTTGGTCGGGAACAGCTCGGGCAGGACGGCGCCCATCGGGCCGAAGGTGAGTCCCATCAGCGTGAAGCCGAGGATCAGCACCGCCATCACGCCGGCGAAGCCGCCGCTGAACAGCGGGACGAAGAGCAGGCCGAAGACGAGGATCGCCGAGGTGACGACGAGCAGCGTGCGGCGGCGGCCGAACTTCTCGGCCAGCGGGCCGGAGACGAGCGTGAAGATCCCGAAGAAGACGACGCCGACGATCAGCATGATCAGGAAGTCGTTGCGGCTGTAGCCGAGGCCCGGGGTCGCCGCGTCGGAGGGCGTGGTGCCGTAGGTCAGCGTGAACGTGGTCATCAGGTAGAAGAGCACATAGGTCGCCAGCATGATGAACGTGCCGAGGATGAGCGGGCGCCAGCTGGTCTTGAAGACGCGGGCGAGCGGCAGCTTGGCCACCTCGCCGTTGTCGACGACCTTCTGGAAGGCGGGGGTCTCGACGAGCTTGAGGCGCACGTAGAGGCCGACGATCACCAGCACGGCGCTCGCGAGGAACGGCACGCGCCAGCCCCAGGCCGCGAAGGTCTCGTCGCTCATGGTGCTCGCCAGCACGAGGAAGAGCACATTCGCGACGATGAAGCCGATCGGGGCGCCGAGCTGAGGGAACGTGCCGTAGATGGCGCGCTTGTTCGCGGGAGCGTTCTCGGTCGCGAGGAGCGCGGCGCCGGACCACTCGCCGCCGAGGCCGAGGCCCTGGCAGAAGCGCATCACGACGAGCAGGAACGGAGCGAGGAACTCCCAGCCCGGCGTGAGGGCGGTCGGCAGGCAGCCGATCAGGAAGGTCGCGATGCCCATCGTGAGCAGCGAGGCGACGAGGGTCCCCTTGCGGCCGACGCGGTCGCCGAAGTGGCCGAAGATGATCGACCCGATCGGGCGGGCGATGAAGGCGACGCCGAAGACCGCGAAGGAGGCGAGGAGGGCGACCGCCGGGTCCTCATTGACGAAGAAGAGCGACGGGAAGACCAGGACGGCGGCCGTCGCGTAGGCGTAGAAGTCGTAGAACTCGATCGAGGTGCCGATGAGGCTCGCCAGGATGACCCGGCCCCGGGAGTTCTGCGGGGCGGCGGCGGGAGCGTCGGCTGCGGTACGGGAAGAAGACATGGAAGAGGGCTGCTCCGGTGGAGGGGTCTCCCGGTGCCGGCGGGGGCGGCGTCGATCGGGCGCTGCGGGCCGCGGGGGCCGAGGGGGAGGGAGGGTAGGGCCGCTCGTGACGACCCGTCCACTTTACTCCGGGTCTTCTCAGCAAGAGCGCCTCTCCGCGAAGTGCGCCGACGCCCCCGACAAGGGGGGCGTCGGCGCGCGGGGTCGCGGCTAGCCGCGCAGCTCGCGGAGGACGAGCGCGGTCGCGATCGCCGCCTCCGCCGCCTCGCGGCCCTTGTCCTCCTTCGAACCGGGCAGGCCGGCGCGGTCGATGCCCTGCTGCTCGGTGTCGAGGGTGAGCACGCCGAAGCCGACCGGCTTGCCGGTCTGGATCGAGACGTTCGTCAGCCCCGAGGTCGCCGCGTCCGAGACGTACTCGAAGTGCGGGGTGCCGCCGCGGATGATGACGCCGAGGGCGACCACCGCGTCGGCGCCGGCCTCGAGGGCGGCCTTCGCGGCCACCGGCAGCTCGAACGAGCCCGGGACGCGCACGAGCGACCAGGAGGCGCCGGACTCGTCGAGCGCGGCCTTCGCGCCGGCGATCAGCCCGTCGCTGATCTGCTGGTGCCAGGTCCCCGCGACGACGACGACGCGGAGGCCGCTCCCGTCGACGGGGGAGGTGGTGGGGGCGCCGCTACCGGCCATGGCTTACTCCTTCGGTGTCGCGCCGGCGGGTCCGGCGTCGAGGGGGTCGAGTCCGACGAGGGGGTCGAGATCGCTGAAGTGGCCCATCCGGTCGCGCTTGGTCGCGAGGTAGCCCTGGTTGAAGGCGCCGACGCCGGCGATCAGCGGCACGCGCTCGGACACGGTGATGCCGCGGTCGGTGAGCTGGCGCACCTTCTCCGGGTTGTTGGTGAGCAGGCGGACGTCGGTGACGCCGAGGTCCTCGAGGATGCCGACGGCGGCGCCGTAGTCGCGGGCGTCGGCGGGCAGGCCGAGGGCGAGGTTGGCGTCGAGGGTGTCGAGCCCGTCCTCCTGGAGGCGGTAGGCGCGGAGCTTGTTGATCAGGCCGATGCCGCGGCCCTCGTGCCCGCGGAGGTAGATCACGACGCCGCCGTCGCGCTGGATCGTGTCGAGCGCGGCGTCGAGCTGCGGTCCGCACTCGCACTTCAGCGAGCCGAATGCCTCGCCGGTGAGGCACTCGGAGTGCACCCGCACGAGCGTGCCGTGGCCGTCGCCGATGCCGCCCGCCACGACGGCGACGTGGTCGGCGCCGGTCTGGCGGTCGCGGTAGGCGCGCAGCTGGAACGGCCCGTGCGTGGTCGGCACGGTCGTCTCGACCTCGAAGATCACCCGCGGGGTGTCCCGGGCGGGTTCCACGCTCGAGGCGTCCAGCTCGGCGTGGTGCTCCTCGAGGTAGGCGATCAGGGCGGCCACCGTGGTCACCGGCACGCCCTCGCGCTCGCCGAGGGCGATCAGGCCGGGGAGGCGCATCATCTCGCCGTCCTCGGCCACGATCTCCGAGATGGCGCCGACGGGCTCGAGCCCGGCGAGCTTCATCAGGTCGACGGCGGCCTCCGTGTGGCCGTCGCGCTCGCGCACGCCGCCCTCGACGGCGCGCAGCGGCAGGATGTGGCCGGGCCGGTGCAGTCGCGCCGGGGTCGCCTCCGGGTCGGCCAGCACGCGGAGCGTGTGCGCGCGGTCGGACGCGCTGATGCCGGTGGAGAGGCGGCCGGCGGCGTCGACCGAGATCGTGTAGGCGGTGCCGCGCGGGTCCTCGTTGTCGACGACCATCAGCGGGAGCTCCAGGCGGTCGGCGATCTCGTTCGTCATCGGCGCGCAGATGAAGCCGGAGGAGTGGCGGACCATCCAGGCGATCGTCTCCTGGCTCGCGAGCTGGGCCGAGACGATGACGTCGCCCTCGTTCTCGCGGCCCTCGTCGTCGGCGACGATGATCGGCCGGCCGGCGCGCAGGGCAGCGACGGCCTCGGGGATCGTGGCGAGGCTCATGCCCGGCCTCCTTCGTCGGCGGCGGACCGCAGCGCGAGCATCCGCTCGACGTGGCGGGCGAGGATGTCGGTCTCGATGTTGACGCGGTCGCCGACGACGCGGGCGCCGAGGGTGGTGGCGGCCAGGGTCTCGGGGATGAGCGAGACCTCGAACCACTGCTCCGGCTCGGTGGCGAGGCTGATCGCCGAGACGGTCAGCGAGACGCCGTCGACCGCGATCGAGCCCTTGTCGGTGACCAGGGGAGCGGCCGCGGGCGGGAGGGAGAAGCGCAGCACGCGCCAGGCGTCGCCGGGGGTGACCGCGAGCAGCGTCGCGGTGCCGTCGATGTGGCCCTGGACGATGTGGCCGCCGAGGCGGTCGCCGACGAGGGCCGCGCGCTCGAGGTTGACGGGGTCGCCGACCGCGACGCCGTCGAGCGTGGACATCCGCAGGGTCTGCGCCATCACATCGGCGGTGAAGCCGTCCGCCGACTGGTCGACGACGGTGAGGCAGACGCCCGAGACCGCGATGGAGTCGCCGTGCCGGGCGCCCTCGACGGCCAGCGGGCCGCGCACAGTCAGGCGGATCGCGTCGGTCCCTGCCGAGACGGCCGTGACGACGCCGACCTCCTCGATGATTCCGGTGAACATCAGGACTCCTTCTGCGGGGCGGTGCGCCGGGCGGGGGAGCCCGGCCGGGCGGTGACGAGGAGGTCGCCGCCGAGGACCTCCACGGAGCGGAGGTCGAGGCGGTGCGCGCCGGCGATGCTCTCGACGCCCAGGTCGTCGAGCGCGAGCCGCGGGCCGCCGAGCAGCGCCGGGGCGAGGTAGACGAGGAACTCGTCGACGAGCCCGCCGGCGACCAGGGCGGAGGCCAGCGTCGGGCCGCCCTCGACGTAGACGTGGCGGATCTCGGCGTCGTAGAGGCGGTCGAGGACCGCGGCGAGGTCGTGGGTGCGCTCGAGGACCGGGGGGCGCGGGTGCTCGAGGACGCGGGCGCCGGCGGGAACGGCGCGGGTGCCGACGACGACGGGGAGCGGCTGCTCGGCGAGGAGCTCGCCGGCGTCGCCGCGGGCGGTCAGGCTCGGGTCGTCGGCGAGGACCGTGCCGGTGCCGACGAGGATCGCGTCCGCTGCGGCGCGCTGCTCGTGCACGCGCTGCCGGGCCGCGGCGCCGGTGATCCAGCGGCTGCTGCCGTCGGCGGCGGCGGTGCGGCCGTCGAGCGTGGACGCCCACTTGAGGGTCACCCAGGGGCGGCGGCGGCGGGTCGCGGCGAGCCAGACGTGCAGGAACTCCTCCGCCTCCTCGGCGAGGACGCCCTCGATCACCTCGACGCCGGCCGCGCGCAGGGTGTCGCCGCCGCCGGCCGAGCGGTCGCCGGGGTCGCCGACGGCGTAGACCACGCGGGCGACGCCGGCGTCGATCAGGGCACGGCTGCAGGGGCCGGTGCGGCCGGTGTGGTTGCAGGGCTCGAGGGAGACGACGGCGGTGGCGCCGGTCGCGGCGCCGGGGGCGAGGGCGGAGAGGGCGTCGACCTCGGCGTGCGCGGTGCCGGCGCCGTGGTGCCAGCCCTCGGCGAGCACGGTGCCGTCGGGCCCGAGGAGCACGCAGCCGACGCGCGGGTTCACGCCGCGGGCGGGGCCGCGCTCGGCGAGGGCCAGCGCCCTGCGCATCGCGTGCTCGAAGTCGATCGTCATTCCCGGTTCCGTTCGTCGCCGAACTCCGGGGTGCGAGCGGCGGTGCGCGGGCACCGTCGTTCAGCGCCGCGCTCGCGCGCGACGCTCGTGCTGCCTCCCATCCGGACTCTCACCGTCGGTCCCGGAATTCCACCAGGTCAACCGCCTCCCACCGAAGTGGTCAGCGGCTCGCGGACTGTCACCGCCGGTTCGGACTCTCACCGACCCCGGAGCACGTTGTATCCCCGCCAGCCTACTCACCGCGGCTGGGAGCGGGGTCTCGCGGCGTCATGCTCGCCGGCGGCGGGGTCTCGATACGCCGCTGCGCGGCTACTCGACCAGCATGGGCCGCTCATGCTGATCGAGTAGCCCCCGGAGGGGGCGTATCGAGATCCGCCCGACGGGTCAGGACTGGTCGGCGGCGGCGACGTGCTCGGCGTGGGCGCCGTGCTCGTCGTAGTGGTCGCCGTGCAGGGCGTGGCGGTGGGTGCCGTGCGCGTAGTCGACGTGGTCGTCGTGCTGGACGGTGGTGTGGCCGCAGCCGTCGCCGTGCTGGTGCTCGGTGAGGTCGTGCTCGGCGTGGAGGTCGGTGCTGCTCATGGTGCTGCCTTTCGAGGAACGCGGCCACCGGTCGGCGGCCAGGACCAGTGGACCAGATCCATAAACGCATCGCAATACATTCGGGCAATCGAGAGTGATGATCATCCGCAGCAGCGGGCTACCCTCGAGGCGATGGACGAGGACAGGTACGGGCAGGACGTGCTCGCCGGGAACTGGCGGGCGAAGAACACGGTCGAGGTCGCGGTGGTCGAGGCCGAGCGCGATCTCGTGGTCGAGGAGGTCGCCTCCGGCTTCGTCGGCGCGGTCGTCGGCGTCGAGCTGCGGATGGTGAAGCTCGAGGACCGCTTCGGCAAGGTCCGCGTCTTCCCGATCGGCCCCGGCTTCCTCATCGACGGCAAGCCGGTGTCGCTCAAGGCCCCCGGTCTCAAGCGCGACGCGAACCTCGGCCGCGCGCGCTCCGCCTCCGGCTCCTTCCACGTCGCGGACGCGAAGGCGCGCGTCGCGCTGCCGAGCCGCATCTACGTCGAGGGCCGCCACGACGCCGAGCTGGTCGAGAAGGTCTGGGGTCACGACCTGCGGATCGAGGGTGTGGTCGTCGAGTACATCGAGGGGGTGGACAACCTCGACGAGCTGGTCCGCGCCTTCGCCCCCGGGCCCGGACGGCGGATCGGCGTGCTCGTCGACCACCTCGTCCGCGGGTCGAAGGAGTCGCGGATCGCCGACGCGGTCGCCGCCGGCCCGCACGGCGCGCACGTCCTCGTGGTCGGGCACCCCTTCGTCGACGTCTGGCAGGCGGTCAAGCCGGCCCGCGTCGGCCTCGAGCGCTGGCCCGACGTCCCGCGCTCGATCGAGTGGAAGAAGGGCATCTGCCAGGCGCTCGGCTGGCCGCACGACGAGCAGGCCGACATCGCGCGCGCCTGGCAGCGCATCCTCGGGCAGGTCCGGACCTTCAAGGACCTGGAGCCCGCGCTGCTCGGCCGGGTCGAGCAGCTGATCGACTTCGTGACGGAGCCGGCGTGACCCGCCGCGCCGGGCTCGGCCTGGCGGCGGACGTCCTCCTCGTCGCGGTCTTCGTGCTGATCGGGCGGCGGACGCACGACGGCGACTCGGTGCTCGAGGGCTTCCTCGTGACGCTCTGGCCCTTCCTCGCGGCGCTGCTGCTGGGCTGGGTGATCGCGCGCGCCTGGCGGACGCCGGATCGCATCCTCGTCTCCGGCCTCGTGGTCTGGGTCGTGACCGTGGCCGGCGGGATGCTGCTGCGGGTGCTCTCCGGGCAGGGCGTGCAGCTGAGCTTCGTGGTCGTCACGTCGATCGTGCTCGGAGTGTTCCTGCTCGGGCGCCGCGCGCTCAGCCGGCGGATCGGGTGACGGCGCGCATAGGACCGGCGGTGCGCCTCAGCCGAGGATCCGCACGCCGAAGTGCTCGGCGAACAGCGGCAGCATCAGGCTGAGCTGCAGCTCCGTGAGCGCGACGCCGCGGAGTCCGTCGAGACCGCCGAGCACGTGCAGCTCGGCGCCGCGCAGGTCGAGGTCCTGGATCTTCGCGCCGGGCAGTTCGAGGGAGCGGACGTCGCAGTCGGTGAAGGCGACTCGCGAACCGGTGGCCCCGCCGAGGTCGAGCTCGTCGATCGTGCAGCGCTCGAAGAGGACGTCGCGCAGGGTCGCTCCGCGCAGGTTGACGTAGCCGAGCTTGCAGTCCGTGATGCGGACCTGCTCGAAGGTGCTCTCGTAGAGCTCGGCCGAGCCCAGCCGGGAGGACGCGAGCTCGATCGAGCGCCAGCGGCTGCGGGGCGCGGACAGCCCCGGCACGTCCAGCCGCTCGAGCCGCGATTCCACGAGGGAGGCGGCCCGCAGCTGCGCCCGCTCGAGGACCACGCCGTCGAGCACGCACTCGCTGAGCGAGGCGGCCGTCAGGTCGGCGCCGGTGAGGTCGACGCCGTCGAAGCGGAGGCCCTCCGCGTGCTCCCGGGCGCCGGTGTCGCCGGCGTAGCCCTCCGCGAGGCCGTCGAGGACGAGCGGATCGAAACGGGGAGCGGGGAGGGCGGCGCGCACCCGGCGAGCCTACGCGGCGAGCACCTGCGCATCGCCCACCGGCGAGCCTCGGCACGCGAGCAGGGCCGTGCGGTGAGAGCATGACCGCATGCCCCGACTCCTCGCCGTCTGCCGCGTCGACCGCCTGCTCCCGGACCCGGGCCTGGTCGGCGTGACCGCCATCGACAAGCGCCCCGTCGAGGGGCCGGTCGTCATCCGCGATCTCGGCGTCTACGCCGACGTGCAGGCCGACCGCGCGCACCACGGCGGCGAGGCGAAGGCCCTCTACGCCTACGCCCGTGAAGACGCCGAGTGGTGGGCGGAGCGGCTCGGCTACGAGATGCCCCCCGGACGGTTCGGCGAGAACCTGCGCGTCGAGGGGCTGGATCTCATCGGCGCCGTGATCGGGGAGCGCTGGCGGATCGGCGAGAAGGTCGAGGTCGAGGTGACGATGCCGCGGACGCCGTGCGCGACCTTCCAGCGCGTGCTCGGCGAGCCGCACTGGGTCAAGCGCTTCGCCGACGAGGGGCGCACCGGCGCCTACCTGCGGGTCCTGCACCGGGGGAGCATCGAGGCCGGCGACGCGATCGAGCTGCTCTCGCGCCCTGAGCGCGCCGTGCCGCTGCGCCGCTGGTTCGTCGAGCGCCGCGCGGACGACGCGCGGACCCTCCTCGACGCCGAGGCCGCCGGCGAGCTGCGCCTCGCCGCCGACCTGCGCCCGTACGTCGAGCGCGCGCTCGCCTGACCCGCGGGCCGTCTCGTTACGCCGCTCCGCGGCTGAGCGGCTGGAAACAGCATGCTGATCGAGTAGCCCTCGGAGAGGGCGTATCGAGATCCGCCGTCGTCCGGTGGGTGGGTCTCGATACGCCGCTGCGCGGCTACTCGACCAGCATGGAGGGGCCGCTGCGCGGCTGCTCATCCGGCAGGGACGGCCGCTCCGCGTCCGCTCAGCGGCATCAGCATGCTGATCGAGTAGCCCTCGGAGAGGGCGTATCGAGATCCACCGTCGTCCGGTGGGTGGGTCTCGATACGCCGCTGCGCGGCTGCTCGGCCGGCATGGAAGGGTCGCTGCGCGGCTACTCGGCCGGCGTGGAGGGGGCGCTGCGCGACTACTCGAGCCGCGGCGGGCCTGCGCAGGAAACTCGGGGAGGATGGGGGGATGACTGCGACCCTGCTCGAACGGATGCCGACGCCCGACGCCGACGGGCGCGTCGACGACGACGCGGTGTACCTGGCGTTCACGGAGTGGGCCGAGGCGCGCGGGCTCCCGCTGTACCCGGCGCAGGACGAGTCGATGATCGAGATCTCGTCGGGGGCGAACCTGATCCTGTCGACGCCGACGGGCACCGGGAAGTCGCTGGTCGCGATCGGGGCGCACGCCGCCGCGCTGGCGAACGGGCGGCGCAGCTACTACACCGCGCCGATCAAGGCCCTCGTCTCGGAGAAGTTCTTCGCACTGGTCGACGTCTTCGGCGCCGCGAACGTCGGCATGGTGACCGGCGACTCCTCGGTGAATCCGGACGCGCCGATCATCTGCTGCACCGCCGAGATCCTCGCGAACCTGGCGCTGCGGCACGGCGCCGAGACCGACGTCGACCAGGTCGTGATGGACGAGTTCCACTTCTACGCCGACCCGGCCCGCGGCTGGGCCTGGCAGGTGCCGCTGCTGACGCTGCCGCACGTGCAGTTCGTGCTGATGTCGGCGACGCTGGGCGACGTGACTGCGCTCGCCGCGGATCTCACCCGGCGGACGGGGCGCGAGACCGCGACGGTCACCGGGGTCGAGCGGCCGGTGCCGCTGCACTTCTTCTACGAGATCGCGCCGATCCACGACTCGATCGAGGAGCTGCTCTCGACGAACCAGGCGCCGGTCTACATCGTGCACTTCTCCCAGGCCGCCGCGCTCGAGCGCGCGCAGGCGCTGACCAGCGCGAACATCGCCACCCGCGAGCACCGCGACCGCATCGCCGAGGTGATCGGCGGCTTCCGCTTCACGACCGCGTTCGGCAAGACCCTCTCGCGCCTGCTCCGGCTCGGGATCGGCGTGCACCACGCGGGCATGCTGCCGAAGTACCGCCGCCTGGTCGAGCAGCTGGCCCAGCAGGGCATGCTGCGCGTGATCTGCGGCACGGACACCCTCGGGGTCGGCATCAACGTGCCGATCCGGACGGTGCTGCTCAGCGCACTGACCAAGTACGACGGCGTGAAGAGCCGCCAGCTCTCGGCCCGCGAGTTCCACCAGATCGCCGGGCGGGCCGGCCGCGCGGGCTACGACACCGCGGGCACCGTGGTGGTGCAGGCGCCCGAGCACGAGTCGGAGAACCGCAAGGCGCTCGACAAGATGGGCGACGACCCGAAGAAGCGGCGCAAGTGGGTCGGCAAGCGCGCGCCGCAGGGCTTCGTCAGCTGGGGCGAGCCGAGCTTCCGCAAGCTCGTCGACGCGGAGCCCGAGACGCTCACCTCGCACATGACGATCACCTCGGCGATGCTGCTCAACGTGATCGCGCGCGGAGGCGACGTCTTCGCGAACGTGCACGCGCTGATCTTCGACAACCACGAGCCGTGGAAGCGGCAGCTGCAGCTGGCCCGACGGGCGCTGGGCATCTACCGCACGCTCCGCACCGCGGAGGTGGTCGAGCAGATCGTCGACGCCGACGGCGTGGTCCGCATCCGGCTGACCGTCGATCTGCAGCCGAACTTCGCGCTCAACCAGCCGCTCTCGCCGTTCGCGCTCGCCGTGTTCGACGTGCTCGACCCGGAGTCGCCGACCTTCGCGCTGGACGTGATCTCGGTGCTCGAGGCGACGCTCGACGACCCGCGGCAGATCCTCGGCGCCCAGCAGTTCCAGGCCAGGGGCGATGCGGTCGCCGCGATGAAGGCGGACGGCATCGAGTACGAGGAGCGGATGGAGCTGCTCGAGAGCGTCACGCACCCGAAGCCGCTCCAGGAGCTGCTCGAGGCGACCTTCGAGACCTACACCGCCGTGCAGCCGTGGGTGCGCGACTTCGAGCTCTCGCCCAAGTCGGTCGTGCGCGACATGTACGAGCGGGCGATGTCGTTCGGCGAGTACTGCGCGTTCTACAAGCTCTCCCGCTCGGAGGGCCTCGTGCTGCGCTACCTCTCCGACGCGTTCCGGGCCGCCCGGCAGACCATCCCGGACGAGATCAAGAACGAGGAGCTGCACGATCTGATCGAGTGGCTCGGCGAGCTGGTGCGCCAGGTCGACTCCTCGCTGGTCGACGAGTGGGAGGAACTGGTCAACCCGGCCCTGCACGCCGCCGACCAGGCGATCGTGCCGCCCGCTCCGCGCCGGCTGACCGCGAACCAGCGCGCCTTCCGGGTGCTGGTGCGCAACGAGCTGTTCCGGCGGGTCACGCTCGCGGCGCTGGACGACCACGAGGCGCTCGGCGAGCTGGACGCGGCGGCCGGCTTCGACGCCGACGCCTGGGGAGAGGCGCTCGACGACTACTACGACGAGCACGACTCGATCGGGATCGGGCCGGACGCCCGCGGACCGAAGATGCTGCTCGTCACCGAGACGCCGACCCAGTGGCGGGTGCGCCAGATCCTCGACGATCCGGCCGGCGATCACGACTGGGGGATCTCCGCCACGGTCGATCTCGCGGAGTCGGACGAGGCGGGCGCCGCGGTCGTGCGGGTCACCGCGGTCGGGCGGCTCGACGGCGCGAGCTGACGGCGCGAACCGACGGCCGGCGCGCGGCCGAACGCCGCGAGCCGCCACCGCGGACCGACGCCGGACGCCGCACGTCGCGTTTTCCGCGACACATCGAGCCCTCATACTGGGTCGCGTGGCAACGGGATCAGGGGACGCGCTCGTCGCGCGCGAGCGGCTCGCCTGGATCGACACCACCCGCGGTCTGGGCGTCCTCGCGGTCGTCCTCTTCCACGTCCTGATCTGGAGCTTCACCACCGTCGCCGATCCGGGATCCTCGGTCGCCGCGCTTTGGGACCAGGTCGGCGGCTCGCTCGGGCGCATCCGGATGCCGATCCTCTTCGCGCTGGCGGGGCTCCTGGCGCAGTCCGGTCTGCTGCGCGGCTGGCGTCGCGGCTCCGCGCGGGTGCGGCTCGTCTCGAACTACTACCTCTACGCGGTGTGGGTCGTGCTCTACGCCGTGTTCTTCGCCCTGCTCGCGCGCCCCGACTTCCCGCACTCGATCGACTCGCTCGACCGCGTCCTCCTGCAGTCCGTCTTTCCGACGACCACGCTCTGGTTCCTCTTCGCGCTCGCGCTCTACCCGCTCGTGCTGGTGCTGCTGCGGGCGCTGCGGGTGCCGTGGTGGGGGATCCTGCTCCTCGGCACCGCCGCCTGGTTCCTCGCGACGAACCTGCGGGTGATCCTCTTCGGCGACGCGCTGCTGGCCAACTTCGTCTTCTTCGCGCTCGGCGTCCTCGGGGCGGAGCAGCTGCGCCGCTTCTCGCGGCCGGGCGTGCTGGTGCTCCTCGTGCCGCTCGGGGTGTTCCTGGTGGCGGTCGTGGGCGGGCGCGTCGTCGACGGGGCGGCCGGGCAGATCGCGGGCTTGGTGGTGAGCGCGAGCGCGATCCCGCTCGCCGTGGCCTGCGCGGCTCTGCTCTGCCGCTGGGCGCCGGCGGCGCGGGTCGGCTCGGCGATCGGGCGGCGGACGCTGCCGATCTACCTGCTGCAGGTGCCGCTGCTCGGGCTGTGGTCGCTCGTCGCGAACCCGGACGCCGCCTGGCTGACGGGGCTGCTCGAGAAGCCGGTGGCGGCGCTGCTCTACCCGCTGGTGCTCACGGCGGCGATCGTCGCGCTCTCGCTCGGGATCCGCCGGGTGCTGGCGCTGATCCCGGGGGATCCGCTCTTCACGGTGCCGGCGCCGCTCGTCGCGCTGACGCGTCCGGCGCGGGCCGGGCGGCACGCGGGCTGAGCGCCGGCAGCCGCGCGCTCAGGCGCCCGGCCGGTGAGGCGACCAGGTGGTCGGACGGTCGGTGCTCAGCCGGTCAGGCCCAGATCTGGGCCAGGTACTCGCTCGTCACCTGCGGGCTGCGCTCGTGCACGTCGTCGGCGCTCCACTCGAGGATCGACTCGTCGATGATCCACTCGCCCTCCTTCGGTGCCGCGCCGCTGGTCTCGTAGCCGGCGGTCGAGTTCGTCACCGACGCCCAGGTCGCGGCGCCCATCGGCCCGATGAAGGTGCTGTCGAGCGCCGAGCAGCCGAACTCGACGCCGGGGCCGTTGGAGGCGCCGAAGCTGCCGTCCTGGTCGGCCTCGTCCGGCACCGGGAAGACCCGCTTCACGACGTCCGCTCCCACGACCAGGCAGTGCTGGTAGCGCACGTTCTCGGCCGAGCCGATCTGGAACGCGGTGTTCGTCGAGGCGAAGTCGATGCAGTCGATGCTCGTGATGTCGCCGTAGTAGTTGCCGCCCTGGCCGGAGAACTGCACCGTGTCCGTGTGGGCGCCGGAGCCCTTCTCCTTATACGCCGGGGCGGTGTAGCAGCCGATGCGGAAGATGTGGCGGAGGCCGCCCGCGCCGTCGGTGGGGGTGCGCATGCTCGAGACGTCCTCGTCGCGGAGCTGGGCGTCCGGGACGACCACCTCGACGAGCTCGACGTTCTCGGTGAAGTCGGTGCCGTCGACGCCGTAGACGTTGTAGGCGTTGGTGGTGATCCGCGCGAAGGCCGAGCTGCTGCAGCCGGAGGCGAGGAAGGCGCCGTTGGTGACGATGCCGACGAGCGCGACGTTGTAGACGCGGAGCAGGCGCCAGGAGTTGGCGGTGGTGACCGTGCCCCAGCCGTCGCGCGGGTAGACGAGGACGCGGGTGTCGCGGTCGAGCGTGCCGATGTCCTGCATCATCGGGGACGAGCTGGAGCCGGCGCCGCCGCCGGGCAGCTCGCCCGGTGCGACGAGGATGCGGACGGTGTCGGCAGGGCCCGCGGTGTCGAGTGCCGTGGTGATGGCCTCGCTGATCGCCGACCAGGAGCACTCCACCTCGACCTCGAGGTCGACGTCACCGGTGAACCACGGGGTCCGCGAGGGCCAGTGGGTGCCGTTCGGGCCGAAGGAGGGCGTCGGAGTCGGGACGCCGGCCAGCAGGTCGAGCTCGGCGGCCGGGGTGCCCGGCTCGCCGGAGACCCCGGGCTGGTCGGGCTGCAGGGCGCGGTAGGCGGCGTAGCCGCCGCCGCCGAGGGCGACGAGGCCGAGGCCGGCGCCGACCGCGCCGAGCACGACGGCTCGGCGGGAGGGCCGCTTCGGCGGGAGCTCGTGGAACTGCGACGCGTCGAAGGGAGGCTGCGCGGAGGAGGGCGGGGAGGAGTCGGCCAAGGGTGTCCAAACCGTCAGTGGGCGGTGCCGGAGGCGGCACGCCTCGGGTCCGGCGCGCCACGCTGTGCCGTGAGCGCAGCCGTCGGGACGTCGGCGCGCTCGACACGCACCCTAGCAGCCGGGGTCGACGGGACTCCTGGGAGGGGGGTGCCGGGTGGGGCCGGGGCTGCGTGTGGGTGGGTCTCGATACGCCGCTGCGCGGCTGCTCGACCAGCATGGAGCGGCGGCGCGGCCGGTATGAGGTGCGAGTCTGCGAGGGGATGTCACCTGGGGCGCGGGAGGAAGATCATGCTGATCGAGTAGCCCCGGAGGGGCGTATCGAGATCCACCCCTCCGTCGTGTCGGGGGTCAGCGGCCGCGGAGCTCGCGCTTGCGCATCTGGGCGGCGATGTCCGCCTCGGTGATCTCCTTCTTCGCCGGGCCCCAGAGGGCGGCCGCCTGGCTGGCCACGCCGATGCCGATGCCGAGCATCGGCCAGATCGGCCAGAAGTAGCCGTCGGCGCCGGTCGCGAACCAGACGCCGGTGCTGATCGCGGAGACGGTCATCCAGCCGCCGACCGAGCCGGCGAAGTCGCGGCGGCGCTTGAGGTCCTTGACGGCCTGCGCCCGCTCGATGTCCTCGGGGCGGGCGAGCTCGACCTCCGCCGGCTTCTCGGCGGCGTTCTCGGCGGGCGGCTGCGCTGCGGAGCTCCGCTCGACCCCGGTCGCCGACGGCTGATCGCGCCGGGCCGACGGGTCCGGGGACCCCCAGACGTTGTCGCTCATGACACCCCTCCGCTCGTTGCGCCCAGCCTACGCAGGCGGGCGGTCGAGGGCACGGCCCGCCTCAGGGGAGCTCGGGCTGGCAGTGCGGGCACCACCAGGTGCGCCGCTGCTCCGGGTCGTCGCGGACCTCGGCGCGGACGAGGACCGTGGTGCCGCAGCGCAGGCACGGCCGGCCGGCGCGGCCCGCGACCCAGTGCCGCTCGCCGCGGCGGGTGTCGCCGGTGGTGGTCTGGAACATCCCGGGCACCGTGACGGACGCGCGCAGGCCCCGGGCGGCGGTGGCGACCAGGGCGCGGACGTCGACAGTGCCGACGGGCCGCCAGGGGAAGAGCCCGCGGAGGAAGCAGATCTCGTTGGCCCAGAGGTTGCCGAGGCCCGCCATCAGGCGCTGATCGAGCAGGGCGGCGACGACCGGCCGCTCCGGTGTGCGGGAGAGGCGAGCGACGGCCTCCTCCGCGCTCCAGTCGGTGCGGAGCGGATCCGGCCCGAGGTGGCCGACCGCGCGCGCCTCGTCGCGGGTCGGCAGCAGCTCGACGACGGGGAGGTCGACGCCCCAGAGGGTGACCCCGTCGTCGAGCCGGAGCCGGACGCGGACGTCCTTCTGCACGGCCCGCGGGACCGCTCGGCCGGGCGAGGTGACCGTCCACGAGCCCTGCATCCGCAGGTGCGTGTGCAGGGTCAGGTCACCGGAGAAGCGGGTGAGCAGGTGCTTGCCGTGGGTGTCGTGCTCGAGGATCCGCAGGCCCTCGAGCGAGCTGCCGGCGGCGTCGCCCGAGCGCAGCTCGCCGTCCGCCACGGTCCGGCCGTCCGCCGCCCGCCTCAGACGGGCGGCGAGACGGTGGACGCTGTCTCCCTCGGGCATGCTCCGCACTCTAGGAGCCGGGACCGCGGGGCGTCAGGGGTGGCGCGACGAGGGCGGGCCCGCTTCTCAGCGGGCCCGCCCCGGCGGTCGGTCGTGCGCGGTGCTCTAGCGGGCGCGGTACGCCTGCTGGTACGTCCGCTCCGTGCCGTCCTTCGCGGTGACCTCGATCGTCGCGGTGCCGGCCTTGATCGGGCGGAGCACCGTGAGGTAGGAGGTCGTGAACGACTGGCCGGGCTTCACCGAGCTCTTCGTCCGCGTGCCGTAGGGCGTCGAGATCTCGATCGCGACCGCCTCCGGGCCGTTGTTGACGGCCGTGACCGTCAGCGTGCGGAGCACGGCGAGGCGCGTGGTCTTCGCGCTGGTCGCGACGTCGATCACGGTCGCCGGCGCGGTCTCGGGCAGGTCCAGGCCGACGACGACCGGGTCGTGGTCGCTCGAGCGGTAGGCCGAGGTGTCGTAGAAGATCGTCGCGTTGTAGTCGTAGCGGCTGTACTCCAGCGCCACCGACTCCCCGCTGTTGATGTTCCAGGTGTCGACACCGGTCACGGTCGCGTCGGCCGCCGGGGAGGCGAAGACGTGGTCGAGCGAGCCGACCGCGCCGTCGAAGGAGTAGGAGTACTTCCCGTCCTTCGCGCCCTGGTCGATGTAGCCCGCGTCGCGCAGGACCTGGATCGGGTCCTCCTGCGAGTAGGCGTTGAAGTCGCCGAGCAGGTAGACGAGGTCCGTCGCCTTCTCGGTCTTCAGGCGGTCGGCGAACGCGACGAGCGCGGTGGCCTGGTTGACGCGGGAGGCGTTCGAGGCGCCCTGGCCGTCGCCCTGGTCCGCGTCGACTCCGGAGCCGGAGCCCTTCGACTTGAAGTGGTTCACGATCGCGACGAACTCGCTGGCGCTGTCGCCGATCAGGCGGAACTCCTGGGCGAGGGGCTTGCGGGCGTTGGAGAAGGCGGCGCCGTCGTTCAGGATGACGGACTCGCCTACCGGCTCGATGACGGCCTTCTTGTAGATGAACGCGGTGCGGATGACGTCCTCGTCCGCGAGCGCGGGGAGGGCGGCGGGCGAGGGCACGTACGCCCACAGCTCCGAGCCGGCGGCGGTGTTCAGCGCGGCGGTCAGCGTGGCGAGGGCCTCGTCGCGCGGCTTGCCGAACTTGGCCGAGTTCTCGATCTCCTCGAGGGAGACGACGCCGGCGCCGAGGCTGTTGATCGCGGTGACGATCTTGGCCTGCTGGCGCTCGAGGTCGTCCGCGTTCGCGGCGCCGCGGGCGTCGCAGCCGCTGTTGACCGTGACGGGGTCGCCGTCGCGGTCGGTGTAGAAGGTGCAGCCGGTGATCGAGTCACCCGTGGTGGAGAAGTAGTTCAGCACGTTGAAGGACGCGATCGAGAGGTCGCCGCCGACGGCCTCGGGGGCCGCCTCGCGGGTGTTCGCGAAGGTCGCGGGCTGGACGGTCGCGGCGTTCTCGACGGTCAGCTGCGTCGTCGGCTGGAAGGACCAGCCGCCGTTGCGGTAGTCGAGCACGACCGGGGTCGTGAAGGTCGCCGGGGCTCCCACGCGGATCGGCTCGGTCGGGGTGAGGTAGGGCAGCGGGATCGCCTTGTTCGCGGCGGCGCCGAGGAAGTTGATCGAGGCGCCGTCGTCGAGGACGATCGCGCGCGCGGCGTTGTCGGCGACGACCGCGGCCAGCTCGGGCGTTCCGGGACGGGCGACCTCGGTCGGGGTCAGCAGCGGCGAGTCGCCGGCGGCGAGGCCGACGGAGCCGAAGCTGTTGAGGTCGAAGGTGTCGGTCACGGTGAACGCGCCCTGCGGGGCGATCAGCATGCTCTCGAGCGTCTCGCGCTCCTCGACGGTGCGGGGGAGGCCGACGGCGGCCGGGATCGGCGCGACGGCCGGGGTGCCGAGCTTCTCGACGGTCGCGGCCGAGGTCGGGGTGAGCTCGGTGAGGCCGTTGAACTCGCTGACGGCGCCGGTGATGCGCAGGTTGTCGCCGATCGCGACCGCGCCGACCGAGGCGGAGGAGTAGACGAAGACGGCGTCGGAGGCGGTGCGGCCGGTGGTCTGCGCGCCGGTGCCGGCGGTCTGGATCACGTAGCCGCTGTAGCCGCCGGTGGGGTAGCGCGCGGTGACGACGCCGGTGGTGGTGACGGTCTGCCCGACGAGCGGGGACGCGGCTCCGGTGCCCTGGATCTCGGCGATCGAGACGGTCGGCGCGGTGGTGGGCGGAGTGGTCGGCGGGGCGGTCGGGGTCGCGGTGGGGGTCGGCGTCCCGGTCGGCGCGGGCGTCGGCTCCGGGGTGCTGCCGCCGGCGGCCTCGGGGGTCATCGCGCCGACGGTGAAGTCGGCGGCGTTGGAGTCGGTGTCGCCGGTCGCGGAGTCGGCGCGGGCGATCGACTCGGTCAGCGTCGGCGCCGTGGCGGCCGCCGACTCGAAGGTGTTGGAGGTGCCGTAGCCGAGGAGGTCGAGGACCGCCTCGGGCTGCTCGGCGGTGCCGGTCGGCGGGGCGACGAGGGTCGCGGTGCCCTCGACCAGGAAGAGCGTGCCGCCCGCGGCCGCGATGTTGAGGCCGTTCGCGGTCTGGTCGGCGGCGGGGAGCGGCGCGCCGTTGGTGCCGTTGCTCGCGCCGGCGATCAGGAAGTGGCCCTCGGCGGGGACGGTGCCGGTGAGCGCGACGGTCGTCGTCGGGTTCGCCGTGCCGGTGGCCGAGCGGTACTGCAGCGAGAGGCCCGAGAGCGCGACGTCGGCGCCGGTCGGGTTGTAGAGCTCGACGAAGCGGTTGCTGTAGGTCGCGCCGGCCGAGCCGCCGCGGGCGAAGACCTCGCTGATGACCAGCTCGTCCCCGCTCGGAGCGGCGGTGGCGGGCGCAGCGACCAGCGGCGAGGCGACGAGGGCCAGGCCGGCGAGGGCCGCGAGTGCGAGGCCTCTCCGGGGAGCGCGGGCGCGGGGCCTCTGCGCGGGGAGTTCGGGGGAGTCGGGCATGGTGGTCCTCTCGATCGCCGCTCCGGGGAGCGGTGGTGCGTCACCGCACGTCGACGGCGACCCTCGCCCCTGAAAGGGGCACAGTGAGCCACGCTATGCAGTGCGGGTGCCCGGCCTGTGAACCGGACGTTTCATGAACGTAAACTCACCCACCGACATCGGGGCCGCGGTCCCGTCTTCGCGGCCTCCGTCCGGGAACGCGCGCCATGATCGGGGGATGATCTCCTTCGAACTGGCCAGGGCGCTGCGCACCGCGGGACTGCGCTGGGCACCGGTCACCGGCGACCGCTTCCGCATCGAGCGCGAGGGGTTCGACGGCGACGTCTTCACCGTGAGCGACATGACCATCGAGCCGCACGAGTACGAGACGGGCACCGTCCTCGGCTTCAACGGCACGACCGAGTGGGCGCTCGACTCCGTCGCGCTCGACGACTCGCTCTGGCTGCCGCGCGAGGACCAGCTGCGCGAGCTGCTGCGCGGCACGTTCCGCTCGCTGCGCCGCGTCGCGGACGGCGGGCCGGTGCGCTTCGCCGTGACCGTCGAGCTCGCCGGCGAGCAGCGCGACTTCGAGGACGAGATCGCCGAGAACGCCTATGCGGAGGCGCTGCTCGCGCTGGTCAGCTCGGTCGCGGTCGACCTCGACGACGTGGACGAGCTCGCCTGAGCCGATCCTCCGGGCCGCTCGGGCTCAGGACGCCGCCTTCTCCTCCTCAGCTTCGGCCGTCGAAGCCGCCTTCTTCGCGGCGGGCTTCTTCTTCGGGGTGATCTTCTTCGGAGCGGCCTTCTCGTCGTCGGTCTTCGCGGCGCTCTTCTTCGCCGGCGCCTTCTTGGCGGCGGTCTTCTTCGGCGCCGAGCCCTCGTCGGCGGAGGCGTCCTCGTCCGCCTTCTTCCTCGTCGCCCGCTTCTTCGCCGGCGCCTTCTCCTCGGAGTCCGCGGACGCCCCCGCCTTCGCGCCGCGGCTGCGCTCCACCGAGCGCTTCAGCGCCTCCATCAGGTCGAGCACCTCGCCGCCGCCCTCCTCCTCGGGCTTCTCGCCGAAGGTGGCGGAGGTGTCGAGGGCGTCGCCCTGCTCGATCTTCGCGTCGATGAGGGTGCGCAGCTCGGCCTGGTAGGAGTCCTGGAACTTCGACGCGTCGAAGTCCTCCGAGTAGGAGTCGACCAGGTGCGAGGACATCTCCAGCTCGCGGGCGGCGATCCGGGTGGTGCCCTCGAGCGACGGGAACTCGACCTCGCGCACCTCGTCGGCCCAGAGCAGCGTCTGCAGCATCAGCAGCTTGCCGCGCACGCGCAGCGCCGCCAGCCGGGTCTTCTGCCGCAGGGCGAACTCGACGATCGCGGTGCGGTCGGTCTCCTCGAGGGTGCGGCGCAGCAGCACGTAGGCCTTGGGGGAGGAGGAGTCCGGCTCGAGGATGTAGGCGCGGTCGAACATGATCGGGTCGACCTGCTCGCTCGGCACGAACTGCACGACGTCGATCTCGCGGTCGCGCTCCTCCGGCAGCGCCTTCAGCTCGTCCTTGGTGAGCACGACCGTGCGCTCGCCGTCGTCGTAGGCCTTGTCGATGTGGTCGAAGGTGACGACCTCGCCGCAGATCTCGCACTTGCGGGCGTAGCGGATCCGGCCGCCGTCCTTGTCGTGCACCTGGTGCAGGGGGACGTCGTGGTCCTCGGTCGCGCTGTAGATCTTCACCGGCACGTTGACCAGGCCGAAGGTGATCGCGCCCTTCCAGATGGCTCGCATGGCCCCAGTGAACACCGTGCGCCACCGCGGCGGGAAGCCCCGCCCCTCCCGCGAGATGCCACTTGTGCACGCGACACGCCGAGGAATCGGGTCACAAGTGGCATCTCGCGGCAGGGGACGGAGGGCGGCACTCGACGTCCTTTCGGGCGGCGGGTGTCGAATGGATGGCGATGACTGACGAGAACCGGCCCGCCGACAGGCTCCGCGCCGCCCTGACTGCCCCCGACGCGTCGTCCCGGCTGCAGGCGGCGATGACGGCCGGCACGCGGCCCGCCGAGGAGTACGCCGCGGTGCTGGTGGAGCGCTGCGCCGTCGAGCCCGACTTCGGTGTGCGCGAGATGCTGACCTGGGCGCTCACCCGCCACGATCCGGCGGTCACCGTCGACCTGCTGCTGCCCGAGCTCGAGTCCAAGACGCCGCAGGCCCGCAGCCAGGCGCTGCACACGCTGTCGAAGGTCGGCGATCCGCGCGCGTTCCCGGCGATCACGCCCGCGCTGCTGCACGACGAGCATCCCGCGGTCGCGCACGCGGCCTGGCGCACCGCCGCCCGGCTCGCCTCGGACTCCGAGAGGCCCGCGCTGGCCCGGCAGCTCGCGGAGCACCTCGGCGAGCGCGACCGCCCGGACCAGCGCGCCCTCACCCGCGCGCTGCTGATGCTCGGCGACGCCGCGGCCCCCGTCCTCGAGGCCGCCGCGCGCTCGGAGGAGGACCCCCGCCGCTTCCACGCCCTCGCGACCCTCCGCCTCCTCGCCGACCCGGACGAGGACGTCGAGGAGGCCTTCGCCCGCGCCCGCCGTCCCTGACGCGGGCCCGATCGCTCGGAAGCGGACGCAGGGAACGCGTGAGGCGTCCCGTTCCCGTCGAGGCGTCCAGCAGCAGCGGGACTCCTCGACGGGGACGGGACGCCTCGGGCGTCCGGGTCGGCTCAGCCGATCGGGGTCGGGTTCACGGGGTCCGGCGGAACGGGCAGCGAGCCGTTGATGCGGTTCTGCGCCTGGCACTGGCTCGTGCAGTTGGTCGCTCCCTGCGAGAGCTCGACGGCGTCCTCGCCGAGCACCCCGCCGAGGCGGCCACCCGAGGCGACGGTCCACTTCGTGACCGTGCCGCTCTGGAAGGTCTTCGTGGCGACCTGCGGGCTGTCCTTGCCGAGCAGCATCGAGTGGTAGCCCGTCGCGCTCTGGGCCGGGGTCACTGCGTCGACTCCGATGCCGAAGTTGATCTTGCCGGTGAAGCTGTTGACGAAGTAGAACAGCCCGGGGCCGAGTGTGTGCACGAGCTCGACGTTCCCGGCGAACTCGGGCTCCATCTGGAAGATGCCGCCCTGCGCGCCGTCCTTCGCCTGCACCTTGAGCTTGCCGGCCGCGGTCCGGAGGATCACCACCAGGGTGTCGTCCTTCACCTCCAGCGAGTCGAGCCGCGCGCCCGCGAGCTGCGCCGCGGTGAGCGTCGGCACCTTGGACGCGAAGACCACCGTCGGCGAGGTGACCATCCGCTGCGTGTCGGGGGCGCCGGTGAGCGTGTAGTCGTAGACGCCCAGCGTCGACACGCGGAGGTCGAAGCGGTTGTTGACGCCGCGCACGGCGATGGTCCCGGAGACGGCGACGTCCTTGAGCTTCACGTCCTTGCCGGCGGCCGGGTCGTAGGTGGTGCCGTTCACGGTGACGGAGTAGTCGCCTCCGACGGACGAGGTCTTGGCCTGCGCGGGCGAGGCCGCGAGGCCGGTGAGGAGCAGTGCGATCGCGGCGATCGCCGCAGTGCGGGCGGTTCTGCTGAGGGGGGACATCGTGGCCTTCCTGTCGACCGGCGCTGGGCCGGTGCGGGTAGGAGGCAACCCTCGCCCGCGCCGCGCCGCGCGGCAATCGGACCTTGGTACTAGTACCCGGGCAGGTGGTCGCGCACCCACAGCGCGGCGCTCGTGCGATCGCGCACGCCGATGCGCGTGAAGGCGTGCCCGACGTGCACCTTGACCGTCCGCTCCGCGATCCCGAGCTCTCGCGCGATCTCCTTGTTCGCTCGGCCGGAGGCGATCAGCCGCAGCACCTGCTCCTCGCGAGTGCTGAGCGCGGGCAGGGCGGCACCGGCGCCGCCCGGCAGCAGAGCCCGGGCCGCCCGAGGATCCAGCGGGGCGTGCCCCGCCGCCGCCGAGCGGACCGCGTCGAGCACCACGGCGGGGTCGGCGTCCTTGAGCTGGTACCCCTGGGCACCCGCCCGCAGCGCGGCGAGGACGCGGCCCCGGTCGTCGAACGAGGTCAGGACCACGACGCGGATCGCCGGGTGCAGGGCGAGCATCCGCGCGGTCGCCTCGATGCCGTCCATGCCCGGCATCGACAGGTCCATCAGGACGACGTCGGGCGCGGACTCCGCCGCCGATCCGAGCGCCTCCTCGCCGCTGCCCGCCTGCCCGACGAGCAGCAGGTCCGGCGCGCTCGAGATCAGCGCGGCGAGGCCCGCGCGGACGAGCGGATGATCGTCGACGATCAGGACGCGGATCACGGCGCCGGCTCCAGTCGCCAGTGCGTCCCCCGGCCTGGAGCGGTCAGGAGGCGCAGCTCGGCGCCGCGCTCGCGGGCGAGATCGCGCAGAATGCTCAGCCCGAGGTGTCCCGCTTCCGGATGCGCGAGCGCCGTCGCCGCGTCGAAGCCGCACCCGTCGTCGACGACGTCGAGCGCGACCGAGCGGCCCGTGCGATCGCCTGCGCGCCGCAGCCGGACGAGGACGCTCCGCGCGCCGGAGTGCTTGACCGCGTTCGTCAGCGCCTCGTGCGCGACCCGGTAGAGGAGCCGCTCGTCGTCCGCGGTCAGGCCGGTGCGCGGCGGCGCCTCGACCACCACGTCCAGTCCGCGCGCCCGGGTCGTGACGGCGAGATCCTCCAGAGCTGCCGCGAGCCCCGCGTCGGCGAGGCTCGGCGGGTAGATGTCGACGAGCAGCGACCGCAGACCGCCGAGGCCGGTGCGGACGGTCGCGGCGACCTCGCGGAGATCCGCGGCGAGGGCGGGATCGCCGTCCGCCTCGGCTCGCTCCGCCCGCCCGTGCACGGCGAAGGAGGCGGCGACGAGGTCCTGCACGGCACCGTCGTGGACGGTCGCCGCGATCCGCCGGCGCTCGTCCGCCGAGGCGTCGAGGGCGCGCTGCAGCAGTGCCTCGCGACTCCGCCGCGACCGCCCGATCAGCGCGAGCAGGCGCGCGAGCACCGGCAGCAGCACGAGCACCAGCAGCACCGTGCTCGCGATCGAGATGACGGCGAAGCTGCGCCAGAGCTCGCCGCTGCGCTCGACGACCTCGTCGTAGCGGAAGTAGCTCTCGAACAGGAGCGGAGTCCCCGACGGCGTCCGCACGGTCCGGTAGGCCTCGAGGAGGCGTCCGCTGTCGCGCTCGTACACGTTCTCCGGGGCCCGCAGGTCGGAGACCTCGGCGTGCACCGCGACGTCGGCGAAGGCCTCGAGATCGTCCTCGTCCAGGGTGAAGGTCCGTCCCTCCAGGCGCCGGTCGTCGGAGTAGAGGATGCGGCCCGAGCGGTCCCAGAGCTTCACGCGCACCAGGGAGTCGTCGAGCACGTGCGCCCGGACCTCGCGGTCGACGAGCTCCAGCGCCGCCGGGTCGCCGGTGAGCACGGCGTCCGCGAGAGCCGGCTCGACGATCACCTCCGCGAGGAGATCGGCGGTGTCGGAGGCGTCGGCGACGGCCTCGGACTCCGCGAGCGTCCGCGCAGCCTGGACGTCGAGGGCGCTGATGCCGAGGATCAGGAGCAGGGCGACGGCGATCACGCCGGCGAACACGCGCCGCGGCCGGACGGCGGGCTCGCCGGTCCGCTCGCCCGCGGCCACGACGACGATCCAGGAAGGCTCCATCGCTCGCGAGGCTATCAACGACATCCGTCGTTCAGTGCGAGCGGTCCGGGTCGGCGGCGGCCCGCCGCGAACGGGCGAGGCGTCCCGCCCCCGTCGAGGCGTCCTGCCGGAGCGGGACGCGTCGACCGGAGCGGGACGCCTCGGGTGGTGCGGTGGCTACGCGCCGATGAGCACGCCGCGGTCGGCGAGGTACTCGCGGATCAGGCGCTCAGCGCTCGCCCGGTCGGTGATGCCGTAGCGGTCGATGATCTGCTGCACGTAGGGACGCGCGATCGCCTCGGTGATGCCGAGCTCGGCCGCGATCTCGCGCGGCGAGAGGCCGGCGGCGATCAGCCCGAGGACCTGCTCCTTGGTGGGGAGCACGAACGGCGGGGTGGTGGGCTCCGGCTCCGGCGTGGTCGGGTCCTTCTCGGCGTCGATCGCGGAGGTGTCCTCGGCGAACGAGGCGGTCACGAAGGCGATCGCCTTCGAGGTGATGCCGAGCGCTTCCTGGTTGATGTTCGCCAGGTCGTCGCCGGCCGAGTGGTAGTTCGGGTCGTGCGCGATGCCGACGGTGCCGCCGAAGAGCGCGGCCTCCTCCTCGGTCTTGATGTCGTCCGCTCCGGTGAACAGGCCCGAGGCCGGGATGCCGGCGGAGATGAAGCCGTCGTAGTCGCTGCGGCCGTCGAACGCGGTGTCGATCCACGGCTGGTCGATCGAGTCGAAGTAGTCCGTGAACGCCTTCTCGGTGGCGATGGAGCCCGCGGGCACCTCGACCGGGGCCTCGTAGGTGGACTCGTTCGCGTCGTAGACCGAGACGACGTAGTTCGGCGAGGCGACCATGTCGAAGTTCAGGTAGGTCGCGATGTCGCCGGCCTCCTCCTCCGAGAGCGAGTCGACGTAGGTGTACGAGCCGACGAGCCCGACCTCCTCGGCGCCCCACCAGGCGAAGCGCACGGCGTTGGTGGTCTCGCCCGCGTCCGCGAGCTGGACGGCGGTCTCGAGGAGCGTGGCCGATCCCGAGCCGTTGTCGTTGATGCCGGGGCCCTCGGGCACGCCGTCGAGGTGCGCGCCGAGCATGACCACGTTGTCGTGGTCGCCGCCGGGCGTCTCGGTGATG
This sequence comes from Rathayibacter sp. VKM Ac-2928, assembly GCF_022815545.1. Taxonomy (NCBI): domain Bacteria; kingdom Bacillati; phylum Actinomycetota; class Actinomycetes; order Micrococcales; family Microbacteriaceae; genus Rathayibacter; species Rathayibacter sp. VKM Ac-2928. The sequence goes on from NZ_JALGRU010000002.1 coordinate 666,654, forward strand.
ATGTTGAAGGTGTCGGTGTCGGTGGTCGTCTGCTCGATCACCAGCGTCGCCGTGCTGGGCAGCGCCGCGATCAGCGACTGGCCCTCCTCGAGCGTCACACCGACCGACGGGATGTAGCTGTCGTCGGGCGCGCCGAGCGTGCCGTTGAGCGCCTCACCGGGAGCGTTGTTGTAGATGATCACGGCCGACGCCCCGGCGGCGCCGGCGGCGGCCGACTTCTCCGAGAAGCTGCAGGTGCCGCGGCTGACCAGGGCGACCTTGCCGGTCGCGTCGAGCCCGGCCCAGGCGTCCGCGTCGCAGCCCAGCGGGTCGACCGGCTGGATCAGCTCGCCCGTGACGCCGCCCTCGGGGGTGGAGGGGGTGAACGACATCGGGATGCCCTCGACCGCGGGGGTCGTGGTCAGCGAGAACTCGTCGATCGTCTGGGTGGTGGTGGTGAAGTCCTGGCGCTCGGTGGTGTAGCCGGCGGCCTTCAGCACGGCCTCGACGTACTGGCCGCTCTGCTCGTAGCCCTCGGTGCCGATCGCGCGGTTGCCGTCGTTGGCGTCCGCGATCGCCTGGAAGGCCTCGAGGTGGTTCATGATGCCGTCGACGGTCACCGCATCGGCGAAGTCGACGGGCTCGACGGCGTTCGCCGCCGGAGCGAAGGCGAAGCCGGCGACCAGCGCGCCGGCGCCGATCATCGCGGCCGAGCCGAGCAGCGGACGCCGACGTCGTGCGCCGGAGGTGTCTTCAGTGGTGGTAGCCACAGGTGGTCCCTTTCGTCGAGGGCGGCGGCCGTCGGACCGACGGTCTCCGTCGCCCTCGCTGTGCTGAGAAGCGGCGGTGCCCTCTGCGAGCGTATTCACAGGTCGCGCGCGAATGACACCCCTTCGCGGCACTTGTCACCCGGTGGAAACACAGGCGGCCGGCCGCGGCCGGAGCGCGTCTCAGGCCGTCGCGTCGCTCTCGGCCCACTCGCGGAGCATCGCGATCGTCTCCGCAGGCCGGTCGCGGTGCGGGCTGTGGCCGGCTCCGGCGACCACCGCGTAGCGGATGCGCGGGTTCGCGCGGAGGACCTGTGCGGCGAGGGACGGCGGGAAGAACGTGAACACCTGCGGGTCGCCCGCGAGCACGAACGCCGGCGCCCGCAGGGTCGGGACGTCCGCGAGCAGGTCCCAGGGGTCGTTGTCGTCGACGGTCGCTGCGACGGCGGCCGGATCGGCGGCGTGCGCGGCGCGGAGCTTCTCCGCGCGGTCGCGCTCGTCCCAGTGCGGCTCGGCGGCGGCGAGCTCGTCTGCGGTGACGGTGAGGGCGGCGAGCTCCTCCGCGCGCACCTCCGCCCGCGACTCGGCCGGCAGCTGCAGCACCGGGTCGAGCAGCACCAGCCGGGCGGCCCAGCCGGTGTCGCGCGCCGCCGCCCGCACCGCCACCGCTCCGCCGAGGGAGTGGCCGACCACCAGGTCCCAGGTGCCGGACGGAGCTCGCAGGGCGAGCACGTCGTCGGCGTAGTCGTCGTGCCGGGACGACCCGCCGCGGGCGCCCGCACCGTGCCCGCGCAGATCCGGTGCCGTCACGCTCCAGCCGGCACCGGTCAGCGCCTCGGCGACCCGCCACCAGGTGCCGGACGCCCCGCCGAGTCCGTGCAGGAGGAGGGCGGTTCTCGTCTCCGGGGCTCGCGTCGTCATGCCGCCAGGCTAGGGCGCGTCAGTCGAGGCTCGGGTCGCGGCCGGTGCGCTCGCCGGTCGCGAGGGCACTGATTCCTGCCAGATCCTCTTCGTCGAGGGCGAAGCCGAACACGTCGAGGTTATCCCGGATCCGCGCGGGCGTCACCGACTTCGGGATCACGACGACTCCGAGCTGCACGTGCCAGCGCAGCACGACCTGCGCGGGCGAGACGCCGTGCTTCGCGGCGATCGAGGCGAGCACGGGCTCGTCGAGCAGGCGGCCGCGGGCCAGCGGCGACCAGGCCTGGGTCACGATGCCGTGCGCGGCGTCGAAGGCGCGCAGCTCGTCCTGAGGGAGCCGCGGGTGCAGCTCGACCTGGTTGATCGCGGGCACGACCTCGGTCTCGCCGAGCAGCCGCTCGAGGTGCTCGATCGCGAAGTTGGACACGCCGATCGAGCGCGCCCTGCCCTCCTGGCGGATCCGCTCCAGCGCGCGGTAGGTGTCGACGTAGCGGTCGCGCGAGGGGATCGGCCAGTGCACGAGGTAGAGGTCGACGTAGTCGGTGCTCGAGGCTGCGGTCGAAGGCCTCGAGCGTCTCGTCGAAGCCGTGGTCGTCGTTCCAGACCTTGGTGGTGACGAAGACCTGCTCCCGGGGGAGGCCGCTGGCGCGGATCCCCTCGCCGACGCCGCGCTCGTTGCCGTAGAGGGTCGCCGTGTCGACGTGCCGGTAGCCGGCCTCCAGCGCCGTGGCGACCGTGCGGGCCGCCTCGTCGTCGCCGATCTTGTAGACGCCGAGCCCGACCTGCGGGATCGCCCGCCCGTCGTTGAGGGGGAGAAGGGGAACGCTCATCCCCCCATTCTTCCCCCTCCGCGAGATGCCACTTGTGCGCACGACACGCCGCGAAAGCCGGTCACAAGTGGCATCTCGCGGGAGGGGTCAGAGGTGCCAGTGCAGCTCGCCGTGCGGGCCGACGCGGACGGTGTCCTCGATCAGGGCGGCGAGGCCGGCGACGCCGAAGAGGAGGCGTCGGTCGTCGCGCGCGGCCTGGCTGGTGTGCACGAAGCGGCGGACGGCGAAGTAGTCGTCGTGTCCGGGCTGGAGGCCGTCGACGAGGCCCTGCTCGCCGAGGGCGCGCAGTCCGCGGCCCGGTCGGCGAGCGGGCCCGAGACCGAGCCAGAGCGTGCCGGTCTCGAGCAGGACGACGGTGCTCGGCACGATCGCGCCGGCCCGCAGGCGCCGGGCCGTGATCTGCCAGCCGAAGCCGAGGTGGTGCACCCGGATCGGATGCGGTCCGCGCCAGGCGTGCGAGGGGTCCTCCGCGCGGTAGTAGACGGGGCTGGGGCGGAACGAGCCCTGCCAGAGCGCCGCGGCGAGCTCGCCCGCCCATTCGGGCGTCTCGGGGTCGGCCCAGGGGTCGAGGACGTGCGCCTCCTCCGCCTCGCGCTGATGCTGGCGGACGAGTTCCTCCGCGTCGTCGCGCAGTGCCATCGGCAGCCCCTCCGTCCCGTGCGAGCCCCACCCTAGGGGGGCGCGCCTGGGAGCCTCAAGGGAGCGGGGTCCGAGCCGAGTGGGAGACGCCTCCGCGAGAGCGACGTCGGGGAAGCCGACTCAGGTCGGCAGCTCCACCGGCTCGGTGTCCGGCAGCGGGCTCGCGTCGCGGCCGCGGAGGTCCGGGTGGAAGCGGCGGCCGAGCGCCGGGACGACGAAGCCGACGAAGGCGAACACCGCGGCGACCACGATCGCGGCCGTCGGGCCGGATCGGTCGATCTGCACGCCCGCGATCGCCGAGCCGAGCGCCGCGCCGATCAGCTGCCCGGTGCCGACCCAGCCGTAGGCCTCGGCCGTGTCCGAGAACTTCACGCTCGCGGCCGTGATCGTGAAGAGCGCGGCCAGGGCCGGTGCGATGCCGACGCCGGCCAGGAACAGCGTGATCGAGAGCCACCAGAAATCGGTCGAGAACGCCGCGAGGCCCATGCCGACGGTGACGATCAGCATCCGCCGCGCGGTCGCCCAGCGGCTGATCGGGATGTGGCCGAGGGTGAGGCCGCCGACGAGCGAGCCCGCCGCGAAGACCGCCAGGACGACGCCCGACTCCACGCCGCCCTCGCCGAAGACCGCCACGACGCCGGCCTCGACCGCGGCGCAGGCGCCGACCAGCAGGAAGCCGACGACGGTCGCGAGCAGCACCGGCGGCTTGGTCAGCACGACGCCGAGCTTCCGACGCGAGCGCGGGATGCGCACCCTGCCGACCTCGGGTGAGGCGATGAACCAGATGCCGCCGCCGACGAGGAAGAACGCGGCGGTCAGGATGCCCGCGACGGTCGAGATCTGGATCGAGACGAACGTCGTCAGCACCGGGCCGAGCACCCAGATGATCTCCTGCGCCGAGGCGTCGAGGGAGAACAGCGGGGTCAGCTGCGAGCTGGGCACCATCTTCGGGTAGATCGTCCGGACCGCCGGCTGCACGGGCGGCATGCTGAGGCCCGCGACGAAGCCGATGACGACGAACTGCCAGATCTCCAGCGGCAGCAGCGCCATCGCGATGATCGCGGCCGCGCAGACGACGAGGGTGGCGGTGAGCACCCGCCGCATCCCGAGCCGGCCCATCAGGCGGCTGGTCAGCGGGCCGGCGATCGCCTGGCCGATCGACATCGAGCCGAGCACCAGGCCGGCCGCGGCGTAGGAGTCGTGCACGCGCTCGACGTGCAGGAGGAACGCGAGCGAGAGCATCCCGAACGGGAAGCGCGCGGTGAGCTGGGCCGCGATGATGCGACCCACGCCGGGAGTTCTCAGGAGTTCGGTGTAGCTGCCCACCGGACGACACTAGCGGCCCGCGGCGGCCCGCCGGCGTCGTCCGCCGAACCGGCCGCCGGCGGCCCCGGTCAGCCCGCGAGGACCTTCCGGATCCGCTGCAGGGAGACGCTCTCGACGGTGCCCAGGCTCTGCGCGAAGAAGCTGATCCGCAGCTCCTCGATCAGCCAGCGGGCGCGCACGAGACGCTCCGGAGCGTGCGGCGGCAGCGGGATCGTGCCGCCCGCGGAGCGGTAGAGCTCCTGCGCCGCCTGCACCTCGTTCAGCCAGACCCGGTCGCGGCCGACGTTCTCGCCGATCTTGCCGAAGCGCTCGGTGATGCCGGCGAGGTAGCGCGGCAGGTGCCGGAGCCGCTCGAGTCCCGTCGCGGAGACGAAGCCGGGGTGCACGAGCCCGGTCAGCTGCTCGCGGGCGTCGGTCAGCGCGGGGAGCAGCGCCATGCTCGTGGACGCCTTGAGCGCCTTCTCGACGCCGCGCGCCGTCGTGAGGATCGTGGTGACCGTCTTCACGGTCTCGAACATCGAGTCCATCACGCTGCCCGACACCCGGTCGCGCACCGCGTCGAACTCGGCGCGGAGGAAGAGCATGCCGTCCGGCTTCATCCGCCAGAGCACCGCGTCGACGCAGGCGAGCAGGCAGTCGCCGAACAGCGCCGTCGTGTTCTGGTACGGGCTCTGCGCGAGCACGAGCTTCTCGTTGGCGGTCAGGTACTGCTGCACGTAGGCGACCGGGCTGGGTGTCGCGAGCAGCAGCAGGCGGCGGACGCCGCGCGGGTGCTCGCGCGCCTGGTCCTCCGCGGTCGCGAGCAGGCGGATCGAGACGGAGTCGCCGTCGTCGATCAGCGCCGGGTAGGCGCGGATCGTGTTGCCGCCCTGGCGGGTGTCGGTGACACGGGGGAGCTCCGCCATGTCCCACGTCCTGATGCCGCGGCGCTCGAGGGCGTCGGGCACGCGCGCCTCGACCACCCGGGCGACCTCGTCGCGGACCCGGCCGCGCAGGCGCTCGGCCAGCGGCGCGAGCTCCTTGCCGGCGGCGACGGTGCGGCCGCGCTCGTCGGCGATCGCGAAGGTGACCCGGAGGTGCGCGGGGATGCGCTCGAGGTCGAAGTCGGAGGCGTCGATCACGACGCCGGCCTCGCGGCGGATCGCCCCGGCGAGGGTCGCGGCGAACGACTCCGTCGGCGGGTTCGGCACGTCCTGCGGGAGCGCGGCGGTGAGCTTGCGCGCCCAGTCGTTCGCCGGGACGACGTTCCGGCGCAGGTGCTTGGGCAGCGCCTTGATCATCGCGGTGACGAGCTCGGCGCGGAGCCCCGGCACCAGCCAGTCGAAGCCGAGCGGCGTGACGCGCGGCAGCAGCGCGAGCGGCACGTGCACGGTGACGCCGTCCTCCTCGGTGCCCGGCTCGAACCGGTAGGAGAGCCGGAAGCGCTGGTCGGCCTGGCGCCACTGGGTCGGGAACGCGGTCTCGTCGATCTGCTCCGCGTCCTCGGGCAGGAGGGTCTCCTGCGTCATGGTCAGCAGGTCGGGCTCGTCGTGCTGCGCGGTGCGCCACCAGGAGTCGAAGGAGCGCACCGAGGTGATGTCGCGCGGGACGCGGCGGTCGTAGAAGTCGAAGACGGCCTCGTCGTCGACGAGCAGGTCGCGGCGGCGGGTGCGCTCCTCGAGGCGCTCGAGCTCGGCGCGCAGGGCCCGGTTCTTCCTGTCGAAGGCGTGCCGCGCGTCCCACTCGCCCTCCACGAGGGCATGGCGGATGAACAGCTCGCGGGCGTACCCGGCGTCGATCCGGGAGAACTGCACCCGGCGCCGGGCGATGATCGGCACGCCGTAGAGCGTGACCTTCTCGTAGGCGACGGCCGCGCCCTGCGCCTTCTCCCAGTGCGGCTCGCTGAACTGGCGTTTCACCAGGTCGCCGGCGATCGCCTCGGCCCAGGCCGGATCGATCGCGGCGTTCGAGCGGGCGAAGAGCTTGCTGGTCTCGACCAGCTCGGCGCTCATCAGGGCGTCGGGCTGCTTCTTCGCCAGCGCGCTGCCGGGGAAGATCGAGAACTTCGCGTTGCGGGCGCCGACGTACTGGACGCTCTGGCGCTCGCGGTTCTTCGCCGCGCGCTGCGCCTGCTGCGAGGTGGTGTCCTTGATGCCGAGGTGCGAGAGCAGACCGGCGAGGAGGCTCCGGTGGATCCCGTCCGGGTCGACCTTCGGCTCGCCGAGCTCGAGCTTCAGCGGCCGGGCCAGCTGGCGCAGCTGGCGGAAGACGTCCTGCCACTCGCGCACGCGGAGGTAGTTGAGGTACTCGGCCTTGCAGAGCCGGCGGAAGGCGCTGGAGGAGAGCTCGGCCTGCTTCTCCTCCACGTAGTTCCAGAGGTTGAGCAGTGTCAGGAAGTCGCTGGTGGGGTCGACGAAGCGGGCGTGCTGCTGGTCGGCCTGCGCGCGGCGCTCGAGCGGGCGCTCCCGGACGTCCTGGATCGTCAGCCCGGCGACGATCGCCATCACCTCGCGGCTGACGTCGTGCTTGCGCGACTCGATCACCATCCGCCCGAAGCGCGGGTCGATCGGCAGCCGCGCGAGATCCCGCCCGATCCTGGTCAGCTGAGGCGCCGTGTCGGCCCCCCGCGAGATGCCACTTGTGACGGGTTTCTTCGGCGTGTCGCCCTCATAAGTGGCATCTCGCGAGGGGGAGTCGGCGGGGGTGGCGGAGGAGCGGAGGGCGCCGAGCTCGGTGAGGAGGTCGAGGCCGTCCTTGATGCCGCGGGAATCGGGCGGGGTGAGGAACGGGAAGCCGGCGATGTCGCCGAGGCCGAGCGAGATCATCTGCAGGATGACGGCGGCGAGGCCGGTGCGCAGGATCTCCGGATCGGTGAACTCGGGGCGGCGCTCGAAGTCCTCCTCCGAGTAGAGCCGGATCGCGATGCCCGCGCTGGTGCGGCCGGAGCGACCGGAGCGCTGGTTCGCCGACGCCTGCGAGATCGCCTCGATCGGCAGGCGCTGCACCTTCGAGCGGGCGCTGTAGCGCGAGATGCGGGCGGTGCCGCCGTCGATGACGTAGCGGATGCCGGGCACGGTGAGGCTGGTCTCGGCGACGTTGGTCGCGAGCACCACCCGGCGCCGGACGCCCGGGGTGCGCCCGCGCTCGAAGACGCGGTGCTGATCGGCGGCCGACAGCCGGCCGTAGAGGGGGAGGACCTCGGTGCCGGGGAGGTTCCGGCCGCGGATGGCGTCCTCGGCGTCGCGGATCTCGTTCTCGCCGGAGAGGAAGACGAGGACGTCGCCCTGGTCCTCGCGGGCCAGCTCGGCCAGCGCGTCGGCGATGCCGGTCATCAGATCGCGGCTGCCGCTCGTGGCGTCGGGGACGTCGGTGTCGTCCTCCTCCTCGGGCTCCTCGGCGACGAGCGGGCGGTAGCGGATCTCGACGGGGTAGGTGCGGCCGGAGACCTCGATGATCGGCGCGGGCTCGCCGGCGGCGTCGCGGAAGTGCTCGGCGAAGCTCTGCGGGTCGATCGTGGCGGAGGTGATGATCAGCTTGAGGTCCGGGCGGCGGGGCAGCAGCCGGTGCAGGTAGCCGAGCAGGAAGTCGATGTTGAGGCTGCGCTCGTGCGCCTCGTCGATGATGATCGTGTCGTACCGGCTGAGCATCCGGTCGTGGTTCATCTCGTTGAGCAGGATGCCGTCGGTCATCAGCTTGATCCGGGTCGACGCGCTCGCCTTGTCGGTGAAGCGGACCTGGTAGCCGACGATCCCGCCGACCTCGTCGTCGAGCTCCTCCGCGATGCGCTCGGCGATGGTGCGGGCGGCGATGCGGCGGGGCTGGGTGTGCGCGATGCTCTCGCGGCCGAGCTCGAGGCAGATCTTGGGCAGCTGCGTCGTCTTGCCGGAGCCGGTGGCGCCGGCGACGATGACGACCTGGTGGTCGCGGATGGCGGCGGCGATGTCGTCCCTGCGCGCCGAGACGGGGAGTTCGGGAGGATACCGGATGCTGAGGACGTCTGACATGAGCCCTCCATCCTACGGCGCCGTGACATGATGCCCAGGTCTCCCGGCGGAATCCCGCGGGCGGCCACCCGCGCCGAGCGGGCCGAGCAGAGAGCCGAGTGTGAACACGCAGTCCCTCCTCGTGATCCTCAACATCGTCCTGCTGATCCTCGCGATCCGGGGCGTGCTGGCGAACGGGCGGCTGTCGAAGGTCGCGAAGGTCGGCTGGGTGGCGCTGATCGTGATCCTCCCGTTCGCGGGGAGCATCGCGTACCTGGTCTTCGGCCGGCGGGCGAGCGGCGGCGGGTCGTCGTCGGGGCCGCAGCGGCCGACCGGCTGGTTCTTCGAGCGCTGACGTCCACCCCGCCGGGGGCGAGGGTGGGGCCGAGGGGAGGCGTCCGTTCCTTCGGGGTGAGACGGGGTCGAGGGGGAGGATCGGCGCGGTCAGTGCGTGCCGGCGCCGACATCGGGGGCGGTCAGGGGGCGCTCCGCCAGGGCGATCGCCTGGTCGCGGGTGAGGTGCGCCGGGAAGTTCACCGCGGCGAAGCGGCCCGTCGGGTCGTCGCGGGAGGTGGGCGTCTCGATGCTGCTGCCGCGCAGGAGCTCGAGCACGGCCTCCTGCGTCCGGCCGGTCGTCAGGCGTCCTAGGCTGTCGCGCAGCTGCAGGAGGATCGTCTGGCCGGGGCGTGGAGCTCGATCGCGACGCGTTTCGAGCGGCCAACGGTCGGCCGTCGCTGTGCCGAGGTGAAGGCGGCGAACGGGGTCGTCCGGGAGCGGACGCGGACGGTCCGCGCGGTCAGGTCGGCGTACGGGGTCGGGTGCCGGACGGCCATCAGCGTGCCCATCACGCCGAACAGGACGACGGTCAGTGCGGCGAGGACGGCGATCCGAACGCCGAGCTGGACGCCGTCGACGAACACCCCGACGAGGTTCCAGGCGGGGATCGCGAGCACCAGCATGCCGATCACGATGCTCTCACTCGGTGTCTTCGCCCGCGTGAACCAGTTCCACTGCGTGAGGGGGACCTCCTTCGATGACTGCTCCGTGCGCATCCGCCCGCCTCTCCTGCTCGGGCCACCCTACGATTCCGGGCGGGTCGGCGTCACTCGGTGCGGGTTGGGGCGGAGGCGGTGCCTCGTCGCGGGGTGGGGTGGACGCGGTGCCTCGTCGCGGCTCCTTCCCGCGCGCCTGCGGCGGGCCCGCCAGACCCGAGCCAGGAGCCGCGACGAGGCACCGCGTCCACCCCTTCGGCGTGAGACAGCGGCGAGGGGCGGCGTCCATCCCTTCGGGATGAGACTCGATGTCGTCAGCGGGGCGGCTGCAGTCATGCTGGTCGAGTAGCCCCAGAGGGGCGTATCGAGACCTGCCGGCGTCAGCAGGTGGGTCTGCAGACTCGGCTTCTGACGATGGTGGATCTCGATACGCCCGCTGCGCGGGCTACTCGATCAGCATGGGGGCACCCGCGGAGCGGGTGTCCACCGGGGGAGGGGCGAGCGTGGGGGCGGCTGTCAACGCCCCGGACGGCGGCGGGCGGCGCGTCTAGCGTGGAGGGCATGGCCGAACGACTCCGCTCCAGTGTCAGTCCGTACCTCCGCTCGCACGCCGACAACCCGGTGGACTGGTGGCCGTGGGGGGAGGAGGCGTTCGCCGAGGCGGTGCGCCGGGACGTGCCGGTGCTGGTGTCGATCGGGTACGCGACCTGCCACTGGTGCCACGTGATGGCGCGGGAGTCGTTCTCGGATCCGGTGCTCGCGGCGCGGCTGAACGACGGGTTCGTGGCGGTCAAGGTGGACCGCGAGGAGCATCCGGACGTCGACACCGCCTATCTGACGGCGGCGAGTGCGTTCACGCGGAATCTGGGCTGGCCGCTGACGGTGTTCACGACTCCGGCCGGGGAGACGTTCTACGCGGGGACGTACTTCCCGCCGCGGGCCGTCGGCGGGGTGCCGGCGTTCTCGGACGTGCTCGACGCGGTGTCGGAGGCGTGGCGGCTGCGGCGCGACGAGGTGCAGGCGACGGCGGGGTCGCTCAGCACCGCGCTGCGGGAGGCGACGTCGGTGGTGCCCACGGGAGACGCGCTCCCGGACGACGCGGCGCTCGCGGCGGCCGTCGGGGCGCTCGCCGCGGAGGAGGACCGGGTGCACGGCGGTTTCGGCGGGGCGCCGAAGTTCCCGGTGGCGCCGGTGCTCGGGTTCCTGGCGTCACGGGACGACGGCGCGGAGCTGGCCGAGCGGACACTGCTGACGCTGGCGGGCTCGCCGCTGCGGGATCGCGACGGCGGCTTCTTCCGCTACGCCACCCGCCAGGACTGGAGCGATCCGCACTACGAGCGGATGCTCTACGACAACGCCCAGCTGCTCGACGTGGCGGCGGTGCTGCTCGGGCGCGAGGGCACCGACCGGGAGGCGCTCGCCGGGGTGGCGGAGGGCGTCGCGTCGTTCCTGCTCGCGACGCTGCGCCGGCCGAGCGGCGGCTTCGCGAGCGCGCAGGACTCGGAGAGCATCGTCGACGGGCAGCGCTCGGAGGGCGGCTACTACCTCGCCGAGGACCGCTCCGACCTGACCCCGCCCGCCCTCGACGAGAAGGTCGTCACCGGCTGGAACGGGCTGGCGATCGGAGCGCTCGCGCGAGCCGGGCGGGCCCTGGGCCGGGAGGACTGGATCGCTGCCGCGCGCGACGCCGCCGATCTCCTCCTGGAGCGGCACCTCGTCGACGGGCGCGTCGGCGTCCGCGCCTCGCTCGGCGACTCCGTCTCCGCCGCGCGCCCGGCGCTGGAGGATCTCGGCATGCTCGCCGGCGGGCTGCTGCAGCTGGCGCTCGCCGAGGGGACGCCCCGCTCCGCGGTCGTCGCCCGGACGCTGATCGACGGGGCGCTGGACGCGGCCGCGTCCTGGCCGCCGTTCGCGCTGCCCGGCGGTGGGGACCCGGCGCTCACCGCGCGCGGGCTGCTGCTGGCGGCGGATCCGTCCGAGGGCGCCTACCCCTCGGGCCTCTCGGCGGCGGCCGACGCGGCCCACGTGCTGTACCTCCTGACGGGGGAGCGGCGCTACCGGGAGGCGGCGGAGGCCGTGGTCGCGGGCATCGGTCCGGGGGCACTCGGGCAGCCGATGGGGTTCGGCGGGATCCTCGCGCTCGCCGGGCGCCTCGCGCAGCCGGTCACGCAGCTGGTCGTCGTCGTGCCGGACGACGGCTCCCGGGCGCAGCTGCAGCGCGGCGCCCGGGAGACCGGGCTGGGCGTGCTCGCGGTGGTGAGCGACGACGCGGCGGCCGAGTGGGCCCGCGTGGGCTTCGAGCTCTTCGAGGGCCGGACGTCGCGCGACGGTCTGCCGACGGCCTACTCCTGCGAGGCCTTCGTCTGCGCGCTGCCGACGACCGAGCTCCCGGAGGAGCTGCTCACGCGGCCGTGACGACGAGCGGGGCGTCGGGATCGGCGGCCCACTCGTGGAGCGAGCCGTCGTAGACGACCGCGGTGTCGACACCGAGGACGGCGAGCGCGAGCGCGTCGGCCGTCGCGGCGATCCCGCCCGCGCAGTAGAGGACGATGCGCTCGGCCCGGAGCGTCTCGCCGAAGAGCGCCCGCAGCCGCTCCGGCGGGAGGAGCGTGTTGTCCTCGCGGTCGACCAGCCGCACGGCCGGGACGCTGACCGAGCCGGGGAGGTGGCCGAGGCGCGGCCGGCGCCCCTGCTCGCCGGTGAACTCCCTCGGCGGCACGGCGCAGACCAGGGCGCCCGGCTCCTCGCCGCGGACGACGCGCTCGACGCCGGCCTTGTCGATCCAGAGCGGGCGCTCGGGGCGCACGGTGATGCCCGCGGCGGTCCGCGGCTCGACGTGACCGGTCTCGATCGGGCGCTCCTCCCGCCGCCAGGCGCTGAGTCCGCCGTCGAGCACCGCGACCGCGTCGTGCCCGGCGGCGCGCAGGAGCCACCACAGGCGCGACGCCCACTGGCCGACCGCGGAGTCGTAGACGACGACCACCGAGTCGTCGTCGATACCGAGGGCGGCCGTCGCCGCGGCGAAGCGCTCGGGGTCGAGCCGGGTGAAGGGGAGGGCCGCCTCCGGATCCGAGAGCTGCGCGAGCAGGTCGCCGAACACCGCACCGGGCACGTGGCCCTCGAGGAGGTACTGCTCGTCGCCGCCGAGGTAGCCGGGCCGGCCGTCGAAGCCGGTCACCAGCAGCACGCTCGCGTCGACCACGACGAGGTGCTCGCGGCCGAGCTGGTCGGCCAGCCACTGGGTCGAGACGATCGGCCGGGCGAGGTAGGGGGCTGCAGTGCTGCTCACCCGCACCACGCTAGGCGCGACCCCCGACGCTCCGCAGGCCGGTGCGTCATCGTGGTTCATCCGGCGTCACAGTCCGCTCGGCGCGGCCGTCCCTCCTGCGGTACCGACCGCCGCCCTCAGCACTCGATGACGTTGACCGCGAGACCGCCCTCGCTGGTCTCCTTGTACTTCGAGGACATGTCGATGCCCGTCTGGCGCATCGTCTCGATCACGGTGTCGAGCGAGACCCGGTGCGTCCCGTCGCCGTGCAGCGCCAGCCGCGCCGCGCTGACCGCCGTCGAGGCCGCGATCGCGTTGCGCTCGATGCACGGGATCTGCACCAGCCCGCCGACGGGGTCGCAGGTCAGCCCGAGGTGGTGCTCCATCGCGATCTCGGCCGCGTTCTCCACCTGCCGCGGGGTCCCGCCGAGCACCGCGCACAGCGCGCCCGCCGCCATCGCGCAGGCCGAGCCGACCTCGCCCTGGCAGCCGGCTTCCGCGCCGGAGATCGACGCGTTGGTCTTGCAGAGCGAGCCGATCGCCGTCGCGGTGAGCAGGAACCGCCGGATGCCCGCGCGGTCCGCCCCGGGCACGAAGCGGAGGTAGTGGTGCGCGACGGCCGGGATGATGCCCGCCGCCCCGTTCGTCGGCGCCGTGACGACGCGCCCGCCCGCCGCGTTCTCCTCGTTGACCGCGAGGGCGAACGCGTGCAGCCACTCCACCGAGGTCGCCCGCGCGCGGTCCAGCGGGTCGTCCTCGAAGGCCTCGAGCCGGCCGCGCAGGACGGAGGCGCGGCGCTGCACGCCCAGACCGCCGGGCAGGACGCCCTCGGTCGCCAGGCCGTGCTCGACGCAGGCCGCCATCGCGTCCCAGATCGCGTCCAGCCGCGCGTCGACGTCGAGGCCGGGGTGCAGCGCCCGCTCGTTCGCGGCGGCGATCTCGTCGATGCTCGAGCGGGTCCGGTCGCAGGTCGCGAGCAGGTCGAGCGCGGAGACGAAGGGGTAGGGGTGCGGAGCGAGCGAGGCCAGCTCGGCGCGCTCGCCGGCCCGGCGGATGAATCCGCCGCCGATCGAGTAGTAGGTCTCCTCCCACTCGGGCAGCGCCGCGTCGCCGAGCCAGACGCTGAACGTCAGGGCGTTGGGGTGCTCGGGGAGCCGGGTGCGCGGCTCGAAGGCGATGTCCTCGCGCGTCATCGGCAGGCGCGTCTCGCCCGCGAGCGCGATCGCGCCGTCCTCGTCGAGCCGCCGCCACGCTCCGCGGACCTCCTCCGGGTCGCAGGTCTCCGGGTGCAGCCCGGACAGCCCGGCCACGATCGCGTCCGGCGTCCCGTGGCCGATGCCCGTGGAGCCGAGCGAGCCGTAGAGCGTGCAGACCACGCGGCTCACCCGGTCGAGCAGCCCGGCGTCCCGCAGCCGCTCGGCGAGGGCCAGGGCCGCCCGCATCGGGCCGACCGTGTGCGAGCTGGAGGGGCCGATCCCCACGCTGAACAGGTCGAAGGCGGAGACGTATGCACTCATCTCCCGAGACTACGCCTCACGCACGGAAGGGGGCGGGCGCCCGATCGAGCGCCCGCCCCCTGTGGCTCCGAGTACCGGGACCGAGGTCCCGGGGGTCAGAACTCGCAGTGCACGTGGTCCGAGTGGCCCGCGTCGCCGGGGCCGAGCGTGAGCGTCGCGCCCATCTCGGCGCAGGCGTTCTGGATCGCCTGGTGGTCGGCGCCCTCGTAGACCCGCACGCCGTCGATCAGGTCGATGTCGACCGCGTCGCCGGTGTAGTGGCCGGAGCCGGTGGAGTGGTCCTCACCCGCGATGGAGGTGACCCGCAGGGTGTGGCCGTACTGCGTGTTCAGCTTCAGCAGCGCATCGAGCATCGCCGGGTTCAGCGCGACCGAGGTCACCCCGGCGTCGCCCTCGGGGCTCGTCTTCGCGGGCTGGCCGGAGGCCGTGTCGCGGATGTTCGCGAGCGAGGTGGAGGCGGCGTCCGAGCCCAGCTCGTAGAGCTCGATCCCGGGGTTGTCGAGGATCGCCTGCGCGGTCGCGGCGGCGTCGCCCGACGGGGGAGGCGTGGTGCCGCCGCCGGTCCCGGCGATCAGGGCCTTCCAGGTGGCCGGCCCGACGATGCCGTCGGCGGTCAGTCCCGCAGTGCCCTGGAAGCTCTGGACCGCGGCGGTGGTCGCCGGGCCGAACGCGCCGTCGACCGCGACGGACGCGCCGTTCGCGTTCAGCTGCGTCTGGACGGCGCTGACCGCGTCTCCGGAGGCGCCGCTCTGCACGGTCACCGTCAGCGCGCCCCAGGTGGCCGCGCCGATCACGCCGTCGGCCGCGAGGCCCGCGCCGGACTGGAAGGAGGTGACCGCCGACTGCGTGCCGGCGCCGAACGCGCCGTCGACAGCGAGCGACTGACCCGACGAGCGGAGCAGGTACTGCGCGGTGGTCACGTCCTCCCCGGTCGAGCCGGAGGAGAGGACGGGCCAGTCGGCCGCCTGAGCGCTGGTCGCGGTCCCGACGCTGACGCCGAGGGCGAGCAGCAGGGCGGTGACGACGGCGAGGACGCGGGCGCCGATGCTCCGCCGGTGCCGGGCCTCGGGGGCCGCCGTGCTGGTGATCGTGCTGATCTCCGTCGTGCTGATCTCCGTCGTGCTCATGATCCTCATCCCTCGCTCTCGACGGCCTCGCGCGCCAGGGTCTCCCACTGCGCGTAGGCGTCCGGGTAGGCGGAGACCTGCACGGCCTGCGCCGCCTCGGTCACCGACATCGACTCCCAGCCGGCGATGTCCGTCAGGCCGGTGTTGGTGGTGGGGCTGTTCGCCGCCCCGTAGAACGCCCTCGAGGCGTAGACCGGGTCGACGAGGTCGGCCGCGTCGCCCCAGCCCGCCGACGGGCGCTGCTGGAACAGGCCGACCGAGTCGCGGTCGCCACCGGAGAGGTTCCGCAGTCGCGACTCCTGCATCGCCGTGGCGATGGCGACGACCCAGCCGTACTCGGGGACGCCGGCGGTCTTGCCCTCCGCGATGATCGTGCGGACGTTCGCGAGCTGCTCGTCGCTGAGGGTCGCGAACGTCTCGCCCGGCTGGCCCGGGTCGGGCGTGGTGCCCGAGCCGGCGCCGACCAGCGACTGCCAGGTCTGCGGTCCGACGACGCCGTCGACCGCGAGCCCGGCCGCCGACTGGACGCTCTTCACGGCGGCGAGGGTCGCGGCGCCGAACGCGCCGTCGACCGTGAGGCTCCCGCCGACCTTGTTCAGCTGCACCTGGAGCGCGCTGACCGCCTCGCCGGAGTCGCCGGAGGACACCGTCGTGATCAGGGCGGCCCAGGTCTGCGCGCCGACGATGCCGTCGGCGGAGAGGCCGCGCGCGCTCTGGAAGGAGGTCACCGCGGCGGCGGTGGCGGGGCCGAAGACGCCGTCGGCGTCCACGGAGGCGCCGGCGGCGTTCAGCAGGTGCTGCACGGTCCGGGCGTTGGCGCTGTTCTCGCCCTCGGCGACGACGGGCCAGGCGGCGGCCGAGGCGGCAGCGGCGCTGACCGGTGCCTCGGCGGCGAAGACCGCAGGCGCCGTGGCGACCGACCCGAAGGCGAGGGCGCCGCAGGCGAGCCCTGCGATCAGGAGGCGCCTCGGGCGCTGGGCGACTGGAGTGGGACGGGTGGTTCTCATCGTTTCGTACACCTCTTCGTGGCCGCCGGGCGGCCGGATTCGTTGTCACGATCGGCGGAGTTCGCTTCTCCCTTGCCCGTCCTGCCTACTCCTGTCGCTGTCACGGATCCGGGGACACGGAGGGGTCGCCCAGAGAGCGCCCACGCGATGCGGAGGAGACTCCGACTCGAGGGGGAGGTGCTCACTGGACGGCAGGAGGATCCTTCGCCGATGGGTTCCGACGTCCCGCGCCGCGCGACACGCCCGGGTTGCACGGCACCAGCGGCACTGCTGGCTTCGGCGGGCGCGCCACCGGAGTGCGCACCCCCGACGCCCGGAAGGAGCAGCCCGTGACCGCGTATCGATCGACCCGTGACGAGATGCTCGTCGCCGATCGCCCCCGCGCCCTCGTCGGCGCGGTCGAGCTCGAACGCTCGAAGCGCGATCTCGCGAACCTCCAGCCCGGCGTCGTCCGGCACCCCTAGGCATCCGCCGCGGGCTCCCGGACGACGTCGTCTCGGGGCCCTCGTGCGTCGGCACTCCTCTGCAGGGGAGGGGCCTCGCGGTCGGCTCGCGGCATCCCGCCGCCCCGAGCGCGTCCCACCCCGATCCCGGCGACCGCCGGGCCTTCACGAGAGGAAGGACCATGCAGAGAATCACGGAGCGGCTCGTCTCCTGGGCGAGCATCCTGGACGACAACGCGCGGCAGCAGGCGCTCACCGCGTCCGAGATGCCGTTCATCCACCCCCACCTGGCGCTGATGCCCGACGCCCACCTCGGACTCGGAGCGACGGTCGGCTCGGTCATCCCGACCCTCGGCGCGCTCATCCCGGCGGCCGTGGGCGTCGACATCGGCTGCGGCATGATCGCCGTCCGCACGCAGTTCTCCCGGAGCGACCTCGCCGGCCGCGACCTGGGCGAGCTGCGGCGGCAGATCGAGCGGGCGGTGCCGCTGTCGGCCGGCGCGGCGAATCGCAAGGTCGCCGCGACCGCCGAGCCGCGGGTGGCCGAGCTGGAGGCGCTCGCCGTCGAGGCGGGCTTCGACCCGGCGCGCTCGGCGAAGCACTGGCGGCTGCAGGTCGGCTCGCTCGGCAGCGGCAACCACTTCATCGAGGTGAGCGTCGACGAGACCGACGCGGTCTGGCTGTTCCTGCACTCCGGCTCGCGAGGCGTGGGCAACCGGATCGCGACGGCGCACATCCGGGTCGCCCGCGAGTACTGCGACCGGCACTGGATCGCGCTGCCGCACCCCGACCTCGCCTACCTGGTCGAGGGGACGGAGCAGTTCGACCGCTACGTCGCCGAGCTGCGCTGGGCGCAGCGGTTCGCGCTGCTCAACGCGAGGAGATGATGGACCGGGTGATCCGCCAGCTCGCCGAGTGGAGCGGCGTCGCGGTCCAGGAGCGGGAGCGGATCAACTGCCACCACAACTTCACCGAGAAGGAGCGCCACTTCGGCCGCGACGTCTGGGTGAGCCGGAAGGGCGCGATCCAGGCCGACGCCGGACGGCCGGGGCTCATCCCCGGCTCGATGGGGACCGCCTCGTACGTGGTGGTGGGGCGCGGTGACGCGATGTCGCTGAACTCGTCGCCGCACGGCGCCGGTCGCGAGTACTCGCGGTCGGCGGCGCGGAAGGCCTTCACCCGCGAGCAGCTGCGCGAGGCGATGGCCAGCATCGAGTACCGCGACACCGACGCCTTCCTCGACGAGATCCCGGCGGCCTACAAGCCGATCGACCGGGTGATGGCCGATGCTGCCGACCTCGTCGAGATCCGGCACACCCTCCGCCAGCTCGTCAACGTGAAGGGCGACTGACCCCCTCCGCGAGATGCCACTTGTGCACGCGACACGCCGTGGAAAGCGTGCACAAGTGGCATCTCGCGGGGGGAGGAGGGGCGCGTCAGCGCAGGGTCTTGCGGGAGGTGATCTGGCCGGTGTCGAAGCCGAGGAGGTGCAGGCCGCCGTGGAAGCGGGCGTGCTCGACCTTGAGGCAGCGGTCCATCACCACGGTGAGGCCCTTCGACTCGCCGTACTCGGCGGCCTCCTGGTTCCAGATGCCGAGCTGCACCCACACCGTCGGCGCGCCGATGGCGACGACGTCGTCGATGACCGAGGGGATGTCGCTCGCCTTGCGGAAGACGTCGACGATGTCCGGAACCACCGGGAGGTCCGCGAGGCTCTTGTAGACCGGCTGCCCCAGGATCTCCTCCGCGTTCGGGTTCACGAAGTACAGCTCGTAGTCGCTCGACTGCTGCAGATAGGTCGACACGAAGTAGGAGGAGCGCGCCGGGTTCGGCGAGGCGCCGACGATCGCGACGGTCTTCGCGCGGCGGAGGATGTCCAGCCGCTTCTTCGCGTCCGGCCCGACCCAGGTGCGCTGCGACTTGAGCAGCTTCGCCAGGGGCGAATTCGTCGGCACGGAGCAGCTGAGCCCGTTCGACAGGTGCGCGACGACGGTGTCGTCGGCCTCGGTGGTCGCGGCGGTGTCGGCAGCGATGGCGGTGTCGCTCATGGTCAGACCTCCACGGTCGGGGAGTCGATGGTCACCGAGACGTCGTCGGGCAGCTCGGTCGGTGCGTCCGGCGTGCCGTGCTCCTCGACCGCGCGGGTGAGCGCCTGATCGAGGTCGTAGATGATGTCGTCCGCGTCCTCGATGCCGACCGAGAGCCGGACGAGGCCCGGCAGCACCCCGGCGTGCAGCAGCTGCTGCTCCGTGAGCTGCGCGTGCGTCGTCGAGGCGGGGTGGATCACCAGCGTCTTCGCGTCGCCGATGTTGGCGAGGTGGCTGGCGAGGTCGACCGACTCGATGAAGGTCTGGCCGACGGCGCGACCGCCCTTGACCACGAAGCTGAAGACCGAGCCGGGGCCCTGGGGCAGGTACTTCTGCGCGCGCTCGTGGTGGGGGTGCGCGGGCAGGCCGGCCCAGTAGACCTCCTCGATCCGCGGGTCGGCGTCGAGCCACTCCGCGACGCGGCGGGCGTTGTCGACGTGCGCCTGGATCCGGTAGGGCAGCGTCTCGACGCCCTGCGCGAGCAGGAAGGCCGAGTGCGGGGCGAGGACCGGGCCGATGTCGCGCAGCTGCTCGGCGCGGAGGCGCGTGAGGAAGCCGTACTCGCCGAAGTTGCCGTCCCAGGAGAGACCGCCGTAGGACGCGACGGCGTCGTGCAGCAGCGGGAACTTCTCCTGCGAGTAGTGGAAGCGCCCCGACTCGACGACGACGCCGCCGAGCGTGGTGCCGTGCCCGCCGAGGAACTTGGTGGCCGAGTGGATGACGATGTCGGCGCCCCACTCGATCGGGCGGACGAGGTACGGCGTCGCGACGGTCGAGTCGATGATCAGCGGGATGCCGGCGGCGTGCGCGACGGCGGCCAGGCCCTCGATGTCGGCGATCTCGCCGGAGGGGTTCGCGATCGTCTCGGCGTAGAGCACCTTGGTCTTCTCGGTGATCGCGGCGGCGTAGTCCGCCGGGTCGCTCGACTGGACGAAGGTGGTCTCGACTCCGAAGCGCCGCAGCGTGACGTCGAGCTGGGTGATCGAGCCGCCGTAGAGGTTGGCGGAGGAGACGACGTGGTCGCCCGCGCCGACCAGCGCCGCGAAGGTGATGAACTGCGCCGACAGGCCGGAGGCGGTCGCGACGGCGCCGAGGCCGCCCTCGAGGCTCGCGACCCGCTCCTCGAACGAGGCGACGGTGGGGTTGGAGAGCCGGGAGTAGATGTTCCCGTACTTCTGCAGCGCGAACCGGGCCGCCGCGTCGGAGGTGTCGTCGAAGACGAACGCGCTCGTCTGGTAGATCGGCAGCGCTCGCGCGCCCGTCACCGGGTCGGGGATGTTGCCGGCGTGGATTGCCCGCGTCTTGAAGCCGTACTCGCGATCTGCCATGCGATCGACGCTAGCGGGCGCCGCCGACACCGGGCCGCCGGAGCGACGCATCCCGTAACAGTCCCAGGCCCCGAGCACTCGAAGCGTCGCGCCTCGACGAGCGTCACAGCGTCGCGTGCACCGCCGCCAGCGACATCACCGCGATCGCGAACCACGAGGCGAGCGCGACGACCAGCGCCCGCCAGCCGGTCGTCAGCAGCGCCCGCAGCCGCACTCCGCTCCCGAGCGCGAACAGCGCCGCCGCCAGCAGCCAGGTCTGCGCCGTGTCCGCCGCGACCAGCACGCCCTCCGGCAGCGGCAGCAGCGTCCGCAGCAGCACGGCCGCGAGGAAGCCGACCACGAACAGCGGCACGATCGCGGGGCGCGGTCCACCCTCGTCTCCGCCGCGTCGCGTCACGGCAGCGGCGACCGCCACCATCGGCGCGAGCATCACCACGCGGGTCAGCTTCACGACCACTGCGATCGCGAGGGCCGACGCCCCCGCGACCTGCGCCGTCGCCACCACCTGGCCGACGTCGTGCACCGACGCGCCGACCCAGTGCCCGAACTGCACGTCCGTGAGGCCGAGCGGATACCGCAGCGCGGGCAGCACCGCGATCGCGAGGGTGCCGCAGAGGGTGACCAGCGCGACCGGCACCGCCTGCTCCTCCTCCTTCGCCCGGGTCGCACCGGCCATCGCGCCGATCGCCGAGGCCCCGCAGATCGAGAAGCCCGCGGCGAGCAGCAGCGGCTCGCGGCCGGGCAGGCGCAGCGCTCGCCCGAGGCCGTAGGTCAGCCCGAAGGTCGCGAGCACGATCGCGACGACGATCAGGATCGCTCCCCAGCCGAGCGCGGCGATGTCGACGAGCGAGAGCTTCAGCCCCAGCAGGACGATGCCTGTGCGCATCAGCGTGCGCGAGGAGAACTTGAGCCCCGGTGCCAGCCGGCCGCTCAGCAAGGGACGGGCTGCCGGCAGCTGCGCGACCAGGATCCCGAGCGCCACGGCGGCCGTCAGCATCGGCACGGCGGGGACCGCCAGGTGCGCCGCGAAGGCCAGGACCGCGGCGGCCGCGCAGGCCGCGAGTCCGGGCCCGATCCGGGCGATCAGACCCATGAGGGCAGCCACATGTGCGCCTGCCAGAACGAGAAGGACGTCTGCTGCCCGGTCCACAGCGGATAGAAGTAGGCGGTCAGGGCCGCCGCGAGCACCACGAAGATCAGCACGATCACGATGCCGCGCGTGCGTCTGCCGCGCTCGTCACCGCGCTTCCCGATCACCACCCCGGCTGTCAGGGCGAGCGCCAGCATCATGTAGGGCTCGAAGACGACGCAGTAGAACTGGAAGACGGTGCGGTCGAGGTACAGCATCCAGGGCAGGTACCCGGCGACGATGCCCATCAGCACGAAGCCGGCGCGCCACTCCCGGTAGCGGGCGAGCCGGTAGAGCAGGTAGACCAGCGCGAGCACGCCGGCGTACCAGATCAGCGGGTTCGCGA
This sequence comes from Rathayibacter sp. VKM Ac-2928, assembly GCF_022815545.1. Lineage (NCBI taxonomy): Bacteria > Bacillati > Actinomycetota > Actinomycetes > Micrococcales > Microbacteriaceae > Rathayibacter > Rathayibacter sp. VKM Ac-2928. Next base: position 688,322 of record NZ_JALGRU010000002.1, read on the forward strand.
CCGAGGTGATCGCCTCGTCGCAGCGCACCGCCGCGCAGCCGTCGACCCCGGTCGCCTGGTCGACGAAGTACATGCTCGTCGGCCGCAGCATCAGCAGCCAGGTCAGCGGGTTCGCCTCGTAGGGGTGCGTGGCGCGCAGATTGATCGAGTAGTCGTACATCTGCACGTGGTAGTGCCAGAGGCTCTGCGCCCAGTCCGGCACCCAGGCGAGCGCGCCGGTCCAGGCGTTGCCCGGCGCCTCCGTCGCCCACTGCCGCGCCCAGCCGCCCGAGGTGCGCAGCCAGCCGAGCCAGGTGCCGAGGTAGGCGATCAGCGCGATCGGCACGACCAGGAGGAAGGTGACCGGCCCCTGCTTGAGGATCGCGCCGCTGACCCAGAACGGCACGCCCGCGCGCCGGCGCAGCAGCGCGTCGACGACGACCGCGTAGACGCCGTAGGCGGCGAGGAAGTAGATGCCCGTCCACTTCACGCCCGCCGCGAGGCCGAAGATCAGACCGGCGGTCAGCAGCCAGGGCCGCCACCAGAGCACCGGTCCCCAGCTCGGCAGGTCGCCCGCGGCGACCTTCACGGCCATCCGCTCCTCGGCCCAGCGCCGGTCGAGCAGGATCGCGGCGACACCGCAGAGGGCGACGAACATCAGGATGCCGTCGAGCAGCGAGACCCGCGACATCACGATCGCGTGGCCGTCGATCGCGAGCAGCAGGCCGGCGAGCGAGGCGAGGAAGGTGGAGCGGAAGAGCAGCTTCCCGATCACGATCACGAGGGCGACCGCGAGGATGCCGACGATCGCGGTGGCGAGGCGCCAGCCGACGCTGTCGTCCGCGCCGAGCAGGCCCATCCCGAGCCCGATGATCCACTTGCCCAGCGGCGGGTGCACCACGAAGGACGGCGCTCCGGTGAAGACGTCGACGGCGCCGGTGGCGAAGCCCGGGTCGGGGTTCTCCGGCCAGGCGCCCTCGAAGCCGAGGTTCCAGAGGGTCCAGGCGTCCTTGACGTAGAAGGTCTCGTCGAAGACCAGCGAGCGCGGGTGCCCGAGGTTCCAGAGGCGGAGCACGGCGGCGACCACGACGACGAGGATCGGCAGCCCCAGCTCCCAGAGCCGGCGGCGCGCGGTGGTCGCGACGAGGCGGTCGTGCACGTCGTCGAACCAGGAGCCGCGGGGCAGATCCGGCGCGCTCTCGCGCACGCGCGTCGTCGGGGCGCTCTCGGCGGTGCTCGCGGCAGTGACGCCGGCGGTGCTCCCGTCCGCGGGCCCGACCGGCACGGCGCGCGAGGCCCCCGCGGAGTCGAGGAGCAGGTCGTCGAAGTCGCGCTGCGGTCGGTCCGTCACCCGGCCATGCTAACGGCGCGCGGATCCGCCGCCGGGCCGTGTTCGGCCGCCGACGCGCGCCGACTGGGAGGATGGACGGATGATCATCCTGGCCGGCACGCCCATCGGCAATCTCGGCGACGCGACGCGGAGGCTCGTCGAGGCGCTCGAGAGCACCCGGCACATCGCCGCCGAGGACACCCGCGTCACCATCCAGCTGCTCCGCGCCCTCGGGATCGAGAACCGCCCGCAGCTCTACGCCCTGCACGACCACAACGAGCGCGAGCGCTCCGCCGAGCTGGTCGAGCTCGCCCGCGAGGAGGACCTCCTCGTCCTCAGCGACGCCGGCATGCCGACCGTCTCGGACCCGGGCTACCACCTCGTCGAGACCGCCGTCGCCGCCGGTGTCCGCGTGACCGCTCTGCCCGGCCCGTCGGCCGTGCTGATGGCGCTCGCCGTCTCCGGTCTGCCGACGGACCGCTTCAGCTTCGAGGGCTTCCTGCCGCGCAAGCACGGCGAGCGGGTCACGCTGTTCCGCTCGCTCGTCGACGAGCGCCGGACGATGGTCTTCTTCGAGTCGCCGCACCGCATCGGCGACTCCCTCGCCGATCTCGTCGAGGCGATGGGGCCCGAGCGACGGGTCGTGGTCTGCCGCGAGCTGACGAAGATGTTCGAGGAGGTCCGCCGCGGTACGGCGGCCGAGCTCGCCGAGTGGGCGGCCGACGGCCTCCGCGGCGAGATCTGCCTGGTGGTCGAGGGCGCTCCCGAGCGCGAGTCCTCCCTCGAGGACGGGCTCGCCGACGTGCTCGAGCGGGTCGCGGCGGGCGCGCGGCTCAAGGAGGCGTCGGCCGAGGTCGCGGAGATCACCGGCCTGTCCAAGCGCGCGCTCTACGAGGCGGCCCTCGCGTCCCGTCGCGGCTGAGCCCGAGCCCTGGTCGCGTCCGGCACCGCTCCGTCACACAGCGGGAGGCCCCGGCGGCGAACCCTAGGATGGTCGCCATGTCCGACGGCGCCTCCTTCTATCTCACGACCCCGATCTTCTACGTGAACGACGTCCCCCACATCGGGCACGCGTACACCGAGGTCGCCGCCGACGTCCTCACCCGCTGGCACCGCCAGGCGGGCGACGACACGTGGCTGCTGACCGGGACCGACGAGCACGGCCAGAAGATCCTGCGCACCGCCACCGCGAACGGGACGACCCCGCAGGAGTGGGCCGACCGGCTCGTGCAGAACTCGTGGAAGCCGCTGCTGTCGACGATCGACATCGCCAACGACGACTTCATCCGGACCACGGAGCAGCGCCACGAGGTCAACGTGCAGAAGTTCCTGCAGAAGCTCTACGACGAGGACGCGATCTACACCGGCGAGTACGAGGGCTACTACTGCGTGGGCTGCGAGGAGTACAAGCAGCTCTCCGACCTCGACGAGGGCACCGGCGAGTACGAGGGCCAGTACGTCTGCAAGATCCACTCGAAGCCGGTCGAGCTGCTCAAGGAGAAGAACTACTTCTTCAAGATGAGCGAGTACACCGAGCGCCTGCTCGCGCTCTACGAGGAGCGCCCCGACTTCGTGCAGCCCGAGTCGGCGCGCAACGAGGTCGTCAGCTTCGTGCGCCAGGGCCTCGCCGACCTCTCGATCTCGCGCTCGAGCTTCGACTGGGGCGTCAAGGTGCCCTGGGACGACTCGCACGTCGTCTACGTCTGGTTCGACGCGCTGCTGAACTACATCACCGCCGTGGGCTACGGCCAGGACGAGGCGGAGTTCGAGCGCCGCTGGCCGGCGACCCACATCGTCGGCAAGGACATCCTCCGCTTCCACGCGGTGATCTGGCCCGCGATGCTGATGGCCGCCGGGCTCGACGTCCCCAAGCAGGTCTTCGGCCACGGCTGGCTGCTGGTCGGCGGCGAGAAGATGTCGAAGTCGAAGCTCACCGGCATCGCACCGGAGCAGATCACCGACACCTTCGGCTCGGACGCGTTCCGCTACTACTTCATGAGGGCGATCACCTTCGGCCAGGACGGCTCCTTCTCCTGGGAGGACCTCGCGGCGCGGTACCAGGCCGAGCTCGCCAACGGCTTCGGCAACCTCGCCTCGCGGGTCATCGCGATGCTGCACCGCTACTACGACGGCGTCGTGCCCGAGCCCTCGGCACTGACCGAGGCGGAGGAGCGCGTGCAGGCGACGGTCGCGGAGGCGGCGGCCGCGGCTGACCGCTCGATCGAGACCCTCGCGATCCACGACGCGATCACCGCCGTCTGGACGATCGTCGACGAGCTCAACGGCTACATCACCGAGCAGGAGCCGTGGGCCCTGGCCAAGAAGGACGCGCGCGAGCGCCTCGGCACCGTGCTCTACACGGCGTCGGAGGGGCTGCGCGCCCTGGCCGTGCTGCTCTCGCCGGTCGTGCCCCGCGCGACCACGGCGCTCTGGGAGGCGCTCGGCGTGCAGGACGCGCTCGGCGCACTCACCGCCCAGCCGCTGCGCGCGGCGGGGGAGTGGGGGCAGCTGCCCGTCGGCACCACCGCCGGCACCCTCGCCCCGCTCTTCCCCCGCATCGAGGTCCCGGAGTCCTGACCCGTCCGGGCCGTTGATCGCGGAGCCCGCTCCGCGGGCGCCTTCATGCTGGAGGAGCCCGCTGCGCGGGCGCCGATATGTTGATCGAGTAGCCCGCGCCGCGGGCGTATCGAGATCCACCGTGTGCAGGCGCGGGTTCTCCATCCGCCCGCCGAGGCTCCGCCGCCCCGCCCCGGTAGCCTGGACGCATGACCGACAGCCAGCACGTCCGCGCCCGTGAGAACACGTCCGGCCGTGACCTGACGTACCCGCCGCTGCCCGAGGCGCTCGTCGTCCCCGTCTACGACAACCACACGCACCTCGAGATCAGCGACGGCCTCGAGCCCCTGGACTACCGGGAGCAGCTCGACCGGGCCTCCACGGTCGGCGTCCGCGGCGTCGTGCAGGTCGGCACCGACGTCGAGACCAGCCGCTGGTCGGCCGAGCGCGCCGCGTCCGAGCCGCGCATGCTCGCCGCCGTCGCGATCCACCCCAACGAGGCGCCCGCGCTCGAGGAGCGCGGCGAGCTCGACGACGCCCTCGCCGTCATCGCCGAGCTGGCCACCCAGCCGCGCGTCCGCGCCGTGGGCGAGACCGGCCTCGACTTCTTCCGCACCGGCGAGAGCGGCCGCGCCGCCCAGTTCCGCTCGTTCGAGGAGCACATCCGCATCGCGAAGGAGACCGGGATCGCGCTGCAGATCCACGACCGCGACGCGCACCGCGAGGTGATGGAGACCCTCCGCCGCGTCGGCGCCCCCGAGCGCACCGTCTTCCACTGCTTCTCCGGCGACGCCGAGATGGCGCGGATGTGCGCGGAGGAGGGCTGGTACCTCTCCTTCGCGGGCACCGTCTCGTTCAAGAACGCCGAGTCGCTGCGCGAGGCGCTGGTCGCCACTCCGCGGCACCTGATCCTCGTCGAGACCGACGCGCCGTACCTCACTCCGGAGCCGTTCCGCGGCCGCCCGAACGCGCCCTACCTGATCCCGCACACCCTCCGCTCGATGGCCGCGACGCTGGAGACCGACGTCGGTCACCTGGCCGCCACGATCGCGTCGAACACGGAGCAGGTCTACGGCGAGTGGGGCGGCGAGGTCGGCTCGGAGCCGTCGGAGCCGGTCGGACAGCTGGCATGACCGGCCGGCACGCGGCGGAGGCGGCGGCCGAGGAGGTCGCCGTCCCGAAGCTGCTCGGACCCGCCGAGATCCGCGATCTCGCTCAGCTGCTCGACGTCACGCCGACGAAGAAGCTCGGCCAGAACTTCGTGCACGACGCGAACACCGTCCGCCGCATCGTCAAGCTCGCCCGCGTGGAGCGGGGCGAGAGCGTCGTCGAGATCGGCCCGGGGCTCGGCTCGCTCACCCTCGGCCTCCTCGAGGCCGGCGCCGGGGTCGTCGCCGTCGAGATCGACGGCCGGCTCGCGGAGCAGCTGCCCCGCACGGTCCAGCTGATGGCGCCCGCCGCCGACCTCACCGTGATCCGCGCGGACGCGATGAAGGTGCTCGAGCTGCCGGGCGAGCCCGTGCGGCTCGTCGCGAACCTCCCGTACAACATCTCGGTGCCGGTGCTGCTGCACTTCCTCGAGCACTTCCCGAGCATCCGCTCCGGCGTGGTGATGGTGCAGTCCGAGGTCGGCCTCCGCCTCGCGGCCGGCCCGGGCTCGAAGATCTACGGCGGCCCGAGCGTCAAGGCGTCCTGGTTCGGCTCGTTCACGACCGGCGGCACCGTGTCCCGGCAGATCTTCTGGCCGGTGCCCAACGTCGACAGCGTCCTCGTGTCGTTCGAGCGCGGCGAGGAGCCGGGCGACGAGACCCTGCGTCGCGCCGTCTTCGCGGTGGTCGACGCGGCGTTCGCGCAGCGGCGGAAGATGCTCCGCCAGTCGCTCGCCGCGCTCTTCGGCGACAGCACCGCCGCGATCGCCGCCCTCGAATCGGCCGGCGTGCCGCAGACGGCCCGCGGCGAGGAGCTCGACGTCGCGGCGTTCACCGCCCTCGGCCGGGCGCTCGACCCGGCGCGGGCGCCGGTGCGCGGCGGCGCGGTGCCAGCCGCGACGGGGGCCGAGGACGACGGCGAGAGCGCCGACGAGGATGCCGACGAGGCCGTCGACGAGAGCGCTCCCGCCGCGGACGAGCGCGGCTCCGCCACCCTGTAGCGTGGTCGCATGGCCCATCGCGCGACGACGTCGAACCGGGTCCACGCGCGAGCGCCAGGCAAGATCAACGTCTACCTGAAGGTCGGCGCCGTCCGCGAGGACGGCTACCACGAGCTCGCGACGGCCTTCCAGTCGCTGTCGCTCTACGAGGACGTCCGCGCGAGCGACGCCCCCGACTTCTCGGTCGAGTTCTCCGGCTCGATCGACACCCGCGGCCTCGCCGTCGACGGGTCGAACCTCGCGATCAAGGCGGCGCGGGCCCTCGCCCGGGCGACCGGCTACCGCGGCGGCGTGCACCTCGAGATCGAGAAGAACGTGCCGATCGCGGGCGGCATGGGCGGCGGCTCGGCCGACGCCGCCGCGACGCTGCTGGCCTGCGACGCGCTCTGGGGCACCGCCTGCACCCGCGAGCAGCTGCTCGGGATCGCCGCCGGGCTCGGCGCGGACGTGCCGTTCTCCTTCACCGGCGGCACCGCGATCGGCGTCGGCCGCGGCGACGAGCTGAGCCCCGCGCTCGCGAAGGGCCGCTTCGAGTGGGTGCTCGTGCTCTCGGAGCAGGGCCTGTCGACCCCCGAGGTCTACCGCGAGCTGGATCGCCACCGCGAGCGCCACCTGCACGACTTCCGGCCGATCTCCGCGACGCCGAGCATCGAGCCGAACGTGCTGCAGGCTCTCCGGGCGGGCGATGCCGCGATGCTCGCCGATGCGATGCACAACGACCTCCAGGCGCCCGCCCTGCACCTGCAGCCCGGCCTCGCGCGGATCCTCGAGCGCGGCGAGGAGAGCGGCGCCCTCGGCGGCCTCGTCTCCGGCTCCGGCCCGACGGTCGCCTTCCTCCTGCCCGACGCCGACGCCGCGCTCGACCTGCAGCTCGAGCTGACGTCCGCCCGCCTGCGCGCCGTCCGCGTCTCCGGCCCGGTCCACGGCGCCCGCCTCCTCTCCACCTGAGGCATGCCGTCGGGGCATGCTGGTCGAGTAGCGGCGCAGCGGCCCACCCATGCTGGTCGAGTAGCCGCGGAGCGGCGTATCGAGACCCGCCCTGCTGGACACGGTGGATCTCGATACGCCCTCTGCGAGGGCTACTCGATCAGCATGAGTGGGGAACCGGCCTTCACCATGCTGGTCGAGTAGCCGCGCAGCGGCGTATCGAGACCCACCCGGCGTCCGCAGAGAACGCTCGATCTCGTGGCCTAGAGTGCCGCTCATGGCCCCCAGACGAGTAGCACTGTTCGCGATCCTCACCGGGCTCGTCTCGGCCGCCGTCACCCTCGCCACCGCCGAGCTCGTCGCCGTCTTCACGGGCGCCGGCGGCAGCCCTCTCGTCGCGGTCGGCGGCTTCGTGATCGACATCGTCCCGCCCGGCGTCAAGGACACGGTCATCGCCCTGTTCGGCACCGGTGACAAGCTCGTCCTCCTCGTCTCCCTCGGTATCGCGGTCGCCCTGCTCGCCATCGCCGCCGGACTGCTCGAGTACCGCAAGACGCCGCTCGGCGTCCTGGTCCTCGCCGCCGTCGCCGGCCTCGGAGCCCTCGCGGCCGTCAGTCGGGAGGGCGCCTCCGGCATCGACGCCGCGCCGAGCGTGGTCGGCATGGTCGCCGGCGCGATGGTGCTGCGCGCCGCCTCCGCCCGCTTGCGCGCCTGGGACGAGGAGCCCGCTCAGGGCTCGACCGACCGCCGCTCCTTCCTCCGCCTGGTCGGCATCGCCGGTGCCGCCGCCGTCGTCGCGGGCGTGGGCGCGCGCGTCGTCACCGCCGCCGCCTCCGCCGTCACCGCGGTCCGCGAGGCCGTCGTGCTGCCGACCCCCGCCGCCACCGCCGCGCCGATCCCCGCGACCGGCGTCCTCGACAGCATCGAGGGCATCAGCTCCTACGTCACCTCCAACGACGACTTCTACCGGATCGACACCGCGCTCTCCGTGCCCAGCGTCGACCCGGCGGACTGGTCGCTGAAGATCACCGGCATGGTCGAGGAGGAGATCACCCTCACCTGGGACGAGCTCCTCGCCCTCCCGCTCGAGGAGCACCTCGTCACCCTCTCCTGCGTCTCGAACGAGGTCGGCGGCGACCTGATCGGCACCGCGCTCTGGCTCGGCTACCCGATCCGCGAGCTGCTCGCCCGTGCTCGCCCGACCGCCGGCGCCGACATGGTGCTCTCCCGCAGCATCGACGGCTTCACCGCCTCCAGCCCGCTCGAGGTGCTGACCGACGAGGGTCGCGCCAGCCTCCTGGCGGTCGGCATGAACGGCCAGCCGCTCCCGGTCGAGCACGGCTTCCCGGTGCGGATGGTCGTCCCGGGCCTCTACGGCTACGTCTCGGCGACGAAGTGGGTCACCGAGCTCAAGGTCACCACCTTCGAGGACGACGTCGCTTACTGGTCGACCCGCGGCTGGACCGAGCGGGGCCCGATCAAGGTCGAGTCCCGGATCGACGTCCCCCGCCAGGGCCAGGCCGTTCCGGCCGGCACGGTCGCGGTCGCGGGCGTCGCCTGGGCGCCGCACACCGGCATCTCGAAGGTCGAGGTCCAGATCGACGGCGGCGCCTGGCAGTCCGCGCGCCTGGCCGAGGCCGTCACCGCCGACACCTGGATCCAGTGGGTCTACGAGTGGGACGCGATCGCCGGCGACCACGTCGTCCTGGTCCGCGCCACCGACTCCGAGGGCCTGGTGCAGACGCAGGACGAGGCGCCGCCCGCCCCCGACGGCGCGACCGGCTGGCACATGCGCACCGTGACGGTCGCCTGAGCGCACCGCGTCCGCCCGTGGGGATCCGCGGAGGCGGCCCCCGGTAAACTCGGCCCCTATGGCACATCTCCTGGGCGCTGAGTCGCTCCGCCTCGAGTACCCCACGCGGGTCATCTTCGACGACGTCTCCCTCGGTATCGAGGAGGGCGACCGCATCGGCATCGTCGGCCGGAACGGCGACGGCAAGTCCACCCTCCTCCGCCTGCTCGCCCAGCGCATCGAGCCGGACGGCGGCCGGGTCACCCACCGCCGCGGCGTCACGCTCGGCATGCTCGACCAGGCCGACACCGTCGACGAGGAGCTCACCGTCGCCCAGGCCGTCGTCGGCGGCCTCGAGGAGCACGAGTGGGCCGGGGACGCGCGAACCCGCGACGTCATCGCCGGGCTGCTGCGCGACGTCCCCTGGGACGGCGTCGTCGGCGCGCTCTCGGGCGGCCAGCGCCGCCGCGTCGCGCTGGCCAAGCTGCTCGTCGGCGACTGGGACGTCGTCTTCCTCGACGAGCCCACCAACCACCTCGATGTCGAGGGAATCGCCTGGCTCGCCGAGCACCTCAAGCGCCGCTGGGCCGCGACCTCGGGCGGCCTCGCGGTCGTCACCCACGACCGGTGGTTCCTCGACGAGATCTGCACCGCGACCTGGGAGGTGCACGACCGCCTGGTCGAGCCCTTCGAGGGCGGCTACGCGGCGTACATCCTGCAGCGCGTCGAGCGTGACCGGATGGCCTCCACCATGGAGTCGAAGCGGCAGAACCTGATGAAGAAGGAGCTGGCCTGGCTCCGCCGCGGCGCTCCGGCCCGCACGGCCAAGCCCAAGTTCCGCATCGACGCGGCGAACCAGCTGATCGAGAACGAGCCGCCCGTGCGCGACTCCGTCTCGCTGTCGCAGCTCGCCGTCTCGCGGCTCGGCAAGGATGTCGTCGACCTGCTCGACGTCACCGTCCGCTACGGCGAGCGGACCGTGCTCAACCGGATCGAGTGGCGGATCGCTCCCGGCGAGCGCACCGGCGTCCTCGGCGTGAACGGCGCCGGCAAGTCGACGCTCCTGGGTCTCGTGGCCGGCAGCGTGCAGCCGACCAGCGGCAAGGTCAAGCGCGGCACCACGGTCCGCGTCGCGATCCTGGACCAGCAGCTGCGCGAGCTGACCGAGGTGCAGCACCAGCCGGTCCGCGAGATCATCGCCGAGCAGCGCACCAGCTACTCGATCGGCGGCAAGGAGATGACGCCCGGGCAGCTGCTCGAGCGCCTCGGCTTCTCCAGCGCGCAGCTCTCGACGCCGGTGAAGGACCTCTCCGGTGGCCAGCGCCGCCGGCTGCAGCTGCTGCTGATCCTGCTCAGCGAGCCCAACGTGCTGATCCTCGACGAGCCCACCAACGACCTCGACACCGACATGCTCGCCGCGATCGAGGACCTGCTCGACTCCTGGCCCGGCACGCTCCTCGTCGTCTCGCACGACCGCTACCTGCTCGAGCGCGTCACCGACCAGCAGTACGCCGTGATGGACGGCGCGTTCCGCCACCTGCCCGGCGGGGTGGAGCAGTACCTCGACCTGCGCCGCGCGCTGGAGAAGGGCGCGCCCGCGGGTGGCTCGACGGGGGCCTCCGCTCCGGCTCCGTCCGGCCTCGGCGGCGCCGAGCGGCGCACCGCCGAGAAGGAGGTGTCGGCGATCGACCGGCGCCTGCACAAGCTCACGCAGCTCTCCGCCGCGGTGCACGAGAAGATGGCCACCCACGACCCGGACGACTACGACGGCATCCTGGGCCTGAACGCGAAGCTGCGCGAGCACCAGGACGAGGCGGCCGGGCTCGAGCTGCGCTGGCTGGAGCTGTCGGAGCTGCTCGAGGGCTGAGAGCGGCGCAGAACATCAGCTGAGAAGGGTGTGCCTCCGCTGTGGGGGGAGGGACCCCTGTCTCAGCTGATGTTCTGCAGCGGCGTCAGCCGAAGTCGAGCGAGAGCTTGCGGAGCAGCTGCGCCAGCCGCTCCTGCTGCGCGTGCGTGAGGGCTCCGAGCAGCTCCTGCTCGGCGTCGACGAGCCGGGTGATCGCCGCATCCACCCGGGACAGGCCCGACGGCGTCATCTGCACCAGCACGCCGCGGCCGTCGTTCGGATCGTCGAGGCGCTCGACCAGGTCGCGCTCGACCAGCCGGTCGATGCGGTTGGTCATCGTGCCGCTGGTGACCATCGTCGCCTGGAGCAGCTGCTTAGGGCTCATCCGGTAGGGCGCCCCCGCGCGGCGGAGGGCGGAGAGGACGTCGAACTCCCAGGTCTCGAGCTCCGAGCGGCCGAACGCACTGCCGCGAGCCCGCTCGAGCTGCTTGGCGAGCCGGCGCATCCGGGAGAAGACCTGCAGGGGAGTGAAGTCGAGGTCGGGCCGCTCGCGCACCCAGGCGTCGACGATGCCGTCCACCTCGTCATTCGCGCTCACCCGTCCATTCTGGCGGGTGCGCGCCCCGGGAGTCGCCGGGAGCCGCCCGGCGGGGACGCCACGGCGACGGCGGGTGCGGGCGGATGGCAGGATGGACGGCGCGCGAGAGCGCGGTCCGCCATGGTGTAACGGCAGCACGGCAGCCTTTGGAGCTGTCCGGTCCAGGTTCGAATCCTGGTGGCGGAGCTCGAGCACCGAGCACCGGTGCCGGACGGAGGAGCACGCGCACCATGGTCGACAGCACGCTCGCGGTGGTGATCCTGGCCGCCGGTCAGGGCACCCGGATGAAGTCCCGCACCCCCAAGGTCCTGCACCGTCTCGCCGGGCGCCCGCTGCTGGGGCACGTCCTCGACACGGCCGCCTCGCTCGACGCCGGCCACGTCGTCACCGTCGTCCGGCACGAGCGCGAGCGGGTCGCCGCCGCGGTCCTGGACCACACGCCCGCGGCCCTCGTCGTCGATCAGGACGAGGTGCCCGGCACCGGCCGCGCCGTGGAGCTCGGCCTCGCCGCGCTGCCGGACGACTTCGACGGGACCGTCGTGGTGCTCAGCGCCGACGTCCCCCTCCTCGACGCGCCGACCCTGCGCCGCCTGGTCGACGAGCACCTCGGCGCGGCGAACGCCCTGACGATGCTGTCCTGCGTGCTCGAGGACCCGACCGGCTTCGGCCGCATCGTCCGCGGCGTCGACGGCGGCTTCGCCTCGATCGTGGAGCAGAAGGACGCGAGTGACGCCGAGCTCGCGCTCACCGAGACCAATGCCGGCGTCTACGCCTTCGAGGCCGCCGCCCTGCGCGCGGTGATCGGCGCGATCGGCACCGACAACGCGCAGCAGGAGAAGTACCTCACCGACGCCGCCGCCGCGCTCAAGGCCGCCGGCCGCGCCATCGAGGCCGTCCCCGTGCAGGACCGCTGGCTCGTCGCCGGCATCAACGACCGCGCCCAGCTCGCCGACGCGGCCCTCGAGCTCAACGCCCGCATCGTCCGCCGCTGGCAGCTGGAGGGCGTCACGATCCAGGACCCGGCCACCACCTGGATCGACGTCGACGCGGTGCTCTCGCCCGACGTCGAGATCCTCCCCGGCACGCAGATCAAGGGGCCGACGGTCATCGCCTCCGGGGCGATCATCGGGCCGGACACGACCCTCGACTCCTGCGAGGTCGGCGAGGACGCGGTGATCAAGCGCTCGGACGCGACACTCGCGGTGATCGGCGCGCAGGCGCAGGTCGGCCCGTTCTCGTTCCTGCGCCCGGGCACCGTGCTCGGCGAGCGCGGCAAGATCGGCACCTACGTCGAGACCAAGAACGCGACAATCGGCGCCGGCTCGAAGGTGCCGCACCTCTCCTACGTCGGCGACGCGACGATCGGCGAGGAGTCGAACATCGGCGCCGGCTCGATCTTCGCCAACTACGACGGGGTGAACAAGGCGTCCTCCGTCGTGGGGTCGCACGTGCGCGCCGGGTCGCACAACGTCTTCGTCGCCCCCGTTAGAATCGGTGACGGAGCGTACACGGGCGCCGGCACGGTCATCCGCAAGGACATCCCCGCCGGAGCCCTCGGCATCACCGTCGCTCCGCAGCGCAACATGGCCGGATGGGTGCAGACCCATCGTCCGGGAACCGCGTCGGCCGCCGCCGCCGAGGCCGCCCAGGCGTCGGAGCCCGAGGGCACCGACCGCGCGACCGGAGGAAGCGGAGCACAGTGACGGGCATCACCGCCAGCAACAAGAAGAGCCTGGTCCTGGTCTCGGGGAGGGCGCATCCGGCACTGGCGGAAGCGGTCGCCGACGAGCTGGGCACCGAGCTGGTCACCACCGAGGGGCGCACCTTCGCGAACGGCGAGCTCTACGTCCGCTACGGCGAGTCGGTCCGCGGCGGGGACGTCTTCGTCCTGCAGTCGCACACCTCGCCGATCAACGAGTGGCTCATGGAGCAGCTGATCATGGTCGATGCGCTCAAGCGCGCCTCGGCCAAGCGGATCACCGTGGTCGCCCCGTTCTACCCCTACGCGCGCCAGGACAAGAAGGGCCGCGGCCGCGAGCCGATCTCGGCCCGCCTGGTCGCCGACCTGTTCAAGGCCGCCGGCGCCGACCGCATCATGTCGGTCGACCTGCACGCCGCGCAGATCCAGGGCTTCTTCGACGGCCCCGTCGACCACCTTTTCGCGATGCCGGTGCTGCTCGAGCACTTCCGCGAGAAGCTCGACCCCTCGACCCTCACCGTCGTCTCGCCGGACATGGGCCGCGTCCGCGTCGCCGACATCTGGAGCGACAAGCTCGGCGTGCCGCTCGCGATCATCCACAAGCGCCGCGACCCCAAGGTCGCGAACCAGGTCTCGGTGCACGAGATCGTCGGAGAGGTCAGCGGCCGCGTCTGCCTCCTCGTCGACGACCTGATCGACACCGGCCGCACCATCGCCAAGGCCGCCGAGGCCCTCAAGGCCGCCGGCGCCATCGGCGTCGTCGTCGCCGCGACCCACGCCGTCTTCTCCGACCCGGCCCGCGAGCTGCTCAGCTCCGAGTTCATCGACTCGGTCGTCGTCACCGACACCCTGCCGCTGCCGGAGGAGAAGAAGTGGGACCGCCTGACGATCCTGCCGATCGCCCCGCTGCTCGCCCGCGCGATCCACGAGGTCTTCGACGACGGCTCCGTCACCTCCATGTTCGACGGCGACGCGTAGGCCGAGACCGGAGACGTCCGCGCTCCGCGCGCCACATGCTGGTCGAGTAGCCGCGGAGCGGCGTATCGAGACCCGCCGTCGCCCGCGGGGTGGTCTGCAGACCCGCGTCTGACGGTGGTGGATCTCGAGACGCCCGCTGCGCGGGCTGCTCGATCAGCACGAGCGTCCGCGGTCGGCGGCCTTCGGCTCGCTCGGGGGAGCGTCCGACGCCCTAGCATGAGTGAATGCGCATGCATGGTGATCAGACCCGGACGGGGGGTCTGCTGCGCGCCTCCGAGCTGTCGCGGGCGTCGATCGCCGTAGCCGCGCTCTTCCTGGTCTGGTCGCCCGCCGCGCACGAGTCCGGCTGGTGGCTGCTGCTCGGTCTCGGGCTCGCGGCGGCGATGGCCGTCGTCGGCGCAGTCGCCGACTCCGGCCGCGAGGTGCACGACGGACCGACGGGGGAGTGGCTCGGGCTCGCCGGCCGCGCCCTCGCGGCGTCCGCCCTCGCACTGACCGCCGCCGACTCGATCGTCGGCGCGAGCGCGCGCCCGGTCGCCGTGCTCCTGATCGTCGGCACCACCCTCTTCGTGCTCCGCGGCGGTGCCGTCCCGCCCGGGCTCGCGCGCCTGCTCCTGGGGCTCGTGCTGCTCCTCCTGCTGGCGTCCGCCGTGATCGTCGCCCTCGCGGACCCGGTCGCGGCGCCGTCGGAGACGGTGATCGGCGGTGCGGAGGGTGCCGGAACGGCGGCCGCCCTGCTGCTCGTCCTCTTCGCTCCCGCCTCGCCCGGCGAGACGCCGACGCTCGGCCGCTCGCTGCTCGGGACTGGCATCACGACCGTCGTGGCGGCCGTGATCGGCGTCGGGCTGCTGCTGCTCGTCGGTCCGCAGGAGCTCGCCGATGTCCCGGCCTCGCTCTCCGCGGTCGCAGCAGGGACCCCCGCCGCCGCCCTCGTCGGCATCGCCGCCGTGCTCGCCGCCCTTCTCGCGCTCGTCGCCCTGACGCGGCGCGACGCCTCGGCGCTCGTCCGGCTCGCGGACGCGGGCGAGATCCCCGGCCCCTTCGCCCACCGCAACCGCCGCACGGGCGTGCCCGCGGCCGGTCAGCTCGCCGTCTGCCTCGTGTCGGTGCTCGCGGTGGTCGTCCTCGACGCCGACGCCCTGCTCGCCTTCGCGGTCGCGGCCTCGCTGATCGCGCTGATCCTGCGCCGGCTGGACCGCGGAGTCGCCGGCGCGCGCTGGCCCGCGATCGTCTCCGCGGCGGGCGCGCTCGTCCTCCTGCTCGCGCTGCCCTCGGCGACGGCCGCCGCGGTCGCCGTCCTGCTCGCGCTGCTGCTCATCGTCCGCGCCTTCCGGCGCTAGCGGCCCCTAGGCGAGCGCGGCGGTCTCGACCGGCCGGCTCGGCAGCTGCAGCGCGAGCGGATCCGCCCGCACCCGCCCGAGCCCCGAGCGGACCGCGCCGAGCGCGACCGCCTGATCGCCGAGCGTCGACGGCAGGATCCGCGGCGCCGGGGCGTGCACCTCGCCCACCAGGCGCTCGGAGACCGCTGCGAGCAGCGGGCCGGCCGAGGCGGCCAGCGCCCCGCCGACGACGATCAGGGAGACGTCGAGCAGGTTGGCGACGGTCGCGGTGATGGCGGTGAGGCGGTCGATCAGCCGTGCGACGACGGCGGAGGCCAGCGGATCGCCCGCGTCGGCCGCGGCCAGCACCTCGGCGGCCCCGGGCTGCGCCACGGCGTCGAGGAGCGACGCCGGCCGGCCCGCCACGGCCAGCGCCTCGCGGGCCCAGGTCCGTGCGAGGGCGGCGATGCCCTCCGCCGAGCCGACGCCCTCGACCAGGTCGAGGTAGCGCATCTCGCCGGTGAGCCCGCGGGCGCCGCGCAGCAGCGAGCCGCCGAGCACGATCCCGCCGCCGAGCCGCTCGCCGGAGAGCAGCGCCAGGTAGTCGTCGCAGCCGATCGCCGCGCCGCGCCAGCCCTCGGCCAGCGCGGCGAGGTTCGCGTCGTTGTCGACCACCGGCGACCAGCCGCGGCCGGAGTAGTGGTCCACGAGCCCGGGGTTCATCGCACCCCAGAAGCCGTTGTCGCCCGCGGGGGAGTGGCCGAGCGCGTCGACGGGAGCCGGGACGCCGAGGGTGAGCGCGAGGACCTCGTCGTCGGTCACGCCGGCGAGGAGGAGGGCGCGGTCGAGGACCCGGTCGATGTCGGCGACGCGGCGCTCGTGCGGAAGGTCCTCGACTCGCTCGTGATCGACGGGCTCGACGTGCCGCACGAGGGTCTCGCCGAGCAGGTCGGCGACGAAGACGCCGACGCTGTGCTGCCCGGCGTCGACGCCCACGACGACGCCCGCGCGGCGGCGGAGTGCGTACCGGCGCGCAGGCCGGCCCTTGACGTAGTCGCCGGCGGCGCGCTGATTCTCCAGCTCCTCCAGCCAGCCGAGCTCGATCAGGTCATCGCAGACGGCGATGACGGTGGAGCGGGTGAGGCCGGTGCGCTCGATCAGAGCGGAGGCGGTCACCGCCTCGCCGGTCCAGGCGCACTCGAGCACGTCGAGCGCGCTGCGCCGGCGCTGGAACGAGCCGGTGCTCACGGAGAGCCTGCTCTCGGACATCGAGTCCCCCTTCCCCTTGACCTCGGCCGGATCGGCTGCAACAGTACATCGCGTACTAGATCTACCACCTAGATTTAGTCACCGAAGCAACTTATCCGCAACCCGGGAGACGACGAAGTGCCCCTCACCACCACCGCCCTCAGCCGGCGCACTCTGCTCACCGCGGCGGGTGCCGGCGCCGCCGCGCTCGGCCTCGCCGCCTGCGCCTCCCCTTCCGGTTCGGGCGGGGTCACCGAGATCACCTTCTTCCAGTCCAAGCCCGAGGTGATCGGCTACTTCGACGAGGTCATCGACCGCTTCCACGCCGCGCAGTCGCGGGTGCGGGTCGTGCACGACTTCTCCTCGAACCTCTCGGCCGGCTTCGTCCGCACCAACCCGCCGGACCTCGGCTGCCTGAACTACAACTTCGAGGTCGCGCGGTTCGTCGAGCGAGGCGCCCTGAGCGACCTGTCCGACATGGCCGAGGCGAAGCGGATCAATCCCGACCTGCAGCCGCTGATCGAGCAGACCGCGTCCTACCCGGGCCGCACCAGCGTGCTGCCCTACTCGCTGATGATGTCGGCGGTGCTCTACAACCGCGAGATCTTCGCCGCGCAGAACCTCGAGGTGCCGACCACCTGGACCGAGTTCCTCGCGGTCTGCGACGCACTGACCGCGGCGGGCATCACTCCGATCTACGGCACCTACAAGGACCCGTGGACCGTCGCGCAGGGGCTGTTCGACTACTCCGTCGGCGGCACCGTCGACCTCGAGTCCTTCTTCTCGCAGCTGAAGGAGCAGGGCGCCGACGTCGGCCCCTCCTCGCCGGTCTCGTTCGAGAAGGACTTCGCCGCTCCCGTCGAGCAGATGGTGCAGCTCGCCGGCTACGCGCAGCCGAACGCCGCCAGCCGCGCGTACGGCGACGGCAACCTCGCCTTCTCGAACGGCGAGGCGGCGATGTACTTCCAGGGCCCGTGGGCGCTGAGCGAGATCGCGAAGACCGCCCCGGACCTCTCGATCGGCGCCTTCCCGCTGCCGATGACGGACGACCCGGACGAGCGCCGGGTCCGGGTGAACGTCGACCTCGCGCTCTGGATCCCGGAGGCCTCGACCAAGAAGGCGGCGGCGCGCGAGTTCCTCTCCTTCCTGATGCAGCCGGAGATCATCGACGCCTACAACGCCGACAACAACGCCTTCGGCGTCACCACCGACGCCCCCGCCGTCACCCAGCCCACCCTCGTCGAGCTCCAGGAGTTCTACGACCGGGCGGCGTTCAGCCTCGGCGCCTCGCAGCTCGTGCCGCAGAACATCCCGCTGCAGAACTACGTCCAGGGCGTCGCCCTCGGCTCCGACCCCGCCGCGACGCTCCGCACGATCGACGCCGACTGGGCGCGCATCGCGTTCCGCTCCTAGACCTCCCCGACCACCTCTCAGAGACGAGACACCATGGCCCTCTCCGCCCCCGCCCGCCCGGAGGAGCGCACCGTCGCGACTCCCCGCGCGGCCGTCGCCCCGCGCCGGAAGCCGCGCACCGACCGCACCTTCCTGCTCTACCTGCTCCCCGCGCTCGTGCTCTTCACGCTCGCGATCACTCTGCCCGCGCTGATGGGGATCTTCTTCAGCTTCACCGACTCGATCGGCTTCGGCGAGTGGAGCTTCATCGGCCTCACGAACTACGTCGCGCTGTTCTCCGACCCGGCGATCCTCGCCTCCTACGGCTTCACCGTGGGGCTCGCGCTGGTCACGGTGCTCGCGGTCAACGTGATCGCGTTCCTCCTGGCGATCGCGCTCACCTCGCAGATCCGCGGCAAGGTCGCGCTGCGGGCCGTGTTCGTGCTGCCGATGGTCGTCTCGGGCATCATCATCGCGTTCGTCTTCAACTTCCTCTTCTCCAACTCGCTGCCCGCCTTCGCGCAGTCGGTCGGAGCGACGCCGCTGGCGAGCAGCATCCTCGCGGACCCGAATCTCGCCTGGCTCGCGATCGTGATCGTGACCGCCTGGCAGGCCGTGCCCTCCGCACTGCTGATCTACATCGCCGGCGTGCTCTCGATCCCCGGCGACGTCTACGAGGCCGCCTCGCTCGACGGCGCGTCCAGCTGGGGGCAGCTGCGCTCGATCACGCTGCCGCTCGTCGCGGGCTACGTCGTGATCAACCTCGTGATCGGCTTCAAGAACTTCCTCAACTCCTACGACATCATCGTCGGCCTGACGGACGGCGGCCCCGGGACCTCGACCCGCAGCGTCGCGATGACGATCTTCTCCGGCTTCACCAGCGGCGACTACGCCTACCAGATGGCCAACGCCACGATCTTCTTCCTCATCGCGCTCGTGATCGCGCTCGTACAGCTGCGCGTCTCGCGCGGAAAGGCGGCCTTCTGATGACCAGCCAGGTCCCCCTCGCCCCGTCCCTCCCCGGCACCCGCGCCGCCGTCGACGCCGACGCCCGTCGCGGGGGGAAGCGGCGGCGCTCGAGCCTCCTGCTCACCCTCGTCCTCGTGGTCTGCGCCCTCTCGGTGATCGGCCCGCTGTGGGTGACGCTGACGATGGCCTTCAAGACCGGCGCCCAGGCGGTGGACGGCAACGCCTTCTCGATCCCGCTGCCGTTCTCGGTCGACGGCTTCGTCCAGGCCTGGAATCTGACCGACTTCCCCCGCGGGTTCGCCGTGTCGGTCTTCGTCTCGGCGATCACGGTCGGCGGCACCATCGTCCTCTCGGCCCTCGCCGCGTTCGCGATCTCGCGGAACTGGAGCAAGCGCTTCTACCGCTGGTCGTTCTTCTACCTGCTCGCGGCGATGTTCCTGCCGTTCCCGGTGCTCGCGCTGTCGCAGGTCTCGCTCACCGGACTCGTCGGGCTCGACAACCCGCTCGGCGTCGCGATCCTGCACGTGATGTTCCAACTGAGCTTCAGCGTGATGCTCTTCACCGCGTTCCTCCGCTCGCTGCCCGAGGAGCTCGAGGAGAGCGCCCGGCTCGACGGCGCGACCACCAACCAGGTCTTCTGGCGGCTCGTCTTCCCGCTGCTCGCCCCGATGAGCGCGACGGTCGGCATCTTCGCCTTCCTCGCCTCCTGGAACGACTTCATGATGCCGTCGCTGATCACCTCGGACCCGTCGCTGCAGACGCTCCCGGTGCTGCAGAAGATCTTCCAGACCCAGTTCAGCAACGACTACAACGTCGCCTTCGCCTCCTACCTGATGGCGATGGCCCCGGCGATCATCGTCTACCTGTTCACCCAGCGCTGGGTGATGTCGGGAGTGACTCAAGGCGCCATCAAATGACGCGCGGACGCGCTGCCGCTCCCTCTCCTTGCTGGTCGAGTAGCCCCGGAGGGGCGTATCGAGACCCACGTCATCGAGAGGCCGGCCTCGAAGCAGCAGCCCTGGCGAGGTGGATCTCGATACGCCCGCTGCGCGGGCTGCTCGATCAGCGAAGGGTGCGCGCGGCTCGATGAGCGGAGACGCCGGCCGCGGCCGACGACAGACCAGACCACACACCACGAAGAACGGAAGGACACCCGTGACGGACACGGTACTCAGCAGGAGCGGAACGACCGAGGACGCCCAATGGTGGCGGCAGGCGGCCGTCTACCAGATCTACCCGCGGAGCTTCGCGGACGCGAACGGCGACGGGATCGGCGACCTCGCCGGCATCCTCGAGCGGATCCCGTACCTGCGGGAGCTCGGAATCGACGCCGTCTGGCTCAGCCCGTTCTACCCGTCGGCGCTGGCCGACGGCGGCTACGACGTGGCCGACTACCGCGACGTCGACCCGCGGATCGGCACCCTGGCCGAGTTCGATGAGCTGACCGCCCGCCTGCACGAGAGCGGCATCCGCGTGATCGTCGACATCGTGCCCAACCACTCCTCCGACCTGCACCCGTGGTTCCAGGAGGCGCTCGCCGCCCCGAAGGGCTCGCCCGCCCGGGAGCGCTACGTCTTCCGCGACGGCCGCGGTGAGGACGGCGCCCTGCCGCCGAGCGACTGGGAGTCCGTCTTCGGCGGCCCCGCCTGGGAGCCGGTCGGCGACGGCCAGTGGTACCTGCACCTCTTCGCGAAGGAGCAGCCCGACTGGAACTGGGCGAACCGCGAGATCCGCGACGACTTCCTCGAGACCCTCCGCTTCTGGTCCGACCGCGGCGTCGACGGCTTCCGGATCGACGTGGCGCACTCGCTGGTCAAGGACTTCACCGAGCCGCTCCCCGCGGCCGCCGAGATCGACGGCCAGCGGATCGACGGCAGCCACCCGTTCTGGGACCGCGACGAGGTGCACGAGGTCTACGCCGAGTGGCGCGCCCTCTTCGACTCCTACGACCCGCCGCGCACCGCCGTCGCGGAGGCCTGGGTCGACGCCTCCCGCCGCGCCCGCTACGCGAGCCCCGAGGGGCTCGGCCAGGCCTTCAACTTCGACCTGCTCGAGGCCGACCTCGACGCGGAGGAGTTCCGCCGGCTGATCACCTTCAACCTCGAACTGGCCGCGGAGTCGGGTTCGTCGACGACCTGGGTGCTCTCCAACCACGACGTCGTCCGTCACGCGACCCGCTACGGGCTCCCGCAGAAGGGCGCGGCCGAGACCGCCCCCGCGAAGCAGTGGCTGCTCAGCGGGGGAGCGGAGCCGGTGCTCGACCGCGCTCTGGGGCTCCGCCGCGCCCGCGCCGCCACTCTCCTGCTGCTGGCCCTGCCGGGCTCGGCCTACCTGTACCAGGGCGAGGAGCTCGGCCTGCACGAGGTGGCCGGCATCCCGGACGCCGACCGTCAGGACCCGACGTTCTTCCGCAGCGGCGGCACCGACGTCGGCCGCGACGGCTGCCGCGTCCCACTGCCCTGGGAGGCGACCGGCGACTCCTTCGGCTTCGGCCCCGGTGGCGCGCACCTGCCCCAGCCCGCCTGGTTCGCCGACTCCTCCGTCGAGGCGGAGGAGCTCGCCGAGGACTCGACGCTCGCGCTCTACCGCAGCGCCCTCGCGCTCCGGCACGAGCTGCAGACCGACGAGAGCCTGGAGTGGCGGGACGCGCAGCCCGGCGTGCTGCACTTCGCGCGCCCGAACGGCTGGCACTCGGTGACCAACCTCGGCGAGGAGCCGGTCGCGCTCCCCGAGGGCGAGGTGCTGCTCGCGAGCGCCCCGCTCGAGGGGCGCCTGCTGCCGCCGGCCACGACGGTCTGGCTGCGCTGACCGGCGACCCGGCGACCCGTCGCTCCGCACGACGAAGGCGCCCCCGCCCGCGGGATCCGAGGATCCGACGGGCGGGGGCGCCTTCTGCAGGCCTGCTGCCAGGCGGTGCTGCCGCGGGTCAGTGCGTGGACGGGTCCTGCTCGACCTCGGTGCGGTCGCCCGACCACAGCGTGTGGAAGGTGCCCTCCTTGTCGACGCGCTGGTAGGTGTGCGCGCCGAAGAAGTCGCGCTGGCCCTGCACGAGGGCGGCGGGCAGTCGCTCGGAGGCGAGCGAGTCGTAGTACGACAGCGCGGCGCCGAAGCCGGGGATCGGCACGCCCGAGAGCGCGGCGGTGGAGACGATGCGGCGCCAGGCGGCCTCGCCGTTGGCGACGGCCTCGGCGAAGTACGGGTCCTCGAGCAGCGTCGTGATCTCCGCGTTCTCGGCGTAGGCGTCGACGATGCGGTTGAGGAACTGAGCGCGGATGATGCATCCCGCGCGCCAGATCTTCGCGACGGCGCCCTTGTCGATCTCCCAGCCGTACTTCTCGGCGCCGGCGATGATCGCGTCGAAGCCCTGCGAGTAGGCGACGACCTTCGAAGCGTAGAGGGCGGCGCGGACGTCGTCCTCGAAGCCGTCGTAGAGGGCGACGGGCGTGGGGCGCGAGGTGACGCGCTTCTGCACGGCGGCGCGCTGCGCGGGCTTGGAGGAGACGGCGCGGGCGAAGACGGCCTCGGCGATGCCGCCGACGGGCACGCCCAGGTCGAGCGCGTTCTGCACGGTCCAGACTCCGGTGCCCTTCGAGCCGGCCTGGTCGAGCACGATGTCGAGGAAGGGCTTGCCGGTGTCGGCGTCGACCTGGCGGAGCACCTCGGCGGTGATCTCGATGAGGTACGACTCGAGGTCGCCCTTGTTCCAGGCGTCGAAGACGTCGGCGATGGCGGCGGGCTCGTGGCCGCCGACCGTGCGGAGCAGGTCGTAGGCCTCGGCGATGAGCTGCATGTCGGCGTACTCGATGCCGTTGTGGATCATCTTGACGAAGTGGCCGGCGCCGTCGGTGCCGATGTGGGTGACGCAGGGCTCGCCCTCGGCGACCGCCGCGATCGAGGCGAGGATCGGGCCGAGGGTCTTGTACGACTCGACCGAGCCGCCGGGCATGATCGACGGGCCCTTGAGCGCGCCCTCCTCGCCGCCGGAGATGCCGGTGCCGACGAAGTGGATGCCGGTCTCGCGGACGGTCTTCTCGCGGCGGATGGTGTCGGTGAACAGCGCGTTGCCGCCGTCGACGATGATGTCGCCCGGCTCGAACGCGGCGGTCAGCTGCTCGATCACGGCGTCGGTGCCGCGGCCGGCCTGGACCATGATGATCGCGGTGCGCGGGGTCTTCAGTGAGGCGGCGAAGGCCTCGATGGTCTCCGAGGCGACGAAGCCGGCCTCGGGGTGCTCGGTGATCAGCGTCTCGGTGCGCCCGGAGGAGCGGTTGTAGACGGCGACGGTGTTGCCCTCGCGGCTGGCGAGATTGCGGGCCAGGTTCGAGCCCATCACCGCCAGACCGACGACTCCGATGTTGGCTGTGGCGGTGGGCTGGTCAGACACGGTTCTCCTCGACGTACACGTTCAGGGTTGACGGATCCAGGCTAGCGCCGGGGTCGGACGCGCAGCCGGGAGCGGCCGTGCACGGAGGTGGAACTCAGCGCGCACGGCCGTTCAGACTTCAGGCGCCGTGGCCCTCGGGGACGACCTCGGCGGGGATCGGCGGGCCGGGCGGGGTGCCGTCGCCGAAGGGGCGGCCGCCGAGCTCCTCGCGGTGCGAGGGGACGAGCCAGCCGGACAGGTCCGGGCCCTTCGGCACGACGCCGGTCGGGTTGATGTCGCGCTGCACCTCGTAGTAGTGCGACTTGATGTGCGTGAAGTCGATCGTGTCGCCGAACCCCGGGGTCGCGAACAGGTCGCGGGCGTAGCCCCAGAGGGCCGGCATCGCCGAGAGCAGGTTCCGGTTGGCCTTGAAGTGGCTGTAGTAGACGGCGTCGAAGCGGGCGAGCGTCGTGAAGAGGCGGACATCGGCCTCGGTGATCGTGGCGCCGACGAGGTAGCGCTGCGTGCTGAGGCGCTCCTCCAGCCAGTCGAGTCGCGCCCAGAGTGCGTCGTACGCCCGCTCGTAGGACTTCTGCGAGCCGGCGAAGCCGCACTTGTAGACGCCGTTGTTGACGTCCTGGAAGACCAGCTCCGCGACCTCGTCGATCTCGTCGCGGCGCTCCTCCGGGTACAGGTCGGGCGCGCCCTCGCGGTGGAACTCCGTCCACTCCCGCGAGAAGTCGAGCGTCATCACCGGGTAGTCGTTGGTGACGACCTGGCCGGTGGGGATGTCGACGATCGCCGGCACCGTGATGCCGCGCGGGTAGTCGGGGAAGCGCGCGAGGAACGCGTCCTGCAGGCGCGGGATGCCGAGCACCGGGTCGACGCCGCCCGGGTCGAGGTCGAAGGTCCAGCTGCGCTTGTCGTGCGTCGGTCCGCAGATGCCCATCGACAGCGCGTCCTCGAGGCCGAGCAGGCGGCGGACGATCACGGCGCGGTTCGCCCACGGGCAGGCGCGCGAGACGACCAGCCGGTAGCGGCCCGCCTCGACCGGGTAGCCGTCGCGGCCGTCCGCGGTGATGCGGGTCGGGATGTAGTTGGTGTCGCGGTGGAAGCCGTTCTTCTCGACGTAGGAGCCGAAGTCGTCAGAAGTCATGCCCGCACGCTAGCCAGCCCGGCTGGGGGCGCGGTAGGGGCGCCCGCGGGTGGCGGCTCGGCCGCGCGGCCGGTAGGGTGGGCAGCTGAACTTCGGCGAGGGATGCCCCGTGCATCCGTGATCGACGCGGTGGAACCAGGTGGAGCTCCGGAAGGAGCGCCGCGGACCTTTCCTCACGCAGACACGCGTTCGAGTCGAAACCCCGTCCGCGGCCCCAGGCCGGGACCCGAGCAGGCGGCGCACGGCGCCGTCCAGGAGAACACCATGGCAGAACTCACCAACAAGGTCGTCGCCGAGGTCCGCACCTCGTTCGGCAAGGGAGCGGCCCGCAAGATCCGCGCCCAGAACAAGATCCCCGCGGTCCTCTACGGCCACGGCACCGAGCCCGTGCACGTCACGCTGCCCGGCCACCAGATCCTCCTGCTGACCCGCAAGGCGAACGCGATCCTCGAGCTCGACATCGAGGGCGTCGCCCAGACGTCGCTGGTCAAGGACATCCAGCGCGACCCGGTCCGCCAGATCATCGAGCACATCGACCTCGCGGTCATCCGTCTCGGCGAGAAGGTCTCGGTCGACATCCCCGTGCACGTCGAGGGCGAGGCCGCTCCCGGCACGCTCGTCTCCACCGAGGCGAACACGCTCTCGCTGGAGGTCGACGCCACGAAGATCCCGCAGAACGTCGTCGTCTCGGTCGAGGGACTCGAGGCCGGCACGCAGATCACCGCCGCCGACGTCACCCTCCCCGAGGGCGCGACGCTGCTCACCGACCCCGAGGCGCTCATCGTGAACGTCACCGAGGAGGTCGAGCAGGACCTGGGCGAGGAGGGCGAGCCCACCACGCCGGCCGAGCCCACCGAGGCCGCCGAGTAGTCGGAGCACCACCCGCACGGACGGGCCCGCCGCGATCGCGAGCGGGCCCGTTCCGCGTCCGGGGGCTGCGCCCCGCGGAAGACGTCGCTGCTGAGCGCATCGAGAAGAGGGAACGAGATGGGCGAGACCTGGCTGGTCGTCGGACTGGGCAACCCGGGCGCGCAGTACGCGCGCAACCGGCACAACGTCGGGCAGATGGTGCTCGACGAGCTCGCGACCCGGATCGGCGGCTCGTTCCGCCGACACAACCGCGCGAACGCCGTGGTCGCCGAGGGCTTCCTCCGCCCCGGCGGACCGAAGCTGATCCTCGGCAAGCCGAACAGCTTCATGAACCTCTCGGGCGGCCCGACCGCGCAGCTGCTCGACTTCTACTCCCTCGCGCCCGAGCGCCTGATCGTCGTGCACGACGAGCTCGACATCCCGTTCGACACCCTGCGCCTCAAGAACGGCGGAGGCCACGGCGGCCACAACGGCATCCGCGACATCCTCGCCGCGACCGACGGCGCCGACTTCCTCCGCGTGCGCGTCGGCATCGGCCGCCCGCCCGGCCGCCAGCCCGCCGCCGACTTCGTCCTCAAGGACTTCGCGGGCCCCGAGCGCGAGAACCTGCCGATCCTGATCGCCGACGCCGCCGACGCCGTCGAGCTCATCGCCGACGCCGGCCTCCAGGCCGCCCAGCTGAAGGTCCACACGACCCCGTAGCGCCGGATCCCGCTACGGGCCGCTGCGCGGATCATGCTGGTCGAGTAGCCCCGCAGGGGCGTATCGAGACCCGGCGTCCTCAGCCCGGAGGATCTCGATACGGCCGCTGCGCGCCCTACTCGATCAGCATGCAGTGGGCGCCCGGCAGGCGGCGACGCGCCCTCCGAGCGTCGCCCCTGTCCTGAACGCGGACCCATCCGTCAAGAACGGTCGCCTCAGCTACTCCCAGCCGACCACTCCTGACGGATCAAGATCCAGCACCCGGCAGACCAGCCGACCGCCCCGAAGGCGACTTCGAAATCGCGTGCCAAGCGATTTCGAAGAGCCGAACGCAGGACGCTCTGCGGAACGCACCCCGCGCCCGACCCGACCGCGCCGCGCCGGGCAGGGACCGGCGTGGACCGACGTCCGACACCGGCCGAGGCCGGTGTCGGAGGTCGGCAGTAAACTCCTCCGGTGCCTCTCAACCGGATCATCTCGGCGCTCGCGCGCGCCTCCACGTTCGACGACGCTCTCGCGTTCGCGATCCGCGACGCCGATTTCTCCGTGGCCGACGGCCTCCGCGTCCCCCTGCTGGCGGGCCTGCTGGAGCGCCGCGCCGAGGCCGACCGTCCGCAGGCCGCGCTCGTCGTCACCGCGACCGGCCGCGACTCCGAGAACGTCCGCGCCTCTCTCAGCTGCGTCCTGCCGGACGCCGAGGTCGTCGAGTTCCCGGCGTGGGAGACGCTGCCGCACGAGCGCCTCAGCCCGAGCGCCGAGATCGTCGGCCGCCGCCTCGACGCCCTGCGCCGGATGAAGACCTGGTCCGGTGAGAAGCCGCTCGTCGTCGTCGCCTCGGTGCGCGCCGCGCTGCAGCCGGTCGCCGACAACCTCGCCGACATCGCGCCGATCCGCCTGGTCAAGGGCGGCCGCGGCTACGACCTCGGCCGGATCTCGTCCGAGCTGGTCGACCTCGCCTACTCGCGGGTCGACATGGTCACCCGGCGCGGAGAGTTCGCGGTCCGCGGCGGCATCCTCGACGTCTTCCCGGCTGTGGCCGAGCACCCGAGCCGCATCGACTTCTTCGGCGACGAGGTCGACTCGATCCGCGGCTTCTCCGTCGCCGACCAGCGCTCGCTGCCGGGGGAGGCCGACTCCGTCGTGCTGCCGCCGAGCCGCGAGCTGCTGCTCGTGCCGGCCGTCCGGCAGCGCGCCCGGGAGATGCTGCACGAGTTCCCGAGCCTCTCCGCGATGCTCGCGAAGATCGCCGAGGGCATCCCGGTGGAGGGGATGGAGTCGCTCGCCCCCGCGCTGCTGGAGCGCCTCGTCCCGATCTCGCACTACCTCCCGGCCGGCGCCGCGGTGGCCGTGCTCGCCCCCGAGCGGGTCGCCACGCGCGCGATCAGCCTCGCCGAGACGAACCGCGAGTTCCTCCAGGCCGCGTGGAGCGCCGCGACCGCCGGCGCCGAGGCCCCGATCGACCTGGCGTCCGGCGAGTTCATCTCGCTCGGCGCCCTCCGCGACGCCGTGAAGTTCAGCGCCCCCGGCGCCGAGACCCCCGACCACCCGTGGTGGACGATGAGCACCTTCCGCCAGGGTCCCGCCGCCGGCGAGGCCGCGGTGCTGCCGGAGGACCTCGGGATCGACGAGATCCTCGCTGTCCGCGTCGACGGCGAGCCCGTGCCCGGCTTCGGCGGCGCGGTCGAGGGCGCCCTCGCGCACGTGCGCGCCCGCCTGGCGGACGGCTGGAGCGTGGTGCTGACCGCCCCCGGCACAGGCACCGTCGAGCGCACCGACCAGGTGCTCGCCGAGCACGAGGTCGCCGCGCGCATCGTCCCCGACCTGCCGGCCGAGCTCGAGCCCGGCCTCGCCTACGTGCTCCAGGCCAACGTCGACCACGGCTTCGAGGTCGACGGCGCCAAGGTCGCGCTGCTCACCGACACGGAGTTCTACGGCCGCACCGTCGGCTACGACTCCCGCGCCGTGAAGAAGCTCGCCTCGCGCCGGAAGAACGTCGTCGACCCGCTGCAGCTCAGCCCCGGCGACTTCGTCGTGCACGCCACGCACGGCATCGGCCGCTTCGTCGAGCTCTCGCAGCGCGAGGTCTCCAGCGGCGGGCGCAACGCCGTGAAGACCCGGCGCGAGTACCTCGTCCTCGAGTACGCGCCCAGCAAGCGCGGCTTCCCGGGCGACAAGCTGCTGGTCCCGACCGACCAGCTCGACCTCCTCTCCCGGTACGTCGGCGGCGAGGCCCCCGCGCTGAGCAAGATGGGCGGCAGCGACTGGGCGCAGGCGAAGAGCAAGGCGCGCCGCGCGGTCCGCGACATCGCGGTCGAGCTGGTGAAGCTCTACTCCGCCCGGATGGCCTCGCGTGGGCACTCGTTCCCGCCGGACACCCCGTGGCAGCGCGAGCTGGAGGAGGCGTTCCCGTTCGCGGAGACGCCCGACCAGCTGACCGTGATCGACGAGGTCAAGGCAGACATGGAGCGGCCGATCCCGATGGACCGCCTGCTCTCCGGTGACGTGGGCTTCGGCAAGACCGAGGTCGCCGTGCGCGCCGCGTTCAAGGCGATCCAGGACGGCAAGCAGGTCGCGATGCTCGTGCCGACCACCCTGCTCGTGCGCCAGCACCTCGAGACGTTCCAGGAGCGCTTCGCCGGCTTCCCGGTGCACCTGCGCGCCCTCAGCCGCTTCCAGAGC
The DNA here is from genome assembly GCF_022815545.1 of Rathayibacter sp. VKM Ac-2928. Classification (NCBI taxonomy): domain Bacteria; kingdom Bacillati; phylum Actinomycetota; class Actinomycetes; order Micrococcales; family Microbacteriaceae; genus Rathayibacter; species Rathayibacter sp. VKM Ac-2928. Next base: position 716,874 of record NZ_JALGRU010000002.1, read on the forward strand.
GCGAAGGAGTCGAAGGAGACGATCGAGGGCCTCGCCGACGGCACCGTCGACATGGTCATCGCGACGCACCGCCTCCTCAGCGACAACATCATCTTCAAGGACCTCGGCCTCCTCGTGATCGACGAGGAGCAGCGCTTCGGCGTCGAGCACAAGGAGAAGCTGAAGGCGCTGAAGAAGAACGTCGACATCCTCTCGATGAGCGCGACGCCCATCCCGCGCACGCTCGAGATGGCGGTCACCGGCATCCGCGAGATGTCGACGCTGGCGACGCCGCCGGAGGAGCGCCACCCGATCCTCACCTTCGTCGGCCCGTACTCGGAGAAGCAGGTCTCGGCCGCGATCCGGCGAGAGCTGCTGCGCGAGGGCCAGGTGTTCTTCGTGCACAACCGCGTCTCGACGATCAACCGGGTCGCTGCGCAGCTCGCCGAGCTGGTGCCGGAGGCGCGCATCGCCGTCGCGCACGGCAAGCTCAGCGAGTCGCAGCTCGAACGGATCATCGTCGACTTCTGGGAGCGCAAGTTCGACGTGCTCGTCTCGACGACCATCGTCGAGACCGGCCTCGACATCCCGAACGCGAACACGCTGATCGTCGACCGCGCCGACAAGTACGGCCTCTCGCAGCTGCACCAGCTGCGCGGGCGGGTCGGCCGCGGCCGCGAGCGGGCCTACGCCTACCTCCTCTACGACGAGATGAAGCCGCTGTCGGAGACCGCGCACGACCGCCTGCAGACGCTCGCCGCCAACTCCGACCTCGGCGGCGGCATGCAGATCGCGCTGAAGGACCTCGAGATCCGCGGCGCGGGCAACCTGCTCGGTGGCGAGCAGTCCGGCCACATCCAGGGCGTCGGCTTCGACCTCTACCTGCGGATGATCGGCGAGGCCGTCGACGGCTTCCGGGGCGAGGTGGCGGAGGGCCAGACCGAGCTGCGGCTCGAGCTGCCGGTCGACGCGCGGATCCCGGAGGAGTACGTCGACAGCGAACGGCTGCGCCTGGAGGCGTACCAGAAGCTGTCCGCGGCGACCTCGCCGACCGCGAAGGAGGGCAGCGTCGACCTCGTGGTCGAGGAGCTGACCGACCGCTACGGCGAGCTGCCCGAGGCGGTGGAGAACCTCGTCCTGGTCTCGCGGCTGCGGATGCGGGCGCAGCGCGCCGGCCTCAGCGACGTGGTCGCGATGGGCTCGAACGTCCGCGTCGCGCCGGCGCACCTCGCCGACTCGATCCAGGTGCGACTGCGCCGGATGTACCCGACCGCGAAGTACCTGCAGCAGGCGAACGCCGTGGTCGTGCCGATGCCGGTGCACGACGGCGTCCCGCTCGGCGACCGCGCGCTGATCGACTGGGTCGCGAACCTGCTCGACGCGCTCTTCCCCGAGCCCGCCGCCGTCGCGAGCTGACCGCCGGAACCCTCTCGGTCGGGCGGCGCCACCGTTCCGGACGCCGCCCGACGACATCGATCCCGACGACACCGACCCCCGACGACACCGAACCCCGAACGAAGGACGATCATGACCGCCTCCGACGAGCACTCCGTCCCGCCGCGCATCCCCGGCCCCGACGAGCCGAGCATCCCCGAGCTCGAGGAGGACGAGACGATCGCCCCGCGCCCCGAGGAGGAGGCCGCCGACCTCGACCGCGCGACCCCCGACCTCGCCCCGCACCCCGAGGGCTAGCCCTCCCCGCGAGATGCCACTTGTGCACGCCTTTCACGGCGTGTCGCGTGCACAAGTGGCATCTCGCGGAGGGGGTCAGTCGCCGTAGACGTCGGTGCGGTGGAAATTCAGCGACGAGCGCGAGGCGGTGGGGCCGCGCTGGCCCTGGTAGCGCGAGAGGTAGGCCGCCGAGCCGTAGGGCTGCTCGGCGGGCGAGCTCAGGCGGAAGAAGCACATCTGGCCGATCTTCATCCCCGGCCAGAGCATGATCGGCAGCGTCGCGACGTTGCTCAGCTCGAGCGTGACGTGCCCGGTGAAGCCCGGGTCGATGAAGCCCGCCGTCGAGTGCGTGAGCAGCCCCAGCCGCCCCAGCGAGCTCTTGCCCTCCAGCCGCGCGGCGATGTCGTCCGGGAGCGCGACCTCCTCGTAGGTCGAGCCGAGCACGAACTCGCCGGGGTGCAGGATGAACGCCTCGCCCGCCGGGGTCTCGACCAGGCGCGTCAGCTCGGGCTGGTCCTCGGCCGGGTCGATGTAGGGGTAGCGGTGGTTGTCGAACAGCCGGAAGAAGCGGTCGAGCCGCACGTCCACCGACGAGGGCTGGATCATCGCCGGGTCGTGCGGCGAGAGCCCGACGCGGCCGGAGGAGAGTTCGAGCTTGATGTCGCGATCGGAGAGCAGCACGAGGCGAGCTTAGGGCGCGGGGCTTGCTAGCATGGCGTGATGCGCCCGAGCGGCGCCGCGCGAGTGTAGTTCAATGGTAGAACTTCTGCTTCCCAAGCAGATGGCGCGGGTTCGATTCCCGTCACTCGCTCCGACCCCCCTCCCCCGCCGGCTCCGTCTCGGCGAACAGCGCGAGGATCTCCGCCGCGATGATCGCGTGGCCCCGCCCGTTCGGGTGGTTCACCTGCGACATCAAACCGGCCAGGGGCTCGCCGCCCTCGTGCATCGCGCAGAAGATCCGGAACGGGTCCGCCAGCAGCACACCGTCCCGCTCGGCGAGTCCGCGGATCTGCTCCGCATGCCGCACGAGGTCGTCGGCGGGGTCGGTCAGGTCGGCGGTCAGGTCCGGCGAGGGCGTGACCAGCACGGGGACGACTCCCGACTCGAGCGTCCGGTCGATCATCGACTCCCACGCGCGGCCGGCCCGCTCGAGCCCGATCGCCCGGTCGTTCAGCGCGTAGTCGAGGACCACGACGTCGGGGCGGTGGCCGAGCACCTCGCCCATCCGGAGCGCGCCCGACTCCGAGTGCTCCCCGCCGATGGCGGTGACGATCGCGTTGAGGACGGCGTGCGGGTGGCGCTCGGCCAGCAGGCCGGCGACGACGTGCGGGTAGGAGGCGCGCCGATCGATCAGGGGCGTCGCGAAGTAGCCCGCGGGAACGCTGTGGCCGTGGAAAACGACGTTCACCGCCCGGTTCTCCGGCCATGTCCGCTCCAGCGCGGCGATCACCGCGGCGAGGCCGGCCACGCGCGACGGCCTAGCGGGTCGCGGGCGGCGCGGTGCTCGCCCGGACGATCAGCGAGGTCGGCACGAGCTCGAGGACGGGGTCGTCGCTGACGCCGTTCGCGAGCTGGTCGAGCAGCAGCTCGACGCACTTCGCGCCGACCGCCCGGTAGTCCTGCCGGACGGTCGTCAGCGGCGGGGAGAAGTCCTGCGCCTCCGGGATGTCGTTGAAGCCCACCACGCTGACGTCCTCGGGGATCCGCAGGCCGTGCTCCGCGAAGGCGCGGTAGACCCCGAGCGCGGCCTCGTCACTCGAGACCAGCACGGCCGTGCAGTCGCCGGTCTCGGCCAGGGCGGCGCCCTGGAGGTAGCCGCCGTCCGAGCGCCAGTTGCTGTAGCGGGTCGGCGGCACAGGTGCGCCCGCCGCGAGGAGCGCCTCCCGCCACGCCGTCTCCCGGCGCTCGGCGGCGAAGGAGCCGCGCGGGCCCGCGATGTGGTGCACCGTGCGGTGCCCGAGCCCGAGCAGGTGCTCCACCGCGGCCCGGACACCGCCCGCCTGGTCGGCGTCGACCACGGGCCCCTGGGCGCCGGCGGCCGCGTTGACGAGCACCCGGGGGATCTCGGGGAGGACCAGCTGCGCCGTGTCCCGCAGGTACGTCTCCACGACCACGATGAGGCCGTCCACCGCCAGCTCGCCGAAGCGGGTGAAGGCGCCGTTGAGCCCGGTCTGACTCGGTGCCGAGACCGGCACGAGCGTGATGGCGTAGCCCGCCTCCGCCGCTGCAGTGGCGATCGAGTCCACGGTCCGCATCATCCCGAGGGTGTCCAGGCTGAAGACCGCGACGCCGAGGGTGCGGAACGAGCCGCTCTTCAGGGCGCGCGCGGCGCTGTTCGGCCGGTAGCCGAGGGTGCGCATCGCCTCCAGGACGGCCTGCCGCGTCGCGGGGACGACGTTCGTCTGCCCGTTCGCGACCCGCGAGGCCGTGACGGGCGCGACGCCCGCGAGGCGTGCCACGTCAGCCAATGAGGGGCGGCGCGGAACGTCGGTCATCTCCCCATAGTGGCTCCTCCGGAGCCTCAGCTCGTCCAGGAGCTCGTCGAGGAAGTCCGGCGGGGGGATCGCCTCGAGCGCGTCATCTGCAGACATGAGGGCATGGTAAGGCAACCATCCTGACCGGGAGTCTCGTAGGATCGGCGACGGCCTCCCCCTTCCGGGACGGCACCACGATCGAGCGAAGGACGACGATGTCTCTCCGGCACCACTCCCGCCCGGCGGCGGCACTCGCCGTCGCCGCCCTCGCGGCCGCGCTCACGGGCTGCGCCGACCGCACGGAGGCCGAGGACGACTCCCTGCTCGTGTGGAGCTGGGACGACCAGCTGCCCGAGGTCGCGGAGCTCTACGAGGAGGAGCACCCCGGGGTCGAGATCGACGTGGTCGACGTGGGCACGGGCGACGAGCAGTACACCGCCCTGCAGAACGTGATCGCGGCCGGATCCGGGAGTCCGGACGTCGCCTTCCTCGACTCGACTGCGCTCCCGCAGTTCGCCCTCTCCGGCGCCCTCGCGGACCTGGGGCCGCTCGGCGCCGACGAGCTCTCCGAGGAGTTCGCGCCGGGGCCGTGGGCGGCGTCCCAGGTGGACGGCACCGTCTACGGACTGCCCTGGGCCTCCGGGCCGATGGTGCTGTTCTACAACCGCGCCGTCTTCGAGCGGCTCGGCGTGGCGGTGCCCGGCACCTGGGAGGAGTACGTCGGCGCCGCGGAGCAGCTGCACGCGGCGGACCCGGAGGTGTACATCCTCAACGACGTCGGCAATCCCGGACTCGCCAATAGCCTCATCCAGCAGGCCGGCGGCCGGCCCTTCTCCGTGGACGGCACCGCCGTCGCCATCGATCTCGCCGACCCCGGCACCGCGCGGTACGCCGAGAACTGGCAGCGCCTGCTCGACGGCGGGCTGCTCGCCCCGGTCGCCGACTGGAGCGACGAGTGGCGGAAGATGCTCGCGGCGGGCCGGATCGCGACGCTCCCGGCCGGCAGCTGGATGGCCTCCGCCCTGACTCAGAGCGCCCCCGACGCCGCCGGGGACTGGCGCGTGGCGCAGCTGCCGCAGTGGGAGCCGGGCGGGAGCGTGACCGCCGAGCACGGCGGCGGCGGCTTCTCGGTGCTCGAGAGCAGCGTCAGCAAGGAGCTCGCCGTCGACTTCCTGACCTACGCCACCGCGGGCGACGGGGTGGACGTCATCCGGGACTCCGGACTCTGGCCCGCCCACCGGGCCGCGACCGAGTCGCCCGCGTTCCTCGACCGGCCGAGCGAGTACTTCGGCGGGCAGGCCGTCAACAGGGAGTACGCGACCGCGTCGGAGAACGCCCCCGACGACGTCCGCTTCCTCCCCTACCAGGTCTACGCGGCCGCGGTGTTCAACGACTCCGTCGGCACGGCCTACACCGGCGAGACGACCCTCCAGGCGGGGCTGCTCGACTGGCAGGCCGAGCTGGAGGAGTACGGCGCCGAGCAGGGTTTCACCGTCGAGCGGTGAGCCCGGACCGCGACACGCCGACGGGATCGGCGCCGACAGGCCGATCGGGCCGTCCCGCGGTGCAGGGTGGAGGGATGAGCGAGCTCGTCCAGATCCCGTCTCCGGGCATCGCCCTCGAGTACGGGCACCCCGGTCGCCCCGTCGTGGTGATCCTGCACGACGTGTTCGGCCGGCTGCCCTGGCTGGAGCCGTTCGCCGAGGCCGTCTCGAAGCACGGCTACCACGTGCTCGTCCCCGACCTCTACGACGGCTGGGCCACGCTCGCAGCCGAGGACGCGAGGGATCTCGCCGCGATGGCCGCGCAGGACCGCGCCCTCGCCTCGGTCGCCGACGCGGTGCGCACCGGATCGGCCGCCGGCGCTGCCCGCTCCGCCCTCATCGGCTTCGGCTTCGGCGGGCGGCTGGCGCTGCTCGTCGCCGCCACCGGTCTCGTCGACGCCGTGGTCGCCTACTACGCGACCCTCGGCCGGGAGGAGCACGCGCTGGTGCCCTGCCCGACGCTGCTGCACTACGCGCAGAGCGACGAGTGGCCCGAGGGCGACGACCCGGAGTCGTTCGTCGGCCGGCTGAAGGAGGCGGGCACGCCCGTCACCGCGCACACCTACCCGGACACCGGGCGGCACTTCGCGAACGCCACACTGCGGGAGTCGGTCAGCCCGTCCGCCGCCGCGCTCGCCTACGCGCGGACCCTGTCCTTCCTCAACCCGCAGCTGATCGACTGCTGACGCACCGCCCGGCGAGCCGGCTCCGGGTGCTCAGCCCTGGACGTCGTGCAGGTGGTGCTGGACGTCGTGCAGGTAGTACTTCGCGATCGTCTCGACCGTGAAGGACGCGCCGTCGCTGCGGCGACCCGGCCGCTGCCACTGCCGGCCGTCGACCCCCTCGAAGACGTCGCTGATGCGGGCCGCCTCCTCGACGAGCTCGCGGCCGACCGCCGCGGGGTCCTGCTGGTCGTAGCGCTCCTCGACCGCCGCCACGTCCTGGTCCCAGTTGGGGAACAGCGGGTCGTCGCCCTCGAGCATCAGCCCGAGGCGCAGCCGGTAGATGCGGTGCACGTCGCGCACGTGCGCGGCGTACTCCAGCGGCGACCAGGTCTCGTCGTCGGGGCGGCCGGCGGCGTCCTCGCGCTCGAGGACGTAGGGCCAGGCGGCGGCGTTCTGGCGGATCAGCGCGGGGACGGCGTCGGACTCCACGAGCGAGGCGTCGAAGCCGCACTCGAGGCAGGGGCGCTCGAGCACCCAGGTCCAGTCCTTGGTATCGGGAGTGATGGGCATGGACCCAGGGTAGGACGGCTCAGCAGCGCGGCTGCGCGCCCTGCACCGCGCCGCGCTCGCCGTCGGCCGTCCAGGGCAGCTGCGGCAGCCCGGCGGCGCCGGTCGCCGCCCCCTGCTCGACCGCGATCGCCGCGAGGGCGCGCGCGGTCGTGGCGGCGAAGCCCTCGCCGGCGGTCGAGCTGTTGAAGGCGACCGCGACCGTCAGCCCCGACTCCGGGTCGGAGTAGGCGGCGGTGAGGAAGCCCGGCGCGATGCCGGAGAAGCCACGGAGCGGGCCGGCCTCGTGGCCGCCGAGACCGGCGAGCAGCCACTCCGCGCGCCCCTGCCCCTGCGGGACGGGATCGGCCCACATCGCGTCGCCCGCGGGCTCGGTCGCGAGTCCCTGCGCGAGGCGGCGCAGATCGTCGAGATCGGTGACGGCGCCGCCGGCCGCGCCGAGCGAGGAGGGCGACGCCGCGGAGAGGTCGCGGCGGACCTCGCACTGGACGGCGCCGGAGCGCGGATCGAGGGCGGCGGAGAAGCCGAGCATCGCCGGGGCGGGCAGCTCGAGCTCCGAGTCGCCGGGGAGGCCGGTGCTGCTCAGGCCGTAGCGGGGCACGACGTACTCGTCGTAGAGCGACTGCATGCTGCGACCGGTGGCCTGCGTCGCCACCACGCCCGCGAGGAGCGGGCCGGTGGAGGACTCGGACCAGGCGGCGCCCGGCTCGGCGATCGGCGCGCTGACCTGCGCGGCCGAGATCAGCTCGAGGGTGGGCCACTCGCGGGCGGGGTTCTGCACGACGGTCGGCCAGAGGACGGAGCGGAAATCGGCGAGGCCGGAGGTGTGCGAGCAGAGCTGGCGGAGGGTCATCCCCTCGATGCCGGGGAGGGAGGTGAGCGCGTCGCCGACGTCCGCGTCGAGGTCGAGGGTGCCCTTCTCGGCGAGCGCGACGACGACGTCGCAGGTCATCGCCTCGGTGCCGCCGGTGCCGAGGCGCACGTGCGCGTCGGTGGTCACCGGGGTGTTCGCCTCGTCGCCGATCGTGCCGATCGCCGTCTCCCAGCCGCCGGCCCAGGGCGACCAGACGCCTGCGACCACACCGGAAGCCCCGGCGACGCTCTGCGCCTCGACGAGGAAGCCGGAGAGGGCGATGGCCAGGTCGTCGGGCACGGGCCCGGGCAGCGCATCGGGGACGACGGAGTCGGCACCGCCGGTGCAGCCGGTGAGGGCGAGGACCAGGGCGGGCACGACGAGAGCTCCGACCCGGGTCGGCCTGCGGCCACCGATCATGCCGTTCGACTCCCCCCGAAGACGCGTGCTGGAACTCCTCCACTGTACGGGCGCGGTCTCGCGCAGCACGGGGCGGGGGCCGTGCGCGGGGCTTTCGTGTCCCGACCGTGACCCGTCACCACGCGGATCCGGATCCGGCCACCCCTTATCCAAACCGTCTGAGCGGCTGCTACGAAGAAGGGACAAGCGACGCGGAGGCGTTTCCCGGAAGGAGAAGAGGAATCATGCGCACATCACCGAACCGGCTGCTCGCCACGCTCTTCGGCGCGGTCTACGTGGTCGTCGGACTGCTCGGCTTCGTCGTCACCGGCGGCGTCCAGTTCCTCGCGACGGAGGGCGGACTGCTTCTCGGGATCTTCGAGGTCAATCCGCTGCACAACATCGCGCACCTGCTCATCGGCGGCGCACTGCTGATCGCCGGCCTCTCCACCACCTCGGCGGCCAAGACGGTCAACACGACCGTCGGCGCGGTCTACCTGCTGCTCGGAGTCGTCGGCTTCTTCCTGGTCAACACCGCCCTCAACGTGCTCGCGCTGAACACCGCCGATCACTTCCTGCACCTCGCCAGCGCGCTCGTCCTCCTCGGAGTCGGGCTCACCGCCGACAAGGGCGCCCGGGCGCGCACCGCGACCGCCTGACCCGGAGCGGATCCGTCCGCTCCCCCTAGACTCCGTCCGCCGTGGGCCCGCCGTTTTCCGCGGCGGACGGACCGAACGGCCCCGGACGACACGATGCGGTGTGTCGATCCGGGGCCTCTTCCTCTTGCCTCCTCCACCACGATCGGAGACCGCGATGAGCACCGTCGCCCGCGGAAACGCCGCCTTCGCCGGGATCGGCGCCGGTCTCGTGCACCTCTCCCTCGCCGCCGGGCAGCTCGACGCGGGGACCCTTCCGCTCGCCGCCCTCGGCGTCGCGGAGCTGGCCTGGGGCGTCGTCGTCCTCGCCCGCGGCCGGATCGTCCTCCCGCGGACCGCGCTCGCCGTCACCGGCGTCACCGTCGCCGGCTTCGTCCTCGCGATCGCCGCCGGTCTGCTGCGCGATCCCCTGCCGGCTCTCGCGGCGGGTGCCCTGCAGCTCGTGGCCGCGGCCGTCGTCGCCGCCACCCTCCGCTCGCAGCGCACGGTGGAGCGGCCCGTCTCGGCCCCGCGCGCGGTCCTCGGCCTCTTCGCGGGCGCGCTCCTCGTCTCCGCCCTCGCGACGCCGGCGCTGTCCGCCTCCTCCGAGGGCTCGCACGACATGGGCGGGATGATGACGACGGTCACCGACAGCGGGCACTCGCACTGAGACCTGCCCTGGCGACCGCGGTGCCTTCGAGCTAAGGTAAGGGCAACCTAAGACGCCGAAGGAGGCCGCCGTGTCGAACGTCTCGAACGTCATCCCGTTCTCGCAGGCCCTCCACGTGCGCCTCGGTCGGTCCGGCGCCGACGACGAGGTCTCGGCCTTCATGACCGCGCTGATGACCGGGTCCGGCAGCCGGGACGACTACGTCGCGATGATCGCGCAGCACTACTTCGTCTACGAGGCGCTCGAGGCCGTGGCGGAGGCGATGGCGGGCGACCCGGTCGCCGCACCCTTCATCTCGCCCAAGCTCACCCGCCTGCCGGCGATCGCGGAGGACCTGCGCTTCCTGGTCGGCGAGGACTGGCGCTCGCGCATCGCCCCGCTCCCCTCGACGGCGGCCTACGTCGAGCGGATCCGCACCGTCGCGAGCGGCTGGAGCGGCGGCTTCGTCGCGCACCACTACACCCGCTACCTCGGCGACCTGTCCGGCTGCTCGATCGTCCGCACGCTGCTCCAGCGGCGCTTCGGCTTCGAGACCAACGGCGTCGGCTTCTACCTCTACGGCGAGATCGCGACGCCGTCCGCCTTCCGCGCGGTCTACCGCGAGCAGCTCGACGCGGCCGGCTGGGACGAGGACGAGCGCGAGCGCGTCATCGCCGAGGTGGCGGAGGCGTACCGGCTGACCACCGCGGTGTTCCGCGACCTGGCCGGCTCGCGCGCCGCGGCCTGACGTGGCGCTCGGGCGCTCAGGCGCTCAGGAGGACGCGGACTCCGGCTCCGCGACGGCCGCGGGCTCGGCCCGGCGCTCGGACATGAAGCGCAGCACGTCCTTGTCGACGATGATGTCGCTCGGCCGGAGCGGCCGGGTGAGGTAGAGCCCCTCGAGGCTCGTGATGCGGCTGAGCGCGACGTAGGTCTGACCGGGGGCGAACGCGCGCTGCCCGAGGTCGACCACGGCGGAGTCGTAGGTCTTGCCCTGCGACTTGTGGATCGTGACGGCCCAGGCCAGGCGCAGCGGGAACTGCGCGAACTCGGCGACGATCTCGCGGGTCAGCTTCTTGGTCGCGGCGGAGTAGGAGTAGCGGTAGCGCTCCCAGGTCGCGGGCTCGACCTCGTGCACCTCGCCGTCCACCTCGACCCAGACCGTGCCGGCGACCTTGGTCACGCGGCCGATCGTGCCGTTCACCCAGCGCTGCTCGGCGTCGTTGCGCAGGAACATCACGTGCGCCCCGATCTTCAGCTCGAGCTTCTGATCGGCCGGGTAGGCGCGGCCGCCGAAGTCGCCGCTGATCTCGGCCGAGGCCGTCTTGACAGGGCCCTTCAGCCGCGCGAGGGCGGTCTGGTTGATCCGGTTGACGGTGTCGTTGCGGGTCGCGAGGGTGATCGCGTCGTTCTCGGGCGGCGTGCGCGCGCCGGCGGCGTTGAGGACGTCCGCGATCTCCTTGGTCACCATGCCGAAGCGCACGGCGTTGAGCATCCACTTGAAGCGCTCGTCGCTCTGACGGTGGATCCTCCCGAGCTCGATGATCCGCAGCGGCGCCTCCTGCCAGACCAGCGCGTCGAAGAACCAGAGCGAGCGGTAGCGGTCGGCGAAGTAGGCGCGCTCCTCCGGATCGCCCGGGACGGGCGCGAGCTGGAACGGGTCGCCGAAGAGGACGACCTGGACGCCGCCGAACGGCTCGGACCGACGCTGCCGCGCCTGGCGGAGGCTGCGGTCGATGCCGTCGAGGAGATCGGCGTTGACCATCGAGATCTCGTCGATGACGAGGGTGTCGATGGTGTTCAGCAGCTTGCGCAGCTCGGGCGGCTGATCGAGGTCCGAGTCGGCGATGACCCCGATCGGGAGCCGGAAGAGCGAGTGGATCGTCTGCCCGCCGACGTTCAGCGCGGCGACACCGGTCGGCGCGCAGATGACGATCTGCTTGTCGGTGTTCCAGCTCAGGTGGTTGAGCAGGGTCGACTTGCCGGTACCGGCGCGGCCCGTCACGAACAGGTGCTCGCGGGTGTTCTCGATGAGGTCGAACACCCGCTGCTGCTCGTCGGAGAGGGTCGGCTGGGTCACCGCTCCACTGTACCCAGCCGACCCCCGCACCCCGGCGCCGCGGTCAGACGTCGCGGACGCGGGTCGCCGTCAGTGCCGGGACCCAGACGGCGAGGAGCCACCCGGCGCTGGCGAGCAGCGCGGACGTCGTGCTGATCTGCTCCACGCCCGAGCCCTCGCTCGGGACGCTCGACAGGGCCAGCCCGAGGTTCGAGAGCAGGTAGGGGCTGACGTCGATGATCCACTGGGCCTGCAGCAGCCCGCCCGCGATGCTCGCGAGCAGCGGCAGCACGAAGAGCACGCCGACCGAGAGGCCGATGGCGGCCGCCGTGCTGCGCAGCAGCGCCGCCACGGCGACCGAGAACGCGCCGATGACCGCCAGGGAGAGGCCGCCGCCGAGCAGGCTGCCGAGCACGCCGTCGTCGAGCAGCGAGGTGGGCGTGCCCTTCGCCGCGAGCATCCCGCCGATGACGGCGAACGAGCCGACGCAGGTGAGCACGCCGACCACGAAGGACGCGACGGCCACGACGACCCCGCGGGCGAGGAGGGACGGGACCCGGCGCGGTACGGCGGTGTAGGTCGAGCGGATCATCCCGGTCGAGTACTCACCACCGAGCGACAGCGCACCGAGTACTGCGATCACCAGGCCGACGAACTGCAGGTGCAGGGTCGCGCCGCCCGCGACGAACGCGGAGACGGAGCCCTCCTTCGGCGGCGCGACGACGGCGCCGAGGGCCAGGGCCAGAGCGAGCGCGAGGAGCACCGAGACGACGATCGACCACCAGGTGGAGCGGACGGTGACGAGCTTGAGCAGCTCGGAGAGGACGACCCCGTCGAGGCGGAGCCTCACCCCGCTCGGGGCGTCGCGGGCGGGGCTCGGGGCGGTCGCGGTCATCGGGAGGCTCCTTCGAGGGACGGGGATCCGTGGGGACGGGCGGCGGTGTACTCGACGGCGTCGGCCGTCATCGCGACGTAGGCCTCCTCGAGCGAGCGGGTCAGCGCGGTGAGCGCGTGCAGCACCGCTCCGGCCTCGTGGGCGAGCGCGCCGATCACCGGCGCCTCGAGCCCCTCGATCTCGAGCCCGCCGCCCGTGACGGCGACCGCGGCGCCGCGGGCGGCGAGGAGCGCGGCGAGCCGCACCGAGTCCGGGCTCTCGACGCGCACGCGCGGCCGCGCCTCGGCGAGGAAGTCGTCCAGCGGGGCGTCGGCGAGGATCCGGCCCCGGCCGAGGACGATGATGTGGTCGGCGGTCTGCGCCATCTCGCTCATCAGGTGCGAGGAGAGCAGCACGCAGCAGCCCTCCGCCGCCTTCGCGCGGACGAAGTCGCGGACCCAGCGGACGCCCTCCGGGTCGAGGCCGTTGACCGGCTCGTCGAGCAGGAGGGTCCGCGGGTCGCCGAGCAGCGCGGTCGCGATGCCCACCCGCTGGCCCATGCCGAGCGAGAAGCCGCCGACGCGCTTGCGCGCGACGCTGCCGAGGCCGACGACCTCGATGACCTCCTCCACCCGGGAGCGCGGGATGCGGTGCGTCGCGGCGATCACGCGCAGGTGGTCGCGGAGGGTCCGGCCGCGGTGCGTCGCCTTCGCGTCGAGCAGGGCGCCGACCTCGGCGAGCGGCGCGGCGTGCTCGCGATAGGGCCGGCCGTTCACCAGCACCGAGCCGGCGGACGGCCGGTCGAGACCGACGATCATCCGCATCGTCGTCGACTTGCCGGCGCCGTTGGGCCCGAGGAACCCGGTCACCCTCCCCGGCGCCACGGTGAAGTCGATCCCGTCGACCGCGGTCTTCGCTCCGTACCTCTTGGTCAGGCCTCGTGCCTCGATCATGCGCTCCCCTTCTCGCAGCGCTGCGCCTCGAGCCAGCGGGACGCGGGCGAGGTCGGACAGCAGCGGCCAGCCTAGGAAGCGCCCGCGGAGCCCGCTCGGGGCTGTCGCGGGACGTCCGTCGACCGGGGACGACTCGATCGGGGACGACTCGACTCGGGACGGTCCGGATCGTGCAGGGCCCGGCTCAGCCGCGCTTCTGCAGGGCGGCCAGGCGGTCGTTGTACGCGGTGAGCTCGGCCTCGCCGGTGCGGTCGGCCTGGCGGTCGAGCCGCTTGGAGTCGCGCGCGTCCGAGCGGCTCCACATCACCGCGACGATGATCGCGAGGGCGAGCGTGGGGATCTCGCCGATGCTCCAGGCGATGCCGCCGGCCGCCTGCTGGTCGTCGAGGGCGTTCGTGCCCCAGCCCATCGCGCCGTACCAGTCGGCGAGCAGGAGGCCCTCCCCCGTCATCAGCGCCAGGCCGAAGAAGGCGTGGAACGCCATCGTGCCCAGCAGCAGCAGCAGGCGCATCGGGTAGGGCACGTGGTGCACGCTCGGGTCGACGCCGATCAGGACGCTCACGAAGAGGTAGCCGGTGATCAGGAAGTGGACGATCATCCACTCGTGGCCAATGTGGTCGGTCGTCGCCCAGCGGAAGAGCGGCGAGTAGTAGAAGCCCCAGAGCGAGCCGACGAACAGCAGCGCCGCGACGATCGGGTGCGAGATCGCGGTGGCGAAGCGCGAGTGCACGGCGAGCAGGACCCACTCCCGGCCGCCGCGGGAGCCGTCGGTGCGCCGGGCCGCGGCGCGCGCGATCAGCGTGACCGGCGCGGCCGGGACCAGCAGCACCGGGACGGCCATGGTCAGGACCATGTGCGCGAGCATGTGCGCGCTGAACAGGTACTTCTCGTAGGCGTTGACGCCGCCGTTGGTGATGTACGCCAGCAGCAGCATGCCCGCGATCCAGAGCACGGTGCGGTGCACGGGCCAGCGGTCGCCGCGGCGGTGCAGGCGCACGACGCCGGCGACGTAGAACGCGATGCCGAAGCCGCAGACCAGAAGCCAGACCAGGTCGACGTTCCAGAGGGTGAGGAAGTTCAGGGCGGACGGCGCCGGCGGCAGCGGCTCGCCGGTGAGCAGCTCCGCGGGGGTCGGGTTCGTCAGCTCGGTGGCGGCGACCTGGTCGACCGGCGTCGCGGTGCGCGCGAGGGCGGCGGCGACGCCGGAGGCGATGCCCATGAAGGCGATCTCCGCGGCGACGAGCCACCAGAAGCTGCGCCCGCCCGCTCCGCCGGCGCTGCGCATCCGGGCGATCAGGAAGCGGCGCTGGACGAGGCCGAAGACGCCGAGCGCGGTCAGCGCCGCGACCTTCACGAGCACCAGCACGCCGTAGCCGGTGAGCAGGTTGCCGAGCGTCGCGAGCCGCAACTCGGCGCTGATGTAGCCCGAGGCGGCGACCACGATGAAGCTGACGAGGGCGAGGCTGGAGTAGCGGCCGAGCACGGGCAGCAGGCGCGCGCCGCCGAGCAGCGGCCGCAGCGCGACGATCGTGAGCAGGCCGCCCAGCCAGATCGCGGCGAAGACCAGGTGCAGACCCAGGGCGGTGACCGCGGCGTCGTGGCCGCTCGCTCCGGCCGCGTGGCCCTGCTGCGCCATCGGCAGCAGCGTCAGGAGCGCGACGGCGGTGACGAAGACGAGGGCGGTCTGGTTGCGCACGGCGAAGCAGAGGACGGTGACGACGGCGGCGAGGAGGGTGGTGATCAGCCAGGCCTGGCCGACCGGGATGCTGCCGATGAAGTAGCTGAGCTTCGTGCCGAAGTCGCGGTCGAGGCTCAGCGGCGTCTGGGTGACGTTGAGGAAGGTGAAGAAGCCGGTCAGCGCGGAGGCGGCGGCGAAGAACGCGGCGCTCGCGGCGGCGACGTCGAGCGCGATCGTGTACTCGGTGCGCGGCTCCGCCTCGGCGGGGGCGCCGGTGCGCTTCGCGATCGCGCGAGGGCTGAGCGCGAACAGCGTCAGGACGAGCGAGCCGATCATGCCGGCGGCACCGAGGTTGACCGCGAGCTTGGCGACCGGGAGGCCGAAGCGGACGACGGGCCCCGGGTCGTTCAGGAGCGGAGCGGCCGAACCGCCGCCGAACGCGAGCGCCGCCAGGAGCGCGACGAGGGCGGCGACCACGAGCAGGAGCGCCGGGCCCGCGATCCGGACGGTTCGATTCACCCGGCAAGCCTACGTTCTCGCGGCTGGGGGGGCGGCAGGACGACGAAGACCCCGGCGGAGGGCCGGGGTCTTCGAGTGGAACTGCTGCGCCGTGAGGGCGCGGACCGCGACTACTTGGCGGCGGCCTTGAGCTTGGTGCCGGCCGAGACCTTGACCGAGTGGCCGGCGGCGATCTGGATGGTCTCGCCGGTCTGCGGGTTGCGGCCGGTGCGCGCGGCGCGGGACGTGCGCTCGACGGCGATCCAGCCGGGGATGGTGACCTTCACGTCGTTGGAGACGGAGTCGGCGAGGGTCGAGAAGAGCGAGTCGAGGACGCCGTTGACGGCGGCCTGGCTCTGGCCGGAGTCGGCGGCGATCTTCGCGACGAGCTCGGTGCGGTTGAGCGACTTGTCAGCCATTGGAGTGTCCTCCCAGGACGTTCGCGCTGTTGAGAACAGCTGGTGGTTGTGTGTCGTCCAACGGCCGGGGACGGACCCCGTCGACCGGTCGGACCGTCCGTAACCTACCAGCCCGATCCCGGATCGGCGGCGATTCGCGCGACGGAATCCCCGGAAACACGCCGATCGGCAGCCCGCGGAGCCCTCGGGAGCGGCTGGGAGGCGATGTCAGGGGCCGTCGCTACACTCGCCGACGGCGCGCACCCGAGCCCGCCGGGAGAGGCGGCCGCAGTGGCGGAGACGACGACGGACGGCTGGATCTCGACGGCGATCTGGTGGCAGATCCACCCGCTGGCGTTCCTCGGCGCCGAGGCGACCTCGGCCGACGGGCCGCAGCCCGGTGACGAGCCGCAGCACCGCCTGCGCCGGATCCTGCCCTGGCTCGACGACCTGCTCGCGCTCGGCTGCAACGGCCTGCTGCTCGGGCCGGTGTTCGCCTCGATGACGCACGGCTACGACACCGTCGACCACTTCCGGGTCGACCCGCGCCTGGGCGACGAGCGCGACCTGGACGATCTGATCGCGGCCTGCCGCGAGCGCGGGATCCGCCTGGTCTTCGACGGCGTCTTCAACCACGTCGGCCGCGAGCACCCGTGGTGGCGCGAGGCCGTCGCGGCGGGCGAGGGCTCCCCCGCCGCCGGGCGCTTCCGGCGGACGGGCGCGGCGCGCGAGGTCGACGGCCTGCCGGTCGACGTCTTCGAGGGCCACGAGGCGCTCGTCGAGCTCGACACCGCGAACCCCGAGGTCGCCGCGCACGTCTCCGCCGTGCTGAGCCACTGGCTCGAGCGCGGGATCGACGGCTGGCGGCTCGACGCCGCCTACGCGGTGGACCCCTCCTCCTGGCGCGCCGCGATCGACCCGGTGCGCGAGCGCTTCCCCGAGGCCTGGTTCGTCGGCGAGGTCATCCACGGCGACTACGCCGGCTACGTGCGGGAGTCGGGTCTGGACTCCGTCACGCAGTACGAGCTCTGGAAGTCGGTGCGCAGCTCGATCGAGGAGGGCAACCTCTTCGAGCTGGACTGGACGCTGCAGCGCCACGCCGAGTTCCTGGAGACGTTAGTGCCGCTGACCTTCGTCGGCAATCACGACGTGACCCGGCTCGCCAGCGCGATCAGCGACCCGCGCCACCACGGGCACGCCGTCGCGATCCTCGGCTTCGTCGGCGGCGTGCCGAGCATCTACTCGGGCGACGAGCGCGGGCTCGAGGGCGTCAAGGAGGAGCGCGCGGGCGGCGACGACGCGATCCGGCCGGAGTTCCCGGCGGAGCCGGCCGAGTGGCCGCGGAACGACGCCTACCGCGTGCACCAGGAGGTCATCGCCTTCCGCCGCAGGCACCCGTGGCTGGTCGCCGCGCGGACCAGGAGCGTCGACCTGTCGAACACCGCCGTGCTGCTGGTCGCCGAGGGGCCGGCCGGCGAGAGCGCCCGGCTCGCGCTCAACCTCGGCGACGAGGCGGCGACCGTCGGCGGCGTGCGGGTCGAGGCGCACTCCTGGCTGCTGCTCGACTGAGCCGCGATCGGACACGCCGTGATCTACGCTCGGGGCAGCGGCGGGAGTGCACGGCCCCCAATCGGGACGACGCTGCCGCGAGGAGACGGACGAGGAGCGACGATGCCCCAGGGGTCGGAGTCACAGCACGAGCAGGCGCGGCGGATCGAGCACGAGCCGGAGGCCGGCGTCGAGCGGACGGGACTGGAGGCGGCGCTGGCCGCTCCGGTCGACGAGCTCACCGATCCCGGGCCGGGCGAGCGCAGCGGGCTCTCGAGCCGGATCGCCGAGGATCTGCTCGACGGCGTCTCGGAGATGGTCGGCGGTGACGCGGACCTCGCACCGGGACGCGCCGTCGAGATCGACGACCCGGCGCGCGCGGTCGGCGACGACCCGGCGCACCCGATCCACGGGACGCTCCGCCAGGAGTTCGAGTCGCGCTGAGCGGCGGGTCTCGATACGCCCCTGCGGGGCTACTCGACCAGCATGCAAGGGCCCCTGCCGGGCTACTCGACCAGCATGGGCGGGGCGGCGAGGGTCTCGGTGAGGAAGTGCAGGAGCTCGCGCAGCAGCGTCTCCTTCGAGTCGGCGCGGCGGTACTCGTGGCCCTCGCCGTCCAGCTGGAGGTAGCGGACCGGGCGGCCGAGCTCCTCGAGTGCCGCGACGATCTGCCGGGCCTCGCCGATCGGGACGTTGGTGTCGAGCTCGCCGTGCACGACGAGCAGCGGCACGTCGATCGCGGCGGCCGCGTTCAGCGGCGACAGCTCCTCGAGCAGCTCCGCGTCGTGCTCGGGGTGGCCGTACTTGGTGACGGCGGCGGAGGCGATCCACGGCTCGGTGTCGCGGTAGAAGGTCTGCAGGTGCGACATCCCGCAGATGTCGACGCCGGCGGCGAAGACGCCGGCTGAGAAGGCGAGCGACGCGAGCGTCAGGTAGCCGCCGTAGGAGCGGCCGGTGACGGCGATCCGCGCCGGGTCGGCGATCCCGGCGTCGACGAGGTGCGCGGCGGCGGCGAGGACGTCGTCGAAGGCGCCGCGGCGCTTCTCCACGTCGTCGGCGTGCACGAAGTCGCGGCCGAAGCCCGAGGAGCCGCGCACGTTCGGCGCGAAGACGGTGATCCCCGCGGCGGCGACCGCCTGGTGCTGGGCGGAGAAGGTGGGCCGCTCCTGCGACTCCGGACCGCCGTGCAGGCTGAGCATGGCCGCTCCGGGCTCCGTCGACCCGGGCGCGCGGTAGAGCCAGCCGGAGAGCGCGAGGCCGTCGCGGCCCGTGAAGCGCTCGAGGGTCGGCACGATCAGCGGCGGTGCATCGAGCGTCGGCACCCCGGTGATCCGGGACCACTCGTGGGTCGCCGTGTCCAGCCGCCACAGCTCTCGGGGGCGCTCCGGGCCCTCGACGCCGAGGATCACCGCGCCGCCGTCGCGGGAGAGCACCGGCGTCGTCGCCACCAGTCCCGGGAGCCCGGCGACCGGGACCCGGGCGCCGGTGGTGGTGTCCAGCAGCTCGATCTCGCTCGAGCCCGCGACGTTCCAGACCAGCATCAGCATCCGGCCGGCGTCGTCGGCGTCCAGGCCCTCGAGCTCGGCGTCGTCGCGGGCGGCGAGGCGGCGGATCCGGCCGCGCCAGCCGTCCGGGCCGAGCGGCATCGCGACGAGCTGGCGCCGCGGCAGGTCGACGTCGGTGGCGAGGTAGGCGACCATCGGGCTCTCGGTGTCGTGCAGCGGCGACGGGCGCAGCAGCGCGACGTCCGTGGATCCGGTGCCCGAGTCGGGCAGGAGGGCGTGGTTCTCGTCGGTCAGCCGGTCGACGACCACGCAGTACTGCTGGCCGCGCTGGCCGTCGCGGACCACGACGAGGCGCTCCTCCACCGAGAGGTCCAGCACCGAGATGAGGTCGCCGTCGACGAGCGGCTTCCGCTCGCCCGTCACCGGGTCGACCAGGAACGAGCGGGTCGGCTGCTTTGGCTCGGCCGACGGGATCGTGACGACGACGTGGTGGCCGCTGCGCGTCCACGGGCCGAGCTCGGCGTGCGCGTCGCGGGAGCCGGCGATGCGGCGGGCGTCCGAGCCGTCGGGGCGGACCACCCAGACCTGGCTGCGCACGCCGCCGTCGGTCGCGACGAGGCAGGCCAGCCAGGCGGAGTCGGCGGACCAGGAGACCTCGAGCACCGGGTCCTCGGTGAGGGCGATGCGGCGCGCCTCGCTCGGCTCGGCCCCGACGACGACGTCCTGCACCCAGACCTCCGGCGACCCGCCGCGATCGCTGAGGAAGGCGACGCGGGCGGCGTCCGGGGTCATCGTCGGACCCCAGCTGCCCCAGGCGTGCACGAGTCCGAGCGCGAGCTCCTCGGCGGCGGCCACGCGGTCGGCCTGCGGCGAATCGATGAGAGGAGGCGTCATGCCTCCATCCTCCGGCACCGCTCAGCCGACGCCGTGCTCCTGGAGCCACATCTCGAGCAGAGCGAGCTGCCAGAGCTCGTTCGAGCCCAGGCGGGTGCGGGTCGCGTTCGGGTCGGCCAGCAGTGCGTCGACTGTCGCGGGATCGAAGACGCCGCGGCGCCGAGCGGCCGGGTCGGTCAGCGCCGCCCGCACCCGCTCCAGGTAGGGCCCCTCCAGCTGACGGATCGCCGGCACCGGGAAGGATCCCTTGGTGCGGTCGATCACCTCGTCCGGGACGATGCCGCGGACGGCCCGCTTGAGGATCCCCTTGCCGCCGTCGGCGAGCTTGAGCTCCGGCGGGATCGTGCCGACGAGCTCGACGAACTCGTGGTCGAGGAACGGGACGCGCGCCTCCAGGCCCCAGGCCATCGTCATGTTGTCGACGCGCTTCACCGGATCGTCGACGAGCATGACCGCGGTGTCGTTGCGCAGCGCCGCGTCCACGGCCGTGTCGGCGCCGGGGCGGGCGAAGCGCTCGGCGAGGAAGGCGGTCGCGGCATCGGGGTCTCCGCGCCAGGCGGGGGCCAGCAGCGCCTGCAGCGCGGAGAAGGGGCGATCGACGAAGACGTCCGCGTAGGCCTCGACGGCGCGCTCGCGCGGCACCCGCGCCAGGGGCGGGTACCAGTCGTAGCCGCCGAGCACCTCGTCGGCGCCCTGACCCGACTGCACGACCTTCACGTGCTGCGAGACGTCCTCGCTGAGCAGGTGGAAGGCGACGGCGTCGTGGGAGACCATCGGCTCGCTCATCGCGCCGACCGCCGCGTCGATCCCGGGCAGCAGCCGCGCGGAGTCGATCGGCAGGCGGTGGTGGTCGGTGCCGAAGCGCTCCGCGACCAGGCTGGAGTACTCGAACTCGTCGCCGGACTCGCCGCCCGCCGCGTCGAAGCCGATGGAGAAGGTCTGCAGCCCGGTCTGGCCGGCCTCGGCCAGCAGCGCCACGATCAGGCTGGAGTCGATGCCGCCGGAGAGCAGCACGCCGACCGGCACGTCCGCGACCATCCGGCGCGACACGGCGGTGCGGAACGACGCGAGCAGCGCCTCCTGCCAGTCGCGCTCGGTCCAGGCGGCGCGGTCGGGATCGCGGGCGAAGACCGGCTCCCAGTAGACGCGCTCGCGGCTCGTGCCGTCGGGCTCGATCACGCGGACGGTCGCCGGCGGCAGCTTGGTGACTCCGGCGAGGATCGTGCGCGGGGCGGGCACGACCGAGTGGAAGCTCAGGTAGAGCATCAGCGCCGTGCGGTCGATCGAGGTGTCGACGCCGCCGGCCGCGAGCAGGGACTGGACGGTCGAGGCGAAGCGGATCCGCTCGCGGGTCTCGTCGAGGTAGAGCGGCTTGATGCCGAGGCGGTCGCGCGCCAGCACCACCCGGCCGGACTCGCGCTCGACGATCGCGAAGGCGAACATGCCGAGCAGGTGGTCGACGCAGTCCTCGCCCCACTGGGCGTACGCCTTGCCGATCACCTCGGTGTCGGAGTGCGAGAAGAAGCGGTGCCCCTTCCCCTCCAGCTCGGCGCGCAGCTCCCGGTGGTTGTAGATGCAGCCGTTGAAGACGATCGTCAGGCCGAGTGCGGCGTCGACCATCGGCTGGGCGCCGGCCGCGGAGAGGTCGATGATCGCCAGCCGCCGGTGCCCGAGCGCCACGCGGCCCGCCGCCCAGAGCCCGTCGCCGTCCGGGCCGCGGTGCACGAGGCAGCCGGTCATCCGGTCCACGGCGCCGATGTCGGCGCGCGCGCCGTCGAACCGGATCTCGCCCGCGATGCCGCACATCTCAGCCTCCGACGATCCAGGTGTCCTTCGCGCCGCCGCCGCGCGAGGAGTTGACGATCATGCTGCCCTCCGCCGCGACGCGGGTGAGCGCGAGGTCGGCGAGGCGGACGTCGCCGGGACCGGTGCCGGTGACGAAGACGAAGGCGCGGAGGTCGATGTGCCGCGGCTGCAGGTCGGTGCCCGAGAACGCGGGCAGCGAGGAGAGCCGGACCACCTCCTGAGCGACCCAGGCGCCCGGGTCCGCCGCGATCTCGGCGCGCCGCTCGGCGACCCGCGCCGCGGGGGCCGACGGGCCGATCATCACGCCGCGGCCGCCGTAGCCGTCGACCGGCTTGGTGACCAGCTCGCCGACCCGCTCGAGCACGATCCGGCGCTCGGCCTCGTCCTCGGGGCGGTAGGTCGGCACGGACTCGAGCAGCGGGCGCTCGTCGAGGTAGTAGCCGATCAGCTCGGGCACCGCGCAGTAGAGGGCCTTGTCGTCCGCGACGCCGTTGCCGGGCGCGTTCGCCAGGTACACGTCGCCGGCCGCCGCGACCTCGAGGATCTCGCGGCCGATCGCGCGGTCGCCGGCGAGGAGGTCGGCCAGCTCGACGTCGAGCCGCAGGTAGAGCGCGTCGACGACCGTGCCGCCGGCCAGGACGCGACCGCCCTCGACGGTGAGGTCGCCCGCCTCGAGCAGCAGGAGCCCCGCGCCCTCGGCCAGCCGGCGGTGCTCGAACCAGGCCGAGCTCGACGCTCCGCTGGAGAGCAGCCCGAGCACCGGGTCGGCGCGCTTCGTCCCGTGGGCGAGCGTCGCGCGCAGTCCGGCGAGCGCCGTCGACGCATCGAGCAGGCCCGCGGGTCGCGGCAGATCGGGCAGCACGTCGTCGAGCAGCGCGCGGATGCCCAGGGCGTAGGCGAGGCCGCTGGGGTTCCGGAGGTTGTCCTCCAGCACCCGCCAGCCGCCGAACTCGTTGCGGACGAGATCGAAGCCCATCACGGCGCCGCGGACCGTGCCGGCGGGCAGCCGTGCCGCGTCCTCGCTCCAGCCCGGCGCGCCGCGCAGATCGCGGACCACGCCGGCCCGGACCGCCCGGCCCTCGCCGTAGACGTCCTGCAGGAAGCACTCGAGAGCGCGGGCGCGCTGCTCGAGCCCGGCGGCGAGCTCGCTCCACTCGTGGGCCTGGAGCACGCGCGGGACGAGGTCGACCGGGAACGGCCGGTCCTCCTCGCCGACGCGGAAGGTGAGCCCGGCCTGCTCGACGAGCCGGTCGCGGGACTCGTGCAGGGTCTCGAGCCGCTCGGGGCCGAGGCCGCGGAAGTGCTCGAGGATCGGCTGGTACGCGCTCTTCGCGCGGCCGCCGGTCGCGACGGCCTCGTCGCCGGCGCGGACGCGGTAGGTGCGCAGGCTCGGGGCGGGCAGGATCGGGCCGCTCGCCGGGCCGTGCGTCTCGGCGACGACGGCGTCGACCACGGCGTCGAGGGTGCCGCGCTCGGCGAGGACGGCGCGCTGGCGGTCGGCGGAGTTGCCGCGCGCGATCAGCGCCTCGGCGAGGGCGCGCACCTGCTCCAGGTCGCCGAGCTCGTCCAGTGCGGGCTGGAGGCGGGCGATCAGGCTGCGCAGCGCCTCAGCGGCGGGGACGGGGCGGGGGTGCTCGGTGTGGTCGAGCAGCGGCCCCGAGAGACCGCCGCGGGCGGCCTGCCAGGTGGCGGCGCGCTGGATCGGCGGCGGCGTGTGCCGGAACGGGCGGCCCGCCTCGATGTCGAGCTCGGCGGTGCGGACGAGGCCGCGGAAGAGCCCGGCGATCAGCACCGCGTCGTCGACGATCGGCATCGCGTCGCAGACCCGCAGCTCGAGGGTCGGCGCGTGCGAGGAGGGCCGGACGTCGAAGTAGGCCATCTTCGAGTCGGCGATGACGCCGGTGGCGATCAGGTCGTCGAGGAGGCGGTCGTACTCGGCCGCGGACTCCAGCGGCCCGGTCGCGCCGGCGCTCGGCCAGCGCTGCCAGATGATCGTCCGGATGCTGGCGTAGCCGGTGTCCTGACCGTTCCAGTAGGGGCTGCTCGCGCTGGCGGAGAGCAGCACCGGCAGGTCGCGCGCGATCCGCTGGGCGATCTGCACGGCGAGCTCGCGGTCGGAGACGCCGACGTGGATCTGGGTGCCGCAGATCAGCTGCTCGTCCACGAGCATCCGGTACTGCTCCTGCATGCGGCCGTAGCGGCCGGTGCTGGTGAGCTCGAAGTCGCCGTGCTCGGAGCGCGGCGCGGTGCCGACGGCCGCGATGCCGATGCCGTCGGGCGCCGCGGCGTCGATCACCGCGCGCCGGAGCGAGATCAGCTGCTCCCGGAGCCCGTCGAGCGAGTCGACCACCGCGGTGTTCGTCTCGACCGTGGTCCGCTGCAGCTCGGCCGAGAAGCTCTCCTTCGGCAGCCGGGCGAGCACCTGGGGGGCGTGGGGGGAGAGCTGCCTCGACTCGAGATCGATGAGGTGGAGCTCCTCCTCCGCACCGAGGGTCAGTTCTGCGCGCATGCGCTCACCGTACGACCCTCATGTTTCGGGCGGCTACCGGGTGGCCGCAGGCGGCGCGCAGGACGGTGGATCAGCGGGCGGTGCGCGCGCGGATCTCGAGGTCGATCTGCGAGGCGTCGAGCGCGGCGAGCACCGAGGCGAGGACGTCGGCGTCGAAGGTGCCGTTGTCGCGGGCGTCGAGGAGGTCCGCGCGCTGAGCGGCGATCACGGCGAGCCGGTGCCGCTGGGCCTGGAGGAAGGCCTCGGTCCGCGGCGCGTCCGGGGCGGGCGGCGGCTCCTGGACGGCCTCGGCGCTGGTGCGCAGGAGGGCGAAGACGCGGGTGCGCTCCTCCTCGCGGGCCCTCTCCTCGGCCGCCTCGTCGACGTCCGGGGCGATGGCGCGCAGCAGCGGCCCGACCGTGCCGCCCTGCAGCAGCAGCGACAGCGCGGCCACCGCGAACGCGATCAGCACGAGGACCGAGCGCTGCGGGGTGTCCTCGGGCAGGGTCTGCGCGGCGGCGACCGTGACCGCGCCGCGCATCCCGGCCCAGACCACCGCCGTGCCCTCGCGCCAGCCGAGCGGCGCGCGGACGAAGTACTCCATGTCGGCGAGCATCCGGGTCAGCCGGGTGCCGAAGCGCTCGAGATCGCGGGCGGTCGGCGACCGGCGCCCGCGGCTGATCCGCTTCAGGCTCTCCTCGCGGCCCTCCTCGGTGCCCATCTGCTCCTGCAGGCCCTCGACGCGGGGGCGCATCCGCTCGCGCAGCCGGCCGCGGCTCCTCAGCACGCCGAGCAGCGGGGCGACGTAGGCCGCGCGCACCAGGATCGTCAGCAGGAGCGCGCCCGCCGCGATCAGCACGGCCGGGCCGACGCCGGCGTGGTCCTCCTCGACGCTCGTCACGATCGCCCGGACCTGCAGGCCCATCGTGAGGAACACCGTGCCCTCGAGCACCAGCTCGACCGTCCGCCAGTTCTGCGAGTCGGACAGGCGGTTCTGCGGCGAGAGCTCGCGCGGCGCGCGGATGCCCGTGACGACGCCGGCGACGACCGCTGCGACCAGTCCCGAGGCGCCGAGGAGCTCGGCCGGGACGGAGGCGAGGAAGGGCACGGTGAACGACAGGATCGTGTTGACCGTCGGGTCCTGCACCCGGCGGCGCACAGCCAGGTTCAGCCAGCCGACCAGACCGCCGACGATCCCCGCGATCAGCACGGAGTAGCCGAACGAGCCCAGCGCGCCCCAGAAGGAGAAGCTCGCCGCGGCGGCCGCGATCGCGGTGCGCAGCAGCACCAGGGCCGTCGCATCGTTGAGCAGGCTCTCGCCGTCGAGCATCGCGACGACCCGCCGCGAGACGGAGGTGCCCTTGACGATCGAGGTCGCCACCGCGTCCGTGGGGCTGACGATCGCGCCGAGCGCGACGCCCCAGGCGAAGCCGAGATCCGGCAGGACAAGCTGGAAGAACAGGCCGAGCACGAGCGAGGTGCCGACGACCAGCAGCACCGAGAGTCCGCTGATCGCACCGAACTCGCGGCGGAAGTTCATCGCCGGCATCGACACCGCGGACGAGTAGAGCAGCGGCGGGAGCACCCCGGCCAGGATCCACTCCGGCTCGATCTCGATCGGACCGACGACGGGCAGGAAGCTCGCGGCCACCCCGATCCCGACCAGCACGAGCGGCGAGGCGACGCCGAGGCGCGGGCCGACGACGGCGGCGCCGGCGATCACGACCAGCGCGAGGACCAGCACCACCAGGAGCGGGGTCATGCGTGCCCGGCGGCGTCGGGGACGGGTCCGACCGCGCCGCGGCGGACGTCCTCGAAGAAGTCGGGGCGGAGCACCCGCCTCTCGATCTCGAACGCGCCGCTGGTCCAGCCGTCGCCGAGGGGGTGCTCCGGGTCCAGCAGCACGTGGCCCGGGGTGGCGCCACGACCGAGAGCGGCGGCGATCGACCGGTCGGGGTCGTAGAGCGCGTGCTCGACGAGCGGGGCGAACACCTCATGGGCGGCGAAGTCGGCGGGCGCGCCGAGGAAGACGGGCATCAGCTCCTCGCCCTCGCGCAGGCCGTTCGGCCACCAGCGGAAGCGCTCGACCAGCTCGTGGCAGGAGATGCAGGACGGCGAGAAGAAGACGAGGTGCGTCGGCGGGTCCGCCCACTCGGCGAGGGCGATCGGCTCGCCGGCGGCGGTGAGGAAGGCGAGGTCGCCGAGGTCGCTCGGGGACGCGGGTGCCGCCGCGGGCGTCGACGCCGCGGGTGCTCGCGCGGCGAGCCGGTCGCGCACCGGGACGAGCGCGAGTGCGAGCAGCACGGCGAGCAGCGCCGGGACCCCGGGGACGAGCAGCTCCGCCGGTGCGATGGCCCCGACGAGCCCGGCGAGCGCCAGCGCGAGCAGGACGACGTTCCGCGCGACCGTGCGGCCGGTCATCCGGGCGTCGCCGAGGCCGCCGAAGCACTCGCACTCGACCGGCTCCGGGGCGCGGACCGCCCGGATCGCGACGACGAGGAAGACGACGTCGACCGCGACCGCGCCGAGCAGCGCGCCGCGGTACAGCGGTGACGGGGCGAGCAGGATCGCCAGGCCGAGCGCGATCTCGACGACGGGGAAGGCGCGGGCGAAGAGCGGGCCCGCGGAGAGCCGGGCGGGCAGACCGAGCGCGGCGAGGCTCGCGCGGAACCGCTCCGTCCGCCCGAGCTTCAGCACGCCGCTGACGACGAGGATGGCACCGGCGGCGGCCCCTGCGACCGCGAGCAGGACCTCGAGCGCTGACGCGAGCATCCGTGTCCCTCCCGCACCCGACGGTGCCCCCGCAGAGCACGCTACCGGGCGGAGGGCGCCGTCACGAGTCGGGGCCGATCCGAACCGAGGCCGATCAGGAGTCGCGGCGGATCAGGAGTCGAAGCCGATCAGGAGTCGAAGCCCAGCCCGAGCGCGTCGAGGGTCCGCAGCAGCGGGTTCCGCCGGCCGCCGTCGTGGTCGGCGCGGTCGAGCGACCAGCGCGTGGCCTGGATGCCGGCGGTGGCGAACGGCTCGGGCGGGAACGGCAGCGGGCGCTTGCGGACCATCTCCAGCTCGGTCCGCTCGGTCGGCTCGCCGGCCAGGAGGTCGAGGAGCACGTCGGCCGCGAAGGCGGTCGTCCCGACGCCGAGGCCGGTGTAGCCCGCGGCGTAGGCGACGCGACCGGCGAGCGCGGTGCCGTAGAAGGCGGCGAAGCGGGTGCTGGTGTCGATCACCCCGGCCCAGCGGTGGCTGAAGCGGAGGCCCTCGAGCTGCGGGAAGGTGGTCAGGAAGTGCGCGGCGAGCGCGCGGTCGGTCTCCGGGCGGTCCTCGTAGGCCGAGCGGATCCGGCCGCCGGGGTGGTAGACGGCGTCGTAGCCGCCCCAGAGGATGCGGTCGTCGGCGGTGCGGCGGTAGTAGTGGAACTGGTTGGCGACGTCGCTGAGGCCCTCGCGGCCGGTCCAGCCGATCGAGGCCAGCTGGGCGGCGTCGAGCGGATCGGTCATCAGGACGTGGTCGTAGACCGGCACGGTCATCAGCCGGGTGCGCGCGAGCAGCGAGGGGAAGGCGCTGGTGCCGAGGATCGCCTGATCCGCCGCCACGGAGCCGCCCGCGGTGCGGACGAGCACGCCGGCGCCGGCGCGCTCGAGGCCGAGCACGCGGCTGTCCTCGTGGATCTCGACGCCGAGCTCCTCCGCGACCCGCGCGAGCTCGCGGACGAGCTTGCCGGGGTGCACCAGGGCGCACTGCTCCGCGGGCGCGGCCAGGCCTGCCAGGAAGGTCGGCGAGTCGACCAGGGCACGCACCTCGGCGGTGTCGAGGAAGCGGCCGCCCGCGACGCCGTCGCCGTCCGCGAGCGGGCCGACCTGGTACTCCTCCACCGCCACGGCGAGCGAGCCGGTGCGCTCGAAGTCGCAGTCCATGCCGTAGCGGGCGACGGTCGCCTCGATGTCGTCGAGGTTCCGCACGCCCAGCTCCTCGAGGCGGGCGGCCTCGGCGGGCCAGCGCGCGAGGCCGTTCTCGCGGCCGTGGGTGAGGCTCGACTCGACGAAGCCGCCGTTGCGACCGGAGGCGGCCCAGCCGAGCGAGCGGGCCTCGAGCAGCACTACGCGGCGGCTCGGATCGCGCTCCTTCGCGCGCAGGGCGCTCCACAGGCCGGTGTAGCCGCCGCCGACGACCACCAGGTCGGCGCGGACGGCGCCGGAGAGGGCCGGACGCGGGGCGTCGAGGTCCTCGAGCCAGAACACCCCGCGCCGCGTGCCGGCCAGGGCGGCGTCGACGACGGTGGGATCGGGGGCGGATCGTTCGAAAACCGTGCTCGTGAGGGCCATAGTGCCTCCATTACGTCAGTTCTCCCGCCGTTTCGCAACCGGATCCGTCGTTCCGGCGCAGGACTCCCGGGCAGGTCGTCCGCCGCGGTCGTACACTGCGAGGGAAATCGGAGGGGACATGCGAGGACGCCGACCGCGCGACGGGGGACGCGACGCGGTGGCGACCCCTCCGGCCGCGACTTCCCCGATCCCTGCGGCCGACGAGCAGCACGACGTCTCCCCCGGCATGCGCATCGCCGCCGCCTGGGGCTGGCGGGTGCTGGCCGTCGCGGCGCTGCTCTGGCTGGTCGTGAAGCTGGTCGCGCTGGTGCCGGTCGTCGTGGTGCCGGTGCTGATCGCGATCCTGGTCACCGCGCTGCTCACTCCGCTGCGGGACCGGCTCGAGCGCTGGCGGCTGCCGCGCCCGCTGGCCGTGCTCGTCTCGATCCTCGCGCTCCTGCTCGCGCTGGTCGGCCTGATCGGGCTCGTCGTCGTCCAGTCCCGCGCGGGCTTCGGCGGCGTCGGGCAGCGGGCGCTCGACGCGGTCGACGACGTGGAGGCCTGGCTGCAGGGCCCGCCGCTCGGCTTCTCCGACGTGCAGCTCGGCGACTGGGCGCAGAAGGCGATCGACTGGGCCGACACCCAGGCGTCGACGATCGCCTCCGGAGCCCTCGCCGTCGGCTCGCAGGTCGCGGAGGTGTTCGCGGGCGCGCTGCTCACCCTGTTCTCGCTGATCTTCCTGCTGCTCGACGGCCGGCGGATCTGGACCTGGTTCCTCCGGCTGATGCCGCGCGCCGCGCGCCTGCCGCTGGACACGGGGGCTGCGGCCGGCTGGCGGACGCTCAGCCAGTTCGTCCGGGCGCAGCTCGGAGTCGCGGCGATCAACGCGATCGGCATCGGGATCGGCGCGCTCGCTCTGCAGCTGCCGCTGGTCGTGCCGATCGCGATCGTGGTGTTCCTCGGCTCCTTCGTGCCGTTCCTCGGCGCGATCGTGACGGGGGCGCTCGCGGCGGTCGTCGCGCTGCTGTTCAGCGGACCGGTGGCGGCGCTGGTGATGATCGGCGTCGTCGTCGTCGTGCACCTGGTGGAGGGGCACGTGCTGCAGCCGCTGATCCTCGGCTCGGCGGTCAAGGTGCATCCGCTGGCCGTCGTGCTGGGCGTCGCGACCGGGCTCGAGGTGGCGGGACTGGCCGGCGCGCTGTTCGCGGTGCCGGTGATCGCGACGCTGAACTCGGCGATCACGGCGATGCGGCACGATCCGGAGCAGGTCGACTCCGTGCCCCGTGATCCGGGGCGCTCCGCGTGAGCCGGCACCCCTTCGACCCGGCGGGGATCCCCGGGTCGGCGGTCCTGCCCGCGCTCGCCTGCCCGGTCTGCGGGGCGCCGCTCGCGTCGGACGCGCTGCCGCGGCCGACCCTGCTGCGCTGCCCGCTCGGGCACAGCGCGGATCTGGCGCGCCAGGGCTACGTCTCGCTGCTGCGCGGCCGGCACGCGACCTCGGGCGACACCGCGGCGATGGTGCAGGCGCGCGACGTGCTCCTGAGCTCCGGGCACTACCGGCCGATCCAGGACGCGGTCGCCGCGGCGGTGCCGGCGGACGCGCGGCTGGTCGTGGACCTCGGCTGCGGGACCGGCGCGTACCTCGCGGCGGTCCTCGAGGCGCGGCCGGAGGCGAGCGGGCTGGGGTTGGACCTGTCGGCGGCGGCGGCGCGCCGGGCTGCGCGCGCGCATCCTCGGGCCGCGGTGGCGACGGCGGACCTGTGGCAGCCGTTGCCGCTCGCCGACGGCTGTGCGGACGCGCTGCTGACCGTCTTCGCGCCGCGGAACGCGCCCGAGATGCGGCGGGTGCTGCGGGCGGGCGGCGTCGCGATCGTGGTGACGCCGCGCGAGCGGCACCTCGGCGAGATCCGCCCGGTGTTCGGGATGCTCGGCATCGACGCGGGCAAGGCGGAGCGGCTCGACGAGCAGCTGCAGGGCTTCGAGCGGGCGGCGCGCGAGGAGCTGGACTACGCGGTCGCGATGACGCCCGGCGAGCTGCGGGCGGAGGTGCTGATGGGGCCGAGCGCGCACCACGTCGACGCGGCGGCGGTGGATGCGCTGCTGACGGGGCGCGACGGGACGACGGCGGTGACCGTCGCGGTGACGGTGTCGGTGTACCGCGCGGGCTAGGCGGAGCCGGAGACGCTCGCGTCGCGGGGGCGTTCCGACGGGCCCGATCTCGATACGCCCGCTGCGCGGGCTACTCGATCAGCATGCAGTGCGCCCACAGCGCGTCGACGCGGGTCGACTCCTGCTGATCGAGTAGCCCGCAGGGCGTATCGAGACCCGGCTCCTGCAGGCCGCGGGTCAGTAGCTCTCGCGGTGGCGCTCCTGGTCGACGACGGCGGCGCGGTCGGAGAGGGCTCGCAGGCCCGCGAGGGGCTGGGCCATCCGGTGGTTGCCGCGGAGGACGGGCTCGGTGCGGTCGAGGAAGGCCCAGTAGCCGGCGGTGACGGGGCAGGCGTTCTCGCCCAGGCGCACCTTCGGGTTGAAGCGGCAGCCGCCGCAGTAGTCGGACATCTTGTTGATGTAGGCGCCGCCGGAGGAGTACGGCTTGGTCGCGACGATCCCGCCGTCCGCGTGCTGCGACATGCCGATCACGTTCGCGGGCATCACCCACTCCGTGCCGTCGACGAAGACGTCGACGAACCAGTCGTTCAGCTCGGCCGGGTCCCAGCCGCGCTGCAGGCCCCAGTTGCCGAGCACCATCAGCCGCTGGATGTGGTGCGCCCAGCCGTGGCGGCGCACGTCGTCGAGGGTCTCGTGCAGGCAGTTCGCCTCGATGCCGGCCGGATCGAGGTCGAGCAGCTGCTGCGGCAGCGGGGCCTTCGCGCCGAGCGCGTTGCTGCGCTCGCGGTAGTCCGGGCCGAGGTGCCAGTAGAGGTGCCAGACGTAGTCGCGCCAGCCGAGGATCTGCCGGACGAAGCCCTCGACGCTCGCGAGCGGGGCGCCGCCCGAGGCGTGCTCGGCCGCGGCGGCGTCGATCACGGCGCGCGGATCGAGCAGGCCGAGGTTGAGCGGGGCGCTCAGCAGCGAGTGCGCCATCGTCCAGTCGCCGGAGAGCATCGCGTCCTCGTAGGTGCCGAAGTCGCCGAGCCGCGACGAGACGAAGTCGGCGAGCGCCGCCTCCGCCTCCGCGGGGGTCGCCGCGAACCGGCGCGGGCCGTCCTCGCCGACGAGCCGGATCGCGCCCTCGCGCTCCCAGCGGGCGAGATCGGCGCGCACCTCCTCGTCGATGTCGTCCTCCTCCGGCCACCACGGATCGGGCAGGCCGAGCCGCGACGCGCCCTTGGGCGGCGGGTTGCGGTTGTCGTGGTCGTAGTTCCAGCGGCCGCCCTCCGGCTGGTCGCCGCGCATCAGCACTCCGGTGCGCTCGCGGCTCCAGCGGTAGAAGTCCTCGAGGAGGAGGCGCTTGCCGGACTTCGCGAGCGCCCACTCGCGGAAGTCCTCCTCCTCCGTCACGAAGCCGCGGCTGGGCAGCACGCTCATGCCCAGCCGGCGGGCGAGGCGGCGGCCGCCCCGGGTCGGCGGGTCGATCACCTCGAGGTCGTCGCGGCCCGCGAGCCCCTCGGCGAAGGTCTCGGCGCGGACGTACTCGACGCGGTCGCCGAGCTCGCGGCCGCGGTGGCGCAGGGCCGAGAGCAGCAGCTGCGCCTTCGCGCGGTGCATCGGCCGCCGACCGAAGGCCGAGCGGGCCTCGACGAGCAGCATCGGGCCGCCGTCGTCGAAGAGGGGGCCGAGCTGGCCGATGACGCTCCAGCGGGTGCGTGCAGTCCGTGCAGTCATGCTCGGAGGCTAGGCGGCGGCGGACGGGTCGCGACAGGAGTTGCGCTCGGGGCGGGGAACGGCGAAGTGCCCGGGACGCCGACGTGCCGGTGACACGGAGCTGCCCGTGTCGCGGACGTGCGCCGGATGTCAAGGTGCGCGGATGTGCAGCCGCGACGGCTTGCACCGGCGGACCGCGTGCAGGATCGTCGACTCCATCCACCCGACGCGATGAGGCGAGGAGCCCCGCCATGGCACACGACGACGAGTTCGAGACCACCACGACCACCGAGAGCGGCGGCACGACCGAGGAGACGACCCGACGCGGCCGCCACCTCGCGGACGGCGACGCGGACGGCCACGGCACGGACGGCCACGGCGCCGACGGACACAGCACCGACACCTCGGCCGAGGGCGAGTACACCGAGACCGACGGCGTCTCGCACACCGACGGCGAGCAGGAGGGCAGCTACGTCGACACCTCCTCGCACGCGGAGTCGAGCACCGAGAAGGGCAGCTACGTCGACACCGAGGGCTCCGGTCCCGACTCCACCGGCGAGGGCGAGTACACCGACCGCGACGAGTAGTCCGCGGGTGCGGGCCGGCCGTCAGTGCTGGGCGGCCGCCCGCTCCGCCGCGATGAACGCGGCGATCGCGTCGGCGCCCGGATGGTCGTCGGCGCTGATCGTCACCACCGCGTCGCCCGCGAAGACGAGCAGCTGGCCGTAGGCGCCGTGCAGGCGCCAGCTCGCGCCGGGGCCGTCCCAGCCGGCGAGGGCGTAGCGCCGGTAGCCCGGGCCGGTGCCCGCGGCGACCCACTCGGAGTGCATCAGGTCGCTCCACTCGGGCGCGAGGATCCGCTCGCCCCGCCAGACGCCGCGATCGCGGAGGAGGCGGCCGATCCGGGCGGTCTCCTGCGTGCGGAGCGCCAGCCCGCTGCCGGCGACGATGCGGCCGTTCGGGCAGCGCTCCCACTCCGCGCCCTCGATCCCGAGCGGCCGCAGCAGGCGGCGGTCGACGTACTCGCCCACGTCACCGACCCGCGTCTCCAGGAGACGCATCGCGGTGTAGCTGCTGGCGTTGGAGTACTGGAAGACGGGCCCGGCGGACGGTCGGCGGAGGAACTCGACGGCGAGGTCCGGCCAGTCCGTCATCAGGGTCGGCGACCACGGCAGGTCGATGCCGCTCGTCATGCTGAGCAGCCGGCGCAGCGTGAGGTCGGCGACTCCCTCACCCAGGTCGGTCGAGACGTCCGCGGCCAGCGGTCCCAGCGGCTCGTCGAGGGAGATCAGGCCCTCGTCGACCGCGAGGCCCGCGGCCAGCACGCAGACGCCCTTGGCGACGGAGTGCACGTCCTCGCGGACGTCCGGCGTCCAGCGGTGCTCGGCCGTGTCGTCGCCGATCAGCACGTGCAGGCCGTGCGCACCGAAGCCGACGGCGTCGATGTGCTCGACGAGGCGGTCGCGGAAGATCTGCGCTGCGGTCACCGGGACAGTCTGCCCGGCGCGGGCGCTTCCTAAGATCGTGGGCATGGACGAGGACAGCGCACGGGGCACCTGGCGGCGCGAGCCGAGCACCGTCGTCGTCGCGGACACCGGTGCGCCGACGCGCATCGCCGAGCCGTTCGCGATCGCGGCCGGCAGCGTCCGGCTCGAGGCGCCGCACGAGTTCGCGCCGCACCGGCACGCGCTGCACGAGCTGGTCTGGGTCCGCGGCGGCACCATGACGGTCCGGCTCGAGCACCGGATCCTGACCGTGCCGGACGGCTTCGGCGTCTGGATCCCGGCCGGGACGGAGCACGCCGGGCGGACGACCGCGCGCACCGCGCTCTGCGACGCGCTGTTCGATCCGGAGCGCTCGCCCGTGCCGATCACGGCGCCGGTCCTCGTCGAGATCACCCCGGTGCTCGCCGCGCTGCTCACCCGGCTCGCGCGGACCGACCTCGAGGCGGCGGCGCGGCTGCGGGCGGAGGCGGTGGTCTTCGACGTCATCGCGCCGTCGGCGGAGCAGTACTCCGTCACCGTGCCGCAGGGCGAGCGGCTCGCGCCCCTGGTCGCGGCCCTCCTCGACGACCCGACCGACCGGCGGACGCTCGCCGACTGGGCGCAGCACCTCGGTGTCGGCGAGCGGACCCTCTCGCGGGTCCTCCGCGCGCAGACCGGACTGTCTTTCCTGCAGTGGCGCCAGGCGCTGCGGGCGCACCGGGCGCTCGCGCTGCTGGCGGAGGGGCGCAGCGTGCAGGACGTCTCCGAGCTGATGGGCCACACCCACCCGAGCACCTTCATCGCGGCGTTCAAGCGGGTGATGGGGACCACTCCCGGCGCCTTCGCGCAGGATCAGCGCACGGCCGCTTCCTGACCGGTTGCGGCTGCACCTGGCCGGAACGCTCTATCCGGTGTCGTCGGCAGTCGATTGCGGACGGTGGTGCGGCCGCCTAGCCTGAGGAAGGTAAGCCAACCCTTACTCAGCGGATCCCCTCCCG
Organism: Rathayibacter sp. VKM Ac-2928; assembly: GCF_022815545.1. NCBI lineage: Bacteria > Bacillati > Actinomycetota > Actinomycetes > Micrococcales > Microbacteriaceae > Rathayibacter > Rathayibacter sp. VKM Ac-2928. Next base: position 751,598 of record NZ_JALGRU010000002.1, read on the forward strand.
CTTCCCCCTCCGACGCAGGAATCCGCTCCTCCCATGCCTCCCTCCCCCGAGCCCGCGCGCCCGTCCTCGCGCCTCGCCGGCTCCGACCTCGTGCTCGGCTTCGGCCGGCGCACCGTCGTCGACGGCGTCTCGGTGCGGCTCGAGCCCGGCCGGGTGACGGCGCTCGTCGGGCCGAACGGCTCGGGCAAGTCGACGCTGCTGCGCGCGCTCGCGCGGCTGCACGCCCCGAGCGGCGGCGCCGTCACCCTCGACGGCGGCCGCCCCGCGACCGCGCTGAGCAGCCGCGACTTCGCCCGCGAGGTGACCCTCTTCGCGCAGAGCCGCACCGCTCCGCAGGGCCTCAGCGTCCGGGAGGTCGTCGCCTTCGGCCGCCACCCGCACCGCCGGGCCTTCGCCGGGCCGTCCGCCCGCGACCGCGAGGCGGTGGAGCAGGCGATGACCACCACCGGGGTGCTGTCGATGGCGGAGCGCGCGGCCGGCGAGCTCAGCGGCGGCGAGCTGCAGCGGGTCTGGCTCGCGGCCTGCCTCGCGCAGGACACCGGCGTGGTGCTGCTCGACGAGCCGACCAATCACCTCGACCTCCGCTACCAGGTGGAGACGCTCGACCTGATCCGCGATCTCGCCGAGGTGCACGGGGCCGCGATCGGCGTCGTGCTGCACGACCTCGACCACGCCGCGCGCGTCGCCGACCGCCTGCTGCTGCTGAGCGACGGGCGCGTCCTCGCCGAGGGCGACCCGCTCGCCGTGCTCACCGCCGAGCACATCGAGGCGGCCTACGGACTGCGGGTCGAGGTCGCCGTGGACGAGCGGACCGGACACCTGCGCATCGACCCCGTCAGCCGGCACAGCGTCTCGAAGCACAGCGTCCGCCTGCACGACCAGACCCCCGCCCGTTCCCGAGAGGACACCGAAGAATGACCCGAGCCCCCCTCCTCCCCGCCGCCCTGGCCGCGGCCGCCGTCGGAGTGCTCCTGCTCACCGGCTGCGGAACCACCGCCGTCGAGAGCGCCGACGCGGCCGGCACCGTCGACTCCGCCGAGTGCGCCGCCGACGACACCGCGACCGCCACCGGCGCCGTCTCGCTCACCGACAGCCTCGGCCGCACCGTCGAGCTCGACGCGCCCGCCGAGCGGATCGTCGTGCTGGAGTGGCAGCAGACCGAGGACCTGCTGACGCTCTGCGTCGCCCCGGTCGGCGCCGCCTCGACCGAGGACTACGCCACCTACGTCAGCGCCGAGACGCTGCCCGCGAGCACCGCGGACGTGGGCGAGCGCGGCGAGCCGGACCTCGACACCCTCTACGGCCTCGACCCCGACCTGATCGTGATGGAGGCGTACAGCGCCGACGACGAGCTGCTCGCCCAGCTCGAGGAGCGCGACGTGCCCGTGCTCGCCACCATCGGCGCGGACGCGAGCGGCCAGATCGACAACATGAAGGAGGTGTTCTCGCTCCTGGGCGAGGCCACCGGCCGGACCGAGCGCGCCGACGCGGTGCTCGCGGAGTTCGACCAGCACCTCGCCGACGCCAAGACCGAGGTCGCCGAGGCGGCGCTCGCGACGCCGGAGTTCGTGTTCTTCGACGGCTGGATCGAGAGCGGCAACGTCGTCATCCGCCCCTACGGGAAGGGCGCGCTGTTCACCGAGCTCGGCGAGGAGCTGGGCCTCGAGGGCGCCTGGACCGACGAGATCAACGACTCCTACGGCAGCGGCGGCGTCGACCCCTCCTACGGACTCGCGCAGACCGACGTCGAGGGACTGACCGCGGTCGGCGAGGCGAACCTCGTCTACTCCAACGACGGCACCCCCGACAGCTACGTCACCGAGCTCGCCAAGAGCCCGGTCTGGTCCGCGCTGCCCGCCGTGCAGCAGGGCCGCGCCTTCGAGTTCCCGCCCGGCGTCTGGGGCGCGGGCGGACCGAAGTCCGGCGAGCAGGCCATCGACGCCTTCGTGGACGTCATCGTCGGCGAGTGACGACGACGCCGACCGCCGCCGAGCGCCGCGCGACCGCCCCCTCCGGGCGGCGCGCGGCGCTCGGCGGCGTCGGCGTGCTCGCGGCCCTCGCCGTCGCGGTCGTGCTCATCGGGCTCTGGCACCTGACCCAGGGCACCTCGGGCATCGGCGCGGACGGGCTGCTGCGCGCCCTGCTCGGCGAGGACGTGGCGGTCGGCGGAGTCTCGGCGGGCGACGTCTTCGCCGGCTCGCGGCTGCCGCGCCTGTCCGCGGGCATCGCCGTGGGCCTCGCCCTCGGCGCGGCCGGCGCGCTGCTGCAGTCGATCTCGCGCAACGCGCTCGCCTCCCCCGACACGCTCGCGGTGACCGCGGGCGCCTACTTCGCCCTGACCGCGGTGGCCGCCTTCTCGCTGACCGTGCCGCTCTGGGCGTCCAGCGGGGTCGCCTTCCTCGGCGGTCTCGCCGCGGCGGCGCTGGTGCTGGTGCTCACCGGGCGGGCCGCGGGCACCTCCAGCACCCGGCTGATCCTGGCCGGCTCGGCCATCGCGATGGCGCTCGACTCCGGCACCGCGATGCTGCTGATCCTCTTCCGGGAGAACACCACCGGGCTCTTCGCCTGGGGCAGCGGCTCGCTCGGGCAGCTCAACATCGACGCGTCGGCGCGCGCCGCTCCGCTGATCGTCGTCGTCCTCGCGCTCGCCCTGCTGCTCTCGCGCCGCCTCGACGTGCTCGGCCTCGGCGAGGACGGCGCCGCCTCGCTGGGCGTCCCGGTCCGCTCGACGCGGGCGCTCGCCGTGCTCTGCGCGGTCCTGCTCACCAGCACCTCGGTGACGCTGGCCGGGCCGATCGCCTTCGTCGGCCTCGGCGCCCCCGTCCTCACCCGGCTCCTGGCCGCGCGGGTGCCGGCGCTGCGCCGCCACGTCTTCCTGGTGCCCGCGTCGGCGCTGATCGGCGCCGCGCTGATCGTGCTCGCCGACGCGCTGCTGCGCGCGATCCTCAGCCCGGAGGGAGCCACGGCCATCCCGACGGGCATCCCGACCGCGGTGCTCGGCGGGCTCGTCATCGTGGTCCTCGCCCTGCGGATGTGCGACGCCGGCGCGGCGCGGTCGGCGCGGACGGTCCGCTCGACGCTGCGGACGGCGCGGCGGTTCCGGGTCGTGCTCGGGGTGGTCGCCGTCCTGCTCGCCGTGACGATCGTGCTCGCCCTGCTCGCGGGGAGCCTGCAGCTGCGGCTCGGCGACGTCGTCCTCTGGCTGCAGAGCGCGGCACCGGACCTCGTCGCCCGCGCCCTCGACGAGCGGGCGCCGCGCATCGCCGCGGCCGTGCTCGCGGGCGGGGCGCTCGCTCTCGCCGGCACCGCCGTGCAGGGCACCGTGCGCAATCCGCTGGCCGAGCCGGGGCTGCTCGGGATCACGGCCGGCGCTGGGCTCGGTGCCGTGATCGTCGTCACCACCGGGCTGGGCGGCGGCGGCCGGCCGGTGCTGATCGCGATGGCGATCGCCGCGGGGCTCGCGACCTTCGGCGCGATCGCGCTGCTCTCCTGGCGCGGCGGGCTGCAGCCGGACCGCTTCGTGCTCGTCGGCATCGGTGCCGGCTACGCGCTGAGCGCCGTGACCGCCTTCCTGCTGCTGAGCTCCGACCCGTGGCGGACCCCGCGGATCCTCACCTGGCTCTCCGGCACGACCTACGGCCGCTCGCTGCCGGACGTGCTGCCGGTCGCGCTCGGGATCCTGGTGCTGCTGCCGGTGCTCCTCGGGCTGCGCCGCCGCCTCGACCTGCTGGCGATCGACGAGGACACCCCGCGGATCCTCGGCGTCCGGCCCGAGCGCACCCGCCTGGGCGTGCTCGCCCTCGCCGCCGTGCTCGCCTCGCTGGCCGTCGTCGCCGTCGGCACGGTCGGCTTCGTCGGTCTGGTCGCGCCGCACCTGGCCCGGACGCTGGTCGGCGCGCGGCACGGGCGCATCGTCCCGGTCGCGATGCTGCTCGGCGGCCTGCTCGTCCTCGTCGCGGACACCCTCGGCCGCACGCTCATCGCGCCCTCGCAGCTGCCCGCGGGGCTGATGATCGCGCTGGTCGGCGCGCCCTACTTCGTCTGGCTGCTCCGCCGCACCCGCGACTGAGCGAGGAGGCGGTAGGCCGCGCCCGCGGCGAGCACCGCGACGCCGCCCGCGATCGAGGCGGGCGGGAGGGTCGCCACGAGCAGGAGGCAGCCGGCGACGCCGACGACCGCCAGCGGGCGCGGGTAGCGGCGGTGCGGGGCCTCCTGGGTCAGCGCCGCGACGTTCGCGACCAGGTAGTAGAGCAGCACGCCGAACGAGGAGAAGCCGATCGCCGAGCGCAGGTCGGCGACGAGCACCAGCACGACGACGATCAGGCCGACGGCGATCTCGGCGCGGCGCGGGACGCTGCGGACCGGGTCGATCACGGCGAGCGCCCGCGGCAGGTCGCCGTTCCGCGCCATCGCGAGGCTCGTGCGCCCGATGCCCGCGATCAGCGCGAGCAGCGCACCGAGGCTCGCCGCCGCCGCGCCCACCCGGATCGGCACCGCGGTCCACGGCCAGGCGGCGGCCGCGTCGACGAGCGGCTGCGTCGAGGCGGCGAGCCGCTCCGGGCCGAGCGCCGCGAGCAGCCCGGCGCCGACGACCGTGTAGAGCAGGACCGCGAGCAGGAGCGCGCCGAGGATCGCGCGAGGGATCGTGCGGGCGGGGTCGCGCACCTCCTCCCCCATCGTCGCGAGGCGGGCGTAGCCGGCGAAGGCGAAGAACAGCAGGCCGGCGGACTGCAGCACGCCGTAGGCGTCGAAGGGCCGGTCGGTGCCGGAGACGACCGCCGGTCCGGACGCGGCGGCCGCGGCCATCGCGACGACGAGCACCACGAGCACGATCGAGAGCAGGATCCGCGTCGCGAGCGCCGTGCGGGTCACCCCGAGCACGTTCACCGCGACGAGCGCGACGACCGCGGCGACCGCGACCGGTCGCTCCCAGCCCGCGGGCGCGGCGTAGGCGGCGACGGTCAGCGCCATCGCGGCGCAGCTCGCGGTCTTGCCGACGACGAAGCTCCAGCCGGCCAGGAAGCCGGGCCACTCGCCCAGCCGCTCCCGGCCGGAGAGGTAGGCGCCGCCCGAGCGGGGGTACTGCGCGGCGAGCTGCGCCGTGGAGGAGGCGTTCGCCCAGGCGACGATCGCGGCCAGCGCGAGGCCGACCAGCAGCCACGGCCCGGCCGCCGCGGCAGCGGGGGCGAAGGCCGAGAAGAGCCCGGCGCCGATCATCGAGCCGAGCCCGATCACGACGGCGTCGCGGAGGCCGAGGCGGCGGGCGAGGGAGGCGTCGGCTGTCACCGGACCGTCTTAGCGCACGCGGGGAACGCGCGGGTTAACCTGGGCGTCCGCGCCGAGACCGGGAGGCTCCCATCCGCATCCTCATCGTCGACGACGAGATCAACCTGCTGGGCGCGCTCGAGGCGGGGCTGCAGGGCGAGGGCTTCGCGGTCGACACCGCGACGAACGGCACCGACGCGCTCTGGCTCGCGCGGGAGGCGGAGTACGCGGCGATCGTGCTCGACCTGATGCTCCCCGACATCAGCGGCTTCCGCGTCTGCGAGCGGCTGCGCGCGGCCGAGGACTGGACGCCGATCCTGATGCTCACCGCGAAGGACGGCGACCTCGACCAGGTCGAGGCGCTCGACACCGGCGCGGACGACTACCTCACCAAGCCGTTCTCCTTCCCCGTGCTGGTCGCGCGGCTGCGGGCGCTGATCCGCCGCGGCGCCGCTGAGAGGCCCACCGTGCTGACCGTCGGCGATCTCGTGCTCGATCCGGCCGCGCGCCGGGTGGAGCGGGGCGGGGTCGCGATCCCGCTCACGGCCCGCGAGTTCAGCGTGCTGGAGTACCTCGTCTCGCGGGCGGGCGACATCGTCTCCAAGCGCGATGTGCTCGGCGCGGTCTGGGACTTCGACTTCGACGGCGATCCCAACATCGTCGAGGTCTACATCCGGACGCTCCGCAACAAGATCGATCGGCCGTTCGGCCGCGAGACCATCCGCACCCAGCGCGGCGCGGGCTACTCGGTGCTGCCGTGAGGGGCGGGACGACGCGGCGGCGCTCCCTGCGCTCCCGGATCACGCTCGCGGCGACCGCCGTGGTCGCCCTCGCGGCGGTGCTCGGCGCGGCCGGCTTCCTGCTGGTGCTCTCCTCGGTGCTCGCGGGCAGTGCCGCGACGGCCGCCGAGACCGAGGCGGAGCGGGTCGCGACCCTGGTCGGGCGCGGCGGCGCGGACGCGGTGCGGGCCTCGGAGGGCGTGGTCCAGCTGATCGTCGACGGGCGCGTGGCCGCCGCGGGCGAGGACGCCGACGACCTGCCGGCGCTCGCGACCGAGGAGCGCGACGAGCCGTTCACGACCACGCCGGCGGACGAGGATCCGCTGGTCGTCGCGACGCAGGAGCTCGACGACGGCTCGCTCGTCGTCGTCGGCGTGCCCGACGAGGGCCGTGCGGAGGCGCTCGCGACGACCGCGGGTCTGCTCGCGGTCGCCGTCCCGCTGCTGGTCGCCTTCGTCGCCATCGTCTGCTGGATCGTCGTCGGCCGCGCCCTGCGGCCGGTGGACCGGATGCGCGCGGAGGCGGACGCCGTCACCGCCGCGGCACTGGACCGCCGCGTCGCGGAGCCCGGCTCCGGCGACGAGATCGACCGGCTCGCGCAGACCCTGAATCGGATGCTCGGCCGGCTCGAGGACGGCCAGGAGCGGCAGCGCCGGTTCGTCTCGGACGCCTCGCACGAGCTGCGCTCGCCGGTCGCGGCCCTGCGGCAGAGCGCGGAGGTCGCGCTCGCGCACCCCGACCGGCTCGACGCGGCTCGGCTGGCGAGGACGGTGGCCGAGGAGTCGGTGCGGATGGGTGGCCTGATCGAGGGCCTGCTGCTGCTGGCGCGCGCCGACGAGGCGCGGCTGGCCGTGCTCGCGGCGCCGGTCGACCTCGACGACCTGGCGCTGCGCGAGGTCCGGCGGCTGCGCGACTCCGGGATCGCCGTGGACGCCTCGGGCGTCTCGCCGGTGCAGGCGGTGGCGGACGAGGCGCTGCTCGGGCGGGCGCTGCGGAACCTCGACGACAACGCGGTGCGGCACCGCGCCGCGCGGCTGGCGATCGCGACCCGCGCGGAAGGCGACTCCGCGGTGCTCGTCGTCGACGACGACGGGCCGGGGATCCCGGCGGCCGACCGCGAGCGGGTGCTGGAGCGCTTCGTGCGGCTGGACGAGGGGCGCGCCCGCGACGCCGGCGGCTCGGGGCTCGGGCTCGCGATCGTCGCCGAGATCGCGGCGGCGCACGGCGGGAGCGTCGCGATCGAGGAGTCGCCGTGGGGCGGCGCGCGAGTGACGCTGCGGGTGCCGCTGCGCTGACCGGTGGCGGGTCCGCTCCGCTTCAGGCTGGCTTCAGCGGCGCCGCGGGACAGTGTCTGCGGCGTCGAGGAACGGCGCCGGAGACGGAGCGGATCATGAAGAAGAAGACCGGGATCATCGTCGGAGTCGCGGGCGCGATCGTGCTCGCCGGAGCCGGCACGGGCATCGCCTTCGCCGCGACCGACGGCTTCGAGCGCTCGGACGCGCTGACAGGCGCCGACCTCGACCGCGCCAGCGAGGTCGCGATCGCCGAGATCGGCGGCGGGACCGTCACCTCGGCCGAGCGCGACGACGACGGCACGCCGGGCTACGAGCTCGAGCTGCGCGGCGACGACGGCCTCGAGTACGACGTGCGGCTCGACGACTCCTTCGGCGTGCTGGTCGTCGACCCGGACGACGACGCGGTGCGCGGCACCGGCGGCAGCACGGACGACGGCACGGACGACGGCACGACCGGCTCCACCGAGGACAGCACCACCGGCGTCACCGGCGCGGTCGACCCCGACGACCTCGTCGGCGAGGAGCTGACCCGCGCGAGCGAGGCCGCGATCGCCGCGGTCGGCGGCGGCACGGTCACCGAGGCCGAGCGCAGCGACGACGCCGACCACGCCTTCGACGTCGAGGTCACCCGCGCCGACGGCACGGACGTGGACGTCGACCTCGACGCGTCCTACGCGGTCGTCCGCACGGAGGAGTAGGTCGCGGGAGCGGAGGGGCTCAGCCCTTCCCCGGGCCGTTCCCGTTGCCGGGGTTCTGGCCGCTCTCCGGGCTGCGGCCGTTGCCGTTCCCGCCGCCGTTCCCGCCGGAGTTCCCCGGTCCCTCGACCGGCTCCTCGACCGGAGCCTGCGTCGCCGGCGCCTGCACGGCGGGCGCACCGGCGGCCGGCGTCGTGGCGGCAGGCGCCGGCGACTCCTCCTCGGGCGGCTCGGTCGGCTCGACGGGTTCGGCCGGCTCGGTCTCCTCGGGCGTCGGCGACGGCTCCTCCTCGGGACTCTCGACCGGGGCCGGCGTCTCCTCCTCCGGGGTCTCCTCGGCGGGCGGCTCCTCCTCGACGGGAGTGGTCTCCTCCGGCTCGGGCTCGGTCGACTCCTCGGGCGCCGGCACGGCGGCGATCAGCGCGGCGAGGTCGGCGCGCACGAGGTCGGCCTGCGCCTTGATCGACGTGGCCCGGTCCTCCCGGACGTTCCCGCCGGCGACCGCCGCGTCGAGCGTCGCCTGGAGCGCGTCGAGCGCGGTGAGCGCTCCGGCCCAGTCGTCGGCCGACGCCTTCTCGGCGACCGCCACGACCGCGTCGTCGAGGGCCTGCGCGGTGCCGTCATCGATCGACGGATCCGCGGCGGAGCAGCCCGACAGCACGAGCACGGCGGCGAGCACCGCACCCCCGGCCCGCAGTCGAAGGCCCCGCCGGCTCACGCCCCGTCGGCCCGGCCCCCTCACGAGCGGATGCTCTCGCGCAGCTGACGGAGGTGCTCGCCGAGCTCCCCGTCGACGGCGGGCAGCGGCGACTGCGGACCGTCGAACAGCACGATCACGAGGCCGACCGCCACGGCGACCAGCGCGAGCACCACGACGATCAGCCACGGGCTCGGCCCGGTGCGGCGTCGGGCGACGGCGGCGGGCGGCGTGACCCCTGCGCTCGGCGCGACCCGCGTGGTCGTCGCGGTCGCGGGAGCGGCGCCGGGCAGCAGCTCGGTCGCCCCCACGGGCAGCACCGACGTCGCGTCCAGCAGCTCGGTCGCGGCCGCGGTCGGAGCGAAGCGCTCGGTCGCGGGCATCCGCTCGGTCGGCGGCGGTCCGGCGGGCTCCCGGACCGGCACGTCGGGGACGACGATCGCCGTCGGCGGTCCGTCGCGGCGCGGATCGATCAGCGCGCGCGCCGACTCCGCGACCTCGATCGCCGTGGGCCGCTCGGCCGGCTCGCGCCGCGTCATCGCGTTCAGCAGCGCCGACCAGCCGCCGCCGAGCGAGTCCGACACCTCCGGGTCGCGCAGCAGGCGCGCGAGGGTGACCTCGATCGCCGATCCGGTGAAGGGGCGGCGCCCGGTCAGCGATTCGAGCAGCACCAGGCCGAGGGAGTAGACGTCACTCGCCGAGGTCAGCACGTCGCCGTGCGCCTGCTCGGGGCTGAGGTAGGCGGCGGTGCCGATCAGCGTGCCCGGCGAGGTGATGCGGGTCGCGTCGATCAGGTAGGCGATGCCGAAGTCGGCGAGCTTGGGCCGGAACTCGCGGCTCGTCAGCGGGCTCGGCACGAGCAGCACGTTGGAGGGCTTCACGTCGCGGTGCACCACTCCGGCCGCGTGCACGGTGTGCAGGGCCTCGCCGAGGTCGGCGGCCATCGACGCGACGTCGTTCGGCAGGACGGGCCCGCTGGCCAGCCGCTCCGCGAGACTCGGTCCCTCGGCGAGCTCCATCACCATGTAGGCCTGGCCGCCGGTGTCGTCGCCGCCGTCGTCGGCGTCGTAGAGCGTCACCAGCGCGGGGTGGTTGAGGGCCGCGAGCAGCCGGATCTCGGACGACTTGCGCTGGAGGTCCTGCGCGTCGTCGATGCCCGGCGCGAACATCTTCAGCGCCACCGAGCGGCCGAGGATCCCGTCGCGCGCCCGGTACACGGTGGCCATCCCGCCCCGGCCGATCAGCTCCTCGATCGTGTACCGACCGCCGATCGTCGTGCCGACGACGCGGTTCTCGCCCGTTCGGTGGGATGACACGGTTCCTCCTCGGGCGGATGCTGCGGCAACGCCGCGCCCCCCGGTGCGACCGTCTCCCCAGGGTAGTACGTCCGTCTTCCGAGCCGCAGGGCTCGACGGGGGGCTCGCGAGCTGTCAAGCGGGTGCTCGCCCGAGGGGCCGCGCGTAGCGTGGCTGGTCCCGACGAAAGGCAGAGGCACATGGACGAGCACGAGCAGGGATCGACGATCGGCGCGACGGACGGCGCGGCTCCGGCGACGCGGACCAGCAGCGAGCAGGTCGAGAAGGACCGCGCCGAATCCCCCGGCAGCGAGCGCGAGACCGAGGTCCGCCAGAATCAGGACCCCACCACCAGCCGGACGGAGGTCTCCGGCTCGGCCGAGGTCGTCTCCGTCCCCGGCACCGGCGGCGCCGACGACGTCGGCACCGTCGAGGTCGACCCCGACGAGGTCAGCCTGAACGGCAAGCCGTTCCCGGGCCACGCCGGAACCAAGTAACCGCTCCCGCGTCGTAACGAGCGGCTAAGCCGCTTCACATCTCGGTGGTGAGGAGAAGGACGCGCGGCGTCCACTCATGCTGGTCGAGTAGCCCCGCAGGGGCGTATCGAGACCCGCCGTCCCCGACAGGGCGGTCTGCAGACTCGTCTTCCGACGTGAGTGGATCTCGATACGCCCGCTCCGCGGGCTACTCGATCAGCATGGCTTCCCCCACGTATTCGGCGATCGTTCCCAGGTCGCTGATCGTGCATCGTCTCGGAGGAGCTGAGCAGCGGTCGACCGGGCACACCATGATGGTCGAGGCGACCTCGACCCGCGCGTGCGGCCGAAGGCGCGTGCTGTTCGTGCAGGTCGATTCAGGCTCACGCTTCGTCGAGTACGACGCCGAAGCGAGCGGCGACGTCCGACAGCGGCTCGCTCTCCATGCCCCCGCGCTGGCCCATGACTGTGGCGATCTCCTCGTCGTCCAAGCGCGAGAGGAGCCGACGGTGTCGTCGGCCCGGCTGATACCGACCTCCGCCCTGCAGAAGGACCAGCGAGGACAGGCGCGCGAAACACATCCGGCGAGGGTATTCGCGACGGTCACCGACAGACCGGGCGGAGTGCTGCCTGGCGCGCGATGTGGCGACCGACCCCGCTCTCCGGCAAGGCGTGCCTCAGAGGACCGGGTCGAGTAGCCCCGGGTCGTGGCGGTCGACCGTCCGCGCGTTGTTCACGCGGCGGTCGACCGGGTAGGCCGTGATCGTCGACGCGACCGCGACCGACGCGCGGTCGAGGGTCGCGAGCATCTCCTCGCTGGAGGCGAGCGGCTCCGGGCTCAGCCAGGCGTCGCGGACGTCGGGCGTGAGGAAGACGGGCATCCGGTCGTGCACCTCGCCGGACGCGTCCCGGGCCTCGCGGGTGATGATCGTGAAGGAGACCCGCCACTCGTCGCCCTCCTTGCGCGCCGCGTAGAGACCCGCCGCGGCGAGGATCGGCTCCTCCCCGTGCAGGAACCACGGCTGCTTGCCGTCGGCGCGCGCCTCCCACTCGTAGTAGCCGCGCATCGGCACGATGGCGCGCTGCTTGGCGAAGGCCCCGCGGAACAGCCCGTTCGAGGCGACCGTCTCGAGCCGCGCGTTGATCGGCGACGGCCCCTTCCCCTTCGCCCACGACGGCCGGAACCCCCAGGAGGCCAGCTCGATCTCGCGCTCCAGCGACTCCTCGTGCCGGTGCTCGCGCACGATCGGCGCCGCGTCGGTCGGGGCGACGCTGAAGTCGGGCGCCCAGTCGGCCGCCCGGCCGCCCGCCGCGACGAACTCCGCGATCAGAGCGTCGGTCTCGGAATCTATCGCGAAGCGTCCGCACATGCGGGCGACACTACGCCGGACCGCCGACAGCGGCGAGGACGGGATCGCGCCGGCCGCGGCGGATCGTCGCGACCGCGAGCCCCGCGACCATCACCGCGCCGCCGATCAGCACGCCGACCGACGGCACCTCGCCGAGCAGCACCCACGCCGACAGCACGCCGACAACCGGCACCAGCAGCGTGAACGGCACCACCGACGCGGCGGGGTAGCGGGCGAGCAGCGAGTTCCAGATGCCGTAGCCGATCAGCGACGCGAACACCGCCGTGTACAGGGTGCTGAGGACCGCCGCGAGCGAGAGCCCCTGGATCGCCTCGGCGATCGCGGGCCCGCCGTCGACGAGCAGCGAGAGCAGCAGCGCCGGGATCGGCACGACCAGCGCCGACCAGACCACCAGCGAGAGCCCCGAGGCGCCCTTCGCGCGCCGGGTCAGCACGTTGCCGATCGCCCAGGAGAGCGCGCCGCCGAGGCAGACCACGAACGGCAGCCACGGCGCGACGGCCCCGTGCGAGAGGGCGACGACCACGAGCCCGGCGACGCCGACGACCAGGCCGATGCTCTGCCGCCGCGTCGGCCGCTCCTTCAGCAGCACGGCCGCGATCAGCACCGTCAGCACGATCTGCGCCTGCACCACCAGCGACGCGAGCCCCGCGGGCATCCCCAGCGCCAGCGCCAGGTAGAGCAGCGCGAACTGCCCGAGGCTCATGAACGCGCCGATCGTCGCGACCGTCCGCAGCGGCGCCTGCGGCCGCGGCACGAGGAACACGGCCGGCACCGCGACCACCGTGAACCGCATCGCCAGGAACAGCAGCGGCGGCACGTCCGCGAGCCCCACGTCGATCACGACGAAGTTCAGCCCCCAGAGCAGCACGACGAGGAGGGCGAGGAGGCTGTGCCGGCGGGTCACCGCCGACCGCCGACGACGCGGCTCTTCGCCGACCAGAAGCGCATCAGCGCACCGGCCGCGATCGAGCCGGCCGCGCCGGCCGCCAGGTCGCCCAGCGTGTCCTCGTAGCCGACGAAGATCGACGGGTCGACGAAGCGGTGCCCGGCCCACTCGCCCCACTCCCAGACCACGCCCATCGACAGGCCGAAGCAGGCGCAGAGCACGATCGCCGGGGCGAGCGGCCCGCGGTCGCCGGCCACCGTCGGCACCACGCCGGCGCGCGCGGCGACGATGTAGGCGACGGCCGCGACCAGCCCGTTCAGCACGAAGTGCACGACGAGGTCCCACGACGCCCAGGCCTGGTAGAGCCCGAGCACGCTGCTCCAGGACGCGACCAGCAGGGCCAGTCCGAAGGTGGCGTCCAGCGCCGGGCGGATCCCGAGGAACCGCGGCAGCACCAGCCCGATCGCGGCGAGGGCGAGCACGGCGACGTCGACGAGATCCCAGCCGATCATCGCGGCGACGATGCTCACGGCGCCGAGGGCGCGGACCGCGTCGGCGAACCACTCGCCCCGGGTGCGCGGAGGCTCCATGAAGGTCGAGATCAGGACGGGCTCGTTCTCGGGGCGGGCTCTCACGGCGGGTCGGGTCACGGCTTCGTGAAGCGGAGGACGGCCTGGACCGCCTCGTGGTCCGAGCCCGGCGCCGTGCCGTAGCGGGTCGCGTTGATCGCCGCCGAGACGACCTCGAAGGCCCCGGCGCTGACCGTGAGCCAGTCGATGCGGCGGCCGGCCTTCGGCGGGCGGTAGTTGGAGTAGGTGCCCCAGTGCGGGGTGAGGTGCGTGCCGGCGACGACCCAGGAGTCCGCGAGCCCGCCCTCGTCCAGCAGCGCCCGGTACGGCTCGGTGCCGACGTCGGTGTTGGTGTCGCCCATCACGATCGCGGGCAGGCCGAGGTCGGTGATCCGCTCGGCGACCAGCTCGGCCGAGCGCAGTCGCGAGCGCCGCGAGAGGTGGTCGAAGTGCGTCGCGACGACGGTGAACTCGCGGTTCGTCGCGTGGTCGGTCAGCTCGGCGATCACCGCGGTGCGCGGGATCCGATTGCCCCAGCTGCGCGAGCCCGCGACGTCCGGAGTCGCGGACAGCGCGATCTGCGACCAGTCGCGCACCGCGAAGCGGCTCCGGTCGACGAAGAGCATCACCCGCTCACCGCCGCGGTCGGCGTCGCGGCCGAAGCCCATGCCCTCGAACGAGGCGCCGAGCGACTCGTGCACCCACTGCGCCTGATCGGGCAGCGCCTCCTGCACCGCGAGGATCGACGGGCTCTCCTCCTGCAGCAGCCGGCGCACCAGGGGCTTCCGGCGCTCCCACTGGTCGACCGCGCGGGCGGTCAGGCGGGGCATGCGGCGGCGGATGTTGTACGTCATGACGTGGAGCTCGGGCGCCGGGATCGGACCGATCAGGGGGGACGGGTCGGTCATGCCTCCACCCTACGGCGGCGATCGGAGCTGCCAGGGAGGCTTGCGGAGTCGCTCCCGCGCACCCCTACTCTTCGAGGATGACCCTCTCGCCCGCTCTCGCGGCCCTCTCCGACGCCTCGTTCGTCTCGCTCACGACCTTCCGGAAGACGGGCGTCGGAGTGTCGACGCCGGTGTGGATCGCCCGGGACGGCGCGGACCTGATCGTCACGACTCCCCGCAAGAGCGGCAAGGTCAAGCGCCTGCGCAACGACCCGCGGGTGACCCTCGTCCCCTGCGACCGCCGCGGCCGCGTCGCCGACGGAGCGACCGCACTCGAGGCGGAGGCGCACATCGTCTCCGACACCGACACCGTCGAGCGCCTCGGCCGCGTCTTCCTCCGCAAGTACCGCCTCGAGTACCGCGTCTTCATGGTGATCGAGCGGATCGTCTCCCGCGGCGACCGCACCCGCGTGATGCTCCGCATCGCGGACCGCTGAGCCGGGGGCCGCCGCCGCGCAGAGCGTCGCCGCACCACCGTCAGGCGCCATCCCCCGCACTCCAGCGATCGCCGTTCGAGACTGGAGGGATGACCCAGGTGCTCCCGGACGGCTACGCGCAGACACTCGAGCTTCTCGTCCGTCGAGCGCACGAGGCGCGGTTCGCGGTGCAGCGGACCGCGAACACGGAGGTCGTCGCGCTGTGGTGGTTCATCGGCCACACGCTCGTCGAGCGGCAGCGGGCGGAGCCGTGGGGAAGCGGTGTGCTCGCCCGGCTGGCGGCGGATCTCCGCGCTGAGTTCCCGACGATGAAGGGCTTCTCGGAGTCGAACCTGCGCTACGCGCGGCGGTTCGCAGAGGCGTGGCCGTCCGAGGATCTAATTCGCCAACAGCCTGTTGGCGAATTGCCGTGGGGCCACACGATCCAGCTGCTGGACAAGCTCGACGACCAGCGCCTCCGCGACTGGTACGCCGCGCAGGACGTCGAGCACGGGTGGAGCCGAGCAGTCCTGCAGCACCAGATCGCGACTCGACTGCACGAGCGAACGGGAGCCGCTCCGTCCAACTTCTCGTCCGCGCTGGAGCGCCGTGACTCGGAGCTCGCTCAGCAGCTCACCAAGGACCCGTACGCACTCGACTTCCTCGCGATCGACTCCGACGCCGGCGAGCGCGAACTAGAGGAGCGACTCACCCTCCAGGTGGTCGACACTCTGCGCGAGCTCGGCGCAGGGTTCTCCTTCGTCGGACGTCAGGTTCACTTCGATGTGGACGGCGACGACTTCTTCGTCGACCTGCTGTTCTTCAACTGGCAGCAGGTGCGGTTCGTCGTCGTCGAACTGAAGACCCGCAGATTCGATCCGCGCGATGCCGGCCAGCTCGGCTTCTACGTCGCACTCGTCGACGACACGATGCGCATTCCCGAACTCCATGCGCCCACCGTGGGGATCCTGCTCGTGACGGACAAGAACGAGACTGTGGTCAAGTACTCCCTCGCCGGCTCGACGCAGGCGGTCGCCGTGAGCCGGTATGAGCTGTCGCCGGCCGATCAGGCGACGCTGCCGGCGGAGGAGACGCTCACCCGGATCGCGACGGAAGTCATGGACGAGACGAGATCGAAGGCGCCCTGAGGCGCGCGTCCGGTCTGCAAGAAGACAACCAATGCTGACGAAGGAGGTCGGAATGACGCGTCCGGTCGGGGCGGTCAAGCCGGGTCGAGCCGAAATCGATCGGCATCTGCTGTTCGCTGAAGCCGCTCTCGCGCTGGGAGGCCACGAGGTCGAGGATCCGGCGCTGCGCGCCATCATCGGGCGGGCCGCACGCCGTGAGCTGACGGGGGACGAGGCGATCGCTGCGATACGGCGCCGTGTCCAGGGTTGAAGCCCCGGACGGCGCAGCAGCAGTTTCCCGACGATCGCCCGCCTGGGGTCGGTGGGGAAAGGACGCGGCAGCAGCCCTTCATGCTGGTCGAGTCGCCCCGCAGGGGCGTATCGAGACCCCGGTCCCCAGCAGGGCGGGTCTGCAGACCCAGGTCCTGACACGGGTGGATCTCGATACGCCCGCTCCGCGGGCTACTCGATCAGAATGGGACGTCACCACCGCTGGTCCTCCCCGATTGAGACGCCCGCTCCGCGGGCTGCTCGATCAGCACGGGCGGCCCGCCTACACCCCGGCCGACGGTGGCGGATAGGGCTTCGGCGGCGGGCCGCCGCGGCACTACGGTGGGGCGTCGCCCGCCGGTGCCCATCGCGCTCCCGCGCACGCCGGCGCACGCAGAAGGAGCACGTATGAGCATCGGAGCAGGGATCTTCCTCCTCGTCGTCGGCGCGGTCCTCGCGTTCGCCGTGGACGTCCAGGTGTCGGGAGTCGACCTCAAGCTGGTCGGCTACATCCTGATGGCCGCCGGAGCCGTGGGCCTCATCCTCGGCCTCGTCCTGATGACCCGCCGCCGCCAGGCCGTCTCGACCACCCGCTCGGCGGTCGACCCCGCCAGCGGCGAGCAGGTCACCCGCCGGACCAGCGAGGGCAACGGCCCCGTCGTCTGACCTCGGAGAACGACGAGAGGGGCGTCACCGGCATCACCGGTGGCGCCCCTCTTCTCGTCGCCGAGCGTGCCGCGGCGACTACTCGTCGTCCGGCTCGCCGCCCGAGACGGTGTCCGTGTCGCCGCCGCCGCTGGAGGTGTCGGTGCCGGTGCCGTCGGGGAGGTCCTCGGTCTTCTCGGTCTTCTCGTCCTCGGTGCCGTTGCTGCTGTCGCTGCTCATCGCCGCTCTCCCTTCGCCCGGCGCTCTGCCGGAACGCCCACTCTCCTCCGCGCCGCACGGACCGCGCCAGGGGGTGGCGGCGGGCGGCCCGGGGAGGCCACGATGCCCACGCCCCCGAACAATCCCCAGCGGCGCACCCCGCGCCTCCGGTTGACTGGGGTCGCTCCGCCGACCGACGGCGGCACTCTGGAGGAGACATGGCGAACCACCGATTCGAGCTGCGGTCCGGACGCGGGATGGGCGTCTCGGCCGCCGGCGACCCGATCGCGGACCGGCTGGTCGTGTTCTGCCACCCCACTCCCGGCGCGGGCGGCTTCGACCCCGACCCGCTGGTCACCGGACCGTGGGGCCTGCACCTGCTGATCCTCGACCGCCCCGGCTACGGCGCCTCCGATCCCGTCGACGCGCAGCACGGCCGCGTCCAGGACCGCGCCGACGACCTCGCGGAGTACCTCCGCCGCTCCGAGCGCACCGCCCGCGACGTCGACGGCGCCCGCTTCGGCAGCGTCGGCGTGGTCGGCTGGGGCTCCGGAGGCGCCTTCGCGCTCTCGCTCGCCGCACGGCACCCGGACCTGGTCGACCGCATCGCGATCGTCGGCACCCCCGCTCCCCCGCAGGCCGGCGCTCTCGTGCA
This sequence comes from Rathayibacter sp. VKM Ac-2928, assembly GCF_022815545.1. NCBI lineage: Bacteria > Bacillati > Actinomycetota > Actinomycetes > Micrococcales > Microbacteriaceae > Rathayibacter > Rathayibacter sp. VKM Ac-2928. Next base: position 769,204 of record NZ_JALGRU010000002.1, read on the forward strand.
CCCGACGACGGCGTGGGAGCGGCGGCAGACCCTGCCCGGCGAGGACGCCGCGGGGATCGCCGCGACGCTCCCCGCCGACGTGCCCGGCCTCGACTCGCTCGGCGTCGACCCCGGCGACCCGGTCCTCGAGAGCCACGGCGGGCTGCGCAACCGGCTCGAGCGGATGCTCGGCGAGGGCTGGCGCCAGGGCCCCGGCGGCGCCGCGACCGACCTGGTCGCGCTCCGCGACGGCTCCTGGGCGGACGAGCTCGACCGGGTCACGGCCGAGGTCCTGATCGTGAACGGCGACGCGGACCCGGTCGCCGGCTCGGAGGACGCGCGCTGGTTCCGCTCCCGGCTCGCCGACGCGCGCTCCGCGACCGTCGACGGCACCGGGCGGCTGGCGCTGGTGCGAGAGTGGCGCCGGATCCTCGACCACGTCGCTCCGCTCGAGCGCGGCGCGCAGGGACGATGAGCCGCCGCACCCGTCGCCGGAGCGGCAGGGGCCTCGGCGCCGGACCGCTCGCGCTCGTCGGCGCGATGGCGGTCTCGGGCGTGATCCACCTCGCGCGCCCCGCCGTCTTCGAGCGCGCCGTCCCGCGGGCGATGCCCGGCTCCGCCCGAGGCTGGGTGCTCGTCTCGGGGGTCGCGGAGCTCGCCTGCGCCGCGACGACGCTCTGGCCGCCGACCCGCGCTGCCGGCGGTCTCGCCTCCGCCGCCCTGATGGCCGGGGTCTTCCCCGCCAACGTGCAGATGGCCCTCGACGCCCGCCGCCCGCGGACCCGGGCGATCACGCTGCTGCGTCTGCCGCTGCAGATCCCGCTGGTGCTCTGGGGGCTGCAGGCCGCCCGCTCGACCCCGCGCTGAGAGCGGCCGCCGAGGCCGACGCAACCCCGAGCGGCGCTCGCGATCGCGCTGCTACCGTCCAGGCATGAGCGACCAGAAGGCGGATGATCGCCGAGACCAGCTGACCAGCGCACCGAAGGCGACGGAGGCCGACGCGGCCCCGCGCATCGACGTGACGACCACCCCCGCGGGCGACACCCGCATCGACATCCGCGACGACGCCGCCGTGCGCCCGGGCCGGGTCGACGCCGACGGGAACGAGCTCGACGAGGACGAGGACGGCGCCGATGTCTGAGCTCCGCCGCGCCGCGATCGTCTACAACCCCGTCAAGGTCGACCTCGAGGCCGTGAAGGCCGCCGTCGCGCGCGCCCAGGAGGCCGCCGGCTGGGACGAGACCCTCTGGTTCGAGACCTCCGTCGAGGACCCGGGAGCCGGCCAGACCAGGGAGGCGCTCGAGCAGGGCGTCGACATGGTGATCGCGGCCGGCGGCGACGGCACCGTGCGCGTGGTGGCCGAGGCGCTGCAGGACTCGAAGGCGTCGCTCGCGCTGCTGCCCTCCGGCACCGGCAACCTGCTCGCCCGCAATCTGAACCTCACGCTCGACGACGTCGACAACGCGCTGACCGTCGCCTTCTCGGGTGAGGACCGCGCCATCGACATCGGCGTGATCGACATCGAGACGTCGAAGGGCCGCGACCGGCGCTCCTACGTCGTGATGGCCGGTCTCGGTATCGACGCGAAGATGCTCGCGAACACCGACGACGACCTGAAGAAGCGGGCCGGCTGGCTCGCCTACGTCGACGCGCTGCGGAAGGCCCTGCTGGACAAGAACCAGCTCGAGTTCCGCTACTCCCTGAACGGCGCGAAGACGCGCAAGGTGCGCGCGCACACGATCATCGTGGGCAACTGCGGCGCCCTGCCGGCGAACATCCTGCTGCTGCCGGACGCCGCGGTCGACGACGGCGAGTTCGACATCGTGCTGCTGCGCCCGGAGGGCTTCTTCGGCTGGGTCCAGATCATCTTCAAGGTGGTCTGGGAGAACGGCGTGCTGCGCCGCAGCGGCGTGGTCGGCACGAAGCTGATGGGCCTCACGAAGGAGGTCTCGGCGCTGCGCTACGTGAAGGGCCACGAGCTCGTGGTGCGCCTGGAGAAGCCGCAGGAGATCGAGCTGGACGGCGACCCGTTCGGGACGACGTCGGCGTTCCGCACCTGGATCGAGCCGGGCGGACTGACCGTCCGAGTCCCCGCCGCGTAGCGCGGCCGTCCTGGACGAGCGCGGACCCGCCGCCTGATCGGCAGGCGGCGGGCACCGGCGAGCGACTGCGGCGCGGGTTCGGGTCCCGCACCCCATGCGCTTGCATGGACACGGCGACCCTAGTGCGCATTCCGTCGTCGAAGCAATGGATTCCGCACCTCTGCGCGCCTTTTCGCCGCAGAACAGGCGTTTCTGCTCAGTGGAGGCGGCCGGACGCAACCGATTCCGCACTCCACGCTCGATCCGGCCGCCGCCCCGCAACCTCCGTCACCGGGGCGACCGCGCGGTCGTCAAGCGGGAGAACCGCGCCCCGTCCCTCCACTACGGTTCCCCCCATGGGCTTCTTCGACCGCACCGTCCCCCCGGCCGCCTCCCCGGCCGCCTCGCCGGCCACTCCCCCCGCCGAGCGGCGGCCGACGGTGTGGACCGACGGACTCGGGCGCTTCGCGCTGCGCTGCCTCCAGGTGCTCGTCGTCCTGGCGCTCGCGGCGGTCCTCGTCCTCGCGATGACCCAGCTGACGCTGGTGCTGATCCCCGTGCTGATCGCGATCATCCTCGCGTCCGCGATCCACCCCGTTCTGGCCTGGATGCGCCGCAAGGGCGTGCCGTCGATCCTCGCCACCTGGATCGCCCTGATCGGACTGCTCGCGATCCTCGGCGCCATCGGCTGGCTGATCACCGTCGCGGTCCGCAACCAGTGGGACGAGCTGGTCAGCAGCGCGTCCGACGGCATCGCCTCGCTGCAGGACTACGTGCAGCACCTGCCGTTCCAGATCGACGAGCAGCAGATCGAGGACGCCCGCCAGAGCGTCGTCGACTTCCTCACCTCGAGTTCCTTCGGCTCCGGCGCCCTCGCCGGCGCGGCGGCCGCGGCGAACTTCGTCACCGGCCTGGTGCTGATGATCGTCGTCCTCTTCTTCTTCATGAAGGACGGCCCGAAGATTTGGGAGTTCCTGCTCCGCCCCTTCACCGGCTCGAGCTACGACCGCGCCAAGCGCGTCGGCGGCAAGACCGTCGACGTCCTCGGCGGCTACATCCGCGGAACGGCGACCGTCGCCGCGGTCGACGCGATCGGCATCGGCGTCGCCCTCGCGATCCTGCAGGTGCCGCTCGCCCTCCCGCTCGCCGTGATCGTCTTCCTCACCGCCTTCATCCCGATCGTCGGAGCGACCGCCGCCGGCATCCTCGCCGCACTCGTCGCCCTCGTCGCGAGCGGCCCCGGCGCCGCGCTGATCGTGATCATCGTCGTCATCGCCGTCAACCAGCTCGAGGGCAACTTCCTCCAGCCGGTCGTGATGGCTCGCTCGCTGAAGCTGCACCCGCTGATCGTGCTGATCGCCCTGACCATCGGCACCGTGCTCGCCGGCATCGTCGGCGCTGTGCTCGCCGTGCCGATCGCCGCGGTCGCCTGGGGCATCGTCTCGGTCTGGAACGGCCCCGACCGCCCCGCCGAGCCGGCCCGGCAGAAGCGCGACGAGTCCGTCTGACCCGAGCCGGTCGCCGACCGCGGCGTTGACTTCTGCCGCGCCGCTACGGCGCGCGCCCGATGATCCCGTCGCGCAGGGCCTGGCGGCGCAGCGCGATCTTGGTGCTCACGCCCACGCCCTCGGCGCGGTACTTCGCCCGAGCGTTCCGCAGCGAGCTGCGCGCCGCGTCCTGGGTGATTCCGAGCTCGGTCGCGACCTGCTTGAGCGAGAGCCCCTCGACGAAGAGGCCGACGATCCGGCGCTCGCGGGCCGTCAGCGGGCCCGTGCCGCCGCCGCCGAGCAGCGCGCGGGTCTGCGGGGTGAGGAAGCACTCCCCGCGCGCCGCGGTGCGGATCGCCTCGAGGATCACCTCCGTCCGCTCGCTCTTCACCAGGTAGCCGCGCGCTCCGGCCTCCAGCGCCCCCGCGACGGTCTCCGCCTGGGAGTGGGTGCTGATGATGACCGGGGCCGCCCCGGCGGCGGTGATCGTGCGGATCTTCATCGCGAGGTCGAGGTCGTCGCCGAGGTCGATGTCCAGCAGAACGACGTCGGTGGGGAAGCGCGGATGCGCCAGCAGACCGGTCCAGCTCGAGGCCGTCGCGACGACGCGGATCTCCGCGCCGGAGCGGTTGATCCACTCGGTGAGCGCGCTGAGCAGGATCGGGTGGTCGTCGAGGATCGCGAGAGCGATCCCGGGCTGCTCGCCGGTCGCCGTCCCGACGTCCGCGCTCACGCCGGCCGCCCCGGCGGGCGGTGGTCCAGCTCGATCGTCGTCCCCGTGCCCTCGGGTGACGCCCGGTGCGCGCCGATCTCGCCGAGGATCCCCCAGACCGCCGGGTCGACGTCCCGCGGCCGCAGGCCCGGCGCGCGCAGGACGATCCGCACCGGCACCGCCGCGTCCTCGCGCTGCGCGAGCACCAGCTCGAGGGCGGGCCGGCCCGCGGCGGCCTGCGCGGTGAGCAGCCAGAGGACGGAGAGCAGGCGCGAGCGGTCCGGCGGCGCCAGAGCCGCGGCGACCCCCCGCGGGTCGCGGACGAGCACCGCTCCGGAGAGCAGCGCGGACTCCTCCACGGCGATCACGAGCCAGGTGCGGTCGTGGCTGCGCGCCAGCACCTCGCGGAGCCGGTCGCCGAGCACCCGGGCCCGCTCGCCGAGGTCGGCGTCGGGCGCGGCGCCCCGGGCGACCACCTCCTCGAGCAGCTCCGCGATCTCCGCGTCGACCCGCGCGAGCTCCACGGCCGCGAGACTGCCCGGACCGGTGCCCGGTCCGTCGACCACACTGTCGGCCAGGGTGCGGTCGAGCCCGCGGTGCACGTGGCGGTCGAGCGCGGTGAGCAGCGAGGCGTAGACCGCCACGGGGGTCGTCGCCAGCAGCACGTTGCCGACCGCGATGCTCGACCCCTCGCCGGAGATCAGCGCGTGGGCGAGCAGCCCGAGCAGGCTCAGCCCGACGAGCACGATGATCGCCGCGGTGCTCCGCGACGGCGGCTGGAAGCCGAGCAGCGCGATCACCGTCGCGCCGACCCCGATGCAGACCGTCGGATAGTAGAGCGGCGCCGGCGCCGGCAGCGCGTAGTCGGCGAACTCCAGCACCATCGCCACCGCGTCGACGGCGAGCACCCCGGCGAAGACCGGACGGGGCAGCTCGCCGTGCCGCGTCACCACGACGACGATCCCCACCGCGAGCGCGGCGAGCACGAGCGCCCAGGACAGGCCGGACAGCCCGGTCGCCGACCGGTCGTTCAGCGCCCAGAGGAAGGACGCCAGCCCGCGGACCACCAGTGCCACGGTGATCGCGAGGAAGCCGGCGCTCAGATAGCTCGCGGTCAGGCGATGGGTGCGGGTGATCCGCTGGCGGACCGAGTCGAGCGTCCTCGGCCCCTCGCCGGCCGCGCGGACCAGCTCGACGAGCGTGCCCTCTCCGGCGCGGTCGGCGCGGTCGCCGGCCCCGATCGGCGCGGTCATCGCGGCACGCTCAGCAGGACGGTGGTGCCGGCGCCGACCGCGGAGAAGATCCGCACCGTGCCGCCGACGGCCTCGATCCGCCCGACGACCGACTGCGCGAGGCCGAGCCGCGACCCGGGGACGGCCGCAGGGTCGAAGCCGCGCCCGGCGTCCGAGACGGTCACGCGGACCGCGTCCGCCCCCTCGTCGAGCGTGACGTGGGCCGTCGCCGCACCGGAGTGGCGCCGCACGTTCTCGAGACACTCCCCCGCCGCGCGCGCGAGGGCATCGAGCGCCGCATCGGGCAGGGGCGGCGCGTCGGGCGCGGCCGTGCCGGAGTGCCAGCGCACCTGCACGCCCAGCGCCTCCGCGCGGCGGCCGACCTCCGCGAGCACCGAGGGCGCGCTGCCCGCGTCCTCGGCCGGCGCCGGGCTCCCCTCCGCGGAGTCGGCGGGGGCGGAATCGGCACGGTCGAGCCGGCGCAGCAGCGCGAGGTCCGCCGCCGCCTGCGAGCGCAGCGTCGCGGCGGGGACGCCCTCGCCGCGGTGGGCGAGCAGGGTGAGGGTGGCGAGGATGGTGTCGTGCATCAGGCGCGCCTCGCGGCGGCGCTGCGCCTCGCTCTCGCTCGAGCGGCGCTCGGCGGCGTGCGCCGTGCGCAGGCGGGTGGTGCCGGCGTGGGCGCGCTCGACGCTCGAGGCGAGCCAGCGGGCGCCGATGACGGCGACGATCCAGCAGACGACGACCGAGAGTCCGACGAACAGCGCCCGTCCCGAGCCGCTCGTCGCCGCCATCCCGAGGGCCAGCGCGGGGACGCCGCCGAGGACGGCCGCCCAGCCGAGGCGCGCGGACGAGCCGATCGCGAGCAGCGGGGCCGGGAGCGCCATCGAGGCGAGCATGGTCACGCAGCTGAGCACGGTGCGGTCGCCGTCCGGGACGCCCGGGCCGAGGAACGCCGCGAGCGCGACGACGCCGAGCACGAGGCCCGCGATCACGGCCCGCGCGCCGCTCGGACCGGCCCGGCGCGAGGAGAGCTGGATCGCGGCGCCGACCACGAGCAGGAGGGCGCTCGGCAGCACGGCGGGCAGCTCGGTCGGCACGAGCATCACCAGGTGGAGCGCGGACGCGCCCGCGAACACTCCCCCGGCCCGGCGCGCGCAGGCGACGCCGACCTCGCTCTGCTCGCGGCGGAGCTCGAGCACGTCGGCGTCGGCGGCCTCGGAGCTCGGGAGCCCGGCACTCGTGAGCAGCATCGACACCTCGCCGTGAGGGGTGCGCGAGCCGCACCCGGAGTTGCATCGTGGCACAGGCGCGGGCCGCGCGAGGAGCCGGTCTGGGCCCGACGGTCGCGCTCGGGCGCTCCTCTCCCGTAGAGTGGAGACATCTCCTGGGCGATCGCCCGAATTCCACGGCTGAGAAGTCGCACGACGACGAAGAGACTCAGCCCCTGATAGAGACGGCAACGATCGAGTGCATCGCCCTCGATCCGCCGGTTCGAACGCCCGCCTCACCCGCGGGTACCGCCCTTCACAGGACGCCGCGGAAGCCGCGCCGTTCCTCGTTCGACCCCCGCTTCTCCGACACTCTCGGTGAGCGGGACGTTCTCCCCCGCGCAGTCGCACTCCCCACGAGGAGCCGCGCTCTCCGCCCCCAGACGACCCGGATCGACCGGCCGACGCGTGTTTCACCCGCGGCGGACGAGCGGACCGGGTACCGCACAGCTGTGCGAAATCTAACGACGGCCGCTCACGCGGGCGTCACCATCACGTAAGGAAAAGAAATGCCTACTGGCACCGTTAAGTGGTTCAACTCCGAAAAGGGCTTCGGCTTCATCGCTCCCGACGACGGAGGCGCCGACGTGTTCGCGCACTTCTCCGCCATCGCCAAGGAGGGCTACCGCGAGCTCGTCGAGAACCAGCACGTCGAGTACGACGTCGAGCAGGGCCGCAAGGGCCCGCAGGCCGCGAACATCCGCGGCGTCGGCGAGTAATCACCGACCCCAGCGTCACACGGCCTCCGGGTCGCAACGACCTCTGAACGCCCCGTCCACCGCGATCCTCGGATCCGCTGGGCGGGGCGTTCGCCGTTCCCGGTCCGATCCGCCCGGAGCGCGCTGCGGCGGTATCCTCGCCAGCATGGGACGACTGATCTACGGGCCGCAGTCACTCGAGATCGACTTCGACGATCGACTGCTCGCCCACCTCAAGGTGGCGATGTTCGCGAAGATGCGGCGGAACGAGTCGTTCAGCCTCTCCTGGACCGAGCCGGAGTCGAGCGGCTACGGCCGCAGCTCCGTCTGGATCCACCCGACCACGCCGCTGCACTTCCGCTTCCACGGCGGCCGGCGCCCGGCGCTCAACCGCGCCTGGATCGACGAGCTGATCGCCCACGCCAACAGCACCGGCGAGCTGGTGCTCACCGAGGAGCCCCCCGAGTACACCTGACTCCCGGACACGCTGATCGAGTAGCGCCCGCAGGGCGCGTATCGAGATCCACCCCCGCCGGACGACGAGTCTGCCGTGAACGCCGGGTCTCGATACGCCCCTCCGGGGCTACTCGACCAGCCTGTCCGCGGGCGTCTCTTCCGCGGGGCTCAGACCACGCGGGGGCGGGCGGTGTGCACGAGCTCGTCGTGGGGCAGGGCGCGCAGGCGGGACGCGATCTCCTCGCGGGCGGTGGTGTCGACCGAGGCCCAGGCGTACTCCTCCGGCCAGAGCGGGGTGACGGTCACCAGCTCGACGTCGCCCGTCGCCAGCTCGAGGCGCTCGGGGAGTCCGCCGCCGCGCAGGCCCAGCAGCACGCCGACCGAGCCGCGCTCGTCCGCCCAGGCGGCCGGTGCGGCCGCGCCCGGCAGAGTGGCCGTGTCGACGCCCGTGCGGCAGCACACGCCCTGCAGCGCGGCGAGCCGCGCCGCCTCGTAGAGGACGCGGAACTGCCAGTGGTTCCAGAGGTCGGCCGCGGGGATGCCGCGCAGCGCCGAGGTCTCGAGGCACAGCTCGAGCCCGAGGCCGGTGCCGGGGCGGGCGAGGCGGTCGAAGGGATCGCTGAGGCCGTCGGTGGCCAGCACCACGGAGGGGCCGCGCTCGACGCGGAGGAAGGCGCGGTGATCGGTGGGCCAGCGGGCGCCTCCGCGGACGCCCGGGTCCTCCGTCGAGACGACGACCGTGCGGTCCAGGTCGCCGACGCTGCGCCACAGCTGGGCGCGGTCCTCGGCCACGGCCTCCGCGAGGGCCTTCCGCTCGTCCGGGGTCCAGCGGAGCTCCCGGGTGCGGTTGAACAGCAACGACATGAGACTCTCCGTCCACGCGGCGGGCCTGCCGCGTCCTCCGGAACCGTACGGGGCCCGCCAGGGGGGCTCCTCCGAGCAACCGGAGTAGTTCCTGGACGCGGGACCCCGCGCGGGAGGGCGTCAGCCGAGCGGATCGACGCCGTTCTGCCGCCAGCGCTCGTCCGCGAGCTGGCCCGAGCCGGCCTCGCCGTCGTGCGCGCCGAGCGGCTCGGCCTCGCGCCGCGCCTCGACCGGGACGGCCCCGAGCGAGGTGCCCGCGCCCTCGGCCGTGCTGCCGGGGGCGAGCAGCCCCTCCTCGTCCTCGCGCGAGCCGACCTCGTCCTCCGGGGCGTTCTCGGTGCCGCTCTCGGCCATCGAGTCGTAGGGGTGGTCGGGGTCGGCGCTCTCCTCGGGAGTCGTGCTCTCCTCGTTGTCGGCGTCGGCCGGCTGCACGTCGTCCGGGTGCTCGACGTTCGCCGAGCCTCCGCTGGTGAATCCGGCGAACTCGGGGCTGTCGTCTGCGCTCATGGCCGCCACGGTAGCACCGGGCGGCCAGCGCCTAGGCTCGGAGGACGACCGCCTCGGCGGCGCGACGACGGGAGCGGGAATTGCGACGACTCGGCTACGAGCGGTTCGGCGGACCGGACGTGCTGTCCTGGCGGGAGGCCCCGGTGCCGATGCCCGGACGCGGCGAGGTGCTGGTGCGCACGCGCGCCGCGAGCATCAACGCGACCGACGAGAAGATCCTCTCCGGTGCCGCCCGGATCATGGCGGTCGGCCGGAAGCGCCCCTACGGCTTCGGACTCGACATCGCTGGCACGGTCGAGGCGCTCGGCCCCGGCGACCACTCCGTCTCGATCGGCGACCGCGTCGTCGGCATGACCCGCGACGGCGACGCCTTCGCCGACGCGGCGATCGTCCGCGGCCGCTCGCTGGTCCCGCTGCCCGACGCCCTCGACGACGTGCAGGGGGTGACGCTGGCGATGTCCGGCGGCACCGCGATCGGCACGGTCGACGCCCTGCGGGTCCGGGCCGGCGAGCAGATCCTGGTGGGCGGCGGCTCCGGCGCGATCGGGAACCTCGTCGTGCAGCTGCTGCTCCGCGCGGGCTGCACCGTCGCGGCGACCGGCTCCGCCGCGTCCGCCGACACCCTCCGCGCGCTCGGCGCCGAGCCGCACGACTACCGCCTGCTCGACCTCGGCGTGCTCGGCGGGCGCTTCGACGCGGTGCTCGACGTCTCCGGGCACCTGCCGGCGCGGGACGCCGCGCTCCTGCTGGCCGATGGCGGCCGCTACGCTACCCTCGTGCCGAGCGGCCCGGACCTCGGCGCGCAGGCGGCGAGCCTCGTCCGGCGCGGCCGCCCGAAGGTGAGCAACCTGATCGTCACGGCGAGCGCCGAGCGCATCGGCCGGGCCGTCTCGCTGGCCGTCTCGGGCGAGCTCGTCCCCACGGCCGGCGCCGTGCATCCGCTCGAGGACGTCATCGCCGTGCTCTCGCGGCGGGCGCAGGGCACCGACCGGACGATCGGCAAGATCGTCTTCACCGCCGACGACGCGGCTCCGCTGAGCTGACCGGACCGGAGCCGACCGGCTCGGCGGACTCGCCCTTCTCCTCGCGCGGCGCCGCGCCGAGGGAGAGGGTCGCCGCGAAGCCGACGGCGAGGAACCCCGCCGCGGCGAAGGCGGCGAAGCGCGTGCCGTCCGACAGCGCCTCCCCGGCCGCGCGGGCGACGTCCGCCGTGCCCGGATCGGCCGCGAGTCCGGCGATGGCCGCTCCCGAGGAGTCGACGACGGCGTTCACCGTGCTGCTGACCTGCGCGGCCGGCAGCCCCTGCTCCTCCAGCGACGAGGTGAGCACGCCCGCGGTCGAGGTGTAGAGGATCGTGCCGAGCACCGCGATGCCGAGCGCCGAGCCGATCTGCCGGGCGGTCGACTGGGTGCCGGAGCCCTGGCCGCTGAGCTCGACGGGCACGTCGCGGAGGACCACTCCGGTCAGCTGCGCGGTGGCGAGGCCGACGCCGAAGCCGTAGACGGCGAGGAAGGGCACGAGCGCCCACCACGGCGTCGTGTCGGAGACGACGGCGCCGATGCCGACCACGCCCACGATCTCGGCCGCGAGCCCGACCCGGACGATCAGCACGGCGGAGACGCGGTTGCCGAACGCACCCGCGAAGCCGGAGGCGACGAACGAGCCGAGCGCGAGGGCGATCAGCACCAGCCCGGTCTGCACCGCGGTGTAGCCGAGCACGTTCTGCAGCCAGATCGGCAGGGCGAGGATGATGCCGAACTCGCCGAGCGAGACGATCATCGCGGCGATGCTGCCGTTGCGGAACGAGGCCAGCCGGAAGAGCCTCAGCGAGAGCATCGCCGAGCGGCCCGCGCGCTCGCGGGCCCGGCCCCAGAGCACGAACGCGATCGTCGCGAGGACCGCGACGACGAAGGCGACCGGCACCGGCGAGGGCAGCCACCAGCCCAGGCTCCGGCCCTCGATCAGCCCGAAGACCAGGCCGGCCGAGGCGACGACCGAGAGCAGCGCGCCGACCAGGTCGACGCGGCCCGCGTCCGGCTGCTTCGACTCGTCGACGAAGAGCAGCGCGCCGACGACGATGACGATCCCGAGCGGGATGTTGATCCCGAAGGCCCAGCGCCAGGAGAAGTCGGTGGTGAGCCAGCCGCCGAGCAGCGGGCCGACGGCGGTCATCCCGCCGATGGTCGAGCCCCAGACGGCGAACGCGATCGCGCGCTCCTTGCCGCGGAAGGTCGCGTTGATCAGCGAGAGCGTCGACGGCAGCACCATCGCGCCGCCGACGCCCTGCACGACCCGGGACAGGATCAGCAGGTCGCCGGTGGCCGCGAGCGAGGCGGCGACGGACGAGAGCGCGAACAGCGCGATGCCGACGACGAGCATCCGGCGCCGCCCCCAGCGGTCGGCGAGCGTGCCGAAGGCGAGCAGGAGCGCCGCGAAGACGAGCGTGTAGGACTCCTGCACCCACTGCACCTGGGTCGAGGTGATGCCGAGGTCGGCGACGATCGACGGGATCGCCACGTTCACGATCGTCGAGTCGACGATGATCGTCGCGACGCCGAGGCTGATCACGATCAGTCCGATCCAGCGGCGCCGTGCTGCTGCGAGAGCCATGATGCCGTCCTCCTCCGCCCCGGAACCGGTCCGGAGCTCAATTAGTAAGCCAGCTGACTATATGCCTCGGCGGGCCGCTCGCGCCAGGGTGGCGCGTGGAGAGGGGTCCGGAACAGTACCGGCCCGTGCCCCGCCGGACAAGGGCGAGAACCGCTCAGGGAGCGTTCGTCAGGATGGTCGCATGCCCGCATCTCCCCGTTCCTTCCCCTATCCCCTCGGCGTCTCCCTGCGCGGCGACGCCGGCGCCAACGTCGCCGTCTACTCCGAGACCGCGGACAGCGTCGAGGTCTGCCTCTTCGACTCCTCCGGAGCCGAGACCCGCGTCACCCTCTCCGAGCGCACCGGTCACGTCTTCCACGGCATCGTCCCCGAGATGACGGTCGGCACCCGCTACGGTCTGCGCGTCGACGGCCCCTGGGACCCCGCCAACGGCCTCCGCCACAACGCCGCGAAGCTCCTGCTCGACCCGCACGCCACCGCGATCGAGGGCGGCTACGAGTGGAGCGAAGACGTCTTCGGCCAGTTCTACGAGGACGCCGACACCCGCAACGACGCCGACGACGCGGCCGCCGTGCCGCGCTGCGTCGTGACCGACCCCGACTCCTTCGACTGGACCGGCGACGAGGCCCCGCGCATCCCGCTGGACGAGACCGTCGTCTACGAGGTGCACGTGAAGGGCTTCACCCAGCTGCACCCGGACGTGCCCGAGAACGTCCGCGGCACCTACCGCGGCCTCGCGCACCCCGCGTCGATCAAGCACTTCACCGACCTCGGCGTGACCTCGGTCGAGCTGCTGCCGGTGCACCAGTTCGTGCAGGACTCGCACCTGGTCGAGAAGGGCCTGCGCAACTACTGGGGCTACAACTCGCTCGGCTTCTTCGCGCCGCACAACGAGTACTCGCACGCCGGCGACGACGGCTCGCAGGTCGACGAGTTCAAGGCCATGGTCAAGGCGTTCCACGAGGCCGGCCTCGAGGTCATCCTCGACGTGGTCTACAACCACACCGCCGAGGGCAACGACAAGGGACCGACGCTGTCCTTCAAGGGCATCGACAACGGCTCGTACTACCGCCTCGTCGAGGACGACCGCGCCAACTACTTCGACACCACCGGCACCGGGAACAGCCTCAACGTCGCGCACCCCGCGGCGCTGGGCCTGATCATGGACTCGCTGCGCTACTGGGTGACCGAGATGCACGTCGACGGCTTCCGCTTCGACCTGGCGACCACGCTCACCCGCCAGACCGGCGAGGCCGAGGTGCACAGCGCCTTCCTCGACCTGATCGCGCAGGACCCGGTGCTCGCGCCCGTCAAGATGATCGCCGAGCCGTGGGACACCGCCGGCTACCAGGTGGGCGGCTTCCCCGCCGACTGGTCGGAGTGGAACGGGAAGTTCCGCGACGACGTGCGCGACTTCTGGCACGGTGCCGACTCGGTGCTCGGCACCACCGCGCAGCGGATCCTCGGCTCGCCGGACGTCTACGAGGCCGACAAGCGCTCCCCCGTCTCGAGCGTCAACTTCGTCACCGCGCACGACGGCTTCACCCTCGCGGACCTCACCGCCTACTCGCGCAAGCACAACGCGGCCAACGGCGAGGACAACAACGACGGCGAGAGCGACAACCGCTCCTCGAACAACGGCGCGGAGGGCGCGACCGACAACGGCGCCGTCAACGAGCGCCGCGCCCGGATGCGCCGCAACTTCCTCGCGACGCTGCTGCTCTCGGCCGGCGTGCCGATGATCCTCGGCGGCGACGAGATCGCGCGCACCCAGGGCGGCAACAACAACGCTTACTGCCAGGACGACGAGATCTCGTGGTTCGACTGGGAGAACGCGGACCTCAACCTGCTCGCCTTCACCCGCGAGCTGATCGCGCTGCGGAAGGCCGAGCCGGCCCTGCGGCCGAAGTGGTTCCGCCGTGCCCCCGGCGACGGCCCCGAGACCGTCGACATCCTGCGCTCGGACGCCGCCGGCTTCGCCGACGAGGACTGGGACAACCCGGACGCCCGCTCGATCACGTTCGTCTTCCGCTCCGAGGGCAGCGCCAGCTTCGCGCTGCTGCTGAACTCGGCCGAGAACGGCGTCGAGTTCACGGTGCCGGACGCACCCGGCGCCGAGTGGCAGCTGGCCGCCTCGAGCGACCCGGAGCAGGTCGTCGAGGGCGAGGTCACCACGCTGATCGTGCGCGACGCGTCCTTCACGCTGCTGCGCTCCGCCGCCTCCTGATGACCGGGCCGGGCCGGACCTCGCGGCGCCTGCGCTTCAGCGGGCGCATCGCGGGGTTCGGCACGGCCTCCGGCACCCGGATCGTGCTCGGGCTGTGGGAGAGCACGCCGTTCGGCGCGTTCGCCGACGCCATGGTCGAGCGGGCGGACGGGCACCGGCTCCTGATCGCGCCGACGGACGAGGTCGCCGACTTCATCGGGTCGACGTACTCGTTCGACGAGGTGCGGCTCGCGCCGGTCGCCTGGCACCGCGTCGACGGCGGGATCGACGCCACGGCCGGCCCGCTCTCGCTCGCGCTGCGGCTCGGCGGGCTCACTCCGCTGGGCCGCCTGCTGCGCGTCGTGCCGCGGCCGCTCGCCGAGCACCCGGCCTGGCTGACCGCGATCTCCCCGGTCGCCTCCGTGCTGGTGCGCGGCGTGAGCACCGCGGGCTCGGCCGGCCAGGGCAGGCGGGAGTACTACGGCGTCCGCGCCATCCGCTCGATCCTCGGGGTCACCGCCTCGCTCGACGGCGCGGACCTCGGCGCGCTCGGCCCGCTGTCGCCGCCGGTCCGCTTCGGCTTCTCGTCGGCACCGGCCACGCCGGCCATCGTCGACGTCACCACCACCATCACGCTGCCCCGGACCCCCGGTGCGGCACGAGAGAGAGGAAGCGCCTCGTGAAGAAGGGCGACAAGATCAGCTGGAACACCTCGCAGGGCGAGACCCACGGCGAGCTGGTCGAGAAGAAGACGAAGGAGTTCCAGTTCGAGGGGCAGAAGTTCAACGCCTCGGACGACGAGCCCTACTGGATCGTGCAGAGCGACAAGACCGACGCGAAGGCCGCGCACAAGGAGTCCTCGCTCACGAAGAAGTAGCGGAGCACACTGGGGAGCATGAGCGACGACGACGACGTGCGCCGGCTGGCGCTCCTGCTCCCCGGCACCGAGGAGCGGACCGCCTACGGCACCCCGGCCTTCTACGCCGGCCCGAGGATGTTCGCCCGCCTGCACCAGCGGCCGGGTGTCCTGCTCGTCTGGCGGGCCGACCTCGGCGAGCGCGAGGCGCTGCTGCAGAGCGACCCGGAGACGTACTTCACGACGAGCCACTACGACGGGCATCCGAGCGTGCTCGTGCGGCTGGAGAAGATCGGTGCGGATGAACTCGGCGAGCTGCTGCGCGAGGCGTGGGCCGCGAGAGCGCCGCGCCGGCTGCTCGACGGCGAGGCCTGACTCCCAGGTCCCCCGGCGACGAGTCACAGCCGTGCGCCGCGGCGACGAGTCACAGCTGTGCGCCGCGGCGACGAGTCACAGCTGTGCGCCGCGGCGACGAGTCACAGCTGTGCGCCGCGGCGCACCAGCTCGTGCACCCAGGCGAGCTTCTCGGCGATCGCGGGCGTGATGACGAAGGGGTAGAGGTCGTCCTTGCCCATCGAGCGGTTCACGCTGTTGAGGGCGAGCGAGAAGCCGTGCCAGCGGGCGAGGATCTCGGGCGTCTCCAGATCGGCGACGCGCTGCGCGCCGGTCGCCTGCACGCTGCCGACCAGCGACTCGGGGAGGCGGCCCCAGGGTCCGGCGACGGTCAGGCCGACCGTCGCGGTCGTCTCCAGCGCGTCGGCGATGTGCAGGTAGTGCGCGAAGGTCTCGGCGAAGTCCTCCCACGGGTGCGTGGTCGCGTACTGCGAGATGTGGTCGCGGGCCCAGTCCTCGGTCGACGCGCCGCCGTAGTGCGCGTCGAGCGCCGCACCGTAGTCGGCCCGCTCGTCGCCGAACAGCGCGCGGAACGCGGGCAGGAGCGGCGAGCCGTCCACGAGCAGCTGCCAGTAGTAGTGGCCGATCTCGTGCCGGAAGTGGCCGAGCATCGTCCGGTACGGCTCGCCGAGCCGCGCCTTCAGCGCCTCGCGGTGCGCGTCGTTCCCCTCGGCGAGATCGACGGTGATCACGCCGTCGGCGTGCCCGGTCGTCACGGAGCCCTGCGCGGAGGAGAGCAGCTCGAAGGACAGCCGCCGACCGCGGTGCACCGGCAGGTCGAGGTGCCGCAGCTGGCGCAGCAGCCGCCGCTTGGCGAACTCGGCGACCGTCAGCTGGCTCAGCGTCGCCGCGTCGTACACCGGCGGCCGGGCGCTCGTCAGCGCGCAGGAGGCGCAGGCTCCGCCGGTGCCCTCCGCCGCGAGCCAGGTGCAGTCGATGGTGCCGCGGTACACGCAGAGCGCGCGCCCCCCCGCCTCGACGAGCTCGTCCGCGTCGACGTCGTAGGCGAGCGCCGTGCCGCAGCGCAGGCACCGCGCGTCCTCGAACTCCACCCGCGCCTCGCAGTGCGGACAGCCGAAGACGCGCATGACGGGCGAGCTTACCCGCCTTCAGGCGGCCACGATGCTTCTCGACCGCCGAGCGGTACGGTTGTGTCATGGACGTCAAGCAGGCCGCCGAGCGACTCGGGGTGACTCCGCGCCGCGTGGTGGCGCTGATCGCTGCCGGCCGGATCGAGGCGACGAAGGTCGGCCGCCGCTGGGAGGTCACGGAGGTGTCCGGCGCACGTTCGCGCCGTCCGCTCTCCGTCAGGTCGCGGCAGTCGCTGGCGCACGCCCTGCACGAGCGGACCCTGTCGGGCCTCGAGGGGCAGGAGCTCGCCAGGACGGCCGCGCGCATCCGTCGGCTCCGCGCGTCGCAGGACCCCGCAGGGTTGCTGGCGGACTGGTGGGGTGGAGAGGTGGAGTCCGGGCTCGTCGACTTCGGCACCAATCTCGTGCAGCACGCGCTCCACGGTGATCCCGACTACGTGCGGGAGGCTCTGCACCGACCGCGACGCGAGTACCTCCGGCGCCCGGAGGATCTGGCGGATGTCGTCGGCTCGGAACGACGCATCATGGGACTCTCCATCGACGACCTCGCGCGAACCGCGGACGTGGAGGTCTCCGACGTCCGACGCCTCGAACGCGGGCTGCCTGTGTCGCGGCCCTCGACCACGCGACGTGTACTGGACGCCCTGAACGTCGAGCCGACCGCACTTCCCGATCTGGTGCTGCGATGACGGAACGACTCGAAGCGTGGCTCGAAGGCAGACATGCCGGGCGGTTCACCCGCGACGCCGACGGCAGGATCGGCTTCAGCTACTCCGACGACGCACCGTCGACGCCGATCTCCCTGTCGCTGCCGCGCGAGGGCACGACGACGCGCGCGGCGGCGGCGAGGTTCCTCGACAACCTGCTGCCCGACCAGGAGCACACGCGACGCCGGATGGCACAGGCGTACGGTGTCGCGAGCACGGGGACGTTCGATCTCCTGCGCACGGTCGGCGGTGACGTCGCCGGCGGCCTGGTGCTCCTCCCGGACGGCGAGGCACCGCCGACGGGACTGGCGCAGCTCAATCCCGCTCTCGATCGGGACGTCGCCGATCGCATCAACAGCATCAAGCTCGATCCGGACGCCTGGGTGCCACGCCAGACTCCGGCGCGCTTCTCCCTGGCGGGAACGCAGGGCAAGTTCGCCCTGGCTCGAGTGGACCGGAACTGGTACTGGTCGAACGCCGCCGTGCCCTCCACGCACATCGTCAAGCCCGCGCGCCCGGAGCATCTCCACCTCGAGGAAGCGGAAGCGGCCGCGCTGACACTGGCTGCGGAGGCCGGCCTCCCGGCTCCCCGAGCGGCCGTCCTGCAGATGACGGATCAGACGGCGTTCGTCGTGGAGCGCTTCGACCGCGTCTTCGACGACACCGTGTTCGCGACACGACTCCACGCCGAGGATCTCGCCCAGGCGCTGGGCGTCGACGTTGCACGGAAGTACTCCGTGACGGCCGCGCAGATCGTGGAGAAGCTCCGGTCGGTCGACGCGACCGGCGGGGTAGTGCGCGCCTTCCTCCGGCAGCTGGCCTTCAACGTCCTCCTCGGGAACGCTGACGCGCATGCCAAGAACTACTCCGTCCTCCTCCGGCCCGACGCCGTCAGCCTCGCCCCGATCTACGACGCGGTTCCGACCGGCCTGTACCCGGCGTTCGATCAGGAGCTGGCGATGCGCATCGCCGGCGCGCGGTTCCCGCAGGCGGTGACGCAGAACCACTGGCGGAAGCTCGCGAGGACCTCGGGGATCGACGAGGAGGAGGTCGTCACTCTCGTGGAAGAGGTGGCGCGCGGCGTCGCCGCGAGGAACGACACCGCGTGGAGAACTCTCGACGACGATCAGGCGACGCTTCTGAAAGAGACCGTGGAGCGCAACGTCGCCGTCGCGCTGGCACGGCCCCGCCGGGCGACGACCTAGGCGATGCGGATCAGCTTCTTGTTGACGAACTCCTCGAGGGCGCTGCGGCCCATCTCGCGGCCGGTGCCGGAGCGCTTGACGCCGCCGAAGGGGAGCTCGGCCGCGTCGCCGAGGACGAGGTTGATCCAGACCATGCCGGCGTCGATGCGGTCGGCCAGGCGGAGGGCCTGCTCCGAGTCGGTCGTGTAGAGGTAGGAGCCCAGACCGTAGGGGGTGTCGTTGGCGAGCGCGATCGCCTCGTCCTCGTCGTGCACGCGGTAGAGCGCGGCGACGGGGCCGAAGAACTCCTCGCGGTAGGCGTTCATCTCGGGGGTGACGTCCTCGAGGACGGCCGGCGGGAAGAAGTTGCCGGTGACCTCGCCGCTGGCGCGGACGGTCGCGCCCTGCTCGCGGGCGACGGCGAGCTGCTGCTCGAGGCGCTCGGTCGCGGCGGCGGAGGAGAGCGGGCCGAGGAGGGTCCCCTCGGCGAACGGGTCGGCGGGCCGGGCGGCGGTGAAGGCCGCGGTGAACTTCTCCGCGAACGCGTCGTAGAGCGCGTCGATCACGATGAAGCGCTTGGCGGCGTTGCAGGACTGGCCGTTGTTGTCCAGGCGCGCGGCGACCGCGTCCTCGACGGCCTTGTCGAGGTCGTCGGTGGAGAGCAGCACGAACGGGTCCGAGCCGCCCAGCTCGAGGACGACCTTCTTGAGGTTCCGGCCGGCGATCTCGGCGACGGCCGCTCCCGCGCGCTCGGAGCCGGTCACGGAGACGCCCTGCACCCGCGGGTCGGCGATGACGGTCGCGGCCTGGTCGTTGCTCGCGTAGAGGTTGACGTAGACGCCGGCGGGGGCGCCGAGCTCCTCGGCGGCGGTGCGGAAGATGTCGGCGATGGCGGCGGCCGACTCCGGGCACTGCGGCGCGTGCTTGAGCAGGATCGTGTTGCCGTTCACCACGTTCGGGCCGGCGAAGCGGGCGACCTGGTAGTAGGGGAAGTTCCAGGGCATGATCCCCAGCAGCACGCCCAGGCCCGAGCGGCGGACGAACGCCGAGCCGGCGCCGTCGGCCAGCGCGATCGGCTCGTCCTTCAGGAACTCCTCGCCGTTCTCCGCGTAGTAGCGGTAGATGTCGGCCGCGAAGCCGACCTCGCCCTGCGCCTGGTCGAGCGGCTTGCCCATCTCGCGGACGATGATCTCGGCGAGGGCGCCGGCGCGCTCGACGTGCAGGTCCGCGACGCGGGCGATCAGCGCGGCGCGGGTGGCGACGGGCACGGTGCGCGACCAGGTGGAGTACGCGTCGTGGGCCGAGGCGATCGCGTCGGCGAGCTCGGCGTCGGTGATGCCGCGGTACTCGCTCAGCGTCTCGCCCGAGGCCGGGTCGATGACGGCGTAGCTGCTGCTGCTCATGCGGGGAGTGCTCCTTCACGGTCGCGGGCCGGCGCGGTCGCGTCGGCGGTGTCGTGCTGTGTCTCGGCGTCAGCGGAGTCCTCGTCGAGGATCTCCTGCGCCAGGCGCCGGCCGACGCGGATCGCGCCGTCGACGTGCTGGTAGCCCTCGGCCGCGAGGTCGCTCGAGCCGAAGCGGAGCGGGCCCACCGGCTCGAGCTGCAGCGCGCCGTAGCGGGTCAGTCCGCCGAGGTCGAAGCTCGCGGCGTACGCGCCCTGCGTCCACTCCTCCGACGCCCAGTCGCTCTCGTAGTAGACGACGGGGTCGAGCGCGGCCGGGCCGTAGTAGGCGGCGAGCGAGTCGAGGATCGCGGCCTTCCGCTCGGCCTCGGGCAACGCGAGCACTCGGTCGGCCTTCTCGTCCGAGACGAAGCCGACGAGGGTGCCGCGCTCCTCCCCCGCGTTGGAGTTGTCGTAGGCCTCGTGCACGAGAGCGTGCGGGCTGAACGCGGTGCCGGAGAGGCCGTCGGCGCGCCAGAACGGGGTCGCGTAGGTCGCGTGCACCTTGATCACGAGGCCGAGGGACTGGTGCTGGAGCGCCTGCTGGCGGAGCCGGGGCAGCGGCGGGTCGAAAGTGATCCGGTTGACGAGGTTCGGCGGCACGGCGACGATCGCGCGGCGGGCCCGCACGGTGACGCCGTCGGCGCGGACGGTCACGCCGTCGTCGCCGTGCTCGACGGAGCGGACCGGCCGGCCGAGCAGCACGCGCTCGGCGCCCACGCGCTCGGCGAGCCGCTCCGGGACCTGCTGGAGCCCGCCGAGGACGCGCTTGTCGAGGATGAAGTCGGCGTCGACGAGGTTGCCGAAGCTGCCCGCACTCGCCGCCATCAGCAGGGCCTGCAGCAGCGAGAAGGAGTGCGCGGGCTTGGTGAGCATGGCGTCGGCGATGAAGAGCGCGATGTTCGCGCGGGCCTCGGCGTCGTCGCTCTGCGCCTCCAGCCAGGCGCTGAAGCTGATCCGGTCGTAGTCGTGGGCCCGCGGGTGCGACCACGGCGCGGACGGGTCGGTCTCGGCGACGAGGCCGTCGAGGATCCCGATCAGGCGCTCGATCTCGGCCTCGGTGCTCGCACCGCCGGGGAAGATGTCGCCGGTGAAGCGCCGGGCGCCGCCGTCGGCGCCGATGTAGACGCTCTCGCCCTCGCGGTAGCGGGAGTAGGTGTCGAGGCCGAGCTCGTCGAGCGTCTCGAGGAGGGCGGTCTGATCCGGCGAGACCCACTGGCCGCCGAGCTCGAGCATCTGGCCGTCGACCACGCGGGTCTCGAGGCGGCCGCCGACGCGCTCGCGCGCCTCGAGGACGACGACGCGGCGGCCCTGCTCCTGCAACCGGAGGGCGGCGGTCAGGCCGGTGGCGCCGGCGCCGATCACGACCACGTCGCAGTCGAGATCGGATTCGAGGGCGGTCGCGCTGGACTCCACCACGCTGTGCATGACAACTCTTTCCGTCGGTGATCCCCGCTTTCGACGAGGGATTGCGAACAATTCTGGCACAGCAACGGTGGAGAAGGGCAGTCCGGGACGCGACGGATCGGTCTTTCCCGCAATACATAGGCGTGCTATGTTTAAGCACGTGCTCGAACCCTCCGCCCCCGTCCGCCTCGCCTCCGCCGCCACCGCGCTCGCGCGGTACGCCGGCCGCTCCAGCGGCGCCACCGGGCTCGGCGCGCAGTCCGGCGCCGTCTGGTCGACGCTCGCCGAGCTGCGCACCGCCTCCCCGATCCGCCTCGGCGAGCTCGCCGAGCGCGTCCGGGTCACCCAGCCGACGATGACCGGCATCATCGCGCGCCTCGACGAGGCCGGCTGGATCCGCCGCGTGCACGACGAGAGCGACGGTCGCGCCTGGCTGATCGAGGGCACCGAGGCGGGAGCCGCGGCGCTCACCGAGCACCGCCTCCGCCTCGACACCGCCCTCGCCCCGCTGTTCGACGACCTCGACGACGACGACCGCCGCGCCCTCGAGCGCGCCGCGGCCCTCGTCGAGGAGCGCGTCCTGCGCGTCGCCGGCGGTCCCGCCTCCTGACTCCCCTTCCCCGCACGACCCCTCCCCCGAAAGGCCCCTCCGTGTCCACTCCCCACTCCCCCGCCGCGGGCGGCTCGATCCTCCGGCAGCCGCTCGCCGTCTGGGCCGTCGCCTTCGCCGCCGTCATCGCCTTCATGGGCATCGGCCTCGTCGACCCGATCCTCCCGGCCATCGCCGAGAGCCTCGAGGCGACGCCGACCGAGACCTCGCTGCTGTTCACCAGCTACCTCGTGATCACCGGCGTCGTGATGTTCTTCACCAGCTGGCTCTCCAGCCGCATCGGCGCGAAGAAGACGCTGATGATCGGCCTGGTGCTGATCGTCGTCTTCGCCGCGCTCGCCGGCACGGCCGGCAGCGTCGAGGGCGTCATCGGCTTCCGCGCCGGCTGGGGCTTCGGCAACGCGCTCTTCATCTCGACCGCGCTCTCGACGATCGTCGGCGCGGCCAGCGGAGGCTCCTCCGCCGCGATCGTGCTCTACGAGGCCGCGCTCGGCGTCGGCATCGCGATCGGCCCGCTGCTCGGCGGCCTGCTCGGGTCCGTCTCCTGGCGCGGACCGTTCTTCGGCACGGCGGTGCTGATGGCCGTCGGCTTCATCGCCATCGCGACCCTGCTGCGCGAGGACGGCCCGCGGCCGACCCCGACGCCGCTCTCCGCGCCGTTCAAGGCGCTGGCCGTGCCCGCGATCCGCACCCTCGCCGGTGCCGCACTGTTCTACAACATCGGCTTCTTCGTGCTGCTGGCCTACACGCCGTACCCGCTCGGGCTGGACGAGATGGGCCTCGGCTTCACCTTCTTCGGCTGGGGCCTCGGCGTCGCGATCACCTCGGTCTTCGTCGCTCCGCTGCTGACCGCGCGGCTGCCGCGCACCGTCGTGCTCCGCTCGGTGCTGGTGCTGCTCGCGCTCGACCTCGTCGCCGGCGGACTGCTGATCTCCTCGCGGGTCGGCCTGATCTTCTGCATCATCGTCGGCGGCCTGCTGCTGGGCGTCGTCAACACCGTGCTCACCGAGTGCGTGATGGAGGCGACCGACCTGCCCCGCTCCGTGGCCTCGTCCTCCTACTCGGGCGTCCGCTTCCTCGGCGGCGCGATCGCCCCGCCGGCCGCCTCGGCGCTGGCCGCGGCGATCTCGCCGGCCTTCCCGATGTACGCGGCGGCGGGCGCGGTGCTGATCGCCTCGCTGATCGTGTTCCTCGGGCGGCGGACGCTGGCGCGCGCGGACGCGCACGGCCAGGAGTCGGAGGCCGTCGAGGCCCAGTCGATCGCCATCGGCGAGAGCCTCTGACGGTGCTCACCAGGAGGGGCGTCCCTGCCGCCCCTCCCGCAGTCGACTCCTCGACGTGACCGGGTCCCGCGGAGCGTCTCGCGTTCGCTGCGCGGAATCGCTTGGCACGCGATTCCGCGGGATGCTCTTGCGCCCTGCTTGCGGAGATGCTCCGAACGGAGCAGTGGCTGGGCACGGGTGCCGCTGTGAGGGCCGCTCATGCTGATCGAGCAGGCCGCGCAGCGGGCGTATCGGGATCCACCGTCGTCCGGGCTCGGGCCGTCAGGGCGCGACCTCGAACATCCGGGGGCGCAGCGGCGCCGTGCGCGGGTCCGCGGCGCAGGCGGCGAGGGCGGCCGCCAGCACGCCGGGGGCGGGCCGCGCCTCGCGGACGTAGACGTCGACGCCCGCCGGGGTGAACGGCGTGCGGGCGAAGCGGGTCAGCGCCCAGCCGGCCTCCTCGTCGGCGGCGACGAAGGACCAGCGGCTGCGGGCCAGCAGCGTCAGCGGCTCGACGCCCCGCCAGCGGAAGCCGTCGGGATCCGCGGGGTCGGGGGCGTCGATCCCGACCACGTAGCGCGTCGAGCGGCGGCCGCGCCAGCTGACCACGTCGCCGACCTCGCCGCCGGGCAGGGGCGCGTAGGTGATCGCCACCCCCTCGCGCCCCCGCCACAGCGGCAGGCTCGAGCCGCGCACGAACCAGGTGCCGGTCGCCAGCGCGGCGCGGTCGATCGCGGGAGCGTCGATCACGGCAGCGCGTGCTTCACGTTGGAGCGGGCCAGCGCGATCGCCTCGCCCGCGCCGCCGTTCATCACCATCTTCGACATCGCCAGTGCGAAGCCCTTCACCTGGGCGCCGGTGACCGTCGGCGGCAGCGAGAGCGCGAGCGGATCGGTGACCACGTCGACGAGCACGGGCCCCGGGTCGGCGAGCGCCTCGCGCAGCGCGGACTCCACCTCGCGCGGGTCCTCGACCCGGATCCCCCGGATGCCGACCGCCGTCGCGACCTGCGCGTAGTCGACCATCGGCACGTCCACCGCGAAGTCCGGGAAGCCGTCGACGAGCATCTCCACCTTCACCAGCCCGAGCGTCGAGTTGTTGAACACGACGATGGTCACCGGCAGCTTGTAGGCCGCGACCGTCACCAGCTCTCCCATCAGCATCGAGAGCCCGCCGTCGCCGCTCAGCGAGACGACCTGGCGGCCGGGCTGCGCCATCTGGGCGCCCACGGCGTGCGGCAGCGCGTTCGCCATCGAGCCGTGCGAGTACGAGCCGAGCAGGCGCCGGCGCCCGTTCGGCGTGATGTAGCGCGCCTGCCAGACGTTGCCCATGCCGGTGTCGGCGGTCACGATCGCGTCGTCGGCGAGCAGCGCGTCCAGCGTCGACGCGACCAGCTCGGGGTGGATCGGCTGCTTGGTGGCGACCTCGGTGTACTTGCCGACCACGCCGGTGACGAGCTTCTCGTGCTTCTTCAGCATCCGGTCGAGGAAGCGGTGGTCCTTCCGCTTCACCAGCGGGGCCAGCGCGTCCAGGGTCGTGGCGACGTCGCCGTGCACGGGATGCGCCACGCTCACCCGGCGGCCGAGCTTGGAGGCGTCGCTGTCGACCTGCGCGATGACGACCTTCGACGCGTCCGGCAGGAACTGCTCGTAGGGGAAGTCGGTGCCCAGCAGGATCAGGAGGTCGGCGTCGTGCATGCCCGCGTGGGCGGCGCCGTAGCCGAGCAGCCCGGTCATGCCGACGTCGTAGGGGTTGGCGTACTGGATCCACTCCTTGCCGCGCAGGCTGTGCCCGATCGGCGCTCCGACGAGCTCGGCGAAGGCGACGACCTCGTCGTGCGCGTCCCGCACGCCGGCGCCGGCGAAGATCGCGACCGTCTTCGCCTCGTCGATCGCCTGCGCGAGAGCGCGGACGTCGGCCGCGGCGGGCACCAGGGCCGGCCGCTCCGGCAGCACGAAGGACGGGAAGTCGCCCTCCGCCTCGAACTCGGCGACGTCGCCCGGGAGGGTCACCACGGCCACGCCGCGGAGGGCGACGGCACTGCGCATCGCCGCGTTGACGACCCGCGGGGCCTGCGCCGCGGTGGAGACCAGCTCGCGGTAGTGCGAGCACTCGACGAAGAGGCGGTCGGGGTGCGTCTCCTGGAAGTAGCCGGAGCCGATCTCGCCGCTCGGGATGTGGCTCGCGATGGCGAGCACGGGCGCACCCGAGCGGTGCGCGTCGTAGAGGCCGTTGATCAGGTGCAGGTTGCCGGGGCCGCAGCTCCCGGCGCAGACCGCCAGCTTCCCGGTGATCTGCGCCTCCGCGCCGGCCGCGAAGGCGGCTGCCTCCTCGTTGCGGACGTGGATCCAGTCGATCCCGCCCTTCGCCGAGCCGCCGCTGCGGCGCACCGCGTCGACGATCGGATTGAGCGAGTCCCCGACGATCCCGTAGATCCGGGCGACCCCGGCGTCGATGAGCTGGGCGATGAGCTGGTCTGCGACGGTCTTCTGAGCCATGACTCCATTCGACTCCACCCGGCTGGACTTCGCCTGCCCCTCGCGGGGCCTTGCCCGGCGCCGACGATCGGAGTAGCGGACCGCACCGCACAGGGGGTGCCCCGGCGGGCCCCGCCACCCCTACCCTGGAGCCGACCCCGTCACCGCCGTCTGGAGCCTCCGATGAACCGCCGCCGTTCCGCCCTCGTCCTCGCCGCCGCCGCGGCCCTCGCCCTCGGCCTCACCGGCTGCTCGGGGATCAACAGCATGATGGGCGGCGAGACCCGGGACGACACCTCGGGTGAGATCGTCGACGGCGGCACGACCGACGTCTTCCAGCTCCGCGTCGGCGACTGCCTGAACGACGAGCTGAGCGAGACCGCGACCGAGGTCACCGACGTCCCGACCGTGCCGTGCTCCGACGCGCACAGCTACGAGGTCTTCCAGAACATCACGATGGCCGACGCCGACGAGTACCCCGGCGAGACGGCGACCACCGAGCAGGCCGACTCCGAGTGCCAGGCCGCGTTCGAGGGCTTCGTCGGCCTCAGCTACGAGGAGTCGCAGTACGACTTCAGCTACTACTACCCCACCCAGGAGAGCTGGGACGGCGGCGACCGCGTCATCAACTGCCTGATCACCGACCCCGCGGGCCCCAGCACCGGCACCCTCTCGGGCGCCGCCGCCTGACCCTCCCCGCGAGATGCCACTTGTGCACGCCTTTCACGGCGTGTCGCGTACCCAAGTGGCATCTCGCGGCGGGGATCAGCTCTCGCGGGCCGGCAGGGGGCGGGGGAAGAGGGTCAGGAGCAGGCCCGAGGCGATCCAGACGGTGGCGATGCCGAGGATGAGCCAGCCGGCGTCGAGGCCGGAGGCGGCGCCCGCGAGGGCGGCACCGACCGCGGCGGCGGCGGCGCGCAGGCCCGCGCCGATGGTGAAGACCTGGGAGCGGACGGCGGCCGGGCTCTCCTGATCGCGCAGCAGCAGCATCGCGGCGTTCGCGGGCGCGGTGAAGACTCCGGCGACGGCGAACGCGACGAGGGCCACGACGATCCCGAGGTCGGGCGCGGCGGCGAGCAGGGCGACGCCGGTCGCGGCGAAGCCCGCCCCCATCGCCCAGGCCGGCGGGCGGTGCGTCCAGCGCCGCACGGCGACCGCGATCGCACCGAGCAGCCCGCCGACGGCGAACGCGGTGAGCAGCCCGGCCGCCGCCGCGGTGCTGCCCACCCGCTCGAGCGACAGGCCGATCGCGGCGACGCCGGCCGCACCGCCGCCGATCTGGCTGATCGTCCCGGAGAGGGTGACGATCGCGATCGGCCGGTGCCGCACGAGGTGGGTGACACCGGCCGCGATGGTGCGCCGGACGCCGACGGTGGGGGTCGGCCGCGCCTCCATCCGCAGGGCGAGCGAGCCGAGGACGCCGACGAGCGCGAGGGCGGCCATCGCGAGCATGGCGAAGCGGGCCGAGGCGACGGCGATCACCAGCCCGGCGATCGCGGGGCCGCCGATCGAGGCGACGGTGTAGGACAGCGAGTCCTGGGCGTAGGCGCGGCGCGGGTCGGCGATCGCGCTGGTCAC
The DNA here is from genome assembly GCF_022815545.1 of Rathayibacter sp. VKM Ac-2928. NCBI lineage: Bacteria > Bacillati > Actinomycetota > Actinomycetes > Micrococcales > Microbacteriaceae > Rathayibacter > Rathayibacter sp. VKM Ac-2928. The sequence goes on from NZ_JALGRU010000002.1 coordinate 796,310, forward strand.
GAAGCTCGACATGCCGCCCATGTAGACCGGGGTCGCCAGGCCCGCGATCACCAGGAGCAGCGCGATCAGCGCCGTCGGCACGTCGCCGAGGAAGGACGCGAGCGCGAAGGAGGCGGCGGTGGCGAGCGCCGCGCCGACCAGCAGCCGCCGCGGCGAGCGCACCCGGTCGAGCACGGTGCCGACCAGCGGAGCGGCGATCACGCTCGGGAACAGGGCGGCGCCGGTCAGCAGCCCGCCGAGCGCGACGTCGTCGAGGCGCTCGACGGCCAGGACGGGCAGGGCGACGACCATGCCCGCGCTCGCGAGGCGCAGGGGGATCGAGGCGGTCAGGTAGGTGGCGGCGCTCATGCGGCTCGGGAGGACATCGCCTCCCATTTTTCCACGCTCTCGAGGGCCGACTGCCCGGCCGCGGCGATCAGGGCAGCAGGATCACCTTGCCGTCGAGCGTCCGCGACTCCGCGAGCTCCATCGCCGCCACGATCTCCGTGAGCGGGAAGCGCGCCGCGATGTTGGCGGTGAGCGAGCCGTCCGCGAGCAGCGCGAGCACGCGGCCCAGGTCCTCCTCGAGCCGCGCGCGGAACCGGGCGGGACGGAGCGAGTGCCCGGACCAGAGGTCGTAGAAGACGGCGCGCTTCCCGTTCGGCGCCAGCTGGTACGCCTGCACGCGGGCGAGCTGCTTCAGGAACGGCGGCCAGATGCTGCCGGTGCTCGCGCTGACGATCGCGTAGGCGACGAGGGTGCCGCCGGGCGCGAGCAGCGACCAGGCCAGGCGGGTGGTCTCCCCGCCGATGTTGTCGAAGACGGCGTCCACGCCGCCCGGTGCGAGCTCGCGGACGCGGGCGGCGAGCTCCGGGTCGGCGTAGTCGACCGGCTCGACGCCCGCCGCGCGGAGGGCGTCGTGGTGCCGCGGCGAGGCGGCGCCGATCACCCGGATGCCCTCGAGTGAGGCCAGCCGGTGCACGAGGCCGCCGACGCCGCCGTTCGCCCCGAATAAAAGGATCGTGTCGCCGCGGGAGAGCCGGGCCGAGCGGTGCAGCATCTGCCAGGCTGTCACTCCGCTCACCACCACGGCCTCGGCGTCCTCCGGCGCGACGCCCTCGGGGACGAGGACGCAGTCGCGCGCGGCGACCCGGGCGTGGCCGGTCCAGCCGCCGGTCTTGGTGAGGGCGGCGACACGGCGGCCCTCGAGCGAGGCGTCGCCGCCGGGGCCGACCGCGAGCACCCGGCCGACGAGGTCGTAGCCGGGCGTGAACGGGAAGGCGGGCTGGGCGAAGTAGCGGCCGCGGCGCATGGACTGCTCGGCGAAGGAGATGCCGGTGGCCTCGACGGCGACGAGCAGCTCGCCGGCCGCGGGCGGCTCGACCGGCGCCTGCTCGAGGAGCAGTCCGGACGGCTCGACGAGCCCGGGGAGGACGACGCGGGTGGTGGTGAGCGGGAGGGCGGTGGTCATGGGGTGCTCCTTGGGGTAGGTGTGAGTGACTGGACAGTCACTTCTTTTGATTCGAGAAAGGAAGTCCATGCTGATCGAGTAGCCCGCGCCGCGGGCGTATCGAGATCCACCAGCGTCAGAGGCCGAGTCTGCAGGTCCGCCCTGCTGACGACCGTGGGTCTCGATACGCCCCTGCGGGGCTACTCGACCAGCAGGTGGCGGCTCGCCGGCGCTCAGTCGTGGTGCCGGATGCCTGCGGAGACGATGCGCGCCCACTCGGAGTCGACGCCGCCGAGGTCGGTCTGCACGATCAGGTGGCAGAGCTGGCCGTAGGCGACGAAGCGCTGCACGGCCGGGCCGTCGGCGCCCGAGACGACGCTCACCGTGCGGACGACCGTCGAGATCCCGCGGCGCACCGCCTCGCGGATCTCCGGCACCCCGCTCGCGCTCTGCGCCTGCGACTGCAGCATGATCAAATCGCGGTCGGCGATCAGGTCGATGTAGGCGAGGGTCATCGCCTCGAGCCGGTCGGCCGGGTCCGACGAGACCGAGGCCTCCCCCGCTGCGGCGAGCGTCGATGCCACCAGCTCGTAGCAGCGGTCGACCGCGGCGACGAAGACGCCGAGCTTGCCCGGGAAGAGCCGGAAGACGTAGGCCGGCGAGACCCCCGCCTCCGACGCGACCTCGGTGATCGGGGTCGCGGAGTAGCCGGTGCGGGCGAAGACGTGCACGGCGGCCGCGGTGATCCGCTCGCGCTGGGCTTCTGCGGTGGAGCGAGGGGTCGTGGTCGGCATGTGACTGATCAAACACTTACAACGGGGCGGTGTCAAGAGGCGTCCGGAGCGGATCCCGGATCAGGACCGCTTCCGTCGCCCCTTCAGCGCGAGCTGCAGCGCCGCGAGGAGCAGCAGCGCGGCGAACAGCACGCCCGAGATCCGCGCGGGCAGGAGGAACGACAGCGCCACCCCGGCGAAGGAGAACCCCGTCGCGCAGAGCCCGACCACGAGCCCGGCCCGGACATCGAGCAGCCCGCGGCGCGCGTTCGCGATCGAGCCGCTGATCGCCGTCGGGATCATCGCGGCGAGCGAGGTGCCCTTGGCGAGCAGATCGGCGAGGCCGAACGCGCCGACGAGAACGGGCACGGCGATCGCGCCGCCGCCGATCCCGAAGAGCCCCGAGGCCACTCCCATCGCCAGGCCCAGCCCGCCGAAGCCGGGCCAGACGCCCCAGCCCTCGGCGACGTCGCCGGTCTCGTTCGAGCCGAACACCGCCATCCGCGCGGCCGCCGCGACCAGCAGGGCGACGAACAGCCAGCGGAGCACGCCGAGCGGCAGCCTCGCGAGCAGCCAGGAGCCGAGGATCGCGCCGATCATCGCGGCCGCGGCGATCACCGCGGCGGGGACCCAGGCGACCTGACCGCCCAGCGCGTAGCCGAAGGCACCGGCCACCGCGGTCGGCGCTATCGCGAGCAGCGAGGTCGCAGAGGCCCGGCGCTGGTCCATCCCGGCCCAGGCGATCAGCATCGGCACCATCACGATGCCGCCGCCGACGCCGAACGCGCCCGAGAGCACCCCGCCGATCGCGCCGATCAGCGCCAGCACGAGCATCGCCCTCGCGCGGAGGGCCTTCGGGCGGGTCGCCGGCGCGCTCGCCGCCGTCTCCGGGGCGGCCTGCGCGCTCGTCTCGTCCGTCACCCTTCCAGCCTGCCACCTGCGCCGTCGCACGGCGGAAACATGCGGTGCGTACCCTTCGTGATGCGTCGCCGGTGGGGGCCGGGCGATCGACGCGAGGAGGGGGCACCGTGCGTGCGACGCCGATCCGGGCCGCGTCCTGGCCGGCCGCGCTGGCGGTCCGTGCGGTCTTCGAGCGCGAGGCGCGGCGGACGGCCGCGGCGATGCTGCCGTTCGCTCCGGAGGGGATCCAGCGGGTCGCCGAGCCGATCCCGGCGCGTCCGGACGCTCCGGCCACGACGGCCGACGTCCTCCGCTCCGCGGGAGCCGGCTCGCGCCCGACCGTCGTCTGGATCCACGGCGGCGGCTGGGTCTCCGGCCACCGGCGCGACGTGGACCCCTACCTTCGCCTGCTCGCCGAAGCCGGCTACACCGTCGTCTCGCTCGACTACAGCCGCGGGCCCGAAGCGGTGCACCCGACCGCGCCGCGACAGCTCCTCGCCGCACTCGAGCACCTGCGCCGCAACGCCGGCCGCCTCGGGATCGCCCGCGACCGCCTCGTCCTGGCCGGCGACTCCGCGGGCGCGCAGCTCGCGAGCCAGCTCGCCACCGCGATCACGAACCCCTCCTACGCGCGCGCGGCCGGGCTCACGACGACCCTGCCCGTCGACGCCGTGCGGGCGGTGATCCTGCACTGCGGAGTCTTCGACCTCGCCGCCCTCGCCCGCGCCACCGGTCTCGCCGGCCGCGGGCTGCGCGCCGCCCTCTGGGCGTACACCGGCCGGCGGGCCTGGTGGACCTCCGACGCCGCCCGGTGGATGTCGACGATCGAGCACGTGACGCCGCGGTTCCCGCCGACGTTCCTCAGCGGCGGCAACGCCGACCCGCTCACCGCGCAGCAGTCGCGCCCGTTCGCGGCGCAGCTGCGCTCGCTCGGCGTCCCGGTCACGGCGCTGCTCTGGGGCGACGGGCACGAGAGCGAGCTCGGCCACGAGTACCAGTTCCACCTCGAGCTGCCGGAGGCGCGCGAGGCGCTGGAGCGGACCCTCGCGTTCCTGGCGCAGCAGACGGCGCGATGAGGCCCGCCTCCCTCCCGACCCTGGCAGTCCCCTGGGCAGCGGGGACTCCACCGTGACGTTCGCCGTGCACGCTCCGTCCTACCTCTGAACCGCCCGATCGACCGACCGGGCACCGAGACGAAAGAGGAGATCATGGCCGAGAGCACCGCGAACACCACGACGACGAACGGGACCGGACGCACGGTCATCGACGACGGCGTCATCGCGAAGGTGGCCGGCATCGCGGCCCGCGAGGTGCCCGGCGTGCACGCCCTCGGCAACGGCGCCGCCCGCGCCCTCGGCGCCATCCGCGGCGCGCTCGGCAACGACGACCGCGCCCAGGGCGTCAAGGTCGAGGTCGGCGAGCGCCAGGTCGCCGCCGACGTCACGATCGTCGCCGAGTACCCGGCCGCGCTCCAGGACGTGGCGGAGGGCGTGCGCTCCGCCGTCGGCCGTGCGATCCGCGAGATCGTCGGCATGGACGTCGCCGAGATCAACGTCACCGTGCAGGACGTCCACATCCCCGAGGACGACGCCCCCGAGGCCGAGCCGCGCGTCGCCTGATCACCCCGCACCACCCCTGACGCCCCGCGGTCGATCCGGCCGCGGGGCGTCTCGGTACGTCCGGCCCCGAAGCCGGCAGCGCCCCCTCACCCGCCCCACCCGCCCCCGACCGCGTCCCCCGCGCGGCACCGAACCCCTGGAGATGCGCATGGAGAACAACTGCGCCCGACCCCTCGACGTCGACGACGCCGTCGCGCTCATCGGAGTCCTCACCACCCTCGAGGTGCTCACCTCCGCCGGCCGCCTCGGCACCCCCGAGCTCGACTCCCTCCGGCACAGCCTCGCGCAGGGCGGCGCGGTCCTGCCCGGCGCCGACGACGTCGAGATCGCCGCCGCCCTCGCGGCCCTGAACGCGCGACTTCGCGACAGCATCTCCTAGCCGCCGACATCGGCTCTCCGCAAGAGCGTGTTTGTGACAGGCTTGTCAATGCGCGCCACTGCGCGACGATGAAGGAGCAGCCATGAGCGTCGGTCACTACGTGCTCTCGACCACCGGGCCGTTCGCGGACGAGACCGAGATCCTCGGCGTCTACTCCACCGAGTCCTGGGCACGCGAAGCGGCCGCCAGCTGGCTCGACGCCCTCGACCTCGAGGCCTTCCCGCAGTGCGTGATCGAGAACTGGAACGGGTCGCACCTGCTCCACCGCGAGGTCCTCGGCGGCCTCGGCCTCGACGACGACGGCTCGGCCGCCGGCACCGTCGAGGGCTGACCCTCAGCGTCCGCTGCTCGCCGCCCAGTGCGACGGGCGCTCGAAGTCCGGCGGCAGCGCCGTCCGCGCGTCGCCGCGAGTGCTGCTGACCTGCGCCTGCGTGAGGTAGATCGCCGTCGAGAGATCGGCCCCCGCCACGTCCGCGTCCCGCAGATCGGCGCCGAGGACGTCGCAGCCGCGGAGATCCGCGCCCCGGAGGTCTGCGGCGATCAGCAGGGAGCCGCGCAGGTCGGCACCCCGCAGATCGGCGCCCGCGAGGGCGGCCGCCACGAGGTCGGCACCGGGCTGCAGGCGCAGCCGGCCGTGCCGCCGCCGCCGCCGTGGGCCGTCGTTCCGCGCGGCCGCGCTCGCCGCGATCAGCAGCGGACGGGCGGCGCCGTACTCCGCGTCGACGTCGGCCGCGAGGATCGCGTCGGCGTCGGCGAGCGTCAGGGCGTGCACCGCCTCGAAGCGGACGCGCACCGCGTCCCGCAGGGCGGCGTCGACCCCGCGCAGGCCGAGGGCCACGTCGAGGTACCAGAGCAGCTCGTGCAGGCGGCGCATCAGCGGGAAGACCGCGAACATCCGCGCGCGCACCTCCGCGTCGCTGCGCCAGGAGACGCCGCCGAACGTCTGCATCGACACCTTCTGGCCCGCGCCGAAGCAGTCGAAGACGGTGCAGCCGGCGAAGCCCTCGGGGCGCAGCCGCCGGTGGATCGTGCAGGCGTCCTCGGTGTCGAGGTTCGTGCACGGCTCACCGGCCGGCTTGTCGACCGGGAAGTCGGCGGAGCGGGTGAACGCGAGGGCGACGCAGCAGAGGCCGAAGCAGTTGGCGCAGTCGGCGCCGAGATCCTCCCTGCGGCCGAGCTCGACGCGGGTGCGGGTGCCGGTCACGATCGCCGGCCCCTCAGTGCGACAGGGCGAGCACGCCGACGACGGCGGCTCCCAGTCCGACGAGGCCGAGCAGGCCGATGATGCTCTGCCCGACACCGAGGCCGGCCCGGACGACCGCGATCAGGGCGATGCCGGCGAGGGTCGCGACGTAGACGCCGACGCCGATCCGCAGCGCGACCACGTCGTCGATCCAGCCGAGGGCCGAGGCGATGAGCACCAGGACGGGGAGCGACGCGGAGGCGAGCGCGCCGCCGGCGATCCGGAGCATGACCCGCGCCTCCGCCGCGGTCGGGGTCGCGGCGTGGGCGACCTGGTGCGCGATCACGTCGGCGACGAAGCCGGCGGCCGAGATGCCGACGATCGCGATGACGAGGCTGCGCAGGGCGTGCGCGGAGTCCGCCTGCTCGTCGACGGCGTAGATCATCACGACGGCCAGCCCGGTGAAGGCGGCGTAGACCCGCTCCTTCAGCGCCTTGGCGACGACGTCGAGGGACCCGCCCTCCGCCGCCGCGCGCCGACCGGACGGCCCTCCCCCGCGCACGGCGCTCAGTACGACGCGGTGTCGACGCGGGCGGCGGAGGCGTCGCCTGCCTGGCGCGCGGTCAGGTCGCCGAGGATCGTCGCCGAGCCGCTGGTGCCGAAGCGGGTGACGCCGAGCTCGCGGAAGGCGAGGAGCGTGTCGAGGTCGCGGACGCCTCCCGAGGCCTTGACCTGGACGGCGTCGGAGACGGCGCCGCGCATCAGGCGCAGGTCGTGCTCGTTCGCGCCGCCGCCGCCGAAGCCGGTCGCGGTCTTGACGAAGTCGGCGCCCGCACGCTCGGCGGCCTCGCTGCCGGCGACGATCTGCTCGTCGTCGAGGTAGCTGGTCTCGAGGATGACCTTGACGACGTGGCCCTCGGCGGCGCCGACGACCGCGCGGACGTCGGCCTCGACGTCGTCGAGCAGTCCACTGCGCAGGCGGCCGATGTTGACGACCATGTCGAGCTCGACGGCGCCGTCGGTGAGGGCCTGCGTCGACTCCGCGACCTTCGCCGCGGTGGAGGTCGTGCCGTGCGGGAAGCCGATGACCGTCCCGACGAGGACGCCGGAGCCCTCGAGCCGGCGGACGGCGTGCGCGATGTCGGAGGGGCGCACGCAGACGCTGAAGACGCCGGCCGCGCGGGCCTCGTCGAGCTGCGCGTCGACCTCGGTGCGGGTCAGCTCGGGCTTGAGGATCGCGTGGTCGATGAGCGCCGCGATCTCGGCGACGGTCGGAAGGCTGCTTGTCATGCCCGCCATTTTACGCGGCGCCACGCGGCCGGATCTCGATACGCCCGCTGCGCGGGCTACTCGATCAGCATGCAACGGATCCCGTTCGCAGTGCGGCTCCGCCCATGCTGGTCGAGTAGCCCCGCCAGGGGCGTATCGAGACCCACCGTCACCGAGAGGTCTGCAAACCCCGTGCCCGGTCACGGTGGATCTCGATACGCCCGCTCCGCGGCCTCCTCGATCAGCATGCAGGGGCCCGCCGGCGTGTGCGAAGCGTCGCCATCCGTCTCGAACGGCTGCCTGAGAGCGGAAGAAGGAGCCGTTCGCGACGGATCACCGTCCGGAACAAGCCGCGCCAGCGGAACGCGCGAGCGAATCGGAGAATCGCGTGCCGAGCGATTCTCCGCAGCGGACGCAGGACGCTCTGCGGAACCCCACCACTTCGAGAAGCCGACTGCGGGAGGGGCGGCAGCGACGCCCCGACCCGGGAACGCCGAAAGGCCCCGCGATCTCGAGATCGTGGGGCCTTTCGGTGTTCACGCAGAAATGCGCGCGCCGCTTACCAGCTCGACTTGGTGATGCCGGGCAGCTCGCCGCGGTGGGCCATGTCACGGAAGCGGACACGCGAGATGCCGAACTTCGAGAGGTTGCCGCGGGGGCGGCCGTCGACGGCGTCGCGCGAGCGGACGCGGACGGGCGAGGCGTTGCGGGGGAGCTTCTGGAGGCCCGTGCGGGCGGCCTCGCGGGACTCGTCGGTCCCGGCGGGGTCGACGAGGGCCTTCTTCAGCTCGAGGCGCTTGGCGGCGTAGCGGTCGACGACCACCTTGCGCTGCTCATTGCGGGCGATCTTGCTCTTCTTGGCCATACTTAGCGCTCCTCGCGGAAGTCGACGTGCTTGCGCACTACGGGGTCGTACTTCTTGAGCACGAGACGGTCGGGGTCGTTGCGGCGGTTCTTCTTGGTCACGTAGGTGTAACCGGTTCCGGCCGTCGAGCGGAGCTTGATGATCGGACGGACGTCCTGCTGCTTGGCCATTAGATCTTCACCCCACGAGCGAGAACATCCTTCACGACGGACTCGATGCCACGGGCGTCGATGACCTTGATGCCCTTGGCCGACAGCGTCAGCGTGACGTTACGGCGCAGGGACGGGACGTAGTACGTCTTCTTCTGCACGTTCGGGTCGAAGCGGCGCTTGGTGCGCCGGTGCGAGTGCGAGATGGCGTGTCCGAAGCCGGGAACGGCTCCGGTCACCTGGCAGACTGCTGCCATGGTTTCCTCCATGTGTGGGTACCGTGGGCCACGCGCGGCACGAGGCCTCGCCCGACCCACCCAAGGTCACTTGTCGGCGCACCGCCCGCCTGTCGAGGAGGACCGGGGTCCCGCCCGGAGGGCAGCGCGCAAGAGCGTGCAGATGCACGCAACCCGAGTAGCTTAGGCGACACGCGCGCACCCTGCAAGACTCGCCGATGCTACGGTCGCTCCGGTGCACCGGGGGGTCCGGGTCGCCGCGGGGGGAATCATGGACGGCTCGAGGCCGGATGCACTGCGGCGCCGTGCGCTGCTGCTGGGGATCGCCTCCGCCGCCGCCGGCCTGGCCGGGTGCACGAGCGCCGCGCGGCTCACGCCGACCGCGACGCCGGTGGCCGCGACCACGACTCCCACTCCCACCCCCGCTCCCCCGCCGCGCCCCGTGCCGACCGCGACGGCGACGCCTGTGCCGATCCGCGCCCGCTTCCCGCTCCCGGAGGGCACGATCACCGAGCTGCCCGGCGACGGGAACCTGATGGCGTGGACGGTCGACGACGGAGCCGACACCGACGTCGTCGCCGCCTACACGCAGTTCGCGAAGGACACCGGCACCCGGCTCACCTTCTTCCTCAACGGGAAGTACGACTCGTGGACCGTGAACGCGCCGGCACTCGCGCCGCTCGTCGCGAGCGGGCAGGTGCAGCTCGCGAACCACACCTGGTCCCACGCCGACCTGACCTCGCTCTCGGACAACGGGATCCAGGAGGAGCTCGGCCGCAACGGCGACTTCATCCGCGCCACCTACGGGGTGGAGGCGGCACCGTTCTACCGCCCGCCGTTCGGCTACACCGACGCGCGCAGCCGGGCGGCCGCGGCGGCCGTCGGCTACACGGCGACGACGCTCTGGTACGGCTCACTCTCGGACTCGGGGCGGATCACGCCGGAGCAGCTGCTCGGCTTCGCGGACGAGTGGTTCCGGCCGCAGCGCATCGTGATCGGGCACGCGAACTTCGACCCGGTCACGACGGTCTACGCCCAGCTGGTCGACCTCCTCCGCGCCCGCTCCCTCGAGACGGTGACCCTCCGCGACGTCTTCGCCGTCTGACCCCTGTGCCCGTCGGCTCCGCGAGATGCCACTTGTGCACGCCTTTCACGGCGTGTCGCGTGCACAAGTGGCATCTCGCGGCGGGGATCAGAGGCGCAGGGTCGCGCGGGCGGCGGCGGTGATCGCGGCGGCGACGGCGTCGAGGCTCGGGGTGTGCAGGGACCACTGCTGCCAGTAGAGGGGGACGTCGACGGGGGCGCCGCCGAGGGGGACGAGGCCCGGCGCGCCGACGGGGGCCTGCAGCTCGGGGAGCATGCCCCAGCCGAGGCCCAGGCGCACGGCCTGCTCGAAGTCGGCCGAGCCGGGCACGCGGTGCTGCGGCGGGCGCGCCTCCACCCCGGCTGCAGCGAAGAACCGGGCCTGCAGGCGGTCCTTCTCGTCGAAGACGACGACGGGGGCGACGGCGAGCGCTGCCGCGTCCGGCCCCTCCGGGAACCAGCGCGCGGCGAAGGCGGGGGCGGCCATCGCCCGGTAGCGCATCACGCCGAGCGGGGCGACGGTGCAGCCGAGCACCGCCTCCGCCTCGGCCGTCACCGCGGCGAGGACGGTGCCGTCGCGCAGGAACGCGGTGGTGTGCTCCTGGTCCTCGCGGTGCAGCTCGACGACGACCTCGGGGACGGTCGCGAGCGCGGGCAGGACCCAGGTCGCGAGCGAGTCCGCATTGACGGCCATCGGCACGGTCACCGGTCCACGGCCCTCGCGCGCACCGCCGTCGAGCGCGCGGACGGCGTCCTCGGTGAGCAGCTCGATCTGGCGGGCCAGCCGGAGCAGGCCGGCACCCGCCTCGGTGGCGACGACGGGACGCGAGCGGACCAGCAGCACCCGCCCGGCCGCCGACTCGAGCGCTTTGATCCGCTGGCTGAGCGCGGAGGGCGTGACGTGCAGCTCGCGCGCGGCGGCGTCGAAGGAGCCGAAGCGCACCGCGGCAGCGAGGGCGCGGAGGCGGGCGAGGTCGAGGTCGTCGGTCAGCATCGGAGGTCCCATCAGTCGCGCTTACGGTACTGAAGGAGCGTGAGCTGGTCTACAGGCGCGGTCGCCCCTAGCGTCAGAGTCGTGTCCCCCCTCCTCGCCGCCGTGTCCGGCCTCGGCTTCGGCCTCTCGCTCATCATCGCCATCGGCGCCCAGAACGCGTTCGTCCTGCGGCAGGGCCTCCGCCGCGAGCACGTGCTCGCCGTCGTCGCGATCTGCGCCCTGGCGGATGCGGCGCTGATCATCCTCGGCATCGCCGGGATCGGCGCGGTGCTCGAGTCGGCTCCGTGGCTGCTGGTGGTCATCCGCTGGGGCGGGATCGCCTTCCTCCTCGCCTACGCGGTGCTCGCCGCGCGGCGCGCACTGCGCCCCGGGACACTGGAGGGCGACCCGGCCGGCGCCTCCACGTCGCTGCGGACGGCGATCGGCACCTGCCTCGCCCTGACGCTGCTCAACCCGCACGTGTACCTCGACACGGTGGTGCTTCTCGGCTCCGTCGCGAACACGCACGGCGACGAGCGCTGGTGGTTCGGCGCGGGGGCGGCGCTGGGCAGCGTGCTGTGGTTCACGGCGCTGGGCTTCGGGGCGCGGGCGCTGCGCCCGCTGTTCCGCAGCCGGACGGCCTGGCGGGTGCTCGACGGCGCGGTCGCGGTCGTGATGGTCGTGCTGGCGGTGTCGCTGGCGCTGTCGCCCTGATCAGGGTCGTCCTGAGCGGAGGCGCGCCGGTCAGCCCGCGCGGACCATCGAGCGGGCGGCGAGCAGCCAGACGGCTCCGGTGGCGAGGATCGCGAGCGACCCGGCGATCGAGGCCACGATCGAGATCCCGATCAGCAGCCCCTGCGAGGGCGTCGCCGTGACCAGCAGCGGGACGGTCGTCGCGAATCCTCCGGCGGCGTTCACGGCCACGGCGACCGCGGCGATCCCCACCACCCGCCGCGGGACGGTGCGCGAGCGCCCGAGCGCGACGAGCCCCACCACTCCGGCGGCCGCGGTGAGCACGGCCAGGGTGAGCACGAGCGTCGAAGCGGCGATCATCTCGGGCGTGGATGTCGAGCCCGTCGTGCTCGGCGAGGACCAGGACACGATCGGCCGCAGCACGATCAGGACCGCGAAGACGATCAGCGCCGTCGCTCCGGTCGGGCCGACGAGCCCGCCCTTCGAGTCGGCGCCGCGCGCGAGGACCGAGGCGGCGGCCGCGAGCAGCCCCGCCCCGAGGAGGACGACGGCGCGCGCCGCGAGCAGGGAGCCGGAGCCGGTCGGGGCGAACAGGAATACGACGTCCAGCAGTCCGGCGGCCGCGACGAAGAGGCCGGCGAGGCGCAGGGTTGCCGCGCGCCGGGCCGCGGACGGCGCACCGGTGACCGGAGTCGTCATCGGGGTCCCCTCTCCCGTGCTGGACCCTCCACGCTAGCGCGCTCGACTCCTCGCTCATTGTTCTACTAATATTGCGAACATGTTGCTGCGCGTCGACCACTCCTCGCCGCGCTCGCTGGCCGACCAGCTCGAGGCGCAGGTCCGCGCTGCCGTGGCGGCGGGCGAGCTCTCGGCGGGCGACCGCCTGCCCCCGGCGCGCGAGCTGGCCGACTCCCTCGGCATCAACATGCACACCGTGCTGCGCGCGTACGCCGCGCTCCGCGACGACGGGATCCTGCAGATGCGACGGGGCCGCGGTGCCTGGATCGCGGAGTCGGCCGGCCCCGGCCTCGTGCGCGTCACCGCCCTCGTCGAGCAGCTCGCCGCCGAGGCCCGCCGCAGCGGCATCAGCCGCGCCGACGTCATCCGCCTTCTCGAGAGGACCGCACCGTGACCACCACCGGCACCACCACCGACCGCAGCCCGCGCACGCTCGTCGCCGCCGCGTCGCTCCTGCTCCCCGCCGCGGCGATCCTCGTCTCGCGGGCCGTCCTCGGCGAGCGGCTCCCGCCGGTGCTCGCCTCGCACTGGTCGAGCACCGGCGCCGCGGACGAGTCGCAGCCCGTCGCGGCCCTCCTCCGGCTGGCACTGCTGCTGGCGGGCGTCCCCGCCGTCGCCGGACTCGTCGCCGCGGCGTTCGGCCGCGCCCCGCGCCTCCTGCTCGGCGGACTCGGCCTCGTCGCCGGTCTCGGTGCCGGCGCCTGGGCGACCTCGGTCGGCACGACGCTCGCCGCGGGGTCGGCGGAGGGGGCCGTGCTCGGCGCCTGGCTTCTCGCTCTGCTCGGCGGCGGGGTGTTCGCGGTGGTGCCGGCGCTGATCGCGCCGCCCACCCGGCACACGCCGCGGGTCGCCGTCGACCGGCTGCCGCTCGGCGCCGAGGAGACCGGCGCCTGGTCGCACACCGTCACCGGCCGGGTGTTCGACGTCACGGGCACGGTGCTGCTGCTCATCGCGGCGGCCGCCGTCCCGGGGCTGCTCGCCACGGGCGACACGGGACCGGCGATCGCGATGGCGATCGTGCTCGGAGCGAGCGCGGTCGTGATGCTCGGCTTCACCCGCCTGCGCGTCACGGCCGACCGCCGGGGGCTGCGCGTCGTGTCCCGGGTGCTCGGCATCCCGCTGCGGCGGATCCCGCTGGCGTCGATGGCCTCGGTGAGCACTGCCGCGCTGCGGCCGTCGGAGTGGGGCGGCTGGGGCTACCGGATGTCCCCGGGCCGCTCGGCCCTCATCCTCCGCGCCGGCCCGGGGCTCGTGGTGACGACCACCCACGGCAGCGAGTTCGCGATCAGCCTCAGCGATCCGGAGACCCCGGCCGCCCTCCTCGAGACGCTGCGCCGACGCGCCGAGGACCGACGCGCGTAGGGTGCGAGCGCGGCCGGTGGTCGCCGCCGGAGTCTTCACGAGGGAGTGGGCATGGACGAGCTGCGCAGCAAGACGGTGACCTGGCACGATCCGATGGCCGGCGCGGCCGCGGCGATGCGGATGAGCGGGCTGGACTACCTGCGGGCGATGCAGGACGGGACGATCCCGCCGCCGCCGATCATCACGCTGATGAACATGGAGCTCGGCGCGGTCGACGAGGGCCGGGTGGAGTTCCGCTGCTCGCCGGACGAATCGCACTACAACCCGATCGGGCGGGTGCACGGCGGCTTCGTCTGCACGGTGCTCGACTCGGCGGCGGGCTGCGCGGTGCAGTCGACGCTGCCGATCGGTGTCGGCTACACCTCGCTCGACCTCACCGTCAGCTACCTCCGCGGACTGCACCAGGACAGCGGCGAGCTGCTCGCCGTCGGCACGGTCGTCAAGCCGGGCCGCCGCGTGGCGTTCGCGGAGGCGAGGGTGACCGACGCGCAGGGGCGCCTGGTCGCGACGGCCACGTCGACGCTGCTGGTGTTCCCGCTGGGTGAGGGCGCGTGACCTCGAGGCGCCGTCAGTCCTCGGATGCGCGCTCGCACAGACGCTGGACCGCGGCCTCGAGCGCGGGCAGTTCCGTGGTCACCGTCGCCGCAAGAATGGCGTGCGTGGTGTCGAAGTAGCGGTGCGCGAGTCGGTCGCGCATCCCGGCGACATCTCGCCACGGCACCTCCGGTTCCGTCTCGAGAAGACTCTGCGGAAGATCTTTGACGGCCTCGCCGATCTCGACGAGGCGCATCCTCACGGCATCGAACACCAGACCGTCATCGAGTCCACCGCGGTCGAGGTGCGCTCGGATCGCCGCGGCAGCGGCAGCGATGTCGGCCAGACGATGGCGCGGCTCTCTGCTCACAGCGGCGTCAGGTCCGGCTCGATGGCGCGGCGCACGTGATCCTTGAGCCCCTGCTCGGGGACGAGGTCGACGGGAGCGCCGAGGACGTCACCGAGCTCGCGCTCGAGGCCTGCCAGACCGAGGACGCCGAGACCGGCTGGGATCGTCACGAGGAGATCGAGGTCACTGTCCGGGCGGTCGTCTCCGCGTGCCGCGGATCCGAAGATCCGTGCATCGGCGATGCCGCGACGGCGCAGTGCCCGGCGGAGCTCGGCACGGTGATGCAGGACCCGCCGCCCGACAGGCCCCGAGAGCGCCGCGGCCGGTGCGGCGCTCCGCTCAAGCGAGAGGTCGAGGGTGAAGCCTGCAGCGGAGAGGAGACGGCGCAGCGTCGGGAGGGTCGGCTCTCGCGCGCCTCTCTCGTAGACGCTGATCATGCTCTGGGCGACTCCGGCTCGCTCCGCCATCTCGCTCTGGTGCAGTCCGGCCCGCGATCGCGCTTCGATCAGCAGGTCTCCGGTCTTCGTGTGCATGCGCGCAGCATATCAACGATCGTATATATGCGCGAGCGCCGGTCGCATCGAGTAGTGGCACGAACGGGGATCGCCCGCAAGTGGCAACGCGGGTTCCCGTGCTGTGGTCGCATGGAGGCCGGACGCAGCCGCTCGGGCGCCTCCCCCGATGCGACAGGACCTCCATGCCCACGACCGCGAGCCGGCCGACGATCTTCGCCCTGCACGGGCTCGGCCTCAGCGGCCGCCTCTTCGATCCGCTCGCCCGCGAGCTCGCCGACGCGGCGGAGGTGGTGGCGATCGATCTGCCCGGCTACGGCGACGCGCGCGACGCCGAGGACGTCTCGCTCGAGGCGATGACGACCGCCGTGATCCGCACGATCCGCGAGCTCGGCGCCTCGCGCTGGCTGCTCGTCGGGCACAGCATGGGCGGCAAGGTCGCCTCGCTGGTGGCCGCGCGCACGCTGTCGGGCCGCTCCGGACTCTTCGGGCTCGCGGGCGTCGTGCTGCTGGCCGGCTCGCCGCTCTCGCCCGAGCCGATGCCCGAGGAGAAGCGGAGCGAGATGCTCGGCTGGGTCGCCGACGGCCCCCTCGACGAGGAGCACGCGCGCACCTTCCTCGAGCAGAACATCGGCGGCGCCCTCCCCGCCGCCGAGGACCGGCAGGCGCTCGCCGATCTGCTCCGCTCCTCCCCCGCCGCCTGGCGCGACTGGCTGGAGACCGGCAGCCGCGAGGACCGCACGGACGTCGCCGAGCTGCTCTCCGCCCTGCCCGCGCTGCTGATCGCGGGCGGCGAGGACGGCGACCTCGGCGCCGACGGCCAGCGCGCGACCAACGCCCGCAGCTACCCGCGCGCCCGCCTCCTCGAGCTGCCCGGCGCCGGACACCTGCTGCCGATCGAGCGGCCGGTCGAGGTCGCCGCGGCGATCCGCGCCTTCTGGACCGACGAGGCCGGCACCGGACCGGCCGTGCCCGCCGACGTCGCGGAGACGATCCGCTCCAGCCGCACCACCTCCCGGATCCGCGCGCTCTTCGCCGAGCGCCTGCTCGCGGACGACCCGGCGTACGCGCCGAAGGCGATCACTCCCGCCCAGCTGACGACGCTGCGCGCCGTCGCGGACCGGGTGGTTCCGCAGGACAGCGGCGACAGCGCCGCCCCCGGCCGGATCGACCTCGCCGCCCGCGTCGACGCCCAGCTCGCGGCCGGCCGCGGCGACGGCTGGCGCAACGCCGACCTGCCGAGCGACCCCGAGGCCTACCGCCTCGGCCTCGACGCGCTCGCGGGAGTCGACGGCCTCTCCCCCGAGGAGCAGGACGCGCGGCTCGAGGCGCTCGGCACCGAGCCGCTCGGCGCGTTCAGCGCGGAGCAGGCGAAGGCCTGGTTCGAGGACTGCCGCAACGACCTGGTCCGGCAGTGGCTCGCGCACCCCGCGAGCCTCGCGCGCATCGGCTTCGACGGCTACGCCACCGGCGGCGACGTCCTCCCCCTCCTGGGCTTCACCGCCCTCGGCGCCGACGCACACGACACCTGGGAACCTGCGACCCTGCAGCCGAGCACGAGGAACCCGCGATGAACACCACCGGCATGCGCCGCTACTCTCCCGACGAGGTCGTCGACGCCGTCGTGATCGGCACCGGCGCCGGGGGCGCCCCGATCCTGGCGACCCTCGCCGCGCGCGGTCTCCGGGTCGTCGCGCTGGAGGCCGGACCGTTCTTCGATCCGCTGACCTTCACCGCGGACGAGACCGAGGCGACCGAGATCAACTGGATGGAGGAGCGCCTCAGCGGCGGCAGCACGCCCACCGCCTTCGGCCCGAACAACAGCGGCCGCGGCGTCGGCGGCTCCACCCTGCACTGGGGCGCCTTCACCCCGCGCCCCGACTCGCGCGACCTGCTGCTGCGGACCGAGTCGGGCCTCGGCCGCGACTGGCCCGTCACGCACGCCGAGCTCGTGCCCTACCTGGAGCGCGCAGAGGCGACCATCGGCGTCTCCGGGCCGGCCGACTACCCGTGGGACCCCTCGCGCCGCTACCTGCAGGCGCCGGTGGACCGCAACGCCTCGGCCGAGATGATGCTGCGCGGCTGCGCGGCCCTCGGGATCCGCGCCACCGACGCCCCGGCCGCCGTCCTCAGCACCGGCCGCGACCAGGAGGCGCACGGCGAGCGCGCCTCCTGCCGCAACTGCGGGCAGTGCCACCAGGGCTGCCGCACCGGCGCCAAGGGGAGCATGGACACCTCCTACCTGCCGCTCGCGGTGCGCGACGGCGCGGAGATCCGCGCGGAGTCCTTCGTGCACGGGATCGAGCTCGATGCGGCCGGGAAGGTCAGCGCCGTCCTCTACACCGCGGACGGGGTCGAGCACCGGCAGCGCTGCTCCGCCCTCTTCCTCTGCGCGGGCGGCGTGGAGACGCCGCGGCTGCTCCTGCACACCGGCGTCGCGAACAGCAGCGGGCTGGTCGGCCGCAACTTCCTCGCGCACGGCGCCACCCAGGTCTGGGGCACCTTCGACGAGGAGATGCGCGGCTACCGCGGCTACCCCTCCTCCGTGATCACCGAGGACACCGTGCGCCCGGCCGACGCGGACTTCGCCGGCGGGTACCTGATCCAGAGCCTCGGCACGATGCCGCTCACCCAGGCGACCTCGTTCGTCCGCGGCGCCGGACTGTGGGGGCCGTCGCTGATGCAGGCCCTCGACGACTACCGCTTCATGGCGGGCGTCGGCATCAACGCGGAGTGCCTGCCCTCGGACGACAACCGGCTCGTGCTGACCGACGAGCTCGACGAGCACGGGGTGCCGAAGGCGCGGATCACCTTCTCGCCGGGCTCGAACGAGGAGGCGATCGACCAGCACGCGATCCGGACGATGACCGCGATCGTCGAGGCGGCGGGCGCACGCAGCACCCGGGTGATCGCCCGCACGGCGCACACGCTCGGCACCTGCCGGATGGGCACCGACCCGGGCGACGCGGTCGTCGACGGCGACGGGCGCAGCTTCGACGTGCCGAACCTCTTCGTCTGCGACAACTCGGTCTTCCCGAGCGCGGTGATCGCGAACCCGGCGCTGCTGACGGTCGCGCTCGCGCTCCGCACGGCGGACCGCTTCCTCGCGGCGTAGGGGCGTCCTTTCCTCCCGCGAGATGCCACTTGTGCACGCTTTCGTCGGCGTGTCGCGTACTCAAGTGGCATCTCGCGGACGGGATCAGGGGACTTAACACATCGGAAACGCCTCAGAAACCGCACAGCATCTGAGCGGGGTTGAGTGGGAGGACACCCTCACCGATGGAGCCCGCATGCCCCTGTCCCGGCCGTCCACCCGCACCGCCCGCCGCGCCCTCGCCCTCGGCGCGGCGCTCGCCGCCACCCTCTCGCTCGTCGCCTGCTCCGGAGCGAGCGACGCCGCCTCCGGAGACGGCGGCGACACGGTCACCGTCACCGTCGGCACCCTCCGCGGCCAGCCGCACTTCTACCAGCCGTTCCTCTACGAGCAGTTCGCCGAGGAGGGCGTCGAGTTCGAGGTGATCACCCTCGACACCACGCCCGCGCTCAGCGACGCGCTGGTCGCCGGGACGATCGACTTCGCGATCTCGGGCGTCACCCCGACGATCGCCTCGATCGCGCAGGACCGGGACCTGAAGATCGTCGCGTCCGCCGCGGACGGCGGCTCGGGCTTCCTCGCCGGTGAGGGCATCTCCTCCGTCGAGGACCTCGCGGGCAAGAAGGTCGGCTACATCCAGGGCAGCGCCCAGGAGGTCGCGCTGCGCTACTACCTCGACCAGGCGGAGCTCACCGACGAGGACCTCGAGCTGATCACGATCCCGGTGCCCGAGATGGCGTCCGCGTTCACCAGCGGCTCGATCGACGCGTTCTTCGGCGTGGAGATCGGCGTCTCGATCGCGGAGGCGGCCGGCGGCACCGAGATCGCCGACCCGTACGCGACGCCGATCGGCCGGGTGAACATCGGCCTGGTCACCACCGGCGCGATGATCGAGGAGCAGCCGGAGGTCGTGCAGAAGGTCGTCGACACCCACGCCGCGACCACCGCCTACATGGCCGACAGCGTGGACGAGTGGCTGCCGGACATGATCGCCGAGTTCGGCGGCGACCAGGAGGTGCTCGAGTCGGCGCTGGAGAACTTCTGGCTCCGCTCCGACCTCAGCGAGGAGTACCAGGGCCAGCTCGGCGCGCTCGCGACGCAGATGCAGGAGCTCGGCTTCATCGACGAGGCGCCCGCGATCGAGGACGTCGTCGACACCTCGTTCGCGCCGGCGGCCTGAGCGGTCGGCCGATGACCACCACGATGCGCCCCGCCGAGGCGGCGACCGCCACCGAGCGGCTGTCGACCGTCCGGCGCCGGCGCCGCCCCGGGCGCAGCGGCTGGACGACCTTCCTGCTGGGCCTGCCCGTCCCGATCCTCTTCCTGCTGCTCTGGCAGTTCGGGCGGGCGGGCGAGTGGGAGCTGCCGTTCGGCATCCGGATGGCGTTCCTGCCCTACCCGGGCGACGTGCTGGTCTCGCTGATCGACTACGCCGTCGCGGGCTTGCGGGACGACGCCTTCAGCGGGCTGCTCTGGACCGACCTGGCGGCGAGCGCCGGCCGCGTCTTCGGCGGCTTCGCGCTCGCGACGGTGCTCGCGGTGCCGCTCGGGGTGCTGATGGGCCGCTACTACGCGGTGAACTCGCTGTTCGATCCGTTCATCAACCTGTTCCGGCCGGTGCCGGCGACGGCCTGGGTGCCGCTGGTCGCGCTGCTGATCGGCTACGGCGACCAGGCGTCGATCTTCCTGATCACGCTGTCGGCGTTCTTCCCGATCGTGCTCGGCACGATCAGCGGGGCGCGCCAGGTGCCGCCGCGGCTGATCGAGGCGGCGCGGATGCTGGGCACCTCGCGAGCGGGCGTGCTCGTCCGGGTGGTGCTGCCGGCCTCCGCCGCCGCCATCGTGAACGGCATGCGCATCGGCCTCGGCCTCGCCTGGGTCGTGCTGGTGCTCAGCGAGACGACGGGCGTGAGCACGGGTCTCGGCTCGACGATCTTCCTCGCGCGCGACGTGGTGCGCACCGACCTGATCGTGGTCGGGATGATCTGCATCGCGATCGCGGGATTCGCCTCCGACCGGCTGCTCCTGCTCCTGTTCCGCGTGCTCTTCGGCCGCCGGCCGCTCGTCAAGTGAGGACCCGATGACGCTCTCCGCCCCCGCCTCTGCTCCCGCCCGCACCGCGGACGTCCACGTGCTCGATCTGGCGAAGCGCTACGACACCGCCGGCGGCGGCGTGCTCGCCATGGCCGACGTCTCGCTCGACGTCCGCTCGGGCGAGTTCGTCGCCGTGGTCGGCGCGAGCGGCTGCGGCAAGTCGACGCTGCTGCGCATCCTCGCCGGGTTCGAGGAGGCGACCCAGGGTGTCGTCGAGGTCGGCGGCCGGGCCGTCTCGGCGCCGGGCCCGGACCGCGGCGTCGTGTTCCAGGACTACGGGCTGTTCCCGTGGCTGAGCGTGCGCGAGAACGTCGCGTACGGTCCGCGGCGGAAGAAGCTGGCGAAGGCCGCGGCCGCGGAGGTGACCGACCGCTTCATCGAGGCGGTCGGGCTGACCCGCTTCGCCGACCGCTTCCCGGGCGAGCTGTCCGGCGGCATGCAGCAGCGGGTCGCGATCGCGCGGGTGCTGGCGAACGAGCCGTCGGTGCTGCTGATGGACGAGCCGTTCGGCGCGCTCGACGCGCTCACCCGCTCCGATCTGCAGGTGGAGCTCAAGCGGATCCACCGCGAGACGGGCACGACCGTGCTGTTCGTGACGCACTCGATCGAGGAGGCGGTCTACCTCGCCGACCGCGTCGTAGTGATGACCGGCGGCGCCTCGCACGGCGTGCCCGGGCACATCAGCGAGATCGTGACGGTCGACCTGCCCGGCGAGCGCGACGTGACGTCGCCGGAGTTCAACGAGTGCAAGCGCCGCATCTCGGCACTGGTGCACGCGCCGGCCTGACGCTGACCGCGAGATGCCACTTGTGCACGCATTCCTCGGCGTGTCGCGTGCACAAGTGGCATCTCGCGGAGGGGGACGGGGGAGGCTTCGGGGACCGTCTGAAGGAGGAGTCGTCGTGACCAGCACCGATCGCGCAGGCCGGATCGCCAGAAGCGCCCTCGCCGGGGTGCTGCTCATCAATGCGGTGCCGCACGGTGTCGCGGCGCTGCAGGGGCGGCGGTTCCCCTCGCCGTTCGCCACGCCGCCGGGACGCGGGCTGTCGTCGCCGCTCGTGAACGCGGTGTGGAGTGCGGCGAATCTCGTCGCCGGGCTGGCCGCCCTGCCGCGCCGCCGGTCGAGGCGCGCTGCGATCGTCGGCGCGGGCGCCATGGGCGTCCTCCTCGCCGCCTACTTCGGGAGCATCGACCTCGACTGACGTCGCCCGCGAGATGCCACTTGTGCACGCTTTCGTCGGCGTGTCGCGAGCACAAGTGGCATCTCGCGGCACCGCGCAAGGGGCTCCTCCGCCAGGACCGTTCCCGCAGAAGGGGGGTCCACGGATCGCTGAGAACGGGCGCACGGATGTGACCGCTCCTGTCACGCTAGGAGCCGGCCCGTTCATGTCGTCCCGAAGGGAAGCGATGCCCGTTCTCCAGCTGGTGCTCTACCTGGTCGACGATCCCGAGCAGAGGGCGCACGCCTGCACGTTCCACGGTGATCGCCACAAGCTCGCCCACGACCTGGAGACGCGGCAGTTCCTGCCGGTCGCGCGCGGGCCCGAGCAGTACAGCGTGGTCGCGGTGAACCGCATCCAGCGCGTCGAGTTCGAGCGTGTCGACGCCGACGCGCAGGCGCTCCCGGACACCGTCGCCTGCTAGCCCGAGCGCCGGAGAGCGGATCGTTACCCGGTCACCGACCCCCGCGCGGGAGGATGGGCGGTGGGGGGACGATCCGCGACCCCCGTCGTCCGCTTCTCCGGGGGTCCGCCATGCCCGTCCCGTCCCGCTCGCTCCTGCGCACCGCCCTCGCCGGAACCGCCCTCGCCCTCGGCGTCGGGACGGTTCTGAGCGGCTGCGTCTCCTCCGACGAGCCCGTCGCGCAGCCGGCCGCGACGGTGACCGCCACCGCCACCGCGACCGTCACCGCGACGCCGGCCCCCACCGCGACCCCCGCGCCGACCGCGACGCCCGCGGCCGCCGCGAGCCTGCTGATCGGGCCGACCTCGTTCTCGCTGGTGGACGCCACCGGCGCACAGCTGGGCAGCTGGGCGTACCGCGACGGCACCGGTGCGGTCGCGGCGCTCACCGAGGCGTTCGGCAGCGAGCCGACCGAGTCCGACGACGTCCCGTACGAGGGCTACCGCAGCCGCGCCTACACCTGGCCGGGCTTCGTCCTCCGGGACACCGACGTCTACGACGCCGGCGGGCCGGAGCTGACGTACCCGGAGCCCGACTTCCTCCTCGAGGCCACGGCCGCCGCCGTCGGCGATGTCGCCATCAGCACTCTGGGAGGCGTCGCGGTAGGTGACGCCACCGCCGAAGTGGCGGCCGAGCACCCGGACAGCACCACCGACGGCGCCCCCGGATCGTTCCTCTTCGACACGACGCCCGTCGGCACCCTCGAGGGCTACGAGCTGACCAACACGGTGGGAGCGATCGCGGAGGACGAGGTCACCGTCTCGAGCCTGCGCGCGCCGTTCGTCAACTGGGGCGTCTGAGGAGTCACTCGCAGGCGGTCGCCCTCAGCAGTCGCGGGCGCGGAAGCGCAGCGCGGTCAGCGCGATCGCGTGCCAGCCCTGCTGACCGTCGTGCTGGCTCACGGTGAGCGTGCTCCCCGAGGGGAGGACGTCGAACACGAAGGTGTCGAAACGGGGGTCGTTGACGAGGACGGGCTCGAAGGAGGTGCTGCGCCGGAACGGGTCGGCCACCGTGCCCGTGCCGACTCCCGCGTCGGGGCCCTGGGCGGAGATCGAGGCGGGGGCGAGGCTGAAGCCGACGGTGGTCCACCAGCTCGCCACCCACGGGAGGGAGGAGTCCGCGAGCGACGTGATGTTCTGGAAGGTGAGCCGGACGTCGAGCGGGTCGAACGGCCGCCCGTCCGCTCCGAAGAAGCGGAACGTCAGCGTCTGCGAGTCGGGCCCGGGCGACGGGGTCTCCGTGAGCGCCCCGGCACGACGCTGGTTCAGCAGGAGCGTCCCGGGACCGAACGCGCCCGGCGCCCCGGCGCGCGCGACCGTCTCGCCCGGCGGCGGACCGGCCTCCTCCCCGATCCACACGGAGCCCTCGCCGGTCAGATCGAAGCTCCGGCCCTGCGACCCGGTCGCGGTGCCCGGCGCGAGGACGGACGTGATCCGCACCGTCGACACCGCTCCCCCCGGCGAGATCGCCGTGAGCACGGTCGGGTCGCTCGCGACGCTCGTCGGCGGGAACACCGTCGTGCCGAAGCACGGGGCGGGCGAGGCGGCGGCGAGCGGGGCCGCGACCGCCGCGCTGACGACGGGGACGCTCCACGCGGCGCTCGCGGCGACGGTGCGCCGGGTGGGGCCGTGCGGGTCGGCTCGGTGCTGCGGCATGCGGGATCCGTTCCGTGAGAGCAGGAGCGTGAGAGCAGGAGTGCGATCGGACGTCGGCGCGTCCACCCCGGCAGGATAGGAGCAGCGATCGCCCGAGTGCGACGCTCCCCCACCGCTGGCGCGAAACTCGTGCTCAGCAGTCGCGGGAGCCGAAGCCGAGCCCCGTGATCGCGCTGCTGTGCCAGCCCTGGTAGCCGCCGTGCTGGCTGTAGACGAGCGAGCTGCCCGAGGGGAACGAGCGGAACGTGAAGGTGTCGTAGCGGGGCGTGAGTGGGACAGCCGGCTCCCAGTTGGTGGCGCGCCGGAAGGGGTCGGCGACCGTGCCTGCCCCGACCCCCGCAGCTCCGCCCCGTGAGGAGATCGAGGTGGGCGTGACGCTGAAGCCGACGGTCGACCAGAACTTCAGAGGCCAGTAGGACGTCTCACTCACCACACCCGACGTGATGTTCAGGACGGTGAGCCGGACGTCGAACGGGTCGAACGGCTTCCCCTCCTCATCGAGGAACTCGAAGGTGAGCGTCTGCGCTTCGAGACCCGGAGCAGGCGTCCCCGGGAACCTGACGTCCGACGTGGAGACCGCGCCGGCACGACGCTGGTTCAGGATGAGCACTCCGGGCTCGAAATAGCGCAGCGGCACCTCGTTGGCGAAGTCCGAGGATCCCCCGGCCCACCAGACAGTGCCGTCCTGCGTGAGGTTGTAGCTCTTCCCGTCGATCTCGGTCGTGGTGCCGGGGGCCAGGACGGAGGTGATCCGGACGGTCGACGCCTTCCCGGTGGGCGAGGACGCCATCAGCGTCGTGGGATTGCTCGCAATGCTCGTCAGCGTGAACATCGTGACGCTGGAGCACGGTTGCGGCGAGACCGGGGTGGCCGGAGTCATCGACGCGGCGGCGAGGGGAGCCCCGACCGCCGCGCTGATCACGGGGATGCTCCACAGTGCGCCCGCGGTGACGGAGCGACGGGTGGGACCGGAGGAGTGAGTCGGGTCGGACGAGAGAGGGGACATGGCGGATCCGTTCCGGAGGAGGGAGTGGACAGGCGAGGACCGACTGCCCGACACGGCAGCGTAGGTTCGACGCTCGGCAAAGACGAATCCTCCTCACTTCTGGCGCGGAACGTCGGTTCGTCATTCGCCCCGACCGCGAGGGTCAGCAGTTGTAGGACACGAAGCTCAGCGCCCCCAGCGCACTGGCGTGCCAGCCCTGGTGCCCCTGGTGCTGGCTGTAGGTGAGCGTGCTCCCCGAGGGGAACGCGCCGAACGTGAAGGTGTCGATCAGGGCTCGGCCGATTATCCCGGCGTCCGAGGACGCGGCGCGCCGGAAAGGATCCTCGGCCGTCCCCGTGCCGACTCCCTCATGGCCGGCCGTCGAGGAGATCGATGCGGGCCGGACGCTGAAGCCGACGGTGGACCACCAGCTCAGGAGCCAGGGATATCCGGGATTCGTGTCCGACGTGATGTTCTGGATCGACAGCTGGACATCGGTCGGATCGAACGATCGTCCGTCCGGGCCGACGAACGTGAAGGTCAGCGTCTGCGCATCGGGCCCGGGCGACGGATCCTCTGTGATCGGTCCGGACCGCCGCTGATTCAGCATCAGCGAACCGGCGGGGTAGTTGCGGACGACGACCTCCGAGACCGCCGACAGGCTGCCACCGGACGCCCATCGGTTGCCGTCCCGCACCAGGTTGAAGTCACGGCCCTGGGTCGCGGTGGTGGTACCGGCCGCCAGGGCGGAGTCGATCCGCACCGTCGAGACGGCACCGCCGGGCGCGACCGCCGTGAGCACCGTGGGATTGCTCGCGACGCTCGTCTGCGTGAACACCGCCGTGCTGCGGCAGGACGCGGGCGACGCGGCGGCGAGCGGAGCGGCGACGGCCGCGCTGACGACGGGGAGGCTCCACGCCGCGCTCGCGGCGATGGTCCGTCGAGTGGGTCCGGCGGGTGCGGAGGGGCGCGGGGGCATGGGGTTCCGTTCGGGAGAGCGACAGGGAGCGCGCGGGGACGGACCCGCTGACCCCGGCAGGATAGAAGGCACGCGCTCTGTGAGAGCGACGCTCCCTGACTCCTGGCGCGCGACGCCGCTTCACGAGCCCGCCGGCGCCCCGCCCGTCACTCCCCGTCGGCGAAGTCCGTGCCGCGACTGAGCGGCTCCCACGCGTCGACGTCGGAGCGGAGGGCGTCGAGCACCGCGCGGAAGGCGTCCGACGCGTCGTTGCCGAGCAGCAGGATCGACGGCGGCGCGGCCGACTCCACGGCCTCGATCAGCGCGGTCGCGGCCTTCGCCGGGTCGCCCTTCTGGGTGCCGTGCACGGTGTCGTGCTCCTTGCGGCGCTTGCCCGCCGTCTCGGCGTAGTCCGCGATCGGCTGCGACGACTGGGTGAGCGAGCGGCCGGCGAAGTCGGTGCGGAAGCCGCCCGGCTCGACCGAGAACGCCCGGATGCCCAGCGGTGCGACCTCCTTGCGCAGCGACTCGGTGAGCGCCTCGATCGCGGCCTTCACCGCGGCGTAGTAGCCCGATCCCTCCGGCGAGATGCGCGCGCCGATCGAGGACAGGTTGACGATGGTGCCGGAGCGGCGCTCGCGCATCCCGGGCAGGACCGCCTTGATCGTGCGGACGGTGCCGAAGAGGTGGGTGTCGAAGAGCTGCTGCACCGCGGCCTCCTCACCCTCCTCCACCGCCGCGCGGTAGCCGTAGCCCGCGTTGTTGACGAGCACGTCGATCCCGCCGAAGCGCTCCACGGCGGCGTCGACCGCGGCGGCGACCTGCGCGTCGTCGGTGACGTCGAGAGCCAGGGCGAGCGCGGAGTCGGGGTGCGCCTCGGTGATGTCGCGGACGGAGTCGACGTCGCGCGCGGTGACGACGGCGCGGTCGCCGTGGGCGAGGACGGCGGTCGCGAGCGCGCGGCCGAGTCCGGTGGAGCAGCCGGTGATGAGCCAGGTGGTCATGGCGGTCCTTCTTCCTCGAGGGCGCCCGCGGCAGGAGCGATCGGTGCGATCGGCGCGTTCACCGCGGGCAGGACTCCATTCCACCGCCGCCGGGGCGCCCGGGGACAGGGGTGGACGCGTGAGAGGCTGGTCCGGTGTCCACAGTGAGCGTGCCGACGCCGCGCTCGGGGGTCCGGACGCGGCGATTCCGGCGCCTCGCGCGCCTCGGCTTCGCCGTCAACGGCGTGGTGCACCTGCTGATCGGCGGCCTCTCGCTGCGGGTCGCGTTCGGGGACGAGACGACGCAGGAGGCGGATCCCTCCGGCGCGATCGCGCGCCTGGCCGAGACACCGGCCGGACTCGTCGTCGTCTGGGCGGCGCTGGTCGCGCTCGTCGCGCTCGGGCTCTGGCAGCTCTCCTTCCAGAGCCGCTCGAGCGATCCGAGCCGCGCGAAGCGCCTCGGGCGGCGGATCGTGGAGTCGGGCAAGGGCTTCGCGGCGCTCGCACTGGCCGGGACGACGCTGGTCTTCGCGCTCGGCGGGTCGACGAGCTCCTCCGCCACCATCCGCGCGATCAGCACCGATCTGCTGGCTCGACCGGCCGGCGCGATCGTGCTGACGCTGGTCGGTGGGATCGTCCTCGGCAGCGGGATCGGCTTCGTCGCCATCGGCGTGCGCCGCGGCTTCCGCAAGCTCGTGCGGATCCCCGCGGGGCGGCGCGGCACGGCCGTGCTGATCCTCGGCGCGGCCGGCTACGTCTCGAAGGGGATCGCCCTCGGCATCGCCGGCGGGCTCTTCGTCGTCGCCGCGATCACCGGCGACGCCCGGCGGGCGACCGGGCTCGACGGCGCCCTGCGCTTCCTCGACGTCCCGCCCTACGGGACCATCGCGCTCACCGTCATCGGCGCCGGCCTCGTGATGTACGGCGGCTTCCTGATCGCGCGCGCGAAGCTCGCCAAGCTCTGACGCCGGCCGGGGTCAGCTCGCGGGCTCGGCGGGGGCGAGACGCTTCGCGTAGCAGCGGGTCGCCGGCTCGTCGCCCCAGTAGCCGAAGCCGGGGATGAGCTCGTAGCCCGAGCTGCTGTAGAGCGCCATCGCCTCGGGCTGCTCGATGCCGGTGACGAGGCGGAGCAGCGTCACGCCGTGGCGGACGGCCAGCTCCTCGACTCCCGCGAGGAGGAGGCGGCTGTAACCGCGGCCGCGCGCCGACTCGGCCACGAACATCCGCTTGATCTCGCCGATCCCGCCCTCGGCGGCGAGTGCTACGCAGCCGACGACGTCCACCCCGACGTGGAGCAGCAGCGTCGGCGCGTCCGCGGGCGGCCTCGGCCCCGGGTCGTCGCCGCCGTAGCGCCGCATGATCTCCGCCTCCTGCACGGCGAACAGCCGCCCCGCCACCGCGTCGTCGGCCGTCGTCTCGACCAGCCGCACCTCGTCCGCACCCATGTCGCTCACGGTCCCATCTCGCGGAGGGTCAGCAGACGTCGGAGCGGAACCGGAGGGCACTCAGGTAGATCGAGTGCCAGCCCTGCCGGCCGTCGTGCTGGGTGTAGGTGAGCGTGCTGCCGGAGGGGAACGCGTCGAAGGAGAAGCCGTCGCTCCGGAGGAACGGGAGAGTCGTCTCGTCCTCCGTCGCGCGCCGGTACGGGTCGGCGATCGTGCCGGCACCGACGCCCTCGGAGATGCCGTCCCTCTGGATCGCGGTCGGCGCGACGCTGAAGCCCAGCGCGTCCCAGTGAGTCTGCGGCCACGGCACGCGCTTCTGCGAGGTGATGTCGATGAACTCGAGCTGGAGACCGACCGGATCGAAGAGGTTTCCCTGCGGGTCGAAGAACTGGAAGGTCAGGGTCTGGGAGTCGACTCCCGGGCTGGGGAGCTCGCCGATCGGACCTGCGCGGCGCTGGTTCAGGACGAGCGCGCCGCCCACGCCGTAGGTGAACATCACCTCAGTGTTCACGCCGTCACGGGTGCCGCCTCCCCACCCCTGGTCGCTCTGAGTCAGGTTGTAGCTCGTGCCCTGCGTCCCGGTCGTGGTGTTCGGAGCGACCACCGTTGCGATGCGGACGGTCGACACCGCGCCCGTGGGGGAGACCGCCAGGAGCGTCGCAGTGTCGCCCCCGGCATTCCTGGTCCGCCGGAAGTCGACCTCGCTGTCGCAGAGGACGGCGGTCGAAGCGGCCGCGAGGGGCGCGGAGATCACCGCGGCGGCGACGGGAGCGCTCCACGCCGCCGCGGCGGTCACGGTGCGGCGGTCACGGTGCGGCGGGAGGGTCCGGGCGTGCCGGAGGAGGGCTGGGACATGCAGGGTCCTTTCGATGGCGATCCGAAGACGGAGTCGCGGGGCGTGGTAACGCTGTCATCCACGACGATCGCCAGCTAAGCGCACCCCTGCCCTCCGACGCACGCCCCCCGTTGGTGGCGACCGCACCCCCTGACGCGCTGCGCGAGATGCCACTTGTGCACGCGACACGCCGTGAGAAGCGTGCACAAGTGGCATCTCGCGGGAGGGGACGAGGGCGCGCGGGTCAGGCGTAGGTCGCGGCGATCTCGGCGAGGCACTCGCGGAAAACGCGGACCGCGGGGGAGGCGAGCTGGGCCTCGCGCTGGGCCGTGAAGATGGTGCGGCGGGGGCGGCCGGGCAGCTCGAGGAGGCGGCAGTCGGCCTCGCCGCCGGCCCAGACAAGGTCGGGCATCAGCGCGACCGCGTTGCCCGAGGCGGCGAGGCGGATCTGCGCCTGCAGGTCCGCGGTCTCGAAGCGCACGTCGGGCTCGAAGCCCGCGACGCGGCAGGTCTGCTCGGCGAAGTGCCGGCTGGCGGTGCCGCGCGGCTCCATCACCCAGGCGGCGTCGCGGGCGCCCCGCAGGTCGCGGATCGCGGAGTCGCGGCCCACCGCGAGGCGGATCGCGTCGGTCGTGAGGTCGCTGCGCACCAGGCCCGGCAGCCAGGACACCGAGTGGCCGGGGTACTGCTCGGCGACGACCAGGTCGAACTCGCGCGCCCAGGAGGTCTCGTGCAGCGCCCCCTCCGGCTCGCGCTGCACCATCTCGACCCGCACCTCGGGCGCGCGCTCGGCGATCGAGCGCAGCGCGCCGGGCATCAGCGCGAGCGCCGCCGACTGGAAGACCGCGACCCGCACCCGCCCGGTGACCGACTCCCCCGACGCGGCCAGCGCCGCCTCCGCCCGCTCGAGCAGCGCCAGCACCTCGCCGGCCGCCGCGACCAGGATCTCGGCCTGCGGAGTGAGCTGCACCCGCCGCCCGACCTTGCGCAGCAGCTCGACGCCGGTCTCGCGCTCGAGCACGCTCAGCTGCTGCGAGACCGCGGAGGGACTGTAGGCGAGGGCCTCCGCGGCGGCGGCGAGGGTGCCGCGGATGGCGACCTCGCGCAGCAGCACCAGGCGGCGGACGTCGAGCACGGGGGACCTCGATTCGGCGCGGAGATTCAGTAAGCAGGAGTGACCGGTACCGGTAAGGAACGGTCGCTTCTGCTCAACGGTACCCCGGTCGGATACTGACGTCATGACGGATCTCGCAGCGCCTGCCCGCTCCACCGGTCCCTTCTCCGACGACGCCGCCGGGCCCGCCACCGGTCACGCCGGGCCCGCCGCGGACAGCGTCGACCCCGGCCTCGTCGACGCGAGCGTCGCGCTGGTGCGCCAGTGGCTGCGCGACGCCGCCGACGTCCCGGTCGACGCCTCCGGCGCCCAGCTCGCCGGCGTGCTGAAGGACCCGACCGGCCTCGACTTCACGGTCGGCTTCGTCGACGGAGTCGTCCGCCCCGAGGACACCAAGGTGGCCGCCGCGGCGCTGCGCTCGATCGCCGGCGGCGTCCCCCGCTTCCTGCCCGCCCCGATGCGCGGCGCGGTCGCCCTCGGCGGCGCGGTGGCCCCGCTGCTGCCGGACGTCGTCGTGCCGATCGCGCGCCGGGTGCTGCGGCAGATGGTCGGCCACCTCATCATCGATGCGACCGACTCGCGCCTCGGCCCGGCGATCGCGAAGATCCGCCGCGACGGCGTCCGGCTCAACATGAACCTGCTCGGCGAGGCGGTCCTCGGCCGCAAAGAGGCGCAGCGCCGGCTCGAGGGCACGCACCGCCTGCTCGCGCGCGACGACGTCGACTACGTGTCGATCAAGGTCTCCTCCACCGTCGCCCCGCACAACCCGTGGGCGTTCGACGCCGCGGTCGACGACATCGTCGAGGAGCTCGCTCCGCTCTTCACCCGCGCCGCCGCCGCGACGCCGCAGAAGTTCGTGAACCTCGACATGGAGGAGTACAAGGACCTCGATCTCACCATCGCGGTCTTCACCCGCCTGCTCGACCGGCCCGAGTTCCTCGGCCTCGAGGCGGGCATCGTGCTGCAGGCCTACCTGCCCGACGCGCTCTCCGCGATGATCCGGCTGCAGGAGTGGAGCGCCGCGCGCCGGTCCCGCGGCGGCGCCGGCATCAAGGTGCGCCTGGTCAAGGGCGCGAACCTGCCGATGGAGCAGGTCGAGGCGTCCGTGCACGGCTGGCCGCTGGCGACCTGGTCGACGAAGCAGGACTCGGACACCAACTACAAGCGCGTGATCGACTACGCGCTGCACCCGGACCGGATCCGGAACGTGCGGGTCGGCGTCGCCGGCCACAACCTCTTCGACGTCGCCTACTCCTGGCTGCTGGCCGGCGAGCGCGGCGTCCGCGAGGGGATCGAGTACGAGATGCTGCTCGGCATGGCGCAGGGCCAGGCGGAGGCGGTGCGCCGCACGGTCGGCTCGCTGCTGCTCTACACGCCGGTCGTCTCGCCCGCCGAGTTCGACGTCGCGATCGCCTACCTGATCCGCCGGCTCGAGGAGGGCGCGTCGAGCGACAACTTCATGTCGGCCGTCTTCGAGCTCGAGGCTCAGCCCGCGCTGTTCGCCCGCGAGGAGGCCCGCTTCCGCGCCTCCGTCAGCGCGCTCGACAGAGCGGTGCCGCCCGCGCACCGGGTCGCCGACCGCTTCGCCGCGACCGGCCGCCCCGGCTTCGGCGACTTCCGCAGCACCCCGGACACCGACCCGTCCGTCGCGGCGAACCGCGCCTGGGCCGAGGAGATCCTCGCCCGCGTGCCCTCCTCCCGCGCCGGTGTCGACGCGATCGAGGCCGCGACGATCGCCACCCGCGAGGAGCTGGAGGCGGCCCTCGCCGCCACCCGTGCCGCCGGCTCCGCGTGGGGGGCCCTGCCCGCCGACGAGCGGGCGCGCATCCTGCACCGCGCCGGCGACGAGCTCGAGGCGCGCCGCGGCGAGCTGCTCGAGGTGATGGCCGCCGAGGCCGGCAAGACCATCGACCAGGGCGACCCGGAGGTCTCCGAGGCGATCGACTTCGCGCACTACTACGCCGAGCGGGCCCGCGAGCTGGACTCGGTGGACGGCGCGGTCTTCCACCCCGCGCAGCTGACGCTCGTCGCTCCGCCGTGGAACTTCCCGGTCGCGATCCCCGCGGGCGGTGCGCTCGCCGCGCTGGCCGCCGGCTCGGCCGCGGTGCTGAAGCCCGCCGGGCCGACCGCGCGCTGCGGCGCCGTGCTGGCCGAGGCGCTCTGGGCCGCCGGCGTGCCCCGCGAGGCGCTGCTGCTGCTCCGGCTGCCCGAGGAGGAGCTCGGCGCCGACCTCGTCGCGCACTCCTCGGTGGACCGGGTGATCCTCACCGGGGCCTACGAGACGGCCGAGCTGTTCCGCTCCTTCCGGCACGACCTGCCGCTGCTCGCGGAGACCAGCGGCAAGAACGCGATCATCGTCACCCCCTCCGCCGATCTCGACCTCGCGGTGAAGGACGTCGTCTCGAGCGCCTTCGGCCACGCCGGCCAGAAGTGCTCGGCCGCGTCGCTCGTCGTGCTGGTCGGCTCGGTCGCGCGCTCCAAGCGCTTCCGCGCGCAGCTGCTCGACGCGGTCGACTCGCTCACCGTCGGCCTGCCGACCGATCCGGCGACCCGGATGGGGCCGGTGATCGAGCCCGCCGCGGGCAAGCTGCTGCGCGGGCTCACGACCCTCGGCGAGGGCGAGCGCTGGCTGCTGCAGCCGCGCGCGCTCGACGACAGCGGGATGCTGTGGAGCCCGGGCGTCCGCGACGGCGTGCGCCGCGGCTCCGAGTACCACCGCACGGAGTACTTCGGACCGATCCTCGGCATCATGACCGCCGCGACGCTCGAGGACGCGATCGCGCTCGTCAACGAGGTCGACTACGGCCTCACCTCCGGGCTGCACGCGCTCGACCCGGCCGAGATCGGCACCTGGCTGGGCGGAATCCAGGCCGGCAACCTCTACGTCAACCGCGGCATCACCGGCGCGATCGTCGAGCGCCAGCCGTTCGGCGGCTGGAAGAAGTCGGCGGTCGGACCGGGCACGAAGGCCGGCGGGCCGGACTACCTGCTCGGGCTGGGGTCGTGGACCTCGGCGCCGTCGACCGCCACCACCGCGTTCGAGGACCCGCGCGTCGGCCGGCTCGTGGCCGCCACCCGAGCGGAGCTGTCGCCCGCGGAGGCGGACGCCGTCGAGCGGACGGCCCGCAGCGCGGCGCAGGCTCTGGCCGCGGGCGCCGCCCGGGACGTCACCGGGCTGGCCGCCGAGCGGAACGTGTTCCGGCACCTGCCGTACGACGCCCCGGTGCTGATCCGCCTCGCGGACGGCGAGCCGGTCGGCTCGCTCGCGCAGGTCGTCGTCGCCGCGGCGACCGCCGGGACCCGGGTGGCGGTCTCGAGCGCGACCGAGCTGCCGCCGCAGCTCGTCTCGGCCATCGCGTCGGGAGCCTCGGCGGTCGCCGTCGAGGACGAGGCCGCCTTCGCGGCGCGGGTCCGCGAGCACGGCGCCGGCCGCGTGCGCCTGCTGGGCGCCGACGCCTCCTCGGTGACGTCCGTCACCGGCGGACGCCCCGACCTCGCCGTCTACGCGAACGAGGCCACCGAGTCCGGCCGCCTCGAGCTGCTCCCGTTCCTCCGCGAGCAGGCCGTCTCGATCACCGCCCACCGCTTCGGCACCCCGGACCACCTGACGGACTCCCTGCTCTGACCTCTTCCGCGAGATGCCACTTGTGCACGCTTTTCACGGCGTGTCGCGCGCACAAGTGGCATCTCGCGGGAGGGGAGGGGGACGTGGTCAGAAGAGGCCGCGGGGGGACTCGACGGAGGCGAGGACGCCGGGCGCTGCGACGATCGTCAGGCGGGCGACCTCGTCCGCCGTCAGCTCGGGCAGGCGCTGGGCGAGGTCGAGGAAGCGCTCGATCTCGGGCTCCTCGAGGACGTCGGCGGCGAGGGTGCGGAACTTCGCGACGTACTGCTCGCGCGTGAACGGGTGCGCGCCGAGCGGATGCGCGTCCGCCACCGCGATCTCGTCCACGATCGTCGTGCCGTCGGTGAGCAGGATCTCGACGCGCGCGCCGAACGCCTTCTCCGCCGGGTCGGTCGAGTGGTAGCGGCGGGTCCACTCCGCGTCCTCCTCCGTCGTCGTGCGCTGCCAGAGCGCGACGGTGTCGGGGCGGGCGGCGCGCTCGGGGGCGTAGCTGCGCTCGTGGTGCCAGGCGCCGTCCTGCAGCGCGACCGCGAAGATGTACGGCACGGAGTGGTCGAGCGTCTCGCGGGACGCCGTCGGGTCGTACTTCTGCGGGTCGTTCGCGCCGGAGCCGATCACGTAGTGGGTGTGGTGCGAGGTGTGCAGGACGATCCGCTCGACGAGCTCGGGGTCCGCGGCCTCGGGGTGCGCGTGGTGCAGGCGGCGGGCCAGGTCGATCAGCGCCTGCGCCTGGTACTCGGCCGAGTGCTCCTTCGTGTATGTGTCGAGGATCGCGCGCTTGGCCTCGCCGGCGTCCGGCAGCGGCACGTCGTAGGACGCGTCGGGGCCGTCGAGCAGCCAGGCGATCACGCCGTCCTCGCCCTCGTAGATCGGCGACGGGCTGGTCTCGCCGCGCATCGCCCGGTCGACGGCCTCGATGGCGGCCTTGCCGGCGAAGGCGGGGGCGTACGCCTTCCAGCTCGAGATCTCGCCCTTGCGCGACTGGCGGGTGGCGGTGGTGGTGTGCAGCGCCTGGGCGATCGCCTGCTCGATGACGGCGACGTCGAGGCCGAGCATCGTGCCGAGTCCGGCCGCGGCCGAGGGGCCGAGGTGCGCGACGTGGTCGATCTTGTGCCGGTGCAGGCTGATCGCGCGGACGAGGTCGACCTGGACCTCGTAGCCGGTGACGATGCCGCGGACCAGCCGGGCGCCGTCGATGCCCGCGTGCTGGGCGACGGCGACCAGCGGCGGGATGTTGTCGCCGGGGTGCGAGTACTCGGCCGCGAGGAAGGTGTCGTGGTAGTCGAGCTCGCGGACGGCGACGCCGTTCGCCCAGGCCGCCCACTCGGGCGAGACGCGGCGGCCCGGGTCGACGCCGAACACCGTCGCGCCCTCGCCGCCGATGGACGCGGGGTGGGCGAGCGCCTGCGAGCGCGCGGCGACGACGGGGCGGCGCACCAGCGACGCGGCGGCGACGGCGGCGTTGTCGATGACGCGGTTGACGACCATCTCGGCGACCTCGGCCTCGACCTCGACGGGATCGGCGGCGACCTCGGCCAGGGCGTGGGCGAGCTGCCCGTGGCGCGGGAGGTCCTCGTCGCTGCGGTGGACGCGGACGTGGTGTTCGTGCACGGGGGCTCCTTCGGCTCGTCCCTGCCAATCTAGCGGCGGGGCCGCCGGGCAGACTGTCGGCATGACCGCCACCCGCGTGGCCGCGTTCGACTGCGGCACCAACTCCCTCCGGCTCCTGATCGCGGACGTCGAGGACGGCCGCCTCGTCGACGTCCTCCGCCGCACCGAGCTCGTCCGGCTCGGCCACGGCGTGGACCGCACCGGCCGCTTCGACCCGGAGGCGCTCGAGCGGACCCTCGCCGTGACCCGCGAGTACGCCGAGCTGGTCCGCGAGGCCGGGGCCGAGCGCGTGCGCTTCGTCGCCACCTCCGCGACCCGCGACGCGGCGGACCGCGAGGACTTCCTCGTCGCGGTCGAGCGGATCATCGGCTCCCGCCCCCAGACGATCAGCGGCGAGGAGGAGGCGGCCCTCTCCTTCCGCGGTGCGCTCTCGGCCGTCGACGCGCCCCGGCCCGTCCTGGTCGTGGACCTCGGCGGCGGCTCGACGGAGCTGGTGCTGGGTGGAGCGGAACCCGAGCAGGCGCACTCGATGGACGTCGGCAGCGTCCGGCTCACCGAGCGCCACCGCGCCGGCGGGGGCGCGCCGACCGCGGAGCAGCGCGCCGCGATCCGCGCTGACGTCCGCCGCGCACTGGCCGCCTCCCCCGTCGACCTCTCGGCCGCGCGCAGTGTCGTCGGAGTCGCGGCGACGGTCCTCACGGTCACCGCGCACGTCCTCCGTGTCGAGGCCTACGACCGCGACGCGCTCGAGGCGACCCTGCCGATCCGCGACGTCCTCGCCGCCTGCGACGAGCTCGCCGCGCTCTCCCCTGCCGCGACAGCCGTCCTCCCCTACGTCCGCGCCGGCCGCGAGGACGTCCTCGGCGCCGGCGCCGCCATCTGGTCCGAGGTCCTCCGCGCCGTCCAGGAGGCCTCCCCCGCCGTGACGTCGGTCACGACGACGGCCCACGACATCCTCGACGGCCTGGCCCTGCACCTCTGACCCCTCTGCACCTCTGATCCCCTCCGCGAGATGCCACTTATGAGCGCGACACGCCGCAGAACGAGCACACAAGTGGCATCTCGCGGGAGGGGTCAGCGCGTGAGGGTGCTGCCGGAGTCGTGGGGGAGGCGGGCGGCGGCGATCAGGGGGACGAGGGTCAGGACGGCCAGCGTCAGGAAGGCGAAGCGGTAGGGGACGAGGCCGGGGCCGAACGCGGCACCCGCGGCCAGCGCGATGCCGCCGGCGGCGACGCCGAAGCCCGCGGCGATCTGCTGAGTCGTCGCGCTGAGGGTGTTCGCGCCCGACATCCCCTCGGGCGCCACCTCGGCGAAGGTGACCGTGTTGTAGGCGGTGAAGCCGGCCGAGCGCGCGACACCGCTGAGCACCAGCAGCGCCACGATCAGCGGGACGGGCACACCGGGATCGAGGAACGCCATCGCGACCATGCAGGCGATGCCGACGACGTTCGCCGCGACGAGCACCCCGCGGAAGCCGACCGTGTGCAGGAGCCAGGTCGTCGCCGGCTTGATCGCCAGATTGCCGACGAAGAGCGCGAGCACGATCGAGCCGGCCTGCACCGCGTTCCAGCCGAAGGCGTCCTGGAAGAGCAGCGGCAGCAGGAACGGCACCGCGTTGATCGTCGCCCGGTAGAGCGAGCCGCTCGCGTTCGCCACCCGGAACGTCGAGAAGCGGAAGGCGTCCAGCGGCACGAGCGGGTGCGGCGTGCGGCGCAGGTGCCGCACCGCGACGGCGGTGACGAGGGCGCCGGTCACGGCCAGGCCGAGCGCGACGGTGTCCGAGCCGCTTCCGGTCACGAAGCCGGTCGCGCCGACCAGCGCGCCGAGTCCGACCGCGACCAGGAGCAGGCCGACGACGTCCAGCGGAGGCGGTGAGGCCTCGACGCCGGCCGGGATGATCCGCCGCGCGATCACGAAGGCGACGACGCCCAGCGGCAGGTTGATCAGGAAGATCCAGTGCCAGGAGGCGTAGGTCGTCAGCAGCCCGCCGAGGAACGGCGCCAGGATCGGCGCGACCAGGCCCGGCCAGACCAGGATCGCGATGGCGCGGATGATCCCCTCCCGCGGCGTCACGCGCAGCACCGCGAGCCGGCCGACCGGCACCATCAGCGCGCCGCCGACGCCCTGCAGCACGCGGGCCGCCACGAGCAGCGGCAGGGTCGGGCTGAGCGCGCAGAGCAGCGACGCGAGCGTGAACACCGCGATCGCGGTCGTGAAGACCCGGCGCACGCCGAAGCGCTCGCTCAGCCAGCCGGAGGCGGGGATCAGCACCGCGACGGTGAGCAGGAACGCGGTGACGGTGATCGCGACGGCGGCGGAGTCGACGCCCAGGTCGGCGCCGATCGCGGGCGCCGCGGTGGTGACGATCGTCGCGTCCAGGTTCTCCATGAAGAAGCAGCCCGCGACGAGGAGGGCGATCGCGCGCTGACGGCGGGGATCCAGGGCGGCCTCCTGCGGGGACGGGTGCGGCGGGGCGGGCGCCGGGACGACAAGGGCGAGCGTAGCGCGCAGCCCGGCACGACTCGGCCCGGTACCGTCGAGGGCATGAGCGCCTCCGAGAACCGCACCGTCCAGCTCCGCCGCTACGAGCTCGTCGACGGGGTGATGGACGACTTCCTGGCCTGGTACCGCGCGAAGATCGTCCCCGCCCGCGCCGCGCACGGCTTCACGATCGAGTTCGCCTTCGCCGACCGCGAGGTGAACGAGTTCGTCTGGGCCGTCAGCACTCCGGGCGACGCGGAGGCGTTCGCCGAGATCGAGAAGGCCTACCTCGCCTCTCCTGAGCGCGAGGCCGCCTTCGCCGGCGAGCCGACCCGCGTGGCCGTGCACCACGTCCGGCTCGTCGAGCGCATCGTCTGACCGGGGCGGGGCGGCTCCCGGGAGCCGCCCCGTACCTCAGCTCCGGGCGCGGCGCGCGACGGCCAGGGCGGCCCGCAGGGCGAGGGAGCCGACGGCGATCGAGGCGACGGTTCCGAGCAGCCGCGGCAGGACGTGCTTCGGCGAGTCGAGCCCCGCGCGGTCCTTCGGCGAGGCCAGCGCTGCCGGCGGCAGGGTGCGGCCGTTGGCGCCCGCCTCCGCCATGTGCGCGAGCCGGCGCAGGGTCTCGATGTTGCGCACCCAGAGGAACGAGTGCAGCAGCGGCTTCGGGATGAGCGTGCCGGGGCCCTTCACCGCCGTCTCGTGGATGCGGACCCTGCAGCCGTCGCGGTGCGGCTCCACCTCGAGGCGGACGCGCGCCTCGCCCATCGGCCAGCCGGCCGCCTGGATGATGAAGCGGCTCGACGGGTCCCACTCCAGGACCGTCGTCTCGTCGTCGATCACCAGCGGCCAGACGCCGAAGGAGTGGTGCAGCTTCGAGCCGACGTGCGGCCAGTCGCGGCCGACCCGGCGCATCCGGGACGAGCCGACGACCCACGAGGGGAAGAGCCAGCCGGACGCGAAGACGGCGAAGACGGACTCGGGCGGGCAGTGGAAGACGCGGGTGTTGCGGGACATCGCGGGCTCCTAGTCGTGAGGGCGGGGTCGGGCGGGTCGTGCCGCCCGACCCTCAGGGTGCCAGATCGGACGAGCGGGTCCGATCGGGTGAGGGCGACAGATCGGGCGCCCGCCGGATCCCGAACTCGTGCCGGAGCGCGCTGCGGGCGGCGTGCCAGCCGGCCATCCCGTGCACGCCCGGGCCGGGCGGCGTCGAGGACGAGCAGAGGTAGAGCCCCTTCGCGGGCGTGCGCCACGGGTCGGAGGAGGGGATCGGCCGCGAGAGCAGCTGCGCGACGCTCGCCGCTCCGGCCGCGATGTCGCCGCCGATGTAGTTGGGATTCCAGGCCTGCATGTCGCGGGCCGTCATCGAGGACACGGCGAGGACGCGGTCGCGGAAGCCCGGGGCGAAACGCTCGATCTGGGCGGTGATCGCCTCGCGCTGGTGCGCCGGCGAGTCGCGCGGCACGTGCGTGTACGCCCAGAGGACCTGCTTGCCCTCCGGCGCGCGGGTCGGGTCCAGCACCGAGGGCTGCGCCACGAGCACGTACGGGTTCTCGCTGTGCCGTCCCTGGACGACGTCGCGCTCGGCCGCGGCGATCTCGGCGCGGGTGCCGCCGACGTGCAGGGTGCCGGCCCCGGCGAGCTCCGGGTCGGTCCAGGGGACGGGTCCGTCGAGCGCGAAGTCGACCTTGGCGACGCCGTTGCCGTAGCGGAACATCGCCAGCGCCGACGCGTACGGGCCGGGCAGGCG
This sequence comes from Rathayibacter sp. VKM Ac-2928, assembly GCF_022815545.1. Lineage (NCBI taxonomy): Bacteria > Bacillati > Actinomycetota > Actinomycetes > Micrococcales > Microbacteriaceae > Rathayibacter > Rathayibacter sp. VKM Ac-2928. Next base: position 835,666 of record NZ_JALGRU010000002.1, read on the forward strand.
GTCGCCGGCGAGCGCGAGGAGCGCCCTCGGCGTGAGATCGAGCAGCACGGCGCGCGCGCTCGGCAGCTGGGAGAGCGAGGTGATCTCCACTCCGGTCTCGATGGTGCCGCCGTGAGCGCGGAGGTCGTCCGCCATCGCGTCGACGATCGCCTGGCTGCCGCCGATCGGCACCGGCCAGCCGCGCGCGTGCGCGTAGGAGCCGAGCGCGAGCGCCGCGGCGGCCGTGGACGGACTCGGCATCGGCCGGATCGCGTGCGCCGCGACCCCCGCGAACATGGCGGGCGCGACCTCCTCGCGGAACCGCGCGTTCCAGAGCGGCGAGCCCTGCTCGAGCACGCGCAGGCCGAAGCGGAGCAGCACCGAGGGGTCGGTCGGGATCTTCAGCAGGGCGTCGTTGGTGAAGCCCGCGACGCGGTCGGCGCGCTCCGCGAGCGGACCCATCAGGGAGCGCCACGCCGCACCGTCGCGCCCCAGCGCCGCGGCGGTCCGCTCGAGGTCGCGGTAGGCGATGCCCGAGCGGCCGCCGTCGAGCGGGTGCGCGTAGGAGATCTCGGGCAGCCGCAGGTCGATCCGCCGGTCGAGCTGGAACCGGCGGAAGAACCCGGAGGCGAGCGCCATCGGGTGCACGGCCGAGCCGATGTCGTGGTGGAAGCCGGGCAGCGTCAGCTTGGCGGTCCGAGCGCCGCCGCCCAGGGTCTCGTTGCGCTCGTAGACCGCGACCGAGAGCCCGGCGCGGGCGAGGGTGACCGCGGCGGAGAGCCCGTTGGGGCCGGAGCCGACGACGACGGCGTCGACCACGTCACTTCCTCCGCAGGGCCGCGACCGCGCCGACCAGGCCGGCCGCGCCGAGCACGGCCGCACCGGCGTAGCTCGCGGCGCGGTGGCGGATCATCCAGATCTGCGGCGTCATCGTGTGCGCGCGGTCGCTGAAGAGGCCGCGGGCGCCGTGGTCGCCCGGGACCGGCTCGTAGACGTTGTTCGGGAGCATCGGCTCCTTCTTGTCCGGCGCCTGCTGTCCGTCGAAGGCGCTGCGGGCCAGGTACCAGTCCATGAAGGCGCCGGCGAAGCGGTCGCCCAGGATGGTGCCCGCGGTCGGCTCGCCGACCCAGGTGCGGCGGCGCGGCTTGTCGGCGACGTCGGCGATCGCGATCGCGCCGACCTCGGGCTCGTAGATCGGCGGCACCGGCTGCGGGTGGTGCGGCAGCTGCGACTTCACCCAGTTGAACTGGATGGTGTTGAGCGCCGGCATGTCGACCTCGGACAGCTTGATCCTGCTCTTGGAGTGCAGGAGCTCGGCGGTGACCGCCTCGGTGAAGCCGCGGGCGCCGAACTTCGAGGCGCAGTACGCGGCCTGGAGCGGGATGCCCCGGTGCGCGAGCGCCGAGCCGACCTGGATGACGTGGCCGCGGCCGCGCGGAGTCATCCGCGAGAGCGCCGCGCGGGTGCCGTTGACGAAGCCGAAGAAGTTCACCGCGACGGCGCGCTCGAAGTCGGCCGGGTCGGTCGAGAGGAACTCGCCGAAGACGCCGACCATCGCGTCGTTGACCCAGAGCTCGATCGGCCCGAGCTCGGCCTCGATGCGGTCGGCCGCCGACTCGACCGCCTCGCGGTCGGCGACGTCGGTCGGGATGGTCAGACCACGGCGGCCGGCCTGCTCGATCTCGGCCAGAGTGGCCGCGAGTCCGTCCTCACCGCGGGCGAGCACGGCGACGTCCCAGCCGCGCGAGGCCAGCTCGCGGACGGTGGCGCGGCCGAGACCGGCGGTGCCACCGGTGACGACGGCGACGCCGCGGCTCATGCGCGGGCTCCGGAGGCGGGGGTGCGGAGGTTCTGCGTCATGGTCGAGCTCCTTCGTGAGGGCGCCGGAGGCGGCTTGCTGCATCTCCACGGTAGGCGGCGGCGGAGGCGCGCCGCGCGGGGTTGCGCCCGGTCGGTGGGAGCATCGCAGAACGAGCGGCTGGGGAGGAGCCCCGCCAGCCTCTCGATCCGTCCAGCGATCATCCAGAGCGCACCCAGACGTCGGCGCCAGACTGACCGCCGCCGCGCCCCGCGCGACCCCGCCCCTCGACGACCGGATCGACCCCATGAACACACTCCTCGGGCTCAGCCTCGTCTCCGGTCCGGTGGTGATCGCCGTCTACGCGGTCTCGGGTCTCGCCCTGCTCCTGCTGGTCCTCGCCTTCGCGCGCTCGGCCCGCCGCGGACGCCGCCGCCGCCTGGCGCTGGCAGCGGCGGTCCTGCTCCTCGGCCTGCTGGTCGGCTGGGCGCTCGGCGGTCTACTCGGCGGCACCGGCGGCCCCTTCGGCGTCGACTTCACGCCCGTCACCCGCGTCTGGATCGGGCTCGGCCTGGGCGGACTCGCCGTGGCGCTGCTCGCCCTCGGCCACGCCCTCGCGCACCGGCGCAGACGGCGGGTGCTGGCCTCGGCGCTCGTCGGGGTCCTCGTCGTGGCGACCGCGGCGATGACCGTCAACATCGACTTCGGCCAGTACCCCACCGTCCGCAGCCTCCTCGGCATCAGCGCCTACCCGACGGTGGCCGAGCCGATCGCGACACCCGCCGGCGACCACGCCTCGCTCGACACCTGGACCGCCCCGGCGGGCATGCCGACCGCGGGCAGCGTCACGAACGTGGCGATCCCCGCGACGCAGTCCGGCTTCCCCGCCCGCGACGCCGTCGTCTACCTCCCGCCGGCCGCGCTGACCGAGAACCCGCCGCTGCTGCCCGTGATGGTGATGCTCTCCGGCCAGCCGGGCTCGCCGTCCGACCCGCTCGCCGTCGAGCACCTGCAGCAGACCCTGGACACCTACGCGGCCGCGCACGCCGGCCTCGCGCCGATCGTGGTCTCGCCCGACCAGCTCGGCGACCCGACGGCGAACCCGATGTGCGTCGACTCGCCGCTCGGGAAGTCAGCGACCTACCTCACCGTCGACGTGCCGAACTGGATCCGCGCCAACCTCCCGGTCCTCGGCGACGCGCACGACTGGGCGATCGGCGGCCTCTCGCAGGGCGGCACCTGCGCGATCCAGCTCGGCGCCGGCTACCCGCAGCTCTTCGGCAACATCGTCGACGCGTCCGGCGAGCTCGCCCCGACGCTCGGCGACGACGCGACCACCATCCAGCAGGGCTTCGGCGGCGACGCGGCGGCGTACGAGGCGGCCAAGCCCGCGGCGATCCTCGCGAAGAACGCGCCCTACAAGGACTCGTTCGCGGTCTTCGGCGTCGGCGCGAACGACACCTCGTTCCTCGCCGGAGTGCAGACCCTGCACGCCGCCGCGCAGGCCGCCGGGATGGACACCACCTACCTCGAGGTGCCGGACAGCGCGCACGACGCGACGGCGTGGTCGACGACGTTCGACAAGGGCGTCGAGCTGCTGACGGCGCGCTGGAACCTGGTCCCCGCGTCCTAGCGAGCGGAGGGGGCGCCTCCGGCGATCACCTCGCGGGCAGGGGGAAGCGCATGCTGATCGAGTAGGCCGCGCAGCGGACGTATCGAGATCCACCTGCGTCAGAAGCTGAGTCTGCAGACCCGCCCTGCTGGGGACGTCGGGTCTCGATACGCCCCTGCGGGGCTACTCGACCAGCATGAAGTGAGCCGTCTCCGCGTCCTCTTTCTCACCACCGGGACGCGAAGCGGCTCCGCCGCTCGACACGCCCCCGCGCGCTCCGCCTAGGCGCGGGTCGCCGCCGCCACCGCGGCCGCCACTCCCCCGCCCCACGGCGCGCCGTGGCCGGGCAGCACCCAGGTGGCACCGGTGGGCAGCAGGTGCTGCAGCGAGGCGAGCGCCTGCTCCGGCTCGTCGGTGAACGGCGCGGGAGCCGGCCCGGTCGCGCCGGTCAGCACGTGGCGCGTCGTGAGGCCGTCGCCGACGAACACGGCGTCGGCGATCGGCACGTGCACCGCGATGCTGCCGGCGGAGTGGCCGGGCAGTCCGATGATCCGCGGAGCACCCGGGAGGTCGAGCGTCTCGCCGTCCCGCACCGTCACGACCTCGGTCAGCGGGGGCACGCGCGCGCCGCCCTTCCGCAGGAAGTAGCCGAGGAAGCCGACCAGTGCGCCGATCTTCATCGACTGCTTCCCGTTCGCGGGCTTCTTCCCGCCCTTCGCGCGCTCGGCGTCGGCCTCGTGCACGAAGACGGGCACGCCGTGCTCGCGCCGGAGCCGCTCGGCGAAGCCGATGTGGTCGGAGTCGCCGTGGGTGAGCACGACTCCCCTGACGTCGTCGACGGAGCGGCCGATCGCCGCCAGCTCGGCGAGCAGCTCGGGCCAGAGCCGGGGCAGGCCGGCGTCGATGAGGGTCACGCCCTCGGGCGTGTGGACGAGGTAGGCGGCGACGATGTCCGAGCCGATGCGGCGGAGGTGGGGGGCGAGTTCCATGATGGCTACGGTACCTAGCCATCATGGCTACTGTCAATAGCTATAGTGGAGAGCATGCCCACTCCCGAGCGCACCTCCCTCGACGCGATCGTCCGCGCCGCCGCCCAGATCCTGGAGGAGGAGGGGCTCGCCGGCGTGACGATGCAGGCCGTCGCGCAGCGCGTCGGCGTGCGCGCCCCCTCGCTCTACAAGCGGGTCGAGGGCCGCGACCCCCTGCTGCGCCTGGTCGCCGAGGCGACGCTGGGCGAGCTCGCCGCGCGCGTCGAGCCGATCGAGGACGCCGCCGAGCTCGCCGGCGCCTTCCGCGCGTTCGGCCGCGAGCGGCCCGCCGCCTTCCTCCTGGTGATGGCGCCGGCGCCCGGTACCCCGGTGGCCCGGCAGCAGTTCCGGGACGCGGCGAGCGCCTCCGTCCTCCGCGTCGCCGCCGGGCTCGCGGGCCAGGAGCACGCGCTCGAGGCCGCGCGCACCCTCACCGCCTGGAGCACCGGCTTCATCGGGATGGAGATCAACGGGGCGTTCACCCTCGGCGGCGACGTCGAGAGCGCCTGGCGCTTCGGGCTGAGCCGGGTGATCGCGGCGCTGGCGCTGGCGGAGGTGGAGCCGGCGGAGGTGGAGCTCGCGGAGGTCAGCGCGCCGCGGCCTCGTCCTCGAGGAAGCGCGGCCGGCTCGCCGCGAGTCCGCTGAGCAGCAGCACCACGAGGCTCGCCAGCAGCAGGACGTACGAGCCGGTCCAGCTCCCCTGCGCCTCGTAGAGCAGGCCGATCAGCAGCGGCCCGGCGCAGGCGAGCGCGTAGCCGAGGCCCTGCGTCGCCCCGGAGAGCACCGAGGAGCCGGCCGTGCTGCGGGTCCGGGCGTTGACGAGCGTGAGCGTCATCGGGAAGGTGCTGACGCCCAGACCCAGGCAGACCACCCAGGCGACGGCGCCGGCCAGCGGCGCGACCAGCAGGCCGACGTAGCCGACGGCGAGCAGCGCGACGCAGACGACGACCACGATCGAGGGGTTCCGCATCCCGAGGGTCAGCGGCGGGACGACGAAGGCCGCGCCGAGGCCGAAGATCGAGAAGAGGGCGAGCAGCGCCCCGCCCTGGGCCGGGTCCGCGCCGGCGTCGACGAGGATCGTCGGCAGCCAGGTGATGATCGCGTAGGTGTTCAGCGCGGTCATCCCGAGCATCAGCACCATCGCCCAGAGCAGGCGGGTGCGCCAGGCGCCGGCGAGCCGGGTGGGCGCGGCGGCCGCGGCGGTGCCGGCCTCCCTGCGCCGGGCGAGCGCCGCCCAGAGCAGGCAGGCGACGGCGGTCAGCGCCGCCCAGACGCCGACGGCGAAGCGCCAGTCGAGGGCCGAGGCGAGCGGGACGGCGACCAGCGGGGCGACGAACTGGCCGGTCTGCAGCAGCGCGAGGTAGAGCGAGCTGATGGTCTTCAGCCGGTCGGCGAAGTAGCGCTTCACGATCGGCACGATCAGGACGTTCGAGGTGCCCACTCCGGCGAAGGCGACGACGGAGGAGAGCACCAGCGCGAGCGGGCTCGGGCTCAGCGCACGGAGCACCAGGCCCGCGGTGGTCATCAGCGTCGCGACGGCGAGCGTGCGCTCGAGGCCGAAGCGGCGGGCGGCCGCGGCGGCGACCACGCCGAAGACGGCGAAGGACGCGGTGACGATGGTGCCGAACGCGCCGTAGAGCGAGGGGCCGAAGCCGAGGTCGGCGCCGATCGTCTCGAGCAGCGGGCTGAAGCCGGTGACGGCCGTCCGGAGGTTGAGCGCCGTCATCACGATCGCGGCGAGTGCGAGGAGCGCGGTCCTCTGCGGGGTGACGACGGTGGACGTCATGGCGGCCTGCCCTGGGTAGGATGATGGGATGAATCCCACCGAGCCTAGCGCGCCGGAGCCCCGATCGGTCGACCTCCGCACACCGGAGCCGTTCCGCCGCGAGAGCGTCATCGACCACGTCACGGCGCTCTTCCACGAGGAGATCCGCTCCGGCCGGTGGGCCGTCGGCGCGCGGATCCCGACGGAGCCGGAGCTGGTGCGCTGGAGCGGCGCCGGGCGGAACTCCGTGCGCGAGGCGGTGCAGACGCTCGTGCAGTCGGGGCTGGTGCGGCGGGAGCAGGGGCGCGGCACCTTCGTGATCGCGCGCTCGCAGCTCACCACGTCGCTCCGGAGGCGGCTGCCGAGCGCCGAGCGGCGCGACGGCCTGGAGCTGCGCTTCGCGATCGACGGGGCGACCGCGGCCCTCGCGGCCGAGCGCCGGACCGCGGAGGACGTCGAGACGCTGCAGGCGCTGCTCGCCGCGCGCACCCGCTCCTGGGAGGGACACGACCTCGCCGAGCGGACCGCGACCGACACCGCGCTGCACCGCGCGGTCGTCGCCGCCACGCACAACGCGCTGTTCCTCGAGCTCTACGACGGGCTGACCGGCCTCTTCGAGACGGTGCTGCAGGACGACGTCGTCGGCGAGGAGGACCGGCACGCCCGCGAGCACTCCCTGCTGGTCGAGTCGATCGCCGCGGGCGACGCCGCGGGGGCCCGGCGAGCGATCGAGGAGCTGCTGGCACCGCTGCTGGAGCCGGACGGCGAGCAGAACATCAGCTGAGAGGCCGCGTCATCGGCGATCGGCGATGAGACGTGCTCTCAGCCGATGTTCTGCGGGAGCAGCGCCGATCAGCGCTGCGGCCGGCGCGTCGACCAGAGCGCCCAGGCCACCAGCAGCGGCTGGAAGACCAGCCGGACGGCACGCTTGCGATCGGTGTCGAGGCCGAACGCGCTGGTCTTCGTGAGGTACTGCGAGACGTTGCCCGGGAAGATCGCGGTGAAGAAGGCGGCCGCCGCCGCGCCCACCAGCGGCGCCCGGCGGCGCGCGAGCACCAGCGAGGCGCCGAGGCCGATCTCCACGACGCCGGACGCGAGCACGACCGTGTCCTTGTCCAGCGGCACCCACTCCGGCACCTGCGCCTGGAACTCCTCGCGCGCGCGGGTCAGGTGACTGACGCCCGCGAAGACGAGGGCGGAGCCGAGGAGGACCTTGGCGCCGGTGCGGATCAGGGACGGAGTGGAGGAGGCCATCCCCCCATCGTTCCCGATCGAGCGGGCCGGAGTGCCCGGCAGCGCCCGAACCGCACGGATGTGCCGTGTCGGAGGCCCGGCCTAGTCTGATCGGGTGTCAGACCGCATCCTCGTCCTCACCACCGGCGGAACCATCGACAAGGAGTACTCGCTCGCGGGCGAGCTCGAGATCGGGGCGCCGACGATCCCGCGCCTGCTCGAGCCCGTGCTGTCGACGCTCGAGTTCCGCGTCGAGGAGGTCCTGCGGAAGGACAGCCTCGACCTCGACGACGCCGACCGCGCGCTGATCCGCGAGCGCGTGCTCTCGGCGGAGGAGGACCGCATCGTCCTCACCCACGGCACCGACACGATGACGCTCACCGCCGAGGCGCTCGGCGCGGTCCGCGACCGGGTCGTCGTGCTGACCGGCGCGATGCAGCCCGCGCGGATGCGCGACAGCGACGCCGCCTTCAACCTCGGCGCGGCCGTCGCGGCGGTGCAGCTGCTGCCGCCGGGCGTCTACCTCGCGATGAGCGGGCGGGTGCTGCCGGCCGGCGCCGTCGTCAAGGACCGGGCGGCCGGGATCTTCCTGCCGGCCTGAGCCGCGACCGGACCCTCGAGCCCGGGGCCGGCGGCGTCACTCCGCCGCGGCGACCGCCCGCGTGCACTCCGCGCACAGCCCGAAGACGTCCACGACGTGGTGCGCGTCGGTGAAGCCGTTCTGCGCCGCGACGCTGTGCGCCCAGGTCTCCACCGCGTCCGCGGCGATCTCGACGGTCAGCCCGCAGCGCCGGCAGATCAGGTGGTGGTGGTGGGTGCCCGGGGTGCAGGCGCGGTAGAGGCTCTCGCCGTCCGGCGACTGCAGCGAGTCGGCCTCGCCCTCGACCGCGAGGTCGGACAGCGCGCGGTAGACCGTCGCCAGGCCGATCGGCGAGCCCGAGGCGTGCAGGGCGCTGTGCAGCCCCTGGGCGCTGACGAAGTCCTCGCGCTGAGTGAGCGCCTCGCGCACGGCCTCGCGCTGCCACGTGTTCCGCTTGACCACCGGTCCGCCTTCCCGTTTCACGACCCGCGCCACGCTATACCCCCGCCCCGACCGCGACCGGCGAGCGCCGGCGCGAGGGCCGCCGCACGCCCTTGCGGCCGATGATCCGGCAGACGACGTAGATCGTGAACGAGATCGTGGTCACGTAGGGGCTGATCGGCACGGAGCCGCCGAGCGCGAGCAGGATCCCGCCGACCAGCGCACCGACGGCGAAGAGCACGCTGAGCAGCGGCACGAGCACCGGCGACGCGGAGATCCGCAGCGCCGCGGCCGCGGGCGTCACCAGGATCGCGAGCACCAGCAGCGAGCCGACGATCTGCACCGACACCGCCACGGCGAGGCCGAGCAGCAGCATGAACACGATCGAGAGCGCCCGGGTCGGGATGCCGCGCGCGGCCGCCACGTCGGCGTCGACGCTCGCGAAGGTCAGCGGACGCCAGATCAGCGCGAGCCCGATCACGACGACGACCGAGATCGCGATCAGCCAGCCCAGCTGCGGGTCGTCGACCGCGACGATCTGCCCGGTGAGCAGGCCGAACTTGTTCGCGCTCCGCCCCGGGTACAGCGCGAGGCAGAGGATCCCGAGGCCCAGGCCGAACGGCATCAGCACGGCGATGATCGAGTTGCGGTCGCGGGCGCGCGAGCCGAGCAGCCCGATCAGCAGCGCCGCGACCAGCGAGCCGACGATCGAGCCCTGCACCACGCCGACGCCGAGCAGCAGCCCGGCCGAGGCGCCTGCGAAGGACAGCTCGCTGATCCCGTGCACGGCGAAGGCCATGTCCCGCGACATCACGAAGACGCCGATCAGCCCGCCGACGACGCCGAGGACGGCGCCCGCGATCACGGAGTTCAGCAGCAGCGCGAGCAGCGCGCCGTAATCGGAGAAGTCGAAGATCTGCGACCAGACGTCGTCGGTCATGCGCGCTCCTCCTCGTGCTCGTGCACGTGCGAGTGGTCGGGGGCGCCGACCACGATGACGCGGCCGCGCGCGCGGATCACGTCGACCGGCGCGTCGTAGAGCTCGCTGAGCACCTCGGAGCGCAGCACCTCGTCGGGGGTGCCGATCCGGAAGCGGCCGCCGGCCAGGTAGAGCACCCGGTCGACCATCCCGAGCACCGGATTCACGTCGTGGGTGACGAAGAGCACGCCGAGGTTCCGCTCGCGCCGGTGCCGGTCGATCAGCTCGCTGACCGCGCGCTGGTGCGCGAGGTCGAGGGCGATCAGCGGCTCGTCGCAGAGCAGCAGGGCCGGGTCGCCGGCGAGCGCCTGGCCGACCCGGACGCGCTGCTGCTCGCCGCCGGAGAGGCTGCCGATCGGCGCGTCGGCGTAGTCGGTGGCGCCGACGGAGGCGAGCAGAGCGTCGACCTGCGCGCGACGCGAGCGCGACGGCAGCGGCAGGCCGAAGCGGTGGCCGTCGATGCCGAGGCCGATCAGGTCGCGGGCGCGCAGCGGGGTCCCCTCGTCGGCGAGCTTCTGCTGCGGGATGTAGCCGATGCGGCGGTTGCCGCGGTGCACGGGCTCGCCGAGGACGCGCAGCTCGCCGCTGCTGAGCGGCTGCTGGCCGAGGACCGCGCGGAGGAGGCTGGTCTTGCCGGAGCCGTTGGCGCCGAGCACCGCGACGAACTCGCCGGCCCGCACGTCGAGGTCGACGCCGCCCCAGAGCTCGCGGTCGCCGAAGCGCAGGCCGGCGCCGCGCAGCTGCAGCACGGACGCCGAAAGGCCCGCCTCCGAGGAGGCGGGCGCTGACGACGGACCGGATGGGGTCGAGGAGGGTGGCGTCACGACGAGAGGGCTCCCTCGAGGGCGTCGAGGTTGGCGGTCATCCAGGTCACGTAATCGTCGCCCTCGGGCAGCGTCTCGGTGACGCCGACGGTCGGGACGCCGGCCGACTCCGCCGCGTCGAGCACGGCCTGGGTCTGCGAGCTCTCGGTCTGCTCGTTGAAGACGAGCGCGTCGACGGTGCCGTCGGAGAAGAGGGCGAGCGTCTCCTGCAGGGTGGTCGCGGGGACGTCGGTGCCCTCCTCGACCGCCTCGCTGAACGCCTCCGGAGTCGCGTTGACCAGGCCGAGCGCGTCGGTCAGGTAGAGCGGGACGGGCTCGGTGATGGCGATCGAGCGGCCGCCGAGCGTGCCCTTCAGCTCGGCCTCGCGGTCGATCAGGGCGTCGAGGGAGCCGCCGAGGGCCTCGGCGTTCTCGGCGTAGGTCGCGGCGTTGTCCGCGTCGATCGTGGACAGCTCGTCGGCGATCGACGTGACCATCTCCCGGACGGCGGACAGGTCGTACCAGACGTGCTCGTTGTACTCGGCGTGCTCGTGGCCGGCCTCGTCGTGATCGGCGTCGGCGCCCTCGTCCTCGTGGTCGTGCTCCTCCTCGAGCCCGGCGACGACGGTGGCGGTGATCACGGGGGCGGTCGAGCCGGAGGCGTCGATCATGGTATCGACGAAGGCGTCGTAGCCGCCGCCGTTCTCGATCACGAGCGCCGCGTTCGAGAGGGCGAGCTGGTCGCGGGCCGTCGCCTCGTACTCGTGCGGGTCCTTGTCCGGGCTGTCGATGATGCTCGTGACGTCGACCATGTCGCCGCCGATGCTCCGGACCAGGTCGCCGTAGACGTCGGTCGACGCGACGACGGCGACCTTGCCCTCCGCGCCGGAGGAGCCGGTCGAGGAGGCCGTGCCGGAGCACGCCGAGAGGGCGAGCGCGGTGCTGCCGAGCAGCGCGACGAGGGCGAGGGAGCGGGTCTTCACGGGTGAGCCGATCTGGGTCTGGAGCGGGGCGGTCGGGATGCTGACACGGTAGCGACTATTGATAACGATTGTCAAAGTCACGGGCGCGCAGCCCGCCGGTCTCAGAGCAGGCCGTGCCGCCGGAACGCCGCCAGGACGCCGTCCTCGCGCACGGAGGCGGTGACCTCGTCGGCGGCGGCGAGGGCCGCGGCGGAGGCGTTCCCCATCGCGATGCCCAGGCCCGCTGCCGCCAGCATCTCGACGTCGTTCGAGCTGTCGCCGATCGCCATCGTGTCGGCCAGCGGGTGGCCGAGGCGCTCGGCCAGTCGCACCAGCGCGCTGCCCTTGTCGACGCCGCGGACGCTGACCTCGCCACCGGCGTCGCCGAGGGACGGGATCGTGCCGGTGATCACGTGGAAGCGGTCGCCGAGGCCCTCGCGGACGAGGGCGAAGGCGGTGCCGTCCTCGCCGAAGAAGGTCGCCTTGGCGATGCCCTCCGTCGGGACGGTGCCGTAGCCGCCGCCCACCCCTCCGCTCGTGAAGACATCGTCGTAGGACTGCAGCGAGTAGGCGATCCGGTGCGCCTCGAAGAAGCCGGCGATCGCCTCGACGTCCTCGGGCGCCATCGTCCGCGACTCGAGCAGGACGCCGTCGAGCTCGACGAAGCCGCCGGCCGCCGAGACGACCCCGTCGAAGCCGAGGTCGAGGACCTGCTGCGGGATCTCGGGACGCGAGCGGCCGGTCGCGACGAGGACGAGATGGCCGTTGCTCCGGGCGCCGGTGATCGCCTCGCGCACCGACGGCGCGACGACCCCCTCGTCCAGGAGCGTGCCGTCGACGTCGAGCAGGACCAGTCGGGTGCGTGTCACCCGCGGAGCCTACCGGCCGAGTCCGACGCCCCCGTCGGCCGGCCCGCGTCCCCTGATCAGCCGAGCGTGCGCGGCGCCCGCCACTCCCAGGAGCGGTCCTCGTCGCCGATCGGCCGCAGCACCCGCGCCGGCACGCCGCCCGCGACGACCAGCGGCGGCACGCTCGCCGTGACGACCGCGCCGGCCGCCACCACGGAGCCCGCGCCGATCACCACGCCGGGCAGCAGGATCGCGCCCGCGCCGATCCAGACGTCGTCCTCGATCACGACCGGCGCCGAGAACTGCGTGCCGTCGCGGCGCAGCTCCGGGTGCACGGGGTGCCCGGTGGTGCTGATCGTGACGTTCGGCGCGATCATCACCCGGTCGCCGATGACGACCTCGACGTCGTCGACGAGCGTCAGCCCGAAGTTCACGTAGACGTCCGCGCCCAGGCGGACCCGGTTGCCGTAGGCGACGTTCACCGGCGGCTCGACCCAGGCGCCCTCGCCGACCGCCTCGAACAGCTCGTGCAGCAGGCGCCGGCGCTCGTCGACCTCGCGGGGGCGGGTCGCGTTGTAGGCGTGGGCGAGCTCCTTGCCGCGGATCCGCTCCTCCTCGAGCGCCTCGAGGCCCTCGCCGGCGTCGACGTACAGCTCGTGGGCGTCCATCCGCCGGCGGACCTCGTGCTCGCGCGCGTCCATCGCGTCCCCTCTCGTCGTCACCAGCCTGGCACGGGGGCCCCGACGGCCCCGGGTGCGCGGCGATCGGAGGAGGGAGGAGGCAGGCAGGGGGGCGGGGGGCTCACGCGGCGCGAGGTCGCCCGCGCGTCAGCAGGCGCAGATCTCCCGGCGGATCCAGTCGCCGGCCTCGGCGACCGGCAGCTCGCCGTGCCGCAGCAGCCGGCTCCACTCGACCGCGCGCCCGGTGAGGCGGTCGTCCGCGGTGCCGCGGTGATCGCCGCCGGCCGTGCGCATCAGGAGGTGCGCGATCGGGCCGCCGAGGCGCAGCGTCGCGCCGGCCACCCCGGCGAAGTGCCGGGCCTGGCCGCGGGTGTCGTCGTCGTAGGGCTGGGCGAAGCCGCGGCCGCGGATCCGGTTGCTGCCGCCGGAGGCGAGGTCGATCAGCCCGAGCGGCCAGGGCCGGATTCCGGCGACCTCGCGCGCGACCGCGGCGATCAGGACGCGGGGGCGGGGCGAGGCGGCGGCGAGGGCGTCGACGCGGTCGGCGAGGGCGGAGCAGGCGTCGGAGGCGGGCACCCGCCCAGTGGAGCACAGGACGACTGGGCGGCGGCGGGGAGCAGCGGCCTTGACACCCGCGGCTCGCGCCAGCACCATCGACGGTACAACGTTAGAAACAGCGGGCGGCGATCGCCGACGATCACCCCGTCCGGCCCGGCCGGAGCCCGCCGACGCCTCGGAAGGGCCCCGAATGACCGACTCCTCCGCCACCTCCTCCCCCGCCGCCGCGACCGCGCGCGTCTTCCTCGACCCGGCCGCGGTGGTCGCCCCCGTGAATCCGCGGCTGTTCGGCTCGTTCGTCGAGCACCTGGGCCGCTGCGTCTACGACGGGATCTACGAGCCCGGGCACCCCACCGCGAACGAGGACGGCTTCCGCCTGGACGTGGTCGAGCTGGTCAAGGAGCTCGGCTCGACCACCGTCCGCTACCCGGGCGGGAACTTCGTCTCCGGCTACCGGTGGGAGGACGGCGTCGGACCGCGCGAGGACCGCCCGCGCCGCCGCGATCTGGCCTGGCACTCCCTCGAGACCAACGAGGTCGGCCTGGACGATTTCGCGAAGTGGGCGAAGCTCACCGGCAGCGAGATCATGTACGCCGTGAACCTCGGCACCCGCGGGGTCCTCGAGGCCCTGGACGTCCTCGAGTACGCGAACGGGAAGGCCGGCACGTTCCTCGCGGACCAGCGGATCGCGAACGGGTCGCCGGAGCCGCACGACATCCGCATGTGGTGCCTGGGCAACGAGATGGACGGCCCCTGGCAGGTCGGCCACATGAACGCCGACGACTACGGCAAGCTCGCCTCCCGCACCGCCAA